>NZ_JACJFM010000015.1 GCF_014164585.1 Oceanospirillum sediminis | reverse complement strand
GACTTTACTTGTGGTGAGTTTAAGAAAAGATCATAAGCTTGAGAGGCGTCAAGCTTATGCTTCCACTATCGAGAACTTCGCACTGTCCAGTTTAAATGTATCAAGTGATTGGATGATATAAAAGTTGTATACAAGTATGTTTGTGAAATTTGGCTTTATTTTTTCATTTTTAAGATGGGGAGCCGTTATGGGTATGCTGGCCACTGTAAAATGAGTTGTTGTGGTCTGTGCGCATTTGGCCAGCTTTACTGTCGTAATAGTCAATATAAGAATGGCTATGAATCTTCTGTGACGTTTCAATGGGAACAGGTGCGCGCGAAAGAGGCTGACCTGATTATTATAAAAATGAGCAGGTCAGCTTAATGCCATCATATCTTAGGGATAATCATCACATCAGCCCATATTCGTGGGATATCAGGTCTTCATAGCTTTCTCGCTGGCGAATTAAGCGGCAGTCATTTCCTGATACCATGACTTCAGCCGGACGTACTCTGGAATTGTACTGACTGGCCATACTCATGCTGTAAGCACCACAGGAAAACACTGCAATCAGATCTCCGCTCTGCATAGGAGGCATCTGACGACCCAGAGCAAAATAATCACCGGTTTCGCAGATGGGTCCTACAATATCGGTACACTGTGTTTCCGTCTGCGCAGAAATCAGCTCACTCCAGTGGCCGTTAAACCCCTGACATGATGCAGGCCAGATCACATGATCGGCATTGTACAGAGTCGGGCGCAACAGTATATTCATGCCTGCATTCAGAATAGTGATCTCTCTGTCCCAGCCTTGTTTTACGTACTCCACACTGGTCAGCAGAATACCTGAATTGGCACTGATTGATCGTCCGGGTTCAATAATAAAGGTTTTTCCTTTGTTTCTGAGTCTCTGCAGGCGTTCGCTGATCTGCTCCCCTATTGATGAAATGCTTTGAGGCACGGTGTTATCGGTGTGGTAAGCCGCCGGATACCCGCCGCCAATATTCAACAGTTCAATTTTTGCTCCCTGACTTTCTACCTCATCAATCAGAGCTTCTACCCGGTCAATTGCCCGCAAATAGGTCTCTGTAGATGGGATTGGAGAGCCCAGATGAATGTGAATTCCGGTGATGTCGACAAATGGGTATAAATCAGAGCAGAACAGTACTCTGGCTCGCTCCAGCGGTACACCAAATTTGGTATGACGCCCCCCGGTACTGGTTTTTGCATGTGTACCTGCATCAGAGATATCCGGGTTGATACGAATAGCGGCTTTAACTGTACGACCCGCTTCTTCAGCCAGAGCTGCCAGTCTTTCAAGCTCCGGTTCTGACTCAATATTAAACAGGTATACCCCGGATTCAATGGCGTATCTGAGTTCATCGTGGGACTTGCCCACACCAGCAAAAACAATTTTATCTGTGGATACCCCGGCTTTCAGTGCCCGGAATAGTTCTCCGCCACTGACCACATCCATGCCGGAGCCCAGGGAAACAAGATGCTTCAGAACACTCAGATTACTGCAGCTTTTGATCGAAAAGCAGATCAGAGGATTGATTCCGGCAAAAGCAGATTCAAATGTGCGGTAATTCTCTGTCAGGGTTCGTTCTGAATAGACATAGGCAGGGCTGCCGAATTGATCGCAAATGCTCTGTGCTGATGTCTGTTCAACAAACAGTTCGCCGTTCTGGTAACTAAAGTGATCCATGGGGACTCCGGTATCTTTGCAGTAAAGCCTTTCTTTTACGTTTTACTCGCCGGGCAAGGGCTGCCAAACCAGTGTCAGCCAGTATAGGGAGCTGTATTGCATGTGAAAAATATCAATTTTTATATAGTCTATTCATAATTGATATGGATGTTTTCCTTGATGCAGGCATGGGCGTTCAAAAGACTGGATTATCCGTTAATCCATCAACATTAAGCTGGAAAAGTAAGATGAATCAGGCAGAGACAGATGAACTTTAAATTCAGGCAGGTTGAAATTTTCTGGGCGGTGATGACAACCGGATCGGCAACAGCAGCAGCAGAGATGCTGCACACTTCCCAACCGACGGTCAGTCGGGAACTGGCCTTATTTGAAAGAACCACACAGTTAGAATTATTTCGACGCCAGGCCGGTAAGCTGGTACCAACTGAGCACGGACTGATGCTGTTTGAAGAGGTTAAACGTAATTATGCCGGGCTGGAGCGGATAAAAAATGCGGTTGAGAGGATACGTAATTTTCAACAGTCAGGTCTGCAACTGACCTGTCTGCCTGCTTTTTCTGTCGCTTTATTGCCTGCGGTATGCAAGCGCTTTCGGCAGTATTATCCTCAGGCCAGTATCAGTATTACACCACTGGAATCTCCCGTGCTGGAAGAGGCTGTATCAACACAGCAATACCATATGGGTATTTCTGAGCATAGTATGCAACCGCCTGGGACTCAGACAGAAGTACTGATGAAGCTGGATCTGGTATGTGTCCTGCCAGAAGAGCATCCTCTGGCCTGTAAGTCTGTTTTGATACCGGATGACTTTCTGGCTCAGGATGTGATCAGCCTGGCGGCTTCAGATCCTTACCGGATAAGAGTTGATACTCTGTTCAGTCAGCTGGGCATTGAACGTAATCTGGTCATTGAAACGGACAGTGCCAGTGCAGTCTGTGCCTCTGTATGTCTGGGAGAGGGCATCGCTGTTGTGAATCCTCTGACCGCTTTGCACTATGTCGGGCAGGGGTTGGTTATTCGGCCATTTTCAGAGCAGATCGTGTTCTCTGTCTGTCTTATTCGTCCATTACACCGGCCATATTCCTCCGAAACTGAGTATTTTATTCAGGTGCTCAGAGAGTATTGTGAACAGGTCTGTATTCAGCTGGAGTCTTTGTGTTTTTCCCGAGGAAGATACGACGCAAATAATGGCTGATACACAGCAGAACAAAAATATATTGATATGCTTCCATCGCTCATCCGGAAAGAGTCTGCGCTTTTGCAGAGATATCTGTGTTCTGGCGTAGGTCATAGTCTGGGGTATTTTTTCAGTATGTTATGCGCAAATGTTACATAAATACAAATGGCTACTTTGTGACTACCCGGCGTTACCTGTTCGGGACTTGCTCGCTCAGGACAGTACATGAGAGTTCGCCCATTATTATCGGGCCAGCTGACAAGTGGAGTAGCTGGTTTTTCTAAGACACGCATAATATCAAGGAACTATGATCATGATGCTTACCCGAAATAATGATGTTCGCACTGAAAATAATAACGCGGCAATTGAGCCTGCTACTCTGGATCTGAAAGCTGGGCTGATTGAGCCTTTTCCAGTTGATGCCGAACCTCTGACATTGATGCCATTGATTGAGCCTTTTCCGGTTGACGCAGAACCTCTGCCATTGATTGAGCCTTTCCCGGTTGACGCAGAACCGCTGATCTTCATGCCGGTTGATGGAGGTATTCCAGAGCCTGTTGATGCTAATGGAATTATTGGTTCTTGTGTTATTTTCCCGGAAAGTGAAGAGATCCAGGCTCTGTATAAGCAACTGGATGAAATTTTTGGTACGCCGGATTTTGATCTGACTGAAGATGAACAGAAACAGGTTGATGCGCTGTACGAAAAAGCGAACGCATTTTTTGAACCGAATGATAATGGTGAGTGGCCAGTGTTGACTGAAGCTCAGGAAAAAGAGCTGGAAGCCATTTACGATCAGATTGATGATATTTATGGCATCGTTAATTATGACGACCTGAGTGAAGAGCAGCAGAAAAAAGTTGATGATATTTATGCCGAACTGGACAAGCTGTGGGCTGATCAGATTAATACTCTGCCAGTAGAGCCGATTGATGAGGAAGCTCAGGCTCTGCATGACCGTCTGGATGAAATTTTCGGCACTTACAAGCAGGAGCTGACGGAAGATGAACAGAAGCAGGTTGATGAGCTGAACAATAAGATTGAAGCGATTCTGTCTCCTGATAAAGATGGCAACTGGCCAGAACTGACCGAAGAGCAGCAGGAAGAGCTGAACGGTTTATATAAGCAGGTTGATAAAGTGTACGGTGTTGTTTCTTATGATGATCTGTCTGAAGAGCAACAGAGGGAGGTCGACGGTATTTACGACAAGCTGGATGCAATCTACCTGAAAGACCTGGATATTGATGGTTCCGATGGTCTGGTCACTATTCTGCCTGTATTTGATGAGAAAACTCAGGCTCTGTTTGATGAGCTGAATGAGATCTTTGGTACGCCGAAGTCAGAGCTGACAGAAGAAGAGCAGGCAGAGGTAAATGCTCTGAATGATAAAGTTGATGCGCTGTTGGCTCCGAATGATAGCGGTGAATGGCCAGAACTGACAGAAGAGCAGGAAACTGAGCTGAGCGGCTTGTTCAAACAGATTGATAAAGTATATGGCGTCGTGACGTATGATGATCTGACGGAAGCTCAGCAGCAGCGCGTTGATGCTATTTACGAAGAGCTGAGTGCTGAGCCTCTGATTACTGAAGAACCTGACTCAGATATAATCGATGGTGAGCCGGTAATTTCTGTTGTGAGTCCATTTGATAAGGATAAAGATGATCTGCTGAATCTGGATGATTTTGATTTCAGTAAGCTGGAAACGGTCTCTCAATTGAATACTGGCACAGACAATGACGATAACTGGATCGATTTCGGTATGTTTGAGTTTGTTGATAATGCTGATGGCCAGGAAATGCCTGGTATCCAGACGCTGGAGCTGACTGGTCTGGCTGACTTCGATTTCGATTTTGCTGGTTTCTGATCAGATCTGAACCAATGATAGCGGGTCAGGGGGCTTAAACGCTTTCAGCTAGTCCCAACAAAACTGTATCCGCTATTACAGGCATGGCTTACCTGTTTCATATCTGTACCCTGTGACTTCGGGTTGGCCATGTCTTTGTATATCTGCTCTGATAGTTCGTTTTGTCTCTGTTGTTTTTTGATCTGAGTAAATATTCCTCGTTATTTTTGCTGTTTTTTTGTTGATAATAATTCTTATTTTGTTTAATCTTAAATGACATTGATTCTCATTTGAGGGCGGGCGATGTTATTCCTATGGACAGAACACCACAGAAAGTTACTGGATATGTCTCCGGTAAAACAGAGTGAAACCTGGTTTGAATGGATGAATCTGGGGGCTTTGCATTACGATTTACAGCAATGGCAGGAAGCGATTCCTTATCTTGGTTGTGCGTTTGATCTGAGTTGTCAGCAGCTATGTCGTCACGGGTATAAGATGTCTGAACAGGAGCTTAAAAGTACGGCGACTCAGCTGACTTTATCGGCTATTTATCTTACTAATGCCTTTCAGCACTTTGGCAACCGGGATAAAGCCTGGTTTATTCTGGCAAAAGCGCTGAGGGTTCTGCATCAGGATGAACAACGGGTTAATTGGCAGACAGGGTGGGCGCAGGAGTGTGTGCAGGCTCTGGTCAATCAGGAACGGCACGAGGCTTTTTTTGAGCGTTATCTGAACCTGCCTTTTGCCAGCAGTTATCTTCATATGGAATCTCACTTCCACTGATATCATGACAGACAGATTATTCGGCTTATGGCATAACCGGTAACGTCTTCTCTTCCGATTTAATGAAAACAGAGGGGAAATGATCAGAGATTACCGGTAGCTTTCCCAGATTCGGTTATAGGTGCCATTAAAGCGAATAGTACGCAGCCCCTTATTGAAATCCTGTACGATATCTTCGATATCTGGTCGGTTGCGGGAAAAACACAGATAATAGGGCTGGCTGTTAAGCTCGTAATAACGGATATGCCGGGTTTCTGAATTCATGGCCATTCGATAGAGAATGATATCTCTGTAGGAGTAGATGGCATCCACCCGGTTAGCCAGCAGCAATCTGAGTAGTTGGGTGTCATCATTGGCTTCTACTGCACGAATATCTTTTTTATCCTGCAACTCCTTATGTACTGCATAGCCTCTGACGGCAGCAATACTCCGGCCTCTCAGGTCATCCAGTTGTTCAACGGTGTGAAAATCCGATTCTTCATTAATAAATATTCCCTGACTATGAAGCCCAAGCATATCGGAGTAGATAAAGCTTTTTCCCCGTTCTGGTCTGTAGGCACACCCGCATAATGCATCGGTTTGCCCCCTTTCTGCCATTTTCACGGTACGCTTCCAGGGGTAGAAATTAAAATCAACCTCCCGGCCTGCCACTGAGAAAGCAGCCTGTATGACTTCAAGATCGATACCGGAGTGAGGTTGTTTCTTATTCTTACTTTCTATTTTGTAAGGAGGGAACATAGCGCAAGCCATACTGACAGGGCGTTTCTCCGATGACTGGTTGAACTCCTCTAACTGATCCTCAGCTTGTGCAGGCGTGGATGTCGGGTTGAAAAGTAGCAGGCTATAAATGGCCAGAACAGATGCACACTTCCTCATAATATACTCCGGATATATGGCCGCTGTTCCGTGTCGCCAGTTATGTTTTCTTGCTGAATAAGTCTAGTCTGAAATAAGCTGCGTTTCTTCAGTTCAGACGTCCCTTTGCCCGTTAACATAATATAATAACAAGAAGTTTCATTTTTTATTCCGCTTTATTGAGCAGAATTTTGAAAGCTTGTATATGCTTGTAAATAAGGCATTTATTCTGAAATCTGTGGAGGCCTGTCTGGTATGGGGTTTTGGAAGGTTCGGATTATCCTCTTATCCGGGGGACAACCTGCTTCGGTGGCGGGAGGCTTCAAACAACGCGTTGCGGCATTATGCCGGCAAAGATCTGATGAGTCGGCGTATTATTGATCAGAAAAAGCAATTTAAAGTGCGTTACGATAATTACTATCAATGGTTTGGACTCTACGACAAATAATGTTCAGTAAACCAGATGTTCGTTTGTTTATCATCTTGAGCCTTATCACTTTTCTGATTATGAGTGGGTTTGTACTGGTACGCTATCAGCAAACCCGGGAACTGATGATTAGTAGCCTGGAAGAACGGGGTATGGCTGTTGCCAGTCGTGTCGCCTATGCGGTCAGGCCAGCAGTACAGGATTTGTACAACAAAGAACATGACGAAGCTTACTCTATTAGTATGGTATCGGCTATTCTGGATTCTGAAATGCACACGGAATTTGTGCAGGGTGTAATGGTGTATGGTAATTTTGGCCAGTTGTATGTCGGAAAAGTCCGGGCCGGGTATCAGGTTGAGACTTTTAATAAGACTATACATGGTGGCTTCTGGTCTTCTCTGAATAACAGAGTGGGTTATCCTGTGCAATCAGGCCTGGTGACTATCGGCCAGGTTGAGGTCCGGTACAAGGATGATGCGTTCAAGGATGATCTGTATCAGAGCCTTATGCTTGAAGTGGCACAGATACTGGTACTTGGGAGTATTTTGGTCGGTTCTTTATTTCTAAGCCTTCGCCATGCTCTGGTGCGGCCAATGCAGGCACTGGAAGTTAATAATAAAGCGATGGATGCGCTGACAGAGGCTGTCTTCGTTACTGATTTACAGGGGGCTCTTCTGGATGCTAATCCGGCTTATTGTGATATGACTGGCTGGCAATCAGATAATACGGAAGAAGCACCTGCAATTTACTTCTCAGGATGGCCAGAAGGTAATTTCAAAGAAGCACTGCGCTTGTTGAAACTCGGCCATGAAGGCTGGTCAGGAGAGGTTATTGGCCATCGGCATGATGGCAGAACTTTTCCGGCCTGGCTGAGCCTGAATCTGGTCGAAATCAAAAATACACAGAGTACTCTGGTTGGGGTCTTATCCGATATAACGGAGAAAAAGGAAACCGAGTCCCGTCTGCTATCCCTGGCGTACCTGGATACTCTGACTCAGATTCCGAACCGGCATTCTTTTCTGAGTCAGCTGGATGTTGAAGTGAGCAGGGCTGCCAGAGAGGAAAGCAGTGTCGGTTTAATCTATCTGGATCTGGATAATTTTAAGTGGATTAATGATCGTTATGGTCATGATATCGGAGACCAGGTCCTGATTGCGGTTACCCGTATCTTTAAGGAACGCTTGAGAGAGTACGATGTGTTATATCGTATTGGTGGTGACGAATTCACCATCATTATCACGCATTATGGCTCAGAACATGATCTGGCGGTTATTGGGAAAGATCTGGTTCGGCTGGCAAATCAGCCATTGCTCATTGGTCAATGCTCTGTCAGGCCTGGTGCCAGTGTTGGGATCTCCCGCTTTCCTGAAGAGGCATCCAGTGCCAGTGAACTGATTACCCAGGCTGATTCGGCCATGTACCAGGCAAAAGATTCAGGGCGTGCCCAGGTCAGATTTTATTCATCAGAACTGAATGAACTAAGGAAGAAACAGCAGCAAATAGAAGATAAATTGAAAGAAGCTATCCGCCAGGATGGTCTGCAGCTGCATTTTCAGCCAAAAGCCGATCTGACGGGAGATGACATCTGTTTTACCAGTGCTGAAGCTTTAATCCGATGGCAGAATCAGGGGCAGACGGTCTTTTATCCTGATGAATTTATTCCGGTTGCTGAGCGTACAAATCTGATTTGTGAGCTGGGTTACTGGGTAATACGCCGGGCGTGTCTCCAGATAAGCCAATGGAAGCAAGCAGGCTATAAAGGGGTATCCATTGCGGTTAATCTGTCACCTAAGCAACTGAGTGACCAGGGGTTGTTTCCATTTATTCAACGGCAGATTGAAGAGAATGGTATTGAGCAGGGGGAGCTTGAACTTGAAATTACAGAGTATGCGGTAGTGGAAGACTTTCTTGAGTCGGTTTCCCGGTTAAATAATCTTAAGCAACTGGGTATTTCTGTCACTATGGATGATTTCGGTACTGGCTATTCCTCTTTGAATTATCTGAAAAAATTGCCTATTGAAACTATGAAGATCGACCGGAGTTTTATCTCTCGTTTACCTGCAGCTCCAGAGGATTCTGCAATCGTTATTGCTATTTTTGCTATGGCTAAGGCACTGAATCTTAAGGTAGTGGCAGAAGGCGTTGAAACTCAGGAACAGCTGGATTTTCTCAGGCAGCATGGTTGCCACATGGCGCAGGGATATCTGTTCAGTCCTGCGCTGCCATCCGGTGAGTTTATACACTGGCTTGAGAATCACAGGCCGGATATATCAGAGGCTCGTTGAGTCAGCGACATAAGCTCCTCTTTCTGGATGATTATTTTTGTTCCGGTGCATATGAATGCCTGCAGAACGTTTTTTTTCCTCTATTCTGAATATTAATCATGGATGATTACCGGAAGCATTGGCTTTCTGGCCTGACTAGTTTTGTCGTGATGTCTTTCTGGAGTATCTCCTGCCAGTACCGATATTTCATTTTTCAGAGGATGTCTATGCCCCCTCAACACTGCGGGTACTAAGGTAACGGCTTCTATGCCAGATGACACCGATGGTATGAATTTTAATGTAATAGCGTATGTATTAAATGGGGCAGAGGAAAAACAGGCGCTTGAAGATAACTGGCTGAAGATATATCCGCGTTAGCGAAGGGTTAAGTATTCTGGACTGGTCTGGATGGCTGGTCGTTTTATTGATTGCAGTCCGGATGCAAAAATTCTGCTCTGAGGTGCTCTGAATATGCTGATCAGACATAAACTGATTCTGAATACTGCGATTGCTATGGGAGCAATGGCAGTGATGTATTCTCTGTTTACTTTTACTCTGAACAAAGTGGATGACCTTAATACAGGTAAAGTTTTTGCGCTTAAGCTGGAAGCGGACATGCTACAGCTCAGAAGAGATGAAAAGGATTTTCTGGCCAGAAAAGATACGGCATATCAGCAGAAATTTGACCAGAAAATCGAGTTGATGCAGGCAGATCAGAAAACATTGCAGGATATTCTGGAACGATATGAATTGGTTGTTCGGGAGTTACCTGAATTGCAACGTATTGTTCTGGATTATCAACAGCGATTTCATGAGGTGGTCGATGCTGTGGTTGAAATGGGGGTGGACCCTGAGTCGGGACTTACCGGAGATCTAAGGCAGGCAGTACATGCCATCGAGTCAGAGCTGAAAAAAAATGAGGCGGATTCAGTTCTGGTCACTATGTTGCAGCTGAGACGAGCCGAAAAAGACTTTATGCTTCGGAGTGATCTGAAGTATCAGGACCGGTTTAAAAAACTGATCGCTAAACTGAATCAACAGATAGCAATGCTTCCGGTCAGCAATGAAGAAAAGCAACGTTTGTCTGATCTTTCCAGTCAGTATAGTCAGAAATTTATGGCTTATATTGCTGGTGCGCAGCGGCTGGGATTAAGCAGCAAAGAGGGCTTACGTATGGCTATGCGCAGCACTGTACATAAGACAGAAGCTCTACTGGCAAAGACATTTGGGCAGGTGCAGCTTATGTTGAAGTCCAGTATTGACAGAGCTCGGCTGATTTCGATACTGGTTTTTTCAGGTATGCTGATTCTCAGCTCTGTAACGGCCTGGTTGATTGCCCGTTCAGTCTTTAATCCGATTAAAGCCATTCAGGGTTCTATAATGGATATTCATCAGAGTCATGATCTGAGTCTGAGAGTGAAAGAGCAAGGGCGTGATGAAATTACAGAAATGGCAAAAGCGCTGAATCAGATGCTTACCAGTTTTCAGAATGTGATTATCAGAGTGAACCATGCTGTGGACAAGATGAATCATTCTACCGGAGAGCTCTCAGAAAATGCAGGCCGGACGGCTAACGATATGGATCGACAATTGGCAGAGACCGATCAGGTGACCAGCTCAGTTACTGAGATGGTTAGTACGATTGAAGAGATTGCTCTGAATACTGAAAATACGGCAATGAAGGCTAATGCCACTCATAATAATGCAAAAGATGGGCAGGAGAAGGTTCAACAGGCTATAGATAGTATCCGGGTGCTTTCTGATCAGCTGGAAGGTTCAGGGCAAACTGTCAGCGATTTATCTGAGCAAAGTGAGACAATCGGATCGGTACTGGAAGTTATTCAGGGAATTGCTGAACAAACTAATTTACTGGCTCTGAATGCTGCAATTGAAGCGGCCAGAGCCGGTGAGCAAGGAAGAGGGTTTGCTGTGGTAGCTGATGAAGTGCGTGCTCTGGCAGGGCGTACTCAGGAGGCGACTCAGGAAATTGCTGTTATTATCGGATCACTTCAGGAAAAAACACAAAGTATTGTCCGGTTGATGGGCCAGTGCAGACAAAGAGGTTCAGAGAGCCGGGAGCAAGCCGCTCAGGCTGAATCTGTACTGATTGCTATTACCGGGGATGTAACAGAAATCTCTGATATGGCCACTCAGATTGCAACGGCTATTGAGCAGCAGAGTTGTGTCGCTAACGAAGTTGGCCAGAATGTGACTGTTATCCGGGATATTACCATTGATGCTTCGGCTGCCGTGCAGAAAAACTCTCAGGCCAGTGATGATATTTCAGCTCAGGCGGGTGAATTAAAGCAGGCCGTGTCTATTTTCAGAGTCTGAACAATCAGATGTGAACGGTGCTTGTAAAGAAATTAAGGGAGCTGCTGTTACTTGCAGCTCCCTGTGTCGTTTTACATTGGGGTAAACCGAACCAGAATGCCAAAGGCCGGATGATCGATGTAGTGGAGTTCTCTGCTACGCATCTTCCGGGTTTGTTTCATTGGAATGACCTGGCTGGTGCGAAAACTTCTCTGGCCATCTGCAGTTTCTGTCGCACTGAATTCTGACAGGTACAAGTTCGTCGATACATGGAGGTAACGGGCAATAGATATGCTGATAGTACCATCCAGTTCATACTGATTGCCAAAGCGTTGGCCGCCGCGAATACGGATGGGCAGACTTTTTCCTTTTCCACGTGCTGTCATATGCCAGGATTCATGGAACAGAATCCGATGATCGCCATTGCGCTTCAGGCGGTTGGCCTGGCCGTTAAGTAAATGGCGGTGGTTGGCATAGATGAAATACTCTGGTGTTGTGCCATTTTTCAGTGCGCGGATCTGTTTTCCGCTTAAAGGTGCCAGCCCCGTTGGTGCCGCAGAAACAGGCTGAGAAGCGATGGAATCCAGCTCTGACATACGGATATCAGAACGTTTATAGAGTGCCTGATAGTAAGATGGCAGTTCTATTTGCTGATTCTCTCGCCATTTCTCTGATAAACCGGGTTCTTTGTTTTCATAACTGAATACCAGTAACTCTGCGATATAGCGTCGCCCCTCATTATTAGCCGTCGCTGTCAGGGGAGTGCTGGCCAGTATCAGAGTTGTTAGCCAGGCGATGACTCGCAGAGTTTTATGGGTCTCTGTTTGGGTCACAATATTCAATCCTGAGTTTATTTCCATTCGGGTTATGCTGACTGAGGTGTCAGCTTCTTAATCAGGTCTTCCACGATCCGGAAACGGCTTTCAGGTTGTTTCATCAGATCGGTAAACTTCAGCTTGCTGGCGCCTTCCAGTTTAAAGCGCTGTGGAGCTGATTGTACCATTTTTACAATGGCCAGGGGTTCAACCTGTGTTTCTGCAGCAAACTCAAACATGCCACTTTCAGGCCCGCAATCTATCCGGGTAATGCCCAGATATTCTGCTTTAAGTTTGAGCTTTGTCTGATTGAACAGGTTTTTCAGCGCATCAGGCAGTAAGCCGAAGCGATCAATCATTTCGACTTGCAGCTCTTTCAGTTCGCTATCATCTCTGGCATTAGCAATTCGTTTGTACATAATCAGGCGGCTATGCACATCGGGCAGATAGTCATCGGGAATCAGAGCCGGGATACGCAGGTTGACTTCACTACCGGTGTGCAGAGGTTTATCCAGATCAGGCGTTTTCCCCTGTTTGATGGCCTGTACGGCTTTTTCCAGCATTTCCATATACAGACTGTAGCCGACCTGCTCCATCTGGCCGCTCTGACCTTCGCCCAGTAATTCACCGGCTCCACGAATTTCCATGTCGTGAGTAGCCAGAGTAAAGCCCGATCCCAGATCTTCTGCCTGAGAAATAGCATCCAGGCGCTTCTGTGCATCCGATGTCAGCTTTTTCCCTTCCGGGGTCATCAGGTATGCATAAGCCTGATGATGAGAACGTCCGACACGCCCTCTTAACTGATGCAGCTGTGCCAGGCCAAATTTATCGGCACGTTCAATAATGATGGTATTAGCGCTGGGAATATCGATGCCTGTTTCAATGATGGTAGAGCATACCAGTACATTGAAACGTTTATGATAAAAGTCTGACATCAGCTGTTCCAGCTGGCGTTCCGGCATCTGACCGTGAGCGACTCCAACACGGGCTTCTGGCACCAGAACACGCAGATCCTCTGCCGCATTTTCAATAGTTTTCAGGTCATTATGCAGGAAATAAAGCTGTCCGCCACGCAGGATTTCTCTCAGCACCGCTTCTTTTATCGTGGCTTTATCAAACGGCCGGACAAACGTTTTAACGGATAATCGTTTAGCCGGAGGTGTGGCAATAATCGACAAATCCCGAATACCGGACATGGCCATATTCAGAGTACGCGGAATGGGTGTGGCTGTCATTGTCAGAATGTCGACTTCAGAGCGTAAAGATTTCAGTTTCTCTTTTTGCTGGACGCCAAACCTGTGTTCTTCATCAATGATCAGAAGACCCAGATTGTCGAAGTTCATATCTTTCTGAAGCAGTTTATGGGTACCGATAATAATATCGACCTGACCCTTTTCCAGTTTTTCCAGAACGATTTTTTGTTCTTTGGCTGATTTAAAACGAGACAGCACTTCAACCTGCACCGGCCAGTCTGCAAAGCGATCACGGAAGTTTTCAAAGTGCTGTTGAGCCAGCAAAGTGGTCGGCACCAGAATGGCAACCTGTTTACTACTCTGAACGGCAACAAAGGTAGCGCGCATGGCCACTTCCGTTTTACCAAAACCAACATCACCACAAATGACCCGGTCCATCGGTTGCCCTGATGTCATGTCTTTAATTACGGCAGCAATAGCGGCCGCCTGATCCGGGGTTTCTTCAAAGGGAAATCCGGCAGCAAAAGCTTCATAGGACTGTTCCGGCATATCATGACTGAAACCTTTTCTGGCGGCTCGACGTGCGTAGATATCCAGCAGTTCTGCTGCAGTATCTCTGATCTTTTCGGCTGTCTTGCGTTTGGCTTTTTCCCACTGTTCTGTGCCCAGTTTATGTAATGGAGCATTATCATCGGTTCCACCTGAATAGCGGGAAATCAGATGCAGTGAAGCAACCGGTACATAGAGTTTTGCTCCATCAGCATATTCCAGGGTCAGAAATTCTGCTTTTTGCTGGTCGATTTCAAGAACCTGAAGCCCCAGATAGCGTCCGACACCGTGGTCAATATGTACAACGGGAGCTCCTTCCTTCAACTCCGTAAGACTGCGAATGGTGTATTCACCAACATCGGTTGCTTTTTGCTGGCGACGGCTCTGGAATACTCGCTGGCCAAACAGCTGACTTTCACTGATTAGTTCAATTGCAGGCTTTGTGCAATGGACTCCCGATAACAGAGGGGCGACACCAATACAGATTTTTTCGTCAGATTCACAGAAAGCCTGCCAGCTATCAACCTGAACAGGCCTGATACCGATGCGGGCCAGAAGTTCCAGCAAGGCTTCCCTGCGACCGGCAGATTCTGCGCAGAACAGAATCCGGTCCGGGCTATTATTAATATGTTGTTCCACCCTGGCCAGAGGCTGACTTTGCCGGGCATCAATGGGCAGTTCTTCTGGAGGGGTGAATGGCAGATTTATGTAGCCTGCTTTACTTTCATCCAGCGAATCGGTATGGGTCTGGATACGTGCAAAGCGCTTCAGGCGTGAAAAGAGTTCTTCAACGGGCAGAAATATATCTGCAGGGGACAGAATTGGTCGCTGGATATCATAGCGCCGGTCTTCATAGCGTCGTTCTGCTTCCTGGAAAAAATTCTGAGCCGGCTCTTCAGGGTGAGCAGTATTGACCAGCAAGGTGTTATCCGGAAAGTAGGAAAACAGATCGGCGGTCTGTTCAAAAAACAGAGGCAGGTAATATTCCAGTCCGGGCGAAGGGATGCCTTTAGTGACATCTTCATATAAAGGACACTGGCGAAAATCGATGTCAAAGTTGTCCTGGAAATTCAGACGAAACTGCTGAATGCCTGATTTATCCAATGGATATTCCTGCGCTGGCAGAATACGTATGCTATCTGTTTTCTCTCTGGAGCGCTGGGTTTCCGGATCAAAGGTTCGCAGTGTATCGATTTCATCATCGAACAAATCAATACGAATAGGCTGATCGCTTCCCATTGGAAACAGATCCATCAGGGAGCCACGTACAGTATATTCTCCATGACTATAGACATTGTCTACGCAATGGTAACCGGCCTGTTCCAGCTGGCGGCTCATGGCCTGAGCATCAAACTTCTGTCCGGCTTTCAGCAGAAAGGTGGAAGCGCTGATATAACTCTGCGGTGGCAAACGTTGCATCAGAGTAGATACCGGAGCAACCAGTACGCCTTTATTCAGCAGAGGCAATTGAAACAGTACCTTCAGGCGTTCCGATATAATATCCTGGTGGGGGGAGAACGCATCATAAGGCAGGGTTTCCCAGTCAGGCATGCGCAATACCGGGTAGTCAGCCGGCAAAAAATACTCCAGCAATTCTGCCAACTGTTCTGATTCATTCTGGGATGATGTGATGACGCAGACCAGGGAGGAATGTGTCCGGGCCAGCTGGCTGATAACCAGCGCATTTGCGCTGCCGGAGAGGTTGCCCCAATGGCGGGTATCTCCGGCTTTAGCCGGAATGGAACGACTGGAAAGCTGCAATTGCATGATGCCTGTCCATTGCTATTGATTGAAATCGAATGTGATGTTGAGCTTCAGAACACCGGCACAGGGAATATCCTGAAGACTGTACAAATAAATAGTACTCTGTGGCGTAAGTCTAAGGCGAGCTGCCGGAATGTAAAGAACTGAGTGTATCACTGGTATCGCTAATGTCTTTTTAAGCCATTCAGCTTTTAACGTGTGATAAACGATGACAGATCATTAAAAAGAGTTATCAGAAATGATTTAAATTGAATTTTTTTAATGCTCAGGTACCTGATTATCCTTCTGACGTTGAAAATTTACGTCTATAAATAGACTTTGGCAGCAAAATGTCGCTTAAAATTTGCCTCTTGGGGCAACTGCTTTCATAATACGCGCGCATTTTCGGTTGAGATTTTTTAGACTTTTAGTGAGGCCGCCCGTGAGTCAAGAAGTACTTGATAACTGTTTCCAGGATTGGCAAGAGCGTGAAGCTCTGGCTGAGGCTATGATTCCGCTGATTGGTCAGCTGTATCGTAAAAACAATGTTGTGACTTCACTGTATGGCCGCGCCATGGTGAACCAGTCTGTGATCCGTATTATGAAGGATCACCGTTTTGTACGTCAGGTAGAAGGCACTGAGCTGTCTGTACGCGATACTCACCCTATTCTGGAAACCATGGCTCGTCTGAACCTGGGGCCGGCTCACGTTGATATCGGTAAGCTGGCTGTTAAGTTCAAGAACGAAGGTGGTGATCTGGAGACTTTCCTGCGTAAAGAGCTGGAAAGTGCTGTTGACCAGCACCAGGATGGTGCTGATGCCGGTTATAAAGATGTTGTACTGTATGGTTTCGGCCGTATCGGTCGTCTGCTGGCGCGTATCCTGGTAGAAAAAGCGGGTGGCGGTAACAAGCTGCGTCTGCGTGCTATCGTTGTACGTGGTGGTAAAGAAGGTGATCTGCAAAAGCGTGCCAGTCTGCTGCGTCGTGACTCTGTACACGGTTCTTTCCAGGGCACGATCGCTGTTGATGAAGATGCAAAAGCACTGATCATCAACGGCAACTACGTTCAGATGATCTACGCAAACTCTCCTGCTGAAGTAGACTACACTACTTACGGTATCAACGACGCGATTGTTGTTGATAACACGGGCATGTGGCGTGATGAAGAGGGTCTGGGTCAGCATCTGGCGTGTAATGGTGCATCCCGCGTTCTGCTGACAGCACCGGGTAAAGGCGATCTGAAAAACATCGTTCACGGTATCAATAGTGATATCATCAGCGATGACGACAAGATCCTGTCAGCAGCATCCTGTACGACTAACGCTATCGTTCCGGTACTGAAAGCGGTTGAAGACAAGTTTGGTGTAGCGCACGGCCACGTTGAAACCGTACATGCTTTCACTAACGACCAGAACCTGATCGACAATTTCCACAAAGCGAAGCGTCGTGGTCGTGCAGCGCCGCTGAACATGGTGATCACTGAGACTGGTGCAGCGTCTGCGGCGGCTAAAGCATTACCTTCTCTGAAAGGTAAGCTGACGGGTAACGCGATTCGTGTTCCTACGCCAAACGTTTCCATGGCGATCCTGAATCTGACACTGGAAAAAGAAACTTCAGTGGAAGAGATCAACGATTACCTGCGTGATGCATCTCTGCACTCTGGCCTGCAGAAACAGATTGATTACGTACGTTCCCCTGAAGTGGTTTCTTCTGACTTTGTGGGTAACCGCCATGCGGGTATCGTCGATGGTGAAGCGACTATCGTTAGCGGTAAGCAAGCGGTTCTGTACGTATGGTACGACAACGAGTTTGGTTACAGCTGTCAGGTTGTTCGTATCCTGCAACAGATCTCAAATGTTCAGTTTCAGCATTTTCCGGCACGCTGATCTGAGCATCCGGTGATAATCTGATCATCGGAATGTTTCGTAAAGCCCATGTAGTTATCTGCATGGGCTTTTTTTATAAAAAAAATTTCATTACTAGAAAATGTCATTTTTTTGAGATATGGCAGATTTTCTCAGAAGATAGCACCACTTTTTTCCACGCTTTCGCTAAGCTGCAATTAACTGCTGCTAAAGTGCGGCAAAATGTCGCGGTAGTCAGTGGCAATGCCGTAATCAGGTCTTTATAATATGTGCGATTTTGGGGAGCGGTCCGGGTGGGCAGGCCCGTACTGGCTGAAACAGTTACTAAAAGACTGTGACACACAGAATTCCGAAGCTTTGTATTTTGTGCAAACGCTTCAAAAAAACCTTTGTTTTCAAATAATAACTAAGTGATTGGGCGAGACGTATGATTAAAATCAAACGTGGCCTTGATCTTCCTTTAGCCGGAGCGCCAGCGCAAAGCATTGACAATGCTACGCCTGTGCGCTCGGTTGCCGTGGTTGGCCCTGACTATGTAGGTATGAAGCCTACAATGGCAGTGCGCGTCGGTGACCAGGTTAAACTGGGTCAAGAGCTCTTCAGTGACAAAAAGACCCCGGGTGTGAAGTACACAGCCCCTGCGGCAGGCGAAGTGATCGCTGTTAACCGTGGTGAGCGTCGTGTTTTGCAATCTGTTGTGATTAAAGTAGCTGAGCAGGAAGAAAAAGTTCAGTTTGCTAAGTACGACCAGGGACAACTGGCCGGACTGGATCGCAACAAGGTTCAGGAAAATCTGATTGAATCAGGTCTCTGGACCGCATTGCGTACACGTCCTTTCAGCCGTGTTCCTGCACCAGGATCAACTCCGAACTCTGTTTTTGTAACCGCAATGGATACTAATCCGCTTGCGGCTGACCCCGCAGTGGTTCTGCAAGGACAGGAAAGTGATTTTCAGGCAGGCCTGAACGTACTGTCTAATCTGACAGACGGTAAAGTGTTTGTATGTAAAGCCGCAGGTGCTTCTATCCCGGTTCAGGCAGGTGGTTCTGTAGTGGTGGAAGAGTTTGACGGCCCTCATCCGGCTGGTCTGGCAGGCACTCATATCCACTATCTGGACCCTGTAAGCATTTCTAAAACAGTCTGGACCGTCGGTTATCAGGATGTAGTTGCGATAGGGCAGCTGTTCCTGACTGGTGAACTGAATACTGATCGTGTGGTGGCAGTAGCAGGCCCGGAAGCGAAAAATCCTCGTCTGCTGAAAACCCGTCAGGGTGCCAGTCTGGAAGACCTGTGTGCTTCTGAAGTGAGTGATCGCGCTTCCGTGCGTCTGATTTCAGGCTCTGTTTTTGGTGGTCGTACTGCTGAAGGTGCATTTTCCTTCCTGGGACGCTACCAGACTCAGGTGAGTGTGCTGAAAGAAGGCAATCACCGGGAGTTCATGGGCTGGATGTCGCCGGGTAAAGATAAGCACTCGATGCTGAATATCTATGTATCCAAACTATTCGGTCTGACGAACTATGCGCCTTCGACAAATACCAATGGCTCTGAGCGTGCCATGGTACCTGTAGGCACATATGAGCGTGTTATGCCTCTGGATATCCTACCAACTCAGCTGCTGCGTGCGCTGGTGGTAGGAGATATCGAAAGTGCAATGCAACTGGGTTGTCTTGAACTGGAAGAAGAGGATCTGGCTCTGTGTACCTACGTTTGCACGGGCAAATACGAGTATGGTCCTATCCTGCGTAACAACCTGACCAATATCGTGAAGGAGGGTTACTAATGGGCCTGCGTCAGATTCTTGACAATATGGAACCACACTTCCACAAGGGCGGTAAGTACGAAAACTGGTACGCTCTTTATGAAGCTGTGGACACCATTTTTTATGCGCCAGATTCGACTACCAAAACCACGGCTCACGTGCGTGATGGTGCGGATCTGAAGCGTATGATGATTACTGTGTGGATGTGTACTTTCCCTGCCATGTTCTTTGGTATGTGGAATGTGGGTTACCACGCAAATATGGGGATGGCTGAAACGGGTATCAATGCGGCGGATGTAGAAGGCTGGCGTCACGCGTTTATCAGTGTGCTGGCAGGTTATGACCCTGCTAGTCTGTGGGATAATATGATCCACGGCGCTATGTATTTCCTGCCGGTTTATGCCGTAACTTTCGCTGTTGGTGGTTTCTGGGAAGTACTGTTCGCGATGAAGCGCGGACATGAAGTTAACGAAGGGTTCTTCGTAACTTCGATTCTGTTCGCACTGACTCTGCCGCCAACCATTCCTCTGTGGCAGGTCGCACTGGGCATCAGCTTTGGTGTTGTGGTTGCTAAAGAGATCTTTGGTGGTACCGGTAAGAACTTCCTTAACCCTGCTCTGGCAGGTCGTGCCTTCCTGTACTTTGCATACCCTGCGCAAATCTCGGGTGATGCAGTATGGACTGCTGTAGACGGTTACACGGGTGCAACTGCACTGGGTGTTGCCGCTGCTGGTGGTATGGAAAGCCTGGCTGAAACGCTGACCTGGTGGGATTCCTTCCTGGGTGTAATGCCGGGTTCTATGGGTGAAACGTCGACTCTGGCCATCATGATTGGTGGTGGTGTTCTGCTGGCGACCCGTATTGCTGCATGGCGCATTGTTGCTGGTGTACTGATTGGTCTGTTTGCCATGAGTACTCTGCTGAACGTTATCGGTTCTGATACTAATCCTATGTTTGCGATGCCGTGGTACTGGCACCTGACTCTGGGTGGTGTCGCATTCGGTATGTTCTTTATGGCAACAGATCCGGTCTCAGCTTCTATGACCAACACCGGTAAAATCTGGTTTGGTATCCTGATTGGTGTAATGACAGTGATGATTCGTGTGATCAACCCTGCATTCCCTGAAGGTATTATGCTGGCTATTCTGTTTGCTAACCTGTTTGCACCGTTTATTGAC
This sequence comes from Oceanospirillum sediminis, assembly GCF_014164585.1. GTDB lineage: Bacteria > Pseudomonadota > Gammaproteobacteria > Pseudomonadales > Halomonadaceae > Oceanospirillum > Oceanospirillum sediminis. The sequence goes on along the minus strand of NZ_JACJFM010000015.1, from coordinate 94,797 downwards.
CACTTTGTGGTTCAGGCTAACATCAAACGGAGAATGATGCGCAATGTCTAGTAGCAATGATTCTATCAAAAAGACGCTAACGGTAGCGCTGCTGCTGTGTATTGTCTGTTCCGTGATTGTCTCGGGAGCAGCAGTTGCACTGAAGTCTCAGCAGGCTGCTAACAAAGACCTTGACCGTAAGACCAATATCCTTGCGGCAGCAGGTCTGCTGGAGCCGGGTAAAGATGTTGACGAGCTCTTTTCCCAGATTCAGGCTCGTGTCATCGACCTGAACACCGGTGAGTACACTGATGCAGTTAACGCTGAAAGCTACGATCAACTGAAAGCCGCTAAAGATCCTGCGATGTCTAAAGCACTGTCTAACAGTGAGGATATAGCAGGTATCAAGCGTCGTGAGCAATTTGCTACAGTCTATCTGGTAGAAAATGCCGGTAAACTGGAGCGTATCATCCTGCCTGTACGTGGTTATGGTCTGTGGTCCACTTTGCACGGCTTTCTGGCACTTGAGGCTGATGCTAACACTGTGATTGGTTTAGGCTTCTACCAGCACGCGGAAACTCCGGGTCTGGGTGGTGAAGTAGATAACCCTAAGTGGAAAGCACTGTGGCCTGGCAAGAAGGTATTTGCTGAAGGTAGCATGAACCCAGAGCTTCATGTGATTAAAGGTGCGGTTGACCCGGCAGCTTCTGGTGCTGAGTACAAAGTTGACGGTCTGTCCGGTGCAACTCTTACCAGCCGTGGTGTAAGCAACCTGGTTCAGTACTGGGTAGGTAGTGAGGGCTTTGGTCCTTACCTGAGCAAAATTCGTAAGGAAGGAGTATAAAGATGGCTGATACTCCAAAGGGTATTCTAACGAGCCCTATTTTCGCTAATAACCCTATTGCACTGCAGATTCTGGGTATCTGTTCCGCTTTGGCGGTAACCAGTAACCTGGGCACGGCTGTAGTGATGGGTGTGGCTGTATCTTTAGTTACAGCGTTCTCGAGCATGTTTATCTCTATGATCCGTGCTCATATCCCTAACAGCATTCGTATTATCGTACAGATGACCATTATTGCGTCTCTGGTAATCGTTGTTGACCAGCTACTGAAAGCTTACGCTTACGAAACCAGTAAGCAGCTGTCGGTATTCGTGGGGCTGATTATTACCAACTGTATCGTAATGGGGCGTGCTGAAGCTTATGCCATGAAAAATGGCCCAGCTATGAGCTTCATCGATGGTATCGGTAACGGTCTGGGCTATACGGTAGTTCTGCTGTTTGTTGGCTTCATTCGTGAGTTGTTTGGTTCTGGTAGCCTGTTCGGCATCCAGTTGCTGGAAAAAGTGAATGATGGTGGCTGGTATTTACCAAACGGTATGATGCTGCTGCCTCCATCTGCATTCTTCATCATTGCGGGCTTTATCTGGCTGATCCGTACTTATCAGCCTGCGCAGAATGAAGAGGCAGAGTTCAAGATCTGTCCAAATACTCAGGCTAAGGAGGCCGTATAATGTTTGAATACTACTTAAGCCTTCTGGTTAAGGCGGTATTTGTTGAAAACATGGCCCTGGCTTTCTTCCTGGGTATGTGTACCTTCCTGGCAGTTTCGAAAAAAATTGAAGCGGCCTTAGGTCTGGGTATTGCGGTTGTTGTTGTATTGGTGATTACCGTGCCGGTAAATAACCTGATCTATAACAACCTACTGCGTGAAGGCGCATTGGTCTGGACCGGTATGGAAGGTGCTGAATCGATCGATCTGAGCTTTCTAGGTTATCTGAGTTATATCGGCGTAATTGCCGCGATGGTTCAGATCCTGGAGATGTTCCTCGATAAGTTTGTACCTGCACTTTACAACGCGCTGGGTGTATTCCTGCCGCTGATTACTGTGAACTGTGCGATTCTGGGTGCGTCTCTGTTTATGGCAGAGCGTGACTACAACTTCGCAGAGTCTGTAGTATACGGTGCGGGTGCTGGTATCGGTTGGGCGCTGGCGATTGTTGCGCTGGCAGGTATCCGTGAAAAGCTGAAGTACAGTGACGTGCCAAAAGGCCTGGAAGGTCTGGGTATCACGTTTGTAACGGTAGGCCTGATGTCTCTGGGCTTTATGTCCTTCTCAGGTGTACAGCTGTAATCACAGTTAACGGAAACTCAGAACAAAAAGGTTCAGAACATGGTTGATTCACAACTTATTGTGCTGGGCGTGGTTATGTTCACCATCGTAGTAGTATCTCTGGTACTGGTGATTCTGGCTGCACGCAGCAAGCTGGTTAATAGTGGCGATGTCACTGTAACCATTAACGGTGAGCAGAAAATCACCACCCCTGCGGGTGGTAAGCTGCTTCAGACTCTGGCCGCAAACAATATCTTCCTGTCATCCGCGTGTGGTGGTGGTGGTTCTTGCGCTCAGTGTAAATGTATTGTTTCTGAAGGTGGTGGCTCTATCCTGCCGACGGAAGAGTCTCACTTCACTATGGGTGAGAAGAAAGAAGGCTGGCGTCTGTCTTGCCAGGTTCCTGTTAAACAGGACATGGAAGTAGAAGTTGAAGCCGACGTCTTCGGCGTGAAGAAGTGGGAGTGTACGGTTGAGTCTAACGACAACGTAGCGACCTTCATTAAAGAGCTGACCCTACGTCTGCCTGAAGGTGAAAACGTTGACTTCCGTGCCGGTGGTTACGTTCAGCTGGAAGTACCGCCACACGAAGTACACTATAAAGATTTCGACATCGGTGAAGAGTATCACCCGGATTGGGATAAGTTCGATATCTGGAAGTACGTATCCAAGGTTGATGAGACCATCATCCGTGCATACTCCATGGCGAACTACCCGGAAGAGAAGGGTATTGTTAAGTTCAATATCCGTATCGCTTCACCACCTCCGGGTCGCGATGATCTGCCACCAGGACAGATGTCTTCTTACGTATTCAGCCTGAAGCCAGGCGATAAGATCACTGTATCGGGTCCATTTGGTGAGTTCTTCGCCCGTGATACCGATAACGAGATGGTCTTTGTCGGTGGTGGTGCGGGTATGGCGCCTATGCGTTCCCACATTTTCGATCAGCTGAAGCGTCTGAATTCTAAGCGTAAGATCTCCTTCTGGTATGGTGCACGTTCTATGCGTGAAGCCTTCTATGTAGAAGAGTTTGATCAACTGCAGGAAGAGAATGAAAACTTCAAGTGGCACCTGGCCCTGTCTGATCCTCTGCCTGAGGATAACTGGGATGGTTACACGGGCTTCATTCATAATGTACTGTACGAAAACTATCTGAAGGACCATGATGCGCCTGAAGATTGTGAGTACTACATGTGTGGACCACCTATGATGAACGCAGCGGTTATTCAGATGCTGCTGAATCTGGGTGTAGAGCGTGAAAACATCCTGCTTGATGACTTCGGTGGTTAAGCGATGAGCAGCAAACTATTTGCTGCACGGACCATCCCCTTTATGGGGATGGCTCCTGTGCTCGACATTCTGACCCGAACGATTAAATCTGGCTTTAAGCGTCCGGGTTTTCAGGAAGGGCCGGTTCTTATGGGACTGGCCTTTCTTATTATGGCCCTTCTGTTAACGGGGTGTGAATCTTCTCCTGAACCCCAGAAATTTTCCGGTCACATCATGGGGACAACCTATAATGTCACTGTGGTTATGAAGCCGGAAAAAGAAAAGATTGCTGCTCTGGCTGAGGGTATGCATCAGGTACTGGTGGATGTGGATCGCAAGATGTCGACCTATAAGCCGGACTCTGAACTTTCCCGTTTTAATAAACTACTTGCTGGTGAAGCATTGATTGTATCTGCTGATACCGGGCTGGTGGTACAGAAAGCACTGGAATTGTCTTCTGACAGTGATGGTGCTTTTGATCCTACCGTGGGGCCTCTGGTCAATCTCTGGGGATTTGGCCCAGACCTGCGACCAGATCGACAGCCTGATGAGAAGGCTCTGTCTGAAGCTTTTGAACGAGTAGGATATCAGGCGGTTTCCAGCAGAATACTCGGAGATGGCCGATACCAGCTGAATAAATCTAAAGATATCTATCTGGATCTGTCGGCTATAGCAAAAGGTTATGGGGTTGATAAAGTCGCCGACTATCTGATGCAGCAGGGATATACTGCGTTTCTGGTTGAAGTTGGTGGTGAGATACGTGTTAATGGCCTGAAGCCAGGCAATAGTCGCTGGCGTATTGCGATTGAAAAACCTGTGTCCGATGGACAGGTTGTACAGAGCGTGATTGGTATTACAGATATATCTGTAGCGACTTCGGGTAGTTATCGGAACTATTTTGAGGAAGATGGTCAGCGTTTTTCTCATACTATTGACCCGGAAACAGGACGGCCAGTTACCCATAAACTGGCTTCAGTCACCGTTTTGCATGAAGACTGCGCATTGGCCGATGCTCTGGCAACCACTCTGATGGTGATGGGGCCAGAGAAAGGCATGGCATATGCCAGGAAAAATAAACTTGCTGTTTATATGCTGGTCAAATCTGATAATGAGTTCCGGGTTGATCAGACGCAGGTCTTTTCTGATCTGGTGCAGATGCAATAGTCGGAATTTTAGATAGAAACAAAGAGGCAGCAAATATGACTACAATGATCTTAGCTTTGATTGTCGTGGCGTTATTAATGACAGGTATGGCCGTTGGCGTTCTTTTCGGACGTAAACCTATTGCTGGTTCATGCGGAGGTATGAGTGCCATTGGTATGGTGGGTGACTGCGATATATGCGGTGGTAATAAAGATGTCTGTGAAACCGAGCAGGAAAAGAAAGCGGCTCAGAATAAGTCAGAGATGAATATGGATCTGGCTTATGATGCAACGCAGAATGATCGCGAGAAAAAATAAGTACAGAATAAGACACGCAATAGTAACTTTAGATATAACAATCACATATAAGCAACATACCGTTGGCAGGCTGTGATATGCCGAGTCATTACTTTTCAGCTGGGATTGCCGAATTGCTGAGAAGTGGCTTTACCCGGCGAAAGCATAATTGCTGGCTGTGACCAAAGAGTCCACATTAGAAGACACAGGCACAGTCAGGTCTGGCACGACACTTAGGGAGTTATTCAGCGACGATGGCGGTTTATAATTACGATGTAGTGGTGATAGGTACGGGGCCCGCAGGTGAAGGTGCTGCAATGAATGCAGCCAAGCACGGTAAACGTGTCGCTGTGGTCGAAATGCAGAGTTCCGTTGGGGGAAACTGTACTCATAAAGGAACTATTCCTTCAAAAGCACTGCGTCACGCAGTGAAGCAGATCATTCAGTTCAATACGAACCGCATGTTCCGTGATATCGGTGAGCCTCGCTGGTTCTCCTTTCCAAAAGTACTTGAACGTTCCCAGCGGGTTATTGAGCGTCAGGTTCAGCTGAGAACCAATTTTTATGCTCGTAACCGGGCAGATGTGTACTTCGGCAAAGCGCGCTTTATTGACTCGCACACTGTGATGGTACGTGACCCTCATAATGGTACTGAAGAGCTGAGAGCTCAGAAAATAGTTATCGCTACAGGGTCACGACCATATCTGCCTGCAGATATTAACTTCCGTCATCCCCGTATCTATAACAGCGACTCAGTTCTGACTCTGGGCCATACGCCTCGTCGCCTGATTGTTTATGGAGCAGGTGTTATCGGTTGTGAGTATGCTTCTATCTTCAGCGGTCTGGGAGTAAAAGTTGATCTGATCGATAATCGGGATCGTTTGCTATCGTTCCTGGATGATGAGATCTCTGATGCTCTGAGTTATCATCTGCGCAACAACGGTGTGCTGATTCGTCATAATGAAGATTATGAGAAGGTTGAAGCAGATGAGCAGGGCGTTACCCTATCTCTTAGATCAGGTAAAAAACTGCGTGCAGATGCCTTCCTGTGGTGTAATGGCCGTACTGGTAATACCGATGATATCGGTCTTGAACTGGTTGGACTGGAACCCAATAGCCGTGGGCAACTGGAGGTGGATCAGCATTATCGTACGGCCATCGGCCACATCTATGCTGTGGGTGATGTGATTGGCTGGCCAAGCCTGGCCAGTGCGGCATACGACCAGGGGCGCTCAGCGGCAGCGGATATTCTGGAAGATGATGAGTTCCGTTTCGTTAATGAGGTGCCTACCGGTATTTATACCATTCCGGAAATCAGCTCTGTTGGTAAGACTGAAAGAGAGCTGACAGAAGCCAAAGTGCCCTATGAAGTAGGACAGGCTTTCTTTAAGGATACTGCTCGTGCTCAGATTACAGCTGAGACGCAGGGTATGCTGAAGATTCTGTTCCATCGCGAAACACTGGAGCTGCTGGGGATTCACTGCTTTGGTGACCAATCGTCAGAGATTGTTCACATTGGTCAGGCTATTATGAATCAGCCCGGTGAGAACAATACGATTCGTTACTTCCTGAATAATACTTTCAATTATCCGACAATGGCTGAAGCGTATCGTGTCGCTGCGCTGAATGGTCTGAACCGTATCTTCTGATAGGGCTTCACTGGCTCCAGAGCTGTTCGCCAGCTCTGGGCCTTCTCTCTGACTTGCAATACTCCCCTGCATATACTGGCTATACTTCAGAAAATACTCTCCTGTTTCTGACGGAGGAAAGCACTCATGTTTAATCTGGGGTTTATCGTACAGATTCTGTTATTTTTCCTGCTGATTATATTTTTTGGCAGTAACATCATAGAGTTTGCACAGCATATGTTCAGAACCTGGTAAGGTCATGCGTGGTAACTTTGTATCGGGTTATGCCTTTTTTTCAGGGGCAGCCGGGTCGTTCTGAAATATTCTCAGGCTCTTTTCTCTGTAACACTATGTAACTCTTCTAGACTTAACAGATAGCCCTGAAATTAAGTCGGAGGGAGCAATGTATACTCTTGCAGAAGTTATGATGAATCTGGATACAGGAAATCTGGACTGGAATGACAGCGATGACCCTGATGGAATGAAAGAGCCTGTACTGGATGTCAGCCACTTCTGATTATACCGGACAGCCACAATATTGTTGTGGCTGTTCTTGCTGGTGTCTGATGGGGCAATGCTCAGATCATAAGCCAATTAACAGAGTAAATCGCTGACGTTGTTTGCCAAAACTGGCCATTTGGCTGAAATTCTCCATCTTCAGGGGAACTGCAATGTTATCTGTGACAGTATGCATTTTTTCTTCGTCTGGCTCAGGATCACTTACATAGACATAGTGTTCATCTGCCTGCGTAACTGCGACCCAATGCGGTACTTTTTGTCGGTTCAGCTGCCAGGTACTGACCAGACTGATTGCAACCATACCATTGTTCAGGTGTTGCTTTAGCATGTCCGGTGTCAGATTTTCCTGAAGCACAGTGATATCTGTCCGATCAATTTGTTCCATGAAGTCCTGATGCACACTATGCATAATCTCTTTTTTATGTCGATCCCTGACAGTGTCGATAAAAGGAGTGTCCACTGTGCTGGCATGGATAAGTACTCTGAACCCTCTTTTCCAGGCACTGATAGCCAGCCCGTAGGGCGAGCATCCTCCATGCCCTGATTGCATGAAAATAGTTGTTGCTTCACGCCATATCCGCAGTTCTTCACTCAGAGTCATGTCAAAGCCCGGGTCCAGGCTTTTCATTGCAATCATTAATGCGCTGGGACCACAGGTAAAGTCGGTTTGTTGCTTATAGTAAGGCAAATTCACCGGGGTTGGTCTGATGGCTCTGATCAGGTGTTTCTCCATTCTCAGCGCATCACAACCATCTGCATAATAGTTTCGTATTGTGCTGAATGTTCTGAAGCCGAGCCGTCTATACAGTTCCAGTGCAGGCTGATTATCAGTGCGTACTTCCAACCTCAGAAAGACACAGCCGTGCTCAATAGCATAGCGTTCTGCGTTACTGATCAGTTGCCTGGCACAGCCCTGGCCTCTGGCTTCAGGTGCCAGTGCCAGAGAGTACAGTCGGGACAGGCAGGTTCCTCGCCTGAGTAACACAATACTATAACCTTTTAGTTGCCCCTCTTCTTCTACAACTTCAACTCTGGCTGTTGGAGCTCCGATAAAGTGACTGAAGCTTCGTCTGGATAGCCTGTCTTCTGCAAAGCATAGTTCTTCCAGTCTGATTAGTGCGCTGATATCAGCCTTTGAGGCTTCCCGGTAATTCATCTTCAGTGACTCCCCAGTAGTGCATCGACAGATATACCTACAAGCTGGCGGAAGCGACTACTTACACTGTATTGCCAATGAGGATCTGAGGGGCAGAAATGCTCGAGCATGAGCTGCTTTCTCTTTTCTTCATCGCTGTACATATCTATCTTGTTCCACTCATACTGATCCTGACAGAGCAGGTCAAACAGAGCATCATTACCAAATGAACCCATTTCGTAAGTCAGGAAACAGCCCCGGTTTCCGATTACTTCATGAAAGAAAAAGTCGATCAGGCCGGTTTTGGGTACTGAAAACGAATTACCCCGTGCAGAATGACTTACCTGATAACCAAACCAGCGATGTGACAACTTATCACCAGCACTATGCAAAGGATGGTCACTGATTAATTCGCCATAACCATATGGGCCGAGTCCACTGTGAATATCCAGTACAACGATGCGCTTTGCGTGAGCCAGTGAAAGCGTTGACAGACCGCTGACCAGGGTGTTATTACCCCAGGAGGGTCTGATTCCACCATAGAACAAGCCATCAGGCGAAGAGTACTGACCCGAAGAGATAGCTTGCTCATAATCTCTTCTGCCTAGCTCTTTTTCCCATTGATGGAGTTTTGCCTGCCGTACTTCTCTGTCTGATAATAAATCGGCCTCAATCAGTCTATACCCTGTGTTGTCCGGAACAGGTGTCCGAAAGTCAACAAAGTTTCGGTTCAGATCAATATTGTGATGATCCGTCCTTCTGTGCCAGGCATAACCCCAGGGGTTAAGAGAATGGATTAGCAGAACAGCCAGTTTACCTTGCTGCAGTAGCAGTTGAACCAGGTCTGGTAATATCTGCCGTTGTAGCCCTGATCCGGCAAAACCTTCAATTCCATGGGTACCTGAAATCATTACCAGAACTGAGGGAGCACGATTTTCTCCCAGCCATAGCCAGTCCGAACTGAGTCTTTCTCCTGATGGCCCTGATACCGGATAATTAAAGTGCAGGATCTGGCCGGGAAGGTTATCCAGAGCGGTATTAGCAAGAGATAGAAACTCCTTGCGGGCTGAAGAAAAAGATAAAGCAAAGTTGTTCGGTACAACCGGAGTTTTTAGCACAGGCATAGTCACGCCTCAAAAAAAACATAGTAATTAACGCAAATGTTTAATAGGCGCTGGGGCCTTCTGATGGGGCGCTTGATGGGCGTTGGGCCAGCATGGGGTCAGCGAGTGGATAATAAGTCTGCTTATTTATGGGACGCAATGTTTTTTTTAGTCAGATATGAAAAAGACTTGCCTGAGGGGCTGGTTCAGGAGCACACTGCGCGCATTCTTGTAAAGTATACCTGCCCCTGTGGGGGAGCAGGATTATCCATAGCCTTCTGTTTCAGGGATTATGCGCTATGTCTTCGCTCTATATTGTGGTCGAGAATCTGAAAGACTGGAAGCCTTATTACTCCAGCCCGGATTTGATTACCTTTGATGATTATATGGCCTTGCCGGTTAAAACCAGGCAGCGTGCCCGCGTAGTTAACTTATGTCATAACTATCGTTACCTGAGTCGGGGATATTATTGTTCTTTATTGGCAGAAGCGCGTGGGCACAAGGTGATCCCTTCCGTTCAGGTGATCAATGATCTGGGTAAAAAATCGCTGTATCTGATGCAGCTTGAGCGTTCTGTTCCCCTTGAAAAAGGGCTGGAGCTTATATCAGAGACTGGAGAATATACGTTCAGAGTGTATTTCGGTGAAACCGGTTCCAGCGCGTTTAAGGCTCTGGCTCGTCAGATTTTTGAACGCTTTCCGGCTCCGGTGCTTGATGTTTCTATGACATACAAACAGAGCTGGCAGCTGAACCGGATTCGCTGTGTGGGGCTTTCTGATATTCAGAGCGAAGACGACCAGCTGTTATTTGCTCAGGCTCTTGAGCGCTTCAGTCATAAAATATGGCGCAGTAAAAAATGGCGAAAACAGACCCGGTTTGATCTGGCTATTCTGCATAACCCGGATGAGTCTCTTCCTCCTAGCGACCAGAAAGCCCTGAGCCTGTTTGTAGATGCTGCCCGTCGGCTGGGTATCTCAGCGGAACTGATTACCCGGAAAGATTACTCCAGACTGGCGGAGTTTGATGCGTTATTTATTCGTGAAACAACGGCAATAGATCACTATACCTACCGATTTGCGCGTAAAGCTGAAACAGAAGGTCTGGTCGTAATTGATGATCCCGAATCGATTCTGAAATGCACCAATAAGGTGTTTCTGGCTGATTTGTTGCGAGTAAATAAGGTGCCTTCACCGGCGACATTGATTGTATCAGATAAAAGAACGGCAACTCTGGACGATCTGGAACAGAAACTGGGCTACCCTATGGTATTGAAGATCCCGGACGGTTCTTTTTCCAGAGGGGTAGTCAAGGTGGATAATCGTACTGAGCTTGTGGATTCAATGGCATCTCTGATGAAAAAGTCAGCTTTGATTCTGGCTCAGGAGTTCATGTACACCGATTATGACTGGCGAATAGGTATCCTGAACAACCGGCCGATCTTTGCTTGTCGTTACTATATGGTTAAAGATCACTGGCAGATCTACCAGCATGGCTCAGAGGCGACCGCTTCAGGCTGTTCTGAAACGCTTCCTGCGTATGAGGTGCCTGCACCTGTGCTGGATGCTGCGATGAAGGCCTGCCGTTTGATTGGCAATGGTTTGTATGGTGTTGACCTGAAACAAAAAGGCGATAAGGCTTATATTATAGAAGTGAACGATAATCCGAATATTGACTCCGGCATTGAAGATGACTGGCTGAAAGAAGAGTTATATATGTTGATTATGCAGGAGTTTCTGGTGCGTCTTGAAAAAAGAGCCAACGGCCAGAACTGAAAATTGAGGTAGAGATGAGAATAGTTTTTTTGTTTCTGATGATTGTGCTGTCGGGGTGTACCCAGCTGAAAGAACAGGCTGAGAATGCTCTCAGAAAGCCGGAGATCGTTGATTACTCGCTGAGTTTGCAGTCTGTTAGCTTTGAAGAGATGACGCTGATGACTGAGCTGAAGGTAAGTAATCCGGGGCAGATCAATCTGGCAATGTTGCCTTCTGATTATCGGATTCTGGTCAATAACCAGTCTCTGGTGTCGGGGACTTTATCGAATCTCCGGTTACCAGCCGGTCAGGTCAGTGAGATTAATGTGCCGGTTACAATAAAGTTTTCAGATCTGAAACCTTTATTGAAATCCGTAGAGGGACAGCAGAATGTTAATCTTCGATTAGACTCTTTACTTAAGGTTCAGGGGCCACTGAACATGCAATGGACAGAATCCCTGTCACTGGAAAAGCAGCTGCCTGTACCTCAATGGCCGGTGGTTGGTGAACCTGGAATTCAGATTGAACAGATGAATCTTTCTGGCTTCAGAGTTCTTGTTCACTTACCTGTTATGAACCCGAATAGTTTCGGGATCAGTCTTAACGGGTTAAATGCTCTGGTTAGTGTCGGACAGATGGATGCATTCAATGTCAGTATTGCTGAGCCGTTGCAAGTTGCTGCTGGCTCTGAAACCCGAGTGGGTATTCCGGTTGAACTCTCCTGGAATCAGGCTTCCAGAGCCTTATTATCTTTGCTTCAGTCCGGCAGACAACCTGATATCCGGGTAAAGGGGAACTGGGAGCTGGAGGGGACTTTGCCAGGTTTTAAAGTACAGCAAGGTACATTTGAGCTATAAAGCTATACTGTTGCATATGCTGGCCGGTTCGGGGGCGGGGTATGTCGATTACAGCCGCCCTTTATCAGGGCGGCAGTTCAATGGAAAGTGCTTTATATTTCTGGTTATCAAGAACCGCAACGTCGGCATGCGGTTCTATACGAATAGCATCGTGTTGATATCAGGGGGTCAGGTGTCGCTTAGCCAGATCTCCATAGGCATCAATCCGGCGATCACGGAAGTATGGCCAGATACGGCGAGTATCCTCCGTGCGTTGTTTATCGATTGTTGCCACTAACAAGCAGGACTCTTCATCTGCGTGCTGTAGAAACTCACCCTGTGGGCCGGCAATAAAGCTGCCTCCCCAGAACTGAATGCCTTCACTTTGAGCGCTTGGGTCAGCTTCATGGCCAACACGGTTAGCGACCATGACTGGTAAGCCATTAGCCACAGCATGTGCGCGCTGAATAATGGTCCAGGCATCCAGCTGTCGGGTTTGCTCCGCAGTGTCATCGCGAGGGTCCCAGCCAATAGCCGTTGGATAAAGCAGTATTTCTGCACCAGCCATTGCCATGAGGCGGGCTGCTTCCGGATACCACTGATCCCAGCACACCAGTACACCCAGTTTTCCTACGCTGGTTTCAACAGGGCTAAAACCAGGACGGCCGTCATTAAAGGTGGCATCGCCAGGCGTGAAGTAAAACTTCTCGTAGAAACCAGGGTCATCCGGGATATGCATCTTGCGGTAGTAGCCTGCCAGCGTGCCATCTTTTTCAAACACCACTGCGGTATTGTGATACAGGCCTGGCGCACGTTTTTCAAAAATTGAGCCGACAATCACCATCTGTAGTTCTTTAGCCAGCGCTGCCAGTTTCTGACTGGTTGGGCCGTCTAATGGTTCGGCCAGGTCAAATAATTCTGTATCTTCTGTCTGGCAGAAATACTGAGTCGCATGCAGCTCTTGCAGTAAAGCCAGCTCACACCCCTGAGCGGCGAGATCTCTCAGGCCCTGTTCGCTGATTGCCAGGCTTTGTTCTTTATCATTAAATGCCTGCTGTTGTACCAGGCCAACTTTTAACAGGCCTGTACCATTTTCAGATGAACTCATGCTAAGACTCCTTCTGGCAGTTGCATCGTCAGGCAATGCAGGCTGCCATATTGCTCTACAATGGGACGACAATTAATGGCCAGAATGTCATGTTCGGGAAAAGCGATCTTCATCCGGGAGATGGCCAGCCCATCTTTTTCCTGATCGCCATAAATGGGCAGCAGCACTGCACCATTGATGATCAGAAAGTTGGCATAAGTAGAAGGTAAGCGGTCACTTTCTTCACTATAGCAAGCAGGTGCCATTGGCAGGGGAACCAGTTTGTAAGGCTTGCCCTGATAATCTGTAAAGGTTTTCAACTGGGCTTCCATCGCCTGTAGTGCGGTAAAGTGCTCGTCATTACTATCCGTGCACTGAACATAGGCAATAGTATGAGGGTCACACAGACGAGCCAGAGTATCAATATGGCTGTCGGTATCATCGCCTGCCAGGTAGCCGTGATCCAGCCATAGAAAACGCTCCAGACCAAATTTCTCTGCCAGCAGAGTTTCAAGCTGTTCCTTGCTGAGATCCGGGTTGCGGGTCGGTGCCAGCAGACACTCGCTGGTCGTGAGCAGAGTACCAAAGCCGTCAACCTCTATACTGCCGCCTTCCAGTACTATATCCAGGGTTTCCATTTCGCAGGCAAAAGCATTTTTCTCCGCCAGCCGCTCATTGATCTGAGTATCCAGAGCAGCGTCAAATTTATTGCCCCAGCCATTAAAGGTAAAATTCAGTAGCACAGGTTTCTGATGACCGTCCTCATTGGCTTTGAGAACGGTAATCGGGCCATGATCCCGAGCCCAGGTATCATTGGTCGGAATAACAATAACAGATAACTGTGTGTCCAGATTCAATGCCTGAAAATGTTGCTGAATCTGTTGTTGTTTTTCTTCACTGGCAACGCTGATCAGTACCTTCTCTCTATGGGCAATGGCCTCTGCTATTTCAAAGAAAACAGGCTCAACCTGTTCCAGAAAAGGTGCCCAGTCGCTGTCAGCATGGGGCCAGGTCAGCATAACGCCACTCTGTGGGGCCCATTCGGGTAACAGTCGATAAGCACTGGCTTGATTGATGGGAGTACTCATTAATTTATTTTACCTGATAAGTCCGAAACGGAGATCAGACTGCAACCTGTGATGGTTTCTGTAGTCTTATCTCTGCATTCTGCTATGGCATGATGCAGACATGACAACAAAAGCCTGTTCTGTTAAATGGCGAACTCTAGCAGACAAAACGCTATTGTCCACAGATTTAATAAGACTGGCGTATTCAGACAGGTTGATTGTCCGGTATACGGTATTCAGGCAGATGACGTTTCTTCAGTTCCTTATGTTACCGACTACAGAACAGCGTCGCTTTCCCGTATGATGTGCCCTCAGCCTGAAACAGGTATTTGATTGAGTCGGACACGATGTTAGACAAAATTCCTTTTTTTATCGGATTACGATATACCCGTGCAAAGCGGCGTAATCATTTCATCTCTTTTATTTCACTGACCTCTATGGTGGGTCTGACCCTGGGGGTTGCCGTTCTGATTCTGGTGCTGTCCGTTATGAACGGTTTTGACCGGGAGTTGCGTCAGCGCATTCTGGGCATGGTGCCCCATGCAACGGTATTTTCTCAAAGCAGCTTTCAGGACTGGCCTGAAGTCGCACTGGAACTGGAAAAAGACGAACGCATTATTGCTGCAGTGCCCTATGTGAAGGCTCAGGGAATGTTTTCTGCCCGGGGTAATGTGCGGGGTGCTTTGGTTAATGGCGTGCTGCCTGAGCAGGAAGGTCGTGTTTCGATTATTGATCAGCACATGAAGTATGGCAGCCTGGATGATCTGAGACCCGGAGAGTTTGGCATTGTACTGGGAGATCTGCTGGCTCGCTTTCTGGGAGTCACTGTTGGCGATAAAGTAACTCTGATGGTACCAGAAGCATCGATTACTCCGGCAGGTGTGTTTCCCCGTATGAAGCGTTTCACTGTGGTGGGGATGTTCAGTGTTGGTGCTGATCTGGATGGCAGCCTGGCGGTGGCTCATCTGCAGGATATGCAGACTCTGATGCGTCTGGGTGATGATATTCATGGTTTAAGGCTGCAGCTGACGGATCTGTTTGATGCCCGCCAGGTGGTCTGGGAACAACTGCAGGATATGCCAAGGCATATGCGTGGTAGTGACTGGACCCGAACCCATGGCAACCTGTTTCAGGCGATCCAGATGGAAAAACGTATGATAGGTCTGTTACTGACCATTATTATTGCTGTGGCTGCGTTCAATATTGTCTCTACTCTGGTCATGGTGGTGACCGATAAGCAAGGTGATATTGCGATTCTCAGAACACTGGGCGCGACACCAGGTATGATCATGGGCATCTTTATTGTACAGGGGGTGGTGATTGGTCTGACAGGAACTGCCATTGGTACAGGGCTTGGTGTACTGGCTGCCCTGAATGTCAGTGACTTCGTCGCCTGGGTTGAACAGTTATTTGATATTCAGTTCCTGGACAGTAATGTTTACTTTATCAGCTATCTGCCTTCTGAACTGCGGATGGATGATGTCTGGATTATTGTCAGTTCGGCTCTGGTGATGAGTTTCCTGTCTACTTTATATCCCGCCTGGCGGGCGTCCCGAATTCAGCCTGCGGATGCGTTGCGTTATGAATAATACCGGTATAAATCAGCATGCTGCTGAGCAGACGATGAAAGTGTCTGCAGATAAAGAGCCTGTGCTGGAATGCATTGATCTGGCAATGGTGTACAGCAATGGTCCGGAAGAGATTCAGGTGCTGAGTCAGCTTAATTTCAGGGCGTATCGAGGCGAGCGTGTGGCGATTGTTGGCAGCTCTGGTTCTGGAAAAACCACGCTGCTGCATCTGTTAGGCGGGCTGGATAAACCCTCTTCAGGTCAGGTTGTGATTGATGGCCAGGATCTGAGTGATATGAAAGATGCACAGCTGGGGCGTCTGAGAAATCGGTCGCTGGGTTTTGTGTATCAGTTACATCATCTGCTTCCTGAGTTTACAGCACTGGAAAATGTGTTTATGCCTCTGCTGATCAGAGGCCGTAAACGGAAACAGATATTATCTGATGCCCGTGCGCTGTTAAGCCGGGTCGGACTGGAACAGCGTATGGATCATAAACCCTCAGCATTATCGGGTGGAGAGCGCCAGCGTGTCGCGATTGCCCGTGCGCTGATTTCTGATCCGGCCTGTGTTCTTCTGGATGAACCTACAGGGAATCTGGACCCTAATACGGCGGAATCGGTGAATCAGCTAATGCTGGATATTGGCCGGGAACATAATACCTGCTTTATCACCGTGACTCATGATCTGGCTCTGGCACAGCGTATGGATCGGGTTTTTCGTCTGCATCTGGGGCAATTACATGAGCAGGAGATTGTTAATGGGACACTATAAGATGAATTATGGCAAAACAGCACTACTGACATCGCTGGTAATAACAGCAAGTGCTGTACAGGCTGATGTCAGTGGAGAGGCTTCAGTTACGTCTGCTGAAAAGATTGCGCCAGAACAGGCTGCCACATCGGCCCCTACTGCTCTGAGAAAGCGTATCGCTGAGGAGCGTCAATTGGCTGAGAATCCGCTGATTTTTTTGCCATACCGGGCAAACTTTTTTCTGCCTGCCAGTTATTACAGTGGTCATGAAGCTTCAGAAAAAAATCGTGGACGAGAGTACAGCCCGACAGAAGCTCATTTTCAGCTCAGCCTGAAATTTCCGATAGATAAAAATATTTTTCTGGAAAAAGATGCCCTGTTTGCAACCTATACTCAGGAGTCGTTCTGGCAGATATATGAAAGTTCTGCGCCATTCCGTGAAAGTGTGTATGAGCCTGAAATTATCTACAGGGCCAGCACTGAATACGAGTTATTTAAAGATCTGAATCTGGAAGCGGTAACCGTAGGGTTGAATCATCAGTCCAATGGACAGGGAGGCGATCTGTCCAGGAGCTGGAACAGGGCATTTATTGCCGGTATGTTTGCCAGTGGCGATTGGGGAATTGCTTTGAAACGTTGGTTCCGGATTCCAGAATCTGAAAGCGATGATGATAACCCGGATCTGGATCGTTATGTTGGATTGACTGAACTGGGCATGGCTTACAGTAAAAACGGCCATGTGGTGACGCTGCGTTCTCGAAACCATCTGGAAAGTGGTTTTGAGCGTGGGAATCTGCAGCTCAGCTGGAGCTTTCCGATTGGCGAGCGTTATAAGGGCTATATTCTGGCACGAACCGGTTATGGTGATACTCTGGCTGATTACAGAGAGAGAAATGAGCGTATTGGTATCGGTATTTCGATTAACGATGTGCTGTGATCGTCTCAGGAATGTGTGGTTATGCCGGTAACAGGCATAACCACACATCGGAAAAATAACTGAGACAGGTAACGTGTTAATGCTAAAGCGGATTAACCATTATTTTCCGGTTTACTCTTACGAGTACGCCAGCTTTTATTGACATGCCAGCGCCAGAGCAGGTGAATACCAAAATAGCTGAGTACGGCAAAAACAGCTCCGGTGACTGCCGAGCCAAAGTATAATGGCCACCAGGCTTCTGCAATCAGATCGCTGAGCCAGTCCAGAGTTAACTCATCTGGCATGGGTTGCGCTTCCACACCTAACAACCATGAACCTACCAGATACGTACCATAAAACATGACTGGCATTGTGATCGGGTTAGTAATCCATACCAGTCCCACAGATATAGGCAGGTTACAGTGCAGGAGAACGGCACCTGCAGCAGCCAGTACCATCTGAAAAGGCACCGGAATAAAAGCAAAGAAAATCCCTACCAGAAAGGCTTTAGCAACGGAGCGTCGGGTCAGATGCAGCAGACCCGGGTCCTCCAGCAGTTTGCCAAGGAAGCGCAATGATTTCTGTTCCTGAAGCTTTTTAGGATCAGGCATGTATTTCTTGATGATTCGTCTTGGCATGTTTATGGTCACCTGTAGAGAGCGGATTATTATCCACATATTTGATCTGTCCACCAGTGAGACAGATCAGTACATCACGCCGACAGGGAGGTCAGATGATGTGGATTCTTGTTATTATTTCGGGTCTGGTTGCCGGAAGTCTTGATCACGACTGGCCGCCAGCAGAAGTTTTATTGTTTTTGTTATGGTTATCTGTAGCATTATGGCGCAGCGCTTCCCGTACCTTCTCATTGCTGATTTTATCCTATCTTTTCAGTAGCCTGCACCTTTCATATCAGCTACATCAGACATTACCGGTATGGCTGGCTGGCCAGGATCTGCAGGTATCAGGTCAGGTTACGGCAGTTTTGCCTTCCTTATCCGGGCGCCAGAGATTTTTATTCCAGGTTGAGCACTGCCAGTTAGTAAAAACAGGTGAACCCTGTCACTTTCATGGTCTGATACGTTCAGGCTGGTACCAGAAAGAGGGAAATGAGCCTGTCAATGCGTTGAGGTCAGGTGATCATTATCAGTTTCAGGTTCGCTTATTTCCTGTCAGAGGCTTTATCTATTCCCCGGTGAATCTGTATCGGTTGAAGCAATGGAGTCAGGGTATCTTTGCCCGTGGTTATGTCAGAGCAGAGGTTCGGCATCATGTCCAGAGCAAAGATTCCGGATATTTCAATTCGATACTTCACCGCTGGCGTTCACTGGGGCTGGAACGTATTGATCAGGTATCTCAGGATACAGAATATATCAATAGACAAGCCTCTGAACCCGACAGGTCTGGTACGTCACTGGATGGGATGCCTGTCTATGCTCTGATGCAGGCTTTGCTGGCCGGAAACAAGGCGTATATTTCAGACCAGCAGTGGTTATTACTGCAGGATACCGGCACGGTACATCTGGTCGTTATTTCTGGATTGCATCTGGCTGTGCTGATGTTATTGGGTGTTAAAGCCGGGCATCTGCTGCAGTCGTCAGGACGCTATGATCGCTGGTGGTGGATTATTCTGTTTCAATGCCTTCCGGTGATTCTGTTGTTACCAGCCCTGAGTCTGTGGCCTGGTGGTGTCGCGGTGCAGAGAGCTTTACTGATGCTGGGGATATGGATAGGTCTGAATATGTTACTGATCAGCCCCTCGCCATGGAGAGTTCTCTGGCTGGCAGTGATTTTTCTGCTGATGTGGAACCCGTGGCTGATTTTTCAGGCGGGCTTTTATTACAGTGTGGCAGCTGTTTTTCTGCTGCTGTTTTTTACCGGAATGGTACGTAGCAGGACTTTTCGCCTGTATCAGCTGATACATATTCAGCTGGTGCTGTTTATCGGTTTATCTGGTATGCAGTACATCTGGTTTAATCAGTCTGCTCTTAGCAGTCTGTTGGCTAATTTACTGGCTATTCCACTGGTGACCCTGGTCATTCTGCCTCTGTCTTTACTTATTCTGGTATTTCCGGCTGATAACCTGATGTTTGTACTCAATGAGTCTGTACAGCTGTTCTGGCAGTGGCTTAAGTTTTGTCAGCAATGGACGGTTTACTGGCCCGGAAGCGCTCTGAGCGGCATTTTTCTGTTTTGTTGCGCTCTGGTCTTAGCTATTCCGGGGGTAACCGGGCGAGCCCCCTGGCTGGTTATAGTGTTTCTGGTATTGTTCTTCCGTTCCGATACCCGGAAAAGCACTCCGGGAATATTCCGGGCTGATGTACTGGATATTGGGCAGGGATTATCGGTGTTAATTTCTACCGGGGATTATCGGCTGCTATACGATACCGGGCCTGGGTTTCGTTCTGGTTTTGCGCCCATCCAGCTGGCTCTGCTGCCCGAACTGAAACGCCTGCGCCAGGCTGGCGCTGTGGCATATCCGCTTAACCATCTGGTTATCAGTCATGATGATAATGATCATAGCGGTGGCCTGAGTCGTCTGGAAGGCTGGTATCAGCCTCCGTTTTATACCGGCCAGCCCAAACGCTTTAATAGTGTCTCCTCCAAAAACTCCATAAATGAAAATGCTGGATCTGAATATCGGGCTGACAACCAGAATTATCAACGATCTGTGTTGTGCTATGCCGGACATCACTGGCAGGTTAATCAGGTACGGTTTGAGTTTTTGTTTCCTGAGCCGGGTGATCGTCAATTAAAAGCATCTGATAATAATCGTTCCTGCGTGTTGAAAGTTTCTTCTGTGGTGCATCCTGATCTGAATCTGTTGCTACCCGGCGATATTGATTATTCCGTTGAATCAAAACTGGTTAATCTGTATGGCGATCAGTTGCAGAGTCAATGGCTGGTTGCCAGTCATCATGGTAGTCACACGGGGAGCAGCGCGTTATTTCTTAACACTGTATCACCGGTTGGTATCATTTATTCTGCTGGTTATAAGAATCGCTTCGGACATCCGGCTGCAAAGGTACAAAGAAGAAGCCGGCAACTTGGCATACAACAGTACACGACCTCTGATATGGGATCTGTTTCATTGTTGCCGGAGGTGACTGGTACTGAGGCTCGTTTCCGGGTGGAATATGTGCAACAGCAACTGCCTCTCAGATGGTTATGGAAGAAATAGTCAGTAAACAACCGGGGTTTCTGTTTATGAGCCAGGGGACGATGGTGTAAACTAGCCGGATTCTTATGGCCCGACTGATCTGGACAAGGACATCTCTTGGAACTGTTTTTAACTGCTGGTGGCTGGCTGATGCTACCGATAATAGTTTGTTCTGTTGTCGCTATTGCTATCATTCTTGAGCGTTTCTGGAGTTTAAGAAAAAGCCGTATTGCTCCGGCCGGATTAAGGCAGGAGGTACTGAGAGAAGCATTAGTGACGACCTTATCGCCGATGCAGTTGCTGGAACTGGAGCGACATTCGCCTCTTGGAAAACTCTTTGCCAGTGGTTTACGCAATAATCAGTATGGTCGCGAGATCATGAAAGAGGCGATCGAAGAATCTGCAACGGCTGTGGTGCATGAACTGGAGCGTTTCCTTAGCCTGCTGGGGACGATTGCCGCCATTACACCTTTGTTAGGGTTGCTGGGTACCGTTTTGGGCATGATTGAAGTGTTTGCCGTGATTATGGAGCAGGGCTCCGGGCAGGCATCTGTGCTGGCTGGAGGTATCTCCAAAGCATTGATTACAACCGCGGCCGGGCTGGCTATCGCTATTCCTGCACTGCTGTTTCATCGCTTTTTTGAGCGGCGGGTAGCAGAACTTGTTGTTCATCTGGAGCAGGAGTCTATTCATCTGGTTGAGCAGTTGCATGGTCAGCGTGCTTATGACGATGCAGATCTGAATGTCAGGCCAACCGGGGCAACACCGAAAACACATCTTCATGGGCAGATGGAGCCTGAAGTTTATAACGGGGGCGATAAGTGAAGTTCAGGCGTAGCCATACAGAACCGGTTTCTCTGAATATGACTCCATTGATTGATGTGGTGTTTCTGCTGCTGATCTTCTTTATGGTATCGACCACTTTTGATCGTCCTTCAGAACTGAAACTGCAGTTGCCTGAGGTGACTAATGGCAGTGAAATACCTGCATCTGCGCAATCCGTTATGTTGATTTCCATTAAAGACAATGGTCAGGTTTTTCTTAATGAAAATGCCGTTACCTATTTACCTGATGCTCTCGATGCATACCAGGATGAACAGGCTCGGCCTGATCTGGTTCGGGTCATGGCAGATGAAAGAGCATTGCATCGGGATGTGTCCGGTGTACTGGATGCATTATCCGGAGCCGGGTTAACGAATATAAGCTTTCAGACTCTGGCTGCCCGTACGCATAGTAAATAATCAGCTGGTATATATTTTTATATTTAAGACGTTTCTGCCTGAGTCATTCTGGCTGGAAATCTGACCGTTAATATCCGGGATATTCCCGATGCAGTAACAGGATAATGTTTTGTCCGAAGAACATTCAAAACCCTTATCTGATGATAAGGACAGCGTCACTCGTATCTATTTTCGTTTACTGGGTTATGTCAGGAGTTTTACCGGTGCATTTGCTCTGAGTATCCTGGGGTATATCATCTACGCAGCTTCCAGCACGGCCTTCGCGGAGCTGATGAAGTATCTGGTGGATTCTATCGAAACCGGAGGCTCTGAATTCCGGGTGCTGTTTCCTACCTTATTGATTGCTGCTTTTGCCTGTCGTGGTGTAGGCAGTTTTCTGGGTATCTACTTTATGGAAGTCGTCGCCAGAGGCGTCGTCCATAAACTACGTTGCCAGTTATTTGATAAATATCTGGCTTTACCCATCCATTATTTTGATAGCCAGTCGTCCGGGCATCTGATTTCACGTCTGACATTTAATATCGATCAGGTGACGAATGCTGCCTCCAGTGCTGTAACGGTACTGATTCGGGAGGGTATTTTTGTACTGGGTCTGCTGATCTATCTGTTTTATAACAACTGGCGTCTGACCCTCATTTTTATTGCCCTGACCCCTCTGATTGGTCTGGTGGTTTCTTACGCCAGTAAGCGTTTCCGTAAGATCAGTCGTAAGATCCAGAAATCGATGGGCGATGTCACTCACGTTGCCTCAGAGGCAATCAGCGGATATCAGGTAGTACGTGGATTTGATGGCATCGAATACGAGCGTGAGCGTTTTTATAACGCCAGTGAGCATAACAGGCGCCAGTTTATAAAAATGGCTGCTACCCGAGCAATGAGTACACCTGTGGTTCAGGTGATTGTAGCTATCGCAATGGGCATTCTGGTCTGGCTGGCACTGTCACCGGATGTGATGGGGGAGATGACCCCTGGGGAGTTTATTGCATTTATTACTGCTGCATCGTTAATGGCTAAGCCTATTCGCCAGCTGACAGAAGTGAATAATGTGATTCAGCGGGGCGTTGCTGCCGCTGAAGATCTGTTTCAGCAGTTTGATTGCCCCAATGAAGAAGATCATGGTCAGAAAACACTGACCAGAGCCAGGGGAGACGTCAGCTTTAATAATATTTCTTTTACTTATCCTGAAGCGGATAAAGTAACGCTGAAGAATATCTCTTTTAACGTTAAACCCGGACAAGTTGTGGCTCTGGTTGGGCGTTCAGGCAGTGGTAAATCCAGCCTGGTGAATCTGATTCCTCGTTTTTACCAGTTAGATAGTGGTGATATTCAGCTGGATGGCCACTCTCTGAGTGATATTGCTTTAACGGATTTACGTAAGCAGATCGCTATGGTGACCCAGCAGGTCACTCTGTTTAATGACACTGTAGCGAACAACATTGCTTATGGTCAGCCGGATGCGACTCGTGAGCAAATTGAGGCTGCAGCACAGGCGGCTTACGCTCTGCCATTTATCGAAGAGTTACCTCAGGGGCTGGATACAGAAGTGGGTGACAATGGTGTTCTGTTATCCGGAGGTCAGCGTCAGCGCCTGGCGATTGCCCGCGCTATTCTGAAAGATGCACCAGTGCTGATTCTGGATGAGGCGACCTCGGCACTGGATACAGAGTCTGAGCGCTATATTCAGAAAGCACTGGATGGTGTGATGGCTAATCGGACCACCTTTGTGATTGCTCACCGCTTATCAACCATTGAAAATGCTGATGTCATTATGGTGATGGATAAGGGCGAAATTATTGAAAGCGGGCACCATGCTGAATTACTGGAAAGAAAAGGGGCTTATGCCCAGCTGCATGCTATGCAGTTTTCTGAAGTGAAAGAGCCAGCTGTTTCTGATGATGATGTCAGTGAGGCATCCCGTTGAAGGTGTTGCAAGATGCCTGGTACAGTCGGGCGCGCTGGCCTTTATTGCTCTGGCCTCTGGAAAAATTATATCTGGCTCTGGCGGCACGGGATCAGAAAAAGAAGCTGCAAAAACAGTGGCAAGCGCCTGTCCCCGTCATTGTTGTTGGTAATATTACAGTCGGTGGTACCGGCAAGTCCCCTTTAGTGGCTGCTCTGGTCGATTATCTGAAGCAGAAGGGGTGGAAACCCGGTGTTATCAGTCGGGGGTATGGTGGAAAAAGTGATCATTACCCTGTTCTGGTAACACCGGAGACTGATACCGGGGTTGTGGGTGATGAGCCCGTCATGCTGGCAGGGCAGACCGGAGTGCCTGTTGTGGTTGATCCGGATCGCTCCAGGGCCGCACGTTATCTTTTATCTGAGACCTCCTGTGATCTGATTATCAGTGATGATGGCCTGCAGCACCTGAGTCTGGGGCGGGACTTGGAACTGGTGGTTATTGATGGCCAGAGACAGCTGGGTAATCAGCATTGTTTGCCTGTTGGGCCTATGAGAGAGCCTGCTTCAAGACTGAAAACTGTTGATTACATTGTCGTTAACGGCAATGGCTCACCCGGGAAATATTTTGATAAGACACCGGTTCAGATGTCACTTAAACCGTTGCAGTGGCGACAACCTGTTTCCGGTGAGTGTCTGGAGATTGGTCAGAGGCCTTTTCATCATTCTGTACGCGCCATTGCTGGTATCGGTAATCCGCAGCGTTTTTTCAATACGCTGGAACAACTGGGGCTGACAGTGTCAGGGCAGTCTTTTCCTGATCATTATTATTTCTCCAGGGATGATGTAGCTGCCAATGGAAGCCCTGTAGTGATGACTGCTAAAGATGCCGTGAAGTGCGCAGCCTGGCTAACAGAAGAACATTGGGTGCTGGATGTGAGTGCCGCTGTCGATCCGGTTATAATGCAGGATATTCATCAGAAATTATTGACCATTCAGAAAGAGAAAACTAATGGATAAACAACTGGTTGCACTTTTAGTATGTCCTATTTGTCAGGGGCGCCTGACATATAAAAAAGAGCAGAATGAACTGATTTGTAAAGTGGATGGTCTGGCCTTCCCTATTCGGGATGATATCCCTGTGATGCTGGAAAATGAAGCGCGTATTCTGACAGCCGATGAGCGTCTGGAAAAGTAACTTGTATCCCCGGCAGGTCTTCCTGCCCGGCCCATTCAGGAGATAGTGATGCCTTTCACTGTAGTTATTCCAGCCCGTTATGCTTCCTCTCGTCTTCCAGGCAAGCCGTTACTGGATATTGCTGGTAAGTCGATGCTGCAAAGAGTGTATGATCAGGCGGCTAAAAGCGAAGCTGAACGTATCATCATTGCCACAGATGATGAAAGAATTAAGCAGGTTGCTGAAAGCTTCGGGGCTGAAGTCTGTATGACGTCTCCTGAACATTCGTCAGGTACTGACCGGTTGCAGGAAGTTGCCAGTCAATGTGGTTTTTACTCGGATGATATCATTGTTAATGTTCAGGGAGATGAACCCCTGATTCCTCCACGCCTGATCAATCAGGTGGCGCATAATCTGGCAGCTGATCCTGCTGCTGGCATTTCGACGTTGTGTGAGCGTATTTCTGACGTTAGTGCGGTGCATAATCCTAATGTGGTGAAAGTGGTGACTGATCATCAGGGCTATGCACTTTATTTCTCCAGAGCAACCATCGCCTGGGCAAGAGATGCTTTTGCAGATCAGTCTGATCAACTGCCGCCTTCTCCTTTATTCCGACACATTGGCTTATATGGTTACAGAGTAAAAATGCTGAATGACTTTGTGCGCTGGTCTCCTGCACCGATTGAACAGGCTGAACAATTGGAACAATTGCGGGCATTATGGAATGGTGTACGTATTCATGTCGCCGAGGCAGATGAAGATCATCCAGCCGGAGTGGATACTCCTGAAGATCTGGAGCGAGTACGGGCGCTGGTATCTGAGGCTCCATAAGCTTTAGTGGCTTTTATTGTCGGGTAGAATAAATCTGATGGTGGTTTTAAGCTGAAACGTTTTCGGATGCCTGTGTTCTGCTAGCCGGGTTGAATGTAATTTTCTGTAATAGAGTGACGCTTCAATTACTTATATCCTTACGCCATGACATAAGATGCGTGTAACCCGATTCAGGGTGTCGCTGTCTTCTCTTTGTATACTGGTTAACTAACCTGCCGTTATGCAGATTGACTACCGGAGTCTGAGAATCATGGATGCTGAGAACAGCCATCGTGAACTACCATCTGATTATTCAGGTGAGGCTTATATTCTGTTAAACCCTTATTGCAAAATAGCCAGAGGCGCTCTTGCTCTTCTGGTTGTCAGCTTTTGTCTGACGGTAACAGATGGGGTTGAGGCCATTTTTCTGGACCCTGTTACTCTGGCTGTCGTGTTACTGATTCTGTTTATTACGCCTTATGCTCGCCCTGAAAGACTGAATGCAGATGAGTACGCCAGTCAGACTTTTCGTCTGGTATTATTTCTTGCCTTAATATCCGTTGCTTTCGTTTTTTGTGCTTTTAAGTATGCCAGTTTCCTATCGGATGTATTACTGGTAAAAGCGGCTTTGGTGACGGTTGCGACTATGTGTTCCTGTCTGATTGATCTGTTCTGGTTTACCCTGATTCCTTCTGCCAGAGAATCATGAGGCTATATACCGGTGGTCGTGACAACATCTCTGATGACTTTGCTTTATAATCGCAGAAACTCTCTCTGTATATGGATTTTATCTGCATGAAAGATGATAAAGCGATCTCCGTACTTTTTGTTTGTCTGGGAAATATCTGTCGTTCGCCAACGGCTGATGGCGTTTTTCGCGGCCTGGTTGCCAGAGCAGGCCTGGATGAGCAGATACTGGTTGATTCAGCCGGAACCGGGGCCGGACATGCCGGAAACCCTCCTGATTCCAGATCTCAGGCTGCAGCTGCAGAACGAGGCTATGATCTGAGCAAGCTCAGAGCGCGTCAGGTAACCGAAGATGATTTTCATCGTTTTGATCTGATTCTGGCGATGGATCAGGCTAACTACAATGGGCTGATGAATCTGCAGCCTGTCAATAGTAAGGCTCACCTTGATATGTTTCTGAGTTGTGCTCCCGAGCTGGGAGTCAGAGAAGTGCCCGATCCTTATTATGGTGGGGATGATGGCTTTGAGCTGGTGCTTGATCTGGTAGAAGCTGCTGGTGAAAAGTTATTGGATTCTCTGAGAAGGCAGTACCAGTTGTGACCGGGTTTGAGGAATTAATGTCAGTTTTGCCAGAAGGAATAAAAGCCGATGCAGAGCTGAAGAGTATGAATACTCTGGGGTTTTCTGCCAGGGCTGGTTTTCTGGCTAGCCCGGATTCTGAACAGAGTTTACGCTCAGTACTGGAGTTTGCCTGTCAGTATAACCTTGCTGTACTGCCCATTGGTGGTGGCAGCAATCTGATTGTGGACTGTGATCCTCCGGTATTACTGATCAGAATGGCGAATAACCACATTCGCTATTCAGAGTGTGAAGATGATAAGGTTCTGTTAACGGTTGGAGCGGGAGTTTGCTGGCATGATCTGGTGATGGATTCTGTTGCCAGAGGGTACTTCGGGCTTGAGAATCTGGCGCTGATTCCAGGGATGGCAGGAGCTGCACCTATTCAGAATATCGGAGCTTACGGTGTAGAGTTATCTGATCGTCTGGTATGTGTGAGAGGTCTGTTTATTGATTCTGGTGCTGCGTTTGAACTCAGTCAGCAGGAATGTAATTTTGCCTACCGGGATAGTATCTTTAAGAAACAGCTGGCAGGTAAAGTGGTTATTACTGAGCTGGAGCTTAAGCTTAGTAAAAGTCGCGCAGACGTTGTTCTGGCGTATGGTGATCTTGCTGCAAGAATGACTGACGCAGAAATAACTCCGGCAAATATTGCTGATGAGATCTGTAAAATCAGGAGTAGTAAGTTACCGGCTCCTTATAATCCCGGAAATGCTGGCAGTTTCTTCAAAAACCCTGTTGTTGATCGGATAACAGCCGAGCAGCTGCGAGAGCATTTTCCGGATATACCTGTATATCCTGTAAAAGGCAGGGAAGCTTCTGAGATGAAGCTTGCCGCTGGCTGGCTGATTGAGCAGTGTGGGCTTAAGGGGTTCAGAGCAGGCTCTGTCGGTGTGTATGATAAACAGGCTCTGGTGCTGGTGCATTATGGACAGGGTAGTGCTGAAGAGCTTTTAACGCTGGCTGATTATATTCGTAGCCGGGTGTTGGAGAAGTTTTCAGTCACTCTGGAAATTGAACCGCCAAAGTTGAGTGATTTAATCCGCACGATCTCCCCTTGATACAGATAATAACGGCACTGATCAGTCATATCTGATTGGTGCGTTTTTCTCATACTGCTCCGCCTCAGAGCGCTTTACTTCTGGTAACGCTTCATTATTTTGTCCTTAAGTATTCACCTGGCTGAAACCTCATTTTCATTTGCTCCTGACAAGGTATAGCTACAGGTAAACAACATCAAAGGTGATGTATGAATGCACGGACCCAACCTGAAAAGCTGAATATCTCTGTTGAAAGTGTTGTACTGAAATCTGCCTCCAGAAAAGAACCTGAGTCTGCTCCTGTGTTGAAACATATGGAACAACTGAAGTGTCAGCTTCAGGAGCAATTAGACAGTCTGAATACGGTGGTTGATTCTATGCAGAGAATCAGTTCTATCATGGAGCGTATGGCTGATAATCGTTATAAACTGAATACCGGTGCTAAAGATTCAGCAGTTGGGGAGCCTGAGGGGCGGTCTGTAAGAGGGAAGTTTGGTAATCAGAGCGGGCATCACCCTCCAGGCAAAAGATAGCGGCCAGTGATTTGTTGTTTTAGTTATCTGAATATGAAAAAGGCCAGCTCATTGAGCTGGCCTTTTGCTTGTTGCTTAATCTTCCGTGGATTCAGAAGAATTAAGCGCCGGGTCGACCGGTTGTTGTTTAGCCTGTCTTGGGTCGTTATGGACCCGACCGCCGCCAGTACGGCGTGTTCTGGCTTTCTTCACTGACTTTTTAGGCTCAGGGCGAGGTGTTTCGCCTGCACCTGCTCCTTCTCCGGGTTTAATGACCGGAATTTTCAGCTCAACTGTACCTGTCTCGACAGCCACTCTGGCTCGCTGTTTACGACTCATGCGTTTTGGGCGAGAAGGTGTGGCTGCAGGCGGCTGTGTAGCGCTTGCTGTATTTGCCGCCACTACCTCACCTGCAGGTTGCTCAGTCACTTCGGAAGTGCTTTCTTCTGCAACAGATACTGGAGGTGTCGCAACGGCTTCAACAGCAGATTCTGCTGGCTGCTCTTCCTGAGTGGCTACTGCCTCATTTGACAGTTCAGCAGTGTCTGCATTTTGTTCTGATGCTCCATCAGCTGCAGCAGTCGTTGCCGGAGCCTCGGTTACTTCTTGTACCGGGGCAGCTTCTGATGCGATTTCTACAGAAGCGGCGGTTGCTGTTTCTGAATTGTTTATCACCTCAGAGGCCTGAGCTTCATTGCCTTCTGCTTCTGTCGTGTTGTCAGCAGATGTCGGAAGCTCAACGCCTTCAGTCGGTGGCGTGTCATCCGTTGTTACCGAAGCTTCCGGAGTTGCACTGGCTTCTGGGGCTTCAGCAACGGTTTCGACTGTCTCAGGCTCACTGGCCGTTTCTGCTACAGGATGTTCTGTGCTCTGTACCGCTTTCGGTTGTGTCTCGTCTTGTGCAGACGTTACCACTTCCGTAATCGTTGCTACAGGTGCCTCAGATGACTGCTGATTATCATCAGGTGCTACTTGTGTTACTGGCGCTTCGTTCGCAGGTGCTGTTGATTCCACTGACACAGAGTTTTCATCCTGAGTAACAGGCTTGTTTTCTGCTGTTGTCTCTGTGGCTACAGCTTCTGTAGCAACCGTGGCTTCTGCTGATTCAGGCTGATCATCCTGTTGAGCGGCGATAGTCGCTTCAGCTTTAGCCCAGATTGCACGTGCGGCATCTGAGGAAACTTCGGCATTTTCTGCTGTTGTCTCTGCAGGCTTGCTGGCTTCTGGTGCTTTCGGCGCTTCAGCTTGTACTGATTGAGGCCCTTTTCTGACCGCTTTCTCAACAGCTTCTGTTTTTTCCGAAGCTTGTGCTGCAGCTGGTTGAGCTGTTGTTGCTTGCTCTGGGGTCTCAGAAGTGGTTACTTTTTCAGTACCGGTTGCTGGATTTTCAGTGCTATTGTTACTCTTTTCCTCATTATTGCGATTACGGCGACGTCTGCGAGGATTATTGCGAGTTCGCTTATTTTTCGGACGTGCTTTTTCACTGTCCTGTCCGGTGTTTTCCTGATTCTCTGTGCTTTCTGTCGCGTTATCCGTTCTTTCTTTCTCTTCTTTTACGCGACGGCGGTCATTGCGAGGCTTCTTCGGCTTATCGTTATTGCGCTTTTCCTGATCGCCATTGTCATCCGCTTTTTTCTCGTCTTTGTTATCCCGACGATCATCGCGTTTGTCTCGGCGAGGCTTACGCTCATTACGACGGCGAGAGCGCTGTTTGTCATGGCGCTTTTCTTTCTGGTGCTCGCTTTCTTTATTCTTAGCTTCGTCTTTGTCTGCTTCAGCAGAGGCGTTGTCATTACCACCAAAGACTTTTCCCAGTGCTTTAAATAGTTTGCTGAAGAAGCCTTCTGCTACTTCTGCTCCTTTCTGTTCTTCAGGTGCAGGAGCTGGTGCTGGTGCTTTAGGTGCTACACTGCGAACCGCCGCTTTCTGGCGCTCAGCTGGCTTAGCGGGTGCTGCCGTGTCTTCTTCTTTTTCAGGCTGAGTCAGATTAATTTCGAAGCTGGACTCTTCACCTGTAGCATCCAGGTGATCATCGCGCAGACGAACGACCTCGTAGTGAGGTGTTTCCATATCTGGGTTAGGGATAACCAGTACGCCGACATTCTGACGGGCCTCAATGTCCGCCAGGGTGCTGCGCTTTTCATTCAGCAAGAAGGTTGCTACGTTGACTGGCAGAATCGCCCGGATCTGAGCGGTTCTGTCTTTCATGGCTTCCTCTTCGATCAGACGCATGATCGATAGAGCCAGTGACTGTACATCACGGATGGTTCCCTGGCCTTCACAGCGAGGGCACACCACACCACTGGTTTCACCCAGAGATGGACGCAGGCGCTGGCGGGACATCTCCATCAGGCCAAAGCGTGAGATGCGTCCGATCTGTACGCGAGCCCGATCGACTTTCAGAGCATCGCGCATGCGGTTTTCAACTTCACGCTGGTTCTTAACCGGCGTCATATCGATAAAGTCGATAACAATCAGACCGCCGATATCTCGCAGGCGAAGCTGGCGTGCAATTTCATCGGCTGCTTCAAGGTTAGTATTCAGTGCTGTTTCTTCAATATCTCCACCACGAGTAGCGCGTGCTGAGTTGATATCAATGGAAACCAGGGCTTCTGTGTGATCGATAACGATAGAGCCGCCGGATGGCAGCTTAACTTCACGCTGGAAGGCCGTTTCGATCTGGCTTTCAATCTGGAAGCGGCTGAACAGAGGAACAGGATCTTCGTACAGTTTGATCTTGTTCTGGTAGCCCGGCATCACCTGCTGGATAAAATTCATCGCTTCAGTATGAACTTCCGGGTTATCAATCAGAACCTCGCCCACATCCTGGCGCAGGTAGTCACGCATTGCGCGGATGATAACGTTACTTTCCTGGTAGACCAGAAACGGAGCTGAACGTTCTTCTGCAGCGCTCTTGATGGCATCCCATAACTGCAGCAGATAGTCCAGATCCCATTGAAGTTCTTCAGCGCTACGGCCAACGCCTGCGGTACGAACAATCACGCCCATATCAGATGGCATCGTCAGCTGGTTCATCGCATCGCGCAGCTGAGTACGGTCATCACCCTCAATGCGGCGGGAGATGCCACCGGCACGGGCATTGTTTGGCATTAGTACCAGATAGCGTCCGGCCAGGCTGACAAACGTGGTCAGCGCGGCACCTTTGTTGCCTCGCTCTTCTTTATCGACCTGTACGATAACCTCTGTGCCTTCTTTAACCACATCCTTAATATTGATGCGACCACTGATCTCAGATGGCTTTTTAAAGAAGTACTCTTTTGAAATTTCTTTCAGAGGCAGAAAACCGTGGCGCTCTGCGCCAAAATCAACAAACGCAGCTTCCAGGCTGGGTTCAATACGCGTAATACGGCCGCGATATATGTTGGCTTTTTTCTGTTCCCTTGAGCCAGATTCGATATCCAGATCATATAGTCTCTGGCCATCAACAAGGGCAACACGCAACTCTTCAGGCTGAGTTGCGTTAATCAGCATTCTTTTCATTAAACTATTCGGGTCCTTGGGACACCCAATACCGGTTCATCCGGAACAATCGTTGGTGGAACAGAAATCAAGATTTTTATGCGTGCGCTATGCTCTTCGCTTAAAGACGATTATGCAGGTCTGTTGGCTTCTGCTGTCATCAGGTCTTCGTTGCCTGGCAGCAAAAGCTGAAAAACATACTGGTGGCAAGGTACAGGGCCGGGCGACTACATT
Organism: Oceanospirillum sediminis; assembly: GCF_014164585.1. Lineage (GTDB taxonomy): Bacteria > Pseudomonadota > Gammaproteobacteria > Pseudomonadales > Halomonadaceae > Oceanospirillum > Oceanospirillum sediminis. Next base: position 62,780 of record NZ_JACJFM010000015.1, on the reverse strand, counting down.
ATGATGACATCCGGACACAGGCAATCGGCCTGTGCGGCATAACTCCAGCCGTTCCGCGAGACTCACCGGACACGAAACATAAGTTGATCCGTTGGCACAGAATGATTGTCTGGGTGTGCTGTTAACGGAAAAGCGAGCTGAAAAAACTCAGCTCGCATTCAAATTTTAATCTGTTACCATCACGCTTTTTTGCGGAGGTAAGGCCTGATTTACCCGCCAATACTTTCACACGGGCTGGATGACATTTGCGATACTATTTCAGGCGGTCTGCAATATAGCAGTTATCACGCAAACCATCAATTTGATTTGAGCAAGCTGTGGATTAACTGTGGGTTAGCGGGTCCATTTTCCGCGATGGTTGCCTGGTTGTCGAACCGGAAAAAATGTATACCTGCTGTTTATATTTCTGTTAATTGTACGTTGCTGAACAAAATACTGCCGGGAGGCTATGTGTCTGAAAAGACGAATTCGGTCCAGTTTGTCACCATTGATGCCAGTCACGACGGCCAGAGGGTTGATAATTTTCTGATCACTTATCTGAAAGGTGTGCCTAAAAGCCTGGTATATCGAATTATTCGAAAGGGTGAAGTACGGGTCAATAAGAAGCGTGTTAAAGCGGTTTATCGACTTCAATCTGAGGATGTTGTCAGAATTCCACCCGTACGTGTCGCGGAAAAAACGGAAGATATTCCGGTGAGCGACGGGCTGGCACAGCTGCTCAGGGAGAGTGTGCTACAGGAAACTGATAACTGGCTGGTGATAAATAAGCCTCATGGCTTATCGGTTCATGCGGGTTCAGGTATTAAGCAGGGGCTAATTGAAGCCTTAAGACAGGTGCGTGAAGGCGATAATTTTCTTGAACTGGTGCATCGCCTTGATAAAGATACTTCGGGATGTATTCTGATTGCTAAAAATCGCAAGAGCCTTAATTTTCTGCAACAGGCGCTGAAAGATAAAGCGTTCAGTAAAAAATACCATGCGTTAGTAACTGGACGCTGGCCTGATAAAATTGTTCAGGTGAGTCAGCCTTTGCTGAAGTCCGGTGATCAGAGTGAAAGAATGGTTCGGGTCAATGTTGCTCAGGGTAAAGAAGCGATCACTCGCTTTAAAGTGCTGGAGCGATTCAGTCGATGTACCCTGATGGAAGCTGAGCCGGTGACCGGCAGAACCCATCAGATTCGTGTACATGCCCAGTTTACCGGCCACCCTTTAATTGGGGATGTGAAGTATGGCAACAAACAGGCAGATTCCGCTTTTCAGCAGAAAGGCTTTTTCCGAATGTTTTTGCATGCTGCCAGTCTGGGGTTTCCTGATCCGGATTCCGGTAGCGTTATCAGGGTGAGTGCGCCTCACGATAAGGCAATGAAAGATCTGTTAAAACAATTGCATAAAGAGGCGGGATGATGAAATACCCTGTTGTCATTTTTGACTGGGATGGCACTTTAATTGATTCTGAGGCCCGGATTGTGCTGTGTATGCAAAATGCAGCACTTGATGTCGGCTGGCAGCCTGCGCTGAGCTATGAGTCCGTACGCGATATCATTGGCCTGGGATTGCCTGAGGCTATTCGAACGCTCTGTCCCGGCATAGATGAATCTCAGCTGCAATTGTTAAAAGAGCGTTACTCCTGGCATTTTCTGGAGGCATCAGATCAGGCGATGCCTCTGTTTCCTGATGTAGAGGAAGGGCTTAAGCGCCTTCAGACTGCGGGGTGCCGGCTGGCCGTCGCCACAGGTAAAAGCAGAAGAGGGTTGAATCAGGTTTTTGAAGAGACGGGATTGGCACACTATTTTTCTGCGTCCCGGTGTGCCGATGAGACCCGTTCGAAGCCAGACCCTATGATGCTTAATGAACTGTTGCACGAAATGCAACTCAAGGTGTCTGATGCGGTGATGGTCGGAGATACTGAGTTTGATATGGCGCTGGCTGAAAATGCTGGTATGGACCGTATCGCCGTAAATTACGGAGCCCATCACCCGGAGCGTTTGCAAAAATATCATCCGGTTTTTACTGCAGACCAGTTTTCTGATCTGGTTGACTGGCTTCTTGATGTATCGCGTCGATAATCGTCCAGATATCGGCTGAGGTGGAAAAATGAGTGAATCGAACTGGAAAGAACCTCCATTAAAAGCAGATGCTTCTCAGCGTCAGGCGGCATCGGTGCGTAATTCGTCCCGCACCGCAAAATCTGGTGCTGCACATACCGGGCATCTGATGGAAAAATGGTTAATGGAAACCCTGAAAGAACAACGCCGTGCTCGTCGCTGGACGCTGTTTTTCCGTTTTGCACGCCTGATTGTGGTCGTGGTTGTGATCTTTATGTTCTGGCAGAAATCATCTGATTCGATTGAATTACCTGCTGGCGAACATGTGGCCGTGGTTGATGTGTTGGGCGCTATTGGTGATGAGCAGCCAGCTAATGCGGATTTTCTGATTCAGGGATTGCGATCTGCATTTGATGATTCCGGAACAAAAGCCGTTATTCTGAATATTAACAGTCCGGGTGGCAGTCCTGTCCATTCCGGTGAAGTGTACGATGAGATTATCCGTCTCAGGGCAAAGCATCCCGATACTCCGGTTTATGCTGTTATTCGTGATATTGGCGCTTCCGGGGCTTACTATATTGCTGCCGGAGCGAATGAGATCTATGCCAACAGAGCCAGTCTGGTCGGGTCGATTGGTGTGGTCTCATCCGGGTTCGGTTTTACAGGGCTGATGGATAAAGTCGGGGTTGAACGTCGTGTCTTTACCTCCGGTGAGAATAAGGCTTTTCTTGACCCTTTTACCGATATGAGTGAACAGCAGGCTGATTTCTGGCGTTCGGTGTTGAGCCAGACTCATGAGCAGTTTATCCGCGCTGTTAAAGAAGGCAGAGGGGATCGCTTGAATGATGATCCGTCAGTGTTCAGCGGGCTGGTCTGGAATGGTGAGCAGGCCAGGGAGATGGGGTTGATTGATGGTCTGGCGAGTATGCGTCAGGTGGCTGAAGATAAGGTGGGTATCGGTCGTCTGGTCGATTTTACTCCGGAACCATCGCCGTTGAAGCAGCTCGGACGTGAGTTTGGGGTGCAGGTTCAGGCTGCGTTACGTAATATGGCAATCTATTAATAAAGATTAGATTCAGTTGAATGGCATGTGTCCGATAACACCTGGCAGGTCGCTGCCTGGCAGGTGTTGTTCTCTGATAGGTGGGATCTCAGATGATGGCGTGTCTTCAGGTTGTGCTGCTATGATAGAGGGTCTGTGCCTTCATTGCGCAGCATGGTGGTAAGAGCAATAAGAGGAAGGCCAATCAGGCTGTTCGGATCTCTTCCCTCCAGGGCTGAAAACAGAGTGATACCTAGCCCTTCAGATTTAAAGCTGCCTGCACAATCCAGTGGTTGTTCTTTTTCAATGTATGACAGAATTTGCTGATCGCTCAGTTCTCTGAAATGAACACAAAAAGGCTCCACATGGCTTTGATGCTGGCCTGTCTGGCTGTTGTACAGGCATAGTCCGGTAAGAAACGTCACGCTTTGTCCATTGAATGCTTTTAACTGCTGAAAAGCATTGTCTTTGGTGTGTGGTTTTCCGATAATGCGCCCGTTATGGGTTGCGACCTGATCACTGCCTATAATCAGATGAGCGGGATAATGTGTGCTCAGAGCACTTGCTTTGAGCAAAGCAAGGCGTTCTGTAAGCTGCTGTGCCGTTTCATCCGGGAGTGCTGTTTCGTCAGTATCCGGGCTGGCCTGGATAAATGACAAGCCTAGTTTCTCCAGTAGCTGCTTTCGGTAGCGAGAGGAGGAAGCAAGAACAAGTGGGAGCATTAGATGAATCCTTGTCGATAATCGCAACGTCGATAAATATTTGGTGTTCTTTTTATTCTATCCTTTGACAGTTGCGGGTCATATCCCTATTATTGCGCGCTTATGTTTGGTGACCGACTTCCAATTACGATCGAGCCGTACAAATTAGCCCGGGATGCAGGTTTTATCGAGGGGGATATTCCTCTCGATAAATGCGAGCGGGTGATCAGTGCTCTGGCTGATACGCAAGGGCATTGCCATGTACGTCTTGAGTTCGATATCGACCCTCAGCGGATACGCTTTATACGGGGTAAGCTGAAAGGCCAGTTAATGGTCAGTTGTCAGCGCTGTATGCAGCCGATGCCTATTGATGTCGATAGCGAATTTTTGTTAGCGATTGCTTCTTCTGATGAAGCGGCTGCTAACTTACCGAAACAGTATGAACCGCTGATCGTCGAAGACGAAAAGCTGGAACTCTTACCTGTGATTGAAGATGAGATTCTGCTGACTCTGCCAATCACATCGTATCACGATGAGGGTGAGTGTTCCGTTTCAAGTGAAATGCTGGTTTCAGGTGATGTGGAAGAAGCGCAACCTGAAACTAAACCGGAAAATCCTTTCAGTGTGCTGATGCAGCTGAAGGACAAACGTTAACTGCAACCTCTAGTTGTATTAGGAGTGAGTTGTCATGGCTGTTCAACAGAACCGTAAAACCCGTTCTAAGCGCGGTATGCGTCGTTCTCACGATGCGCTGACTGTATCTGCGCTGTCTGAGGACAAAACCACTGGTGAAACCCACCTGCGTCACCATGTGACTGCTGATGGTTTCTACCGTGGTAAGAAAGTTGTGGACAAGGGCGAAGAGTAATCTGGCTCCCTTGTGCTAATCGCTATTGATGCGATGGGCGGGGACTTCGGTCCCCGTGTCACAGTGCCTGCCTCGCTTCGGGCGCTGAAAGAAAACCCTTCTCTGTATATTCTTCTTGTCGGTGACCAGGCTCAGATCTCAGCCTGTTTGCCTGAACACTCTGCTTACCTGTCACGAATTGAAATCTGTCATTCCGATATCAGTGTTGCTATGGATGAAAATCCGAAAAGTGCATTGAGACATTATAAAGGATCATCTATTCATCTGGCTGTACAGTCTGTGGCAGACAGGAAGGCGGATGCCTGTGTCAGTGCGGGAAATACCGGTGCGCTGGCAGTGATTAGTCGCTATCTGTTGAAGATGTATCCCGGAGTCAGTCGACCTGCTATCTGTACTTTGTTACCGTCCCGAGCGGGTGAATGCCTGATGCTGGATCTGGGGGCTAATCTGGCATGTGATGAGTATGATCTGTTTCAGTTTGCCATGATGGGGAGTGCGATGGCTGGCGTGATGCAGAATAAGGCTTCCCCTTCAGTCGGATTGCTGAATGTAGGTGAGGAGGAGTTGAAGGGGACTGATCAGATTCGACGTGCGGCAGCGCTCTTCTCCAGTAGTCCGCACATTGAGTATAAGGGCTTTGTTGAAGGCAGTGATATTTTTACTGGTGATGTTGATGTAATCGTTTGTGATGGTATTTCTGGTAATACAGCATTAAAAACCAGTGAAGGTGTTGTGCGCTTTTTATTTCAGCAGATACGGCAAGCTTTTAACCGGAGTTTATATAGCCGTTTTATCAGTTTACTGGCCCGCCCTGTGCTAAAACGTTTACGGCGTTCTTTGAATCCGGAGCAATATAACGGAGCTGTACTTCTTGGCTTGCAGGGTGTTGTTGTCAAAAGTCATGGGGCTGCTGAAGCTGAGGGCTTTTATCGGGCTATTGTGCATGCGCAGCGTGCTGTAAAGGCCGATTTATGTCAAAAAGTAGCAGAAAAGATTCAGGCACAATAGTGCCTTGCGTGTTAAGTAAAGCAATAGATTAATTTAGAAATTGAGCCTCGATTTTTTTTCTGTTGTGCTATAATCGCGCGCTGTTCTGGCCTGGTGGTCAGTCTATTAAGGATTTAAAAGGGTTTCGGTAACCCGAGACTTAAATGTCCTGGTCTGAAGCCAATTAATAATAACAGTGTAAAGGGTTTGCTATGACACAGTCCCTGGCTTTTGTATTTCCTGGGCAGGGTTCTCAGGCAGTTGGCATGTTAAGTGAGCTGGCTGATCGTTACTCAGTTGTGCGTACCACGTTCGAAGAAGCTTCTCAAATTCTGGGGTATGACCTCTGGCAACTGGTTCAGGAAGGTCCCGCTGAAGCACTGAATCAGACTGATAAGACCCAGCCTGCAATTCTGACTGCCAGTGTAGCTATATGGCGTGTCTGGCAAGAGCTTGAAGGTCCGCGCCCGGATGTTGTGGCAGGACATAGTCTGGGAGAGTACAGCGCACTGGTTTGTGCTGGAGCTATCGGTTTTGCTGATGCTGTCCGTCTGGTTAAACTGCGTGGTGAGTTCATGCAGGACGCTGTGCCAGAGGGAGTAGGCGCTATGTCTGCTATTCTGGCGCTGGACGATGAAAAGATTGAAGAAGCCTGTCGATCCGCTGCTGAAGATGAAGTGGTTTCCCCTGTTAACTATAACTGTCCGGGGCAGGTTGTTATTGCCGGTAATAAAGCGGCGGTAGAGAGGGCTGGTGCTAAGTGTCAGGAGATGGGCGCTAAGAAAGTAGTTCCTCTGGCTGTCAGTGTACCTTCTCATTGTGATCTGATGCGTCCTGCCGCTGATCGTCTGGCTGCTGAGCTGGAGAAGATTGCTATCGAAGAGCCGCGTATTCCTGTGGTTCAGAATGTTGATGGTTTGCCACAGACGAATGTGGATACGATTCGTGAAAACTTACTGGCTCAGTTGTATAGCCCGGTTCGTTGGGTGAGCTGTGTTCAGTATATGCTGGATCAGGGTGTTGATACCACAGTAGAGTGTGGCCCTGGCAAAGTACTGGCGGGTTTGAATAAGAAAATTCAACGTAGCCTCAGGGTCCTGGCTGTTAATGACCCGGATGCCCTGACATCTGCTATTGATCTGGTTAAAGGCGACTGATCTTTAACCATGTCCGGAGAATGTAATGAGTATTGAAGGTAAAGTTGCTCTGGTTACCGGAGCAAGCCGTGGTATCGGTCGTGCAACGGCTTATGCACTGGGTAAAATGGGTGCTATTGTTGTTGGAACTGCAACCTCAGAAGGCGGTGCAAACAGTATTTCTGAAGGCCTGGCAGAACAGGGTATTCAGGGTAAAGGTATGGTATTGAATGTGACTTCTCAGGAGTCCGTTGATAGTGTGCTGAAAGAGATTAACGCAGAGTTTGGTGCCCCTCTGATTGTGGTTAACAATGCGGGTATTACTAAAGACAACATTCTGATGCGTATGAAAGAAGACGAATGGGATGATGTGCAGGATACCAATCTGAAGTCCGTGTTCCGTGTGTCTAAAGCTGTTCTGCGTGGTATGACTAAAGCCCGTTGGGGGCGTATTGTTAATATCAGCTCTGTTGTTGCCACTATGGGTAACATGGGGCAGACCAACTACGCTGCGGCAAAAGCCGGTATGGAAGGCTTTACCCGTGCAATGGCCCGTGAAGTGGCTTCCCGTAATATTACGGTGAACTCTGTTGCTCCGGGTTTTATTGCAACGGATATGACCGATGCTTTGCCTGAGGAGCAGCATGACATGCTTAAGAAGCAGATTCCTCTGGCTCGTCTGGGCCAGCCAGAAGAGATTGCCAATGCAGTCGCCTTCCTGGCGAGTGAAGGTGCAGGTTACATCACAGGTGAAACTCTGCAAGTTAATGGCGGCATGAATATGCGCTAAAGCTGGTTTTGAGTAATGGCTTGCGCCACTCAATAACCCTCTATAAAATACCGACCAGTTTTTTGAATTATAAGACTGTTCGGATTTGTACCCACAGGAGAATTGTTTAATTATGAGCACTATCGAAGAGCGTGTAAAAAAGATCGTAGGCGAGCAGCTGGGTGTTAAAGAAGAAGAAATCACCAATGCTTCTTCTTTCGTTGACGATCTGGGTGCAGACTCTCTGGATACTGTAGAGCTGGTTATGGCTCTGGAAGAAGAGTTTGAGACTGAAATCCCGGACGAAGAAGCTGAAAAGATTACAACCGTTCAGGAAGCAATCGATTACGTAGTTGCTCATCAGTAATCTGGGAGCGTAATCAGTCCTCAGACTGACTACAAGGAAGCCGCTTTCTGCTCTGCAGGGCGGCTTTTCTTTTTTGTCATTTCTTTTTATCGTTAAAGACTCCGGATCTTATCTGAATAACTGTTTATTCAGAAGATTGCTCTTTATCTCGTAATTGGAGGAAGCACAATGCCTCGCAGAAGGGTCGTTGTTACTGGCCTGGGTTTGGTTACGCCCCTCGGTAATAATGTAAAAGATAGCTGGGATGGTATCCTGGCCGGCAAAAGTGGTATTGGTCCTATTGAGCACTTCGATACATCGGGTTTCAGCACCCAATTTGGCGGCTCGGTAAAAGGCTTTGATATCTCTGAATATATGCCGACAAAAGATGCCCGTAAGATGGATACTTTTATCCAGTACGGTATGGCTGCGGCTATTCAGGCGGTGGCTGATTCCGGTCTTGAATGTGCAGAGGAAAATGCTGCCCGTATCGGTGTTGCGATTGGTTCCGGTATTGGTGGTCTGCCAATGATTGAGGCGAATCACAGTGTGCTGAATGAGAAAGGCCCTCGCCGTATTTCTCCTTTCTTTGTACCGGGCAGTATTATCAATATGATTTCTGGGAACCTTGCCATCCGGTTTGGTTTTCAGGGACCTAACATAGCGATCACAACAGCCTGTACAACAGGCACACATAACATCGGTTACTCTGCTCGTACTATTGCTTACGGCGATGCAGATGTCATGCTGGCCGGTGGTGCTGAAATGGCGACAACACCTCTGGGACTAGGAGGCTTTGCTGCTGCTCGCGCCTTATCGACGCGTAATGATGACCCTCAGGCAGCCAGTCGTCCATGGGATGCTGATCGTGACGGTTTTGTACTGTCTGATGGTGCCGGGGTACTGGTTTTGGAAGAGTATGAGCATGCTAAAGCCCGTGGTGCAACCATTTATGCTGAGTTGACCGGTTTTGGCATGAGTGATGATGCTTATCATATGACCTCGCCACCAGAAGACGGTCGGGGCGCTGCTGCTTCTATGGCGAATGCGATTAAAGATTCAGGTCTGAACCCTGAGCAGCTGGACTACATCAATGCGCATGGCACTTCTACGCCTGCTGGCGATGTAGCTGAAAGCCGTGCCGTAGAGAAAGTGCTGGGTGATGCCGCCAGCTCCGTTGCTGTCAGCTCGACCAAATCTATGATTGGCCACTTGTTAGGGGCTGCCGGTGCTGTAGAAGCAGTATTTTCTATACTGGCTATCCGTGATCAGGTGGCTCCGCCAACGATTAATCTGGATAATCCGGCTGAAGGCTGTGTGCTGGACTATGTGCCTCATACTGCTCGTGATATGAAAATTGATCATGCGCTGTCCAACTCCTTTGGATTTGGTGGTACGAACGGCAGTCTGCTGTTCTCCCGTATCTGATCTGATAAGGGCTTCTTTTTACAGAAGCCCTTTCTCCTTTCTCTGACTTTATAGCCTGCGGAATCTGTTGTGCCATTTCAGACCCTGATAAACGGCAAGCCTGGTGATACCTTACCTGTTACTGATCGTGGACTTGCTTACGGCGATGGTTTGTTTGAAACCTGTCGTGTCGTGGATAATCAGCTGATGTTTGCAGAATTACACTGGCGGCGATTGTCTGATTCTGCAAGCCGTCTGGGAATTGTTCTGCCTTTTGACGCCGGAGTATTCCGGCAGAGTTTGCTGAGGGTAGTGCCTGGCTCAGGACTGGCTAAGCTCATCGTAACCCGAGGTAGTGGCGGTCGGGGCTATGCTGTGCCTGAGAGGCAAGAGGTACGATGGCTGGTTCAGGGAATGCCTGTACCGGTTACACCTGCACACTACTATACTCGAGGCGTGACGGTCAGGAGCTGTAATATAAAGCTGGCCTCACAGCCAGTGCTTGCAGGAATGAAACATCTGAATCGTCTGGAACAGATCCTGGCTCGTAATGAATGGACGGACCCGGATATTTTTGAAGGTTTATTGTTCAGTCAGGACCGCCTTCTGATCGAAGGGACGGTCAGTAATCTGTTTCTGCTGAAAGGAGATATCTGGTATACACCCCGATTAGATACATCTGGTGTTGCCGGGGTGATGCGAGCCTTTATTTTGCAGTATTGTCAGCAGAATCATTTGTTTGTGGAAGAATCTGTTCTGACTGCAGACGACTTGATGCAGTCAGAGGCTGCTTTTTTATGTAATAGCGTCAGAGGTGTTATTCCAATCAGAACCTGGCTGGAAAATAATCAGATCAGGAAACAGTGGGATATTGCCGGTCAGCTGATTGAGTTAATTTCTTCTTTGCACAGGCAATCGGGCTTGCCTGATCCGGCTCAGGCTGTTTAACTCACTGAATTATCGTGATTTAAGTTCAACGAATATGGGTTATCGGATGGCATTCTTTTACAAACGCAGCGTACTAATTCTGTTGTCTGTTCTTTTGTTTCTGGCAGTATCGGCTCTGGCTGGCTTTCTTTACTGGAAGAAAATGCTGGCCGCGCCTTTGCCAATACAGAATAGTGTGATCTTTGAACTGCAAAAAGGTGCAGGTGTTAATCAGGCGCTGCGTGCACTGAAGCGTGAGGGTATTCTGGAACACCGCTGGCCCCTGAGGCTCTGGTTAAAGTTGTATCCGCAGAAGTATGTACTCAGGGCAGGTGAATACCGGATACCAAAAGGAATTAATGCTCATGCGCTGCTTGATATTCTGACATCAGGCAAGCCGGTTCAGTATCAGATCACTTTGCCCGAAGGGCTGTCATTTAAAGAAGTACTGGCTCTTCTGCAACAGCAGGCCAAACTGGATGTCAGAACTCATGATATGAAAACTGGTGATATTATGCAGGCTGCAGCGGGTAAAGATTATCGTGACTTGCATCCGGAGGGGCAGTTTTTCCCGGATACCTATCAGTTTCATAAAGGTGTCACTGACCTGCATATTCTGAAGACAGCATACAGTAAAATGCAGCAGGTGCTTAAGGAAGAATGGGATCAGGCCGATCAGAAAAAGTTACCTTATAAATCCGCTTATGACGCTCTGATAATGGCTTCGATTGTGGAAAAAGAAACCGGTGTTCCTGATGAGAGAGCCCGGATTGCCGGGGTTTTTGTTACCCGCTTGCAGAAAAAAATGCGGTTGCAAACTGATCCTACGGTGATTTATGGACTGGGAGAGCGTTTTAAGGGCAACCTGACCCGGACCCACTTGAAAGAAAAGACGGCATATAATACTTACCGTATTAATGGTCTGCCGCCAACGCCTATTGCCATGCCCGGCAGGGGGGCAATTCATGCTGCGCTGAACCCGGAAAAGGATGGGTCTTTATATTTTGTGGCCAAAGGGGATGGCAGTCATGTTTTTAGTCGTACACTGGCCGCTCATAACCGGGCAGTACGGGAATATCAGATTTATAAGCGTAAACAGAATTATCAATCGAGCCCTGACCGGGCTGAGCAGTAGTGTGCTTTCTGATTGATTATTCCGTCAATAAGGCATCTTTGGGAATCGTTTTAAGGGGCTGCTTGTTTCTGCAAGTAGTACTCCGGATAGAAGAAAAGGTTTGATCTGTGCAAAATAAAAAGGGTGTTTTTATAACACTGGAAGGTTCTGAAGGCGTTGGTAAAAGTACTAATCTTGCATTTATTCAGCACTGGCTTTCAGAGCGGGGATTGCAGCCTGTTATGACCCGTGAGCCTGGTGGCACGCCTATGGCCGAAGAGATCAGGACGTTGTTGTTGCAAAAGCGTCAGGAAACCGTTAGCGATAAAGCAGAACTTCTGCTGATGTTTGCTGCACGGGCTCAGCATCTGGATACGCATATTATTCCTTTGCTGACAGAAGGGCGCTGTGTTGTGTCTGATCGTTTTACCGATGCAACATATGCTTACCAGGGCTATGCCCGTGGAGTTGATATGAGCTGGATTACTCAGCTGGAAACTCTGGTTCAATCTGATCTCAGGCCTGATCTGACTATTCTGCTGGATCTGGATATTGAGACAGCATTTAAACGCGTGGCCCGACGTGGTGAAGCCGATCGTTTTGAACAGGAAAAAACAGATTTCTTTGATAAAGTTCGATCGGGGTATCTGGACAGGGCGCGTCAGGAGCCAGACCGCTTTGCTGTAATTGATGCCAGTCAGTCGATTGAAACTGTGCAGCACTCTATAGCCGATGTGCTGGCAGATTTTTTTGATACCAGGGCTGAACCATGACGGAGTCTCAGTCTTCTTCTTTGGTGACAGAGCCTTTACTCTGGCAGCAGCAGGAGTGGAAACGTCTGATTGAACGCTATCAGGCCGGACGTTTGCCCCATGCTTTACTTATTTCTGGTGGAGAGGGTATCGGTAAATCCCATCTGGCCCATGCTCTGACGGCTTATCTGCTTTGTCGAACGCCTTCTGATACCGCGTGTGGTGACTGTGCTTCCTGTCAGTTGCTGGCTGCCGGATCTCATCCGGATCTGGCAGAAATATCTCCTGAGTCAGCCGGTAAGCAAATTCGTATTGAGCAGATCAGAGCCTTACAGAGTTATGTTGGAAAAACCGCTCAGCAAGGTGGTTTCCGTGTCGTTATCATGCAGCCTGCTGATGCGATGAATCAGAACTCTGCCAATGCTTTGCTGAAAAATCTGGAAGAGCCAGGAGAAAATGTTCTGTTTGTTTTGCTGACACATCGCATTAGCAGTGTATTACCAACCATTCGTAGTCGCTGTCAGCAAATAGCTTTACCTGTACCGCAGCATGATCTGGCTGTGCAATGGCTGCACGATAATCTGGAAAGTCATCAGGCTCTGCATACTGAGAAATTATTGAAGATGGCAAATGGCAATCCTCTGATGGCCAGGCAGCTGGCATCAGATTCGATGCATGAGCAAAGAGATAAACTGTTCTTGCTGATGGAAAGTCTTACCCGTGGCGCTGAGCCGGTTGAGCTGGCACCTTCATTTCAGGAGGGAGACCTTCAGTGGACGCTGCGCTGGATGCAGCAATGGCTGGCTGACTGGTCATCCTGGTGTTTGTTGCAGCAGGATTCTGAGGTGCGTTTTCCGGAGATGATGCCTTTATATCGACACTGGCATAAGACAGCCAGTCTTGATGCTGCGCGGGAACTCTATCAGAGAGTAGGAGAGTTACGCTCTCAGCTGGCTTCCGGAGGCAATCCGAATATTCAGCTGGCTATAGAGGCATTACTGATTAACTGGTCCGGGAAAATGCTGGTATAGGTGGTTTCAGCAGGATAACTGATTATGATGACAAGGAGGTGTGTTGCTAATGGAGACAACAAAACAGTTGCAACCCATTACGGATGGGGCAATATCAGATAGCTTAGATCTGGAATTTAAAACCCCGGATGAGTTATTTAAATCTTATATGCCTTTTATCAATGGCGGTGGTTTATTTATCCCCTGTACTGATGAGTTTTCTGCAGGTTGCTGGTTGACTCTGCAGCTCCGGTTACCGGGAGATATTACCTTTACTCAGGTTTTCGGCAAAGTCGTCTGGATTACCCCGGCTTATGCTCAGAATCAGAAGGTACAAGGAGTAGGTATTCAGCTACCAGCGGATGCTGCTGCTTTAAATAAAAGGATAAAGGTTCTTCTTGAGGGCTTTGATCTGACTCACTGCCCGACTTATACGTTTTAACAGGATCTCTATGTATTTAATTGACTCTCACTGCCATCTGGATCGACTGGATCTGGAAGCCTGGCAGGGTGATCTTTCAAAGGCTCTGGATGCCGCTCATGAACGTGGTGTAAGTCACTTTCTTGCGGTCAGTGTTACGCTGGATGATGTGGTAGTACTGAAGGATTTTGCCCGACAGTATAGCAGTGTGTTTGCTTCGGCTGGCGTTCATCCTTTACAGGATATGGCTCATGAGCCTTCCGTTGATGACATCGTTAAACAAGCAGAAGATGACCTGATTGTTGCCGTAGGTGAAACAGGTCTGGACTATCATTATGCATCGGATAATCGGGATATTCAGCTGGAACGTTTTCGTCGCCATCTGATAGCGGCTCAGGAAGTAGACAAACCCGTCATTATCCATACCCGAGAAGCGAAAGAGGATACTCTGGAGATGCTTCGGGAGTATGGCCCTGATGCTAAAGGTGTTTTACACTGCTTTACTGAAGATCTGGATATGGCCAGAGAGGCTATCAGAATGGGGTATCTGGTATCTGTCTCAGGTATTGTGACCTTCCGCAATGCTGATCAGGTACGCCTGGTAGCGCAGTCAATACCTCTGGATTCACTGCTGGTTGAAACCGATGCACCTTATCTGGCTCCTGTGCCACATCGGGGAAAGAAATGTCAGCCAGCCCATGTCCGTGATGTGGCTGAATTTATTGCTCAGTTACGTGGTATCTCGTACGAAGAGCTGGCAATGCAGACAACAGTGAACTTTTTCCGGCTGTTTAAAGGTGCACGTCCTCAGGTGGATAGCTAAAAGCGGTTATCTTCCTCTTGCACGATATTATTTCTGGCCCGGGATAATCTGCCCAGAAGAAGAGGAAGGCATATTATAAAAGTCTTCGTCTATCTGGGGGGACGGGATATGAGCCGGGCTGAATGCTCTGGGCTCAGTTTTTTCTGGTGGTAAGTGACTGGTGTCATCTGACTGGAGAGCCTGCTTGTTTTCACCATGATTATCATACTTTTTATGTTCAGATGACCTGTATTGCCCGGTGTTTGACTGATCAGGGCTACGGGTTTCCGGGGAGATATACATTGATGCTTCTTCTCCGGATAAAACACCTTTTCCATGCCAGGGCAGCAACCGATAGTCACTGTGTTCTGAGAAATCCATAAAGGGATATTTAATAATTTCGAAGTAAGGTGAATAATCAAAATCTCTGGGGGTACAGAGCTTAGGATTGCGCCGGAATAATTGAATATCATCCTCTCCGGCTTTTTTTACCAGTGGCAGAATAGGGAACTGGATGAAGCCAAAAGCTTCTGCAATCATAGTTGAGCAAACGGTTCTGGTGGCTGTTCCGGGGTTGTGCTGAAACAGAGATGAGCGCCATCGCCTTGGCATAATCCACCAGGGAAATAAAAATCTGGCCAGATCGAGAATCTGTCTGACATCATATTCTTTTCCCAGCTGACTGATGGTGTAATGGATCATCTGCTGGCTGTCTTTGCGATTGAGTCCGCGTGGGCGGCAGATGCGGATATGGTCCTGTTTATAGCTGGCCAGATC
Organism: Oceanospirillum sediminis; assembly: GCF_014164585.1. GTDB lineage: Bacteria > Pseudomonadota > Gammaproteobacteria > Pseudomonadales > Halomonadaceae > Oceanospirillum > Oceanospirillum sediminis. The sequence goes on along the minus strand of NZ_JACJFM010000015.1, from coordinate 47,676 downwards.
TCTGATCACAGTCCCCAACCCCAACTCTGACTCCACAATCAACTGGGTATCAGGAGGAAAAGGGAATAGCTCATTCACGGTTTCTCTGAGTTCCGGATCTTCGATATCATGCAGTCTTCCCAGATACAGTGCCGCATGTGACCAGCTGCTTTGAGTAATCATTTTAATCACTTCGCTGACTCGGGTCCGGCCTTCTACCAGAATGACATCGCAGGGGCGTAGTTCATATCTGATGCGCTCAAAGTCGGACAGAGGGAATTCGGGAGCGGGACGAGAGTGTATCAGCCAGTTAACCAGAGGCCGGGTAACCTTTGTTACTTTCATAGCTGGCTCCTTGTAAAGGGACTGACGGTGGCAGAAAATCGATCAGATTTCCCCCTCATCTTTTTCGTGGTAACTATCAATAAGCGTATGCTATTTTTTCCATTGCTGCATGGGGCATGGAATGTGATTCAGATCAAAAAAATAACCTGGGAGTATCAGAATTAACTGAATTGTAATAATTCTGGGGGGCGACAAGAGTACACTGAAATTATGACGTAAGGGTTAAAAAAATATTTAAATGCCCGGAGGGATTCGCCATGAAAACATATCATGTGGAACAGTTTGAAGTGATTGCTCGTCCAGAGTTTAATCGTGTACTACTGCCTAAGCTGGCTCCGGAGTTTGATCTTGAAAGTGCAAAACTCTACCTGACACCGGATGGTCGTTTGAGTATCAAAGATCGTGAATGTGAGTTTATTTTCTCTGACATCAGTGAAAAAAGTCTTCAGTTTATTCGTGAAGCTGGAGGTGTTTCTGTAATGAACCCATCTTGTAAGCAGCATCCAAAGTTAGCGCATATCCCACTGACTCATTGAGCGTTTTCTGAGAGGGTCTGGTCAGGCCCTCTGCTCTGGTATTCAGATTTCCTTTCCTACTGATTTGTTTTCAAATCGTAATATCAAACAGCCTGTTTTTCCTCAGGCATTCTGAGGGAGCTGAAAGAGACTATTTTCTCTTCTCTTCTCTTCTCTTCTCTTCTCTGTTTTTGTTCTGGTCTATTCTTTACCGGATTGAATTCTGGTTCAGTCCACTGTGTTGCCTTCCTGTATTTTCTGAATAACTGTCTTATTTTTATAGTGTGACCAGGTAGAGATGATTTGATCTGTTTTTGTGACTAAAAAAATAGATCTGGTCAGAAAGTGCTGCTTTGTGGTATTATGTGCGGCGCAGCAAATGGGGTTGTATCAGCTGCTGGTTAAGCTGGCAAATCGAAAGCTCAGGCTCTCAACAGGTAGAAAATATTATGACGTTATCAGCAGTAGAAAAGCAGGCCAGAAAAGTTCAGGAGTTTCGTCAAAGAGAGATGAATATTCTTGATGCTGCTCTGGAATTATTTCTTGAGCATGGTGAAGACAGAGTCACCGTAGAAATGATTGCTGATCATGTAGGTATTGGTAAAGGAACAATATATAAGCATTTCAGAAGTAAATCTGAAATTTATTTAAGATTAATGCTGGATTATGAAAAAGATCTGGCCGATCTTTTTCAGTCACCTAAAATTTCAGAAGATAAAGAAGCTCTGTCACGAGCCTACTTTGAATTCAGAATGCAGGATCCCGGAAAGTATCTTTTATTTTCCAGGCTGGAAGATAAGCTGACGAAGTCAGCTGCTGAGCCTGAAATGCTGGAAGAACTGCATCGTTTCAGAGCGCGCAACCTGGAAAGTCTGACAGACCTGATTAAAGCAAGGGTTGATGAGAATAAGCTGGAAGATGTTCCGAGCTATTTTCATTATTGTGCTCACTGGGCGCTTGTTCATGGCGCTGCAGCCCTGTATCAGTCACGTTTTTTTCAGGAGGTTATTCAGGACAAGGATGAGTTCTTTACATTCCTGATGGAAATTGGTGTGCGCATGGGCAACAGAGGGCAGAGAGGGAGAAACAGAGAAGAGCCCTGATATGTTTTATAACGATGATTTCCCCATTCAGTATATTGATCCTGTTTACCGGCCTCCTAGTGAGGCCCGGTCTTTAATTATACCTGTAACCAATGGTTGCAGCTGGAATAAATGCTCATTTTGTGAAATGTATACTGATGAGCAGAAAAGATTTTATGTGCGTAAGGAGCATGAAATTCTTGAAGAGATAACAAAATCAGGACAGGTTTTACAGGACGTTAACCGGGTTTTCCTGGGGGATGGTGATGCTATGGTGCTTTCTTTCAGAAGGCTGAAGACTATCCTGCTTGAATTAAATAATGCTTTTCCGGATCTGAAGCGTGTCTCTGCTTACTGTTTGCCCGGGAATATAAAAAATAAAACTATCAAAGAGCTTGAGGATTTAAAAAATCTCGGTTTATCAATGCTTTATGTTGGTTTTGAGTCAGGCGATGATGAAGTATTAAAACGTATTAATAAAGGAGAAAGTTCATTGTCCATCTTTGAGGCAATGGAAAAAATTAAACAGGCGGGAATAACCAGCTCAGTGATGATTATCAATGGCCTGGGTGGAGTGGATATGTCTGAGCAGCATGCAGTTAATTCAGCGGCTCTGGTTAATAAGATACAACCCGAATACTTATCGTCGTTGGTGCTGACTTTTCATAAGGGGCCACAGCGATTCCGAAAAGAGTTTGGCACTGTATTTCAGCCATTAAATAGTGTTCAGCTATTACATGAAATGCATTCATTTATAAAAGAACTGAACTTGCGAAAAACCATCTATCGCTCAGATCATGTTTCAAACCTGTTGCCTTTAAAGGGAACTTTAGGCAAAGATAAAAACAGATTATTATCTGAAATTGAGTTGGCTGAGAAGCAGTTGGGGTATCGCTCACTGATTAACCTGAAACAAATCTGAATCTATTACTAATATTGATATAGAATTTACATTTAGCTAACTTGTATTTTAAGTTATCTGGTATTAGTATTCATGGTAAACCTGTACCCGGTACTAAGCATCTGAACAAACGCTTTTTCTGAAAACAGTCATATTCTGCTGCCACAGGCTGAAGAATATCTGAATACTTTTGTTCAGGTATGTACTATTCGAATTTCCTCCCCACATGCCGTATGAGTGAGAAATATGTTAATCAATGAATACCGCCAGAAAGAAAAATTACTTCGCCAGCTTCAGGAAGAGCTGTCGGCACTATCTGAGCGTGAAGACCTGAAAAAAGAGTTAGAATTTAAATCGGCTATTGATGAAGTTCTGGCTAAGTTTGGTAAAACAGAAGCTGATCTTCTGGAGTTATTCGCTAAATCAGAAAGTGCAGAGGCTGCGCCAGAGCAGAAAGCTCGCCGTAAGCGTACTCCATCTAAGTACAAGAATCCTGAGACCGGAGAAGTGATTGAGGTACGTGGTGGCCGTCAGAAGAATTACCAGGACTGGATTGAACAGTATGGTAAAGAGCGTGTACAGAGCTGGAAAATCGGTTAATTCCGGTACGATCTGTACAGAATTAAAAAAGCAGCGTTACGCTGCTTTTTTTTTTGCCTGCAATATCCTTTTTCATCAGATAAAATCTGCTTTATATACCTGAACTGAAGTATTCCGATACTCTATAGCTAACGGCTGGAGAGTTCGGCAACTTTGAGAAAGGACGCATTTGTTCAGGGGGTGTCTTATTACTTAATATCCTTGTGATTGAAAAGGGATATTATTCTCCGGGTCATGATAATGAATAATCAGTTCTCACCTTTGAGTCTGGCACACCAGATAGAAGCGAATACAGGAGAATCAGGCCTGCCACCTGTTGAGCAGTGGAACCCTGAATTTTGTGGTGATATTGATATGAATATTGCCCTGGATGGTCAGTGGTATTACATGGGGTCTCCTATTGGCAGAGATAGTCTTGTCAGAATGTTTTCGACAATTCTGAGAAAAGAAGGTGATAAGTATTACCTGGTTACTCCTGTAGAAAAGATTGGTATTCAGGTTGAGGATGTCCCTTTTATTATTACCCGAATTGCAGAAGAGTCTGATGGAGCTATTATTTTTCTGACCAATACGGGGGATCTGGTACCTCTGGATGCAGAGCACCCTTTGATTGTTCTTCATGGGGATAATGATGAGCCCCGTCCCTACCTGACTGTTCGTGGCGGGATGCAAGGGCGTCTGCACAGGAATTTATTTTATCAGTTGGTCAGTGCCGCAGTAGAGAACGAGGTGAATGGGACCATGCATCTCGGGGTGTTCAGTGCAGGGCAGTTCTGGTCACTGGGTGAGCTGCCTGAAGAGTGATACAGTTAACAGAACAACAAGAGAACGTTATTCAGCATCGCACTGGTCATGCCAGAGTGATGGCGGTCGCTGGCTCAGGTAAAACAACGACCCTGGTTCACCGTGTCCTGCATCTGTTAGCGCAAGGTGCGAATCCCCGACGGATTCTGGTTTTAATGTATAACAAAGCTGCCCGCGAAGATTTTGCCCGTAAGCTCCGGCTATCTGCTGCTGATAGCAGTATGGGGGGGCATCCTCTGCCTGATGTTCGGACCTTTCATTCTATTGGCCATAAGCTGTGTCAGAGTTTGCAGCGCTGGGGTGTTTTGCCTGGCAGACAATTGATTCAGGAGGGCTGGCCGTATGAAAAACTGGTCAGAGAAGCGATTCATCGATCTCTTAGTGATGCCTCGGATCAATTGCAGCGTAAAGCACTGGACAAAGACTATCTGGAAGCTTTTTTGCAGTTCACTGAGCGTGTTAAGGCCGATCTGATTCGTCCTGATGATCAGTTTCAGCGACTGAACCTTCCTGATGATCAGATCTATTTTATTGATGCCTTTGGCCATCTGGAAGAGATTATGGCCGCTCAGGGCGTTATGACGTTCTCTGATCTTATATACCGCCCCGTCATGGCTGTCATTGCTCAGCCAGAGCTGAAAACCCGTATCTCAGATCATATGGATCATATCATCGTTGATGAGTATCAGGATATTAATCCGATTCAGCAATACCTGTTGACACTGCTGAGTGGTTCCAGGGCTTCTGTTATGGTTGTTGGAGATGTTGATCAGTGTATCTATGAATGGCGCGGTGCCAGGCCCGAATTTATGCTGAGTCAGTTCAGTGCTGAATTCAGCCCCTGTCAGTCTTATTCACTGAATTATTCTTTCCGTTATGGCCATGCATTGTCTCTGTGTGCTAACCATGTCATCAGTCATAACCGTCAGCGGGATAACCAGCTTTGTTTATCCGTAGATACTCATGCGCCTACTGATATCCGGGTACTGAAGGATATTGGTGATCTGACAGCTTGCTTTAGCCAATCTGATGATTTTCAGTCTGCTGAGGTTTCTGCTGTTCTGGTCCGAAGCTGGTCATTGAGTGTACCTGTGCAGCTTCATTTTCTGAGGGAGGGTATCCCCTTCAGGTTGATGCAGCAGAGCCAGTTTGTGTTTAATCAGCCGATGATTAATCAGTTTCTGACTTATTTCAGGCTGGTATGTCAGCCGGTGAACCAGCCTGTATCATCAGACTGGCTGGTACCCTGTCTGAGTTTCCCTCCTTTATTTCTTTCTAACAGAGAGCAGCAGAATGTCGTATCTTATGTTCAGCAGCAGGGAATTGATCCGGATGCTATCTGTGATCGTCTGAATCTGAAGCCGTATGGTAAAAAACGTCTGAAGAAAAGGCTGAATTTTATTCTTCATCTTTCGAGGTTATCACCCGACCAGCCTGCAGGGCCTCTGGTCATCGATATACTGAAAGAAACGGATGCATGGGAGATGATAGATAAGGCTGCAGCTACGAGAGAGCAGTCTGAGGAAAAGAAAAAAACACTGCAGGCATTGGCTGCTTATATACGGCAACAGCGTTGTAACATCAGTCAATTTCTGGCCATGATTGATGAGCAGCAGCAGTCTGGGGGTAGCCTGGTAAACAGACGTGGTGTCACTATCAGCACGGTTCATGGTGCGAAAGGGCTTGAGTGGGATCGTGTGGTGCTGGCGGGGTTGGCTGAGGGGCATTTCCCTTGTTACCAGAATCTGGCAGATTTCAGCCTTAAAGATGAGGAGAGTGAACGTCGCTTATTTTATGTCGCGTTAACCAGGGCAAAAAAGCAGTTATTGCTGCTGACGGATAACGGATTAAATGATGATTCTAAAAAGAAACGCTCCCGTTTTCTGGGGGAGATGCAGCTTCAGGCTAGTTATAGTGTGGCTGATCTTCTATATAAAGAACATGCGGCCCAATCCTCTGTAGAAGGAGTCAAGCCAGAAAGAACAGGACATTCTGTTCAGGTTGAACGGCCTGAGTTGATACAGCAGTATCTGACGTTTTTTAACTCTGCTATTGATGTGACTGCCATAGCTAATCCTGTTGCTGTACGAACATCTTATCGGAAGCCGGGAACTGGAGTTGCTGAAGTACCATACCGTATTGGTGATCAGCTGGTGCATAAGGCCTTTGGAGAAGGTGTTTTGTTGGAGATATCCGCTGAGCAAAGTAACAGGATTACTGTAGAGTTTAAGAATGGAGATAAAAAGGTATTGCTTGCTGACAGAGCTCCACTGGATTGGCTGAATTAGTATGAACTACCTTGCTCACGCCTGGCTGGCGAGACAGCAGAGTGTTTTGTTTCGTCTGGGCAATCTGATGGCTGATCATATTAAAGGCAGAGGACTACCGGATGATCTGTGGGCAGAGCTATCGGATAACGAACAAAGTGAGCTGAGAGCCGGGGTTCTTTATCATCGCCAGATTGATTCTGTTGTTGATCATATGGCAGAAACGAAGATGCTGAAACAGGCATTCAGAACTGAGTACCGGCGCTATGCGGGTATTGTGCTGGATATGGCATGGGATCATATACTGGCCAGGCAGTGGCATAAGTACTCCGGTATAACTCTGGCAGGGTTTGCCGAAGCACAATACGAGCTGTTGCAGGATTATTCTGATCTGCAGCCTGTCCCAATGAGAAAGATGGTGCATCATATGGTGCGACATAACTGGCTGGAGTCTTATGCGATACTGATGGGGATTGAGCAGGCGCTTTCCGGACTTTCCGCCAGACTGAGATTTGATAATAAACTGGCAGAATCTGTGAGTGAAATAGCACGCCTGGATGCTGAGCTTTCAGGTTACTTCCCTGTCGTGATGGACAGGCTCCAACAGATCCCATTTTACAGGCAGGATTAATGCGTTCAGAAACCAGTAAACGTTTCCTTAATATGGCTTATCCAGTGGTCGTGATTATGCTGATTGCTGTGGTTTTGCTGGCCTGGAGTCTCTATCAGAGCCGGGTACGTCAGACAGAAATGGTGGCCCATCTTTCAGAGCAGACGATGGAAGGTGCCCTGTCTGAAATGCAGAAGTCCCTGAATTTTCTTGTCAGGGATAATGCATTCTGGGATGAAACTATTAAGTTTTATCACACCAGAGATCAGCAATGGTCTGATAGTAATATCGGACAATATCTGAATGACTCTTTTGGTCTGGCGGGGAGTTTGCTGGTTTCTGAGCGTGGTATTGAATGGTCATGGCTGACAGAAGAACATCTGATTGAAAGTGATATTGAACATGCTTTTTTAGCAGCAGATATCTGGAGTCAGCTACATAATAATTGGCAATCCATACCTCCTCTCTCTGAATCGGCTTTTATACGTATTAAGGATAAGGTGTACTCTTTTCATGGCAGTTTGCTGACACCTGAGGATGAGACGCTGGCGCCAGAAAGAGATGGCCGGATTGCCTTGGTTCTGCTCAGAGTTGTAGATGAGGTTTTTTTGCAGAACTTATCAATGTTAAAGCATATTGAAGGTATCAGGCTGGAGGTGATCAATCGCTATGACGAGCATCAGCATCGTGAGGACCCGGAGCGTTGGGCTATTGAAGCCCATTACCCGCTAATGGGTCTGAATAATGAGCTGGTTGCCATGTTGTCATGGTATCCCGCTTATCGTCTTGAGGATGTATACAGAGAAATACGCCCCTGGATTCTGGCTTTTGTTGTTATTTCAGGTTCCTGTTTTATCTGGTATGTCATCAGGGTACGTCAGACAGCGTTTGTTCTGGATCAGGAAATATCTGCCAGAAAAGAGGCTGAACGTTTGCTTGAAAAGCATAAGGCCGCTCTTGAAGAGACCGTCAGGAGTCGGACTGAAGCGTTACACAGGGCTCTTCTGAGTGAACAGAGAGCAAATGAAGAAAAAGACCGTTTTACTGCGCGTATGAGCCATGAAATGAGGACGCCTCTGAATGCTATATCGGGCTTTACGCAGTTGATGCAAATGGAACTGGATGATCCTGAAATGCTGGATTGTCTGACAGAAATTGATGTTGCGGGCAAACGATTGTTGAGCATTGTGGATCAGGTTCTGAACTTGTCTGATTCGGATCAGAAACATAAGCTTTCTCAGTATCATTCTTGCGACCTGAAACAAACCTTGCTGCCTGTTCTGGATGAGTGCTCTGACTGGTCGTCTGAACAGGGTGAAGCATTATTTGAATATGCTGAACTACCTGATTCAGTTGAACTGGCAATACCTGCTGATGTGCTGATTGAAGCATTTGCAGGGCTTATTGATAACACAAGGAAATACAGAACGTCTGAGGAATATCATGTCAGAGTGATGATTGAGGTAATGGAGACCGAAATTGAAATCAGAGTACTGGATAAAGGTCTGGGGATTCCAAAAGAAGAGGGTCTAAAGTTGTTTCAGCCTTTCAGCAGGCTGCATTTTGATTTATTACCTGACATTAAAGGTGTTGGGTTGACCTTATTTGTTACTCGAAAAATGATGCAGTCTTATGGGGCGAGTATTGACTACTGCGGCACCGGTATTGATGGTTCCGGTAGCTGCTTTGCTTTATGCCTTCCCAGGTTGATGATTTTGCCCTGATGTGTCTTTTTGTTTTTTGGTTTGTTGTTAAGAGTTGCTGTTTTGTATCTTTATTTTTCCTGGTTGGCATTGCTGCGCTATTTTATCAGGAGTTTTACGGCAAGACTCAGGGTTACTCCTGGTTATCTGCTGACTGGCTATCACTTAGAATATCAGGGATGTCTGATGTCAGAGTGCCAATTTCGGTAGCAGATAATGAATTAAGGATGCCTGGAGTATTTAAATGGAGCAGAATGATCGAAAACAGATATTGCCTGTATTGATTAAAGTTGTCTGGGGTGTAGCAACACTGGCGTTGATTTATCGTTTGGTTGCAATGGTTGATCTCTATTAGCTACCTGTAAAAGACGATAATGGTTATGCAGTTCTTTATAGTGCTGGTACGGATATAGAAATATCTTTTTTTTTTAATGCCCGGCAATTATGATTGGTTCGGGTGTATAGAAATGTGTGAGTAACAGACAGGTTTTCTTTGCATCCATAAGGATGTATTCTGTATTTATTATTGCTCTTTAAGGTAAGTCATTGAAATATGGCTGATTTCCAATCATCACAACTCTCACTGAGCATAGGCCTTCGGGATGATGCGACCTTTGCGAACTTTTTCCCGGGCGATAACGATTGGCTGCTTCAGGCGATCCATGCGCAGCTTTCTGGTCAGGGAGAGGTATTTCAGTATATTTATGGTAGTGAGGACTCCGGCAAAAGTCATCTCTTGCAGGCGGCCTGTCACCTGGCAGATGAGAAAAATCTGAGTTCTGTTTATTTGCCTCTTGATGAACTGGCACTTCTTTCTCCGGATTTGCTGGAAGGGCTGGAAAATCTGGATCTGGTTTGTATTGATGATCTGCATCTGATTGCCGGGCGTTCTAAATGGGAAACGGCTGTTTTCCATCTTTTTAATCGATTACGGGATTCTGGACGTTGCCTTATTATTTCGGCAGATGTACCTCCTGCTCAGTTGGGTATTAAGCTGCCGGATTTATCTTCCCGGCTGGCATGGGGGGTGACGCTCTCCTTGCAGAAGCTGTCTGATGAGCAAAAAAATGAAGCTCTGAAGTTAAGGGCGCGTGAAAGAGGGTTAGAGCTGGCTGATGATGTGGCTCGTTATATTCTGCATCGTGGTCCTCGAACGTTAAGAGAGCTGTTCGGTATGCTGGAGCAACTGGATCACGCTTCTTTAATGGCAAAGCGTAAGTTAACGATACCTTTTGTAAGAGAAACACTGAAATGGTAGTTTTCGGGCAATAAGGATATATACTGATAGGTAGAACAGCACTTATATATCTGTAAGGTTTACTAAGTGGACGTTAGTGGCCTTTGAAAATAAGTTAAGGAGGGCGCTATGGCCGCTGTATCTGATCAGCTCGTCGGAGCTGTTATTGCTCAGTCTAAAGAGTTGTTAATTTTGCTGGACCCGGATAGTCTGAGTTTTGTCTACAGTAATTCTGCGGCAGAGTCTTCCCTTGGGTATGAGAAAGGGGAAATCTGTGAAATTTCACCCCATGATCTTTTCCCTGAGTTTTCTGTCCCTGAGCTGACCGCTTTAATTGAGAATCTCTCTGGTTCTGAGGCGAAGCATCTGTCAATGAATACTGTTCTGGTGTCTAAGTTATCGGGTATGCGGGATTATATGCTCCAGCTTCAGTATGTTGAAGTTGAACAGAAAAAGCTGATCCTGGTTAATGGGCATGATGTTACTGAAAGAATGGCTGAAACTGACCAGATGCAGGAAATGCTGGCCAGTGTGCAGATGAATTCTATGCAGGATCCGCAAACAGAGCTAATGCAGCGGGTCTTTTTTATCCCTTATCTGATGGGTGGGCTTGAGCAGGCTGAGGAAAGAGAGCAGCCATTGGGTGTCATGTTACTGGATATTTCTAACCTGCAGGATATTAACTCTGCTTATGGTGAAGAAACTGGAAATAAGGTTCTGAAGCACATTGGGCAGATTGTAATACGTCTGGTTGATTGCCGTGAGCATGCTTGTCGTTTTTCCGGTCAGAAAATTTGTATGCTGCTGCCATCTGCTACCCGTTCTTCCGTCCAGGATCTGGTTAAACAGTTAATGCGAGCTGTTGGTCGTTTATCTTATGCGGGCTATCCTGATCTGGAAATTAAGCCCAGAATGGGGATCTGGTTTGGCAAGCATCAGGCTGATCCTGAAACGTTGCTGGGTGCTCTGGGAGTGAGCTACAAAGAGAAAAAGGCTAAGGGAGATGACCTATTGGTTTTGTTGTCGCCTGAGCTTCCGGTATCTGCGTAGGCTTCCGGGTATTAAGTCAGATTGTTTATCTGATGGATAAACAAAAAAACAGAAGGGGGGCTGCTTGCAGATCCCCCTGCTGTTTTTGAGGATTGTATTGTGAATTAGCCCAGCAGACCGATGCTATTCATAAATACAATGATAACGGCGGCGGGTGTAATGTAGCGAGTTACATTCCAGAACAGTGTCATAGGGCCATTGGCCAGGCTCAGCTCTTCAGCAACTTCTTCTTTCTTCATTACCCAGCCAACATACAGGGCCGCCAGCAGGCCAGCCAGAGGTAACATGATATTGGCAGTGACATAATCTAACAGATCAAAAATTGTCTTGCCTTCAAACGCAGGAATCATGCCGAGCGGGTGTACATCAGACCACAGATTCAGTGATAGTACGGTAGCAATACCCAGGAACCATACGGCACCTCCGGCAACCAGTGTCGCTGTCACACGGTTAAAGCCGCTGCGCTCTTCCAGCCATTCAACTGAAGGTTCCAGTAGAGAGATTGCAGAGGTCAGAGCGGCAAATACCAGCAGTACAAAGAACAGTGTTCCAATGATAGTGCCCAGAGACATGCTGCCGAATGCCAGAGGCAGGGATACGAAGATCAGGCCTGGGCCTGCGCCAGGTTCCATGCCGTTAGCAAATACAATCGGGAAGATGGCCAGGCCTGCGACCAGAGCAACAACTGTATCCATCAGGCCGACTGTGATGGAAGTGCGGCCGATGGATACATCATGGTTCAGGTATGAGCCGTAAGCCATCATAACACCGGTACCCAGGCTAAGTGTAAAGAAGGCATGGCCCAGGGCTTTCAGTACGCCCTCCTGAGTGAGTTTGGAGAAGTCTGGTGTAAGCAGAAAGCTGACCCCCTGAGCAAAGCCGGTTGTTGTCATCGCGTAAATGACCATAACAATCAGCAGTGCAAATAATGCTGGCATCAGCCAGGTTACTGCTTTTTCCAGGCCGCCTTTAACGCCTCGGGCTACAATAAACAGGGTCAGCGCCATAAACACACTGTGCCAGAACAGCAGGCTGGATGGGTCGGCCAGCATAGCGCCAAAGATACCACCAACAGCATCGCCATCTTTACCAATAAAGTCACCGGATACGGTGTAACCGACGTAGTTAATGGCCCAGCCGCCAATGACACTGTAGAAAGACAGGATAAGAAAGGCTGCCAGGGTGCCGATAGCACCAATAGATACCCATCCAGAGCTGGCATTATGTTTGCTGATCAGGTCTCTCATACTGGCAATTGGGCTTTTAGCGCCTTTACGGCCCAGCATGATTTCTGCAATCAGGATTGGCAGGCCGACAGCGGCAATACAGAGCAGATATACAAGAACGAAAGCTCCGCCGCCATTCTCTCCAGTGATATAGGGAAACTTCCAGATGTTACCCAGGCCAACCGCAGATCCTGTGGCTGCCAGCACAAAAGCCCAGCGTGACGACCAGTTCTGGTGTCCCGCAGTTGCAGTGGTCGTTGTCGTTGTATCAGACACGAGATTCTCCTCGAATTAACGCGTGAACTTATCTCCGGACCTCAAATGCTGAGGCCCGCAAAAATGAAAAAATAAAAATCAGGCTGCTTGATGGATGTTTCTGGGATTGGCAAATCTTTCTCTGGCAACTGCGTCAGCAATGATATGCGTGGATTGCTGTTCGCTGTCAGAGCGACTGAAGATTTCCATCAGAGTGTCATGGACGGATTCGATATGTTGATTGAGTGCGTCCGGATCATCATTGCCCAGGCGCTCATAACAAACATCAATAATACCGCCAGAGTTTATTGCATAGTCAGGGGCGTAAAGGATGCCTTTGTTGCGTAACGCTTCACCATGAATTGCATCATTTTCCAGCTGGTTGTTAGCTGCGCCGGCAATAACTTTTGCTTTCAGTTGCTCTATGGTGTGATTATTCAGTATGGAGCCCATGGCGCAGGGGGCAAAGACGTCGACATCAAGGCCGAAGATCTCATCTGAGGAAACGGCCGTTGCCCCCAGCTCATTCACGCAGCGTTTAACCATGTCGTCGTAGATATCCGTTACCCAAAGCTCAGCTCCGGCTTCTTTGAGGTGTTTGGCCAGTCGGAAGCCAACATTGCCTACACCCTGTACTGCTACTTTCAGGCCGCTCAGGTCATTAGTACCCAGGCGATACTGAACGGCTGATTTCAGACCGACAAATACGCCGTAAGCTGTGGATGGGGATGGATCGCCGCTGCGTAACTGGCCATCCAGGCAGTGTTTCTCATGGATGCCGGCGACATAGCTGGTCTCCTCTGCCATTATTTTCAGATCAGGTACGCTGGTGCCTGAATCTTCAGCGGTAATGTAATGACCTGATACAGACTCTATCAGACGCCCCATTGCTCTGAGTAATTCCGGGGTTTTCTGTTCTCTGGGGTTACCGATGATAACCGCCTTGCCTCCACCCAGAGGCAGGTTGGCCAGGGCTGATTTATATGTCATGCCCCTTGATAGCCTGAGTACGTCTCGCATGGCTTCGTTGTCGTTATTGTAGGGCCACATTCTACAGCCGCCCAGTGCCGGGCCGCGGTTTGTATTATGAACTGCGATAATCGCTTTCAGACCTGAGGCGGGATCAGATCCGAAAAGAACCTTTTCGTGATCGTCAAAATCAGGATGGCTAAATACGTTCATGGCGTACTCCTTTTTATTATTAAGGCTTTTGGCCTTGTTCTGTGTCAACCACTTTTGGTGGTTTCCGGACCTGCGTTATACATAACCCGGTCTGTTACATCAGGTATGGATGATGCTGAACGGATTCGCAAGCATTGACCATAGGTTGTTGTTATCTGGTCATGTCGTATACAGATGGTTGTATTTGTAACCATATTGTATGCCAACAAATATAAAATCATTATAAATCATGGTGTTATGTGTTTAAGCATTAGATGTGCCATAAGGTGATGATACTTTGGTGTTACCAGATTACACGGCTATGTTACCAGATGATATTTAGTTAATTTTGCTAAAAAAAATAGATAATCAGTTTTATAGACTGTCAATGCCAGATAAAACAGTTTTTGTACTTATCAGGTGTTTTTCGGGGTTTCAGGTGTGCGGTGTAATGAAATGGTTACACTGGTCGTGCTTTGCCTATCTGGAGGTCAGGTGTTATCAGAGGGAGGTGGCAAAATATAAATCAGGCTGCGATGATCAGGTGTTTTTTATTCTTTACACTTATTGTGGGGTGATTTATCAGGGCGTAATTCTGTTGCCTGCATATACTGAAAGCATATGAGAATGTATCAGGCTTATGGTAGCTGGAGGAGATTATGCAGAATTCAGTTGGTCGTTCTGCGCTTATTGTTCTGATTCTTGGATTGCTCCTTTCCGGAATATCAGGCATTACTGTATATCAGTTAAAGCAGGATGTGAGTCAGTCCAGGATCAGTGCCGATATGAAAGTACTTTCCCTGCAATTCAGCGAAGAACTCAGACTGGCAACAGAGGCTGTTCATGGCCTGGCAGCGGGAATGGCTACTGATTATGGCTTGCCTTTGTCAGAAGCAGAGCAGCACTTTCATTATTTATCTGAGTCAGTATTAAATCGGCATGAGAAAATTCAGAGTGTTTACTGGACCCCGATTATCAGAAGCAGTGACAGAAAATCAGCAGAGCAAAACTGGCAGGCTTATTTTCCTGACTTTCAGATTTATGAGTTAACAGACTCAGGAGTTGCTGTACCAGCTCGCCAGCGTTCAGATCATTTTCCGGTTCTGTTTGTATCTTCTGAATTAAAAGAGCGCAATAACAGAGGGTTTGATCTGGCTTCTGATTCCGTATTATTGCAGGGGATCAGAGATGCGGTTGTTTCCGGCAGGATGACTATCAGTGGACCTGTTTCTACCCGGGGGTATGGTAAAACGTCTTCTTCCGATGCTGATCGGCTGGTGCTGCTTATTCAGCCGGTCTTTGATCCCGAAGCAGAAGATAATATATCAGGGCTTCTGTCTGCATTTATTTCTGTCAGGCATTTGATGAAGGAGGTTTTGTCAGCTTCAAAACTGACAGGTTTACACGTGCAGCTGACGGATCAGAATATACTAAAAGATTCAGTAGAGGCAGATGCTTTGCTTTTTCGGCAATTACCGGCTTCTGCAAAAGTTATGGATATGGCCCAGAGTTTTCTGATTAATGTTTTACCTGGTTATCACTGGCTGCTAACGGTCACGCCATCTGAAGAGTTTATGAATGAGCGCAAAAGTGATCTGGCCTATGTTGTTACTCTTACCGTATTGATTCTGACGGCGATTGCAGCTTCCTATGTGCGTATGAGTGAACGCCGTCAACTGGACCTGGAGCAAGTATCTGACGCGCGTTATCAGGAGTTGAGGAAATCTAATAAAGAGCTGGTGAAAAAAAGTCAGACAGATGATCTGACAGGGATTGCTAACAGGCATACTTTTGATCACTCTTTTGATCAGGAATGGAAGCGGACAAGAAGAGAGCATCAGTCTTTATCTCTGGTGTTGTTTGATCTGGATGATTTTGACTCATTTAATCAGCATAAAGGCCGTTTAAGAGGGGATGAATGTTTACGAAATATCGCTGAAGCTATACGTTCTGCTGTTAATCGTCCAGGCGACTTACTGGCGCGTTATGGAGGGGATCAGTTTGTTTTGCTGCTACCAAATACGCCGGACTCCGGAGCATCCATGCTGGCCAGGCAGTGCTGTCAGTTGGTTGAATCTATAGCTATTCCTCATCATCAGTCATCAGCGGCAGAAGTGGTTACTATCAGTGCGGGAGTTTGCTCTCTCATTCCTGATGGCGGGATTGATCAGTACCAGATGATGGAATATGTGGCTCAGGCAATGAGGCAGGCGAAGCAGAAAGGAAAAAACAGGGTGGAGTCAATTGATCCGGTGTAAGTGATGATACCCTGATTTGTGAGTGATATGGCATCGTAAAAATACAGCTTCTTTAGTTCTTCTGATGAAAGAGGGTTAAAGAAGCTGCAGCAAGTATCTGAATAAGCTTTTCACTGTTAAGAGTTATGATATTTTCCGGTGACTGAAGAATACCGCAACACTTTTCAGGTATATATCACTCTGACTCAGTATTCTGGTTAGTCCGGATACGAAGACTTTCCCAGCGGGAAAACATCATGGCTGATGAGAAAAGTGCAATAGACAGTACAGACAGTGTTAGTCCGAATATTTTGTGATCAGGGATAAAGGCCTGGGTTACGCCCTGAGTGAAATAGAGCAGGCTGACAAAGCAAAGCCAGGCATGGGACCTGGGGCGACGGGTCCATACGCCTGGGATAAACAGCAGTAACGGAAGGGTCTGAAAGAGTACGATCACCCAGGTACGAGCCCCTTCAGTTGGAAAAAGAATACTATTTCCTGTCAGAAGGACAAACATACCGATAAAGCTGAATAACACCCAGATGCGGCTTTTTTCAGCAAGCTGATTGATATCTTTACCAGCTTCCAGGCGGCTCATCATTTTTTTCATTAAACGGCTCTCTGTTTGTTAAGGCTGCTCTGAAGCATGATCGGATGCAGATTCCAGTGCGCAAGCCAGGCTGGCGATACGCTTTCCCTGGGCATGGCATAAGGTTTTTTCAATGGGATCAACAGCGTTATCGCTGTTTTTTCCTGCCAGATGGCTGGCTCCATAAGGTGTCCCGCCTGATGCTGTGTTCAGCAGCTCAGTGTCGCTGTATGGAATGCCCGTGATAACCATGCCGTGATGTAATAATGGCAGCATCATGGATAACAGAGTTGATTCCTGGCCGCCATGCAGACTGGACGTTGAGGTAAACGCCCCGGCAGGTTTGTTTATCAGAACGCCATTCATCCAGAGATTGCTGGTATTCTCCAGAAAGTATTTCAGTGGTGCTGCCATCGTGCCGAAACGTGTCGGACTCCCAATGATCAGTCCTGAGCAATTCCTGAGGTCATTCTCTGTGCAATACAGGTCACCTTCTGCCGGAATACTATCAACCGTGGCCTCACAGTCCGCTGATACCGGAGGAACTGTGCGTAAACGGGCTTCGATTCCCGGAACAGATTCAACGCCATCGGCTACGTACTCTGCCATAGTGCGAGTGGCACCGTGGCGGGAGTAGTAGAGAATCAGCACATAAGGGCTGTTATTCATGGCAGGATATCCAGTACATTTTCCGGAGGACGTCCAATAGCCGCTGCGGAATCGGTTTCGGCAATAGGGCGTTCAATGAGCTTCGGTGTGGCAACCATGGCGGCAATAAGAGCCGTATCATCGCTGTCTTTGCTGAGCCCCTGTTCTTTAAATTCAGCTTCTTTGGTGCGCATCATATCGATTGGACTGACATTCAGTTTTTGCAACAGAGTATGAATTTCCGGCTCTGACAAAGGTTCGTCCAGGTAACGACGAATTGCGGGTTCAATGCCTTGTTGCTGAAGCAGTTCCAGAGTAGCGCGAGATTTAGAGCAGCGTGGATTATGATACAGAGTGACAGTAGACATCATTTATCCTTGATTCAGGTCAGTGGTAAAATTAGCCGGTATTTTAACCAGCTGAGCTTCATACGGGAACAGGAGATCGTCAGATGACGCCTATACAGGGTACTCTGGATTATTGCCAGCATTATGGAATCGGTTTTATTCGTTTTATGTTTCGCCGTTTTCAGAAAAATGAAAGTCAGAAAACAGCGGCTTATCTGACATATACCACTCTGTTTGCTATTGTACCGCTGATGACGGTGACTTACGGCATTCTTTCTGCGTTGCCCAGTGTGCAGAATGCCGGAGAGCAGTTTCAGGATCTGTTATTCAGTAACTTTGTTCCTGAAAGTGGCCAGGTTTTACAGGATTATCTGAAAGAGTTTGCTCGCCAGGCTCGCAGCCTGACCGTTGTGGGCGGTGTCTTTCTGGTTGTCACTTCTGTTCTGATGATGTCGGCGATTGAAAAGTCGTTTAATCAGATCTGGTCTGTCAGTAATAGCAGGAAGGGGGCATCCAGTTTTTTGCTTTACTGGGCTATTCTGACACTGGGACCAATACTGATAGGGGTTGGTCTGGCAGCCAGTTCTTACGTGCTATCTCATAAATATTTTCTGAGCGCAACCGATACACTGGGGCTGACCCCCTATATTTTGCAGTTTTTGCCTTTTCTGACCTCGTCACTGGCTTTCACGATGCTTTATCTTTTTGTACCAAACTGCCGTGTCAGCTGGAAGCATGCTCTGGCAGGAGGTGTTTTTACTGCGATCTGTTTTGAGCTGGCCAAACTTGTATTCAGTCAGTTTATTGCTCACTCGCCTTCCTATGAGGTGGTTTACGGTGCA
This sequence comes from Oceanospirillum sediminis, assembly GCF_014164585.1. GTDB lineage: Bacteria > Pseudomonadota > Gammaproteobacteria > Pseudomonadales > Halomonadaceae > Oceanospirillum > Oceanospirillum sediminis. Next base: position 29,278 of record NZ_JACJFM010000015.1, on the reverse strand, counting down.
TTTGCAGCCGTACCTTTATTTCTGTTCTGGATTTTTATCAGCTGGAACCTGGTGTTATTGGGAGCCACTCTGGTAATGGCGCTGGATCGTTATCAGCCGGACTGGGTCTCAATCCGGCGACATGAGTTCAGTGTTGCAATCCATTTGTTGCGCTGTCTTTTTATACATTGGAAAAAAGGGCGGGTTGCGCCAGTGCATCAAGTCAGAAAAATTCTGGCTCCTCTGAGCTTTTCACAACAAAATGCTTTGCTGGGGCACCTGAAGAAGAAAGGATTGATCGTAATGAGTGATCAGCAGGAATGGCACCTGGCCAGAGATTTATCCGGATTGACGCTCTGGCAGCTGTTTCGTCTGTTTCCCTGGGCTATGCCGGTGTGCAGTGCAGATAAATCAGAGGGCACGGCAGAAGTACAGGCGTTATGGCCGGAAGCTGATGCTATTTTTCGTCGCTATGACGAACATGGTAATAAGGCTTTTAATCAGCCGGCGAATACACTGTTTTCTGCTGATGAGGCAGAAGTCTATCTTCCGGAGTCTGAAAAATAAACAGAGTTCTGGGCTTCTTCTGGCTTCATGGTAAAGTGTTGCGGCGCGGAATAATATTCTGAATGATAGTCAGATATGATCGGATGATGAATGCCAGAGAGGTGATGGTATGTCTATAATTGCTCGTAAAGCCTGTGTAACCGGACGGGTACAAGGCGTCTGGTTCAGAAAAAACACCCGTGATCAGGCGGAAAAGCTGGGGGTGACGGGTTGGGCTGTCAACGCCGATGACGGATCTGTTCAGGTACATGCTCAGGGTGACGCAGATCAGGTAGAAGCGCTGATGCAATGGCTGTGGAAAGGTTCTCCTTTATCCCGGGTGGACCATGTCCAGGTTCAGGAATGTGATTGTCTGGAGCTGGATGGGTTTACTACCGGGTGATCAGACTGCCTGATATATAAGGATGCTTTACTCTGAGGCGCCAGTACAGTAATTGTTAAGGAACAGGATGTGATGTCAGGGTATTTTTCGCAATTCAGTTTTTCCGCCAAAGCATTTTTATCTATGGGGTTCCGGCCTTTTTTCCTGCTGGGCAGTGTGTTCGCCTGTGTGCTGATGACGGGTTGGGTGCTGCAGTTAAGAGGCATCGCTTTTCCGACTTTTTATCCGGGAGTTCTCTGGCATAGTCATGAGCTGATCTTTGGTTTTACCGCAGCCATTATCAGTGGCTTTCTGCTGACGGCGGTACGTAACTGGACAGGGATCGCGACCTTATCTGGTACGGCTCTTGCCGGGCTGGTGCTGGTATGGCTGGCAGGGCGTATCCTGCCATTTACTTCCCTGCCTGCAGAAATTATTTCTGTTGTTGATCTGGCCTTTTTTCCTTTTCTGACACTGGCAATTGCCCCTCCCATCCTGAAAAGCGGCAATGTACGCAACATGGTGTTTATTTTCTTTTGCCTGCTCTTTTTTCTGATGAATCTGCTGGTGCATTTTGATCTTCATGGTTTGACCATCGGGATGGCACACCAGGGGATTTATGGTGCTCTGAATCTTGTCGTACTGATTATGCTGATCATTGGTGGGCGGGTGATTCCGTTTTTTACTGAACGTGCGCTACCTGATTGTCAGGGCAAGCGTATCCTATGGCTTGAAAAGGCTGTGGTGCCAGTTGCGGTGATGCTTTTTCTGTATGATTTATGGCAGCCCTTAAGTGATCTGGCGTCTGTATTGTCCGGTATTCTGGCGGCATTATTGTTAATGAGGCTTGGGGGATGGTTTGATAAAGCCTTACTGAAAAATCCTCTGTTGTGGATTCTGCATCTGGGGTATCTGTGTATTGCACTAGGGTTTCTACTGCGTGCAGCAGGGCCTGTAACCGGCTTGTCGCCGTTCTTATATATCCACATGTTAACGACAGGCGGTATTGGTCTGTTAACACTGGGAATGATGAGTCGGGTTGCTCTGGGGCATACTGGTCGTCCGCTGATGTTGCCTGGATTGATGAAGCTGGCCTTTACTTTTATGGTGCTGGCGGTGCTTGCCAGGGTTGTGATGATGGCTGTTGTGAATAAAGCTTTTGTGTACGATATGGCGGGCTTTTTCTGGATTATTGCTTTTGCTCTTTTCTTTATCGTTTATTTACCCGCACTGATCTCTCCCAGAGTAGATGAGCAGAGTTGAGTTTCGGCTCATTGCCCGGTCATGTATCTGATCTGTTTGCCCAGCTTGTCCATAGCCTGAAGATATTCAGGCTGATTCTGAAACATGGCAAAGTTTATCCGGATATAGTCCTGATGATCCCCCTGACTGCTGAAAAGAGGTCCGGGGGTGATGTTGATCTGCTGCTGTTGAGCCCACTGATACAGCGGCAGGCTATTCATTTTTTCCGGTAATTGAATCCAGATAAGAAACCCGCCATCTGGCGAGATATGTTTGATATTATCCGGCCAGAAGTGTGCCATTGCCTGATTGAATAGCTGTTGTCGTTGATGATACTGGCGCTTTATCTGTCGCAGGTGGCGTTTCATGAGTCCTGCTTCAAACCAGAGTCCCAGGGCTTTCTGAGTATGGGCAGGTAATCCCATTTTGCTGACAAACTGAAAGTGCTGGCACTGTTCGTGCCAGCGGCCGGCAACCAGCCAGCCGATACGTATTTTCGGGGTCAGTGTTTTTGAAACGGAGCTGCAAAAAAGTACCCGGTTATCACTATCCAGCGCTTTTAATGAGGGTAGTTGTGGGCTTTGTTCAGAAAACTCTGCAAAGACATCATCTTCAATCACTGCCAGATCATATTGTCGGGCCAGTGTCAGCAGTTCTTTGCGAGCATTGAGAGGCATGCTCTGTCCTGACGGATTGTGTACGGTGGGTTGTATGACAATTGCTTTGACTGGCCAGTGTTGTGCCTGAGCTTCTGTCAGTACTGAAGACAGAATATTGATGTCAGGGCCGCCATCAGAGCTTTGAGGGATCTCTATTACTTTTCTGTTCAGAGCTTCCAGGCATTGCAGAATACCATAGAAACAAGGGGACTGAATCAGAACAATATCTCCTTCCTTTGTTGTGCTTTGTAGTGCCAGGGTGATAGCTGCCTGGGCTCCGTTAGTGACAATAATCTCTTCAGGAGCTGTTGTAATACTCCGTTCAGCCAGTTGCAGGCTGACTTGCTGGCAAAGCACCGGATCTCCCGGAGGGGCCTGATAATGAGACAAGTAGCCGTGCTCAAGCTCAGAAAGTTCTTTTCTTATTTGTTGCTGAAGTATCCTGTACAAGCGTTTTACTCCGAAAAAGCTGGCACAGGGGTTAGCGGAACCCAGAGCAACCTGGTCGGTTCTTCCCGCTGACCGGACGATATGAATTCCCAGACTTTTATTATCAACTCTGTGTGGTCTCAGAGCATCTTTCTGCTGTTGGCTGAGTATTGCTTCTGGCCGCTTTGAGTTGTTTCTCTGCAGGTGTTGTGGCAGTGGAAAAAAGCCTGACTTTTCCCGGGCGCGGATCAGACCATCATCTTCCAGTTGTTCGTAGCTGCGTATGACGGTGCCTTTGCTGACTCCCAGCTCCTGAGCAAGGGCGCGTATTGACGGTAGTTTTCTGTCTTCCGGGTAGATCCCCTGCTTTATTCTGTCTTTAATCAGGCTGGCGATGCTAAGGTAGCGAAAGCTGCTCATCTGTACCCCTTGATATCGTATGGTTCTGTCTGTTTTATCAAAAAATTAACAGATATATAGTACAGATGATACAGAGTAACTGAATTTTTAAACAAAGTACGCTGTGAAAAAACAGGTATATTCTCAGGCCGGGCGGAGTTTTTCTGCAGGGTATGGTTCAGAGCCGGAGGGCAGACGATATGAGTGATAAAGGGGCTCAGGCTGGCGTGAACAGTCCCGCCAGTAAGCGATGGTTGCTAATTGTACCCTGGTTGTTTGTAGTGCTCTGGAGTACAGGTTTTATCGGCGCCAGGTATGGACTGCCTTACAGTGAACCTTTTACTTTCCTTAGCTGGAGAATGGCATTCAATATTCTGGTTTTCATATTGTTGCTGATGATCTTCAGAATCAGGCTACCTGGTGAACTGTCCTTATGGAAACAACAGGCAATTGCTGGATGTCTGATTCATGGAGCCTATCTTGGTGGTGTCTTTTCGGCAATAGAAACGGGTGCGCCGGCTGGCCTTACAGCTCTTATGGTTAGTCTTCAGCCTATTCTGACAGGGTTGGTGATGACTATGGCTTACGGTAGTTCCCCTGATAACAGACAATGGGCAGGGTTAATTGCGGGTATTTCTGGTGTGGCTCTGGTGCTGACCGGAGGACAGGCCGATTTACTGGGTGGAGGTTTACTCCGCTGGTCAGAAATGACATGGATTCTGATCGCTCTGGTTGGTATTACTATAGGTACCCTGTATCAGAAGCATTACTGTAAGCCTCAGCCTGTTCTTACCGCAAGTCTGATTCAGTATATCGCTTCTTTGCCTTTGATGCTGTTTATGGCTTTGGTATTGGGAGAAAGTGGGGTAGTGGAATGGCACCCTGAGCTGATTGCAGCTCTGGTATGGTCTGTGTTGATATTGTCAGTTGGTGCAGTGCTATTGCTTATGCAAATGATTCAGATGGGTGAGGCAACCAGAACCGCCAGTTACTTTTACCTGGTGCCTCCTTTTACCGCTCTGGAAGCCTGGTGGTTATTTGATGAACGTTTAACACCTGTTGCACTGGCTGGGATGTCTCTGACAGTATTTGGAGTGTATTGGGTAAATAAAACAAAGTCGCCATGAGGTCTTCATTATTTGTGTTACTGGCCTTACTTCATGCTTACCCTGCAATGACACCGTTAAATGACTGCTGAACAGAAGGATTTCCATATTCTCCCGCCGTTGGCCGGAGAATATGGCAGCTTTTTAGTTCAGGTGCTTAAATACCTCCCGGATATTTACCAGAGGCGCTGTTTCTGATCTGTGCAGAGGCCTCTGCTTTTGTCTGTTGCTATTCATAAAGCCTGTTTGGCTCCGTAGCCGAATAGAGTGTTCGTACGAAAAATAACGACTTTTCTACTCTGTAGCTGAAAGTATCAGGTGCTTTATACCCCGGGCTGCATCTCTCAGAGTATTTTGTCTGTTTCCCTGTTTATATCTCTATGGTTTTATTAGGAAAATATGATTGTGACTGTTTTGAGGAGTGAATAGGTGTATTTGTATAACAATGATTATTTATCTTAATTAGCTTAATATTGTGTGATTTACAGGTATGTAAAAATATGTAATTAGTGCATTTGTACCAGTACTAAACTGTTACCTTTATCCATTTGTTTTATAATGGCTTTTCTGATTTTATATATTCTTAGTCCTTGCTGCCATTAAAGAAGGATTATAAATAATCTTTTTCTGATGAAAATATTGGACTATTATCTTCGGCCCTGCTGAATAGCTGATTGATAGCTATAATGAATAGAGCCAGGGGTTTGAGTTATACAGAATTTACTCATTTTCAGGGTGGTTATTGAGTCAGACTGTACCCTGAAAAACTGACAGCTTGATGACAGAGGTAGCATAATGCGGCGAAATCTTCCCGTTACCGGTCAAGAGCGATTGATGGATCCGGATCGCTGTATTATTTCCACAACGGATAAAAAAGGGAAGATTACCGATTTCAACGAATACTTTGTTGATATGAGTGGTTTTTCAGGTGATGAACTAATCGGAGCGCCTCATAATCTGATTCGGCACCCGGATATGCCTCCGGCTGCATTTCAGGATCTCTGGGATGTGATTAAGCAAGGCAAACCCTGGATCGGTGTGGTGAAAAATCGATCAAAAAATGGCGATCATTACTGGGTTGATGCCTATGCAACTCCTATTTTTGAGAATGGGCAGATAACAGGTTATCAATCTGTGCGCCATGCACCGGATAGAAAGGTGGTTGAGCGGGCCGAATCTTTATATGCTGCTATTAATGCGAATAAGCACACTTCGCTCTGGGCCCGGTGCAAGGGCTTCTTCTCAACCAGTTATTTTCGACGGACCTGGGTCACTATCTGGTTAATCATGTTGCCGATGCTCGCCTTGATTGGCTGGATGTTTGATGATGCCAGCTGGCCAAAAATCATGGCATTGTTTGCAGGAGCAGGTGCTATTAGTGGCGTTGCAGCCTGGTGGCTTTCTGCGCCGATTGCCCGGTTAGCTAAACAGAGTTCTGATATTTTTTCTAATCCCGTTGCGCAGATGGTATTTACCGGGCGGTATGATGAGCTGGGGCAGCTGGAATTAACACAGAAGTTTCTCAGTCTGACAATGAAAACGGTTATTAACCGGCTGGATAATGCATCAGACCAGATTCATGGACATACCTCGGATGTAGCGGATAAAGCGGGTAAGGTTAATCGTCAGACACAGAATCAACTGGATGATATTGCTCGTGCCGCCAGCACTATGCAACAGATGACAGTGGCCACGGAACAGGTTGCTCAGAGTTGTGAAGAAGCTGCCAGTGTTGCCCGTGAAACAGATCTTGTTAGTCAGAAAGGACGTAATATTGTTGAAAGCAGTGAGCGTTCTATTCAGAAGATGGCTCAGGATGTCAGAGAATCGATGAATGTCATTCACGCCCTGGAGGAAAGTAGTCGGAATATTGAGCAGATTCTTGATGTGATTAATGGCATCGCTGAGAAAACGAACCTGTTAGCACTTAATGCGGCTATTGAAGCTGCTCGTGCCGGGGAGCAGGGGCGTGGGTTTGCAGTGGTTGCGGATGAGGTGCGTAATCTTGCACAGAGTTCGCAAAAATCAACAGGTGAAATTCAGGAGCTGCTGCAGACGTTTCAGCAGCAAACTCAGCAGGTAGCCAGTATTATGGGTTCCTGTGAAGAGCAGGCTGATGGTACTGTGGCAGAGATTAAAGAAGCTGAGATGGTATTAATGAATCTGAGTAAAACCATCTCTCAGCTGGAAGAAATGAATAGCCAGATAGCTACAGCGACCGTGCAGCAAAGTTCGGCCGCCGTAGAGATGAACCAGAGGCTGGAGCAGATTCATTCGGCTGCCAGTACAGTGACTGAGGCAAATGAAGAAGTTGTTACCGACTGTCATGCGTTGTCGGCAGAAGCGGAAGATCTGGCCAATCTGATTAAGCGTTTTGGTTCAGCTGCACGCTGATATCTTGTCCTTCAGGCCTGTGATCAACAGGCCATAAAGTGTATTGGAAGGGCAAAGGTTTATCTCTGGCATCAGAGTTCTGTTGATAGCCATTGATTGAGCTGACGATTAAACTCCGGAATATTGAGAGGTTTCGTCAGGTAGGCGCTGAATCCGGCTGATATTCCCTTATCAATATCTGATGGCATAGCATTAGCGCTGATGGCAACGATAGTAGCGCTATGTGACAGGTCATGCGCATGTATTTCACTTAATAGCTCAAAGCCTGTCATGCCTGGCAAATTAATATCCAGCAGAATCAGATCAAATGCTTGTTCTGCCAGAACTTTAAGTCCGGCTTCTGGCGTGCCGACTGTGATAAGAGAGTCATCCGGACGTTTGCTGAAGATCTTTTCAACCAGAAGGCGATTGGCAGCATTATCTTCGACATAGAGTGTTCTGGTTTTGGCTTCTATCAAAATCTGTTCGTTATTCTGAGTGCTGTCATCAGATGGGGACAATGTTGTCTCTCCTGTAATTGCAGGCATTACAAGGCTGAAGGTGCTGCCTTCTCCGGCAGCACTGGTTACTTCAATGCGCCCTTGCATCGCTTCTGCCAGCTTCTGGCAAATCACAAGTCCTATGCCTGTGCCTTGTCGAGTACTGGATTCCATGCCCAGTCGCTCAAAAGGCTGAAACAATCTTTGAACCTGCTCATCACTCATGCCGATACCGGTATCTTTAATACTGATGCAGCAGGCATCGGTCCGGGTGTGGAGGGTCACTGATACCTCGCCATGAGACTTGTTATATTTGATCGCATTGCTGACCAGGTTAAGTAAGATCTGCCTGATTCGCTTGGCATCACCATGTATCCTGTGTCTGAATGACGACTCTATATGACTGGTTAGTGTGATATTGTGGCTTTCAGCCATAGGCCTGGTCAGTGCCAGTACTTCCTGGATCATAGGCACAGGCTGGATATCCTGTATGGATAAATCAATGCGCCCCGCTTCAATCTTAGATAGATCCAGAATCTCATCAATCAGTTGTAGCAGGTGGTTGCTGGCTGTTCGTATTTCACTAAGGCTGATGATATGTTCTTCACTGAGGTCATCTTCATCCATTTCCATTAGCTGAGTATAGCCCAGAATTGCATTCAGAGGTGTTCGTAGCTCATGGCTCATACTGGCCAGAAAGGAGCTTTTAGCACGATTTGCCTGTTCCGCGCTTTCTTTTGCGTGGAGGAGTTCTTCCATCATCAGTTTTCGACCGGTAATATCCCGGTATGTACCAAGAAGGCCTGTGATTTTTCCTTCGTCGTCACGAATAGGAATTTTATTAATTTCTGCCCATAAGAAACTGGCATCACTGCGTTGAAGGTAATAGTTCTGGTTGTAAATTTCTTTACCCTGAAGGAGTACTTCGTCATCGTTGTTCTGCAATTGTTGAATGCTGTCCGGACTCAGAACTTTTCGCAGATCAAAGGTTTCACCTGCGGGCTGAATGCCATTCCCCAGATCATTTTCCAGCCACTGATTAACCCCTTGTATTTCGCTTTGACTGTTCTGCCAGTATACACCTGCCGGAATATAGTCCAGTACCAGATTCAGACGTTTTTCGATATCTTTGCGTTTTTGTATTTCTATCTGAAGCTGATGTTTTTGCCGTTCTCTATCCCGACAAGATTGCAGTGGTACAGCAAAATGCTCCAGAACAGGGCTAAAAAAGTGATCTGGTAAAACAGCTTGCCAGTCCGGTTCAGCCAGCAGCAGGAAAGCATCTGTTGTACCAACAGGGAGGAACAGAGTGTGCTGGTAACAGGTTAACAACGGACTAATTGATGATACTAAGCTGTTATCAGTCGTCCTCTGCTCTTTTGAGGGCAGTGCTTTAACCCGGTACAGGGTTTCAGGGGTGGCCTGGAAGCGATTATTTACTGCAGAATGAGTCACTCTGAACGTCGTTTCCTTTTCTGACGAACGGATCTGTGTCAGGAACAATCCCCCGTACATGCCTGTGTGCTTAATCAGGCCTTGTAACATTGTCCGGATCAGGGAGGCTTCCGAGGTTTCCGAACTCATCAGCACAGCCATTTCAAAAAGAATGGCCTGGTTCTGGTTGCTCATACTGTTTTTTCCAGGGGCATCGGATGCAGATTACACAAGGGAATCTGTGGTTGTCATAACACATTCAGCTGGTTAACAGGTCCGGGGAACGGAGCTGTTGTCAGCATTGTCTGGCTGTTCCATGCTCAGAAAAGCCATCTCTTTGCAGATTATTCTGTTCAGATATCAATAGAATAGCGGGTATGTTTATATGCTGGAAGCTTAATTGTTGATCACCGATCTGATAATGACGGTATTTGCTGATGCGACAGGTAGTATCTGGTATTTGTCGGATTGTACGGTCGGGTCAGCGCTTTATCTGCCAGTTATCGCGCCATGCTTTCATCACTTTTTCCGGGTAACTGGTGCGTCCTTTGCTGCCATTGTAGAGCGCCAGAGCCATGGGGAGGTTGTTGTCTGATTGCAGCAGATAGTGTGACAGAATCTGGCAGCCGTACTTCAGGTTCGTTTCCAGGTTAAACAGGTCATCTCCAGTCTGACCAATCTGTTGTATCCAGAATGGCATAACCTGCATCAGTCCCCGTGCTCCAACCGGAGAGACCGCATGACTTCTGAAATGGCTTTCCACTTCAATAATGGCCAGTACCAGTTCTGGCATCAGATGATTCTGTCTGGCATAGTGATGCACCTGCTGTAACAGAAAGATACGCTGTTCCGAATCGGAAATATAAGATTCAAGGCGCTGGCTCATAGTGGTAAACCAGGTTCGGGCTGTAAATGAGGAAGGAAAATCAGCGGTCAGGGCTGCTTTGGTGATGATCTGGTTGAGCCGCCGGTCTATGGTCTGATTCTGGTTGTCTGAACTGTATCCGAGGCCTGTCCACAGAAAAGTGGTGAAAGCAAAAAGATAAGTGGGGCAAATGGCTTTCTTCATGAGGAGCGGATCAGAATACAGAATAAGCAGCCGTTGAAAAAGTGACGGCTGCTTATTGTCATCTGTGCCGATTGATTGTTATCTGCAGAGGATTATTTCTGAAACTTCTGTTTCAGGAACTCAAGAACATTGTCCTGGGCAATCATAGTGTTACTTTCATCGCGACGGCCTTTATATTCCAGCTCACCGGCTTTCAGGCCGCGTTCGCCAACGACGATTCGATGCGGAATGCCTATTAGCTCCAGATCCGCAAACTTAAAGCCCGGACGCTCATCGCGGTCTTCCAGTAACACATCAAAGCCTGCCGCTTTAAGATCCTGATACAGTTTTTCACTGGTCTCTCGTACCAGTTCAGACTTGTGTGCATTCATCGGTACGATGGCTACTTCGAATGGTGCCAGAGATTCAGGCCAGATGATGCCGTTCTCGTCGTGGCCCTGTTCGATAGCAGATGCGACTACACGAGTGACACCGATACCGTAACAACCCATGATCATAGGGATTGGCTTGCCGTTTTCACCCAGAACAGTGGCATTCATCGCTTCGCTGTACTTAGTGCCCAGCTGGAAGATATGACCCACTTCGATACCGCGTTTAATAGACAAGGTGCCATTGCCATCCGGGCTAGGGTCGCCTTCTACCACGTTACGGATATCTGCGACCTGAGGCAGTTCCAGATCACGACCCCAGTTGACACCGAAGTAGTGTTTATCATCGATATTGGCACCCGCGCCAAAGTCAGAAGATACCGCTACGGTACGGTCAACGATACATGGGATTGCCAGGTTGATTGGCCCCAGTGACCCCGGACCTGCACCAACCGCTTCACGTACTTCATCTTCGGTCGCGAAGGTCAGCGGTGCTGCAACTTCAGGCAGGTTTTCTGCTTTGATCTCGTTCAGAGAGTGATCTCCACGCACAATCAGAGCGATGAAGTCTGCTTCGATCTCATCAGAGGCTCGCACGATCAGGGTTTTGATCGTTTTTTCGATATCCAGATCAAAACCTTTAACCAGAGCGTCAATCGTTTTCGTGTCTGGCGTATCTACCAGACGCATCTCTTCTGTTGGTGCATCAGGCGCATCTTTAGGTGCCAGTGCTTCCGCTTTTTCCATATTGGCTGCGTAAGTGCCTGCTTCGTTGAAAACGATATCGTCTTCACCAGACTCTGCCAGTACGTGGAATTCGTGGGAACCGCTACCACCGATCGAACCGTTATCGGCCAGTACCGGACGGTAGTTCAGGCCCAGACGGTCAAATACTCTGCAGTAGGCCGCAAACATGTCGTCGTAGGTCTGTTGCAGCGATTCCTGGTTGGAGTGGAAAGAGTAAGCATCTTTCATAATAAATTCACGGGAGCGCATTACACCAAAGCGCGGGCGAATCTCATCACGGAATTTAGTCTGGATCTGGTAGAAATTAACTGGCAGCTGTTTGTAGCTCATCAGCTCTTTACGTGCCATTTCGGTGATCACTTCTTCGTGGGTCGGACCAACACAGAAGTCACGATCGTGGCGGTCTTTAAAGCGCAGTAACTCCGGGCCATACTGTTCCCATCGGCCTGATTCCTGCCATAGTTCAGATGGCTGGGCTGAAGGCATCAGAACTTCCTGAGAGACTTTGTCCATCTCTTCACGCACGATGCGCTCAACTTTTCTCAGGGTTCGTAGTCCCAGAGGTAACCAGGTGTACAGACCAGAAGCCAGCTTTCGGATCATGCCGGCACGTAACATCAGTTGATGGCTGATCACTTCGGCATCGGATGGTGTTTCTTTGAGTGTGGAAATCAGAATCTGACTGGCTCGCATAGGAATAATCCCTGACAAATCGCTAAAGTTTCTAGAAATAATTCGGTTAATTGTATGCGTTGTCCTGCTTCTGGTACAGCTCTGATGTTCTTTTTAGCGGGCTTTATGTTATACCGGGAAAGGTTAACCCCTGGGTTCTATGATTGTCTGGCAAATCAGCAGCTTACCCTGCTCAATTTATTTCAGGAGAAACATAGTGCGTTACTTTTTCAGCCGCTTAATGATCAGTCTGATGGTTGTGATGCTACAGGCTTGTGCCGGGCCAGCGCATCAGGAACAATCTGTTGATTCTGATAAAACAGTTTCAGAAGAGAGAACTGTTGATATAGGGTCTTCTGCTGATATTACGGAAAAGAGAAATTCAGGATACAGAAAAGATATTGTCGGTCAGGTTGCTCAGCTGGGCTATGATATTGACCGGTTTTATCTGTCAATGCAGTGGCTGCCGGTTTCCCGACGTCAGTATTCTGAGTTTAAAGAAGACTACAGCCGGATAGAGCATCGGTTGCTTCAACTGCTTGCTTTGCAGCAACAAAGACCAGATGGACAGCTGAGTGTTCAGCAGACCCGATATGTGTCTGAAATCTGGAGAGAGAGCCGTAATGAACACAGGGCACTTCCTGTATTGTCTGATAAAGCGATACGGCAGAAAAAGCAGATGTTTCAGGGAATGTTTATGCAGATGCTGCGCCATGAAAGTGAGTATTCAGGGCGGAAATAAAAAAGTTACTCTAACTGATTAAAAATGTTTGCATTTTTTTTTCATAAGGTGTTTAATACGCCTCGTCGCCCGGATAGCTCAGTTGGTAGAGCAGAGGATTGAAAATCCTCGTGTCGGCAGTTCGATTCTGTCTCCGGGCACCATATTTTAAAACCCAGTCTTAATGACTGGGTTTTTTCGTTCATGGATCAGTGTATTCTGCTCAGTGGTTTATCTGTCTCTGTGCCTGGCAGACCAACCGCTGAGCGTGTCAGTTGATTAGTGCGGAGTACCCTGAAATGGATGCTCAGCCAGAAACTGTGCCAGAATCTGCTGCAATTCAATCTGATGAATATAATCTCCATGTTTCTGTGCCCTGACCATATCGTCCAGAATATACTGACTGATGATCTGTTCTCCGTGATGCTGGATAAGATAAGAACCGATACCAGAGGCAATAATCGGAGCGGTGTGCTCATGCTCTGCTATTGCCATTACTTCTCCTTCAGATAATTCACAAAGCCCTAAGGTATCTTCATACGTGACCATGCCTGATCTCCTGCCTGGGTGATGTTTGCTATTTATTGGTTATTAGCTGCTCGGGTCAGTCATACTCCGTTTATTGTTTTTTTCAGAGTACGAAATTGAGTGTAGTAGCTGTTTTTTCGCATTATCATGAAAATAATTGTACTGCTTTGAGTGCTGCTAAAGTTAGATACATGCTGCAATAGCGCTTCGCAGTGGCTGAAAAAAAGAGGCAGGTTGGAATAATTAAGAACCGGCCTGAACGGCCGGTTCTCTGGTTGTGTAAGGCTATGCCGAAGTTTTAAAGCGGGATAGCATCTGGCTGAGTTCGGTGGTTTCCTGTTCGATTTTCGATGTAGCTGATACTACGTCCTGGGTATCCTGGCGAGTTTGTTCGGCAACACCTGATATGCTGACAATTCGTTGGTCGATTTCATCAGCTACCTGGCTTTGTTGTTCCGCCGCTGTTGCTATCATGGCATTCATTGAATTAATTGTATCAATGGCACCGGCAATATGTTCCAGTGCTTCGGTGGCGGCCTGGGCTCTGTTCACGCTACTTTGTGCTAATTCTGAGCTCTGGTGCATCGAGTTTACCGCATTGCGGGATTCGGTCTGCAGGCGTTCAATAATCTGTCTGATCTCTTCTGTCGATTGCTGGGTGCGCTGTGCCAGAGTTCTGACCTCATCTGCTACTACGGCAAAGCCTCGCCCCTGCTCTCCCGCTCTGGCTGCTTCAATTGCAGCATTCAGTGCCAGCAGATTGGTCTGCTCTGCAATGCCGGTGATCACTTCCAGAACTTTGCCAATCTCTTCTGACTCTTGTTCCAGACGATTAAGCACCTGAGATGTTGAACTCAGTTGTTGCGACATTTGCCTGATTTGCTCGGCTGCAGAGTTAACCACCTTCATGCCTGTCTGAGCTTCTGCATCCGCTGTACGTGCCGCATCTGCGGCCTGAGAGGCATTCTGAGCGACTTCATGCACCGTTGCGCTCATTTCATTCATTGCCGTGGCAACCTGATCTATATCACTGTACTGTTGTCCTACTCCTCTTTCTGCATCAAGAGTTGCTTTGACAACTTTCGTGCTATGGCGGGAAGTGCGTTCGGAGGCCTGATGAGCATTTTTGACCAGATTGCTGACTTGCTGGATCATGTCGTTGTAGGAAGAAAACATTCTTCCAATCTCATTGTCTGTGTGGGTGATATTAAACTGATGGGTGAAGTCCCCCTGTCCTACCAGAGCCAGTCGCTTTTGCAAGCGGGTAATATTGTCCATAAGCTGACGTTGTCCGAACGCCCTGCCCATAATAACGAGAAAAACAATACCCAGCACGCAGATAAAGGCCACCGTCAGCTGTGTTTGTGCTGTGCTGTTTGCAGCCTGCGTCATCATGATTACGGCTTTATTCATCTCTTGTAATACTACAGGGGATTGCTGATGGATTCTTTCCATCAATGTTTTATCCGGAGCGTCCGTGTATTGTATCAGTGTGGATTTGTATTCCTGCCACAGGTCATACACTTTATCCATCTGAGTCAGAATGGCGTTGTCTGAAATCGGATTCATACCCTCAGCTGGATTGCCTTTCACAATATCCTGATGGGAGCGTTCAAACAGAGTGATTGTTTTCTGCAGTGCTGCTTTTTGCTCAATCTCTGCTGCCACCAGAAATGCTTCTTTAGCGATGCGCTGGCTGAGCATGCGTTGCCGTCCCGCAATATTAATTGTTTGCGGATTGATTGACATGCTCAGGTAAAGAGCCACTCCTGAAGCCGCTGCCAGGGTAAATATCAGTGCATAAGAGAGAAGAAATTGAGAGTTCAGGCTTTTAGCTCCGCAGGCTCTCAACAAGTTATCAATTAAAGAGGTAATGGTATTCAGCATGGGCCGTCCTTATGGAAACACCGTTCTGAGTGCAGATTCTGTCAATCTGGCAGTATTTATTATCTGGATATCAGATGTAGTTATCGTAGAAGAAGATAAGTGGTGGAACAATAAATTCTCGGATAAAGTAGCGCTGTATTGCCTGATATCCTGAGCAGGTAATATCAGAATATATTTGTAGCATATAACTCATTGAACAGGTTAATAAAGTGTTTGATTACATATGTGACATAAAAACATTAATCTTGATGAAGTGATATAAATCAAGAGGTTAATGTTTAATTAAATCTTCAGGATAATAGCCTAATGGCTGCATAGTATTCGTTATATCCCTGTGCTAAAGTCTGGACATCGTTATGTCATTAGATGACCACAACATCGATATAGCGGTGCAAACGGAGCCTGCCAGGCTCCGCTTTGCTTTACCGTATCAGATTTTGAACCGATTGATCAGTTGCTTCAGCTGGCCTGCCAGATTGTTCAGTTCGGCACTGGCCTGACTGGTTTGTTGAGAAGCCTGAGCTGTATTGCCGGACAAATCAACAATATTTATCACGTTCCGGTTAATTTCTTCTGCAACAGATGATTGCTGCTCAGCTGCACTGGCAATCTGACTGATCATGTCATTTACCTTCTGCATCGACTCCGTAATGGTATCCAGAGCGACCTGAGTTGACATGGCTTTTTCAGCGGTTTCCCGGGTTCGGGTCTGGCTGTCTTCCATCACGCTGACAGCCTGTCTGGCACCGGACTGCAGAGTTTCTATCATCTGTTCGATTTCATGAGTGCTTTCCTGAGTTCGGCTGGCCAGGGTACGTACTTCATCGGCTACCACTGCAAACCCTCTTCCCTGTTCCCCTGCACGGGCTGCTTCAATAGCTGCATTTAATGCCAGCAGATTGGTCTGCTCGGCAATACCGCCAATAACGTCAAGTACTGAAGAGATATTATCGGCCTGAGTTTCCAGTTGTTGTATTACTTCTGTCGCCCGGCTGACTTCATCGGCCAGCTTAACAGCTGTCTCTGCCGTTTCGTGGATATTCTGTTTGCCAGCATGGGCCTCATTATCTGCATCTTTTGTTGTTGCCGCAGCTTGCAGAGCACTCTGTGCAACCTGGTGGATTGTGGCAGCCATCTCATTAATCGCGGTCGCTACATGATCCGTTTCCGAGGTCTGGCGAGTGATGACTTGTGTGGTTTGTTCTGTTGTTGATGAGAGCTGAGCAGAAGCGGCAGCAACCCGTTGCGTTGAGTGATCTACTTCCTGGATGACCTGCTGAATCTGATCAACAAAGTGGTTGAATGAGCGGGCAAGCTGGCTCATTTCATCATTGCCACTGGTATCCAGACGCTGAGTCAGATCACCGTCACCCTGACTAATATTATGCATCGCTTTGTTGGCATCGGTCAGAGGGGAAATGATGCTGTTAGCAATCAGATAAAGTACCAGGATAGTAATGGTCAGGCCAATGGCTGCGATAGCGACCTGGGAGGAGGCGTTCTGCCAGAACTCAGATTTGACATCGTCCACATAGATCCCTGTGCCTATTACCCAGCCCCACGGTTTGAAGCCGGCGACATAGGATACTTTTTCTACTGGTTCCTCAAAGCCAGGTTTTGGCCAGAGGTAAGTTTCGTTACCGTAGCCCTTTGATTTAACAATATCGACAAAGCTTTTGAAGAATTGTTTGCCTGCTTTATCTTCTAGTCCGTACAGGTTTTTACCATTCAGAGCCGGTTTGATCGGATGCATCAGCATGATGGCATTGAGATCGTTGATCCAGAAATAATCTGTGTTGTTGTAGCGCAGCTTTTCAACGGCTTTCATGGCTGCTGCTTTTGCGGCAGTTTCTGTCATCTGTCCTGATTTAAATTGTTGGTAGTGATAGTCTGTCAGACTGATAACTGACTCTACCAGGTCTTTGGTTTTGAGTTGTTTTTCCCGAATCTGCATGTCATAAGAGGTTTTCAGAGAGAAGCTCATCAGGCTGATAATGCTGATTATTGCAACCAGTACGACCAGTACCATGCGAGCCTTAATACCGATAGATCGGAAGGTTTGCATCATTGAGTTTATTCCACATCAAGCACAAAGGAAGTGTTTCCGGGTATGTCATTGCATCCCGGATTTTTTTATTAGCAAAGCCTGTTAGTTTATCTCAGATCCATGAAGCTGTGGGTGCCTCTAATCCGAAAGGTGAATGCGTTATTTGTAACGTAATGTAAGGTGGATTTTGCCTGGACATTATTCATTATGCAGTTGCCAGGGGGAGGCTTTGTTCTGCGCAATGTTTTTGTAAGCAGCATCAAACTGACAGAAATATATTTCATAAAGCCACTATCAGATTTCTGGCTGGTTTAATTTTGTATTTCAGGGTGCTGAATCGACCTGTGTGTTGCATAATGTATTGATAAAGCTTGCTTTTCAGGAGATATCAATGCAGGCACCAAAGCCTTTGGCCGTTTCTCGTCTTAAGAAACGCTGTATCAAAAAAAACTTTCCTCAGGACCATACGGGCCAGATTAAAGCGCTGGATCGTTTTATCGGTCAGCAAAGAGCTGAGCAGGCTGTTCGCTTTGCTATTGCTGTTCCCAGAAAAGGGTACAATCTGTTTGCTGTTGGTGAAAACGGGCTGGGTAAAAGAACCATGCTTAAACGTTTTCTGTCCTCCCATGCCGAGCAGATGACATCACCGCATGACTGGTGTTATGTCAATAACTTTGAATCACCGCGTCATCCATGGGCGTTGCAGCTGCCAACAGGCATGGCCTTGCAGCTGAAAAAAGACATGGAGGCCCTGATTAAAGAGCTTCGTCAGGCGATCCCTGCGGCTTTTGAACAGGAGGCTTTTGCTGAAAAAGCGGAAATGATCCGGGAAGATTTCTCGGAAGAACAGGAAGCCATGCTTAAGGATGTGGCTGCAAAAGCTTCAGAGTTTCAGTTGAAGCTGGTGCTGCAGAATCCGGGCGGATACTCCTTTATGCCTGTGGATGAGGAGGAGGAACCTTATCCTGTCAAAGAGTTTAATAATCTGCCTGATGCTGAGCGGGAAAAGTTTAAAGCCGGCATTGAACTGATGGAGAAAGAGCTGCGAGCTGCGCTCAGAGAACTGGCCTTATTGGAAAAAAGCAGCCGGGAAAAACAGCAGGAGTTGAATGAAAAAATAACATTGACAGCGATTCAGCACTGGCTGGTTGAGTTGAAAGACAAGTATCAGCAACAAACTCGAGTGCTGGAATACCTGGATGCGGTGCAGAAGGATCTGGTTGAAAATGTCGAAATTTTTCTGGAAGAAGATGAAAACGCTGATGCAGTAACCCGGGCTTCGCCAGATCATAAGATACCTGCGCGTTACCAGGTGAATGTGATGAACTCCGGAGATCCTGAGCAGGGCGCTCCCTTGATCATTGAAGATATGCCGACGCATAACAATCTGGTCGGCCATGTTGAAAATATCACTTACATGGGAACCGTGGCGACTGATTTCTCGCTGATTCGCCCTGGTGCTCTGCACCGTGCGAACGGTGGTTTTCTGATTCTTGATGCTGGCAAACTGTTGCAACAGCCTTATGCCTGGGATGGCCTGAAGCTGGCATTAAGAACCGGCTGTTTACGCATTGATACTCTGGAAAAACAGTTGACGCTGTCTGGCAGTGTCAGTCTTGAGCCTGAACCGGTCGATCTGAATGTGACGGTTGCGGTACTGGGTGATGCAGAACAATATTATCTGTTGCAACAGTACGATCCTGATTTTTCTGAATTATTTAAGGTGCTGGCAGAATTTGAAAGTACCATGCCCCGTGACCGTGAAAATCAGGGGCTTTATGCCAGATTGATCAGTTCTATGGTTGCGCAGGACGGGCTGTTGAATCTCGATCGTGCCGCTATTATGGCTGTCATTGAACAGGGGGCACGAGAGGCGGGGCATCAGGATAAATTATCACTGAATGCTGCTGATCTTAATCATTTGTTAAGAGAGTCTGATTACTGGGCCAGAGCAAACCAGAAAAAAATAGTGGATGTTGCTGCTGTTCAGCAGGCTATTGATAGTCGGGAATATCGTTCGGGCCTGATTAAAGAACAGATGTTTGAATCCATACGGGATGGCGTTGTTCTGATTGACACCGAGGGAGAGAAGGTTGGTCAGGTTAACGGGTTAACGGTTCTGAGAATCGGAGAAAGTGAATTTGGTCAGCCCAGCCGTATTTCTGCCAGAGTGCATTATGGTCATGGAGAGGTACTGGACATTGAGCGCAGTGTCCAGTTAGGCGGTGCGATTCACTCCAAAGGGGTTATGATTCTGGCTGGTTATCTGAGTGCTGTTTTTGGCCGGGATGAGGCCATTCCTGTTGCTGCAAGCCTGGTCTTTGAACAGTCATATCATGGTGTCGATGGTGATAGTGCGTCTTTGGGGGAGCTGGTTGCTCTGCTCTCTGCTATGTCTGATGTGCCTGTAAAGCAGGAGCTGGCTGTCACCGGGTCAATTAACCAGTTTGGTGAAGTCCAGCCTGTGGGTGGTGTCAATGAAAAAATAGAAGGTTTCTTTGATGTTTGTGTCAGTACCGGTCTGACAGGTGACCAGGGGGTTATTATCCCGGTACAGAATATAGAAAACCTGATGCTTAAAGATGAGGTGGTTAAAGCCTGCAAAGAGGGACAATTTGCCATTTATGCTGTCGGGCATAGTGATCAGGCTGTCAAGCTGATGACCGGGATGCCTGCCGGACAGATTAATGATAAAGGGCGTTATGCCAGTAATACGCTATACGGTAAAATCCAGCTGCGACTGGCAAAGCTGCGTAAAGATGTTCATGGCGGTAAAAAAAAGAAAAAGTCTAAAAAAGGCAGCAAGCGCTCATAGAGGATATCAGTCAGAGTAATACGTTGCTCTGGCATTATCATATTCAGGCCCGGAACTACCGGGCCTCGTCATATTCAGGGTGATATTTTGCTGAGTCAGGAAAATAATTTTCCTGTTCACGGCCGCTTGTATGGCTGGTTACAGTTGTATCGCAGACTACCCATAATTCTGAGGAGAAGATTAAGGTGGAATCGGGGACTGCTATTGGATTGCTGGTTATTGCTGTTGTGATTATCACGGCTCTGGCCTGGTATGCTCTTAAATTGCAGAAAGAAGTACGCACAAGAGAGGCTGAAAAAGAGGCTGTTGTTCTCAAAGCCAGAGAAAAGACCCTGGAGAATATACATATTATTGCCCGGGCGATGCTGGAAGAGCAGGTTGAAATCATGGAAGGGTGCCTGCGTCTTCGTGTCATGATTGATATTATTGAGCCGGAATGGTTTTTGCTTGATGAAGCAAAGGTATTCGATGAAATTGCTCGTAGGGGAAATCACCTGGCAACCCATCAGGCCAGGAAAGAGCTGCCAAAGCAAGAACGAATGAAACAGGATGTCGAACGGATGTCGCTGGAAGCAGAATACCAGGATGCAGCACTGAAAGGTGCACAGTGGTTATTACAGCAGAAAGCGTAAAAAATAATTATGTTGAATGTTAGTGACAAATTAAAATCATCCCGCCCGGGTGGTGGGCTACGCAGAGGGAAAACGGCAATAGCCGGAGCGGCAACGACTGGCCTGAGTTTTACGGATCATCTGGATAGCCAGGTGGAAGAGGCTGGCCGCCCTTCTCTGAATCAGAAACTGACCCATATGCGCATTGCTCTGGATGACGCAGGTAATGTGCTGGAAAAAAATCCGACTCTGGGCAACCTGGAAGTTTATAAGACACTATTGAGTAATTTGATTGCGGCTGCCACAAGAGGGGCTTATGACGTTCAGGGAATTGGAGCAGGCTGGACGGCATCAGAAAAACATCATGTGGTTAAACTGATTGATCAGGAGGCTGAAGAGCTCTTGCAGTTAGTGATGTCCGAGCAGAGAGATAATCTGAAGATTGCAGGCAAACTGGTTCAGATTAAAGGGCTGGTGATTGACCTGACTTCCTGAAGGATTTGCCTGGAAAGTGAAGTGTTAATTAAGGCAGCTCATGTGGCTGCCTTTTGTTTTTCAGGAGGAGTATTTCAACTACTCTATGTTTCACAAGGGGCCGAGGTTTATTTCAGGCAAAAAAAAGCCCCACCATACAGGTGGGGCTGAAGTCATATGCAAGAGCTAACAGAGGGTTCTCTCAACGAGAGTCTTTCTTAGGACAATTAAGAAAGTGTTCAGAGAAAAGGCCACCTCATGGAGGTGGCAAAACGCTGGACAAACCCGTTTGCTGATTTCTAACGCGCCCGCAAACATTGAAAAGAGGCGCGACCCTATGACGTTAATACTAAAGGCTAATACGAGTTGGGTCAATTTTGATTGGTTCTATTTAATGTAAAAAAAGGCTTACGCATTGCGTTTATTCTATGATGTTATTTAAATTCAGAATATTTTAACAAATGGAATAAAGTGATTCATATTTAGGTCGGCTTGCCTGAAAAATGAAAACCTTTTAACGTAGGAAGCAGATTCCATAATAAGGCAGCATGGCAGATGAAAAAGTCAGTTAAGTTTTTCTATGATCTGGTCAGTCCATACAGTTATCTTGCCGCCGTCCAGATTGAGGAGCTTGAACAAAGAACCGAGTGTTGTGTTGTGTGGGAGCCGTTGTATTTAACAGGATTGATGCGCCTGACAGGAAATCAGCCACCTCAGGTGCTTGAGGCTCGTCGCCGGTATTTCTTTGAGCAGGATCTTTCAAGAATGGCGTGTTATCTGCAAGTGCCTTATCAGAAGCCTGAATCATTTCCGATTCAATCTGCACAGGTTATGCGTGCTTTACTGGCTCTGGATAATGAAAGGAAAGCGGAGAAGAGCCTGCTGCTTTATGAAATGCACTGGGGAGAAGGTTACAATATTTCTGATGAGATGCTTCTGAGAGAGGTTCTGGGAGACGAGGCAGTGGACTTTTCTTCGACAGAACAGGCAAAGCAATTGTTGAAACAGCAAACGGGTTTGGCCGCTGAGCTGGGGGCTTTTGGGGCTCCGACTTTCTTTGTGGATAATGCAATGTTTTTTGGTTGTGATCGTATTAGCTTACTGGAGTATTTTTTGCAGAGTGAAAATGAGTAACAATACGTAAAATTATTTGTTAAGGTTTGCCTTAACTTTATGTTTTTAAAGAAAATTTGTCGTTTTTTGTCAGATTTTCGGCTCGAATACTCAAAAGAGGCTGACTATGTTTACCGGTATTGTTCAGGGCACAGGCATTGTTGTACAGATAATAGATGACATGGGAGACTTCCGTACCCATGTTGTAGAGCTACCGGCGTCTCTGGCTGAAGGCCTGGAACCCGGAGCCAGTGTAGCGCATAATGGCTGTTGTCTGACCGTAACTAAAATTGATGGCAGACGGGTCAGCTTTGACCTGATGCGTGAAACGCTGCGCCTTACTAATCTGGGCTATCTGGAGGAAGGCGATGAAGTGAATATTGAGCGCGCTGCCAGTTATGGTGATGAAATTGGTGGTCATGCGATGTCTGGTCATATTATGTGTACCTCTGAAGTGGTAAACATTATTGATAGTGACAGTAACTGCCAGATCTGGCTTTCAATACCTGATCAGTACGGTAAATATATCTTTGAAAAAGGCTATATTGGTATTGACGGTATCAGTCTGACAATCGGAGAGCGCGATAAGAACAACTTCTGTGTCAACCTGATCCCGGAAACTCTGGAGCGAACTGTTATTGGGCACAGAGTACTGGGTAGCATGGTGAATATCGAAATAGATCCACAGACTCAGGCCATTGTTGATACCGTTGAAAGAGTGATGGCAGATCGTTTTTCTTCTCTCGGATCGACTAAGTAAGGCTTATCATCAAAAGATTGCACTAATATTGCGCATTGTCGTAGAAAATTAAGATTTTCCAGAGTTTTTACTCCTTTTACTCGATTTTTTTGCGACTTTTGACTAGTATTGCGCACCAACTACAGTTTTGGCTGTAACTCTTTTTCATGAAACCTGGAAGCCTGCTTCCGGGTTTTGTTGTTTCTGGACCTGTTCGGGGCAAACCGATGCTGGAAAAACTATTTAAGCTCAAAGAGCATAATACCAACGTAAAAACTGAAGTTGTGGCAGGTGTAACGACCTTCCTGACTATGGCCTATATCATTTTTGTTAATCCATCGCTGTTGAAAATGGCGGGAATGGATTACGGTGCAGTATTTGTCGCAACATGTCTGGCCGCTGCTATTGGCTCTCTGATTATGGGGCTATGGGCAAACTATCCGATTGCACTGGCTCCCGGAATGGGGCTGAATGCCTTCTTCACCTTTACGGTGGTACTGGAGCTGGGATACAGCTGGCAGTCGGCTCTGGGGGCGGTATTTTTCTCCGGTGTGATTTTTACAGTTCTGAGCATCTTTAAAGTCCGTGAATGGATTATCAATAGCATTCCTTTGTCTCTGCGTTTAGGTATTGCTGCAGGCATTGGTCTGTTCCTGGCGATGATCGCTCTTAAGAGTGCGGGCATTGTTGTAGATAGCCCTGCGACCTTAGTGACCCTGGGGGATCTGTCTGATCCTAAAGTGCTGCTGGCGATTCTGGGTTTCTTTATTATTGTTTCCCTGTCCTACCGTCGCGTACTGGGTTCTGTCATGATCGGCATTCTGGTTGTGACTGTGCTGTCTATGGTTCTTGGGCTGAATGAACTGCAGGGGATTATGTCTGCACCACCAAGCCTGGCACCAACCTTTATGCAGATGGACCTGGCGGGTGCTATGGAAGTGGGAATGCTGAGTATCATTTTTGCTTTCCTGTTTGTGGATCTGTTTGATACCTCAGGCACTTTGGTTGCTGTGGCTCAGCAGGGTAAACTGCTGGATGAAAATAAGCGTCTTCCTCGTCTGGGTCGCGCGCTGATGTCTGACAGTACAGCGACTATGGCAGGTGCTGCGCTGGGTACTTCAACGACGACCAGTTACATTGAGAGTACGGCGGGTATCTCTGCCGGTGGTCGTACTGGTCTGACTGCGGTTGTTGTAGCAGCTCTGTTCCTGCTGTCTCTGTTTTTCTCTCCTCTGGCAGGTTCCGTACCAGCATATGCGACGGCGGGTGCGTTGTTCTATGTTGCTGTTCTGATGACCAGCGGTCTGGCTGAAGTGGACTGGACTGACCTGACAGAAGCTGCACCGGTATTTGTTGCAGCCATTGCGATGCCTCTGACCTTTTCGATTGCTAACGGTATTGCATTTGGCTTTATTACCTATGCTGGTATTAAGCTGATGTCTGGCCGTCGTGATGATGTTTCTGTCAGCGTTCTGGTTCTGGCCGCTCTGTTTGTGCTGAAGTTTATGTTCCTGCAGGGTTAATACAATGCCTGATCGTTACTATACCGATTATCTGCGCTCAGTGATTCGCACGGTGCCAGACTGGCCCCAGAAAGGGGTTATGTTTCGGGATGTCACAACGCTGTTTCAGAATAAGAAAGCTTTCCGTCATCTGATTGATGCGTTTGTACAGCGCTATTATGATTTTGATATTGATGCGGTGGCGGGTGTTGATGCCCGGGGCTTTATTCTGGGTGCTCCGATAGCCTATGAACTGAATACCAGTTTTATTCCAGTACGTAAAAAGGGAAAGCTGCCTTTTGATACGGTGCAGGAAAGTTATGATCTGGAGTATGGTTCAGCGACCGTTGAGTTGCATACAGATGCATTTAAACCGGGCGATCGGGTCTTGCTGATTGATGATCTGATTGCCACTGGCGGAACCATGATTGCTGCAGCTAATCTGATTCAGCGTCTGGGCGCTGATGTGATTGAAGCGGCTGCTATTATTGATCTGCCTGATCTGGGTGGATCACAGAAGCTGAAAGAAAAAGGTATCGACATTTTCTCTATCTGCGAATTTGAAGGGCAGTGACCCTTCTTCTGTCGGAGCCGCAGTTTCATATCATTGTGAGTATGGGTGAAGCTTGTGTTGTTGAGATAATCTTTACCTGAAAAAAACCTGAAGCTTGCGCTTCAGGTTTTTTTTCACCTGACGGAGCATACTAATGCCGTCAGCGAATGTTTTCAGGCAGCACTGCTGTTCAGGGATTGTCGGTAAAGTACAATATCCTCAATTGTCAGAACTGGCATATTATGCTGTCTGGCAAACTGAACCACTTCCGGCAGTCTGGCCATAGTGCCATCTTCATTGGTCAGTTCACACAGTACACCGAAGGGTTTCAGACCTGCTAACTCCATCATATCAACGGTTGCTTCTGTGTGCCCTCGGCGACCCAGTACTCCCTGAGTATTCGCTTTAAGCGGGAAAACGTGCCCAGGCTTTTTCAGATCAGTCGGAGCGGCATCATCGGCAATAGCAGCCTGGATGGTTGTCACTCGATCAGCAGCAGAAACACCGGTGCTGACCCCGGTGGCGGCTTCAATGCTGACAGTGAAATTGGTGTGATTGGTGCTGGTATTATTGTTAATCATCATGGGTAGTTCCAGCTGCTGAATCCGCTCTTCGGTCAGACAAAGGCAGATAATGCCCGAGCACTCACGTATCATCAGTGCCATCTGTTGATTAGTCAGATGCTGGGCAGAATAAATCAGATCACCCTCGTTTTCCCGATCTTCATCATCCAGTACCAGAATACCCAGGCCTTGTTGCAAGGCTGTAATGGCTTTGTTTACACGCTCAGATGGTGAGCCAAACTCGGAAAGGTTATGTATTTGTGATAAATCAGACTGATTCATGGTTAATGTCTCTTGTTGAGTTGAAAGACCAGAATCAGGGCAATAAGAGTCAATCAGTGTAAAACAGATGTTTCACACTGGTATAGCAACATGAGCATGCGGTAATAGCCTGCTCTGTTATTCTCTTTCATCCGGACTATCACCGTCGGCTCTGGAGTTACACCAGATCTGCTTGACCCTGCCCGGATACTATCCGTCAGCAGGCGCTCGTGGGCTTTCTGTGTTATCAGATTTACCACCGGTGGGGAATTTCACCCCGCCCTGAGAATGCAGGACTATGGTAGTGAATAATAAAGTCCACTGTAAAGCTAAAATCACACGTTGATGAGGAATATACTGAGGAGCTATTATGAATGTGCCCGGTGGAGGGAAAGCGCATTTTGATCTGTTGGCAGATTACAATCGCTGGATGAATGGCAAGCTATATCAGGTAGTATCTGAACTGACACCAGAGCAGATATCAGAACATCGGGGAGCTTTTTTTGGTTCTGTACTGGGCACTCTGAATCATATTATGGTGGGGGATATTCTGTGGCTACAACGCTTTTCCTGCCATCCTGCCTGTACTGAATCACTGAAAGAGGTCGCATTATTGCCTCGACCTTCAGGTCTGGATCAGATTCTGTTCGAGGATTTTCAGGAATTAAAAGCCCGGCGAAGCTGGCTGGATGAACAAATCTGTAACTGGATTCAGGGTTTAACGGGTGAAGACCTTGATTATGTGCTGAGCTATCGCAACTCCCGAGGTATCCCGGCCAGCAAAAACTTCTCTGCACTGGTGCTGCACTTTTTTAATCATCAGACGCATCACCGGGGGCAAGTGTCAACTCTGTTGTCACAGCTGGACAAAGCCTCTGATGTGACAGACCTTCTGATGCTGATACCGGATAGCGATTGATCTGCAGGGCTGAAAGTCTTCTGGTAGACTACTGGCTTTATTTTGACCGGATTCAGGAAACATAATATGGCGATTGATCTGCCCGAAGACTGGCTGGCAGCATTAGGCAATGAGTTTGAACAGTCTTATATGCAGCAGCTGAAAGCATTTCTGGCTCAGGAAAAGCAGCAGAAGAAAGTGATTTATCCACATTCTTCCGACTGGTTTAGTGCGTTTAAATTTACGCCTCTGAATCAGGTCAAAGTGGTTGTTCTGGGGCAGGACCCATACCATGGTCCCGGTCAGGCTCATGGGCTATGTTTTTCTGTGCGTCCGGGGGTGAAAACGCCTCCATCTCTGGTGAATATTTATAAAGAGCTGCAGTCCGATCTGGGCTGTACACCAGTGAATCATGGTTATCTGACTCACTGGGCTCAGCAGGGGGTATTGTTGCTGAACAGCGTGCTGACAGTGGAGCAAAGTAAAGCAGGTTCTCATCAGGGGAAGGGCTGGGAGCAGTTTACTGATAAAGTGATTCACCTGATTAATGAGCAGCTGGATGGTGTCGTGTTTTTATTATGGGGCAGCTACGCGCAGAAGAAAGCGGCTTTTGTTGATCAGACAAAACATCTGGTGTTGAAGTCAGTGCACCCCTCACCGTTGTCTGCTCATAGAGGTTTTTTTGGTAACCATCAGTTCAGTCAGGCCAATCAATTTCTGCAAAGTAGAGGAAAGTCTGCTATAGACTGGCAGCTTCCCGCTGAGCCTGTTGCTGAGTCTGAATAATTCGGGGGTTCTCAAATATACATTAACAGAATGAGAGATATGGTGAATCAGAGCTGCCCCTCTTCTTTCCACTGGTTTTTGACTTCCATTATCAGCTCAAGGCGACTCAGGAAAAGAGGGACAAGGATCGGATCAAAATGCTGGCCGGCCTGATCCTGAAAGAACTGTATCGTTTTTTCGAGTGACCAGGCGGCTTTATAAGGCCGTTCAGAAGTCAGGGCATCAAATACATCGGCTATTGTTACAATTCTTCCTTCAAGGGGGATATTCTGAGCTTTTAACCCTCTTGGATAGCCTTCGCCATTCCACTTTTCGTGATGCGTATATGCAATGCTCGCAGCAAGATTCAATAAAGGGGAGTCCTGATTGCCCAAAATATTTTTACCAATGACCGGATGTTGTTTCATGATGTTCCACTCATCCTGATCCAGCTTGCCTGGTTTCAAAAGTATTTTGTCTGGTATGCCTATCTTGCCAATATCATGCATCGGAGCCGCATTACGAATTAGTTCGCAGTCATCCAGACTAAGACCTATCGCCTTAGCCAGAATATACGAGTATTCTCCCATGCGAATAACGTGATGGCCTGTTTCATTATCTTTATACTCAGCGGCATGTCCCAGGCAACGAATCACTTCAAGTCTTGCTTTATTCAGTTCTTCACTTTTTACCAGGGACAGGTGCGTTTTAACTCTGGCTTTTACGATAGATGCATTGAGCGGTTTCGTAATATAGTCCACTGCATGATGATCAAAACCAACCTTTTCATCCTGTGAGTCAGACATCGCGGTAACAAAAATAACCGGAATATGGCTGGTAGTATTATCGCTTTTCAGTCTTTTGATAACATCATAGCCTGATAAGTCAGGCATCATGATATCCAGCAAAATCAGATCGGGCTGATGTTTGCGAGCGAGCTGGCAGGCTATACTGCCTTCTTTAGCAAGATAAATTTTGTAGTATTCACCCAGAATATTCCCCAGAATGTGCAAATTAGCAGGTTCTTCGACGTTTCATGTGGATTTACCTGATTGAACCTGTACCTCTATTGGACTGCCAATCAGGTAAATCATATTGATAAAGTTCTTTGTATTTCTGTAACCCCTTGCGCGTGCACGAGCGGCCTGGAAAAGGCTGTTCATTCCTTCCAGACGGGCATTGGTTAAGTCCGAGGTGATCCGTCTCACAATACGCTCTGAGTGTCTTTTGAGGGTCTCTAATGCCTCATACATGGGACTTTGCAGAGGACTATCTCCCAGAACATCCCTGGCATGATTGATAAAGTGAGAGAGCCGCCAGCGAGCCTGTTGTGGCGTTTTTACATCCCTGATCCAGCGGAGCTTTTCTTTGATAAACCACGCTTTTCCTGTCTCTTTATCCTCAGACAGAAGCTCTGATAAAGCCGTTATCTGATGCCGGGTCAGATTCTCATGATCACTGTTTTTCAGCACGGCCCAGCGCACTCCCTTTGAGTGGGTGCCGTCTTTCCTTTCCTGCTTTCTGACCTGATCCACTGCCTTATTAAAGATCTGCACGACGTGAAACCAGTCAATGGTCACTTCGGCATTGGGCAGTGCTTCATCAACACCACTGAGAAAAGCTTTCGACATGTCGCAGACCACTTCTACGACCTGCTCTGGCTGCCCTTTATGCTGTTTTAAGAACTCGCTGAACGCTTTAACCGTGTCCTTACCACGCCCGGGTACTGCAAAGATGACAGGGCGGTCCACTCGGTCCATATCCAGGAAAATAGTGACATAGTTATGCCCACGTTTTGATGCAGTTTCATCC
Organism: Oceanospirillum sediminis; assembly: GCF_014164585.1. Taxonomy (GTDB): domain Bacteria; phylum Pseudomonadota; class Gammaproteobacteria; order Pseudomonadales; family Halomonadaceae; genus Oceanospirillum; species Oceanospirillum sediminis. The sequence continues at coordinate 84 of NZ_JACJFM010000015.1, read as the reverse complement.
AGCGCGAGTTTTCTGACGGCGGATAAATCCCACTGTGTCAGATTCTGCTGAACATAGTATTCCAGCATCCGCCAGAGCCGCTTA
>NZ_JACJFM010000129.1 GCF_014164585.1 Oceanospirillum sediminis | reverse complement strand
ACCAAAGAATGGTTGAAATGGACAAAACAGCCCCAATAAAAAAGGAATAATACAACCATTTTGGTATGGATGTTACACTTTCGGTAACCTCCTCTACACCACCAAACCAATCTTGAAAAAGAAAGATGGAAGCATTTGCCAAAACTATGCCAGCACCAACAAACAAACTTTGCATTTGATACCCAAAACTTAGCTGACTGTTGGGCAGTTTATCCCCTACAAAAGCTCTGTAAGGCTCCATTGCCATATTGTTTCCTACATCCAAAATCCAAAGTAAGCCAACGGCAAACCACAAAGCTGGACTAAATGGAAAAGCAAACAAGCACAAACTACCTAATAATGCCCCAATCAAAAAGAAAGGTTTACGTCTTCCCCATCGAGGCGACCATGTTTTATCTGAAATAGCACCTATTATGGGCTGTATAATTAAACCCGTTACTGGGCCAGCTAAATTTAATAATGGTAG
>NZ_JACJFM010000128.1 GCF_014164585.1 Oceanospirillum sediminis | reverse complement strand
TGTGTTCCCAAAATACAGGCTCAAAATACAGTTTATCCGCCGTATCAAAATCCGTTGAAACCGTTTCAGGATTACAGTTGATCATTATGGTTTCATAACCACATTCCTTCGCGGCATAAACCCCGTGCACACAACAATAATCAAACTCGATACCCTGGCCAATTCGATTAGGGCCAGAACCTAAAACAATAATTTTCTTTTTATCTGAAACAATACTCTCGTTGTCTGAATAGCGCTTTCCATCAGCAGTTTCCATGTCGCTTTCAAACGTTGAATAATAATATGGTGTCTTTGCTTCAAACTCAGCAGCACAGGTATCAACCAATTTATAAACACGGTTAATCCCCATTTCCTCACGCTTATTATACACTTGACTTTCCAAACAACCCAACATGTGAGCAATCTGTCTGTCTCCATATCCTTTCTGCTTTCCTTCAAGCAACAATTCTTTATCAATGGTATCGATGT
>NZ_JACJFM010000127.1 GCF_014164585.1 Oceanospirillum sediminis | reverse complement strand
GGCTGGATATGCCTCTATTGGTACTGGCATCGGCCTGAAAGTTGCAGAGCAAACACCTGTCACGCAGTCTTATTTTGAGGCTATGATTCCACACAGCCTGACGGAGTGGGCGGCAGTGGCGTCAATCCTCGGTGCACTGTCGCTGGTAATAAAGAACCTGTTTGAGATGTGGTGGAAAGTACGGGAGTCAAAGAGAAATGACAGCACCAACACCTGAAGAGCTGGTCAGTCAGATGGCGTCGCGCGGGATGACTATCACCACAACGGATGCGTCTGGCATTCTGTGCCTTGTGGCGTCAATCAGTGAATGCCTTGAGCTGAGCTACCCAAATGATGAATGCCGACAAAATGCGATCATGCTGTGGGCTTCAATTCTGATTAGCGCAAATACCGCCGGGCGCTACGTTACCAGCCAGAGCGCACCATCTGGTGCATCACAATCAT
>NZ_JACJFM010000126.1 GCF_014164585.1 Oceanospirillum sediminis | reverse complement strand
GATCTTCACAAATTAAATGTTGAATTCCTTAATCATGATACACTAACAGATATCATTAGCTTTGATTATTCGGTCGGAAAAATAATACAAGGCGATATTTTTATTTCTATCGAAAGAGTGGCTGATAACGCCATGGATTTCGAAGTTAATTTTGAAGACGAGCTTCATAGAATAATTATTCATGGCGTGTTGCATTACTGCGGATATAAGGATAAGACAGATGAGGACGCAAAGGTAATGACGGCAAAGGAAGACCACTACCTGAAGATGTTATCTTAAATTAAAGATTTCAACGTATATTTGCAGACCAAATTTTATTACCAACTCACGACACCTGCGTCGAGGGTTCAAATAAAATTGTCATTCCCGTGACAACGGGGCTCTAAGATGTTCCACGTGGAACATTGTTTTTGAAAAAGGAGAATTATGTTTAACGAACTTTATGATGTCATAGTAGTAGGAGCGGGGCACT
>NZ_JACJFM010000125.1 GCF_014164585.1 Oceanospirillum sediminis | reverse complement strand
TACCAGTTTCCTGATGTGCTGTGGTTCCATCCGTCTCAGGAGACCAAAAGCAACTCAGTGCAGCATCTGGCATCGCGCGCAAGGAAAGGTGTAAGGTCAGGGGTGTCTGATGTGATAATCCTGACGCCTGGTGTGAGGTGGTATAAAGCGACGATAGAGTTGAAGCGGCATGATTCAACGCTTAGCAAATGGCAACCTGGACAGATACCGTTTCTCAACGATAGCGCCAGCGCTGGTGCATTCTCTGCGGTGGCGTGTGGACTCGACCAGATAAAGATTGCAGTGTTGACGTATTTTGGCTTGCCTTTTGATGTGGGTTGATGTAGATTCATTTACGTGATGATGAGTGAGGTTAACAATGAAAGTCTATTTCAATAATGAATTAACTAATAAGCAATACCACACTGACACCGAGCACATTAACGGATCTGGCCTGTGGAATCTGTATGACAGATGCCCCGCAGCTTGGCGCT
>NZ_JACJFM010000124.1 GCF_014164585.1 Oceanospirillum sediminis | reverse complement strand
ATCATTACAGTTGCTATTGGAAAATGCCGTAAAGCATAATATGGTTACCTCAAGTAAGCCGCTACATATCAAAATCTATGAGGATGAAGGTTACCTCGTTGTAGAAAATAATTTGCAACCCAAACAAATAGTAAAAAAGAGCAGTGGCGTTGGCTTAACCAATATCATGCAACGTTACAAACTGCTCACAAAGAAAAAAGTAGACATTAATAAAGAAGCAAACAGTTTTGCTGTAGCAATACCAATGCTTACCAAACAAATATCAGTCATGAGACCACAAACATCAAATCAAATAGACGACAGTTATTTACGTGCCCGCAATCACGTAGAAGAACTTAAAAACTTTTACTACAGCTTAATATCGTATTGCTTGGTAATACCCTTTCTAATCTTTATCAATTACAGAACATATTGGGGCTTCCAATGGTTTTGGTTCCCGATGATAGGTTGGGGCATAGGTTTAACCATACAAGCT
>NZ_JACJFM010000123.1 GCF_014164585.1 Oceanospirillum sediminis | reverse complement strand
ATGTATTACTACTTTGTGTAGGTGAAGAACCAGAATTATCAAAACCCCAGTAATAATTAAAGTTTCTATTTAAATCTATTCCTCTTACATTATTTGATGTACTTGTACTGCCATTATCTGCAACTCCGGGTCTTAAATTTTTTCTTTGTAAGCCACCACCGTTTGGTGCAATAACTTCATTCCAACGTAATCCATCAGGATTAATTATTGGCACAAAATATAATTCTTGATTATCAACTATATTCTTAATAAAAGGGTCGCTATCATAGTTTTCTAGAATATACCACATGAAGTACATAATATTCATAAGGCTATTAACCTCTCTAGCATGAATCATCCCAGTAATCAACGTTTCAGGTTCTGCGGCTTCATCAATATCTGGATTATCAGAAATTCTTACGTAATATACTGTTTGCCCTAACCATGTAGTTCCTCCTGTGGAATTACCATGAGTAGTTTGTCCAGTAGGTGAAGCAT
>NZ_JACJFM010000122.1 GCF_014164585.1 Oceanospirillum sediminis | reverse complement strand
GGCGTTCCCTCGGCTGTCCGTCTCGATTCTAATGGCTTCATGGATCCTTCTTCTCTACTGGACAACCTCCTCAGCTGGGTCATATGTTCCCGCCTCCTTAAACCCCTCACCCCCCAACAGGGTGAAGAGAGACCTGCCATTTGAGACCAGACCACAAGTGCAACAATCTCTGGAAGTGGTAAAAGACATTGTCACTGTCCTCAACGAAAAGATTGGAGGTGTTGACAGCAAATCTGTGAAAAATGTGATGAAGGGTCTCTCCACCATCGCTGGCTTGGTGCCCGGCATTGGAACACTGATCATCCCATCGGTCAACCTGATCTTGGGCTTCATCCCTCAGGACGACCCGGTGTTTAACGAGGTGAAGAAAGGGTTCGCTGAAGTGAACAAGAAACTAGACTCACTCTCCATCCAGATCGCCAGCCTGGCAACAGACGTGGAATGGTTCAACTACGCCAGCGTCTACTCTCAAGACGA
>NZ_JACJFM010000121.1 GCF_014164585.1 Oceanospirillum sediminis | reverse complement strand
TTAAAAAAAACTATATTAGACCATTATATGGCTTATAAAAGTGGTAATTTAAAAACTAGTCCTATCGGATTACAGAAATACCATAGAAAGGCACTTACGCAATCATTGTCAAATTTATTATAATGGGCATTGTAGCTTCTCAATCATTTAAAAATATAGTTTCTACGTACATAGGCTTTTTAATTGGAGCAATTAATACCCTGTTTTTGTATGTAAACTTTATGAGTGACACATATTACGGTATGGTCGGTTTCATGCTGTCTGCGGCTTTTGTACTGATGCCTCTTATGGCATTTGGCGTTAACAATACACTAGTAAAGTTTTATTCATCGTTTAAAACCCGATTATCCTTAAATAGTTTTTTAACGCTTATGTTGTTTCTGCCGCTAGCCGTAATTATTCCATTGAGCATAATAGGTTATTTAGCTTATGAATTCACAGCCGGTCAGCGGATGGATCGCGGTAAAGCCCGTAGGCAT
>NZ_JACJFM010000120.1 GCF_014164585.1 Oceanospirillum sediminis | reverse complement strand
CCCGTAGCGCGTAATTCAACTTTGGTAAGTACTCAATGTATTTTTCAGCAATCAAATCGGTAAGCGGTTGCAAGTTGGCTTCTAGCTGTCTTGCTGTGTCGTCATCCCAAGTGTGCAATTCTTCCGCAAGTTTTAAAAGCCACGCCCAACCATAGGTGCGCTCATAAGATTTATTATGCTTACCATGAAAATAAGCCACTTCTGCCTCAATGTTTTCTTTAGATATATTATTGAGCAATCTCGCTTTTATAGATTCAGCATCATCCAAATTGGGAAAGGATTTTAGCAAACGCACCAAACTCCAATGCCCATGAACTGATGAATGCCAATCAAAACAACCGTAAAACGCAGGATGTAAGGTTGTGGGAGATTTTAAATCTTCATCACCGCCCAAGGTCTGCGATAAACGATTTGGGTATTCTATGTTGATACAGTGCAAGGGCAACTCTGCAAGTTTATTGGCTTGTTCCAAATCTAGC
>NZ_JACJFM010000014.1 GCF_014164585.1 Oceanospirillum sediminis | reverse complement strand
GGAGCAGAAAATCAGTTGGCTTTATTTCCTGGAGCAATAAAGCCAACCGATGCTCGGTTAGATAGAAACCTGACTTTTTCAGGGCTGACTATTTACACTCTGTCCATGTTTTGAGTAAGTCTTGCAGGTTGTAATCAGGTAAGATTAACCGTTCATAAGAATCTGTGACATGGGTGGTTATATTTTCAGCCTGTCAAATTTTTGATGTGCCAGATATTTCAGGCCTCGGTGTCGTATTGATAAGGATAATGAAGATGGCAGTAACTGAGGAGGCTCAGAATAAACCTGGGCTGCAGATATTTGTAAACCGGGCATCGCGTTTGTTTAATGCTGCTGCCGAAAATATACAGGCAGAGCTTGTTCTGTCAAATAGAAATGTTCGTTTCAGCTATTGGGCAACTTTTTATGGAGATAATCCCGATGCCCGGCTCGAAGATATTCAGCTGATAGAGGATAAGTCTATCAGTGAAATTGAAAATAAAGCTCGGGTGGCAAGAAAACTGAAAGAGAAGAACGTTACAGATCTTTTTCCGATGACCTGTTTTTCTACAGAAGAAGCGATAGAGCATAAGGATGTCTGCTCTCTCTGGTTTTCTAAGCCGATACATCTTTCAGGAGGCAGAGGAATTGAGTGCATTCCCTCTGGACAGCTGGCTGATTACAGTTTACCTGCCCATTCTATACTTCAGGCTGGAGTTAGCGATCTGTTTCTTATGGAGGGTAAAAAGTTTACCGGACGAATTTATCTTCTGATCTGGAATAAGCGTTGTTATGTGTTTGATGACGGCTTTGTTCTTTTGCATGGCCCTCAGTTTGATGCTAATAGTGATAGCTATGATGTTCATGTGAATCATGCAGGCTATGAGAAAGCCGATAGTGATATTGAAATGCGTTTGATGTCATCTTTGTCGGACTTCCATCTGTGGAAAAAACGTATTGATGAGCAGGCTGAAAAATTAGCTCCGATTATTGAGAATCAATTGGAAGCCAGTAGCCAGAACCGGTATTTGTTACTTGGAGTTGATCTGTTGTTGCAGAATAGTGGGCGAGTGCAGTTTATAGAAATTAATGGTATTCCGAATTTTGTACATACTCAGATTGTTAATCGTCAATTGAACATCCCGTTTTTCGAGCACTCAATTCGCTTGATGGCCGGGCTGCCAGCAACCAGGCTACGTTTGTTGTTCTGATGTACAGGTGATTAAACAGATGTCGCTATCAGGTTATGAAATAATGAACCCAATCATTATATCTTCTTTTCTGACTCTATTTATCTGTTATCAATGCTGTTCAGTCTATTTCCCGAGAGGGAGGTATTTTTGCCATTACCCGAGTCGATGGAAAGAAAATCTTTATCAGTATTCGTGACATAGGGAACGGTGTGTCTGCTGAAATACAGAACGATATTTTTAACCACCTCTTTACAACCTGACCTCCATGTGAGGGAACCGGGCCAGGGTTCTTCATCTCGCATGGCATCATTCTGCAGCATAAAGGGGAGATACAGGTTATATCTGAGCTGGACAAGGGTACGGAATTTATTATTGCCCTGCCTGTCAGGCCTGAGTAAGTCATTTTATCAGGTAAATCAGGGGGATGTTTTATATCCCAGCCTTACATATTTTTCTGAAAAACAGCACTCAGCCAGACTTTATTCTGAAAAAGTAGCAAAATTGGTTGTTTTTTCTTTATTTATGTCTGATAGATTTTATTTATCAGTCGTGGCAGCTATTATTCATTAGACAGCTCTGTTAACCAGAGACCAGAATAAACTTGTGAAATACAGATAAGCGTATACCCCACAAGAATAAACAGAGTGAGAAGCTGCCATGATGACATTACAGAAATTTCAGCAAAAACGTTATGTAGATGAAGTGGTTGAGATGGACAAAGATAGCTGGTGGGTATATCGACGCTCTGTAGACTTCAATGGAACAACCAGTCCATCCGCCAGAATCGTTTTTTTCGCTAAATCAAAAGATGCAGTAGAAAGCTGGCTATCTGCTCAGCAATAAGTATTTTCTATCGTAATAATTCTGCTGTTTCCTCATTTTATTAATCGTACTGACCCGGCTACTGCCGGGTTAAGCTTTTCGGGATTAAGGGTCTGGTATGAAAGATATGACGCCATATGGTATTCGTCAGCAAATTCGTAGTGGTGAGTTTTCAGAAAACACTTCAGGATTGGCTCAGGGATTTGTACAGGGCAATCTGGCGATTATGCCAAAAGAGTGGGCGAATGATTTTCTGCAGTTCTGCCAGCTAAACCCTAAACCTTGTCCGATTATTGGTATGTCCAGTCAGCCTGGTGATTTTATGCTGCCAGACCTGGGACAGGATGTTGATATTCGCACGGATATTCCAAAATACCGTATCTATGAGCACGGTGTTCTGACTAAAGAGGTTACCGATGTGACGGAATACTGGCAGGATGACCTGGTGACTTTCCTGTTGGGATGCTCTTTCTCTTTTGAAGAAGCGTTGATTGCTGATGGTCTGGAAGTACGTAACATTACCGAAGGTGTTAATGTGCCTATGTATCGTACTAATATTGACTGCAAACCTGCCGGTCGATTCAGCGGCACTACCGTTGTGAGCATGCGCCCAATGAAGCCTGCTGATGCTATTCGTGCGATCCAGATCTGTACCCGTTTCCCTTCTGTTCATGGAGCTCCTCTGCATTTTGGTGATCCGTCTCAAATTGGTATTGCTGACATTAATGCACCTGATTTTGGTGATGCTGTCACGATCAATGAGGGTGAAGTCCCTGTGTTCTGGGCTTGCGGTGTCACCCCTCAGGTGGCGATTGAACAAGCTAAGCCTCCAATGTGTATTACTCATAGTCCGGGGCATATGCTGATTACTGACCTGCCTAACAGCCGCCTGTCTGTACTGTAAGAGGATTGATCAATGAGCTTAAAACTGAATTGTGATCTGGGTGAGAGTTTTGGTTCCTGGAAAATGGGGCTGGATGAAGCTGTAATGCCGCATATTGACCAGGCCAATATTGCCTGTGGTTTTCACGCTGGCGACCCTCTGGTACTTCAGAAAACTCTGGCGCTGGCGAAAGAAAATGATGTTGTGCCTGGTGCTCATCCCGGATACCCGGATCTGGTCGGTTTTGGCCGACGTAGTCTGAAAACAACGGCTGCAGAGCTTAAAGCGATGGTGCTGTATCAGATCGCTGCCATTGACGGTATGGCGACTACCCAGGGCCTGGAGCTGGCTTATGTTAAACCTCATGGTGCCATGTATAACGATATGATGGCCAATGATGAGGTCCGCGCAACCATTATGCAGGCCGTTGCAGAATATCATAAACCTCTGGTGCTGATGCTGCAGAGTACACCGAAAGCGGATCAGCATCTGGAAGAGGCTAAAGCACTGGGACTGGAGCTGTGGTTTGAGATTTTTGCTGATCGTTGCTACGACGACGATGGTCGTTTGCTGGCGCGTACAAAACCAGGTGCCGTGCATACTAAAGATAAGATGCTGGCTCAGGTTCGTCAGCTGAAAGAGCAGGGTACGGTCACTACTGTGAGCGGACATACTCTGAATCTGAGAGCGGATACTCTGTGCGTACACGGCGATAATATGGAAGGTGTTAATGCCATCCAGGATATTCGTCAGTTGATTCAGTCCTGAGGTTTTTATGGCAACAGAAAATAGCAAAGCCCTGCCAGAGGGATTGGATATCAGGGTTGCCGGTGAAAATGCACTGATTATCTATTTTGGTGAACAAACCAGTCCGGAAGTCTCTGCCCGTGTTCAGCAAGCAGTCTCTGTATTACAGAATGAACTGGCAGATGAACTGATCGATATGGTGCCATCCTACGCTTCTCTGCTGGTCATTTATAACCTGATGGTGACGGACCATCTGCATATCCGTAATCAGATAGAGCGTTTATTGTCAGGTCTGGGTTCCGCCGAGAACAGTGATGGCAAAGTGGTCACTCTGCCTGCCTGGTACAGTTCGGAAGCCGGGCCAGATCTGGAAGACCTGGCACGTAATGCCGGTTTAACAACGGATGAGGTCATCCAGCTGCACAGTGAAGCTGAGTACAGAGTATATGCTATCGGTTTTGCCCCCGGGTTTGCTTATCTGGGAGAAGTTGACCCGCGTATCGCGGCTCCTCGCCTGTCTACTCCTCGCCAGAAAGTACCCCGTGGGGCGATTGCTATCGCAGATCGTCAGACCGCTGTATATCCGGCCGTCTCTCCGGGTGGCTGGAATCTGATCGGTTTGTGTCCGACACGAATGTTTAAACCTGAAGCAGATCCGACTATGCCGGTGCAGGTTGGTGATCGGATTAAATTCAGTCCTGTCAGTCGGGAAGAGTTTCTGGAAGCAGGTGGCGAGCTGCCGGAGGGTGTGGCATGAGTCAGAATATAAGTAGTTCCGAACAGAATGCGACAGGCTTCAGAGTATCTCAGCCGGGGCTTCTGACGCTGATTCAGGATGCAGGACGTTTCGGACACCACAGAATCGGTCTGACCACTGGTGGGCCGCTGGATATGCAGGCATACAAATGGGCTAACCGCCTGTTAGGTAATCAGCCGGGCTGTACCGCATTGGAGATCAGTATTGGCGGTCTGGTGCTTTCTGCAGAAGTCGATAGCTGGATCGTACTGACCGGTGCAGAGATGCCATTAAAAATTAATGGTAAAGAACATGATCGCTGGCACGCTCATGAGATAAAAGCAGGTGATCAGATTGAAGTCGGTTTCTCTGCTTCCGGAGCCAGAGCCTATCTGGCAGTAGCCGGTGGTTTCCAGGTTGCTCATAGCTTCTCCAGTAGTGCCACGGTCACCCGGGAAGGTATTGGTGGTCTGAGCGGTGCTAAGTTGCAGCAAGGGGATTTTCTGTCATGTGCTGCTATGGAGCCTGTATCTGCGATGCGTCTGCCAGAAGCTTTCCGACCGGATTATTCTGATCAGATCACTCTGCGTGTGATTACCGGCTATCAGCAGGATGCGTTCAGTGATTATCAGAAACGACTATTTTTCAGCAGTGAATACAAAGTAACGGATCGTGCGGATCGTATGGGTTACCGACTGGAAGGTCCTGAGGTTAAACCGGCTATTGATGGCATTCTTTCCGAAGGTATTTGCCATGGCGCTATTCAGGTACCAGCAGATGGCCAACCTATTGTACTGCTCAATGATCGTCAGACAATCGGTGGTTATCCGAAAATCGGTTCAATGATTTCACTGGATACCGCTCGTATGGCCCAGTTACTGCCAGGCTCCCGGGTCTCTTTCGAAGAAATCACAATTGATGATGCTCATAACCTGCACTGTCTGGCTCATGCTCATTTTGAGCGCGTGCAGCCAGAAAACGTATGAAGCCGATCAATAACCTGTGATCCGACACCCGGGCAGGTTTTTCTGTCTGGGCCGTTATTCTGTCAGAGGGCAAGCGGCCAGACAGTTATGACTGATAATAATGAAACACTTTGCGTTAAGTGAACATAATGAACAAAGAAACTGCACTGTCAAAACAGATAGAAGATATCCTGGTAGCCCGTAATTTACGCGGTATGAAAACGGTACAGCCTGCGTTAGTCCCTGGCTACTACCTGCGCGCAGCCCGTATTCTGAATAAATGTAAAGGGCATGTACTGATTGGTACGGGTTTCCCGGTTGTTGATACTTTTGAAACTGATGGTCCTGTTGGTGCCATTGCACTGTATCAGGCATTGGAAAAACTGGGGGCTACGCCGGTCCTGGTATGTGGGCCTCCGGTATCTCAGGCACTGATGGCTGATTTCAGAGTACATGAAATCCGTGTTGGTGAGCACCAGGAACGCACACTGGAAGCATTTCAGGCTTTATATAACTATAACCCTGATGCGGTGGTATCAATTGAGCGCCCGGGCCAGGCTGCTGATGGCGGTTACTATAATATGCGTGGCGAAAGTATCAGTGAACGTACCGCTTGTTTTGATACGTTTGTCAAGAATGCCAAATGCCCGACGATTGCTATAGGTGATGGCGGCAATGAAATTGGTATGGGAAATATCTCGGAAGCACTGAAAGATCTGGATATTACCGCTTCGGCAACCTGTGTTGATGAGCTTTTAATTGCTGATGTGTCTAACTGGGGGGCTTACGGCATTATCGCGTTTCTGAGTCAGTGGAATGACAGAGATCTTCTGGGTGAGATCCGACCTCTGGATATTCTGCAGTATCTGTCCAATCTCGGCAGTGTAGATGGTGTTACCCGCATCAATGAGTTAACAGAAGATGGTCTGCCGGTAGAAGAAGGGGATAGTATTATCTCTGAACTGAGAGCCGCTATCGGCTACTGATTGTTTAACTCCGGGGTGTTCTGAGCTCCTGAACAAGAGCTTTCGCGCAAGCGTTGGTTATTTTCTCCGGTTGTTTGCTGGTGAATAATGAAGAACTTTTGTTCAGGAGTATATATCGCAGCATGGCCTGACAGGTGACGTTGCAGTACTTAAGTGGAAATAAGCTATGCGGCTGAGAAATCTGAATACTTTTGTAAAAGTTGCCAGACTGGGCAGTTTTCATGCTGCTGCCCAGCAGTTGCACGCCACTCAGCCAACAATCTCCAGCCGGATTAATGCTCTGGAGACTGAGCTGGGTACCCAGCTGTTTATCCGGGACAAAAGCGGAACCCGGTTATCTGCCCGGGGTATGCAGCTATTACCGTACGCAGAAAAACTACTGGCCATCAGTCAGGAAATGAAGCAACAAATTGCAGAGGAAAATCCTCAACGAGGCACCTTGCGCATAGGTATTGCTGATACGCTGTCGTATCTCTGGTTATCACCTTTGCTTAAACACTGGCAATCCCAGCATCCATTGATCTCTTTCGAGCTGATTAGTGATGTGACTCCCACCCTGATACATCAACTGCAGGAATGCCAGTTAGATCTGGCGTTGATGGTCGCAGACACTGCAATGAATATGCAGGAAAATGGTGTTGAACTAAGTGATCTGGTGACGGAGCCTTTGTGTAGTTACCCTCAATGCTGGGTGGCTTCCCCGGATTTACTTAATGTCGATGAAATTAGTCGGATTTCTGATCTGGTTCAGTATCCGGTGCTCAGCTTTCCGAGAAATACCCGGCCGTGGCGCTACCTGCAAAAGGTGTTCAGTCAGGCTGATGATATGCCTGTATTCCATACCTGTAGTTCTGTTACCAGCTTACTGACTCTGTCATTACAGGGGGTTGGCATTGCTTTATTGCCTGAGCCGATAGTCAGAGAGTCCATTGAATCCGGACGCTTAAGTGAAATTCAGGTGGGAGAAAAAAGGCCTTTATTGAGTTTTTGCTGTAGCTGGCGACTGGATGATGATCGTATTGTTCCTGGCTTACTGGCTGAAAGTGCCCGTCAGATTATGAAAACCTGATGTTGTCAGGTTTTTTCTCTCCTGTGTTTTGGTTTTTTTATCTTTTTGAAAACATAAAAAAAGAATAATCATCCGTAATAATTCAAAAAACAGAGATGTTATCTTAAGTTTTGTTGGCTATTGAAAGATGATTTTTTTTGCAGGAAACTGCGCATATCAAACAACAAATAACGTTGACGGGTGACTATCCGCTACAGTTAAAAAGCAAACTGTCAGTCCTTTGTCAGCCGTTAATCTGAATGTGTTAAGGAAGGTTTATTATGAGCATTGCGTATCTGAACGGTGAATATCTGCCTCTGGAAGAAGCCCGTATTTCTCCACTGGACCGTGGTTTTCTGTTTGGTGACGGTATTTACGAAGTTATTCCATATTATGGCGGTAAATCCGTAGGCCTGATGCCTCATATTAACCGTATGATCAATGGTCTGGCTGCGATTGAAATTCAGAACACTATTTCGGCAGATGACTGGAAAGCTCTGCTGGACGATCTGGTTGCTCGCAATGCATCTCAGGGCGAGAACCTGGGGGTTTATGTACATGTATCCCGTGGTGCTGATGTTAAGCGTTTCCATGCTTATCCTGAAGATGTTGCTCCAACGGTATTTGCATTTGCATTCCCGATTAAAGATCCTCAGCCGGTTGATCGTACAAAAGCGACTCCTATGAGCATGATCAGCACGGAAGACCTGCGCTGGCAGCGTTGCCACATTAAATCAACAGCTTTGCTGGGTAACGTGATGCACTTCCAGCAGGGTTATGCTGCGGGTTGTGGTGAAACTCTGCTGTTCAATGCGAAAGGTGAACTGACAGAAGGTAGTTCCAGTAACGCATATATTGTGAAAGACGGTAAAGTGATTACACCGATTCAGGATAATCAGATTCTGCCTGGTATTACCCGTCGCATTATCATTGATAGTCTGAAAGCTGAAGGCTCTATCGAAGTTGAAGAGCGTATTGTGACTATGGATGAAGTGCGTGAAGCTGATGAGCTGTGGGTATCCAGCTCGTCTAAAGAAATCGCTCCTGTTACCAGTCTGGATGGCAAGCCAGTTGGTAATGGTGAAATTGGTGAAGTCTGGGAAAAAGCCTTTAAGATTTATTCTTCTGCTAAGTTTGATTTCTGATCAAACCTTTCTCAGAGTAAACGCTTGTAAAAGCTCCCGACTCGCTGAGTCGGGAGCTTTTCTTTTTCTGATTCATTTCTCTTCCTCATTCCGCTGTACTCTGATCTCCAGAGGCCATATTGATTTTCTGTGCAGATGTCATGAAAAAAATAGTGACAAACTGCAGTTCAGGCGTTAACTTCCAGCCGTTATTCATAATAAATAAGAATGAGAAGCATCTGTTTCTTGTTCACGCTATCGATTTTCTCTGTCTCGGAATAAGTTATGCAAATCACAGACAATACAGTTGTTCAGTTTTTTTACACACTGAAAGATGAAGAAGGCCAGGTGCTGGAATCCAATATCGGAGAGAACCCAGTTGCTTATTTGCATGGCCATAAAAATATGATGCCAGGTGTAGAAAAAGCATTAGCTGATCGTCAATCAGGGGAAAGCTTTACTGTGACTTTACCTCCTGAAAGTACATATGGTGCGCGTGTTGAGGGCCGCGAACAGCGTATTCCTGTGAAGCATCTGATGGGGACAAACAAAAAGTGGAAGCCGGGTATGATTGCTATGGTTCAGACAGATCAGGGGCAACGGCAGGTTACTATTCTGAAAATGGGAAAATTTATGGTGACTGTTGATACAAACCACCCCTGGGCAGGTAAAACCCTGACTTTTGATATTGAAGTGGGTGATGTGCGAGAAGCCACAGCTGAGGAGTTGTCCCATGGCCATGCTCATGGAGTGGGTGGTCATCATCACTGATTAATAAAAGTCAGGGGACAAAGTGTTGCCCCCTGACATTCTCTGTATTTATACCTGAAAAGTATTTTGATGTTCTTCAGCCCTTTGTCGGAGGGTACGACAGCTTTTAGCAGATAGGCTTTTGATCGGGAGGTAGGGCTTAATTCCGATTAACCATATAAATTCCACTGGCTACCAGCAGTAGTGCCAGGGCAAAAGAAAGGCTGATACTTTCTCCAAGTATTAACCAGGCAAAGAAAACACCGAACATAGGTGTCATAAAGCTGAAGGTTGCTATTTTTGATGCCTGATAATGGCGAATTAACCAGAACCAGGTCAGATAAGAAACAAAGGCCACGATAACAACCTGGAATAGCATACCCAGACCGCTGTTAAGAGTAACCTGACGAACGCCATCTTCTCCCATAATGACAGAGGCAATCGGTAAGGTGATTGCTGAGATAGCCAATTGATAAAGCAGAACTCTGGAGGGGCTTAGCTGGCTCTGAGGTGTCGCTTTAATAACCACTGTTGTTGCTCCCCACATCAAGGCTGCAAGTAGCGCCAGAAGATCTCCTGTGATTGTTTCGCTAAGGTTACTATCAGGGGAGAATAAACTATCAGAAAATGCCAGAACAATACCCATAAAAGCTGCAATCAATCCGGCTATGTGTATCATGCGCATTCGCTCTCCGGGTATAAACAGCTGGGCTCCCAGAGCAACAATAAAAGGAGACGTGTAGAGGAAGATTGTTGCTCTGGCCGCTCCGGTATATTCAAGCGCCATGTACAGTACCAGAAATTCTCCAGCAAATAGTAGTCCGGCTATAATGCCCCAAAACTCAGCATGATCACGCTGAAAAATAGTCTCTCCTTTGTATTTCATCCAGGCAACAAGCAGAAAAGTGGCGGCAACAGAACGCAGCCCGGCCTGCATGACCGGTGATATATCGGGTAATGTGAGTTTGACAGCAATCTGCTGCAGACCGAATACCATACATAATAGTGTCAGGATACTGATGGCTAATGTATCCAGTCGTTTGGCGATCATATGAGACCTCAGAGCAAAAGCGCTCAGCTTACTTCTGAATCTTGTGCCTTACCAGATGTGATGCAAAAAAATGACAAAAAATACACTGTTCCGAATTTATAAATGATATCTGAACGGCGCGTCGGGAATGCATAATTCCGGCTGTGCATCGGATTAAACGAGGTATGCTGAATATTATCGGTAAAACACCTGAACAAACGTTTCTTCTCTAAAAAGAACTACCCTGTTTTCAGTTGCTGTCCTGGAGGCCACGGGAATACCTTTGTTCAGGCATGCGTGTACAAAGCAATAACGGTGAATAATAAAAATAAAAGGTATTCAGATGTCTGATATACACCAGCGACCTGATCGTAGTACTCCTGCCACCTCATCCGGGATGGAAACCAGACCAGTAGCAGATCATGAAGATGCTCTGTTTGATGATCTCTATTCACCTGACAGCAGAAGAGGTTCAGGTATAACCCGGCGAGGTGTTCTGAAAACCGCCATTGCATTTACCCTTGCCGGAATGACGGGGGGGATTGCTTTATCAGTGTCCAGATGTTCCCGACAAGAGGTTTTACAGGGCTTTCTCGTTCTGCGTCCGGGAGATGCAAGTGTGTTAATCGCTGTGTCGCCTGCAATCACAGGAGATGATTTACCTGAAGTACTGTCCCCTTCTGAGTTAATGGCTGATCCGGATAAAAAAGATGTGTTGCTCTGGCTGCAACTGCTTGACCAGAAACTGTTTCAGCTAGGGACCGATATGACCAAAGAATATCTGCAGCTGTTCGATCTTTTGCAGTGGTTGCCAACCAGAAGAGTGTTAACAGGGCAATGGAGCGTCTGGCAGGATGCTGACAAAGAGCAGGTCAGCCTGTTTCTTGACCAATGGCAGGCCAGCCCTGTAGAACTATTGAATAAAGCGCACAGAGCTTTTACCGCTCTGATTCAATCGACCTGGTATAGTCTGGACAATGTGGCCATAAGTACAGGCTATCCCGGGCCTCCGTTATGGGCTCTGGCTGCAATAGCACCTGTATCCGATAAGGAGAATCAGTAATGGCGGTAGTTGATCCATACCGATCAGATAAATCATATCACTGGGATATCAGAAATGCTGCTGAAGATGATATGCCCGGAGTGATCGAATGTGATGTTGTGATTTCCGGAACCGGTGCAGGAGGAGGAATCTGTGCTGAGATACTGAGCCAGGCAGGATTAAGGGTGATTCTACTTGAAGAAGGAGGATTACAGACATCGACTGATTTCAGAATGAAAGAGGGAGAGGCGTATGACAACCTCTATCAGCAGGGAGCTGCAAGAGCAACAAAAGATGGCGCGATAACTATTTTACAGGGGCGCACTGTCGGAGGCAGTACAACGGTAAACTGGACATCCAGCTTCAGAACCCCTGAACAGACTCTGAAACACTGGCAGGATGTTTTTGGGGTAAAACACAGTGCAGAAAGTCTGGATTCTTCATTCTCATGGGTAGAGCAGAGACTGAATATAACCCGGTGGGATGTTGCGCCTAATCGTAATAATCAGTTACTGGCTGATGGCTGTCAGAATGCAGGCTGGTCATGGAAAAGTATTCCCAGAAATATAAAGGGATGCTGGAATCTTGGTTATTGTGGAATGGGGTGCCCAAGTAACGCAAAACAGTCGATGCTGGTGACGACTATACCTGCAAGTCTGGAAGCTGGAGCCACTCTGATTACCCGTGCCAGGGCAGAAAAGCTGATAATAAAAGCCGATCAGGTTGATTATCTGGCTGTTCAGCCAATAGACCGTTATGGCAAGCCACTGGAACAATCATTCCTGATTAAAGCTCGTCGTTACATCCTGGCAGCAGGGGCAATAGGCAGCCCGGCAATTTTACTTCGTTCATCTGCGCCTGACCCATATAACAGGGTAGGTAAAAGAACGTTTCTGCATCCGGTTTGTATGTCAGTCGCTGTTATGCCGGATAAAGTAGAGGGATACTATGGAGCTCCCCAATCTGTATATTCAGATCATTTTCTATGGAGAGATGGTGTGGAGGGGGAACTGGGATATAAATTAGAGAGTACGCCATTACATCCGGTTTTTACCAGTCTGTTTGCTTTAGGGCATGGCGATACTTTTAAAGCAAGAATGCAGCAGCTTCCCCGTATGCAGTCAACTATTGCACTGATGAGAGATGGCTTCCATGAGCAGAGTCAGGGAGGGCAGGTTCTGCTGAACTCTGATAATACTCCGGTATTAGATTATCCCTTGAATGACTATCTATGGAAAGGCATCAGGGATAGTCTGCTGACAATGGCTGAATTACAGTTTTCTGCAGGCGCTGCATCGGTCAGGCCTGTTCACCAGCTGGCTAAAAGAGGGGGGAGCTGGCCTGAGGTCAGGGAAGTAATATCCAACCTTCCTATGGAACGTTTTAAAATGCCCCTTGGTAGTGCTCATGTCATGGGTGGGTGTGCAATGGGGGAGAATGAAAAGTTAAGTGTTGTGAACAGCGAAGGGCAACATCATCAACTTGAAAACTTGTCGGTGATAGATGGGTCTGTTTTTCCAACCAGTATTGGTGCTAACCCTCAGGAGTCTGTCTATGGATTGGCTGCGGTAATGGCCGACTCTCTCTGCAACCATGAACGTTTAACTTTATATATGTATTAAAAATGAATTATTAATTTTATATCGTTACATTTTATAACTTAAAGCAATGCAGTATTGTTAAATCTGACAAAATCTGTTTTACAATGGCTTTAATTATTACTTAATGTGACAAAAAGATATATTTGTAAAATTTCTATTGATTTATGTTGTTAAAAGTATGTATGTTCTTAGGAAAGAATTCCCAGAGGACTACTCTATGTTTAATAACTATCAACGTAAATCTTCATCTTCAGAAGATCTTAAACTGAGTACTTTAATTTCAGCAGGTTCTGAAATTGTCGGAGATCTTCATTTTCGTGGGCATCTGCAAATTGATGGGAAGGTGTTTGGTAATCTTGTTGCTGATGATGAGTCAGGTGCGTCAGTTCAGATTAGTGAGACCGGTGTTGTTGTGGGGGAAATTTCAGTGCCTGTTGTTCGTATTAGCGGACAGATTAGTGGGCATGTACACGCATGTGGGCACCTGGAATTATCTGGCAAGGCCGCTGTTGAAGGTGATGTTTTTTACAACATTATTGAAATGGAGCGAGGGGCTCAGATTATGGGGCGCCTTCAGCACACTTATAGAGGCAGCAAAGATAACTGTCCTGCTATGCCGAAAAATACAACGCAGGATAAACCTGTATGGAAGGCGGAGTCTGCAGATATTCCAGCAATGAAGGTGACTAAACTGGAGAAAAAAGCGGCTGAGGCTGGCGCCTGATCTCCTTTATACAGCTGAAAAAAGCTTCTACATTTATATACCTGTCTTCTCTGACTTCTGTCCGGAGAAGATGAGGTTGCTTGTATCAGAGCAGTTGCCTGCCCGTGGGCAAGCTGACCAGACTGAAAGTTGTAAAAACTTCTGTTTGGGGAAATAAATACCCGCTCAGGATATAACTCTTTTTTACTCCTGGCGTTGCCTTTCTTATCAGGTTCTCTTGTTGGCTCTGAAAGCTTCAGCGTGCTTTACTGGCTATGGTTTTATTAAAGACCTTGCAGTTTTTGTTGCTATTCATTCTGAAATTATGCACTGCCTTAACTTTCTGGAACTGCCGGAAAAAAGATGATAAATAAAAGTACTCGTTGATTACTATTTTTTACTTTATGAAGGTGCCAGTTATGTAAATATTATATCCGGGTTTTAGTTCTTGTAGTTAAATTTGGTTTTATATTTGATATATGTATTATGAATTATTATAGGGGGTTGCGTTATGAATATTGAAACTGATTATGACGAAAGTATCAGAACGCTTATTGTAAAAATGCATGGCTTAAATAGGTTGTCCATACTGGAAGGGTGGAAGGATCAGTTCTTGCAGACTTTATCTGGCTATTCTGACCATGAGGAAAAGATATCTCTGATGATTGATACTCGTTATCATGAGTTTGAATCTTATCAGTGCCTGGTCCTGTTGAGACAGCTTTTTACTTCTGAAATTCTTCAATACCCCTGCATTGACCGAAAGGTTTTTGTGCAACCAGGGCGTTATCGCCTGCCTGAGGTGAAAAATGATTATGAAGCATATTTTTCCTCTCCTGAAGAGGCTTTACAGTGGTTGATGTGCTTCAAACAGAGGTTTGCCTGATTGCATTTATATCTGTAATTGGATGCAGAATATTTATAGCTCTATCCATAATTTATAGATACTTCTTATGTTTTTATGTATTGCTATGCTTGTTGTGAAAATTTATGCGACATAATCTGACATTACTTTTTTTTAATCTCTCAAAGTAGTAACCTACATTCTCGTTAAAGTCGGCCAGCACTTTCCTGTCTTGTTCCAGTATTTCAGGGACTTTAACAACCTGTTATAAAATAATGTTCTGATGTGTTGGTTGCATGACCCTGGTGTTGCTTTGATGGTTATTTTATCACCCATAAGAGCGCTCCGGTTATATACGTGGATGGAGTATTATGACATTCCGACAGGTGTCACCACACCGTTTAGCCGATTTTAAGCCTTTCTCTGATCTGACAAGTGTGCAACAGATTTTTCTCAGCCACCTGCTTGAAGTTAAATTACTTGCTGCTGGTCAGAAAATTATTA
Source organism: Oceanospirillum sediminis (assembly GCF_014164585.1). Taxonomy (GTDB): domain Bacteria; phylum Pseudomonadota; class Gammaproteobacteria; order Pseudomonadales; family Halomonadaceae; genus Oceanospirillum; species Oceanospirillum sediminis. Next base: position 103,064 of record NZ_JACJFM010000014.1, on the reverse strand, counting down.
TCAGCAAGTTTGATCTGGGTATGGGCGTATTTTTGCTGGAGGGTACGGTCAGACTGGAGCCAGAATCGTTAAGGCCTTATCAGGTATTAGCTGGCGATGCTTTCAGCCAGAATAGTCTGCTGAATGCCTGCCAGGGAAGGGTCAGCATTATTGCTGAAACGAATGTTGAATATTTTATCGTCAGTGCCGAACACCTGAACTATCTGAAGGCTGAGATGGCTCCTTCTATTGTGCACTATCCTGAGGTGTATGCCGGAAGTGGCAGCCATCCTATTGTGCTTGATTTCTATCGTGAGCTTGAGAAAAATAATGTTCATCTGCCTAGTTTGCCTGAACTGGCTCAGCAAATTAGTAAAGCTATTTCAGATGAAAACCTTAAAACCCAGGATCTTTCCCGCTTAATTTCATCTGATCCTAATCTGGCTGCCCGCCTGATGAAAATGGCTAATAGCCCTTTTTATCGGGGATTGAATGAAATCACTCATATTTTTGATGCTATTACCCGTCTCGGACTCGATGTTACCCGTAATCTGGTAATTGCTTTTGCTATCAGGGAACAGGAAAAAAGTACCGCTCCTTTGTGGATCAGGAAATTACTACTCAATAGCTGGAGACAAAGTATACAGCTGGGGGCCCTTTGCTATGTATTAGCGCAATACTGTGAACGTATTGCGCCTGAAGAAGCTCTGCTGGCTGGGCTGCTTCATAATATCGGTGAGTTACCTCTGATTGTTTTTGCAGCGCAGTATCCCGAGTTTGAATTCTGTAAGGATGAACTACTTAGTATTGTAAGTGATAACCGAAGTCGTGTGGGTAGCATTATTCTTCAGGAATGGAATTTACCCGAAGCCCTGGTAACGGCTGTCCAGAACTGTGACACCTGGTTTTATGAGCCTTATGAGTCAGGTCCTGTACTGACCGATATTGTGATTGTCGCCAGAGCGTACAACGAATATTTACAGAAAGACCTGAAAGCTGCAGAGTTGCCTCGTTTAGAGAGCTTGCCGTCATACTTTAAGCTGTGCGGTGAGCATAGTGATGGAAAGCTACCGGATACTATTCTGGATAATGCCAGGGAGCAGATTGGTATCATGAAGGCTTTGTTAAGCACCTGAAAACTCATATATTTATCTGTGGGAAAGCTGAATGCAGAGCATAACTCATTGAGAAAAATGATGTTTGCTATGCCTGTATTGCTGTTTTATACATAATGTTTCTTTTTGAAAAATAACTTTACATTTAATTCGCGTCTTGCGACAGAAATTTGCGCATTCCTTGTTTGATTCAGGGTTTTCCCCAGTATCCAGATAGATAGTGTCAGCCTAATATAGGAATCAGTATTCACCCCTGCCTATTTATCTGACAAGGAATTATTATCATGGCTGATACTTCTATGCGTTATCTGATTTTACTTGGGCTTTTACCCAAACACCTGCCAGGCATAGGCACCAGTGAGGTGCAGGAAAAGCTACGCAAAAAAGGGTATCGTGTCACTCAGAGAACTATTCAGAGAGATCTGGAAAAGCTGTCTGCTGAGTTTCCAATCGTAGGTGAGCAGCATGGTAATCGGAATCTATGGCGTTTTCAGGATAATGCACTGCCTGTAACCTTGCCTGCTATGGATTCGAATACAGCATTAATTATGAAGCTGGCTCGTAAACACCTGAAGCATGATATGCCTTCTCAGGTATTTAATGTACTGGAACCTCATTTCCAGCTAGCAGATAAAGTGATTAAAGATAATAAGAGAGATCTGAATCGTTGGCAGGATCGTGTCCGGGTGATCAACTCTGAGTTTTCTTTATTGAGACCTGAAGTACGCAGCGGAGTGGCAGAACAATTGACTCAGGCCGTTGTTAGCCAGACTCAATGTGAAGTGCGTTATAAAATGTCGCCATCTGATTCTGCTAAGAAATACTGTATTAATCCATTGGCTATCATCAGCAAGGATGATGTCAATTATGTGCTGGCAACTCTGGATAGCCAGGCTGAAATACTGCAGATGCCGATGCAGTATTTCAGCTCTGTTAAGCCGGTTGATGCGCCATGTAATGAACCTGCAGATTTTGATCTGGACAGTTACTTAGGGCAGGGGAATATGGGTGTTATTGAGCAGGATGAAAAAGTGCGTATGGTACTGAAAGTCAGTCCGGTGCTGGCCAGTATGCTGAAGGATCAGGTGCTTGGAAGTGATCAGGAAATTATGCCTGCAGATGATAGTGATTACAGTGAGGTGGTTGCCACTGTTGATAACAGTGACAGTCTGAAGCGCTGGCTGATCAGTTGGGGGGAGGAGCTTGAAGTGATTTATCCTGATTCTATGCGTCAGTCTCTGGCGGATATGACTCAAAGTCTGGTCAGCCGTTACCTAAATACATCTGATAAGCCGACAACAGCCTGATACAAACAGGCTACTGATCTGTGAATGAACAGCCAGATCTTCTTGAATAAATGACAGGAAGATCTGGCTGTTGTGTAAGGGGGCTTGCTGATGTTGCAGGCTCTTTTTTTCGCCGTTGGGTCTGTTGGGTTCAGGGAGCTTCCATTAATGCTTTCAGATCAAGGCATGGGACCTGGTCTCCTGCTTTAATCTGCTGGTTGCTGTCTACCACAGCCAGAGCGTCGGCCCAGTGACATGATGTCAGGACGCCTGAATTCTGGTTCTGAAAACGATAAATGCTATTACCTGAACCAGAGCCTTCAGCGTTTTTCTCATATTGAACTCTCAGGTACTCTCGTCTGATTCCTGTATTGAAATTAAAGGTGGATTCGGCATAACGTAATTCAGGTGTTATATGCCCTCGTCCCTGAAGAGCAGCAAGAGCGGGTCTTACTACTATCAGAGCAGTTAGTAATGCTGATACCGGATTACCAGGCAAACCCGTAAACCAACAGGTTTTTGCTGAGCTGTCAGTACGAATAGAACCGAATGCCAGTGGCTTGCCCGGCTTCATGGCCATACGCCATAAATTCAGCTGTCCCAAATGTTCAACTGCGGGTTTGACATGATCCTCTTCGCCAACAGAGACCCCGCCGCTGGTAATAATCATGTCGGACTGTTCAGCTGCTGTTGCCAGGGCTTTTTTGGTGGTATCCAGAGTGTCGGCAATAATTCCACCGTCAATAACTTCACAGCCAAGATTGCTGAACAGAGCCTGAAGCATATAGCGATTAGAATTAAATATCTGGCCGGGTCTGAGCTGTTGTCCAGGTTCTGCCAGCTCGTCTCCGGTGCTGAGTAATGTGATGACTGGCTTGCGAAATACTCTGACTTCAGGCTGGCCAATCGACGCGATCAGGCCAAGAGCCGGAGCATCAAGTCTTAATCCCGCTTCAAGGAGAGTATCTCCTTTGTTTATATCCTGACCGGACAGCCTGATGTTTTCTCCTTCTGTCAGCGTTTCTGTCGGAAATATGATATTACCTTCAGGTGTCTCTGAAACCTTCTCCTGCATGACTACAATGCTGGCACCGGCTGGTATTTCTGCACCGGTAAATATTCGGGCGCAAGTACCGGGTTCAAGAGGTGAAGGGGAGCTTCCGGCTGTAATTCGCTGACTGACTGGCAGCGGCGCGCGCTTAAGATCTGAAAAAGCCAGAGCATAACCGTCCATAGCGCTATTGTCGGCTGGTGGCACATTGATATCAGCAACGACTGATTCTGCAAGTACATATCCCATTGCTTCTGTCAGTGGCAGTGTGATGACAGAAACAGGTTTTATGGCTGAACAGATTATCCGGATCGCTTCATCTACAGGCATTAGTCCGGGGTGTGCGCAGGGATCATTTACTTTATGTGCCATAGTTAATCCATTGTGTTTCGGTAGATTCGAAGCCGGTATTATCCGCTTTCTTGTTTTGCTGAGACAAGGGGGCTGAGGTGTACTTAATCAGGACAGAAACCTGCATATAAGCAGATTTCTGTATGTGGGCAATTACGGTTTGTCGTTTAAGGTATTAAACGTGAGTTGCTTTACCGTGAGTTAGCAGAGAAACGTAGTTGCAAGGGCGGTGGCGGCTATCCAGTTGATCACGGATCACTTTGTACCACCCTGTTCTGCAGGCTCCTGTTGAGCCTGGCAAGCTGAATACCAGGGTGTTATTTGCTAATCCGCCAATGGCTCGTGATTGAATAGTAGAGGTTTTAATCTCTTCGTAGGACAGCATACGAAATAGTTCACCAAAACCGTCAATCACTTTATCCAGTAAAGGTATTATTGCTTCAGGGGTACTGTCTCTGCCAGAGAAGCCTGTGCCGCCGGTTGTAATAATGCAATTGATCTCTTTATCGGCTATCCAGTTTGAGATAACTGCACGTAATTGGTAGACATCATCAGGTGCAATCTGATGATCGACTACTTTGTGACCGGCTTCAGTGATACAGGTTTTCAGGGTGTCGCCGCTTTTATCTGTTTCAAATGTTCTGGTATCTGATACCGTGAGAACGGCAATATTCAGAGGGACTTCTACCGGCAGAATTTCTTTGTTATCAGTTTGTTGAGACATATTTCAGCCTTATGCACGAGATTAACGAGGGTTGGAACAGGCTTTCCCGGATATGTGAGTGTCGAGCCGTGACAGCCACCTTTGCATCGATTGGTCTCCGGAAAAGCCTGTATGCCTGGTTTGTTCTGTTAAGAATTGTCCGAAGTGATAGTAATAGATATTCTGCTTTCGGAGAACTCTGTTAATACTACTGTTTATTTTTGCATTGAATATGCCATTCTCCGACAGAAAATACACTGAAACATTCCGAAGTTCTCTGATTTTTGTCCGGTATATCAGAGCTTTTTTGTCTGAACTGTGCTGATGTGGGATGAGTGAGACAATTTGATCTGTTGATATCCAGCAGGGAAGGAATACATCGTCAGGATAATATAAAACGGAATCTCTGATCAGAGGTTATGGTGAATAAACATTCGGGAGGGCGTTGAAAGGTGGAATAGAAAAGACTTTATTCTGTGCCCATTAGCCTGGTGGCCGTTAGGCACAGAAAGATCCTTGTACAGACTTTTTGAAGACGTATGACAAGTATCAGGTATTAACCTTAGCGCAGGTCACTAACGCGTTTCGCTTTACCTTCCGAGCGCGCAAGGCCGCCCACAGGTACAACATCAATCCGTGTGCTGATACCTACAACAGATTTGATATGATGCTGAAGCTCTTTGATAATGGGAGCCTGGTCAACATCCTGTGCTTCTGGAGTCATTTCCACTTTTACCAGTACATTATCCATGTTGCCATCTTTAGTCACTACGATTTCATAGTGAGGTGCCAGCGCCGGGATCTTCAGAATCTGTTCTTCGATCTGCGTTGGGAACACGTTAACACCACGGATGATCAGCATATCATCAGAGCGACCAGTGATCTTATCAATACGACGCATTGGACGCGCGGTACCTGGTAACAGACGGGTCAAATCACGAGTACGGTAACGGATTACCGGCAGTGCTTCTTTGGTCAGAGAGGTAAATACCAGTTCACCGTATTCGCCATCAGGCAATACTTCACCGGTATTCGGGTCGATAATCTCTGGATAGAAGTGATCTTCCCAGATGGTTGGGCCATCTTTGGTTTCTGCGCATTCCTGGGCTACACCAGGTCCCATCACTTCGGACAGACCATAGATATCTACCGCATCGATGCCCAGGCGGCCTTCGATGTTCTTACGCATCTCAGCTGTCCATGGCTCGGCACCAAAGATACCGATACGTAGCGCCATCTCCTGTGGGTTCAGACCCTGACGCTCCATCTCATCCATCAGGTTCAGCATGTAAGATGGTGTTACCATAATGATGTCCGGATCGAAATCACGCATCAGCTGAACTTGTTTCTCAGTCTGACCACCTGACATAGGGATCACCGCACAGCCCAGACGCTCTGCACCGTAGTGGGCGCCCATACCACCGGTAAACAGGCCGTAACCATAGGATACGTGAACCTTATCAGTGCTACGACCACCCGCGGCACGGATAGAACGGGCTACCACGTCGGCCCAGACGTTAATATCATGCTGAGTGTAACCCACAACGGTTGGCTGACCGGTAGTGCCGGAAGAGGCATGGATACGTACCACTTCGCTCATAGGTACGGCAAAAGAGTCAAACGGGTACGCGTCGCGCAGGTATTGTTTCGTTGTAAAGGGGAATAGCTTCAGATCATCCAGTGTTTTCAGGTCTGAAGGGTGAACACCTTTCTCATCGCATAGATTGCGATAAGCTGCAACGTTGTTGTAAGCGTGTTTAAGACTGAACTTCATGCGGCTCAGCTGCAGTGCACGGATCTCATCAATACTGGCCGTTTCGATAGGGTCAAGTGCGTTTGGATCAACTTTCATGTTCATCATAATAATTTTGTCCTGTTTTACTCTCTTATTGTCAGAACACGTCTTCTTCGGACGTTTAATCTTTCTTATTGTCAGAAACAGAGAAGAGTGGCCCCTTCCCTGAGGCGCAATTTATACTCGCTCAATAATCAGGGCGATACCCTGACCTACACCAATGCACATAGTGCATAGCGCATAACGACCACCGGTTCTGTGTAGCTGATACATAGCCGTAGTCACCAGGCGAGCACCAGAAGCACCTAATGGATGGCCTAGTGATATAGCGCCGCCATTCGGATTCACATGTGCCGCATCATCAGGCAGGCCCAGGTCACGCATGACAGCCAGTCCCTGAGAGGCAAATGCTTCATTCAGCTCAATTACATCCATCTGATCCAGTGTCAGGCCTGCTTTTTCCAGTACCTTCCTGGAAGCAGGGGCAGGGCCAAAGCCCATAATGCGAGGCTCAAGACCCGCAGTTGCCATAGCAACAATACGTGCTTTAGGTGTCAGACCATTTTTTTCAGCTGCTTCTTTAGAAGCGATCAGCAGTGCGCAGGCACCATCATTTACACCAGACGCATTACCTGCTGTGACGGAACCACCTGCACGAAAAGGCGCTTTCAGTTTAGCCAGTGCTTCCAGTGTGGTCGATGCTCGTGGGTGCTCATCGGTATCAACGATGAGGTCATCGCCTTTGCGCTGAGGAATAGTAACCGGGCAAATTTCTTCCTTAAACAGTCCAGCTTCCATTGCAGCAGCGGTTTTCTGTTGGCTGCGGTATGCAAACAGATCCTGATCTTCACGAGAGATATTAAAATCTTCTGCAACGTTTTCAGCGGTTTCTGGCATAGAATCTACACCAAACTCAGCTTCCATTTTCTTGTTGATAAAACGCCAGCCGATGGTGGTATCATACATTCCATTCGGATTACGGCTGAAAGCAGATTCAGCTTTGCCCATTACAAAAGGAGCCCGTGACATCGATTCGCAACCACCAGCAATCATCAGATCTGTTTCACCGGATTTAATTGCCCGGGCTGCCATACCAATAGCATCCATTCCTGAGCCACACAAGCGGTTGATCGTGGTGCCTGGTACAGCCGTTGGAATGCCTGCCAACAACGAGGACATACGCGCGACGTTACGGTTATCTTCACCGGCCTGGTTTGCATTACCATAGATCACATCGTCAACGGAAGCCCAGTCAACCTGTGGGTTGCGCTCCATCAGGGCTTTAATAGGCAGGGCGCCCAGATCATCTGCTCGTACAGAGGACAGCCCACCGCCATAACGGCCGAAGGGAGTACGGATTGCGTCACAGATATAAGCGTCAGTCATGTTATTAAACCTCTGATGGAATTACTTCGCCCTTGATCTGGCGAGATTTACCACGGAAAAAAGCGATGGCTTTGCCATCCTGGTTGCTGATAGTCACGTCATAAATGCCGTTGCGCCCCTGAACTGTGACCTCTTTTGCTTCGGCATACAGTGTGTCGCCGAGTTGGCCTGGAGCGATATATTCAATATTACATCCTCCGGCAACAGTCACCTGATTGTAACTGTTACAGGCATAAGCAAAGGCAGTATCTGCCAGGCTGAAAATCATACCTCCATGACAGATACCATGACCGTTACACATATCCTGACGAACCTCCATGCTCAGCTTTGCACAGCCAGGCTGAACTTCTTCAATCTTCATTTCCAGCATCAGGGCTGCATGATCACGGGCATACATAGCTTTGGCGCAGGCTTGTGCCAGCTCTTCGGGGGGCATTTCAGTCGGTTTTTGTGTGTTTTTATCAGTCATGAGATGCACCATTATGAAATGAATCCTGCGCAAAAACTTTGCGTCGCAGCAGAGGAGAAGGACGATAGCGGTCCTCACCATAACTGCTCACCAGATGGCTCAATACCGTATGAACGTGTGACAGACCAATCTGATCAGCCCAGGCCATAGGGCCTTTCGGATAGTTCACACCACTTTGCATCGCGATATCAACGGCGGCTACATCACAGACCTGCTGGTTGACCGCATCAGAGCCTTCGTTAGCCAGCATAGCGACAGTACGCATCAGTACCATGCCTGGAACATCATCAATCACAGAGACCGACATGCCCAGCGCCTGGAACAGCCCTGCCGCCTGATTCAGAGACTCTTCAGTTGTCTGATCCGCTTTAGTCAGGGCAATGCGGGAAGCCGCACTATAGTTCAAAGCCAGATCAAACAGTACCAGGTCGCTACGTTGCTCATCGGCGGCGCGCTCAGTGGCCATGCGACCATCAGTCAGGGCCAGAATCAGGTTGCCGATGCAGATGCGACCCTTAATGTCATGGTTCTCTGCACGATGAACACTGATACCTGCGGCTTCAATTCTGGCTACCAGTGCTTCGGCACAACCCAGATCACCTTCTATGGTGACAGATGATGGTGCGTTCTGTTGCGGCAAGGTACTGGCTACTGGTTTTTCAGCACCTTCGCTGTAGTCGTAGAAACCCCGGCCGGTTTTACGGCCATGGAAACCTGCTTCAACAAGGTCTTTCTGAATAAGAGACGGCAGGAAGCGCTGATCGCCATAGTAGGCATCAAATACTGAAGAGGTTACGGCGTAGTTCACATCGTGACCAATCAGATCCATCAGCTCAAAAGGTCCCATGCGGAACTGACCAGACTCACGGGCGATAGCATCGATAGTTGCTTCGTCAGCACCGCCTTCCTGCAGTACACGCAGACCTTCTGCGTAGAAAGGGCGTGCTACACGGTTAACGATAAAGCCAGGTGTAGACTTGGCCATTACCGCATGCTTGCCCCATGCCACAGACAGATTGTAAACGTCCTGAGCGACTTCTTCTGAGGTTGCCAGACCCTTAATTACTTCCACCAGCTTCATAATCGGTGCCGGGTTAAAGAAGTGCATACCAACCAGATTCTGTGGTCGTTTCAGGGCGGCACCGATAGCTGTGACAGAGATAGAAGAGGTGTTTGTTGCCAGAATGGTCTCTTCGCTGCACAGCTTTTCCAGTTCTGAGAACACAGACTGTTTAACCGCAAGGTTTTCCACTATCGCTTCGACTACCAGGCGGGCAGGTGCCAGGTCCGCTAACGATTCTGTTGGCTGAATACGGTCAACCAGAGCGTTTTTATCGTCTTCGCTCATTTTGCCGCGAGCAACCAGTTTTTCCAGGCCTTTAGCTGTACGGTCCAGACCTGCCTGAGCAGCACCTTCCATTTTGTCATACAGAAGCACCGTGTGCCCGAATTTGGCTGCAACCTGAGCAATACCAGCACCCATCGTTCCGGCGCCAATTACGGCAACGGTATCATTCACCGTTAGTGTCATAACTCGCTCCTGTTACTGGCCTTTAAAGGAAGGTTCACGTTTTTCCATAAAGGCAGCAACACCTTCACGATAATCTTCAGTGCGGCCTGCGATGGTCTGCAGGTCACGTTCCAGATCCAGTTGCTCATCCAGAGTGTTGGTCGCTGAAGCCTGAATAGCACGCTTAATCAAGGCCAGACCTTTCGTTGGCTGAGTGGCCAGCTGTTTTGCCGTTGCAATAGCTGTTTCTTTAACCGCTTCATCATCAACCGCTTTCCAGATCATGCCCCACTGTTCTGCCTGCTCAGCAGTGATACGATCTCCCAGCATTGACAGAGCCATAGCGCGAGCCTGACCTACGGTGTGTGACAGAGTCCAGGTGCCGCCGGAATCCGGAATCAGGCCAATTTTGCAGAATGCCTGAATAAATTTAGCGGAGCGGGCAGCAAAGACAATGTCACAGGCCAGAGCAATATTGGCACCAGCACCCGCTGCAACACCATTCACGGCGCAGATAACCGGCATTTCCAGAGCACGAATGCTGCGGATCATCGGATTGTAGTTTTTCTCAATAGATTCACCCAGATTTGGCGCTTCTGCACCAGGTGCTACGTTACGATCACTCAGATCCTGACCGGCACAAAAACCACGACCATTACCCGTAATAACCAGAGCACGTACTTCCGGGTTCTTTTTAGTCTCTTTCAGCGCTTCACGCACTTCGGAGTGCATCTCCGCATTAAAACTATTCAGGCTGTCCGGGCGGTTCAGGGTCAGGATGGCTACACCATCCTCAATCACAAATTCGATATTGTTGAAAGACATGGTTTTAGCGTCCTTTGAATTCAGGTTTACGTTTTTCCATAAAGGCAGCAATGCCTTCATTGCGATCTTCGGTGGCAGCCAGCAGAGTGAAGGCTTTACGCTCAAGATTGAGGCCTGACTCCAGATCAGTTTCAAATGCTTTAAGCAGGGCTTCTTTGGCCAGGCGTACGGCAATAGGGGGCTTACTGGCAATTTTTGCTGCCAGCTCATGGGCGCGTTCGATGGTGCGCTCCGGAATAACAACCTCTGCAACCAGATTGGCTTGCAGAGCTGTCTGGGCATCAATCATTTCGCCGCTCAGTACCATCTTCATTGCCAGAGGTTTACCTACCGTTCTGATCAGGCGTTGAGTACCACCGGCTCCGGGAATAATGCCCAGATTGATCTCAGGTTGCCCGAAAAGTGCGCTGTCACCGGCAATAACGATGTCGCAATGCATCACCAGTTCGCAGCCTCCGCCCAGTGCGTAGCCATTTACAGCACCAATTAAAGGCTTGGAAAACTGGTAAATACGACGCCAGTGTTTTGGTCGGTCATCATTCATGACGCCGACGGCATCCAGAGCCGCCATCTCTTTAATGTCAGCCCCTGCAGCAAATACCTTCGGACCACCGGTGATCACTACCGCGCCAATATCTGAGTCTTTGTCCGCCTGCTCAAGAACATCAGCTACTTCACTTAAAAGCAGTGTGTTCAGAGCATTAAAAGCTTCAGGACGATTCAGGGTGATGGTCAGAACGCCCTTCGTAGCTGATTGCGTATTAATTGTCTGATAAGTCATTGTGTTATTTTCCGGGCAGTGCCCTTTGCAGTATCAATGGCAACATTAACTGTTATTGTTTAGTGGTAAACGTTTTACCGGTCAGGTGTATCAGTTAAAAAGATAATCGCCATCAGCAGACTAACAGGTACCTGAACAAGCGTTTTTCTGAAAAAGACTGCCATATAGTCCGGCTAATAGCTGGAGAATATCGAAATACTTTTGTTCAGGTCTGTAGTCCATCTGAAGAAAAGACTGAACCAGAAGCGAGCGGGCAGGAGAGATTGCAGCAGACACTTTACACTGCTGTTGTATTAATGCTGTATTCAGAGCAGATTGACTGACAGCAACTATACTACGGATATCTTTTTTATTAAGGGCTGCTTTAAATAAAGCATGCCTTTGTTGTGCAGTCATTTGAGCCTCTCCCGCAGTTTTATCACGGTCGCCACTGAGAAAGTGTTTATGGCGTTTATTCTTTTTATGGTGCTAAGCCTACCTTATTCGCTCAAAGAGATACAAGAGTTAAATTTTATTGCCTACTTTCGGTATCGTAAAATATCGTGTATCTTGTCTGGCAAAGAAAGGCACAGATCTGTTTGTCTGTTTTGATAAACTTCAGTTTTGTTCTATTCGAATACGAGTGTAGTTATCAGAAACAGAGTACACTCTATAGCTGCAGGTGCTATCAAAGAATGACCACTGGTATCGTAATTTTACAATAACAATGCGATACCTGAACTCCAGGAGAGACTGCAAAAATGAGTCAGAATGATTTTTTTCAACGTCATCAGGCGACTTTAGACCAGGCCCTGAATGCCATTAAAAGCCGTGATTACTGGTCTCCGTATCCTGAGAATCCAAGCCCTCGTGTTTACGGTGAAGATGCTGCGCAAAAAGGCGAAGAAGCTTTTAAAGCTTGCCTGAATAACTATTTCGAGCTGGAAATGCCTGGTATTACCGGTGAAGTAGCCGGTGAGGAATCACCTTATGGTATCGACATGAATGTCCGTTACCCCAAGGTGGACTTTGATGTCCTGATTCCTGAAATGAAAGCGGCAATGAAATCGTGGCGTGATGCCGGCCCTGATGTACGTGCCGGTGTATGTCTGGAAATTCTGGATCGTCTGAACAAAAACAGCTTTGAGATTGCTAACGGTGTGATGCACACTTCTGGCCAGGGCTTTATGATGGCGTTTCAGGCGGGTGGCCCACACGCTCAGGATCGTGGCCTTGAAGCTGTGGCTTATGCCTACCGTGCCATGAAAGAAGTACCTGAAACAGCGACCTGGACTAAACCTCAGGGTAAGCACGACCCTCTGGTTATGGAAAAGAAATTCCATGTTGTGCCTCGTGGCGTGGCTTTGGTAGTGGGCTGTTCTACTTTCCCTACCTGGAATACTTATCCTGGTCTGTTTGCTTCTCTGGTGACCGGTAACCCGGTTATTGTTAAGCCGCACCCGGCTTCTGTTCTGCCTGCTGCGGCCTCCATTAAAATTGCTCAACAGGTTCTGAAAGAAGCGGGTTTTGCACCATACCTGGTATCTATGGTGACAGATACAGCTGATGCGCCGGTAACAAAAGAACTGGCAACTCATAAAGATATTAAACTGATTGATTTCACCGGGTCTAACTTCTTTGGTAACTGGCTGGAAGAGAATGCTAAGCAGGCTCAGGTCTTTACTGAGAAAGCGGGTGTTAACACGGTAGTCATTGACAGTGTTAACGATATCAAAGCCGTAGCGCGTAACCTGGCATTTACCCTGAGCCTGTACTCAGGGCAGATGTGTACGACGACTCAGGCAATTTATATTCCTCGTGATGGGATCAAAACTGCTGACGGTGAGATGAGCTTTGATGATGTGGCTCAGGCATTGTCCATCGCGACGTCTAAATTCCTGAGTGACAATGATCGTGCCTGCATGGTGCTGGGGGCTATTCAGTCCTGTGCTACCGCTGAGCGTATTAAAGAATGTGAAGCACTGGGTGAAGTTGTTCTGGCCAGTGAGCAGCGTGAGCATCCTCAGTTCCCGAATGCCCGCATTCATACGCCAATGATTCTGAAGGTCGATGCTTCTGAGCAGGATAAATATTCCGAAGAGCGTTTCGGTCCTATCTCTTTTGTGATTGCTACTGACAGTACAGAGCATAGTCTGCAGCTGGCTCAGGATGTTATTTCTGAGAAGGGTGCGATTACTCTGGGGGTTTACTCTACGGATGATGCTGTACTGGAGAAGGCAGAAGAAGTAGCAATGGAAGCAGGTGTTGCTCTGTCTGTGAATCTGGATGGTGGTGTGTTTGTTAACCAGTCCGCTGCGTTCAGTGATTTCCATGCGACAGGTGGTAACCCTGCATCAAATGCTTCTCTGACTGACGGTGCATTTGTTACTCGTCGCTTTATCGTTGTTCAGAGTCGTCGTCACATTTAATGTGGCTTTATGCAGCAACCCATAAGGGTTGCTGCTTATTATCCCCAAAAAGACATTTCTGTAGTGGCTTCCACGGGAATCAGGCGTTCTGTAAATTCTCCCGGATGTCATAACAGACAAGTCTGTTAGCAGGAGAGGTTGTATGCCTGTTTACAGTATTGATGGCATTACTCCCGTTGTCGATCCTTCCGCTTTTGTTCATCCCACTGCTGTTTTAATCGGTGACGTTATTGTTGGCCCTCGCTGTTATATTGGTCCGGGGGCTTGTCTGAGAGGCGATTTCGGTCGTTTAGTGATTAAAGAAGGGGCGAACGTGCAGGACACCTGTGTCATGCATGGTTTTCCGGGGACAGATACCATCGTTGAGGAAAATGGACATATCGGGCATGGCGCTGTGCTTCATGGTTGCCATATTGGTAAGAATGCACTGGTAGGTATGAATGCAGTGGTTATGGATAATGCCCGTGTTGGAGAATCAGCCATTGTTGCAGCCTGTGCGTTTGTAAAAGCTGACTTTGAATGTCCGGACAAAACTCTGTTGGCGGGTACACCGGCTAAGGTTATCCGGGAGCTGTCTGATAAAGAGATTGCCTGGAAAACAAAAGGCACAGAAGAGTATCAGAATCTGGCTGTCAGAAGTTTACAGACTATGGAACTGACCGAGGCTCTGACTGAGGTCGAAGCCGATCGAAAACGTATAGAAATACCAGATGTTAAACCTCTTTATGAGATTAAACAGGAAAAGTAATTTAGCTGAATTAACGCCTCTGACAGACAGACTGCATGCTGGAAGAGGCTTTTCTTAAATAAGTTCTGGGCGGAAAATGCCCGGAATATACCTGAACACAAGTATTGATATATTTTCTCTCCGCATGGAGCAGTACATCGTAATGCTTTACAGAGAAAGCTTAGTTCAGGTGCTCAGAATAAAAAGACCTGGAGAGTTCCGTGGAATATCAGAATATTCTTGTTGAAACCCGTGGTGCAGTTGGCTGGATTCAGCTGAACCGTCCCGAAGCTATGAATGCTTTATCTATGGCGCTGGTATCTGAAGTTGGTCAGGCTATTGAAGCGTTTCAGGCGGATGATGAAGTGGGGGCTATGGTGATTACCGGTAATGAAAAAGCCTTTGCTGCCGGTGCGGATATTAAAGATATGGAAGGTCAGGATTTTATAGACCTGTTCCTGGCTGACTTTCCATATAATCGTCGTGATGGCTGGGATAGCCTGAATACGGCCAGAAAACCGATTATTGCTGCTGTTTCAGGTTTTGCTCTTGGAGGTGGCTGTGAAATGGCGATGGCCTGTGATTTCATCCTGGCAGCAGACACGGCCAGATTTGGTCAGCCTGAAATTAATATTGGTACTATTCCCGGAGCTGGTGGTACTCAGCGTCTGACCCGTGCAGTGGGTAAAGCTAAGGCGATGGAGATGTGCCTGACTGGTCGTATGATGGATGCAGAGGAAGCTGAGAGAGCTGGATTAGTCAGTCGAATTCTGCCAGCAGAAGAACTGGAAGCTGAAGCTCTGAAAGTGGCTGGTAAGATTGCAAAAATGTCCCGTCCTGCTGTTTATATGGCAAAAGAGGCCGTTAATGTCGCGTTTGAGTCTTCTCTGCAAGAAGGACTCCGGTTTGAGCGTCGTGCCTTTGCGTCAACTTTTGCAACAGAAGATCAGAAAGAAGGTATGAATGCCTTTGTAGAAAAAAGAAAGCCTGACTTCAAACACCGCTAATCCTTCTGTACAACGATTTCACCTTGCTTAAGCCGCGCTTTGTCGCGGCTGTTTTTTTATTACCGTCTGAGGCTTCATATGGATATTAATATTCAGGATCTTTCTCCTCTGGAAACAATTAATCTGCTGGGGTGCACTGTTTATCCAAGACCTATTGCCTGGGTCGCTACGGTCAGCCCGGCTGGGGTGAAAAACCTGGCACCTTTTTCTTACTTCAATGTAGCCAGTGTTAACCCGCCAATTATCAGTTTTTCTGTACTGTTAAATGGCAAGGGGGAAGAGAAAGAAACACTGCGTAACTTAAAAGCGAATGAACATTTTGTAGTCAATATTGTTGATCGTAATCTGGCAGAAGCAATGAACATCTCCAGTGAAGACCTGCCTGATGAAGTGGATGAGTTCGAATTGTCCGGAGTAACGCCCATTCCGGTTAACAGTGGTCCTTCTGCCGCCGTTAAGGAAGCCAAAGCCTGGTTTGAGTGTCGTTTGCATAGTGTTCAGCGTTTAGGGGATGGTCCTCTGGCAGGCAACCTGGTACTGGGTGACGTTGTTAATGTGCATATTGATGATGAGATTTGGCAGAACGGGCGTGTGAATATGAATGAGTGGGAGCTTATCGCAAAACTGGGAGGGAGCCGTTACTCGTCGTCAAAAGAGTACTTCAGTATGAAGCGGCCTGCCTGAAGTTCATTGCTGTAATTCTATCTGTTGTTACATAATTTTACCGGTTAAGCCGTTAGCTTCTGTCTTGTGCAGTAGCTAACCGTTTATGTATCTTAATTCTTAATTATGCTTTACATATAAATCTATAAAGGGTAGAAAGTTCTGTTTTCTACAGAGTTAAATATTAAACTCTTAGAATAAAGAGATCTGTCTGGCTGGAAGAATATGTCGTTTCACTCTTGTGTTGCTACTCTTGTTGCTTTATTCGTTTTTTTGCCGGTTGTTGCCCACAGCACAGAAATATCGGAAAGGAATCGACTGGAGCTGGAACTTGGGAAAAGGATTTTTTTTAATACAATGTTTTCAGAGAGCGGGGCAACATCCTGCAGTTCCTGCCATCGACCAGAATATCATTTTGCAGATCGTCAACCTTTATCAGAAGGTGATGATGAACTACTGGCACGGGTTAATACGCCCGCTTTATTCAGTTTGCAAAGAAAAATCAGCTATTTTCATCAGGGAACGCACTTTAGTCTGGAAGATGCGATTAAGCTATGCCTGTCAGTCCATCAGCAACTTTCTGTACTGGATACTTATCTGAGTTTAAGGAACGACCCTGAGTTAAAAAAACTGGCGAATCAGATTTATGGGCGTTCAAGCGCTGGTGGTGTTTATCAGGCGCTGAGTCAGTATCTTCACTCAATAGAGCCCATACCCAGTCGATATGACGATTATCTTGACGGTATAGCCGGTTCGCTTTCAGATAAAGAGACAGAAGGCATGCAGGTTTTTCGCCGCAAAGGTTGCCATTTCTGCCACAGTGGCAGAGATCTGGGAGGTAATGTGAAGGCAGAAAAAGTGGATGGAAATCAGGTCAGGGAGGTCGTCGTCCCCAGATTACGTAATGCCAGTAAAACCCCCCCTTATTTTTATGCTGGAAATACTGAGACGCTGACAGAAGCGATACTGAGTATGAGTAAAAAGCATAATGGAGTTATCGTCAGTCGGGACGATGCGGAAAAAATTGCAATGTTTCTGAGAAGTCATAGTAGTGAACTCAGAGATTTTGAAGGACAGATTCTCAATGATCAAAAGTAATGCCTTTTGGGTGCGAATTACAGACAGTATTCTCTGGATCAGCCTGAGTGGATTATTTCTGCTTTTCCCCTTGATGGCTTATCTTTTGCAGCCTTCCTCTGATGTCAGGCAGGATGTGATTTTTGAAAGTATTCATGACCAGAAAGAGCTGATCAATGCTATGCGCAGGGAAGTTGCTTTGCTGAGCAGAGGGTATAGAGATAATCCCGGAGATAACTTTCTCGACCTGTTTAATCAGTACGAGGTCAGTGTAAAAGAAATTGATCATGAACTCAGGAGTATCATTAAAGAGATTCCTGAGGTTAGGGAACAATGGAAACTGTATAGAGGGCAGCAACAGGCATTTCAGCAACTTATACTGGATATCTCTTCTATGACGGCCAGTTTCGCTTTGCTTGTCAGCCAGACCGGGCAAGTCTTCGTATCTGCAGAGGAGCAGCTGAAAGCAACGGGGCTGAGTGCTATGGCACTGCAGGAGTATAAAATTTTGTTGTCTGGCATTCTTTTCCATAATTTACGCTATGTGGCTTTGCCAGATGCTGCAGGGGCTTTTGAACTAAAAAATTACCTTGATAAAGTGGACGCCGGGCTGAAAATGTCTCCCGGAGCGGTGCAGTCTGTGTTTAACGCAGTAAAGCTGCATCATCTGCGCCTGAGAGATACTGTAGAAGATATGCAGGATGCGTCTGATGTGTTGCTGGCTTTGCCTCTATACCTTGAACTGGAAGAGTTTGAGAATCGATTTGAGAGCTGGGTACGAATTGCCAGAAAGAATCAGAATGACAGCCGCTGGGCAATGCTGGCTGTAATATCATTGTTGATTGTTATTGTTGTTATTATTCTGTGGCGTCTGCGGGTATTCCGTCGCAGGCTGGAGGTATCCAATATCCGGCTGCGTGCGTTTAAAGATGCAATGGATGAGCACGCTATTGTCAGTATTACTGATCCGAAAGGACGTATCACCTATGTGAATAAGAAGTTTGAGGATATTTCGGGTTTTTCTGCAGAGGAATTGCTAGGTAAGACTCATAAGGTGATTAACTCAGGAGTACATCCCGGGGGATTCTTTGGTGAACTCTGGCAATCCGCTTTATCTGATAAAGTCTGGCATGGAGAAGTCT
This sequence comes from Oceanospirillum sediminis, assembly GCF_014164585.1. Classification (GTDB taxonomy): domain Bacteria; phylum Pseudomonadota; class Gammaproteobacteria; order Pseudomonadales; family Halomonadaceae; genus Oceanospirillum; species Oceanospirillum sediminis. Next base: position 84,789 of record NZ_JACJFM010000014.1, on the reverse strand, counting down.
GTAACAGAGCTAAGTCTGGTAAGCTTTACTGGGTTAATGCGACCGTCGTACCTATTTATGACCATAAAAAGCGGATGGTGTCCATTGTCTCTGTCAGAACCGATATATCCGATCAGAAGCTGATTGAAAAGGAATTGCTGGCCGAAAGGGACAAAGCCAAGCAGGCCAGCGATGCAAAAAGTAGTTTCCTGGCGAATATGAGCCATGAAATTCGAACGCCGATGAATGCCATTATTGGTATGAGCCACCTGGCAAAGCAAGTCTCTGTTGATGACAGAGTCAATAGCTATATTGATAAAATTCAGCTGTCATCCCAGAACTTGCTATCCATTATCAACGACATTCTGGATTTTTCCAAAATTGAAGCAGGCAAAATGGATGTCGAACGTATCCCATTTCGTCTGGACAACGTACTGAATAATCTGGCGGATGTTGCTCGTGTTAAAGCAGAAGAAAAATCACTGCCACTTATTTTTGATATTGACGGGGCACTTCCTGCATATTTTGAAGGAGACCCTCTGCGTCTTGGCCAGGTGCTACTGAATCTGGTCAATAATGCCATCAAGTTCACCGATAGCGGTGAAATACGTATTTCTGCTTCATTGCTTCGCCAGACTGGTAATCAGGCGGAGTTACGTTTTTCTGTTCAGGACTCAGGAATCGGGCTCAGCCAGGAAGCTCAGCAGCGTTTGTTTAAAGCTTTTTCTCAGGCAGATGCTTCCACGACACGACAGTATGGCGGCACTGGTCTGGGATTAGCTATTTGTAAACAGCTGGTTGAATTGATGGGGGGGCAGATCAATGTCTTTTCTGAGAGTGGTAAAGGCAGTGAATTCTTTTTCACTATTAAGGCTGATATTCACCATCTGCCTGAAGAAGAGAAACCTGCGCTTGATACCATCAGAGTGCTGATTATCGACGATGAATCAGTGGCTGTGGAAGCCTGTGTTGAATTGCTTAATAGTATAAATATTGATGCAGTTGGCGAAACAAATTCTCCTGATGGGCTGAACCGCCTGGTTAATGCTGAGCTGGTTGGGGAAGCGCCTTTTGATGTTGTACTGGTGGACTGGCAAATGCCAGTGATGGACGGTTTTCAGGTTGCACAGTCCATACGTAATAATTCCTCGTTAACGCAACAACCCGCCATTATTCTGATAACCGGGCATGGTGGAGAGGATCTGCAACAGAAAATTAATCCTGAATTTATTGACGCTGTATTATTGAAACCCGTATCAGGCTCTCATCTGGCCGATAGCATCCAGGAATGTCTGATCAGACAGAACCGGGTCAGAGGATCAGGTAACGGCAGCATCCGTCATATGTTCCGTGAAGGCGATGAAATTAATGCCCTGCTGGGAGCTAAGATCCTGATTGCAGAAGATAATCTTATCAATCAGGAAGTGATTACTGGTTTGCTGGAACCTTATGGTCTGGATCTGACTCTGGTCGATAATGGCAGAGATGCTGTCAATGCGGTGCAACAGCAGCAATATGATCTGATTATGATGGATATTCAGATGCCACAGTTAGATGGTTTGCAGGCGACATTGCAGATTCATGAGATGCAACTACCTAAGACACCTCCCATTATTGCTATGACAGCACATGCTATGCAGGAAGACATTGTGCAGTGTATGTCTCATGGTATGAATGACCATATTGCTAAACCGATTGACCCGGATCTGTTGAAAGAAAAGCTCATACAATGGATTGAACCCAGGGTGATTTCAGGTGAACTGGAGTCGGAGAATGGTGCCGAAAAAGGCAGTTCTCTGCCTTGTGCCGTTGAGGGGGTTGATCTGGCTATAGCGATGCGCTCTGTCGCAGGCAATGCTGAACTGTTAATACGTCTGATGAAGCAGTTTTGTGATGATTACTCTGAAGGAATTACCCCTGCCAGACAGTATATGGCGCAAGGGGAATGGTCGGATCTTAAGCGCTGGTTACATACTCTGAAAGGGACCTCTTCAACCCTGGGTATGTCGCTTATCGCTGAGAATGTAAAAATAGTTGAACTTATGCTGGTTAATAATAAACTGCCCGGAGATCATGATTTAACTGCCCTGGCTGAGGTTTTATCTGCTACGGTGAATAGTGTCATAACGTGTATCAATGAAAAAGGTTTTGATAATGGGCAGTATAAAGCGACAGCGCCAGACGAGCGGCTATTCATGCAATCAATTCAGCCCATGCAATCAACGAATGACCCAGAGAAAATAAAAAACCTGATTCAGGCAATCAGAGTGATGCTTGAAGAGGGGGATGCTGAAGTACTGGATAAAGTACCAGAGCTGATGGAGCAGGTTCAGGATAATGATACCCTGATGCAGCATGGAGTAACCCTGATGGAGCTGGTAGAGAGCTATGAGTTTGACCAGGCTCTGGAATTGCTGGCCCTGTTTGAAAGATAACAATGATGGATGTGACAGAGAACCAAATGACAAATGAAAAGCCAACGGTGTTGATTGTTGACGACACGCCGATGAATATTTCGGTGCTGGTCGGTTTGTTAAAGCCTGATTACAGAACTGTAGTGGCTAAGGATGGTGAGCAGGCATTGAATCGGGTGTTTAATGGTACTGTTCCTGATTTGATTCTGTTAGATATTATGATGCCTGGTATTGATGGCTATGAAGTTTGCCGCCAGTTGAAGGCTGATCCTCGCACAAAAAACATCCCTGTCATTTTTATCAGTGCGATGAGCGATATCGGGGATGAAGAAAAGGGCCTGGAGCTGGGAGCGGTGGACTATATTACTAAGCCAATTAGTCCGCCTATTGTTAAAGCCAGAATACGAACCCATCTGGCTGCAGCTATGCAAAAACAATCTCTGATGCATGAAGTGATGCTCAGAACTCAGGAGCTGGATAAGTCTCGTAAAGAATTGATTCGCAGACTGGGACTGGCCGCCGAGTATAAGGATAATGAAACAGGTTTGCATGTTCAGCGTATGGCTGAGTATACCAGATTGATTGCGTTGGAACTGGGTTTTAGTGAGGAGGATGCGGATACTCTGGCATCGGCTGCCCCTATGCACGATATTGGCAAACTGGGTATTCCGGATCAGATTTTATGTAAGCCTGGGCGCTTAACTGAAGATGAATTTGAGGTCATTAAAAGCCATCCGGCAATTGGTGGCCGAATTCTTGATAATCCTGATTCTGAATTGTTGAAGGTCGCTCGGGAAGTTGCTTTATATCATCATGAGAAATGGGATGGTTCTGGCTATCCTCATGGGCTGAAAGGAGATGATATTCCTCTGGTCGCCCGTATTGCTGCTCTGGCGGATGTCTTTGATGCTCTGGTTTCTGTCCGGCCATATAAAAAAGCCTGGTCGGTAGAAGATGCCCTGAATTTATTTGAGGAACAGAAAGGTAAACATTTTGACCCTCAGATTGTCGAGGCCTTTCAGAGAGTATTGCCTGCGGTCCTTGAAGTAAAAGAAAGGCTGGCAGAGACGTAATGTCTTTATTCGGAGTATATCAGATCAGGTGAATTTTCTGCTTTTGGTGATCTGTCTCAAATAATAATATTTCCCACTAAGTGGTGATACAGTACTATCTCCTGATTATTTGACTCGGGAGATAATATTTTGGATAGAAGGGCTTTCCTGCAACTGAGTGGCATTTCACTGGCTTCTGTTGCGCTACCTCAATGGTCTCTGGCTCAGGTTAAAACAGATATAGAGTATCACTATAAACTGACGGCTGAGCCTTCATCTGCAGAATTAATTCCGGGGTTTCAGACATCGGTACTGACTTTTAACGGAAATATACCGGCTCCTGTGATCCGGGCGCGTCAGGGAAAGCCTGTCAGAATTGAATTCACTAATAAACTGAATGAACCTACCACGATACACTGGCATGGGCTGAGAATTCCTATTGAAATGGACGGGGTTCCTTTTCTGAGTCAGCCTCCGGTAATGCCCGGAGAAACCTTTGTCTATGAGTTTACCCCGCCTGATGCCGGGACTTTCTGGTATCACCCTCATATGAATAGTACGGTTCAGCTGGGTAAAGGACTGGTCGGTGCTTTTGTCGTTGATGAAGCTGAACCTGTTGACTTTGATATTGACGAAGTACTGATTCTTAAGCACTGGCATCTGGATAAAAAGGGAGAGTGGAAAGCATTAACCAGGCCCAGGTATGCAGCAAGAATGGGAACTCCGGGAGAGTGGGGTACCGCAAATGGTATCCACGATCCTCAGTTCAGTTATCCTGCCGGAAGTCGGGTCAGGCTGAGAATTGCTAATGTCGATAATACCATGACATATAACCTGCGTATGAAAGGGACTGATGCACAGGTTATTGCTATTGATGGCAACCCCGTTTCATCTCCTTATCCTCTGGATCAGCATAAAATCGGTCCGGGTATGCGGCTTGATATTGGGCTGATTATGCCTGATGAGGGGCAGCATGTTGCACTTGAGTATCTCTTAGGGAAGTTCGGCTTCCCGGTAGCAGGTTTTACTGCAACCGCTCAAACAGGAGATATTCATAGTGAACTACCATCATTACCGATAAACCCTGTACCTGTTCCTGATCTGGATACCGCTGAAACCATTAACTTTGTTTTTGAATGGGAAGGAGCTATCAGCCCAACGGATGAAGCGGGTAATACCCATCCTGTATTCTGGTTAATTAATCGCAGAGCCTGGGAAGGGATGAGTAAAGACAACATTCCTGAACCCGTGGCAGATCTGACACTGGGTCACAGCTATATTTTTGAACTGAGAAACAATACCCAGTATCACCATCCGATTCATCTTCATGGCCACACTTTTCTGGTGCTGGAGATGGATGGTAAACCTGTGACCCCATTCCATACGGATACAGTATTGTTGGGTAAAAATGGTCGGGCGAAAGCCGCCTTTGTTGCAGATAATCCCGGTAGCTGGATGTATCATTGTCATGTTATTGAGCATATGAAAACAGGCCTGATGGGGTATGTCAGGGTTTCCTGAATTCAGTACAATTCCAGATTGAAGATGCACTGCATAATTTTAAATCTGGTGAACTCTGATACATGCCTGAACAAAAGTAGTTCGATATTTTTCAACTATTGTCTGGAGAATACGGTTCTCTCATTTGCAGAGAAACTTTTGTTCAGGTGCTTATGAATAAAAATATTAAAGAGGCTTATCTGGTGGATCGTGTAGCTCTTGGACGGATCTTTATGAATGGGGGAGGGCTTCTCCTTGTGTCAACTGCTTTCGTTAATTGGGCTGAGATAGTCGGTCTGGATAACGGGTTTCTTGCAATTGGAGGGACAGTTGCGATGGTAATTGGCTATGCTTTAGGGCGTAATGAATTGTAGTTGCCCTGTTAGGAAAGGCTTTTGATTGCTGCGACTTGAGCTTACGTCTTGTTTACATAGTAACAAGCTATTAGTATCTATCTTCTTGCTGATAGTTTTACTGAGTACAGGTTATCCGATTAAGCTTTTAATATCTGCCCTGCATTCAGCCAGTTAAAGGCAGGTTATGTATAGTTTGATTTCTGAGGCGTGCCATGATTTTTGATGAGGCTTTGAGAAAGTCGTCTTTGTTAATTGTTGATGACGAAGAGATGAATGTGCGTCTTGTCCAGGCATCTTTGAATAAAGCAGGATGCAAGAACACTCAGGGTATGAATCGGCCAGCAGAGGTTATTCCCTGGTGTAAAAATAATAAAGTTGATCTGATTTTGCTGGACCTCAATATGCCTGGTTTACATGGACTGGACCTGATGAGGCAAATGCAGTCTGAGCTGGCAGACCCGCCTCAGGTTGTTGTATTGACGGCAATGACTTCTGCTGATGATAAACTGGAGGCGCTTGAACTGGGTGCTCTGGATTATCTGACCAAGCCTTTTGATGTCAGTGAGTTGCTGCTGCGGGTACGTAATGGATTGCGTCTGGTTGCCCTGACAGCTGAACTGAAAGAAGAGCGGGACAATCTGCATCAGGAAGTTAAGCGTCAGACACAAGAGCTGGAAGAAACTCAGAATGAGGTTTTGTACCGTTTAGGGCGTGCGGCTGAATACCGGGACAATGAAACCGGAGCTCATGTTAAGCGAATGAGTGAGAGTTGTGGTGTTCTGGCAAAGCTGGCAACAGGCGATGATGTGTTTGCCAGTAATGTACAGAAAGCGTCTCAGATGCACGATGTAGGTAAAATAGGCATTCCGGATGGTGTACTGTTAAAACAGGGTAAGCTTAATGACAGAGAGTGGGAAATTATGCGCTCTCACTCACGTATTGGCTATGAAATCCTGAGTGATACGGAAACGCCGATGATGAAAATGGCTGCCCAGATTGCACTGACTCATCATGAGCGCTGGGACGGAAAAGGTTATCCATCAGGTCTGAAGGGAGAGGATATTCCTCTGGAAAGTCGTATTGTAACTCTATGCGATGTTTATGATGCGCTCCGTTCAGAAAGACCCTATAAAAAACCCTGGAGTATGGAAAAAACCTGCCAGCTTATTCAGGATGAAGCCGGAAAGCATTTTGATCCGGAATTGACCGAGGTGTTTATTCAGCATGTTGAAGAGATTGAAAAAATTCGGGAGCTGTATCCTGATCAGACTGAGAATGGCGAGTCATTACTGGAAACTTTGCTACACCATTAAAAACGACTGAGTGAAAACTTAGTTGTCAGTGTTTGTTTTAAATGGAACCCTGTTTTCTTGGAAAACAGGGTTTTTGTTTTTAATTTATTGATTTAAAAAGGTTTTATTTATTGGCATAGCTTTTGAAGGTTACCACGGGATAGAGATTCGTGCAGTGAGCTTATTAACCAGGCTCAGATGAATACAACAAAAATAAGGCGTTAACGGAATTCTGTTCCGGATTCCAGCCGAACCGTGGTGAACAGGAGATTGGCATGCCCCAATTGGAAACCTTTTACGAGGTGATGCGACGTCAGGGGATTACCCGTCGTAGTTTTCTGAAATACTGTAGTCTGACCGCTGCAGCCCTGGGTTTAGGCCCGACATATGCCCCGCAGATTGCCCATGCGATGGAAACAAAACAGCGGACTCCTGTGCTCTGGTTGCACGGTCTGGAGTGTACCTGCTGTTCCGAGTCCTTTATTCGTTCTGCGCACCCACTGGTAAAAGATGTGGTGCTTTCTATGATCTCGCTGGATTATGACGACACCCTGATGGCATCGGCAGGTCATCAGGCTGAGGCGATTCTGGAAGAAACCATCCAGAAGTATAAAGGCGAATATATCCTGGCGGTTGAAGGTAACCCACCACTGAATGAAGACGGTATGTTCTGTATTGTTGGCGGTAAGCCATTCCTGGATCAGCTGAAACATGCGGCGAAAGATGCTAAAGCTGTGATCGCCTGGGGTTCCTGTGCATCCTGGGGTTGTGTACAGGCAGCGCGCCCTAATCCAACCCAGGCAGTGCCGATCCATAAAGTGATCACCGATAAGCCGATTATCAAGGTGCCGGGTTGTCCGCCTATTGCAGAAGTCATGACCGGGGTGATCACCTATATGCTGACTTTTGGCAAGTTGCCAGAGCTGGATCGTCAGGGCCGTCCTAAGATGTTCTACGGTCAGCGTATTCACGATAAATGCTATCGTCGTCCGCACTTTGATGCAGGGCAGTTTGTGGAAGAGTGGGATGATGAAGGCGCACGTAAAGGCTACTGCCTCTATAAAGTGGGTTGTAAAGGGCCTACCACCTATAACGCCTGTTCCACGGTGCGTTGGAACGAAGGTGTTTCTTTCCCAATTCAGGCCGGTCACGGTTGTATCGGTTGTTCCGAAGACGGTTTCTGGGACAAGGGCAGCTTCTATGAGCGCCTGAGCAATATCCCTCAGTTTGGTATTGAGAAAAACGCCGATGAGATCGGTACAGCAGTGGCGGGTGCAGTCGGTACCGCTATTGCCGCTCATGCGGCGGTTAGTGCCGTAAAACGTGCCACAGCTAAGGGAGATCAGGAATAATGAACGATTTTAACGCCAGTAATCTGGATAACAGTGGCCGTCGTATTGTTGTTGATCCGGTCACCCGTATTGAAGGCCATATGCGCTGTGAAGTGAATGTGGACGAGAACAATATTATTCGCAACGCGGTTTCTACCGGCACCATGTGGCGTGGTCTGGAAGTGATTCTGAAAGGTCGTGATCCCCGTGATGCCTGGGCCTTTGTAGAGCGTATTTGTGGTGTATGTACCGGGACTCATGCACTGACCTCAGTGCGCGCAGTAGAAGATGCGCTGGATATTCAAATTCCACTCAATGCCCATATCATCCGTCATATGATGGATAAAACTTTGCAGGTGCACGATCATATTGTGCATTTCTACCACCTGCATGCACTGGATTGGGTAAACCCTGTTAACGCCTTAAAGGCTGATCCGAAAGCCACGTCTGAACTGCAGAAGATGGTTTCCCCATCGCATCCCAAGTCATCTCCTGGCTACTTTAAAGATATCCAGACCCGTCTGAAGAAGTTTGTTGAAACCGGTCAGCTCGGCTTGTTTGCTAACGGTTACTGGGATAATCCGGCTTATAAATTGCCACCGGAAGCGGATTTGATGGCAGTAGCGCACTATCTGGAAGCGCTGGATCTGCAGAAGGAGATTGTCAAGATTCACGCCATTTTTGGTGGTAAAAACCCGCACCCGAACTATATGGTCGGCGGTGTCGCCTGTGCTATTAATTTGGATGATGTGGGGGCATCCGGTGCCCCGGTGAATATGACCAGCCTGAACTTTGTGCTGGAGCGTATTAACGAAGCCCGTGCCTTTACCAAAAACGTCTATCTGCCGGATGTGATGGCGGTGGCCAGTATCTATAAGAATTGGCTCTATGGTGGTGGTCTGGCGTCCGAGAATCTGCTGTCTTACGGAACCTATACTCAGGTACCGTACGATAAATCCACTGATCTGCTGCCTGCGGGTGCCATTGTTAATGGTAACTGGGATGAAGTGCTCCCAGTGGATGTACGTGATCCGAATGAGATTCAGGAGTTTGTTTCCCACAGTTGGTATAGCTACGGTGATGACACTAAAGGCCTGCACCCCTGGGATGGTGTTACTGAACCTAAGTTCGAGCTGGGACCAGAAACGAAGGGGACTAAGACCAACATTAAAGAGCTGGACGAGTCCGCGAAATACAGTTGGATTAAAGCACCACGCTGGAAAGGTCATGCTATGGAAGTAGGGCCACTGGCGCGTTATATCATCGCTTATGCTTCCGGTAAGGAATATATACAGGAGCAGGTAGATCGTTCTCTGTCCGCCTTTAATCAGGCCACAGGCCATGATCTGGGCCTGAAGCAGTTCCTGCCATCCACTCTGGGTCGTACCCTGGCCCGTGCACTGGAATGTGAGTTGTGTGCGGATTCTATGCTGGATGACTGGCATCAGCTGATCAATAACATCAAAAATGGTGATAGCTCGACGGCGAATACCGAGAAGTGGGACCCTTCCAGCTGGCCAAAAGAAGCCAAAGGTGTCGGTATTAACGAAGCACCGCGCGGCGCTCTGGGTCACTGGATCAAGATCAAAGATGGCAAGATTGAAAACTATCAGGCTATCGTACCGACCACCTGGAACGGTACACCACGGGATCACAACGGCAATATCGGTGCCTTTGAGGCAGCCTTGCTGAATACTCCGATGGAGCGCCCGGATGAGCCGGTAGAGATTCTGCGTACGCTGCACAGTTTCGATCCTTGTCTGGCCTGTTCCACTCATGTGATGTCGCCGGATGGTCAGGAGCTGACCAAGGTGAAAATTCGCTAACCGCTGTCCATTAACGATCCCACGAGGACCCGTCTGCTCAGTGATTTACTTACTCAGTAGCCGGGGCTTGGGTTCAAGGAGTTTGTTATGAGTGATGAGCTTAAACAACGCAAACAGACCGCGGTTTATGTGTATGAAGCACCGCTGCGGCTCTGGCACTGGGTCACGGTTTTTTCAATCGTGACCTTGTGTGTAACGGGTTATTTTATCGGTTCACCGCTGCCATCACAGCCTGGTGAAGCGATTGATAATTACCTGATGGGGTATATCCGCTTTGCCCACTTTACTGCGGGTTATATTCTGGCAATCGGCTTTATCGGACGTATCTACTGGGCTTTTGTTGGCAACAGTCATGCCCGTGAACTGTTCCTGCCTCCTTTCTTCAGTCGTAAGTGGTGGAAAGAGATCGGCCATGAGTTACGTTGGTACCTGTTTCTGGAGAAAACGCCGCGTAAATACATTGGTCATAACCCGCTGGCTCAACTGGCGATGTTCTTTTTCTTTGTTCTGGGCAACACCTTTATGATTCTTACCGGGTTTGCTTTGTACGGAGAGGGGCTAGGTGCCGGTAGTTGGGCTGATCAGTGGTTTGGCTGGATTATTCCTATGATGGGGCAGAGTCAGGATGTGCATACCTGGCACCATCTGGGTATGTGGTATCTGATCACTTTTGTCATGATCCATGTCTATGTGGCGATTCGTGAAGACATTATGTCTCGCCAGAGTCTGATCTCGACTATGGTCGGTGGCTGGCGCATGTTTAAAGATGATCGCCCAGACTGACCGTTCACAGCCTGCCTGTTATTCATAGCCTGTCAGGTCAGGCAGAGATAGGATGATCTTTTTTAGTGTATTGGCTCAATATCTGTGAAATGCACTTTTTCAGTTGGCCGGGATTGCTATCCCGGCTTTTTTCTTTGCGGTGAAGTTTTGAGGTTTGTCTATGAAAAGCAGTTTACATCTGCGTAAGCCTGAACACCCCGGAAGGTTTCTGGATCGTTGTTACCTGAAGGCTATGAATATCAATCAGTCTGATCTGGCCAGAGAGCTGGGTATTTCACGCCGCAGAATCAATGAGATTGTGAATGGACAAAGGGCGATTACCGCTGATACTGCACTTAAACTAAGCTATTTTTTTGGTACACATCCAATGATATGGCTGGAGAAACAACAGCTCTGGGAGCTTTATTGTGTTACTCGACATCGTCTGAGATAACTGATTGTCAAAGGTCGATCTGTTCTGGCATTCAGGCCATCCTGATGCGCTGTTCTGTTTTTATCACTGACAGCAAATACGTGAGTGATTGTCTTGTTTCTGTTCTAATGCCTTTTTGAGTAAAAGGCACGAATATGATCAGGCATTTGGGCATAGGAGGACGACTGGCGCTGGCGTTTGCTCTGATAGCAGCAATGAGCCTGCTGGCAGCTGGTTTAGCCAGGCAAACAAGCTCGACGCTGGAAAAACAGTTGGATGATCTCAGAGGCAGCGATATCAGTGTGCTGGCTACTGCAGCTCTGCTAAATGACACCAATCGTCGTGTTGTTGCCTCTGTTCCCCGCATTGTCACGGCTGAATCTGCCTATAATCGTCGTGAAGCCCGCTTGCAGCTGGATCAGGCATTACAGGATATGAAGCGCCTGATGCAGGATCTGCCTGATTACGATAACTACTTCCGGGATATCTCATCTCAGATCAGCAATAGCGTGGGTTTACTGTATCTTGCCGTAGAGCACAGAGAAAAGCTGGTCTGGCAGGGGTACGGGGAACGCCAGCTGTTGTTTCCTCTGTATCAGGGATTAATCCGGCAGTTGGAACATAGACAGACACTGAATCCGGGTAATAGGATCTGGCCTGCTTTATTGCGTCGAATCGAATATCTTGCAGGACTGGCAGAGAAGATAGCCAATGACTCCAGTTTTAATGAGCTGGACTACACCTTTCTACGCCTGGAATCATTGTCTGATGATATCAGAGCTTTGTTAAAGAGGTTGCCGAATAATGCGCTGACGTTTCAGCAACAGCAGCAACTGGATCATCTTTTAATGATGGCCAGTCGCCAGGGAGAGCTATTCCGGATTAAAAATGATGAACTGGATTTCCGTTATCAGGAAAGCTATCTGATGCGGGTCAGTCAGGATCATATTCGTCAGTTAGCGATTCAGATCGGACACTATACGCTGCAGGTGAATGACAATATTGATGAAGAGATTGAGAAAGTCTCAGCTGCACTGGAGCGCAATAGCCGTCTGGCACTGACCTTATCTTTAATCAGCCTGTTTGTTGCTGCAGGTGTTTCCTGGTGGTATGTACGCCAGAATGTACTGGGCAGAATACGCTACCTGCAATCCTGTATGCGGGCTATTGCGGCAGGAGAGTTAGCCACAGAAGTTTCGATTCGTGGACGGGATGAAGTCGCGACAATGGGACGTGATCTGCAACACTTTCAGCAAACTGCCCTGAAAGAAGCCCGGATTCAACGACAGTTGCAGTCTGAGATTCAGGAGCGGCTGATGGCTGAGCGTCAGCTTCGGAAAACCCAGGAAGAATTAATTCAGGCCGGAAAACTGGCTGCTCTGGGACAGTTATCCGTCGCTATTACCCACGAAATCAATCAGCCTCTGACCGCGATTAGCAGCCACCTGCACACTGCCGGGCGCTGGCTGGATAATGATCGCCCGGACAGAGCCAGAAACAGTCTGGATAAGATAAAGATACTGCTGGAAAAAACAGCGGGCATTACCCGGCATTTAAGAGGTTTTGCCAGAAAAAGTGACAGCGATAACAGTGCTGTACGTCTATTGCCGGTGATTAATGCCGCGATTGAACTGGTATCTCCCAAGGCAGGCTTCGTTAACATTGCACGGAATTGCCCGGAGCATCTGTATGTGATGGCTGAGCCGATTCGGCTGGAGCAGGTGCTGGTGAATGTGTTGAGTAATGCGCTGGATGCGGTATCAGGCCGTGAGATGCCCCGAATCCGGTTAGATGTGTCTCAGCATGCAGGCCTGGTTGATATTGCTGTTACAGACAACGGTTGCGGCATTGCGCCTGAACTGATCGGGCAGATTTTTGATCCTTACTATACCGATAAAGCACCGGAGGCTGGTTTAGGCCTGGGGCTGGCTATCAGTTACAACATTATGCAGGACTTTAATGGCCAGATCTTAGTGCACTCCGAGCCTGAACAAGGCAGTTGCTTTACCCTTCAATTACATAATGCACCAGAGGAATGGCATGCAGATTCTGCTGATTGACGATGAACTGACAATTCTGGAAGCGTTGGAAGAGATGCTGGAACTGGAAGGCTTCAGCGTAACCTGCTTTTCTGATCCCGAAAGCGCTCTGGCACAGGTACAACCGGATATGCCGGCGGTTATTCTGAGTGATGTACGCATGCCAGGTCTTGATGGTCTGGCCCTTCTGGGGATGGTAAAAGCCATTGATACGGACCTGCCGGTTGTACTGATGAGTGGGCATGGCGATATCCCGATGGCGATTGCCGCAGTGAAAGAGGGGGCTTTTGATTTTCTTGAAAAGCCTCTGACACCGGAAAAACTGATCATCCGTCTGCAGCAGGCTTCTGAACAACGAGCCCAGAACCTGCAGGACCGTAAACTACAACAAAATCCGCAGGGCAGGCCAGCTATTGAGCAGTTTATTATCGGTGAGGCTCCGGCAACACAGCAGATCCGTGAGCAGGTGTTAGCGCTGTCACAGACCAGTGTTGATACCATTATTTATGGTGAAACCGGTTCTGGAAAAGATGTTGTTGCACGGGCATTACATGAATTCAGTGATCGTCACGAACAGCGCTTTGTGGCAATTAACTGCGGCGGAATGACTGAGAGCATTATCGAAAGTGAGCTGTTTGGCCATGAGGCAGGTTCGTTTACCAGTGCTAACCGAAGACATATTGGCAAAATTGAAGCTGCTAACGGCGGTACTTTATTTCTGGATGAGATTGAAAGTATGCCCATCTCTGTGCAGATCAAATTGCTGAGGGTACTACAAGATCGTTGTATCGAACGGGTTGGAGGTTCTGAACTGATTCCTGTCAGTCTGACGGTGATTGCTGCCAGCAAAGATGATCTGGCTCAGATGAGTGAACGGGGAGAGTTCCGTAAAGATCTTTATTATCGCCTGAATGTCGCCAGTCTCAGGATTCCACCATTAAGAGAGCGGCCTGAAGATGCAGTAGCCCTGTTCCGTTTCTACAGTCTTCAGGCCGGGCAACGATTCAGCAAGTCGGTGCCTGCTCTGGAGCCTGAACAGATTATGAAACTGCAACAGTACGACTGGCCGGGCAATGTTCGTGAACTGAAAAATGCCGCAGATCGCTTTGTGATAGGCATTGCCGGTGATGGCTTTAATCTGGCGCGTACAGGAGAGCAGAGCGATGATCAGGAAACCGGGCTGGAAAGCCGTATTGATGAATATGAACGCCAGTTGATTATTGAAGCACTGAAAGCGAATCAGGGCATTGTCAATAAAGCTGCCGACTATCTGAGCCTGACGCGAAAAACCCTGTACCGGAAAATGAAAAAGCACGATCTGGATAAGTGGGATTTTAAACTTCAGGAAGACTGATTTTCAGTCGGTATGATGAACGGCGATAGCGGGTTAATGTCCGTTTCTGAGGGAAAACCGGATATAAATAAATGGGGCACTTGTGTCCCTTTTTATATTCTGGTGTGGGGCTCAGGTGTCCCATAAGTGAAATGCAGGACTGATTGATGTTTTTTATCCTTTTGATTTTAAATGACTTTTTATAGATGGTATCCCGCTTGCTCTTATGGTTACGGCTGCCAGAGACAAAACTGGCCGAAAACTATAAAAATAAACCAGGGATAAAACTGAATCAGATGATTGCCGACAGACTGGTTCGGATTATTCCGCAAGAAGGATGCATATCCATGTTTAATAAACTAGCAACGTCTGTTCTGACCGCAACAGTCCTTATGGCGGGTTCCTCCGTTTCCTGGGCAGCTGACAGCTGCTCATATCGTGGTGTACTGGACGACAAATTCTGCGATGAAAACAAGGATCTGGTGGCGGATCTGCCTAAAGATGAAACCAAATGGCGCGATCCTAATACTCTGGTTTTTACTTATACGCCGGTAGAAGATCCGGCCGTGTATAAGGATGCTTTTGCCGATTTCCAGCGTCATCTGGAAGAAAAAACCGGTAAACGTGTGGTGTATTACACCGTGCACTCCAATGCGGCTCAGGTAGAAGCGTTACGTTCGGGTCGACTGCATATTTCTGGCTTCTCGACCGGGCCAACAGGGTATGCTGTGAATCTGGCAGGTTATGTCCCTCTGGCGGTTAAAGGCAGCGCAGAAGGTTTTCAGGGTTATAACCTGATTACGATTGTGCGTTCGGATAGTGATATTAAGCAGATGGATCAGCTGAAAGGCAGGAAAGTGGCACACACTTCTGTCTCTTCAAACTCAGGTAATCTGGCACCGAGAGCCTTGTTTCCTCAGTCTGGTATTGAACCGGACAAAGATTATAAAGTGGTCTATTCCGGCAAACATGACCAGTCTGTAATGGGTGTACTGTCTGGCGACTATGATGCTGCACCCGTGGCATCGGATGTCTTTAACCGTATGGTAACGGCAGGCAGAGTCAATCGTGACGACTTCCGTATTATCTATACCAGCCCTAAATTTCCCACCTCCGCTTTCGGCTATGCGCATAACCTGAATCCTGATCTGGTGAAGAAAATCAGAGAGGCATTTTCCAGCTATCGCTTTACTGACGAGATGCAAAAGACCTTTGGTGGTGCTGACCGCTTTGTGGAAATCACTTATAAAGATGACTGGCAGGTGATTCGTGATATTGCTCACGCTACAGGTACTGCTTACACCAAAACAGGTCTGCAAAAGCTGGCAGAAAAAGAAGCGGCAAAAGCGGCGAAAAAACGTGCGGCTGAGTTGGCAAGTCAGGCTAAGTCTGAATAATTCATATCTGTTCTACTGGCACTTTGATGCCATCTGCTAAAAGTGAAGCTTCAGCTTTCCCGATTTCTTTCCGGGGAAGCCGATTCTTCTATCTTACAGAAGATATGTCGCTTTAGTGCCCTATAAGGATGATTTGTTCAACAAATCATCCTCGATAACAACAAGAAATTGCTCCTGTGCATGCCCTTATTACGGGCAGGCAGGCTTTTGTATTGCCTGAAGGAAATGATAATGGCCGAATCTCAACAAAATTATCTGCAGATCCGCAATCTGAATCATGAATATGAAGCGGGTAAACCTATTCTGCGTGGTATCGATCTGAATTTTGATCAACCCGGCATTATTGCCATTATCGGTCCATCCGGGACAGGTAAATCGACTCTGCTGCGATGTATTAATCGTTTGATTAACCCGACCAGTGGAGAAGTGCTGTTTGATAATGTGGATCTTACCAGCGTCGAGGGTAAAGAGTTACGTCGCCACCGTCGCCATATCGGGATGGTGTTCCAGGAGTACAATCTGGTTGAACGTCTGACCGTGATCGAAAACCTGCTGACTGGTCGTTTAGGTTATATGTCAGCCTGGAACGCCTGGCGCCGGAATTATACTCAGGATGATATTAATAATGCCTTTGAACTGCTGGAAATGGTGGGGCTGAAAGATTTTGCCAAACAGCGTGCTGATAGCCTCTCTGGCGGTCAGCGTCAGCGGGTCGGGATTGCCCGAGCGGTAATGCAGGATCCTTATGTCTTACTGGCTGATGAGCCGACATCGTCTCTGGACCCTAAAACTGCTGTCGAAATTATGGAGCTGATGGATACGCTGGCCCGTCGCAAAAATATTCCGGCGCTGGTGAATATTCATGATGTGTCTCTGGCCCAGCGTTTTGCTGTACGTATGGTCGGTATGAGCGGTGGGCATGTGGTTTATGACGGCCCGCCTGAAGGCATTACTGAGGATCACCTGAAGCAGATTTATGGAGGTGAATCATGGCTGTCGTAAAGGATTACCCGAATCCGTTTGAAAGAAGCCCGGCCAATACGATTGGCGTGATCGTGATTGCGGCTTATCTGATCTATGCCGCGATTGATATGGACCTGAGTCTGGCACGTTTTCTGGAAGGTCTTGGTCATGGTTCTGCGCTACTGGATCGTATGTTTCCACCAAACTTCACTCGCTGGGAGTTATTGCTGGATGGCCTAATTGAGTCGATGCAGATCGCCATTATCTCCAGTGTGGTGGGGATCTTTATGTCCCTGTTTATCGGGTTATTTGCCGCTCGCAATATGATGCCGGCGTGGGTTAGTAGCCCGACTCGGGTAATCATCGCCTTATGTCGCTCTTTTCATCCGGTTATTATCGCTATTCTGTTTGTAAAAGCGGTGGGTTTTGGTGCTCTGGCCGGATTGTTAACCCTCATTGTGGCATCCATTGGTTTTATCGCTAAGCTGTTTGCGGAAGCGATTGAAGAGATCTCTTTTAAGCAGGTTGAGGCGATCAGAGCCACAGGTGCCAGCTTTACCAGTATTGTGCTATTTGCAGTATTGCCGCAGGTTTTCTCGCGTTTCATCGGCTTTTCTATGTATCAGCTGGATTCCAACCTGCGTAATTCCACCATGGTGGGAATCGTTGGTGCTGGTGGTCTGGGCGGGACGCTGTTTTCTGCTTTTCAGCGTTTTGATTATGACTTTGTGACCGCCATTCTGCTAACCATTATTGCGATTATCCTGCTGGGTGAATTCCTGTCCGGTAAAGTACGGGAGATTTTCCAATGAGCACGATAAATCATCAATGGGAGCGTTTTACCTTTCAGAAAAAACTGGCACGTTTTGCGGTTTATCTGGTAACTGTTGCTGCTTTTCTGGCATCAATCCGGACCGTCGATGTTATTCCTGAGTTCTTTTATGATGCTCCAAATCAGATTTCAGATATGTTCAGCCGTATGTGGCCACTGGATACTGCGTTTTATCCGATAACGGTGCATGCTGCGTTAATGGAGACTTTGCATATCGCGACACTGGGAACTCTGGTGACGCTGATTTTTGCGGTACCACTGGCGCTACTGAATGCGCGTAATGTGGTGGCTAATCCGGTGGTGAACTGGATCTCCCGCTTTTTTCTGGTGTCATCCCGTTCGGTTAACTCTCTGGTCTGGGCGCTGTTGTTTGTGGCGGTGTTTGGTCCGGGTGTGATTGCCGGGGTGCTGGCGATTGCATTTCGTTCGGTTGGTTTTATCGGCAAACTGCTGGCAGAAGCGATTGAAGAGATCAACATGGGCACGATTGAAGCGTTAAGAGCAACGGGGGCGTCCTGGGCTTCTGTTCTGATCAAAGGTTACTGGCCTCAGGTTAAACCGGCCTTTTTCTCTATCGTGTTGTTTCGTTGGGACATTAATGTCCGTGAATCTGCTGTACTGGGTTTAGTGGGTGCAGGAGGCATCGGTGTGGTACTGAATGATGCTATGAATCTGTTTGAATGGCAGAAAGTCTCTATGGTGCTGTTCAGTATTTTTGCTGTCGTGATTCTGGCGGAAATTCTGGTTGTGCAGATACGCAAGCGTATGATCTGATCAATTGCTGAAACTTTTCGATATTTGATCATTTATAACCTGAGCCCGGCCTGTGCCGGGCTCTCTTTTTTGTTTGCCACGGGAGGCGCTATAAATAAAAGGGGTGTCTGTCAAATTTGTAATATTTAATAAATTTCTTTGATGTCATCAGTTTGTTTTTTATTTGTTTTGATGCCTTTCTAAAACCATTTTACCTTATTGTTAAGATTCTTTTTGTATCTATGTATACTTGTTTGATTAGGTTACATAGTGGCATGATAGCGGGGTAAGTACTAAATATGTGACAGTAAAATTCGGAGGCTTTATGGATGCACCGGATATTATTCATCGTGTTCAGGAAGAGGGTAAACCTCTCTGTTTACGTGAAGAAGATCGCGATCGTTTGAAAGTACTTTTCCTTGCTAAGCATGCCAGAGCAGGCGGACAGTTCGATAAAAAGGATGGTTCTCATGCTGTTTATCATAATGAGATCAGGCAGTGTCTGGAGCAACTGGGTATATCTCTGAGACTGGCAGACAGTTATGAGACTTTGTTTAAACATCCCAGGCAGAATTTTATTTTCACCCTGTTTAATCGGGGACAATTCCGGAACAGTGAGATCTTTGCTTCCTGCCTGTCGGAATATCACAGCCTGCCATATCTTGGGGCTGCACCCAGTATGCGTGGTTTTGCTGATGATAAACATCTGAGCAAGATTCTTTATCAGAATCTTGGTATTCCCACACCGAGATGGCAGATTTATCGCACTTCTGATTTATCTGTTCCGGCACCCACTTTTAAAGCTGAGCGATATGTGATTAAGCCAAACAATAGCAGTGCATCATGGGGGATCTTCCATGATACTGACTGGGTGGCTCTGAGGCCTATGGTTCGGAAGTTACTACTGGACAATCATGATGTGATTGTTGAAGAGTTTATTCCTGGCACAGATGTCACTGTTCCGGTTGTTGGTGCAGGTTATCCATGGGTGCTATTTCCTATGGAAAACTCCGCTGGTGACGCTTTGAATATGGTGACCTATGCCCAGAAGCGAGGATTCAGGGAAGGTTCCAGCATTCGCCCTTTTGCAGAGCATAGAAATTATCCAGAGCTGATAGGCTTTACCCGCCAGATTAATAATATGATCTGGCCATATGATTATGGCCGTTTTGACTATCGGATTACACCAGATGGAAAGGTGTTCGCACTCGAATACAATATCAGCTGCAACCTGGGTTCAAACCGGGCTATTGTCCAGTCTGCAAACTTACTGGGATATCAGCAGAAAGATATCGTTGAGTCTGTCCTGGCTAACAGTCTGGAAAGGCAAAGAGCCATGTTTGAAAGAGCTGTTGAACAAAAGTCTCTGAGATGGGAAATATAAACGGATAAAAGTAAGGGCGATAACACTCAACAATGCAAACTCTGCGCTCCCGAATACGACTGGAGACAACCTCATGGGCTTGTCTGGCACTGACTCTGGCACTGCTTGAAGGCGGTGTCACTGGCCTGCTTATTCAGCAGCAGTTTTCTGCTCAGTTATATGAATGGCAGGTTAATCTGGCCGTGGCAGTTGCAACGGGAGCTCCTTTTTTTGCGAATCTGTTCAGCATGATCTGGGTCCGGTTGAGTCAGGGCAGAAATAAAGCAGATCTGATTTCCAGGCTGGCAATGCTATGTTGTCTGTGTAGCGCAGGTCTGGCATGGATGCCGGTGAATGAGGCTGGATTAGTTGGATTACTGATCCTGCTTGTGATTGCGAGAGTATGCTGGTCAGGGATTACAACGCTGCGTTCCGTGATCTGGCGAGGTAATTATCCTCGTAATATCCGGGCGCGTATTACTGCGCGTTATACTACGGTTTTTGCCCTGGCAACTTCTGTTGCTGCATTAGCTGCAGGCTGGTTAATAGAGCAGGGCATTACAGCATTTCAGTTACTTAGTGCGGTATTTGCTCTGATCGCTTTGTGGGCAAGCTGGCGCTATCGACACCTGACTTTGCGCCGGCAGGCAATTCTTGCTGATAAACCGGGAAGTACACTGACTCTGTTACAGATGCCTGCGTTATTCAGGGCTGATCAGGCTTTTGCTCGTTATATGCTGGCGATGTTTATTCTGGGAGCTGGTAATCTGATGCTGATTGGTTTACTGGTTGTAGGAATTCACCGGTTTACCGGGGTGTTACCCTGGCAGCAGATTATGATCACTTCTGCTATTCCTATGCTGATTATTCCTTTTGCGGTTCGCTGGTGGGCCCGGTTACTGGAAGGCAATCATATTTTTTTCTTCAGAATCTGGCATGGAGCCGGATTAACGCTGGCAATGAGTGTCTTTTTACTTGCGCTTGCCACTGGTAGCGAGTGGTTGTTATTTATTGGTTCAGCCTGCTATGGGCTGGCTCAGTCAGGTGGGGCTATTGGCTGGAATCTGGGCCATAACGATTTTTCAGATAATGATCGGGCGCTGGATTATATGGCTGTGCACGTCACGCTGACCGGAGTCAGAGGGCTATTAGCTCCTTTACTGGGCATTTCGTTTTACCAGCTGTTGGTTCAGGTTGATCTGGGGCATCTGGCATTGTTGCTGCCTGTTAGCCTGGTTGCTATTGGTACTCTGATGTTTGTGGTTTATCACAGACAAAACCTTCACCAGTTAAAGCAGGATGAACTCGTCTGAAGCCGGTTATTTTACATCGCTATTCTGGCAAAGAGGTGCATTACCCGGAGATCGTTATGCTTTCTGACACCAACACCAACACCAACACCGAAAAAAACAACCCTTTGCTGATATACAGTGCCTGGATTGCAGAGGCAAAAGTCACCAGCTTTCAGAGTCATGGAGATGATGACTTGACTGGTGAGACGGATCTTAACTCGGGCAAAAAAGGCTGGTCTGAACACACGTTAGATCTGGCAAAGCGTAGCTTTATTGATACGCTGGCTTGCGCCATTCCCGGTAGTCAGGCCGATGTTTGTCAGAAGCTACTGACAGTTCGTGATGCTTTTGGGGCAGGCAGTGCTACACTGATTGGGCAGCAGATAATGGGGTCTGTTATTTTTGCGGCTTTGTTTAATGGTACCGCAGCTCATGCTCTGGATTTCGATGATGATTTTGATCCGGCGAAGGGACATCCTTCGGCAGTGATTATCCCCGCATTGCTGGCATTGGCAGAGAAGCATCGTTCAGATGGTTTTCATTTGCTGGATGCCTATATTGTCGGGTTACAGATTATGGGGTTAACAGGGCAGGGGCTGAATCCTTTTCACCGCCGTCGAGGCTGGCACGCGACTTCCACCATTGGTAGTCTGGCTGCAGCAGCAGCCTGTGCTCGTTTATTGCAGCTGGATACTTTACAAACTGCTCATGCCATTTCAATAGCCAGTAGCCTTGCCGGTGGCTTTATGAGCCAGTTTGGTACCGATGCGAAGCCTATGCATGCCGGGTTTGCTGCGGCGGCTGGTGTACAGGCTGCTTTATTTGCTCAGGCCGGGCTGACGGCTGGATTAAATACTCTGGATGCCAGTAATGGCATGAATACTCTGATGGTTGGGCAGGATCTGGCAGAGCTTAAAGTTCTGATGCAGGATAAAGATGAGTATGGTCAGAAAATGAGTTTTCCACTTAATCCGGCTCAGCCTCTGATGATTGAAGCATTTGGCCTGAAGATCAAACGTTTTCCTAACTGTGGCAGTGTGCACCGTGCTCTGGATGGACTGTTAAAACTGAAGAGTCAGTATGATTTCACTGCCGATGAGGTTGAATATATCCGTGTGACTGCTCCTTCTGCTCATCTTAAAAATCTGATGTACTCCCGGCCTGAGACTCCGCAGCAGGCCAAATTCTCGTTGGAATATGGTCTGATTACCGGATTGCTATTTGATAATGTCACTCTGGATGATTTTTCTGAATCAGCGGTTTTGCGACCAGAAATACAGCAACTGTTACCCCTGGTTCAGAAACAGGCTGTTGACAAACTGGAATCCGAATGCCCGACACAGGTAGAGGTCAGGCTGAAAAGCGGCCTTCGATTTAAGACGGAAGTGTTTATGGCAGTGGGAACCCGGGCTTTTCCGTTGACGGATGCTCAGCTTTGGCAGAAATTTGATGCCTGTACAGCTTCCGCTATGAAAGCTGATGATAAAGACGAGCTGAAAGCTCTGTTAGACAGTATTGCTCAGTTAGATAATACCGATGATTTAATGCGCGGGCTCACACGCATAACCTTCTAATCAATGTAATCGGAATGGTTCTGCAGGCCTGCTGATAAAAGCCTCACATCCGTGAGGCTTCAGACAGAATTAGATATCCGGGGTTACTGAACCGATTTGGGCGGCTCTGAATCACCTTCTCCCAGGAAGTTTTCAAAATGTATACGGCTTTCTTCAGCAGAAAGCTCCCGGTTTGTTGTGGTATCTCTCAGGCGACCACCCTGTTTAATCGCATTTTTGATGCTAACAACGACATCTTCAGAGTCACCATGTACCTTACGCATGATTCTTAAGAGTTTCTCATGGGAGGAGTAGGGAACATCCCGTGTCATTGCCCGGAGCAGGTTAAAACTGTTTCTCAATACCGGATCCTTGCTTCTCAGATCATTCAGAGAAACAAACCAGCCTTCATCCGTGTGCGTTACGATTGCAGTACATTGCAGCCATTCGCTGATAGATTCCGATAACTGATACTGCAGATCTGAGTCCGGGTTTTCAGGTTTCTTATCCATCGTAAATCCTTTGGGGTGGTAGATAACAGAATTGCGTACTTTGCCCTCCGCCTGGGCAGAGGTAACTTAACATCGGGTGGCTGTTTTCAGGTTGTTCGTGATAACAAAGCCTGGTGCCAGGCGATATGCAATAGATATTTTCTGGACCTGAAAACTGGCTCAGTAACGATAGTATATATTTTACTGGTAATTTTTACAGTATTTTTAATGAAATGTCTGTTCTGATATTGTCAGGTGATGCTAACCGATAGATGAACAGGAGGTGTTCAGATGGAGTCTGATAAGAAGCCGGTATGCCGCCGGGTATATGAAGAAAGAGATCTTACCGCTTTGATCGCCCTGATGAATCAGCTGGGTTATGAGCACTCCCGACAGAGCCTTAGCGATAATATTCAGCAGGTAAGAAATCAGGGTGGGGAAGTTTTTATTGCCGAAGATGCAGGCCTTGTCTGCGGTTGTGTCGCCGCAATACTGGATATCAGGCTGGCGGAAGGAATAAAAGGCGAAATAGTCAGCCTGGTCGTTAATCAGCAGGCCAGAGGGCGGGGCATTGGTAAGCTACTGGTGGTAGTCGCGGAGCAATGGCTAAGCCAGTATGTCGATGAATATCGAATCAGGGCTAATGCTATTCGCAAAGACGCCCATCGGTTTTATCAGCAACTGGGTTATTCTGAAATGAAGCAACAGGTTGTGCTGGGTAAAGCCTGCCCGACAAAAGGTTAGTACAGACGAAGAAAACGTTCGTACAGTGCCTTACATTTTATTGACATATCTGAGCTTACAGTTGTCATACACTTATCGTGCGTTGCTATTTGGCTTGCTACCTTTATTTCAATCATGCTACAACCTTTCAATTCTGTCGGGTTAAGAGGAAGTGGCATGATCTGTCTCGGATTATGTTATGAGTACCACTGCAATCTCTAAGAAAAAGCTCTCCTTTATTCTGGCTTCTACTGCGCTGATGATGGCCTGTAGCCAAAAACAGGTACAATCTGAGAAACAGCCATCGGCCAGTTTACCTGAATACATGCAGGCAGATTTTCAACAGTATATTGCAGATAATGAACAATGGCTGAGAGAGAATCGGAACTTTCTGAGTAATGATCCTGAAATGGAAATTTCGATTAATATGCCATTTGAGCGGATTCCTGAACAACCCAATGGCAAAGCGGTTTTACTGGTTCATGGTCTGAGTGATTCCCCTTATTCTTTTATTGATATTGCTGAACAGTTGGTACAGCAAGGCTTTTTGGTGCGAACACTACTGTTACCCGGGCATGGCAGTAAGGCTGCTGATCTGATGTTGCCCACACTGGAAGACTGGACAGGCATCGTAAAACATCATACCGAACTGCTAGCCAGTAAGTACGATGAACTCTGGTTAGGAGGGTATTCCACAGGTGCCAACCTGGTCACGATAGAAGCCAGCGAGAATACCAATGTGGATGGTCTGTTATTGTTCTCTCCGGCATTCAAACCAGATAATAATTTGGTGCGTTTTGCACCTGTGATAAGCCTTTTTGTTGATTGGGCGGATGAAGATCCGGAAGAAAATATTGCTAAGTATGATTCTCTGCCAATGAATGGCGCTGCGGTTTATTACGAAACATCCAGTCTGGTTCGGGATCGACTATCAGAAAAGACACTGGATATTCCGGTGTTTATGGCGATCAGTGAAGGCGATAGTGTGATTGATACACTGACCGCTCTTGAGTTATATCAGAACAGTTTCAGCCATTCGGGGAAACAGCTTGCCTGGTTTGGTGAATATCAGCCTGCAGTAGATGGTCTTAATCAGTTTTCTATGCGTTTACCGGAACAGAGAATCAGCGCCGGATCTCATATGAGTATGCTTTATAAACCAGGCAATGCTCACTATGGTATTAATGGCCGCTTCAGAATGTGCAGTAATGGTCAGCAAGAAGCACAGGAACAGCTTTGCCGTCAGGGAGAAGAAGTCTGGTACTCTGGCTGGGGTTATCAGGAAAAAGGGAAAATACACGCACGTCTCAGCTGGAATCCGTATTTTAAAGAAACAATGGCTGTAATGAAGAAGGTACTGACTATCTGAGTTAAGGTTTCAGGAGGAAGATGACATGATTGAATATCTGGATATCGGAGTAGAGAAGGCTGTGGCTTACCGGATCTCAGGGAAAATCAGTCAGGGTGAAATGCACGATGTACTTAAGACTATCGCAGGCAGAATTGATCAGTTTGGCGAAGTATATCTCTACCAGGAAGTTGAAAGCCTGGGCGGTGTCGAATTTGAGGCGATGCTGGAAAAAATTAAATTTCTGATCAGGCAGGGAATATCTGATATTCATAAAGTGGTTGTGATTACTGATAAACAATGGCTGCATAGAGTGGTTGAGCTGGAAGATAAGCTGCTACCGCATACAAAGTTGTGCAGCTTCATCATGGAAGAAAAAGATCAGGCCGTGTCATTTCTGGCAGATGATGGCTGATTCGGAAATAGCTTTAATCGGCAGGCCATCGTTCATAATTAATAGCGCGGTTGTCAGAGCATTCAGAAATCTGAACAATAGGGGCTAAGTAAGAAAGTGGGCTGTGCTACTCTGATCGCAAACTATCAATGATTCGCCAGCAACACTTTCTTACCTGTTTCACTCAATCAGATTCTACTCTGGGCTTAAGCTTTTTTGACAAACTGTGCGGTGACCATCATATCGCCTGCACCGTCCACTTTACAGTCCAGTTGGTGATCTTTACCTTCAACCATTCTTTTGATCAGTGCTTTGGTGCCAATCTTCAACACCTGAGAACTGCCTTTTACTTTCAGATCTTTAATCAGAGTGACCTTATCGCCTTCATTCAGTTGGCTGCCATTAGCATCTCTGATATCCAGCTTATCTTCTTCAGCAGACTCCGACGGGTTCCATTCATGCGCACATTCCGGACATATTAGCAGTTCCTGATCCTGATAAACGTATTCAGAGTTGCATTTCGGGCAAGGAGGAAGAGACATAAAATATTACTTCTTTAAATGGGTTTGGCGTGCATGGTAATAGGAGGATCCTGTCTTGGCGAGTACTTTTAGCAGGAAAAGACAGAATTCCTAGTTTATTGTATTTTTTATAGGAATTATTCTCATAATCAATAGGTTAAAAGATAAGCGAGTTTGAAACTCTGACGAGTTATAGTCAAATCTGGTGTTCAGGTGTACTGCGTTCAGGATATTCGCTGTCTTATGACTCCAGCACCGTTGCTGACGGGTTAAGGGTCAGGCTTCTTCCAGAGCAGACCAGAAGCCCATTGCGCCGTCTCCCACTGCCAGCTCTGTCGCCGTTTTCGAATATCGCTAAGGGAGGCCGTGGCCAGAGTGCATTCTGGCTCTGCTGAGCAGCTTGAGCGGTGGACAGATAATATCCTGACCGCGCAAACTCTGGAGCAGGTGTTTGAGTTGAAAGATGGAGAGCGATCCCGAACATAGCCGGGCTACCGGATAATACACTGACATATAGAAGGGACCCGAACTGGCACGTTCGTAAAGGCAATGGACTTTAATCCACTGCCTTTGTACGGCTCTGAATAGAAGATTCAAACAGATCAGATACTCATCAGCACTGATTTCACTTCTGTATAATGCTCAATCACATCTGATCCCATTTCCCGTCCCAGGCCAGATTGCTTGAAACCTCCGAAGGGCAGAGCCGGATCAAGTGCTGTATGGCAGTTTACCCAGACAGAGCCTGATTTGATTCTGGGAATCATACGATGCACTTCAGACAGATTATTAGACCAGATGCTGGCTCCCAATCCGTACTGGCTGTCGTTAGCAATGCGCACCGCTTCGTCGATATCATCAAATGGCATCGCCACCAGCACAGGACCAAAAATCTCTTCTTTTACCACGCTGTCATTATGATTGACATTGGTCATTACTGTGGGTTTAACAAAGAACCCCGGACCATCGGCTTTATATTGTCCGGTTGTGATGGTGGCTCCACTTTGCAGGCCCTGTTCAATATAGCCGCATACTCTTTCCTGTTGTCTGGCAGAAACCAGTGGACCCATGTGGGCATCAGGGTTCAGGCCGGAGCCCAGTGTCATATTCTCGGCAATAGAGGAAATATCTGCGACGACATTTTCAAAATGCTTTTTGTGGACATACAAACGAGATCCGGCACAGCATACCTGGCCATGGTTAAAGAAGATGGCGTTTGCGGCTCCCTGAACGGCGGTTTCAAGATCGGCATCTGGCAGAACAATCGTCGGTGATTTACCGCCCAATTCCAGCGTGACGCGTGTCATTGAATTCATTGCTGCCTTACCGATCAGCTTGCCGACCTCTGTTGAACCGGTAAACGTCAGTTTATCCACGTCAGGGTGCTGGGAGAGGGCTGCACCGGCTTCATGGCCTATGCCGGTGACGACATTAACGACACCTGGCGGATATCCTGCTTCCAGAGCCAGTTCAGCCAGTTTAAGAGCGGTGAGTGGGGTTTCTTCTGCAGGCTTCAGTACTACTGTACAGCCGGTGGCCAGTGCCGGACCTAATTTCCAGCATGCCAGTAGCAGAGGGAAGTTCCAGGCAACAATCGCACCGACCACGCCGACAGCTTCTCTGCGGGTATAGCCGTGGAACTGAGCATCAGGCATAAAAGGGACAGAGACATCAACGCTGCGTCCTTCAATTTTTGTAGCAAAACCTGCCATATAGCGCAGAAAATCGACGGCAAGACGAATGTCTACATGCTCTGCGATAACGACACTTTTGCCATTATCTATAGACTCAATTTCCGCCAGCAGCCTTGCGTTTTTTTCAATCAGATCGGCGAAATCCCACAGCCGTTTTTGACGATCCACGGGTTTAACCCGGCTCCAGTCGGAGTCGTCAAATGTCTGTCTGGCCATGGCAACCGCACGGTCCATATCTTCTTTTTTACCGGCGGGTACCTGGGTGATCTGTTCACCGTTAGCAGGATTATAGACGGTCAGTGTTTCGCCATCACTAGCAGGTAACCATTGATCTCCAATCAGAAAACGATGTTCTTTCTGAATGAAAGCCATGGCTTCAGGTGATGCGGAGAAGTGGCTCTGGGAATGTTGACTATTCATGTTGTCACCTTGTTATTGTTTTTGGTTGTCCATTGTTACGTCTTCATCAGAGAGCGGCTTTTATTCACGGGCCTGTGTTATCTGATGCTGTCCGTATAGGCGCAAGGCTTGTGCCAGTCAGAATAATTGGTTTTAACTATTTGATATTGTTTGAAATTTTAATTTTTGTTGCTGCCATTGGGTGTCAGTGTTCAGTGTTTCACTATGAGACAGGTGTTCAGAAATGGATCAGTTGATGTGTTCAGTGAAACAGTCTTAAGAGAACGGTAATCTTCGATTTATAGCCACTGCATAGATAAGCACCTGGTTCCGCGTTGATAAGCGTCTGGTCCGCGTTGCTAATAAGCCGATGCTATCTGTATCGCTTATTGGAACAAGTGTCACATTTTTGAACAGGGCAGGTGCAAAGTGTCGCGGAATAAAACAGTGCTGAAACGCCAGTGTCAGTATCGTTTTTTACTCATCTGTCTGAAATATATAGAAATTACCATTGTGGCACAGGCCATGCTCATGAGTTCTGTGGGTTAGAACACAACGAGTCTTCGCTCGTGGACAAAATAAACAATAAAAGGAGTCTGGCCTTGATGAAATTTCCGAAGTTATCTCGCCTGAACCTTCTGCTCAGGAAAACGCCTCTTGCAGCTGGCATTGCTGCTTGTGGTATGACATGGGCAGGTGTCGCTAACAGTGCTTCCGATGCACTGACCGAAAAAGCAGAGAGCATTATTCGCTCTAACTGTCTGGCCTGCCATAGCGAACAGCAGGCAGAACCCGCGCAATTCAGTCGTATCAGTCACCAGCGTAAAACCCCTGAAGGCTGGCTGATGACGATTGCCCGGATGCAGATTATGCATGGATTACAGATCAGTAATGAAGATCGCCGTACTCTGGTTAAATATCTGTCTGATAAACAGGGGCTGGCTCCTGAAGAAACAGCGGGCAGCCGTTATGCCATGGAACGTCGTCTGAATACCATGGAGAGTTTTGATTCAGCGGAATTTGCTGAGATGTGCGCCCGTTGTCACTCGGGTGCCCGTGTGGCTTTGCAGCGTCGTCCTGCTGGTGAATGGGAACATCTGGTGCATTTCCATCTGGGGCAATGGCCGTCTCTTGAGTATCAGGCCTTATCCCGTGACAGAGAATGGTTTGAGCTGGCTCTGAATAATATGGTGCCTGCACTGGCGAAGGATTATCCGTTGAAATCCCAGAGCTGGCAGCAATGGCAACAAACTGATAAACCTGAACTGGGCGGTAGCTGGAGTTTTGCCGGACAGATGCCGGGTAAAGGCGATGTTCATGGCCAGATGCAGATTACTTCTGCCGGAAATGATGAGTATCAGGTCAGAATTACTGGCCAGTATGCCGATGGATCACCTTTGAAAGGTAAGGGCAGCGCCATTGTTTACACCGGTTACGAGTGGCGTGCCAACCTGACCTTTGAAGGTGTGGGGCAGGAAAAAATCAAAATGCGCCAGGTGTTTGCGGCTTCCAAAGAGGGAGATCAGCTGACTGGCAGAATGTTTGCCGCTGTGCATGATGAAATGGGTATGGATTTCTCTGCGGTTCGCCAGCAAAGCCAGCCTGATCTGATCGCGGTTCAGCCTGCTTATATTAAAGCCGGTACGCGTCAGACCATTACTCTGGTGGGGAATAATCTGGGCACAGATGTTTCTCTGGGCGAAGGGGTGTCGGTTGAGAAAGTGGTACTCCGGGATGCCAACAAGCTGGTTCTTCAGGTCCGCGCCGCTAAAGACTCTGAACCTGGTGCTCGTCAGGTGACTGTAGGCCAGGCCGGTGGTGCATCGTTGACCGTTTATGACCGCATCAGCTCTGTCAAAGTGGTTCCTGAATATTCGGTGGCCCGTGTGGGTGGTAATGGCGGTTCAACGCCGAAATATAATGCTCATTTCCAGGCCGAAGCCTGGGCCAGTGGTGCTGATGGTAAACCCGGTACCGCGGATGATCTGCGCATTGGTTATGTCCCGGCTAAATGGCATGTTGAGCCATTTGATGCGCAGGCGAAAGCAGATAATGATGTCCACTTTACTGGCCGCATGAACGCCAGCACAGGCATGTTTACTACCGCATCTGCCGGGCCTAATCCTGAACGTCGTATGTCCACGAATAATGCGGGTAACCTGAAAGTGGTTGCCAGTGTTAAAGACGGAGGGCAAAAACTGACGGGTGATGGCCAGTTAATTGTCACCGTTCAGCGCTGGAATAACCCACCGCTGCCATAGGCTGATTTAAATCTGAATATCTGAACAATCTCACGGCGCACCTGATTCTCTCAGAGTATCTGACAGTGCTGTTACCCGTGAGCCCGAAAACAGAACAGAGGAGTCAGCTTATGGGTGCTCAACTCAGACTGGTTGAACAGAACCTGCATCTGGTGGATGTGGACAGTAAATCCCTGCTGTTTCATATCCCTACCAGCAGTCTGTTTGAACTGGATGACCTGACCGAACGTCTGATCCATGAACTACGCCAGACACCGGATTTAACCGCAACTATGCTGGTTACCCGGCTGGCAGAGACATTTCCTGAACATCAGGTACAGGAAGTGATTCGTGAAATGCTGTCACTGGAGCTGATCAGTGATGGTTCAAAAGCATTAACCCGCGAAATTGCGGTTAGCCAGATCAATGAATTTCCATTGAACACTCTGGTGCTGAACGTGAACACCGGTTGCAACCTCAGTTGCAGCTATTGCTATAAAGAAGATCTGGATAAACCATCTGCCGGGCGAAAGATGTCGCTGGAAACAGCGAAGCAGTCTATCGAAATGTTACTACAGGAGTCACCGGATGAAGCACGCTATAACCTGGTGTTCTTTGGTGGAGAGCCCTTGTCTAACTTTGGCCTGATTGTGGATGTGGTGAACTATGCGGAACGCCGTTTCGCACAGTTTGGCAAACCGGTGGATTTTACCATGACCACCAATGCCACTTTATTAACAGAGGAGATTGTTGATTGGCTGGCGGTTCACCGTTTTGGTCTGTCAGTCAGCATGGATGGCCCGAAAGCGATTCATGATAAGAACCGGATCACGGTCGGAGGGCAGGGGACCTACGATGTGGTGAGTCGTAAAGCCCGTATGTTGCTGGAACGTTATTCGCAGCGCCCTATTGGTGCCCGTGTCACATTGACCCGCGGCATTACTGATATCGAACGCATCTGGCAGCATCTGTTTCAGGATATGGGGTTTGCTGAAGTGGGGTTTGCCCCGGTGACATCCGGGGATATTGCTTCGTTTAACCTGACTCAGCAGGAGCTGGCCGATGTTTTTGCCGGTATGAAACGACTGGGTGAGTATTATCTGACAGAAGCATTGCAACACAGAAATATCGGCTTTTCCAATATGCACCAGCTGATTACCGATCTGCATGAAGGTAATAAAAAAGCCCTGCCATGCGGTGCCGGAGTCGCCATGCTGGCGGTTGATCACAAAGGTGAACTGAATCTTTGTCATCGTTTTACCGGCTCAGATCTGAATACCTTTGGTGATGTGCATCAGGGACCGGACAAACCCGCATTGTCTGCATTTCTTGAACAGCGACTGGATCGTTCAGATAAGGGCTGTGCCAGCTGTTCTATTCGCAATCTCTGTTCCGGAGGTTGTTACCACGAAAGCTATGCCCGTTATGAAGACCCTGCTCAACCCACCTGGCATTACTGTGAACTGATGCGGGACTGGGTGGATTTCGGTATCCGTGTTTACAGTCAGATCATGGCCGAAAATCCGGCATTTATTGACGACTATATTTCGCCTCGGAGGGCTTAACCATGAAACATCTTAAACCTGTTAATAATAAGGCCCGCTTGCTGAGTAAAGTTGCCGATGAGGACCAGATTGAAGAAGTCGTTGCCATGCAGTCTCTGGCGGGATGTACCGCAACAACCGATCCGGGCTGGGAGATTGATGCCTTTGGTTCAGTGACATCCTTGTGTCAGCCGATGGAGTCTGATCTTTACGGGTGTGCTGATCCGTGTTGGTGGCCAGCTCAGGTGCCGGACATGATGAACACTTATCCGAACTGGAATGAGAAAGCGACCAATTCAGGTGAGAACTGGCGTAACCTGGGTTCTGTTTTTCCGGCAGATAAAGAGTAATTAAGGCAGAGAAAGGAGATCACAATGCATAATAAAAAGTATTCTCGCCTGAATGTTAAAACGACCCTGGCTTTACTGGTCATGGGAATCACGGGCTATTCCGGTCATGCTATGGCGATTAACGGTCTGGCATCGGTCAATAAAGATAAAACGCTGGAATCCGGCCATGAGTATATGGTGGTAGCGAATTATCCGAACCAGCTGAATGTACTGGATCTGAAAAATGACAGTGTTTATAAAACCTGTCAGATGCCGGATCGTTTCGGCCCCGGAGCGCTGCAGATGGCGCCGGATAAGAAAACCGCTTATATCCTGAATAATGGCTATGAAGATATTTATGGCGTTAATCTGGATAACTGCGAAGTTACCTTCCATGCCCGCATGGCGCAACAGCCGAAGGAACGGACTAAAACGCTGTATGCCTTTACGCTCAGTTATGATGGTAAAGAGTTGTATGCGGTGCAGAATCCGACTCTGCTGGAAAGGGATCACTATCGGGTTCAGCCAACCCGGCTGGCGGTATACGATACGTCATCCGGTCTGAACGCCAAACCGATTCGTACTCTGCCGTCTCCACGCCTGGTAACGGCTATGCAGACAGGTAAAGATGGTGGCCTGTATATGGCCGGTGCCGATATCTACAAAATGGATGTTAATACCGGTGAGTACAGTGTGGCAGTGCCCAGCCGGAACTGGAAACGTCCACGCTATGTACAACCGGATGTACTGAATGTCTGGGCGGTACAGACGCCGACACAGGATTTCACCATTTTGTACACGACAGCACGTTTTCAGGAAGGATCAGAAGATCTGAACACAGCGGACTGGTTATATGGTTACTTCAACATCAACCTGGAAACCGGCCAGACGGAAACAAAAGATTTCGGGCCAATTACCGAGATCTATTTCACCGGAACCCGCTCGCCGAAGGATTCTAACATCATGTACGGTGTGCTGAATCGGCTGGCAAAATACGATATTGAGCAACAGAAACTGATTAAAGCCGCTGAGCTGGATCACTCTTACTACTGTCTGACCGTGAACAATGATGGCAGTAAGCTTTATCTGG
This sequence comes from Oceanospirillum sediminis, assembly GCF_014164585.1. Taxonomy (GTDB): domain Bacteria; phylum Pseudomonadota; class Gammaproteobacteria; order Pseudomonadales; family Halomonadaceae; genus Oceanospirillum; species Oceanospirillum sediminis. Next base: position 51,546 of record NZ_JACJFM010000014.1, on the reverse strand, counting down.
CTGGTACCTTCAATCATGTTGCTGTATTTGATGCCGATACTCTGGAGCGTCTGGATACCATCACTCTGCCAGGAGGTGATATGTCGACCACAACGGCTCAGGTATTTATCCATAACTGATACCTGAACCGGATCTGAGTTAACAGAACCGGAGTAATATGCCTGATACAGCTGTTTTCGGCTATTCAGAAGATTTATGCTCCGGTACTGGTTTTATGTTACCACTCCCTGGCTTTTGAGCTTTCTTGTTCTCTGTCTTACTCCGGGTGTTCACTCAGCCTGCGCCCGGAGCTTTTTTACCCCGGCATCCCGACAAAACCGCTTCTCCGGCAACCGCCTCTGTGCGTGAAAACATGTAATACCTGATAACTAATTTTTACCCTGATGGTTGAAATATCAAGTCAGGTCAGGTAATCCTTAATGACCTGCCGATGACTCATATTCATAAATATCGGTCCGGTCTGAAAATAAAAATAACAGCGTTACAAAAATAAAAAGTGTCGCAGAATAATCGGCAACATCTATGACAGGTTTTCCTGAATATTCTGACTATCCGATCTGAGTTGAACTGCGTTGGCATCGGTCGATGTCTGACGGCTTCTATGCTTGCAGGCTGCTAAAGGACATTTTTTGTAACATCCGGTTTGAGGAATTCATCTGTCATGAACCCTATTGCTGATAATTCGGATCGCTCTATCGATCTGGCCAGACAACACTTACTTCGTGACGGTCAGGTCTCCCGACAATTTTTACGTTCAGAAATTGCGCATTCATGGCAGCGAAGTGTGGACGCCGGGTTAAGCTGTGCATCGCCTCTTGAACCTGAGAACCTGTCCCAATCCAGTCTGAATGATCTTAAAGAGCAGCACCGGCCCCTGATTGAGGCTGCTCATCCAGAGATAAAACAGCTGGCTGAGTATTTTTCATCCGTCGGTGGGTTAGTGATGCTGGCCGATGCGGATGCGACTATTTTGTCTGTAACTGGTGATAAAAGGCATCTGGATAGTCAGACCCGTTATGCCCTGGCCGAAGGGGCCAGCTGGTGTGAAGAGATCAGAGGCACCAATGCGTTAGGCACAGCGGTTATTGATCGCTCTGCCGTGATGATTAATGGTAACGAGCACTTTCTGGATAGTGTGGGCTATCTGTCCTGCTGTTCGGCTCCGGTCACTAATGCGGAAGGCGAAGTAATCGGGGTACTGGATCTGACTTCACTGGTGGATAATCAAAAACTCCCCCCTAATCTCAGTCTGGTGCGACAAGGCGTCAGGGCGATTGAGAATCGGATGTTCAGCAGTCGGTTCCGGCAACAGGTTATTCTGAGCGTCCATTCACGACCTGAATATCTGCGTTCCTCTTGGCAGGGTATGATCGCACTGGATCTGGATGGTATTATCCGTGCCGCTAATGATCAGTTGTGTCAGTTGTTACAACGCAACCGGAAAGAACTGACAGGCCGGTCTCTGGAACGGATTTTTGGCATCCGGCCAGAACAACTGCTGAATGATATTCGACGTAAAGGTCGCGGTGTGCTCAGAGGACTGTCGGGGGATTTCTGTTGTGAGCTGTTGCACTTCCCTGATAATCAGCCGTTAATTCTGCCTGAAAACAGACCTGCCCGTGAAACAAAGCATCGAAAGGCAGACGCTGGTCATAAACAGAGTGATGAACTCCACTCACCAAATAAGGCACTTCCCGAGTTATCGGAGTTTGCAGGTCAGGAACCATCACTGATTAAAGGCGTAAGGATGGGGAGCAGGGCGCTGGCACATGAACTGCCAGTCCTGATTCAGGGAGAAACCGGTACAGGAAAAGAAGTGATTGCGCGGGCTTTGCGTAATGATAGCCGAAGACGTCATCAGCCCTTTGTTGCTGTCAATTGTGCGGCAATTCCTGAAGGCCTGATTGAGTCGGAGCTATTTGGTTATCAGGAAGGGGCGTTTACCGGGTCTCGAAAAGGCGGTATGACAGGCCGTTTGCAACAAGCCAATGGCGGTACTCTGTTTCTGGATGAAATCGGTGATATGCCATTAGCGTTACAGGCACGCTTGTTAAGAGTACTTCAAGAGAGAACGATTGCGCCATTAGGCGCTGGTCAGGAAATCGCATTAGATATTGCAGTAATTTGTGCATCTCATCGGGATCTGAAGCAACGGGTTGCTGAAGGGCTGTTCCGGGAGGATCTGTATTATCGCCTTAATGGTGTCTGTATACGTTTACCTGCATTTCGAAATCGGGCTGACAAAGCATCCTTTATCCGTGGCTTCCTGAGACAGTTAACTCCGGATGGTCAGGATATTTCGCTGGACCCTGAATTACTTCATCAGTTACTGATTTATCCCTGGCCTGGAAATATCCGTCAGCTTGAAACGACCCTGCGTGTAGCGATTGCTTTTATGGAGCCGGATGAAAGTACTATTACGACAGAGCATTTGAGTGATGATTTCCTGGATGAACTGAGTTCGCGAACCGCTGGCACAGATAAGTCTTCCTCAGAAACGGCCGTAGTACAGTATGCTGATATCACACAGACTACAGGTTTATCCTCCAAAGCAGCTGAAAAAGAGTATGAGAGGGCAAGCCGTTACCATCAGTCAGATCTTAAAGCCGGAGAAGAGGGGGTCATACGCCAGGCTCTGATGCATCATGAAGGAAATATATCTGCTTCAGCCAGAAGTCTGGGTATCAGTCGTGCGACACTATACAGAAAAATGCGTCAGTATGATTTGATGCGCTCCTGAGCGGAATGTAATAACGTGGCGTCAGTTTACCCCGTTCTCTGGCGCATTTGTGATTGGTGTCTGTAAGACAGTTGCCTGAAAGTGCTGAATTTCCAGCTGCAGCTGCCCGGCTTTTAACTGTTCTGCTAATGCCAGAGCGGTTTTCAGATCCTGTTTAACTGTTTCTGGAAGGCTATCGTTATAGCTGACCTGCTCTGCGGTTAACCTGGCTCTCAGGAAACGAATCAACGCTTGTTCATAGGGTTGCTGGAGTTTTTTAGCGTATTCCAGTGACTGGGTCAGGTAGTGTATCCGTGCCTCAATGGGCCGGTTGTTGTCCGAGCCCATAATCAGAAAACCTATCATCAACGCGGGTGTTTGCCCGAGTACGCTAAGATGGCGTAAAGATTCTTCAGATACAGCATGCTGTCCGGCTGCATCAGTGCTGAAATCCATTAGCTCTGGCAACAGGTTGTTCTCATACCAGAAAGAATTGACCAGGTCTTGTGATAGAGCAGAGGTACGATAGTTATTAAGTCGTTGCAACTGCTGTTGTATCTGTTGCCTTAGTTGCTCAGCTTTTATTATTTCTCCTGAACGGAGCCAGAGCTGGCTCAGCCATAATTTAACAAAATCTTTCAGAGCCGGATCTTCAATCCTGTTATTCAGTCCGGTGAGTGTCTGTTCTGCACGATCATACTCTCCTAACAGAATCATACATACGGCCAGATAAGCTTCAGACCAGAGGTGATTCGGATCAATCTGCGTCGATGCGGCAAAATAGTGTTGAGCCAGAGCCGGACCAGTCAGCTGTAATGCCTGCACACCTCGAGCATAGTCGTGCATGGCACTGGGTTTATAGTGATATTCTGGCAGTTTGGCCGGGGCTGGATCAGGAATAAGCTGCTGATAGAGGTGGCGTGCGATGTCCGGCATCGAGACGGCTAAATCATTGTGGCTCAGTGAGCCGGTTTGTTCTGCAAGAGATTGGCTGACAATTCTGTAATCCAGCAACTGAGTGTGTTTCTCCAGACGAATCCGGGCCACTATAAGGCTGTTGACCTGATGTGCAGACAATATCTGCTTTAAAACTGCACCATCAGCGTTGTACAGATCATCATCCTGCAGTGATGGTTGGCTGGCCAGCAGACGTGCACTCTGGGCCGGGGTATAGATCTGAAGTGACGGGATGCTCATCAGATCGCTTGCCAGCATGTCACTCAGCCCATACTCAACCCACTGCATTGATGTGGTATGTGTGCTGTTTTTAAAGGGTAGTATCAGTACTTTCCGGGTGGCTGGAGATTCCTGTTTCTGAGTCTGTGATTCTGATGAACCGATCAGACCTGGTGAATAGTGCATGACCAGCAGCAGGGATAGCAGCAGCATCACACCGGTTGCGATAACTGTGGTGTATCTGTATCCGGGACGGACTGAAGGGGCGTCTTTTTGTGCTACGGTCTCTGAGGATAAGGACGTTGTCTCCGAGGAGAAGGCTGTTACATTCTGCTCATTGCTCTTTGTCGCGGAGATATCATCAGAGTCTGTCTGAACCGGGCAGATCCATTGATAGCCCTGCTGAGGTATTGTGCGGATATAGCGGGGAGCGGAAGCGGAGTCTCCCAGTGCTTTTCTTAATTCCAGTATGCTTTGTGCCAGTGAACGTTCCCGGTACTCGCCATGCTGCCAGATCTCTCGTAACAACTCTTCTTTGCTGACTGCTCTATCACGATGAGCCAGCAGATAACGGAGTAACTGAATCAGTTTCTGACGCAGGTATATCTCTTCATTCTGGTGCGTGAGCCGGTTAACGTCCGGATCGAAGCAAAACTGATTAAATCGCAACATAGTTCAGTCATTCACCAATCGGTGTTTGCAAAAAAGTTGCTCAATAAACCCTGTTTTATGAAAGGTTTACACTCCTAGCAACATACTGATTTTAAAGTGATTTGATAAAATTTGATATCGTTTTTATCTGAGTTGATCTGCGATATGACACCTTTTTAACTTATTTGCGTTGCTTCAAATCCAGCGGAAAACCGATGCTGTATGCAGTTCGATACCAGAGACGAATTGAGTCGCAGGTATCTTTTTTGTCAGCTTAATCTTTTCCGTGAGGATGAATATGAGCACTCGTTTTAAAACACTGTTATCCGGTATGACGCTATCTTTTGCTATGACTGGAACGTCTATAGCCGCTCAGCCTGCACCTGAAGTTATCTTTGTTCATGGGGCACATTTTACCGCGCAATCCTGGGCTGCATTACAGAACCGACTGGATGGACAGATCAGCAGTCATGCTGTTGAACTGCCCGGTCGCAATGATCAGCTAAAACCTTCTGCAGTCTCTCTGGATATTTCTGCCGCATCTTTATGTCAGTTTATGGCTAAGATTTCAGGCGATAAAATGCTGGTGGCGCACAGTCAGGGAGGCGCTATTGTAAATGCGTCGCTGGGACTGTGTCCGGGAGAAACCATCACCGATATTGTTTATATCACGGCAGTGGCGCCTTTAAACAAAACCAAAGTTTTTTCTCTGTTATCTGAGAAGGATGATGAATATTACTACTCCGGTGTGAAATATAATGAATCTTCAGATCTGCTGGAAATTTCTGATCAAGATAATTTTGTCGCCACTTTTGCTCAGGATGCCACGGCTTCGCAGAAAAAAGCCTTGCTTGAAGTGGCGGTGAATGAGCCGGGTTCGGTAGGGGCCAGTAAAGTAAAGCTGAATGAAGATCGGTTTAATCAGATCGATAAGTATTATGTCTACGCGAAAGAGGACAAAATTATCTCTTTTGAGTCTCAGAAAAAAATTGCTGCGACTCTGGATCTGAAAAATTCTTATGAGATTGATAGCGGGCACCTGCCTATGCTGACCAGAGTGAATCAGCTGGCCGATATCCTGCTCAATATCTACGGGAGATAATTTTCTGTTTGTTGTCACTTTTTAACTTAGCAGTAATCTCTCTGAATTAATCTTGAGCAGCAGAAAAAGCGTGCGAAAGAGCTGTTAAAGCAGATACACAATGTTGAGCCGGAAGGAATTGAGCGTTTCAGGCAGCATCCCAGATCTTTGCCGTTACTGAGTCATTCTGCCGGGGATATTCAGTTGGCCCATTGCCAGCTGGTTATTGCCAGAGAAAATGGTTTTGATAGCTGGCCTGAGATGAAAAAACATATTGATCATCTGTCCGTAATTGCCCGCCTGACAAAAGATCGCTCTGACAATGGGGCAGAGCAGATTGCTCTTGACCAGCCGGATACTCTGCATATTCGCTGTGGCAGCGATATTAAGCATAGCCTTGAGCTAGCCGGTTTCAGCGGACAGTTTCTGGAGTTCAGTCAGAGACTATCCGGCTCCTATTGGATGGAGCCGGATAATGTTGATGGTTTAAAGCGAGTGTTTATCACTGCTGAGACAGATTACAGCAAAGACAGTATGGTGTCAGCACTACTCTTATCAACGCCTTTTTCGTCGATATTCAGAGTTTGCACGGTGCCATCTTCAATAATCATGGCATAGCGCTGGGAGCGTACACCAAACTGAACGCCGGTCAGGTCTTTTTCCAGGCCAACGGCTTTCGTGAACTCCGCAATGCCATCTGCCAGCATAATGATCTCTTCAGCATTCTGATCTTTTCCCCAGGCGTCCATCACAAAAGCGTCGTTAACGGACAGACAGATGATGCTATCAACGCCTTTGGCTTTAATCTTATCTGCGTTCACCACAAAACCTGGCAGATGTGTCATAGAGCAACCGGGAGTGAAAGCACCCGGAACGGCAAATAGGACTACTTTTTTGCCTGCGGTCAGCTCAGCCGTAGTGACAGACTCTGGACCGTTTTTTCCCATCACTTTTAATTCGATATCAGGAATTTTTTTACCGATCTGGATAGTCATTGAATACCTCTGAAAATATTGCAAGTGTGTATACCTGAGCAAAAGTATTGCGCCTGTCTGTCGTTACAACGATGGCAGTTTCTTACACAGAAACTTTTGTTCGGGTGCTTAACCGTTTGAATAATAAGTAAAGCTCTGTCTGATAATAGATAAAAACAGTGTGTTTGTCTGGTGGTTTTGTTTAGCGAAATTAAACAGAGCAGATACTTTTTCAGGGTTTAACTTTATTATTAGAATACCCTTTCTTTTTTGGTGCAGGTGCTTATTCAGCAGCATGATGCTGAATAGAACTGAACATTAAAGGGCTATAATTCAGTATCATAAAACATCTGAACCATATGATTAAGGAGATAGATATGGGGTTTCGTTTGCGTCTGATTCTGAGTTTACTACTGATAGAAGGCGCTATCGGTGGGACTTTGTATTATCTGCAGAACCGGGCGTTGACAGAGGCTGCTATGGAGAAAATCCAGGACCACTATCAGAATCATTTTTTGTTTCTGGATAGCCTGCTGAAGTCCCATAGTCAGATGGGGGAGCTGACCCAGCCGATGATACGGCTGAACATGGCGCTGACTCATCTCACTCAGGGGGTTAATGATCTGGCTTATGTCCGTATACGCTCGATCAATGAGAGGCAAGCCCACCATGTTTTGCTGGAGTCCCGTGCCAGTTATTTTAATAGCCCGTTTAAAGAAGATGCTTATCTGGATCTTAGCAAACCTTATTATTGTGTGACAAATCAGCTATATCTTGGAGATAAGGCATACTGGCTGGATATCGCTCTGAATCTTAAACCAACCGTTAAATCCCTTAAATCCAGCGATCAGGGCTATCTGTACACCACTTTGGGATTGCTGGTAGCGGTGGCTCTGGTTGGCGCGGGGTTATTTCGTAATTATGGCAGAGGAATAGCCGAACTCAACCACGCGGTTGATGCGATAGAAAAAGGCAAACTGGGTTATGAGATTGGTGACAGCCAGCATCTGGCAGAGCTGGAGCCAACTGCCAGAGCCTTTAACCATATGTCGAAGCGATTGGCGCTGACCGTAACAGAGCAGGAAAAACTGTACAAAGATCTGCTTAAAAAGGATCGGAGGCTGGAGCTTATTCTGAACAGTACCGATGAAGCGATCCTTGGACTGAATTCCGCTAAAGAAGTCTGCGTCGTTAATACAGCTGCAATTCGTTTACTCGAAGTTGATCAGGCCAGTGAAATAGATGTGCAGCATATGCTGCCGTCGGAAGCCAGAAAAGGGTTGGAAGCGCTGTATCAGAGCCAGCAGCCATTTCATCTGGATGATGTCTGTGTACTCAATGCAATGGATTGCTTTATTCCGGTTGAGATCAGAGGCTCTCAGATTGGTTTGCAGGAAGAAACCTTTACCATCCTGTCATTGCGTAATCTGTCTCTGGAGAAGCGCATTCGCAAAGAAGTGGAGCAGCAGAACTCATTAAAAGCCGCGTTGATGGATGCCAGTCTGGATGGGATTTTACTGATGGATACCCGAGGTAATACTCTGAGCTATAACCTGAGCATGTTTAATCTGTGTCACAGAGTATTACCGCAGGGTACAGAAATCAGTGTACTGGATCTGTTAGGCGTCGATAAACGAGTGAACCTTAACCCTATTGAGTTACTTGAAGAGCAATCAAAAATTAATACCGGATTACATTATCTGGTCATGACTGATCTGAAAGGAGGACTCATCCACACCGAATACAATATTCAGGCATTTGATGCCGACGGCCAGTTGTATTACACCCTGGTCGTGACCGATATTACCGATAAAGTCCGCAGTCGTGAAAAACTCGAGCATGCTATGGAACAAGCCGATGCGGCCAATGTGGCAAAATCCCAGTTCCTGGCCGCCATGAGTCATGAGATCAGAACGCCTTTGAACGGTATCCAGGGCTCTATTTCTCTGATGGAAAATACCCCGTTGAATGAGCGACAAATTGAGTTGATGAAGACAGCGTCTGTCAGTAGTGATGCGTTGATGCAGCTGATTAATGAAATTCTGGATTTTGCCAAAATAGAAGCCGGTAAAATGGAGCTGGAAGAATCGGAGATAAGTCTGCAAAACCTGGCGGATGAAGCCGCTATGATTATTGCCTCTAAAACGAAAGAAAAGCAGTTGCTGTTTAATATTACGGTTGACCCGACAATTGATCGCTGTGTCATTGCTGATGCGGGACGTTTACGTCAGATCTGGCTGAATCTGCTCAGTAATGCCGTTAAATTCACTGAGCAGGGGGGGATCAGTATGAGTATTACGCGTCTATCGGATACCGATGTGTCATCCCGGTTAAAGCTCAGAGTGCTGATCGAAGATACCGGAATGGGGATTGCCATTGATGATCAGGCCCTGCTGTTTAATGAATTTACTCAGGTGAATCAGACCGATTCCAGAAAATTCGGCGGTTCGGGGCTGGGGCTGGCTATCAGTCAGAAACTGGCTGAGATGATGAATGGCTATATTGTTTTTGCCAGTGAAAAGAATAACGGCAGTACTTTTGCGGTGTATCTGACCTTACCACAAACCTCTACTCTGGTGAGTGAGCTTGAACCGGACACGGTTCATGAGCAATCGTCGTCTTTAAGTCAGCAATATCGGATTCTGCTGGTTGAAGATAGTGTAACCAATCAGCTGATTGCGACCCGGATGCTGGAGTCTCTGGGGCAGCAGGTTGAAATTGCCAATAATGGCCTGGATGCACTGGATGCGATGAAACTCAGGCCGTTTGACCTGATTCTGATGGATCTTCAGATGCCGGAAATGAATGGTTACGAAGCGACAGAGCAGATCCGAAAAATGCCACAGGGTGATGGAGTTCCAATCGTCGCAATGACAGCAAACGTCGTGACCTCAGATAAAGAGCGTTGTTTTGAAATTGGTATGAATGATTTTCTGGCAAAACCGGCGCACTTATCTGAGCTTCAGTCAGTATTGGTGCGTTGGCTTGAGAAAAAGGGGAATGATGTCGTTGATATTCCGCAACAGAGTGCAGAGCAAGAGCAAATGACGGTTCAGAAAAGGATAGTTCAGAGAAAAGGCTCGCCAGAATCTGCAGAACAACCTGCCCGGCAGATCGTTTTAGGTGATAACACGCAGGATTTAGTAGCAGAGTCCATTGAGGATGAAGTGTTTTCTGTCGCGGTACTGAAGCAGATGGAAAATGATATCGGAACAGATCGTTGCATTAAAATGATCGGTATTGTGCTGGATGAAATCACAAAGCGGTCAGAACAGTTATATTGTCACTTTCTTAATGACGAAACGGAGCTGGTTGGCAGACAGGCTCATGCATTAAAAAGTACCAGTGCCAGCTTTGGCTTATTGCAGGTTTCAGCTATCGCGAAGCGAATTGAACATAACTGTAGTGCTGGTGAAACAGAGGCCCTTGCGGATGATGTAATGTCACTGAAACAGGCGATAGTCTCCGGAGCGGATACTTTGCAGGAATATCAGCAATCTATCGGGAGCGTCTGACTCATCTTTACAGTCAGAGATGAAAGAAACCGTTACCCCAGGGAAGGCTTTATATCCAGTGAGAAAAAAGAATCTTAATAAGAAAATATACTGTTTTATATGTGTATCACGCAGTAATTCAGTTCAGGACTGCTGTATTTCTATATAAATGACAGTGAGTTACAGCTATTCGACCTTTGGCTAGGATACATGATGTCACCATTGCTTTAGCGGTTATTTTTCCAAATAATGACAGTCTTTATCCGGTTCGGATGGACCAGATTTTTGCATTATTCTATTTCATCATATGAGGACGTTATGCTGAAATCGCTATATCTGCGCAATTGGCCTATCCTGCCAAAAATACTGCTTACCTCTTTTATCGGGGTATGTATCATCCTTACTGTCACTTTTGCAGTATTTATACCTCATATTGAATCTCGCATCATGTCGGGAAAGAAAGACGCTACCCGCCAGGCAGTTGAGGTTGCTTTTGGTGTGCTGGTTCACTACCAGAGATTAGTGGAAAATCGTGAGTTATCCGCTGAAGAAGCGAAAGATCGCGCTAAAGAGGCGATCAAAGGACTGCGTTATAGCAGCAGGGAATATTTCTGGATTAATGACACTCATCCCCGCATGATTATGCACCCTACTGCTCCCAGACTGAATGGCACAGATCTGAGTGATTTTGCTGACCCCAACGGGACTTTGCTGTTTAAAGAGTTTGTCAGTGTTACTAATGTTTCAGGCTCAGGGTTTATTGGTTATATGTGGCCTAAGCCAGGTGAACAGGCTCCGGTCGAGAAGCTGTCTTACGTTAAGAGTTTTAAACCATGGGGCTGGATTGTAGGCAGCGGTATCTATCTGGATGATGTGCAGAAAGAGATTCTTAATCTGCGTAATCTGGCCATTGCCGGTGGTGTCTTTTTTGCTTTACTCACGATGGCTCTGGCCTGGTGGATAGGGAGTTCTCTTACTAAACGTCTTGAGAGAGTTATTGATGGCCTGAAGGATGTAGCCCAGGGCAAAGGTGATGTGGATCTTCGCAAGCGTATCGCTATCACCTCAATTGATGAAATTGGTGCTCTGTCTACGGAGTTTAACGCACTGATGGAATCCATCAGTGATCTCACCACCTTCCGTAAGGTGATTGAGGAAGATGATGTGATGGAGGATGTTTATTCCCGTCTTTATGATGTTTTCACGGACGATCTTAAGCTGAAATCGCCAGTGATTTTTGAAGTGGATGATATCCATAAGCGTATGAAGCCCGTTTATCCTCTGACGCTGAATGAGGATGACCAGAGTTGTAATCAGGAGATTCTGGATAACTGTAATCTATGCAAGGCGAAACGCACCGGACATGGCATCAGTTCATACGATTTCCCGAAAATCTGTAAACAGTTTATTGATCATGGTAATGCGCATCATGTGTGCATTCCTATGACGATTGGTGGCAGTACCATTGGCGTTGTGCAGTTTAATTTTAACGGTGATGAGGATATCGAAAGCAGTCAGCATGTGGCTGACCAGATAGATAAAGCTTCTCAGTACATTAAGGAAGCCTTACCGGTCATTGAATCTAAACGCTTGACGGCTACTTTACGTGAGTCCGCCTTATGTGATCCTCTCACAGGGCTGCATAACCGTCGTTTCCTGCAGGAATCCGCTACAAATATCTGTTCAGGGGCTTTACGCCGGAATAAAACTATTGGTTTGCTGATGTGTGACCTGGATTATTTCAAACAAGTGAATGATACTCACGGTCATGATGCGGGTGATCTGATACTGGTGGAGACATCAAAAATCCTGAAAAAGAGCGTACGTGATTCTGATCTTATATTCCGCTTTGGCGGGGAAGAGTTTTTCATTATGCTGGTGGATGTGGAGCCTGGAGAAGCGCTCTCTGTTGCTGAGAAAATGTGTAAAACATTTGAAGATCATCAGTTTACTCTGGATACAGGTGAGCGTATTACTAAGACGATCAGTATTGGGGTCAGTGAATTTCCGGGTGATGATGAATCTTTATGGAAAGGCCTGAAATATGCTGATGTTGCCCTGTATCAGGCTAAAGATACAGGACGTAATAAAGCAATGCGCTTTACCAGAGAAATGTGGAAGGATGATCAGTATTAACAGGTTGTAGCCATGATTGCCAGGCCTGCTTGCCTGTACTACTCGCTAAGCTGGAGAGGATTTATTGCCCTTTCCGGCTTTTTATTCTGTTATTTTTTATATGGTGTATGAGACCGGCAACGCTTGCAGACATGGCGAGGAGTAGTTTTCCTCCAGATTAAACTCTAGAGGGTATAAGTATTTGTTTTAAAAGCCTGCTGCTGATGTAAATGCAGAAATAAATTTGCCTGATTTATAGACTATCCGGTTTTGTTTTTATCTGTATTGATCTCTGATTGTCTGTATCGGGCAAACATCAGAACGAAAAATAAATTTTATTGTTTGCTTTTTATAAAAACTCTCTGTAGTCTTTGCGTACTGGCTTTGATTGTAGCCAAAATATTATGCCTGCTTCACGATACGTCCTTTCTAAGTCTCGTCCTGTCATTTCATAATCTTTTTACAGTTAGTCTTAGCCTGAAATCCGCTCTTGCGGTTTATTTATTTTTTTGGAAAAAAACATGTCTAAAACAACTGGCACAGTGAAATGGTTTAACGAAGAGAAAGGTTTTGGTTTTATTGAGCAGCAGGGTGGCCCTGATGTATTCGCTCACTTTAACTCTATCGTGGCTACTGGTTTCAAAACGCTGAAAGAAGGCGATAAGGTTGAATTTCAGATTACACAGGGTAAAAAAGGCCCTCAGGCGGAAGAAATCGTCGTAATCTGATTTGCCTTTATGAGCACAGATTCTCACTGTGCTCATCTCCCTTCTTTTCGTATCTTTTTATCAGAATTGCCTGATCCCATCTGGTTGATTAAATTAATTCGATATCTGAATATATGAAAGGGATAGGGCATAAAGGAATTTTAAATGCTTATTAATATTAGTAATATCCTGAGTGTCAAAAAACACGAAACAAATGGTTATATTCAATGGGTTTGTTTTACTTCTGATCCTGTCAGTCTGAGTAATAAACGTCCATTATGGAAAAAGGCAACTGGCCTGATGTCAGCTATTGATATTATGAGCTGGCTTAAATCTGAATATCCGGAAAGTAATTTATCAGAGAAGTTTTCTGAACTGACGTTATCGGCCTGATTTCACTCTCCTGTTGCATTTTTTCTGAGTTATAAATAGTTATCTGCTCTGGTCTTTGCCCACAAAGGACCGAGCGGAAATATTCCTGTTTTCCGTATTTCTTAATACCTTCTGAAAAGTAATCTGGTTATTCATTTCGCCAATCTGATGGCGATTGTCCCGTCCAGCGTTTAAAAGCCCGACAGAATGCTGCACTTTCGGAAAATCCGGTACGGGTACTGATTTCTGCAACATTCAGTTGTCCCGCTATCAGCAGTTTTATGGCGTAGTCTTTTCTCAGGCCTTCTTTAATGCTTCTGAGTGTATAGCCTTCATCTTTCAGTTTGCGTCTGAGTGTGCGGGGTGTCAGGTGCAGTTGCTGACTTATCGTTTCCAGATCCGGCATCTGGTCAAAATCAAATTGCTGCAGAATACAACGAATGCGTGTGTGCAGCCTGTCGTCCTGATCCGGTCGGTGCAGGATATAAGCCGGAGATTCTTTCAGAAATCCCGTGAGTTCACTATGGGTTCGGATAATCGGTAACTGCAAAAAGCGGGGGTGTAGTGAAAATCCGCAAACCGTTTGGTTAAAGCAGAGTTCTCCAGTGAACATAACGTGGTATTCACTGACATGCTCCGGTTCAGGGTAATTAAAATGAGTGTTGGCAAAGGGGATTTGCTGACCCGTTAGCCAGCATGCGAATCTCTGCCACATCAATAACAGAAACTCTTGCAGCAGGTGATCCTGATCCTGGCTCTGATCGTTAAGTTGTAACCGATAGAACAGTTGTGAGGAGGCGGGATATAGCTTGTTGGTCTGATCAAAGTCCACCGGACCGATATCCATGCCTTCATACACTGCATTATAAAACCGTGCACTCTGCTTCAGCATGCCGCCCAGGGTGTCTGCTTGTTGTGCCATTTCAGCCATCAGGGCAAATACACCATTTTTACAACGACGATGGGCCAGTCCCATAAATTCATCTCTGGTTTTTCGCCATACTGCTTTAATGAGCTGACTCAGTTGTTGTTCGGTAATGCAGTGTTCAGGCTTGTTCAGCCATTTCCGGGGAATACCTGCGGCATCCAGCAGTTCATCAGCCGAGTAACCCTGTTTTAAGGCGCCGCCGATGCTGGCGTGGATATAGTGATTGGCGATATGGGCTTTTGCGCTACAACCTGAGCCAGTGCTCATTGTTTTTCCTTACTTTTCCGAAGCGATATATTTGTTTTTATGCATTCAGTATTCCAGAGCATGCCCTGATCCGATTGCCTGTTCTCTGCACTGACAGGCAGAGTCTGGCCATGACATTTTCTGCACAGTGACCTTATTACAGCCCCACTCCTTATGTCCAGTCCGGGCAGTAAATGGCCCTTTTGATCAACTATTTAGACCCGAATCATCATTTATAGCCGATTAAATTCGCTTTTTAATGACCTTAATAGTCAATAGCGACATCTGACAAAAGCAATAAAAAGACGAATAACAACGAGATGAGGCGATTTGTCGTGAGTGAAACCAATACCCATGCCGATGAAGATTTTCAGCTGTTTAAGACCATGATCCATCGTATTCTGGATCAGGAGGTAGCGCCTTATTTTGAGCAGTGGGAGCAGGATGGCCAGGTACCTAAAGCTCTGTGGCGTACACTGGGCGAGGCAGGTTTACTGGGCGTGGATATGCCAGAGGAGTATGGCGGTGCCGGTGCCCGGTTTGAGATCTGCCAGTTGGTGATAGAAGAGATTTCAGCCCGTGGCTTTGGTGGTGTGTGTGGCGGTTATAACATTCATGCCAATATTGTTATGCCTTATCTGTTGCATATCGCAAGTACTCAGCAGAAAGAGTACTGGTTGCCAAAAATGATTGATGGTTCGGTGCTGGGTGCTATCGCCATGACAGAACCCGGAGCGGGCAGTGACCTGGCGGCAATGAGAACCACTGCAGAGCGCACCGATCAGGGCTGGAAAATTAACGGTTCTAAGATTTTTATCACCAACGGCATGCTGGCAGATATGGTGATTGTGTGTGCTAAAACCGATACCTCAGCCGGGGCGAAAGGTATTTCATTGTTTCTGGTTGATGCCAGTTTGCCGGGCTTCAGCCGGGGTAAAGGGATTAAAAAAATCGGCCAGCATTCCAGTGATACCGCTGAACTCTTCTTTGATGACCTGATTGTGCCCCATGATGCTTTGCTGGGCGAAGAAAACCGGGGGTTCGTTTATCTGATGCAGGAATTGCCCAGAGAGCGTTTAGGGGTGGCTTCGCAGGCGCTGGGCGCAATGGAAGGAGCATTACAGCTGACGCTTGATTATGTTCAGGAACGTAAAGCCTTTAAGCAGCGTATCGCTGATTTCCAGAATACCCGCTTTAAGTTAGCCGAAGTTAAGGCTCAGATGGAAACTGGCCGGGCTTATTTTAACCAATGTATGCAGAAATATGCTGTTGGCGAAATGACCACCACAGATGCCGCCATTCTCAAGCTGATGCTAAGCGAAATGCAGTGCCGAACCATTGATGAGTGTCTGCAGTTGTTTGGTGGCTATGGTTATACCACAGAATATCCAATCTCTCGTTTTTATGTCGATGCCCGTATCCAGACCATTTACGCCGGGACATCTGAAATTATGAAAGAAGTGATCGCCCGTTCCTTACTGGGTAAATAAATCATCTCTGCTGAAAAACAATCAGTACAACAATAAAAAAGGGGATTGCTATGACAGCAACAGGTTCAGGCAAACAGTCGGTTGATCTGACCGATGTGGTTATTCTGGATGGTGCACGAACAGCCATTGGTGGTTTTGGCGGTAGTTTATCCGGTTTCACTCCGGCAGAGTTGGGCACTGTGGTGGCGAAAGAAGCCATTAAACGTTCTGGTGTCGTTGCAGAACAGATCGATCATGCGGTGTTCGGCCATATTATTACCACTTGTCCGCAGGATGTTTATCTTTCCCGGCATATTGCGCTTAACGCCGGTCTGCCAGAAAGCTCTGCTGCTATGAATATTAATCGTCTGTGTGGTTCGTCGGTACAGTCACTAATTTCTGCCGCTCAGATGATTGCCGCAGGGGATAGTCAGATTGCTCTGGCCGGAGGAGCCGAAAGCATGAGTCGTGGAGCTTATCTGTTGCCCAATATGCGCTTTGGCCAGCGTATGGGTGATGGCGAAGTGCTGGATATGACGCTGGATATTCTGAGTGATCCGTTTGATAGCGGTCATATGGGTATAACGGCAGAAAATATTGCTGCTCAATATGGTTATACCCGTGAGCAACTGGATGAGTTTGCGGGTAGCAGCCATCAGAAGGCGGCTCGGGCAATTAAAGAGGGTATGTTTACCGATCAGATCGTACCTGTGACGGTACGTAAAGGAAAAAAAGAGTCGGTATTTGATACCGATGAGCATGTGCGTGCAGAGGTGACTGCAGAGAGTTTGTCCGGATTGAAACCCGCTTTTAAAAGGGATGGGCTGGTCACCGCCGGTAATGCCTCCGGTATTAATGATGGTGCGGCTGCTATGGTGCTGACCACTCGTCAGTATGCAGAACAAGCTGGGCTTAAGCCAAAAGTGCGTTTTGTCAGTTATGCCTTTGCCGGGGTTAAACCAGATGTAATGGGACTGGGACCCATTCCTGCGGTGACTGATGCATTGGCTCAGGCGGGCCTGACAGCCGATCAGCTGGATGTGATTGAATCCAATGAGGCGTTTGCCGCTCAGGCAATGGCTGTAACCGAGTCATTGCAGTTGAACCCGGATAAGGTGAATCCGAATGGTGGGGCGGTGGCTCTGGGCCATCCCGTTGGAGCAACAGGTTCCATTATTACCCTCAAGGCCATTTACGAACTGGAACGTATTCAGGGCCGTTATGCGCTGGTCACTATGTGTATTGGTGGTGGTCAGGGTATTGCTCTGATTCTGGAACGCTGCAGTTAACGGGAGCTTTATATGACTATTGCGATTAACCGTGTGGCCGTGATCGGTGCCGGAGTGATGGGTGCGGGTATTGCAGCTCAGGCTGCTAATGGCGGAGCTAAAGTTCTGTTGCTGGACCGTGTGCCGGATAATCTGGCTGCAACAGCCAGTTATGAGCAGCGCAATGCTATCGCTAACGGTGCTATTGAACGTTTTATCCGACAGGGCTGCACTGGTGGCTTAATGCATCCCTCAGTAGCCGATCAGATCGAAACCGGTAACACTGAGGATGATTTTCATCGCCTGGCCGGTTATGACTGGATTATTGAGGTTATTGTTGAGGATCTGGCCGTTAAACAGGCCCTGTATAAGCGAATAGAAACGGTACGCGCACCTCATGCCATCGTATCATCTAATACCTCGACTATTCCTCTGGCAAAGCTGACCGAAGGTATGCCAGAGAGTTTTTGTCAGCACTTTGTGGTCAGCCATTACTTTAATCCGCCTCGCTATATGCCTCTGCTGGAACTGGTGACCGGGGAACACACGAAAGACGAAGTTGCTCTGGCAGTAGAGCGTTTTAACGATTATCAGATGGGGAAATCCGTTATTCGCTGTGCGGATCGTCCTGGATTTATCGCGAACCGGTTGGGTGTGTTCTGGATGCAACTGGCGCTGCAGGAAGCGATTCGTTTTGATCTGACGGTAGAGGACGCTGATGCCATTATGCAGGCCTGTGGTTTCCCGAAAACCGGAATCTTTGGCTTATGGGATCTGTGTGGTATTGATCTGATGCCAGAAGTGTCGGCCAGTCTGGCCAGGTTGTTGCCCGACAGTGATGATTTTTCCGGCCTGGAAAAAGGTGATCCTGTTATTAGTCAGATGCTGGCAAAGGGTTACTCCGGCCGTAAAGGCAAGGTGCTGCAGGGTTTTTATCGTCAGTTTAAGGATGATAGCGGCCAGAAGGTTCGTCAGGTACTGGATCTGCATTCGGTTGAATACCGTGAACTCCAGCCGACGGCTCTGCTGGGCAGTCAGATCAGAACAGGAGACTTCTATCGTCTGTTGAATATTGCAGGTGAGCCGGATCAACAGGATAAAGGCACGGCTTACGCCCGCAGTGTACTTAGTCGAATGCTGAGCTATGCTTCTCAACTGGTGCCAGACGTCACGGCTGATCCGTCATCGGTCGATCTGGCTATGAAGCTGGGCTATAACTGGCGCTTTGGTCCTTTTGAGATGATTCAGAAAATTGGCGCAGAAACTCTGAATCTCTGGTTGCAACAGAGCCAGCGTGGGCCTCTCAGTCAGATTGCTGATACGGATAGCCAGATCCATTCAGGGATTGCTCAGACCGATATAACGTATTCAGTGAATGACGGGCCTTCTGGCGATGATCAATTAGCGGATATCAGCCGCAGGCCTTTCACTCTGGCACAACTCCCTGATGATGCCGTTATTATGCAATCTGATCGCTCCAGACTCTGGCAACTGGATTCACAAGAGTTCATTCACGCCGAAGGCGACACTTCAACGCCGACATTACTTTGTTTACAGCTGACAGACAGAATTAATCCTTTAAGCGAGGGTTTGCTGGATGATATCGAGCAGGCGCTGAATCATGCGCTTGAGCAGCAACAACCGCTGGTTATATTCAGCCAGGGGCCGGTATTTATCGCCGGAGCGGATCTGAAAGCATTCCTGAAACTGACTGAACAGGCTGATGGCATTGATCGGTATATCCGTCGGGGGCAAGCGCTGTTTTACCGAATTGAAACGGCTTCTATCCCGGTTGTTGCAGCTATGTCTGGCAAAGCTCTGGGCGGTGGGCTTGAACTGGCGTTGCATTGTCATGGCATCCAGGCTGTAGCCGAGAGTCACCTGGGTCTGGTCGAAAATCTGGTTGGTATCGTGCCGGGCTGGGGAGGCTGCAAACATCTACTGGCCAGAACTTGTGCAGTATCAGGGCCAGATCAGGCGATTAAAGCAACCTTTTCATTGATTCGGGATGCCAGGGTAACGGCTTCAGCCCATGAAGCGAAAGCCCTCGGCATTCTCAGAGCGGGTGATGGCATCACCATGAATCCGGATCGGTTGCTGGAAGATGCTTTGCAGCGGGCGATCAGGCTGAATCAACAGATGCTTGCAGATCCGCAAGACGCTGAAAGAGGTCAGGATGAATCCGGATCTGCTCAGACTCTTTCTGCCTCCTCTGAACAGGCTTTACCTCTGACTCCTGTTACCGAAGATCAGCTGACAATGGCTGAAGAGGGCTATCAACAGGTTCTGGAGCAATCGTTGTTAAAACTGCTGAATTCGGCAGCGGATGAAAACGGGTATCAGAATTTTTACGATGCAGAGAGGCTATGCAATCTGGCGTTAATTCAGCATCCCGGTGCTTTAGAACGTATGCGTTATTTTCTGGATAAAGGCCGACCGTTACAGAATTGATTGATGTTGCTGAAACTGTCAGACAGTTGATCAGACAATACTGTGTGCAAGTGATCTGACAAAGGCTGAAGGATAAAAATGGCCGTTAGGATCAGTAAAGATGACCTTTTCGGACATTGTTACTGAATCTCTGACGTTATTTACTGAGGATGACTCTGATGTAAGGAGCCACTCCAGCGCCTTTGGCTTTAAAGCAATAACTATACGAATTTGCTTTATTAAAGTCTGCTCATTATCGGGCAATACAGAAACAAAAATAACAACAACAAAGTTTTTAAGAGGTGTGTATGACAACCATCAAGGGAAGTTTAACCGAAGAAAACCGTAAAATGATTGCAAGAGCAACCCGGAATACGATCGGTGATGCTTTTGGGCGGGCTGCCGTGAAATATAATAATAAAACCGCACTGCAATATGGCAATCGTAGCTGGACTTTCCGTCAGCTGGATCTGGCGGTAAATAAAGTGGCCAATCATCTGGTCGCACTGGGACTGGAAAAAGGTGACAGAGTCGCGGCTTATGGCAAAAACTCTGATGCTTATCTGATTTTATGGCTGGCCTGCTGTCGCGCAGGACTGATTCATGTGCCGGTTAATTTTGCTCTGGTTAAAGGCGAGCTGGTTTATATTCTGAATCAATCCGGCGCTAAAGCTCTGTTTGCTGATCTGACGCTGAAAAATCATGTGGATGAGGTGTATCAGGAAACAGGCATCGACATTCATGGCAGCCTGCATTCTGGCGATAGCGAACAGCTTATTGCGGACACGGGCAGTAACAAACAACTGGATATTCTGACGCTGGCTATGGGGGAGGGAGATAGCTCCGAGCCAGACCTGGAATTGTCTGATACCGATGTGGTTCAGATTCTTTATACTTCAGGCACCACGTCTGATCCTAAAGGTGCGATGCATACGCACCGGTCTTTTATTAACGAGTATGCCAGCTGCATTAACTGTCTGGATATTGATACATCAGACCGGAGCCTGGCCGCTTTGCCGCTTTATCACTCTGCGCAGATGCATGCCTTTACCATGCCAGCACTATTAAATGGCGGCTTTACTTATCTGATTGATACTCCGTTGCCCAATAGCATTCTGCATCTGCTGAAAGAGCATAAACTGAATGCTTTCTTTGCTCCGCCTACTGTCTGGATCGCTTTATTGCGTCATGATGATTTTGTCGATGCTGAACTACAGCATCTGGAAAAAATCTATTACGGTGCCTCCATTATGCCTGAACCGATTGTCCATGAACTGGGTGTGCGTCTGCCGGAGTCAGGACTGTACAACTGTTACGGGCAAAGTGAGATTGCACCTCTGGCAACGGTGCTACGCCCGGAAGAACATGCGGATCGCCCGAGTTCAGCGGGTAAAGCCGTGCCTACCGTGCATACTCGTATTGTTGATCCGGTAACAGGTGATGAATGCCAGCCAGGGGAGCATGGTGAACTGGTTCATCAGTCTCCTCATTTACTGGTGGGCTACTGGGACAAACCGACAGAAACTGAAGACGCTTTTGCGGGTGGCTGGTTCCACTCCGGAGATCTGGGTTATCAGGATGAAGAAGGCTTTATTTATATCGTTGATCGGATTAAAGATGTGGTTAACACCGGTGGTGTACTGGTTGCCAGTCGTGATGTTGAAGAAGCTCTGTATACTCATCCGGCGATTGCCGAAGTCGCGGTTATTGGTTTGCCAGATGATAAGTGGATCGAAGCCATCACTGCAGTTGTTGTACTGAAGCCGGATCAGTCGCCCGATGAAGAGGCGCTGATTCATCATGCGAAAGAAAATCTGGCAGCGTTCAAAGTGCCTAAACATATTCGCTTTGTTGATCAGTTGCCTAAAAATACAGCAGGTAAACTGCTAAAACGAAATCTCAGAGAAACGTTTGCCCAGAGTGCGTAATACTTTCGGAAGCAAATAACTTTTCGGGATAAACGGCTATAGCCAGGTCGAAGTGCTTTGTGCAGGAATAATCGATCAGTTTTAGTCGGATATTTGTAATAGAAAAGGCCAGAAACCAGGCTGTAAAAGGTATCCATATTAAGAAGATACCTGCAGTCATCTTACAAGGCACTTTGCAGTGTCGAAAACAACAACAAAAAGGTAAGAAACTCTATGAGCCACAAAACAAACACTTCACTTGCTGGTGTAAAACGTACCGCTTCATTTGCGAAAAAAGCACTGGCAGGTGCGGTCATGGCAGGTCTGGCTTATGCCGGAACCGGGTCTGCACTGGCAGCAGGTATCTCAGATGATGAGATCCGTATTGGCTATATTGCTGATATGTCAGGAACTTATAGCCCGCTGGCTGGCCCTAATGGATTAGAGGCTGCCCGTATGGCGATTGAGGATATGGGTGGAAGTATTAACGGTAAGAAAATTACCATTATTGCTGCCGACGACCAGAACAAACCCGATATTGGTGCGAACAAAGTCCGTCAGTGGATCGATACAGATAACATCGATCTGGTTGCTGGTATGGTATCGTCCGCTGTAACGATTGCGGTTAATAAAGTTGTTGAGTCCAAAAACAAGTTGTCTATTGTGTCCGGTTCAGCATCCTCATCCATTACCAACCAGTATTGCACACC
This sequence comes from Oceanospirillum sediminis, assembly GCF_014164585.1. Lineage (GTDB taxonomy): Bacteria > Pseudomonadota > Gammaproteobacteria > Pseudomonadales > Halomonadaceae > Oceanospirillum > Oceanospirillum sediminis. Next base: position 29,299 of record NZ_JACJFM010000014.1, on the reverse strand, counting down.
GAATACCGTTCACTACGTTTATGATACCTATGCACTGGCGCACGGAACCGGAGAGGCTGTAGTAAAAGAGGGAGGGGATTCCTGGTTCTTCCTGACCGCAGATTACGCCTTTGGCCATGCAATGGAAGGGGATGTATCCTCGGTTGTGAAAAAGAGTGGCGGTAAGGTTGTCGGGACGGTTCGTCACCCGTTAGCCACTAATGATTTCTCATCCTTTATCCTGCAGGCTCAGGCATCCGGAGCCAAAATTATCGGACTGGCTAACGCTGGTGGTGATACGGTGAATGCTCTTAAAACGGCTAAAGAGTTCGGTGTCGTGGCTTCTGGTCAGAAGCTGGCGGGTCTTTTGGTATTTCTTCACGACGTAAAGAGTCTGGGGCTGGAAACCACACAAGGTTTGCAGTTAACCACCGGCTTTTACTGGGACAGAACACCGGAAACCCGCAGCTGGTCTGAGAAGTTTAAAGCCAGAACCGGCGTTATGCCGTCTATGGTTCATGCAGGCATCTACTCATCAACTATGCATTATCTGAATGCAGTAAAAGCAACCGGTACCGATGAATCGCAGACAGTACTGGCCCATATGAAGAAGACTCCGATTAATGACTTCTTTGCGACTAATGGGCAGATTCGTGATGATGGCCGTATGATTCATGATATGTATCTGGCCGAAGTGAAAAAACCATCTGAGTCTGGTAATGACTGGGATCTGTTCAGGATTCTGCGCACGATTCCTGCTGATAAAGCCTTCCGACCCCTATCTGAGTCAAAATGTAAACTGGTAGCAGGACGTTAAGGTTTAACAAAGCAGTAATCAAAAATGGTTTTTTACTTGCTCTGAAGTCCACCTTGTTATCAGTTATTGATAAAGCCCTGTTCTCGATTGAACCGGGCTTTTTTTAGTTCTGGTCGTCGCTCGGATTGTAGACAAAATGTATAAAAGTCAGACTTTAAGGTTCAGGAATGATGAGTTATCAATGATCGAACGGAGTTTTCTGGCAACAGGGGGGAGCCATTTCAGACGTTTGGTTTCTCTGATCAGCTCTGCAGCCAGCGTTGGATGATGCTGGTCATTCATAATACATCCCACCAGGTTAGCTTTAACCTCCTGAAGTTCAGTGCAACATTCTTCCAGCTGGTTCTGGGTTGTTTTACCACTGGCGATCATCAATAGCGTTGCATCAGTCTCACCGCACACCGTATCAGAAGGGATATTGCGATAATTCTTAGCATTCAGCGGCGAAGTATCCAGAATCACCCGATCATAGTCTTCCAGCCAATGGCCCAGTGTGGTGTGCATGGCAGATTGATTGCGAAAAGACAAAGAGGCTGTTTTCCCGGTAGGGGCCGTCAGAAAATGAGTGCCTGTTGCTGAGGGTGCAGTAATACACTGTGAGCTGCTGTGATCTGCTTGCCACGCTTTCCTGGGTAAGCCAAGATAGGCATCCAGTGCAGGGTGCTGAAGGTTAAGATCAACCAGCAACACCTTATAACCATCTGCCTGATAGCGTTTTGACAATGCATAAGCCATCAGTGAAGTACCGCTCTGGCCATGACAGGCTGTTACCGATATAGTCCGATAGTGCTTTTTTTCCAGCTGCTGATAAATATGCTCCACTTCAACATAGTGGACGGGTAATGCTGTTCTCATGGCAGCCTCCGCTACTTAACACGTTGGAGTTAAGTACCTGAACTAAAGCAGCCTCGTAAAGCTCTGGCTTGCTCCACCGCCAATGTTTGAAGGGGAGCAATGAACTCTTATTCAGGTATGTATTAATCCTGTACTTGTTTTAAGCGAATATCATGCCATGAATTAATATGTGGTTTACTGGTTCCCTTCAGCCATCAGAGCAACAAAGCTAGCAAAGCCGCCAGACTTGCGACTTGTTGTAGTGTCGTAAGGGTCTGCGAGAACAGTCCCTGACCTTTAGGTGGAATATAGACACTGTCTCCGGGTCTGACGATAGGCAATGTGTACCTTTCCGGGGATTCCAGATATTCCTGCAGATCAAAACGAACGGTCGTTGAGCCACAACATCCCTTATGAACGATATAAATATCTTCCAGATCTGCCACATCTTTCGGACCGCCAGCACGGGCTAACAGATCTATGAGGTTCATCTCTTCTGTCATGCGATGATGGCCCGGATTATTCAGTGCTCCCATAATGCGAACCGTTTTTGCAGATTGGTTCTTATAATTCAACGCCTGCTGATCCGGGAAAAAGATAGTATCGCCCGGTTCCAGTTCCGGAATCAGTGACTGATCACCCGTTTCAAAATAAAGTGCCAGGTCAATAATGACCACTCTGACCGTTGGGCTATTGCGTTTGATCACACGAACAGCCCTTAAATCAGCCAGTGCAGTTGGGCCATTCGCTGCGGCAAGCACATCAAAGAAGGTTTCTTTTCCGGTAAAGCGATAACGTCCGGGAACGCCAATTTCACCCATCAGAAAAACAGATTCTTCCGTATTCTGTCGTGTCCATACGGCTTTATTACCTGAAGGCAGCTCTGGTGTTCTGGGAATCACAACAGTGTCCGCACCTTTCAGCTGAGGCAGAGGAACCGGGTTAGTGCCGTGCAGATAGCCATACAGGTCATAATAAAGAGGGGGCTGGCCTTTGCGTTTGATATTCAGTTTACTCAGATCGGCATCTTTAGAAGGGCCACTGCTTTCGGCCAGCAGATCCAGCAGAGTCATTTCATCTGACCATTCAAAGCGTCCCGGATTAGTGACTGCGCCGACGATATGGATCGCTTTTTCTGGAGCAATTTTCAGCCAGGAGGTCTGATTAATATCATTCTTTTCCGGGACAAAAATAGCATCGCCAGGGAAGATTAACGGGATCTCCTGAGTCCCTAAGCCTTCGGTATACGCCAGCAAATCGAAGTTTTCTATCTCTCCGTTCCTGCGAATAACCCGTATTTCGCGGGTTCTGGCATAACGGTTAGGACCACCGGCATTAGCCAGTACATCAAAGAAGGTGACGTTTTCTTTGCTTTCGTAGGCACCAGGGCGAAAGACTTCCCCCATGACGTACACGGTACGGTTACCGCTTTTAACTTCTTCTTCCTGAATAGGTACAAATATAGTGGTGCCAGGTGCGACCTGAGGCAGTGACTGTTTACTGCCACTGTCCAGATAACCTTTCAGGTCAAACAGGATAGGGTCGCCATCGGTCAACAGGCGAATCTGCTCTACACTGGCAAATCGGGTTACGCCACCGGCCCGCATCAGCAAGTCAACGATATTCTGATCGCCATCAAAGGTGAAAATACCGGGATTATGCACTTCACCAAAAATTCGAACAGATTGCTTTTTCTCCGCCGCATCACCGCCGGATAGCAGGCTCTGAGCATCAAACTCAACTTCTACATTACCGGTTAATGGTGAAGAGGGTACAAAGATTACATCCAGAGGTTTAAGCTCCGGCATCAGGTCTGTATTACCGGAGTCCAGGTACTGTTTGTAATCCAGAGTCAGGCTTTCATTACCCCGTTTGATCTGTACCTTATCCAGTTGAGCGCCGGGCTTTAAGCCACCGGCCGCTGTCAGAGCCATTTGTAAATTGCCATTTCCCGGAATATCCACTTCACCGGGAGATCTGACATAGCCCAGAACAGTCAGCAACAGACGACGGGATTGAAGAGTAACGGTAATACGCTCGGTCTGACGATAGGTCAGAGACAACTGGCTGCGTACCAGTGCCAGCGTGTCTGCCAGTGTTAAGCCTGTGACATTAATTTGTCCTGCTTCTGGCACAATAATAAAACCTTCCCGATTCACCGTGAATGGCTGTTCAAAGCCTTCTTCACCAGGAAAACTGATCTTCAGGGTATCACCCGGATTGATCAGTTCATCTTCATTGGCGCTGACGGATAAAGAGATGCTAAGCAACAGGCTAAACAGTAAAACCAGCCAGCTGTTGACTGAAAAAGTGCGGGGGAGGTGTGCCATATTATTCATCTCCCCATAATTCAGTCATAGCAGGCCAGTTTTTAATTTGATAACTGCGATATTTCTGATTGATCAGCAGTGTCAAAGAAAAATCTACCCGGCGATTAGCGGCTTTAGTCACAGGGATCTGATTACTGGCAACAGGTTCAAATTCGCCCAGAGCATTGACTCTGATCTGATAATCGGGAATACCTTTCTCATGCATAAAACGAGCGATGGTATTGGCCCGTTCCAGTGCCAGACGGGAATTATGCTCCTGAGTGCCTTCTGAATCGGCATGTCCGGTCAGGACCACCTGATAAACCGGATTTTTTTTCAGCCAGTTAATCAGTTCCAGTAAGGGCTTTTTGATATCAGCCGGTAAGCTATGGTTGTTAAAAATAAAGGAAAAATCAGATAGCTCTGCCAGCAATGGGGCTATCGCTTTCATGCGCAAGTCGTGACGATCTTCAATGCAGGTTGTGCTGGAACGAATATAACGTAAACCGTTTTCGGTATCCTGAATCTGTTGTTCCAGTACTCTCAGGTTATGCAGTGCATCGGTGTCCAGCCCTGTAAGATGCTCTCTTTCGATACGATTGGCCAGTTGTTGCATCCGGTAGATGCGGCCAGGTGTACATTCGCTACCACCGGACAGGTTGAGTTGTTGTATTCTCAGGTTGGCAATCCGTATAGCATCGGCCACCCTGTTTTCCAGCACTCTGTCCGGTGCATAGGGATAACCTTCCTCTACACTCGAACAGGCCGTCATACCCATCGCAAGAACGGATATGAGGCAACAACAGATAACAGGCCGGAAAAGGCTTGGCATGACAATACTCCCTTAAAGTCGATGGGATCATTAACATTCTACTGACGCTCCTATGCAGCTTCGCAGATCATTGTGCACAGGAATCGCCCGGTTAATTTTTAACAGTGTAGTCAGTTCTTTAGGCTGACCTGTTAATCCTACCAGAACCAGCTTACGATTTTGTTCTCTTAAGCGCTTGAAAAGAAACACAAGTGCACCGATACCGGATGAATCCATAAAAGTGACTTTACTCAGATCACATATAATATGCCGCTTAAACTTATCGGGAATGTTTTCCATCCGATCTTTGTGCTCTGCAACAGATACGCAATCCAGTTCACCAGAAATATCCAGTACTTCAAATTCGTTCAGGGTATAGTGAGAATGATACATGGCCTGTCTCCTTAAAAACCAGGTTGTTTAGTCAGGTATTTAGCATAGAACAGGCCAGTTATTTAAAGTCTTTTTAAATCAACAAGTTATCAAAAATTGTTTTGGCGTAAGCTATTGATTAAACAGGATTTTTGCAATATGCAAAGTAAGGTGATCCGGCTATCTTAAAGCTGAAGGCAAATGTATTCTGAAAATGCAAAACCATAGGCAAAGCCTCAGTAGTAAAACGAAAAAATCAGCTGAACACAGGTTCAGCTGATCAAGAGTAACGTGGGGTATCTTTTCTTATAAATTCATTGCAGGCAGGTTGAATAAAACCTGCAGTGCTTTCAGGCTGTTACTGCCCTCGTCCCAGAATCACTACCGATACTGTTTTCAGCGCAATATGCAGATCCATTCTGATCCAGCTGAGCAATCCTACCAGAGAAACAGAGTAGGCCAGATCATAGCCCAGTTTATTGCGGCTATCTTCAATGGTTTCATCATAGCCCTGATAGACCTGAGCCAGCCCGGTAATTCCCGGCATAACGCCATACATACGCTCATTAAACAAAGGGATCTGGCTCTCCAGTTTTGCCATAATGCCCGCTCTTTCAGGACGAGGGCCAATCATAGACATTTCACCTTTGAGCACATTAATCAGTTGAGGCAGCTCATCCAGTCGTGTTTTGCGTAGGAAACGTCCTGTTTTTGTAATGCGTGGATCATTTTTACTGGCCCACACCGGCCCGCTGGCGACTTCCGCATCAGTTACCATCGTGCGGAATTTTATCATATTGAACAGATGGAACTGTTCGGCATCTGCTACTCCGATTCTTTGCTGTACAAAGAAAACAGGGCCTTTTGAATCTATTCGAATAGCCAGAATAATTAATGGCCATAGCGGTAGGGTTATCAATAACAGTAAAGTCGCTGAGAACAGATCGAATAGCCTTTTAGCAATGCGAACATTGTGTGGAACATAGTCCGATAGCGAATTATTCTGGTTTGATGGCTGAGTCTTCTGAGAATTAGTGAAAGAGTTCATAGTGATTACTCCTGTACCATTTTAACGGTCTGATTCCAGCTATTCTGTTTTTACCCGCTTTTCGGTTTTTCCCAGCTCTTTGGGTTTCCCCTGCTTTTTTGGGGTCCCTGCTATTCAGATCTTTTTCCAGTTATTGGAAAAACGCCCCTGCAGATAATAAATACCGCCTAATAAACCGAAATAGTGACCTGTAATCAGATAATGCATTTTCACAAGTATTGCGTTATTCATCTTTAATACTTGTTGTGCAAGTACCAGGCCATATCCCAGAATCTGGCCAGATAAAATAATCATAAACCATGGATTAAGCAGGCTGAGTACGATGGAAGACAGCATACAGGCGACAAAACACCATGGAATAAAAGGCCGCAACCATTTACAGGAGAAGAACATCCAGGCCGTTGTGCCATAGGCTGGTTTCAGCAGATCCATTAATCTCAGACTTTGTTGCATATTGCCTGCTGAAATGCGAATACGACGTTTGAAATCATATTCCAGTGAACTGCTTTCAAGCTCCAGTGCCACAATGCGAGGATCATAGATTACTTTATAGCCCTGACGAATCACGTCACAAGGCAGATAAAAGTCATCATTAATGGTATCGACAGGCATAGGGCGAAACAGGTTTTTTCGTATCAGATAAAACGCGCCATGAGCACCGGGAGTAGAGCCTAAAGCACTCTCGGACTGTTTAATAGCACATTGGTATTGCCAGTAGCTTTGTTCCTGTTGACCCGCATGATTGAAAAAACGGTAAGTACCGCAAACAACACCAGTACTTTTTTTATCAAACCAGAGAGCTGCAAGTTTAAGTGAATCCATAGCGATCAGTGCGGATAGATCCGAAAGTGCAACAATGTCTGTTTTGCAATTCGGGATATGGTGATTCAACTGTTGCAATTTGCCCCGGTTCATCGGATCGTCAAACAGTGTGCAATTAAGAGACTGGCAGAGTGGCTCTGCCAGGGTGTCTTTTGCAAGAAGATAAGAATGGTCGGTACAACCATCAAATATCATCAGGATTTCCAGCTTATCGGATGGATAGTCCAATAAAGCCAGGTTGCGTATTTTTTCTGCAATATGCGCCTGCTCATTATAAACAGGTATTACAATTGTCACCGCTGGCCAGTTATGTGCATTTTTGTCTAACGGATAAAGAATAGGTGCAACAGGTTGATTTCTTAAAATTTTTCTTCTTGCCAGCCGGCTTACCAACAAGGGGTAAGCAAAGTGATGGTAAGCGATGAGTCCGAGTGCTATCAGAAAAATACTACCTGCAATAACCATAAGCGGGCTGAGTTCTGTATAGAAAATATCCATGTCTGCACCTCTTATTTGTCCGATCTGCTTTGTGTTTTCCGGTATACACTATGCCTGAGTGACAAAGCTTTTAACGCATTAGCATCCGGTAATCACGAGCCACTTTATAAAGATCATGTCGCTTCAGAACATACTCTCTGGGAGATTTTTGTTTTGCACGAGTGAAGCGTTTTAATAGCTTAAGCACGCCTCGTGCCAGAGCGTCACTATCTTTCGGAGGCACCAGTAACCCGGTTTCAGCACAGACCGCTTCTTTACAGCCCCCGGTATCGGTAATCAGAACAGGCACACCGCAAGCCTGAGCTTCAAGAGGGGACAGAGGCAGCCCTTCTGCTTCGGAGGGCAGGCAGAACAGATCCAGCGCATGATAAAATGTTGGCATATTTTCTACCGTACCCAGGAAATGAACCCTGTGCATGATGCCCATCTGACGGGCCTGAGCCATCAGATCACAACGGATTGGACCATCTCCGGCCAGCGCCAGATGGATATTACCTGGCAGGCGGGCCAGCGCATCCAGAAGATAGGTGTGACCTTTGCCATTCACTAAACGCGCAGCACAGCCCACGATAATTTTCTGCTCTGGTAACTCAAGTTCTTTACGCGCTTTGATATGTCGTCCGGGTCTGAAACGACGGGTATCAATACCATTAAGAATGATATTAAGTGGTTGTCTGGGAAAATATTTTTGCAGTATATGAGCCACATGACTGGCATCGGCTACCAATTTGGGTTTAACAAATCCCAATACTGCACGCTGTAATTTTTGACGTTTTTTACTGGTTTCCAGATGCCAGCCATCATGTTCGGTATGTACCACCTGTTTAACACCGGCCAGCCTGGCAGCGGTGCCAGCATAGATCAGAGGGCCAATATGATGAGTATGAACAGCGTCCGGTGCTATCTTTCTGAATAAGCTGACCAGGTCATAGATCAGTTTCGGGGATAGTCCCGGTGCTTTATTACAGAATATCAACTGACAATTCAGTCCATATAATCTGGGCCAGCGCTTCATAGAGTCATTCAGGTGTCCCTCCAGACTGATGATAATGACTTCATCTGTTTTCTGATAAACCTTTTGTAACTCAAGCACCATAGTTTCGATGCCGCCGGGTGCCAGATGCTGAACAACCTGTACTATTTTCATTGTAATTCTCCTTCAATCGCCGGAGGCTGATTGTTATTGGTTGTATCGCTATCGGTTATTTCATCAAGATCAAACTCACTCAGATCCAGCACGTAGCTGTTCTCTTTAACTAAAGGAATCCGCGTCAGTACAGGAACGCCTGCGGACTTTTGCACATCTTCGATATATCTCAGACGGCTATCAGTCAGCTCGATTAACAAGGCGATACCTGAACCAAGCCCTATACCCGCCACCAGGCCTGCAGCAACAAACACGACAACGGGTAAATTACTGGGTACTGAAGGCTCAAACGCTTTATCAATTATTTTGATACGGTCTCTTTGTTCATAGCTACCCAGTGCTCCAGTGATTTTGGCGCGTTCATAACGATCCAGCAGTTCGCTGTACACTTTGCGTTGTACGTCCAGATCTCGGTTTAAACGCAGCAGGGTCTGTTCAATATCTCCGCTGTTATTCACCAGAGCCAGCACCTGATTAAGCTGCTTTTTAAGTTGTCCCAGCTCATGCTCTATTCTCTGATGGCGAGCACGAGCTGATTCAGCTTCCTCTAGCTGAGCCATAACAATGGTTCCCTGTCCTGAAAGAATATGTTCAGGCGACGTATGAGAGGGCAGCGCTGTACCACTGGCCTGCCACAGTCTCTCCAGTTCATCAATGCTATTGATCGATTCGGTCAGGCTGATCAGCTCTCTGCGCTCATCCTGCAAACGCTGTAGCTGATTGTTAGCTGATATCACCTTGCTGTGCTGATCGGTATATCTGGCCTGCAGGCTGACCAGATCACTTTTCAGGCGAATAATATCTTTCTCCAGACTGGCCAGTACCGGGTTGTTTCGTAATAGCTGAGTGTGCAGTGTTTCCAGCACCGCCGCTTGCCCTGCCAGCTCGGTTTCTTTTTCTGCAATCTGACGTTTAAGCTCGCTGATTTCCGTAATGTTATTATTCATAAGACCAGGCAGCTGAAGCGCAAACTCCGCTTTAAAGACTGAAAGATCCTGTTCTGACTGATTCAGCAGCTCTCTCTGGCGTTCCAGTTGTTCCAGCAGAAACTTCTCAGAGTTACTGACAGAACTACGCTCAGGAGCCAGTAGCTGATTAATAAAGACCTCCCGCACATTACTCAGAATTGGGGCCATATTGCCTTTTTCCGGGCTGCGATACTGAATACGAACCAGATCTGAGCCAAACAGAGAAACACTTAAACGGGATGATAATTTACGTACCACCCAGTCTTTTTCGGCTTGTTTTGCCTCTTCGGAATACAGCTTTTGTTCCTCTGCTACCTGTTGCAGGATATGTCGGCTGTGTAGCAGAGTTTCCAACGCTTTAATACGTTGCTGGATATGAGTTTCAACCGATAAATCTTTCAGAAACGGGTTCAGCTTGGCGCTTTCCTGAATCAGAAAAGAGGTATGACTGTCATAGACTCTGGGAGACATCATACCGATCACCAGGCCAACCAGTGGCATCACTATCGGAGGAATAACCAGCAGATAGCGATGACGCCAGGCGGCTGCAATAATTCTGTAAAAACGTATTTCGACGGCCAGCTGCATAATCATTACTCCCTGCGGGTATTTAATGATTACTTTGCAGTCCCTGTGCCAATCGTTTTATCTGATCGATGAAACGATCTAATACTTTGTTATTTAAGGTGTTTTTCTCCCAGTCGCTGTCAATCTGCTTTTGCAGTTCATGCTGTAGCATTGCAAAACTCAAATTCTGATTTGCATTTTGCATCAACCAGTTAAGCCAGCGCAGATCGTTGACACCCTGTCGAATGGCTAACAGTCTGGGGTGAATTTCAGGAGCACGGCACAGCTGTGCGGAAGGAAAAAGCAGCTGAACATCATTCTCACGGCCATCAGTTGGATCTGCCGGGTGAGCCGTTGGCATACGGCCATGCCATTGCCAGTAGCCTTTCAGGCCGGTTTTCCATAAATAGGCCCCTGCCGCAAACCTTGGTGAAGGCAGGTTATACAGGTAAACATCCAGATTGCTCTGTTTTAGCTGCTGTATACGCTCAGCGGTCAGCTGATAACCATGATTGACCAGCACAGAGTTAAAGCGATCCGTCGTTTTATCGTGTTCTTTCCGGTTGAGTTGCGCCATGCGATCAAATTCTGGCCGGGAGGCTGCCATCAGATTGTTAAACTGATCCAGTTCCAGATCTTCCCGTAGGAATAAACCTGGCTCATCGGCTAATGACCAGAGTAAAAGCCCGGCCACACTGCTGACTTTATCAAGCTGTTCCAGGGTGTAATCCTGGCCATTTGGCAACAGACGCTTTACTGGTGTATACGCTGGGTATGGCGGTAATAAGCCAGCATTCAATGGTGATTGAACCGCACGTTTAAAAGCCTCTTCTTTACCTCTGACCGGATCTGGCAGAGCAGGGGCAACGCCAGTCAGTCCGAACTGACTCAGAAAATGATAATCACAACTGGCCTGTGTTTCAGCGTCCTGTTGTGAGAACCAGCTCAGATGTGGCGCATAGTCGAGATAAATACCGATAGGTTTTTTTACCTCAGGCAGTATCACTGGCAACAACTGAGCATTAACGGAATAGAGTGCTCGGTCAAACCTGAGGTAATAACCTCGTGAGGTCTCCGATATGGCCAGAGGCGCTTCTACCTGACCTGTAATTACCCACTGATCACCCTGTTCTGCATTGATTGCATAATCAGCTACGGATTGATTCCGGGGCTGGTGCATATTTTCAGCATAAGATTCTGGCATAAGAGGAATCAGGGACAGTTCATTCTGTAACGCCATCTCCTGCCCCCGAGGGCGACTGTAACCTTGCCTGATCTGGTAGATCTGCAGGTTCTTCAGAGGCAGATCCAGTTCCTTAAGTTGTCCGGGAGCATCCGGAAAATCCAGGCGAAGGCTGATATTTTCACCGGGCACCCATAGCAGACTTTCCCCCTGGTAAATCTCCGGTACATTTTTATACAACTCCGGGTTTGGCAGATAGGACCAGCTACGCTGGAATATATTTTCCCGGTATTGATCAAACTGATCAAATTGCTCCGGGTTTTGTTGTACAGACAAAGGCTCTGAAACATTGTTATCAATTGATGCTGTATTCAGAGGTACTGCAATCAAAGCAGAAATAAAGCGCCCGGCAGTCTCCGGACTGGAAAAATCCAGTGTCAGTTTGCCATCTGTTACCAGTACCGTACCATCAACAGGTGCTCCACGATATTGACCGACGCTTTGCCAGAAAGCATCCAGTCCTGATGATCCTTGTGATATATCAGGTTTATACAGATAAAAACGAGTCAGCCAGTCCTGATAACTCAGGTTCTGTTGCAAAATGCGGGTCTGGTTAATCTGAATCGATTTCTCCAGTGCGTGGGGGACATACTCCCACTCACCAATATCAGAACTCCAGAGTCTGATCCGCCAGAGTCCATTTTTTATTGGTAATACCAGTCGTGTCAGTCCTTCAATGCCATCGGCAATCATGGGATCATGATAAGGCCGGTTCCGATAGCGATAGGGACCTTCGACAATAAAGCCCTGACGTACATCCGTCTGTGAAACCTGAATCATGCCCGGCACTGATGTTTGAGCATCTGGCCCAAAATCCCAGCCAATCAGACCTGCAGGAATAAGAGGCTGGTGCAAGAGGGCTGCGGCATGCCAGCGAAAATCAGCCCCCATATTACTGAGGTAAATTTTGCGAATATCCTGATGAGTAAAGGTTTCACCGGCGGATGTTTTTAACTGATTCAGTGGTACTTCCAGTATAAAACGACCTGTAGGATATACCCGTTCCAGATTAAAACGGGTCCGGTAATTAACACTGGAGTGGTGGTCTATGCGTAATAGTAAACGCGCCGGAGTATCTGAGGTGTTTTCTCCTTCAATCCTGAGCAACTGGTTCCCGGCCACTCCGTCATCGAAAAACCAGAACTGTGGGTTTAACGCTGTCAGCGGTAATTCATGATGCGGGGAATTACTAATGTCTGCCCCCTGATCATCAGAGGCCATGACCTGAGAGCAAAATAGAAATGCGCACAAAATAAGCAGGCGGATTGCTGCACTTAACGGCCAGATCATAATTCACCTTCATAATGGGATGTTCCCATTGATTGCCGGATAAACTGTGATACCCGTTGGGCTCGGGACTGCCAGCTTTCATCTCTGACCAGCGCTTGTTGTATTTTTCTATTATGTGCCGGAGTTTGTTTGCAAGTGACAGGTTGCGCAGATAATAAAGCTTGCAGCAAGGTCAGGAATTCATCCTGATTATCAGCCAGGGAGATCACAGAATTATACTGTTCTGCAGCTGGGAAACGGGTTGAGATTACCTGAGTGCCAGACGCCAGATATTCTCTGAGTTTAAGCGGGTTACAGTGGGTAATCTGTTCACACTGGTGAAAGGGCAGCATGGCCACTTGCCAGTGCTGACAGTACCCGGCCAGCTGTTTATGGGGCATCGCATCCAGCCAGAGTACATTGGGCCTGGTCAGCAGATCCTGAGTATTAGTATGAATGGCTCCAATTAACATCAGCGTCCAGTCAGGGAAACGATCTGCCACCTTTGACAGCAGCTCAATGTCCACCCAATCAGCCAGCTGGCCATAGAAGCCGATCACTTTGTCATCGGGCATTAACTCAGGTTTGGGCTGAGCCGAGCTGAATAACTCAAAATCGACGCCATGTTCCAGTACCTGTGTTTTCCATACTGGAAATTTTTTCGCCAGTTCATGGCTGGCGGTCAGTACCAGATCACAGCGGCCAACCAGTTCTGATTCCATCCGGCTGATAATATCGTGGTCGACACCGGCCAGAGAAGAAAAGTCATCGCCACAGTAATAGACAGAGAAGCTCTCATTGCAGATACCAACCATATCTGCGGCTGACGGTAAAGAGATCCAGAGAATTGTCGGCTCATCATCAGACAAATAAGGCAGAAGCTGTTTTCTGAGCTGCTTCTGATTCAATCGACGTACCATTTTACTCTGATAGAGAGGCAGCGATCTGGGCTCAATAATAACGTCAGGGTGCTGTTTTTCTGACAGTGATGCCTGTTTCGCTATCGGACGGCGTTCAAACATGCTTTTAAGCTTATTGGTTGCCCTGGTAATATCGTGAGACGTTACTCTCGGGCAACGAAGGCCAATCGAGTTTACCCAGATCACCTCATCTTTGCGGGCAATATGACTAAACAGATGTTGCGTACTGCTGGGGTGGCTGCCCCAATCTTCACCAAAGACAATCCAGCGCATGATCCTTACTCCTTAAATATCCGGGTTATTTCTGGCTAATTCATCAGATGTCAGCTGCCTGACCGGATGGGCAGGGTTGCCGGCGGCAATCACATTGGCCGGAATGTTCCGAGTAACGACACTACCAGCACCAATGACGCTGTTTTCACCTACGGTGACACCCGGAAGAATCGTCACACCGGTACCTATCCATACATTTTTCTGCAGGATGATGGCGCCTGTCTGGCTTTCCAGGTCGGGAGCACCTGTGGCTCTGTCATAGGGGTTAAGCGGATGACCAGGATAGCCCGCAAGAAAAGCTTTCCCTGCCATTCTGACGTTATCTTCCAGCACCACCTTACTGCCAACAGCAATGGTGGTTTGCCAGCCAATATCTACGTTATTCCCTACGATTAACTCCGGAGTTTGCTGGCTACACCAACGCCCTGAAAAAGTACTGACACCAGAGATACGGCAGTGACTTCCCAGCGTGATTTTTAATGGTTTAATCACCAGAGGCATACCACTGTACAGATATAAGTTTTTCCCGCCTGCAATCTGGCTTTTAAATACCGGTGTCCAGTAAAGGCGACGCGTTGTTTCCTGAATAATAAAACAGATCGTTTTATGCAATTGATACAACACGCTATGAAGAACAGGTACTGATGGTAGTTCAACAGCATTTAACTGATGCCAGTGTTGTCTGATTAAACGTGCAGCAGGGTTCGGGCTTGTTTTAGCCCACTGTTTTACCTGAATCATAAAGCCCCCTTAACAGACTGAGCTGTAAACTTTAATCGGTATCATTGTGTTGGTAGATATATTGCAGATTATATGCCAGTTGCATTTTGATAGTGCCGGATACTTGTCAGGCTTTTTAATCTATTAAGACCCTTTAAGCTATTGCATGATTAAAACAATCAAATCTTCATTTTTGTCGATTTATCCGAAAATAATTTGCTTTTTGCACCTACAATGTATATGTGTTGATAATATCTGGCAGTATTGATTCTGTGCTATATTGCTCCTTTATTGTTTTCCATGCCTGATAAGACATAATGTCTTTTTCTGTTTTATCCATACTCCACCACAGGCGAATAAAGTCAGCCATATGTGCAATATCATGACTATGAATTAACCAGCCGTTTCTATTATGTGTAATGACAAGAGGCAGCTCACCAACGGCAAAGGAGCAAACAGGTATACCGCGAGACATTGCTTCTAAAGCCGCTAGCGGCAAACCTTCACACGTTGACGTAATACATAGTAAACCTATCTTATCCCAATGCCGGGACATATCCTGATGTCCGTGAAACTGCACCGCAGGAAATCTGGCTTCCAGACGTTGTCGATCAGGACCGTCACCATAGATGTGTAATTGTTCATCTCTTCCGGCCAGGCTTTCATGCAAGGATTCTCCCAGCATGCAAAAGGCGTCCGGATTTTTCTCACTGCTGAGTCTGCCCACAAAAGCAATTTGTGAACCGGACGACAGAACAGGTTGTTCTCCAATATCAACAAAGTTAGGAATCATGCATCCTTTCCGGCCAATACGATTGAAAATAGCCTGACTGACAGAGATGGGATGAAATAAAGATGAAGAGACTTCATCAAACCGGATATAACAGTTTAATAAACCAGAACCCGTATCTCCATTATGATGCGTTGGCACGGCTTTCCAGCGGCCGCTGACAGCCATTAGCTTATTAATAATGTTAGCTTTATAACCATGACTATGAACAATAGAATCTCTGGGTATCAGTTGAAATAGTCTATACAGACGGCCATCGGCATAACTGACGTTTATATCTGATTTCAACAGGTCAGCATATATAGGGTGATCACTGCCATACTTTTTCCAGAAAATAACATCTACGGTATATGATCTTTTATTTAAGCTGCAGGCCAGATTAAATACATGGGTTTCAATTCCGCCTGAACTACGGCTATCAAGGAATAGTACAATATGTTTCATATCAAAACTCCTGATAAGCATTTTAATATGAACAGAGCAAAAGAAGTGCCACTCGCATTTTGCAAACAGATAATGCCCCAGGTTATTAAAAAGCAAATACGACCGTCTTAAAATGATCTTACTGAACTGATAAACAAGCACTTTTCTAATGAGTGGCCTGCTTTTTGGAATGATTGCTTTCAACTTGTTTCAAATCGCAAATGTCCGTTCAGGAGAAGTATTATGGCTAAGTATCTTGTGACTGGTGGTTGTGGCTTTATTGGTTCACATCTGTGTGATGCTCTGATTGAACAGGGGCATGATGTGATTGTTCTTGATAATCTGTCGACTGGCAAAACGATCAATTTAAATAGTAAAGCACAGCTGTTTGTAGGGAATATCTGTGATAGTTCTCTGGTTAATATGCTGATGGGGCAGGTAGACGGCTGTTTCCATCTGGCGGCAGTGGCATCTGTAGTACGTTCAAATGAAGCCTGGGCAGAGACCCATGCGACGAATCAGAGTGGTACCGTCAGTATTTTTGAAGCGGCCAGCCAGGGTGGAAAGCCTGTGGTTTATGCCTCTTCTGCAGCGGTGTACGGTGATAACGCCGTCATCCCATTGACAGAAAGCAGCCAGGTACGCCCTTTAACCGCATATGGCGTGGATAAACTGGCTTGCGAGCTGCAGGCTCAGGTAGCAGGACGGATTCATAATACACCCACGATGGGCTTCCGCTTCTTTAATGTCTTTGGAGAAAGACAGGATGCGTCATCGCCATACAGTGGTGTTATCTCTATTTTTGCTGATCGTATCCTCAGCCATAAAGATATTATCATTTACGGAGATGGCAGCCAGATCAGGGACTTTGTCTATGTTAAAGATGTCGTACAATATCTTATCGGTGGTATGAGACAAGCCAGTGTGCGGGCACCTGTATTTAATGTTTGCACAGGCCGCTCCAGTAGTATCAAAGATCTGGCTAATATCCTGTTTTCTATCGTAGGCTATGATGTCAAAGTGACTTATGCGGCCAGAAAACCAGGTGATATTCAGACATCACTGGGTGATCCGGGCGCTCTGGTTCACCAGTTTAACTACCAGCCTCAATATGATCTTTATTCAGGGTTGATGGAAATGCTGGCATCTGAAGTCAACGTTCTGAAAGATGCCGTTTAAGGAAAGAGGGCGGCCTTATTGGATCAGATAGAAATCTTTTCCGTTCATTACTAAAAGCAAACTCAGCCGGTGGCCCGGTGCGATTAAACAAAGTCCGGGCTACCGTTGTTTCTATGGCGAGAAGAACACAAGTCTGGATTCAAGTAATAAGTACCATCGTACTCCCAGAATGCTAAAAATCGACTATTGTCGGCTGAATAACAGGTTGGCACCGGATGCCGCCAGAAACATTGAACAGCACTTATTAAATATTTTCGCCATTTCGGGTTTTGAAAACCAGTGACGCAGATACAGACCGAATAAAGCGTAAATAGCGATGGCCAGCATCTCCAGAATCAGAAATGTACCTCCCAGCACAAAAAATTGTTCATTAACATTGGCACTGACATCCACAAACTGAGGCAAAAAAGCGGTAAAAATAAGAATCGCTTTAGGATTACCCGCCGCCAGGGCAAATTCCTGCTTCGCCAGCTCGATATTATTCCGGCTATGTTCAATATCCGTCACCGGGCTGGTATCAGATCGCCATAGATTAAAGGCGATCCAGAGCAGGTAGCCAGCACCGGCCAGTTTAATTAGCAGAAACAGGGTTTCTGAGGTATACAGCACTACCGCCAACCCGGAAGCTGCCAGAGCAATCATCACAGCAAATGCCAGCACTCGGCCACAGCCTGCGAGAATAGCGGCTTTAAAGCCGTAGCATCTGGCATTATTCATTGACAATAGATTATTTGGTCCGGGTGTCATGTTGAGCGCAAAACACGCCGGTATAAACAGTAATAGCTTTAACAGTTCCATCGTAAATCCTGTAATAATATCGCTG
This sequence comes from Oceanospirillum sediminis, assembly GCF_014164585.1. Taxonomy (GTDB): domain Bacteria; phylum Pseudomonadota; class Gammaproteobacteria; order Pseudomonadales; family Halomonadaceae; genus Oceanospirillum; species Oceanospirillum sediminis. The sequence goes on along the minus strand of NZ_JACJFM010000014.1, from coordinate 11,487 downwards.
ATGAAAAAATTATCCCGATATTCCCTATCCAGCCCATGTATTGATATGGTCAGCCAGCTCACGGGGCTTCTCTAGTGGCAGCATATGGCCTGAACCTGAGGTGCAAATAAGAGACAATAAATGGCTGGTATTATCCAGCTGTTTTAACCAGTTTAAATTAATCAGCTTGTCATACTCGCTATAGTAAAGGTATGTGCAAAACGAAAACTGGTTGAGAGCCTGAGACAGGTCCGCTCTTTCTGAGGTATGTTGATACTGGCTGAGAAATTCATGTTCACCCAGGGCCTGATCCATCTCTGAGATCAGGCTAATCAGATCATCTGTTTGATTCTCAGGAGCTAATAAGCTGGCAATCTTTTTTCGACTCATCCCCTTATAACCATGCTTTTTCACATAATTCAAAGTATTGCTGCGTTGCTTCAGCTCTTCATCCGGCAGGGCAGCGGGTGTGTTTGAGATAACAAACAGTCTTTCAATGCGTTCTGGGTACAGGCTTGCAAAATAGGTTGCGATATAGCCCCCCAGAGAAAAACCAAGCAGATTTACCTTCTTATCACCCAGAATATCGTTGTAATACCCAGCCAGCTCATCAAAACTCTTGTTCTGGGGGATATCCAGATACACCAGCTGATAATTATCTTGCAGCAAAGGTAAAACTTCTGACCAGAGTTTTTCAGTACACATCGTACCAGGAATCAGGTGTAGTGTTTTACGCATAACGCCTCTTCATATCACAAATTATACCCAGAGAAATATAATGTCGGTAAATCAATATCTTTTTTCAGCAGCCGGTAAGTCTGACGATAACCTATCCGGTTTATTCTGATGCAGGGTAAACGCCGTGCTGCTTAAAATGTTCAGCAAAAAAGGTAAGGCTGACCGGGATTCTGCTACCAAAAAAAGTATCATCGTGTCTGCCTCCGGGAACAGACACAAAACGATGTTTCAGCCCCAGTTCAGTGAGACGTTGCTGGAAATGCAACGCCATCTGGTAAAAGCCAAATTCATCATCTGTACCGCTATCAAAATAGATGGCCAGTTCACCCGGTTTAAGTGTATTCAACAAAGAGTAGGGATCGTACTGCTTCCAGCCTTCAATATTTAAACCAAACATGGCTTCCCATTCGGCAAAACCAGGCCTTGGTTCAATACGAGTTAGCATACTGCCATCCTGAGGCTGGTAGAGCATAGATACAGCGCCAGAGTGTGCTGCTACTGAAGAGAATAAATCCTTATGTCTGAGCGCCAGATGGAAGGAGGCCAGGCCACCTGCGGATTCACCGACAATAGCTCGGGCCAGCCGGGTAGAATTGGTGCGATAAGTGCGGTCGATATAGGGGATAATATCCTCAAGCATATAACTTTCGTAATCTGCATGGTGAACGCAAAAGCTTTCTCTTGGCTCATGTTTATTACGCACAGGCGCGGCTTTATCTATACAGGCCTGATAATCGGCGGCAGTGACCGAGTTGACAAAAACACCTCTGTCTCCATCTGGCATCACAATGATGGCCTGCAAATTGAGCTCATCAGCCGCTTGCTGAATCTGAAGAGTGGGGGATCGCCAGGAATCTTCATTCACGCCCCAGCCATGCACCAGATAAATAACCGGGTAACGCTGATCGCTCTTGTGATAGCCATCAGGCAGATAGATATTAAATCGTTTGGAAACGCCAAGGGCAGAGGCGTTGATCATTCCACTCTGAATCCTTCCCTCAGCCAGAGCTAACGAGGGTAAAAGCAGCAGAATGCTAAAAAAGCTTATAGATTTCATATTCGTCCCTGAAGTTTGTTTACTTATCCTGAATATCCGGAATGTACTGTCTCACTGAGTCAGGTAATCCTGTTACCATTGATGCTCTTGCTCGATGCCAGAATGCCGACAGCAATAAAAGCATCCCTCCCATAAAGACACCGGTTAGCGCAAAACTATAGCCAACACCGCCATAAGTCTGAAGAAGGCTGGTAATGGCATACAGCACATACACCAGGGCAGAAACCATAAATGCCCGTCGGTCTATAACGATAGAAATTAATGTCATGAAGATGTACAGGAAAATAACGACCACCATATTGCCCGTGCTTTCATTACCGTCCAGCACGCCCAGATTTGAGAAAACAGGGTGGATAATCAGTGGGGCAGACAGCAGATGCAACCAGAATGCAACGTCTGCATTGCGCGTTGCTCTGAGCCGATCAGCGGCATCCCAGTACATGGCAATGAAAAAAGTGAGTAAACCGCATAAAAATACGATGAGTAACAGCCAGTCCTCAGCATTCGGAAAGACACCGGCAAGCATAGAAGCAACCAGACCAAGAGCCGCTGCAGTACCCACTGCGACAGTAATCGGCACTCTGAAGCGCGTCCAGTGTAAATAGGCTGCAATAGCGGATACCGCCGTAGCGGAGATATAAGACATATCGGAATGAGAGAGTAGTGAGATAACCAGTGAAAACACCCCTCCGATAAATGACAACAGCAGAACGATACCAGGAAATGCCATTTTTCGGTTAAGCACAAAAAATTCAGCCAGCGCCCATGACAGCATGGTAAAGGTGATTAATCCCAGTGTATCACTGCCTGTAAATGAGTTAAGCACCCATAATGATGAAAAAAGCAGCAACATGCAGGCAATAACGACGAAAATATCATTAAACCCGCTGATTAACCTGAAATTCTCTTCGTCTACAGAAGGCGCATGTTTCTGCTCTGATAGCAGGGTTCGGAACTGCTCAACGGATTCCGCTGAGAAGATTCCCTGTTTTATCGCATAATCCAGATCTTTATCTGTATACATATCGGTTCTCCGACAAGCCTGGGATGCAGGCCTGGAACAGGCTTTAAGCAACAAAGCCTAAGAGGGGATTGTTAGTCAGCGGCATCAAAAAACGGGCCAAAAAGTTTCTTTCTCAAAAATAATACCCATTATTAATGGATAAATATCAACAGAGCAGTATGTATCGCTTGATGCTATCTATATGAGGCTCAGCCTCCGATATAATGCCTGTTAATATAAGCACACCATTGCTCAGTGTCTCTGGGTGGGATGTCTGAATTACCGCGAATACCGAGTTTAAACTCAACCACTGATTGCCACTCTGACGAACCCGGATCAGGCCCATGTCCCTGTCGATCAGCAACCTGAACTTTTTCTTCGACCAGAGAGAACAATTGACTCGAACATGCCTGTACAGCAGTGGCGCTGTCTGGTGGGGTTGAGCATGCGGAGAGGGTCAGAATGAATAGAACGAAAATGGGTAACTTCACTGAAATATCCTTAAAAATCATAGCCAGACAAGATATTTATAAGGCTTTGCCTTCAATGCATCAAGCCTGCTTGTCAGTGAACCTGCGTGAATCTCCAGCTTATGCCCTTCAGGATTCGGGATATCTATTCGTCGTCACTTTTTTCTTATCTGTCCTTTTACTCCAGAGTTATGGCAGCGCCAATTGCAACGCCCTCTCCAACACCCAGAGCTACTCTATACCAAATCCAAATGCTACCGTGTTATTTTTAGGGCTGCCATTCTTGTTACAATTACCCATTTGAATATCTCTGATATTTCAACTCACGCAGTGGCAATATCCCATAAATTGCTGTGTTATGCATGATTTGCACGATCCTGGTTCGGCCTGTAACGGACGTTGCCTGGTTCTATAACAGCCGTCTAAGCTGTTGAACGTCCTTCGAGGGTGGTAACCCAAATAGCCGACTATATTCGCGACTAAACTGAGAAGCACTTTCGTAACCCACGAGGCTGCTGGCCTGGCTCGCATCTAACCGGTTCATTAACATCTGATCTCTTGCTTCCTGCAATCTGAGTGTTTTCAAATACTGCAAGGGGCTTGTACCTGTAAGCGACTTAAAATGCTGCCTAAAGGCAGATCCGCTCATATTAGCCCGGCCAGCTAAGTCATCCATTGCAATGGATTGAGTGAAGTTCTGTTTGAGCCACGCAACTACCTTAAGTATTTGGCTGCCAGGTGAACCATCAGATGCCAGGTAACGGAGCTGTGGCCCATGAGGGCTTTCCATAAGCCGGATAATAATTTCCTTCTCCAACAGTGGCAACAAACTGTCCACAAACCTGGTTTCATGCTGCAGATTCAGCAGCCGCTTCAACGCATCAGTCAGGCCATCGTCGAGGTTTTCGACAGAGATAGATTTGTAGGCAATATCTCCAGCAGGTTTGTTCAGCTTTAACTCTGAACATACCTGTAAAATGAGGTTGTAGTCCAGCTTAAGCACCAGGCCAATAAATGGTTTATGACGGGTTGCATGAGTCACATGAGAAACCACTGGCAGGTCAAACGTCGTTAAGGTTAACTGGCCTTCAGTGCAAGAGAAGGTCTGATTGCCATATGAAATCTGTTTTTCACCCTGTAATACTACTGCCAGGCTCAGCGTGTAGATACAATGCAGTGGATCGGTTGGATTATTGCGAAGGTGTAAGGTCAGACCTGGAATACGAGTGCTATGATCGCCAGGGCGATGCTCGACCTTCAGAGCTTGTCTGACCAGACCTTGTACATTGTTTTGATCAGTGACTTCATTCATTGTGTACAATCCAATATAAAAACTCTGGGGGCTGGACATCAAAAGCATCGATTAGCTCTTCCGAGGAAATTTGATCACCCATGCGTCCTCTGTTGACGTAGCGATGAGCAAAATCAGCTGCGCCGTTGGCGTGGACCAGGGTCTCAAACTCTGAAAGGCTCGGTAATTGAGTTATTTGCTCTGATGTATAGGCTTTGTTTTCACCCGCTTGATGATTTTAGATCCGTGTGACCACAAAGGCTGATACCTTCCAGTCCCATCAGTAACAACAGGGGAGCGATGATAATCCACTGTGTCATACACTCCCATCCTTTCGTCTTACCAGTGGTTTTGAACAATGGATCAGGCCAAATGCGCCTCGAAGAAAGGTGTAACGCGCGCTATTGCCAGGGCTACAGGTTCAGATTTATCGTAAAGGTCGTAGTGAGACCAGTCGTTCAGCTCAACCAATTGTCTATCCTTTGAGACAACTGACCGACCATAGATTTCCATGCCATCCCGATAAGCTCCAAAAGCCCCGACTTTATTGCCGATGACAGCCATGACCGGTTGTGTCATCAGGGTTTCGGCAAATGCAAAGGCGTCCCAGCTCAGTATTTTCTGTGCATGAGAGAACAGCATCTTAGTTGCCCCGCCTGGCTGTTGACCCCGTGGTGTTTTGTAGTAATCCGTAGCTTCAGATACATCACGTTCAGTCAGTCCCAGCTTTACAGCAGCTTCAGGACCTGGTGGTAACAACTCGTTCACTTGCAACTCTTCGCCTCTGGCTTCCAGCGTGCGTTGTGCTGCCATAGATTCAAGTGCTGTGATCGGTTGAAACTGGCTAAAGCCCTCTCTGAACAAACGGCCCAGGTTTACCGGTGTAATCCCGACAACCGCTTTCAGGCGCTTTTCCGTCAGCGCGGCGTTGATAATGTAAGCCCCGCCACCGCAGATACCAATACCGCCGATGCGGTCGGCATCAACGTATGGAAGTGTTACCGCGTAATCAATGACCCGGCTCACATCTTCAACACGCTGAGCTGGTTCTTCCACATAGCGAGGAAAGCCACCAGACTCACCCTGGAAGCTGGCATCATGGGCGATTACAACGTAACCGGCTTCAGCTAATGCTTTACCATACACAGCCCCCGATGTTTGCTCTTTACAGCTACCAAAGGGGTGTACACTGACAATCAGAGGATATTTTTGGGACGGATTAAAGTTCGGTGGGTAAAGCACCAATGCTGATATGTCCCAAAGCATGTCTGAATTTCGAAATGTAATCTTTTCCATAGTGTTCACCTTTATCTGCTCGCTGGATTGATCAGCGAATGCCGGTATATGTTTAGTTATTGTGACTACTTATGTTTCGAAGTGAGTTATCAAAGCGTACGTGAGAAAAAAGGTGCCAATGCGCCGATGGCTTCAGTGATTTCAGTTTTCCCGTCATAGAGGTCCATATGGTTTGCACCATCCACAATGTGCATATGTTTGTCTGCACTTGCTGCACGTTCCATCAGATCGTCACTCATCCACTTACTGCCTGCATTGCTGCCCGCAACAGTCTGCAGCGGCTGAGTCAGGAAGGCTTCTGCTTTATGGAAAGCATCATAGGTAATGATCTGGTTAAGGCTGCGAGCTGTCGCAAAACCCGGCGCAGTGCAGTACTCGGCACGATCGGTATGGTAATACTCCCACGCCTGACGCAGTTCTTCATTCGGTGCATCTTCTTCTTTCAGTGGCGCCATTGGGATAATTGCGATTTCGTTACCGTTCGTGTCAGCAGTGCGAGAAACAGAGCCAAAGTCGATGTAAGGAATAGCATCACTGTCTTTAACATTGTTTTCCCAGCCGTTACGGAACATCTGGCCAATGTTTACCATACTGACAGTGCCAACCGCCTTGATACGACGGTCATTGATGGCTGCGTTTACGGTGTAACCAGCACCCGCGCAAATACCCATAGCACCAATACGATCGTTATCGACATATGGAAGCGTGGTCAAATAATCGATAACAGCACTGATATCTTCTGTACGCACATACGGGTTTTCTAACTGGCGGGGCGAGCCGGTGCTTTCGCCTTGATAAGAGGCATCATAGGCAATGGCGATAAAACCATTTTCTGCCAGCTTGCGGGCATAGATACCAGAAGTTTGTTCTTTAACACCACCGCCAGGGTGCGACACAACAACCGCTGGATAGGTCTGGTTCTCATCAAATGCTTCAGGGAAGTTAATGACTCCGGCCAGGGTGATATCCAGTCCGTTAGTGTTAGGGAAAGTAACTTTTTGCATGATCATCGCTCCAGGTGTCAGCAAGGCCTTTTTAGTCCAGGCTGTTTGTCAGGTTGCTAAGTACGATGTGACTTAACTGATGATCAGTTTAACCAATGAGATATTATATCCTTGCCTAAAATGATTTTATGATTGCCTGAAATGATTAGACTGTTCAAATCAGAAATGAACACCTGTATCCGAAAAAACTCCCCCGATCTGAACACATGGCATGACAACAGAATAATCCACCATCCCGATAGCCTGGTTCAGTCGCTCAGTTGTTCCGCTTTGGTATAATCCAGAAAGCTGCCCTGCATCTTTTCAATGGATGGAGCATGACACAGCTCAGATGAATGCAGGTTGAACCGGAGATCCGGGCTTATCTGCCAAATCTCTTCGACAAGATTTAACGCCTATTGAATTCGCTTAAGATCTCATTCTATCACTTCACTTGTTAGCTGCTGATTACAGGTCTATTCATCGTCACTTTTTTCTAGCTTTTTCTTTTGCTCCAGGCCTATGGCTGCGCCAATTGACACTCCGATACCAATACCCAGAGCGATATTCCCAAGCGCTGCACCAATACCACAGCCAATGGCTATTCCTATACCAAGACCCAATGCGACTGGGTTCTTTTTACTGATACCATTCTTGTTCCAATGACTCATTTTCCCCTCACACTATCGACGGAGCACAGCAACCCATCGCCCCAGGTTTAACAAGCTGGTCAGCGAGGCAGCGACATAGGTCAGCGCCGCAGCCTTGAGAATTTTTTCCGCATGCTTCAGATCACCATCGTGCAGATAGTCGCCTTCCTTCAGGATCGGCAGCGCCTTGCCATAACTGGCATCGAACTCAACCGGAAGGGTCATCAGGTGCACCAGTGTACCTAGTGCCATTGAAATAACGCCAATCATTATCGTGAGTGCTCCCGCCTGTGGCAGGCGGGTTAGCATCAGAACAAGCGGGGCAGCTACCAGCATCATACCGGCAATACGCTCGCCGACCATGGCGGCCTTTACGAGTCTCTGCCTGGACAGGAATAAAGACTCGCCACGTGAATCCTGAATGGCATGCCCCACCTCATGGGCGGCCACAGTCACTGCTGTCAGTGAGTATCCTGTATAGTTGTCTGGCGTCAGACGAACAGTCTTAGCGACCGGATCATAGTGATCACCGGCAGAGGTTTCCTCTACCTTGACGTCGCTCAGGCCGAATCTGTCTAGCAGATGGCGCGCAAGTTCACCACCATTTCCCCGATTGCGGTAGCGATCAGCAGGCTGTCTGTACTTTTCCATCACATGCCTGACCCATAGGCTTGGCAGGAAGACGCATATCGCGATTATGAGTAATATGACTATCCAGAACATTTTAATCAGTCTGTATTGAGCATTTGTGTGACTATTAAATATTGTACGCATAGAAATGAAAAGCAGATACTTACCCCGCTGTGTCAGGATTGTTGTCCACTTTCAGCGCGAGTGCTAACGTTTGTGTGTACACCATTTTTAAGGATTAGCACATGGACACTAGAATCCAGTTTCGTGTTGATGACGAAACAAAACGCCTGGCTCAACAAATGGCAGAGAGCCAGGGGCGCACGCTTAGCGACGCATGCCGAGAACTCACTGAGCAAATGGCTGAGCAACAAAGAAAAACATTATCTCACGATGCTTGGCTTACTGAACAAGTAAACCTCGCATTTGAGAAGTATGACTCCGGTAAAGCTGTATTTATTGACGACTAATCCGAATGGAAGCACGTAAAGCCAGGATTCGTAGCCGAGGTCAGCAATGATTTTATGGGAAGAAGAGTTACTAAATGATCGCGAAAAGATCTTTGAATTTCTCTACGATTTTAACCCTGATGTTGCTGAAAGAACTGATAATATCATTGAAACTAAAGTGGAAAACTTACTCGAACAACCCTTAATGGGTGTACAACGTGACGGCATACGTGGAAGACTGTTAATTATTCCCGAAGTTTCAATGATTGTTTCTTATTGGGTTAAGAGCTCGAATATTCGTATTATGCGAGTGCTACACCAGAAACAAAAATTCCCTGCGGACTGATGCGACGTATTGCAACTATCTTGAAAACTACCGCTAACGCCCTGTTAAGGTTGAGCACCGCAATACAAAAGCAGTCGCATACCACCTAAAATACTATATGCAACGCATATTAGCCGCTCACTCTCAAAGATTATTGCTTACTTAATAGGAACTTACGCAAATCTCTCTCAGTGCGCATAACAAACAGAATAAACACTTTGTCACCGTCTTGTTTATAGAAAACACGACATGGATTAACGACAACTTCACGATAACTTAAATGTTCTAGTTCAGGCGGAATACGACCTGATTCAGGAAACGTCTCCAGGCGTTCAACTTTGGAGAAGATCGTTTGCACTAACTGCTTTGCAGCTACGACATTTTCAAGTGCGATGTATTCAGCGATATCGTTCAGGTCAGATAACGCTGGCTCAGTCCAGATTATTTCAGCCATTTTGACATTTTGTCCCTGGCTTCATCATGACTTACCACTTTACCGTCAACTAGTGCACGCTCACCTCGTGCAATACCCTCCAGAATAGCCAAACGATTTTGCATAAACTCGTAATCATCAACATCAACCAGATATGCGGATGGCTTACCATGCTCGGTAATTAACACAGGTTCTTTGGTGTCGTGGAGTTCGGCGAGAATCTTAGTTGCTTGACGTTTAAGTGATGTAACTAGTTCTACTTTCATGAGGGCTGCTCCAAAGGAATACTAAAGTGATACTATTCTGTCACTTTGAGTATAGCAAGCTCCATGACGGCTAACGCCGCGTTAAGGGGTGAACAACGCCACCACCTAGCCTAAACCATTGTGCCGTAGACACTAAAGCTGAATCAAACTGAAATTATATGCCCGAACTCATTGTGTATTCTGAATGTCCAGTGTGCTCATCCAATTGTTCACTCACGCTCTACCTTAGTCTCACCTTATATTTGCTAACGTCTTGGTCAGTGGCCGATTGAAGTGAAACGTAATGAGGTCCACTGCACCATTTTGTTATGTGTGTGTGTTTTTGTATGACAATTACATTAAATAGGAATTGTAGTTCATTCAGAAATAGTCTGCAGGGTTTGGACATTCAGAGACAAAATGATCGCCACCCGTGTGATACACATGTATGACAAGACCATTTTGATTTCCTATTGGCTCATTATCTTGACCCACACTTACAGGATAGTGAACCAAAACCCCCGCGTTAATTCCTAAGACATTTAATATAATGCCTACGGTATTTGGCGATGCAAACAACATGTTGCCTATGCTTCCAATTCTTACACGAATCTCTACAAGCTGTTCGTAACTAACTGTTATGCCAGCGCCCATAGCTATTGCATTGATCAGACAGTTATTTTGGAAAAGCAAATCACAACCAAGGACTTCCAACAGTAGTCGTCTTTCTAATCTTTTAGATGATATCGAAGTGTCTAATTCAGGTAACTCAAATGTATATTTATTTTCTTGCTCAGTTTCAACCAAACTATCCAGGTCGTCTTCTATAGACATCGCGTCGTCTTCTGAATCAGAATATTGCTCAGAGTTATCTTCGTAATCCGGGTCAAGTAATTCAAGACGATCCGCTATTGCTTCATAATAGGATTCCCTATTCTTAAAGTTAGCTAAGGTATCAATATTTCTTTTTGTATCTGAAAGATCACCAGTTTCACCTTTACCTTTAAGATGTTTCTTTTTAATCGTCTTTGGAGACGCCCACCCGTATACAGCGTATGGATGCAGTTGTATTAGTTCGTGCATCCAGTCAAAAGGAGTTCCTTCATTTTTATCATTTAGAGATCTGAGAAGACCTTGGTATAGGCCATTATAATGGCGATAGGCTCTCAAAAGTCTTTGTGAAAACTCGCTTTTACCGTGAAAATGATTACCCCCACCTAATTCATTGTTGACTAAATCTCGCCACTGACTTGGATTAGGAATTTGTTCAGCTATTACAGATAGAGTATCAATCCTGCCTTCAGCATTATATAAAGCTTTCATCAAAGCTGCATGTGCTACAGTGTGTGGTCCTTGCGGAATACCATAGCTACTTATTTTATTGGTTGATTTTGTCGAAGTGTGAGTAAAGAGAGAGGGTGGCCTGCCACCGCTGATCGGCGGTGGTGCTTCCATGTTTTGCTCGTAAGTGTAAGCTTCCTGCCATGTATCGAAGTATCTGTCAGGCTCCATATCACTATAATACTTGCCATCGCTATTTTGAAAGATTTGGCGCTGAATTATTGGGCTAATAGTATTTTGATTGATATTCGGACTATTTCCGGTATTTTTTGGAAACGCTCTTAACTGTTTAACTTGCCTGCTGTTGTTCGCCATTTCTTGAAATCTTTTCATTTGCATGGCTTCAGGTCGATTATCAATAAATTGAAAGTTTGAGTCGCTCCTTTTAGCACGAGAACACCCGACCACCATAGAATAATTCTTATTTTCTTTTGATTTGTCAGTGTGAGCTCTCATTTATAAAAATCCTTATCAATTAACCATGTCCGATCAGGAGGTGGGACACATAACTATTAAGCGGTTATACGGATGGCGGAGCCATAGCTATAACCGTCTGTTGAACGGCCGCTGATTGTGCAGGGGATTTGCTTTTTAACG
>NZ_JACJFM010000119.1 GCF_014164585.1 Oceanospirillum sediminis | reverse complement strand
TGAAAACTTAATTGGTCGCAAGGTAGATAGTATTGAACTTTACCCTGCAAGTGAAGGATTTTTTGCATTTCAGGATAAGCAGGATGATAAAGGAATGCTACTGCAGTTAAATTCAGGCATTTTTTATGAGTTTGTAAAAGCAGAAGAGTTTTTTGACGAAAATCCTAAGCGTATCACTATAAAGGATGTTACCATTGGTGTAAATTATGTAATGATAATTTCAACAAACGCTGGTTTGTGGGCGTACAATATTGGAGATACGGTTCAGTTTACTTCAACAAAACCTTACCGCGTTATAGTTTCAGGCAGAATCAAACATTTTATTTCAGCATTTGGTGAACATGTTATTGGCAAAGAAGTAGAACAGGCTATGCAGGAGGCTACAGAAGGGACTGATATTCAAATTTCAGAATTTACCGTGGCGCCACAAATTAATCCAGAGAAAGGATTACCCTATCATGAATGGTTTATTGAATTTGA
>NZ_JACJFM010000118.1 GCF_014164585.1 Oceanospirillum sediminis | reverse complement strand
TTCCAACCTTCGGCTGAAGGCTTTAATTGTTTGATAAGCTTACCATACCTATTATAAATAAAAACAGTGGTATTTTGCAAATACGCATTGCTTAGGCCTTTAACATTCCAAGTGTCGTTGGCACCATCTCCATTGGGCGTAAAAAACTTTGGAAATCCCATAACGAACACCTGAAGGCTAATCACCCCACAACCGTTTTTATCTCTCACATCTACAGTATGCTCACCCGCAAATACATTTTGAAATAAAGGACTATCTTGAAATGGTCCAAACTCATTATCCAAAGCAAACTCATAGTCTCCAATACCAATATTGGAGTCGTCAATGGTGATGGTATTGTTGTTTGATAAATCTTTAACAGTAATATCTGTTTCTGTAATTGTAGAAATTCCCGATGCTTTCACTTGAAACGACACAGGAAATGACTCACAGCCTTCTACTGATGTTGCCACTACGGTATAGATATCTTCGGTCGCTACTG
>NZ_JACJFM010000117.1 GCF_014164585.1 Oceanospirillum sediminis | reverse complement strand
GTTACTTGCTGATACTGAAAATTACGTATATGAAGTCTCTGAAACGGGAGAAATTTCAGAATTTAAAGGTTCTCAAAAAAGTGAGAATGTACGGTACTTTTTAGATAAGCTAAATGGACATGAAGTAAATTTTGTAGGAACTTTAGAGCCAAAACCTAATGATGTTATAGAAGAACATGCGCAATGGTTATCGGGTATTGCTGCAGGTGCTTGGTTTGAACTACATAAAAATGGAAGTATTGAGGTTTACAGGTTTAGACGAATTTCGCCTTATGGAAACATCGATTGCGATGCTGTTTTTAGGGTTGATAATACTTCTTTTAATTATGACCTACCTTATGAGTTTGTGCATTACTCCAACTGCAAATTTTTTAATGTGAGGCAGCAAGAGCGGGTTTTTAGATTTGATAGATTGATTTGATTCAATAAGAATATGTCTTTAAAAAATCTAAAAACGCATCTGAGCGTGATACAAACCCATT
>NZ_JACJFM010000116.1 GCF_014164585.1 Oceanospirillum sediminis | reverse complement strand
ATATAGATTTAAGTTTCAAGCTCATAGAGCCAAATAAAAAAATAATTTTCCAATCTTTTTCTTATTTAGTTGAAGGCCTTTAAAAAGAGTCGTTAGTTTATCGTTTTGCCATTATAAATAAGAGATTATTTATTGAATTATACTGTTAATCTCTCCAGACAAGCTTCATGATGCTCTCTAAAATGTATTACTGCAGATAAATCAGCCAAACATGTTTAAATAATTTAGATGACTATTTTGGAAGCATATTAATGCGAATGCTTCAAATTTATGATGATTTATCTATTTATTGTAATATGGATTACTAATAGTTTTTTAGCGTTATTGATTTTCTACGTTCTTTTGCTCAAAAATACAAGTTATTGCCAGATATATAATAAATAAGATTTTAATAGATTTTCTTTGATAATATTAATTTGTACAACATATTTGCAGGATAATATTAGTAATCAACTACATACCCATATACACAAAAAAAATGATG
>NZ_JACJFM010000115.1 GCF_014164585.1 Oceanospirillum sediminis | reverse complement strand
CTTGACCAGAAGCACGATCGTCTCTGGACGGAATGTGGGTACCCGCAGGAAATCACCGCCGAGATGTTCCGCTATGCCTATGAGCGACATCCAGCCGCAGCAGCAGGCATTAACCGCATTATTAATAAATGCTGGCAGAAATACCCTGAAGTGGTTGAAAATGGCGAGGATGATAAGAACTCAACGCCGTGGGAGTTGTCCATCAACGACATGATGAAGCGTGCCTATCCGTTCATCAAGGAGGCCGACAAGCGCAACGCCATCAACCGTTATTCCGCCGTCATCCTGCAAATCCGCGACGGTAAGCAGTGGAGTGAGCCGGTAGACATCACTAAAACCCGCCGCATTAAAGATAAATCCATCGTTCGCTTTATTCCGGTATGGGAAGAGCAGCTCCGCGTCAGCGCATGGAATAATGACGAAACCAGCGAAGACTACGGAATGCCTGAGATGTACGAATATCAGGAAAGCGCTGTTGAGGATT
>NZ_JACJFM010000114.1 GCF_014164585.1 Oceanospirillum sediminis | reverse complement strand
CCTTCTGAGATTCACGAACAAAGCGCTAATGGTAATACCACGGCTTACTATGTGGTCAAAGCTGTCGATGAAGAGGGTAACCCACTGGCAGATCAGCCAACGGGCACTGTTAATGTCAGCTTTACCGATGGCACTGCGACAGCCGGTGATGATTACACTTTCAATAATACGACAGTGACCGTGGGCAGTGCTTTCAGTGCAGAGTCGGTGGATGATGCGCTGACAGATAGCGGTGAAAATTTTGTCGTCTCACTGGACTCAGGCAGTTTCAGTGATGCTGATACCTATGAAAAGGTGGAATACGCTCCGGATACTGTGACGACCACTATTCTGGATGAAGCGGATGACGACAGTGCCTTCACTCTGAAGCTGTTCCCGTCAGATGAAGATGGCAACATTATCACTGATCCGTCTGAGATCCATGAGGATGGTGCCAATGGTGATACGACGGCTTACTATGTGGTCAAAGCGGTGGATTCTGATGGTAA
>NZ_JACJFM010000113.1 GCF_014164585.1 Oceanospirillum sediminis | reverse complement strand
AAACTGAAAGAGAAAATGATAATGAGCAGCGAAGCCAAAATAGACACCATCATTAGGGCGAACAGGGAAATAGGCAGCCCAAAAATGACTGCCCTTTTTCTAATGTTTTTATAGACCTCGAATTTCTTCATACAACTTTTTTAATAAAGCCCTCGATGAGGGTTCAATTATACTACGATGCCTATTAAATATGTGAAGATGCCCACAACCGCACCCGCAATCAAAACAAATACAAGTACTCTAGTAATACCTTTTTTAAGGTCTGCGTTTTCCCCAAAGAAATGTCCTGCGTTAAATAGGAATCCAACTAGAAAGATGACACCAAGTAAAATTGGAAATATGGTACGTATGGTATCGCCCACATCATTAACGGAATCTTCAATTCCCCCAATTTGAGCAAAAAGTGATGTTGAGAGCAACGATAAAAAAGTTGCTAAGTAGATTGATTTTTTCATAATAAAATTGTTTAGATTTTTTATTCATTTTCCCTTC
>NZ_JACJFM010000112.1 GCF_014164585.1 Oceanospirillum sediminis | reverse complement strand
TGATGGATCCTGAAGCGTTAAATAATGGAGGCGAACCAAACTGGGCAATTATGTTGCCTTTTTATGGATTGATGTTTGTTTTTTCATTCTTTGCAATGATAATTGGAGTAGGATTCAAAGCCGCTTTTTTTAGAATATGCAAGCAAAAAGAATTTAATGAAGCTGTAGGTGATGATTATCTTTATTTTTTCAAAAAACCTTATTTAGGAAAAACGGTAAAAGTAGGAGCTGCTACATTTTTAATAACTATTGTAGCCTACCTTTTATGTGTTTTACCAGTGATATATGCCGTTGTTCCAATCTCCATTATAAATGTAATTTACGCATTCAATCCAGATTTATCTGTTTCAGAAATAGTCAAGGCAGGATTTAAATTGGGTAATAAAAAATGGTTAATAACCTTTGGATTAATGCTTGTTGCTGGATTTCTGGCTGGTGCTGTTCGCATGCTAATGTGCTTTATTGGTGTGCTTGCTACATCTGCTTTCTCATATAT
>NZ_JACJFM010000111.1 GCF_014164585.1 Oceanospirillum sediminis | reverse complement strand
AATATTATTTAGAAGATAGTTTTGAAAAAATAACACTTTACTCCAATAAAATCTCTAAAGCATCTTACAAAAAGCTGGCAGATGACAAATACAAAGTTACTATAACAGTTGAAAGCTCAAAGGAATATTTTGATGGTCTAGGAAAGCTTCTAAAAACAAGTGAAAAACCAAATTTATTAGATATTGGGATTTTTGATAACGATATCAAAAACAGCAACGGAATGACTATTAAATCTCCGCTCTTTATTAAAAAAATATGGGTGAAACCAGGAGAATCTACATTTACATTTACTACGGATAAATTACCTGTAAAAGCAGGAATTGATCCTTATAACAAAATGATTGATAGAATACCGGATGACAACCTTATTAGTGTAGAGGAAGAAACAGATTAATAGCTTAAAACTTTTAATAGAGCAGTAATATCTAAGCAGTTTTTTAATAAAAAGTAATTATCTTTCATCATAAAAGTAATGTAATGAATAACGATTACAATA
>NZ_JACJFM010000110.1 GCF_014164585.1 Oceanospirillum sediminis | reverse complement strand
TTAAACCCGATTAAGCACGGAGCGAATATAGTTATTCACTCTTTGACGAAATATATTGGCGGACAAGGAACATCACTGGGAGGTGCAATTATTGATGCAGGAACGTTTGATTGGGCTAATGGAAAATTCCCTGAATTTACAGAGCCTTCAGCAGGGTATCACGGTTTAAAATATCATGAAACTTTAGGTGCAGCATCTTACACCTTTAAATTAATTTTGGAAGGATTGCGTGATTTTGGCGGTGCTATGAGTCCAACAAATGCTTTCAACATTATTCAAGGTTTAGAAACATTGCCAGTTAGAATCAAGCAACATAGTGAAAATGCTTTAGAATTGGCAAAATGGTTAGAAGCGCAAGACGAAGTGGCTTGGGTAAACTATCCAGGTTTAGAAAGTAGTAAGTACAACGCTTTAGCCAAAAAATACTTACCAAAAGGCCAAAGTGGTATTGTAACATTTGGTCACAAAGGCGGGTTTGATGCGGCAAAAACCATTGC
>NZ_JACJFM010000013.1 GCF_014164585.1 Oceanospirillum sediminis | reverse complement strand
TGAAACGGTACAGCGCCGATGGTAGTGTGGGGCCTCCCCATGTGAGAGTAGGACATCATCAAGCTTTAAATTAAGAACCCCGGTCTCTATGGCCGGGGTTTTTTCGTTGTATGAAGAAAAGTCCGGCCGGGAAATGGAGAACATGGCTGACCCTGCCGTGACTGATACGTCATCCGTCGTGACACGGTACAATATTGTTAGCTGAGTGCTTTAATCTGGCAAGTATGCTTTCTACAGGTTTTCAGGCCAATACAACCCTCTATCAGTATCATCGTCTTCTGTTAAGGAGGTCTTAACAGAAGCCCTATCTTTGCCGCTCCTGGAATCGGTAACTAGCTTGCTCACTCTTTTAGCTCCCTATTGTTGTTATAGCTTGTATATGATTCTTATTGTGGCTAATAGTCTTAGTGTATCGTGCAAAGCTCTGCTGATAAGACGAAGAGGGAGCAGTACAATACTGTAAAAACAAAGAGACAACTTATGAACAATACTGAATTAATACGTTTTCTCGCAGATGGTGAATGTCACTCTGGTGTTGAGCTGGCTGAAATGCTGGGTATCAGCAGGGCTGCTATCTGGAAGCGCCTGCAAAAGCTTGAAGCGCTTGGTTTGCCTGTCGTGAGTGAGCAGGGGAGAGGCTATCGTCTTGCTTACCCTATAAATCTGTTGGATGAGGTTCAGTTGCAATGTGCGTTACCTGAGTCTGCAGATCTGCAGTTGGTGGCGATTACTGAATCAACTAATGGTGATACTCTGCAGGCCTTGAAAGAGTCGGAACAATTCTGGCCAGAGGAAATCGTTGTGCGCCTGACAGAGCAGCAGACGGCGGGACGAGGTCGTAGAGGTCGACGCTGGCAAAGCCCTTTTGGGGCAAATCTTTATTTCTCTTATGGCGCTAAGCTGGCGTTGGGTGCTGCTGCTCTGGAAGGCTTAAGTCTTGCGGTCGGTGTGTTGCTGGCTGATTTGATTCGCAGGCAGGGTGTTGATGATGTGAAGGTTAAGTGGCCGAACGATGTCTATATACAGGGTAAGAAAGTGGCAGGGATTCTGATAGAGGTTGATGGGGATCTCACCAGTTTCTGTAATCTTGTGGTTGGTATAGGTGTTAACTTCAGCTCAGTCAGTCTTGAGGGAGAGGGAATTGACCAGCTATGGACTTCGCTGGACCAGTATGGTGATTTTGACCGCTCGCAGTTGGCTGGCGAGCTGGTTGAAGGATTGGAGAGGCTAATGGGTGAGCTTAGCCATAATGGAAAGACTATACCTGATGGATGGCAGGATTTTGATTACCTGTATGAAAAAACAGTATCGGTGAGTATGGGTAGTAACAGGGTGTCTGGTATTGCTAAAGGAATTGATTTGAAAGGGAATTTCATCCTTGAGTGTGATAATGGCGAGCTGAAAAGCTTTGCCGGGGGAGAGGTGAGTGTCAGAGCATCAGAGTAGTTGTTTGTTGGTGGATATCGGTAACACCCGTATTAAATATGCAAGAAATAGTGATGGCAATCATCTTGATGTACGGGTTGCAGGTAGTCTTTCGGATATTCCTCTTAATGGTGTCAGAGAGATAAGGGTGGCAGCTGTGGCTCGTGCAGAAGAGGCCAGGAACTGGGAGGAGAGTGTGCCTTCAGGGGTGCGGTTCAAGAGGGCTGTTGTAAAGCCTGAATGGCATGGATTGACTTGTGCGTATGAAGATTGCTCCAGGCTGGGAGTGGATCGCTGGCTGGCCCTGTTGGCGGGGAGAAAAGAGATCGGTGGGAATCTGATGCTGGTGTCTCTTGGCAGCGCAATTACTGTGGACTATCTGACGGGTGAGGGAGTCCATGAGGGAGGTTATATTCTCCCCGGTTTAACAATGATGAGGCAATCTCT
The DNA here is from genome assembly GCF_014164585.1 of Oceanospirillum sediminis. Lineage (GTDB taxonomy): Bacteria > Pseudomonadota > Gammaproteobacteria > Pseudomonadales > Halomonadaceae > Oceanospirillum > Oceanospirillum sediminis. The sequence continues at coordinate 122,859 of NZ_JACJFM010000013.1, read as the reverse complement.
TGGCCAGACAACGGCGCAGGTGGGGTTTGCTGAAGGGCAAAATCAGAATATTTGTCCCGGAAAAAATACGGAGCAATGCGTTGATCATGGTGTTCTTTGTATTACAAGGGATTTCTTGCAGCAAAGAATTGCGTGTCTGAGAGGAAAGGATTACTCTGTCTGGCTATCAGGTGGGGATGCCCGACTGATTAGCGCCCAAATTACTGAAAAACATGAAATCGCTGAAAGCCTTGTATTACGGGGGCTACGGCACTGTTTTGATATGTAGTCCGAAATTTTTTTAAAAAAATATAAAAAAAGGGTTGCACGATAATACAGGGCTGGGTATAGTACGCCCCGTTGCTGAGACACGGCAACGAAAGAAAGCGGTTTATCCGCCTATGCTCGGAGGGGTTCCCGAGTGGCCAAAGGGAGCAGACTGTAAATCTGCCGGTTCGCCTTCGAAGGTTCGAATCCTTCCCCCTCCACCATTTTTAGCGGGCATAGTTTAGTGGTAGAACCTCAGCCTTCCAAGCTGATGATGCGGGTTCGATTCCCGCTGCCCGCTCCAAGGCTCATGTAGCTCAGTCGGTAGAGCACTTCCTTGGTAAGGAAGAGGTCACCGGTTCAAATCCGGTCATGAGCTCCAGTTATAAAAGCAGGCGTAAGCCTGTTTTTTTGTCTGCGAGTAAAATTCTTGTAGGCAGGTTGTCGCAAGAGTATAATCTTGGGCCTGTTGTTATGGGGTCCACTGATATAGGCCAGTAGTTCAATTGGTAGAGCACCGGTTTCCAAAACCGGCTGTTGGGGGTTCGAGTCCCTCCTGGCCTGCCAGCCTTCCCCAGGTTGGTATCCTTATCGGTAATCGCCGAAATCTGAGGAGTTCATAGATGAAAAGCAATGCAGAAGCCCCTGAGTCAAATTTTGATGGTTTGAAATGGGCAGTTGTTTTTCTGCTGATTGCTGCAGCTGTGGCGGGAAACCTCTATTTTTCTGAGTATCCTCTGTTATATCGCACAGTCGCTATTGTAGTGGTTGGGGTTGTGGCGGCGCTGGTTGCTCTTAAAACAGAAAAGGGTCGCCGCTTTGCAGATATGGCTGCTGAATCCCGTAATGAGATTCGTAAAGTAGTCTGGCCGACAAAGCAGGAAACAACTCAGACGACAATGATCGTTCTGGCCGCAGTATTATTTATGGGATTGGTTTTGTGGGGACTTGATTCCCTGCTGAGTTGGCTGATCTCAATGGTTATCGCTTAACGAGGAATAGACATGGCAAAGCGTTGGTATGTTGTTCATGCCTATTCAGGTTATGAAAAGCATGTGATGCGTTCGCTGACTGAGCGCGTTGCACGGTTGGGGATGGAAGAGCTGTTCGGCGATATTCTTGTGCCAACAGAAGAAGTTGTGGAAATGCGCGATGGTAAAAAGCGCAAGAGTGAACGCAAATTCTATCCGGGCTATGTTCTGGTGCAGATGGAGATGAATGACTCCACCTGGCACCTGGTTAAAGAAACACCTCGTGTGATGGGCTTTATTGGTGGTACGGCAGAAAAGCCGGCTCCTATTACTGAAAGAGAAGCCGATGCCATCCTGCAGCGTGTTGCTGACCGTACTGACAAGCCGCGTCCGAAGACTCTGTTTGAGCCGGGCGAGATCGTGCGTGTTATTGATGGGCCGTTTGCTGACTTTAATGGCGTAGTTGAAGAAGTTAATTACGAAAAAAGCAAACTGCACGTTTCGGTTCTGATTTTTGGTCGTTCAACGCCTGTTGAGCTGGACTTTGGTCAGGTCGAAAAAGACTGAATTTTATGCGCTGAACTCGATTCAGTGTTTAACGGGGAGCCGAAAGGCGCATAACCCACTCAGGAGATAGAAATGGCTAAGAAAGTAGAAGCCTATATCAAGCTTCAGGTTGGAGCAGGTAAAGCGAATCCAAGTCCTCCAGTTGGTCCTGCTCTGGGTCAGCATGGTGTGAATATCATGGAATTCTGTAAAGCGTTTAATGCTGCTACTCAGGATATGGAAGCAGGTCTGCCTGTTCCTGTTGTGATTTCTGTGTACAGCGATCGTAGCTTTACATTTGTAACTAAGACTCCTCCAGCATCTGTTCTGCTGAAAAAAGCAGCGGGTCTGAAAAGCGGTAGTGCTCGTCCTAATACTGATAAGGTGGGTACGGTTAGCCGTGCTCAGCTGGAAGAGATTGCTACAGCTAAACAGCCTGATCTGACTGCAGCTGATATGGATGCAGCGGTTCGTACGATTGCTGGTACTGCCCGCAGCATGGGCCTGAATGTGGAGGGTCTGTAAGATGGCTAAACTGACTAAGCGCGCAAAACTGATTCGTGAAAAGGTTGATGCTGAAAAAGCATACACTGTAGCTGAAGCGGTAGCTCTGCTGTCCGAGCTGTCTACTGTTAAGTTTAAAGAATCTATTGAAGTTGCAGTTAATCTGGGTGTGGATCCTCGTAAATCTGACCAGGTTGTCCGTAGCGCAACTGTTATGCCTAACGGTACTGGTAAAGACGTTCGCGTAGCGGTATTTACTCAGGGTGCAAACGTTGACGCTGCTAAAGAAGCAGGCGCTGATGTTGTTGGTATGGACGAGCTGGCCGCTGAAATGAAAGGCGGTGATCTGAACTATGACGTAGTTATTGCTTCTCCGGATGCAATGCGTGTTGTAGGTCAGCTGGGTCAGATCCTGGGTCCTCGCGGCCTGATGCCAAACCCTAAAGTAGGTACTGTGACTCCTGATGTAGCGAATGCTGTTAAAAACGCTAAATCTGGTCAGGTTCGTTATCGTACAGATAAAAATGGTATCATCCACGCTGCAATCGGTAAGGTTGATTTCTCTGCTGATGCAGTGAAAGGTAACCTGGAAGCTCTGGTTGCAGATCTGAAGAAGCTGAAACCTTCTGCTTCTAAAGGTGTATACCTGAAGAAAATTACTCTGTCTTCTACCATGGGTCCTGGTCTGACTATCGACGTATCAGATCTGGCGGTTTAAGACAAAAATCGAACTTTGCGGGGCTCTGCTGCAAGCAGAGTTTCGTCAAAGACCGCAGGAGCGCAAGCTTAATCGCTTATTTGAGCGTCCTGCGCAGATGGAATGGCCCGCCAGAATCTCTGGTGCCCAACCATCGTTACTTCCCTGAAAAGGGGTGGTGGTAAAGGAAGGTGTAACACCTTCATAATTTTAGGAGCACACAAAGTGGCACTACGTCTCGAAGACAAAAAAGCAATTGTTGCTGAAGTCAACGAAGCTGCCAATGCTGCTCTTTCCGTTGTAGTAGCCGACTCTCGTGGCGTTACTGTAGATGCAATGACTGCTCTGCGTAAAAATGCCCGTGAAGCCGGTGTACAGCTGCGTGTTGTTCGTAACACGCTGGCTCGTCGCGCTGTTGAAGGTACTCCATTTGAGTGCCTGCAGGACAGCTTCAAAGGTCCAAGCCTGATTGCTTTCTCTATTGAGCATCCAGGTGCGGCAGCTCGTCTTCTGAAAGATTTTTCTAAAGATGAAGCTAACTTTGAAGTTAAAGCGCTGGCGTACGAAGGAGAGTTGATCGCAGCGGCGGATATTGACCGTTTAGCAAAACTGCCTACATACGACGAAGCTATTGCAAGCCTGATGATGACTATGAAAGAAGCATCTGCAGGCAAGCTGGCACGTACTCTGGCAGCTATTCGCGATCAGAAAGAAGAAGCAGCAGCTTAATTATAGTTCTGTTTTGTTCTTATAAGATTTTTGATTTTAATCGAGCGACAATTGCTCTATAACGTTGGGAAGCTAAGAAAATGGCTCTGACTAAAGAAGATATCATCAATGCAGTTGCAGAAATGTCCGTAATGGACGTTGTTGAACTGGTTGAAGCTATGGAAGAAAAATTCGGTGTTTCTGCTGCTGCTGCTGTTGTAGCTGGTGGCGCTGCTGGTGGCGAAGCTGCTGCAGAAGAGCAAACTGAATTTGACGTTGTTCTGACCGCTGCTGGCGATAAGAAAGTAAACGTAATTAAAGCAGTTCGCGCGATCACTGGTCTGGGCCTGAAAGAAGCTAAAGGCATGGTAGACGGTGTTCCTGCTACTGTTAAAGAAGGCGTGTCTAAGGACGACGCTGAAGCTGCTAAAGCACAGCTGGAAGAAGCTGGTGCATCTGTAGAGCTGAAGTAATAGCTCTTGCAGAACAGCAGACGCTGCTAATTATTGCAGTGGGGCTGGTGGCGTTATCGCCGCCGGCCTTTTTCTGTTCATAATATCCTTGACTGCTTTAATGAAAGCAGTGTGAATAGATGTCGACACAAACTTCGAATGGGTCAGTAGAGAAGTTGTGTTCGTAGCCTGAGATCAGATGAACAAGCTGGGGAATACTGATGGCTTACTCATATACTGAGAAAAAACGTATCCGCAAGGATTTCGGTAAACTACCCCAAGTCATGGATGTGCCTTATCTGCTGGCCATCCAGCTGGATTCTTATCGTTCCTTCCTGCAAGAAGATAAAACCATTGATCAGCGGGAGGATTTAGGCCTTCACGCTGCGTTTAAATCGGTATTCCCAATTGAGAGCTACTCCGGTAATGCTTCTCTGGAGTATGTCAGCTATCGCCTGGGCAAACCGGTATTTGATGTAAAAGAGTGTCAGCTACGTGGTGTAACCTATGCTGCGCCTCTGCGCGTTAAAGTCCGTCTTGTAATCTATGACAAAGAGTCATCCAGCAAGGCAATCAAGGATATTAAAGAACAAGAAGTCTACATGGGTGAAATGCCCCTGATGACTGAAAACGGTACCTTCGTTATTAATGGTACTGAGCGTGTAATTGTTTCCCAGTTGCATCGTTCTCCGGGTGTGTTCTTTGATCACGATAAAGGTAAAACGCATTCTTCCGGTAAATTGCTGTATTCAGCCCGTGTCATTCCTTACCGTGGTTCATGGCTGGACTTCGAGTTTGATCCGAAAGACAACGTTTTTGTCCGCATCGATCGTCGTCGTAAATTACCGGCTTCCGTTCTGCTACGCGCATTGGGTTACCAGTCAGAGCAGATGCTGGAGATGTTCTTCGATACAAACCGTTTCTTCTTTGAACGTGATGGCTTGTATATGGAGCTGCTGCCAGCACGTCTGCGTGGTGAAACAGCGACTTTCGATATCTGCGATAACAACGGTGAAGTGATCGTAGAGGAAGGGCGCCGTATTACGCCACGTCATATCCGTCAGCTTGAAAAAGCCGGTATGGATAAGCTGAAAGTACCCGTTGAATATATGTTTGGCCGTGTACTGGCTAAAGATATGTTTGATCAGCGCACTGGTGAGCTGATCTGCGAGTGTAACTCTCAGATTACGAATGAGATTCTTGAGCGTCTGGCTCAGGGTGGATGTAAAGAAATTGAAACGCTGTATACCAATGACCTGGATTGCGGCTCTTTTGTTTCAGATACTCTGCGTATTGATACTACCCGTAATCAGCTGGAAGCTCTGGTAGAAATCTACCGTATGATGCGTCCTGGTGAGCCACCAACTAAAGAATCGGCAGAAGCGCTGTTCGAGAACCTGTTCTTCAGTGAAGACCGTTACGATCTGTCTGCAGTAGGTCGTATGAAGTTCAACCGTCGCCTGCTGCGTGGCGAAGACACCGGGCAAGGTGTTCTGAGTCATGACGATATTATTGATGTACTGAAAGTGCTGATTGATATCCGTAATGGTAAAGGTGAGGTGGATGATATTGATCACCTGGGTAACCGTCGTATTCGTTCCGTAGGTGAAATGGCTGAAAACCAGTTCCGTGTCGGTCTGGTACGTGTTGAGCGTGCGGTGAAAGAGCGTCTGTCTCTGGCGGAAAGCGAAGGCCTGATGCCTCAGGATCTGATCAATGCCAAGCCTGTAGCGGCAGCGATTAAAGAGTTCTTCGGTTCTTCGCAGCTGTCTCAGTTTATGGACCAGAATAATCCGCTGTCTGAGGTGACTCACAAGCGTCGTGTGTCTGCTTTAGGCCCTGGTGGTCTGACTCGTGAGCGTGCTGGTTTTGAGGTGCGTGACGTACACCCGACTCACTATGGTCGTGTATGTCCGATTGAAACACCTGAAGGTCCGAACATTGGTCTGATTAACTCTCTGGCTACTTATGCCCGCACCAATGAATACGGATTCCTGGAAACGCCTTACCGTAAAGTCATTGATGGCCAGGTAACGGATGAGATGGCTTACCTGTCTGCGATTGAAGAAAGCCAGTTTATTATTGCACAGGCTTCTGCGACCGTAGATGAAGAGAATCGTCTGATTGACGATCTGGTGCAGGTACGTCACAAAGGTGAAACAACCTTTATGACACCGGATCAGGTTACCATGATGGATGTTTCTCCTCGTCAGGTTGTATCCGTCGCTGCGGCCCTGATTCCGTTCCTTGAGCACGATGATGCGAACCGCGCGCTGATGGGGTCGAACATGCAACGTCAGGCTGTACCTACCCTGCGTGCTGATAAGCCGCTGGTCGGTACGGGTATGGAGCGTTTTGTTGCCCGTGACTCTGGTGTATGTGCTATTGCTCGTCGTGGTGGTGTGGTTGATTCGGTTGATGCCAGCCGTATCGTGATCCGTGTAAATGATGCAGAAACAGATGCTGGTGAAGCAGGTGTAGATATCTATAACCTGACGAAATATACCCGTTCTAACCAGAATACCTGTATCAACCAGCGTGCGATTGTACTGCCGGGTGATGCAGTTGAGCGTGGTGATGTACTGGCCGATGGTCCGTCTGTGGATCTGGGTGAGCTGGCTCTGGGCCAGAATATGCGTATCGCCTTTATGCCGTGGAACGGCTACAACTTCGAGGATTCCATTCTGGTATCTGAGCGGGTTGTACAGGAGGATCGCTTCACTACGATTCATATTCAGGAGCTGACCTGTGTATCTCGTGATACCAAGCTGGGCCCTGAAGAGATTACTTCTGATATCCCGAATGTGGGTGAAAGTGCTCTGAGCAAACTGGATGAGTCGGGTATTGTCTATATCGGCGCAGAAGTAGGCCCTGGTGATATCCTGGTAGGTAAAGTTACGCCTAAAGGTGAAACTCAGCTGACACCAGAAGAGAAATTGCTGCGTGCCATTTTCGGTGAGAAAGCCTCTGACGTTAAAGATACCTCTCTGCGTGTATCTACCGGTACTAAAGGTACTGTGATTGACGTTCAGGTCTTTACCCGTGACGGCGTAGAGAAAGATACCCGTGCCCGTGCCATTGAGCAGTCTCAGTTAGATGAAGTACGCAAAGATCTGCAGGAAGAATTCCGTATTGCAGAAGAAGCGACCTTTGAGCGTCTGGGGCGTCAGCTGGAAGGTCAGCAGGTTCTGAGTGGACCTAAACTGGCTAAAGGCGACACTCTGACCATGGATTATCTGGATGATCTGCCTCACGGTCAGTGGTTTAAACTGGCTATGGCGGATGAATCTCTGAGCGAAGTTCTGCAGCAGGCTGAAGAGCAACTGCAGCTGCGCCGTAAAGAGATGGATGCTAAGTTCGAAGACAAGAAGAAGAAACTGCAGCAAGGCGACGACCTGGCTCCGGGTGTTCTTAAGATTGTTAAAGTTTATGTGGCTATTAAACGTCGTATCCAGCCAGGTGATAAGATGGCGGGTCGTCACGGTAACAAAGGTGTAATTTCTGCGATTATGCCTGTTGAAGACATGCCGTACGACGAAAAAGGTGAGCCGGTTGATATCGTGCTTAACCCTCTGGGTGTACCGTCCCGTATGAACGTAGGACAGATTCTGGAAACTCACCTGGGTATGGCAGCTAAAGGTCTTGGCGACAAGATCAATGAAATGCTGCTGGAGCAGCGTGAGAGTCAGGTTCAGGATATTCGTAATTTCCTGAATCAGGTTTATAACGAAGTGGGCAACCACAAAGAAGATATTGACAGCCTGACAGATGATGAAGTGATCGCTCTGGCGAAAAACCTGCGCAAAGGTGTCCCTATTGCAACGCCTGTATTCGATGGTGCTCCGGAGCCTGAGATCAAAGCGCTGCTGCGTCTGGCTGATATTCCTGACAGTGGTCAGGTCTGGTTGCGTGATGGTCGTACTGGTGAACAGTTTGATCGCCCGGTAACTGTAGGTTACATGTACATGCTGAAACTGAACCACCTGGTTGATGACAAGATGCATGCTCGTTCTACTGGTTCTTACAGTCTGGTTACCCAGCAGCCATTGGGTGGTAAGGCTCAGTTCGGTGGTCAGCGTTTCGGAGAGATGGAGGTGTGGGCACTGGAAGCATATGGTGCCGCCTATACTCTGCAGGAGATGCTGACAGTTAAATCGGACGATGTGAACGGTCGTACGAAGATGTATAAGAACATCGTTGATGGCGACCACCGCATGGAGCCGGGTATGCCAGAGTCCTTCAACGTATTGGTGAAGGAAATCCGTTCTCTGGGTATTGATATTGACCTGGAAACTGAATAAGCAGCCTGTCAGGTTTAATAACAGCAAGATGAATTCCAATGCGGGCTGAGGCCCGCATCTGCAACTCCAGCTGGAGCAGTGGCCGATGAAAGATTTAGTTAATGTGCTGAAAGCACAGGGACAAAGCGAAGAATTCGACTCGATTAAGATTACTCTGGCATCGCCAGATATGATTCGCGCCTGGTCTTTTGGTGAAGTTAAAAAGCCAGAGACGATCAACTACCGTACCTTTAAGCCAGAACGTGATGGCCTGTTCTGTGCGAAAATCTTTGGCCCGGTAAAAGACTATGAGTGCTTGTGTGGTAAATACAAGCGCATGAAACACCGTGGTATTATCTGTGAGAAGTGTGGCGTTGAGGTGACTCAGGCTAAAGTTCGTCGTGACCGTATGGGGCACATTGAACTGGCTTCTCCGGTAGCACACATCTGGTTCCTGAAATCCCTGCCATCCCGTATCGGTTTGCTGCTGGATATGACCCTGCGTGATATCGAGCGTGTACTGTACTTTGAATCTTTCGTAGTGATTGATCCGGGTATGACGACTCTGGAGCGCGGTCAGCTGCTGAATGATGAGCAGTACTATGAAGCGCTGGAAGAGTTCGGTGATGACTTTGATGCCCGTATGGGTGCAGAGGCGGTTCAGGAGCTGTTAAGAGATATTGAGCTGGAAGATGAGATCAATATCCTGCGTGAAGAGATTCCGCAAACGAACAGTGAAACCAAGATCAAGAAACTGTCCAAGCGTCTGAAACTGCTGGAAGCGTTCTTTAAGTCAGGTAATAAGCCAGAGTGGATGGTTCTGGAAGCTTTGCCTGTACTGCCACCGGATCTTCGTCCTCTGGTACCTCTGGATGGTGGTCGTTTTGCAACGTCGGATCTGAATGATCTGTATCGTCGCGTGATCAACCGTAATAACCGTCTGAAGCGTCTGCTGGACCTGAATGCACCGGATATTATTGTACGCAACGAGAAGCGTATGCTGCAGGAGTCGGTTGACGCTCTGCTGGATAACGGTCGTCGTGGTCGTGCAATTACAGGTTCGAACAAGCGTCCTCTGAAATCCCTGGCTGATATGATCAAGGGTAAGCAGGGTCGCTTCCGTCAGAACCTGCTGGGTAAACGTGTTGACTACTCAGGGCGTTCGGTAATTACCGTAGGTCCACAGCTGAAACTGCACCAGTGTGGTCTGCCTAAGAAGATGGCGCTGGAGCTGTTCAAGCCGTATATCTTTGCTCGCCTGGAAGCTAAAGGTATGGCGACAACCATCAAAGCGGCGAAGAAGATGGTTGAACGTGAGCTGCCGGAAGTATGGGATATTCTGGCGGAAGTGATCCGTGAGCATCCGGTTCTGCTGAACCGTGCACCGACACTGCACCGTCTGGGTATTCAGGCGTTTGAACCACTGCTGATTGAAGGTAAAGCGATTCAGCTGCACCCCCTGGTGTGTGCGGCGTACAACGCTGACTTCGATGGTGACCAGATGGCGGTTCACCTGCCGTTGACTACAGAAGCACAGCTTGAAGCTCGTGCGCTGATGATGTCGACTAACAACGTACTGTCTCCTGCGAACGGTGAGCCAATTATCGTTCCTTCCCAGGACGTTGTACTGGGTCTGTACTACATGACCCGTGATCGCATCAATGCCCGTGGTGAAGGTATGACCTTCAGCAACACTGATGAGGCAGAGCGTGCGCTGGGTGCGGGTCATGTACACATGCAGGCGCGTGTAAAAGTCCGTGTGACCGAACACTTGCTGAATGATGATGGCTCTATGGAAGAAGTGACTTCCATTAAAGAGACAACTGTAGGCCGTTGTATGCTGTATCGCATACTGCCAAAAGGTCTGCCGTTTTCTCTGGTTGATCAGTCAATGACGAAGAAAGCAATCTCTCGTCTGATCAACAACTCCTACCGTCGTGTGGGTCTGAAAGAAACAGTTATTTTTGCTGATCAGCTGATGTACACCGGTTTCCGTCAGGCGACGCTGTCCGGTGCATCTATTGGTGTAAACGACTTTGTTATTCCGGATGAGAAAGCAGAGATCGTTAGTGCAGCCGAAGCAGAAGTAAAAGAGATTGAACAGCAGTTCTCATCCGGTCTGGTAACTCAGGGTGAGAAGTACAACAAAGTTATTGATATCTGGTCCAAGGCGAATGACAAAGTAGCCAAGGCGATGATGGAAGGTATCTCTAAAGAGACTGTTATAAACCGTGATGGTGAAGAAGAGCAGCAGGACTCCTTCAACTCCGTATTCATCATGGCGGACTCAGGTGCAAGGGGTAGTGCGGCTCAGATTCGTCAGCTGGCGGGTATGCGTGGTCTGATGGCTAAGCCGGATGGATCTATCATCGAGACGCCTATTGTGGCGAACTTCCGTGAAGGTTTGAACGTACTCCAGTACTTCATCTCGACTCACGGTGCTCGTAAGGGTCTGGCGGATACCGCACTGAAAACTGCAAACTCCGGTTACCTGACTCGTCGTCTGGTAGACGTCGCGCAGGATCTGGTGGTTACCGAGCACGATTGTGGTACCGAAGAAGGTCTGGTTATGAACCCTCTGATCGAGGGTGGTGACATCGTAGTACCTCTGGCGCAGCGTGTACTGGGTCGTGTGGTCGCGAAAGATGTGGTTAAACACGACAGCGGTGAAGTGCTGATTCCTCGTGGTACACTGCTGGACGAAGCCTGGTGTGATCGTCTGGATACTATGGGTATTGATGAGATTGTGGTGCGTTCTGCGATCTCTTGTGATACGCGTTATGGTGTATGTTCGAGCTGTTACGGTCGTGATCTGGCCCGTGGGCATCTGGTTAACGTGGGTGAGGCTGTGGGTGTTATCGCGGCGCAGTCCATTGGTGAGCCGGGTACCCAGCTGACGATGCGTACATTCCACATCGGTGGTGCTGCATCCCGTGCATCTGCCATTGATAATGTTCAGGTTAAACATGGCGGTACTGTTCGCTTCCACAATATTAAGTTTGTAGAGCGTAGTGACGGCAAACTGGTTGCAGTATCCCGTTCAGGTGCTCTGGCAGTGGCGGATGAAACTGGTCGTGAGCGTGAATACTACAAGCTGCCGTATGGTGCTGAGATCAGCGTTCGTGAAGGTGATCATGTTGATTCTGGTCAGATTCTGGCGAAGTGGGATCCACACACTCACCCGATTGTGGTTGAGATGGCAGGTCGGGCTAAGTTTAATGGCATGGAAGACGGTATCACCGTTAACCGCAGCCAGGATGAACTGACAGGTCTGACGTCGATAGAAATTATCGATCCGGCCGCACGTCCGGCAGCAGGTAAAGATATTCGTCCTATGATCATGCTGGTTGACGAGATGGGCAATGAGCTGTCTATGCCAAATTCTCAGACACCACTGCAGTATCTGTTGCCTGGTAATGCGGTAGTCACCGTAGAAGATGGTAAGGATATCGGTGTTGGTGAGATTATCGCGCGTATTCCTCAGGAATCCAGTGGTAACAAGGATATCACCGGTGGTCTGCCGCGAGTGGCGGATCTGTTTGAAGCCCGTCGTCCGAAAGAACCTGCGCTGCTGGCAGAGATCTCTGGTGTGGTGACCTTCGGTAAAGAGACCAAAGGCAAGCGCCGTATTGTGATCACGCCTGAATCAGGTGATCCGTATGAAGTGCTGATCCCTAAGTGGCGTCAGATGAACGTGTTTGAAGGTGAGAAGGTTGAGCGTGGAGAGGTCATCTCTGACGGCCCGTCTAACCCGCACGATATTCTGCGTCTGCTGGGCGTGAGCAAACTGGCTGAATACATTACATCTGAGGTGCAGGAAGTTTACCGTCTGCAGGGTGTGGGCATTAACGATAAGCATATCGAAGTGATTGCTCGTCAGATGCTGCGTAAGGCTGAGATTACGGATTCTGGCGATTCAACCCTGATTCATGGCGATCAGGTTGAGCTGGCCCAGGTATTGGAAGAGAATGAAGCGCTGGAAAATGCGGACAAATTCCCGGCTAAGTACGAGCGTGTACTGCAGGGTATTACAAAAGCATCTCTGGCAACTGAGTCCTTTATCTCTGCTGCCTCCTTCCAGGAGACAACTCGTGTTCTGACTGAAGCGGCGGTAACGGGTAAACGTGACCAGCTGCGAGGCCTGAAAGAAAACGTCGTGGTAGGTCGTCTGATTCCTGCGGGTACTGGTCTGGCGTATCACAGTGGTCGTCGTAAGAAGCGTCAGGAAGTTGAAGCGGCACTGGCAGGTCCTAGCGCCAGTGAAGTTGAAGCGGCTCTGAGTGAAGCGCTGAACAGCGAAGACTGAGAAAGAAATACACACTAAGTGTAAAAGTTTCAGGGCCGGGCTTTGTCCGGCCTTGACTGTATTGAGGAGGCAACATACAATGCGCCTCCTTAAATTAGTATGGCGGTGGTTTATCCAGCGTCTTTTTTTGTGTACAACGTGGAGTCTGCTTGAATGGCAACCATTAATCAGTTGGTACGCAAACCTCGTAAGCGTAAAGTTGAGAAGAGCGATGTTCCTGCTCTGCAAAGCTGCCCGCAAAGACGTGGTGTATGTACTCGTGTATACACTACCACTCCTAAGAAGCCTAACTCAGCGCTTCGTAAGGTGTGTCGTGTACGTTTAACAAACGGTTTTGAAGTTACTTCATACATCGGTGGTGAAGGCCACAACCTGCAGGAACACTCTGTTGTTCTGATTCGCGGTGGTCGTGTGAAGGATTTGCCTGGTGTTCGTTATCACACAGTTCGTGGTAGCCTGGATACACAGGGTGTTTCTGACCGTAGACAGGGTCGCTCCAAGTACGGTGCGAAACGTCCTAAGTCTTAATAGTTTAATCTTTGTCTGATAAGAGTAAGGCTGGATAATTTCCGGATTTACCTGAAGACCTTAACGAGGGCTTATCAATGCCTAGACGTCGTGTTGCTGCGAAGCGTGAAATTATCCCGGATCCTAAGTTCGGTAATGAGCGCCTGGCAAAATTTATGAACCATGTAATGGTTAGCGGTAAGAAATCTGTTGCTGAGCGTATCGTATACGGTGCTCTGGAAAAAGTAGAAGAGCGCAGTAAAGAAGCTCCGCTGGATATGTTTGAAAAGGCTCTGGAGTCTATCCAGCCTCTGGTGGAAGTGAAATCCCGCCGTGTGGGTGGTGCTACATATCAGGTTCCCGTAGAAGTGCGTCCTTCTCGTCGTCAGGCTCTGGCGATGCGTTGGTTGGTGGATGCAGCACGTAAGCGTGGTGAAAAATCTATGGATCTGCGCCTGGCTGGTGAGATTCTGGATGCGGCAGACGGTAAAGGCGCTGCTGTTAAGAAGCGTGAAGACGTTCACCGTATGGCTGAAGCTAACAAAGCATTCTCTCACTACCGCTTCTAATCGAACGGGAGATATGTCGTGGCACGTAAGACCCCAATTAACCGCTATCGTAACATCGGTATTTGCGCGCACGTTGATGCGGGTAAAACAACCACTACAGAACGTGTTCTGTATTACACCGGTATGTCTCACAAAATAGGTGAGGTTCACGATGGTGCAGCAACAATGGACTGGATGGAGCAGGAGCAGGAACGAGGTATTACCATTACTTCGGCTGCGACGACCTGTTTCTGGTCTGGTATGGATCAGCAGTTTGATCAGCACCGGGTCAATATTATTGATACGCCAGGGCACGTAGACTTTACTATTGAAGTAGAGCGTTCTTTGCGTGTGCTGGATGGTGCTGTGGTGGTCTTCTGTGGTTCATCGGGTGTGGAGCCTCAGTCTGAGACTGTATGGCGCCAGGCTAATAAATACGAAGTACCTCGTATCGTATTTGTGAATAAGATGGATCGTGCTGGAGCTGATTTTCTTCGGGTTGTCGATCAGATTGAGAATCGACTGAACGCAACACCTGTTCCAATCCAGCTGAATATCGGTGCAGAAGAAAACTTTGAGGGCGTTGTCGATCTGATGCGCATGAAAAGTATCTACTGGAACGAAGACGACAGCGGGATGTCCTATGAGCTGCGCGATATTCCATCTGAGCTTCAGGCTCAGTCTGAAGAGTATCGCGAAAAGATGGTAGAAGCTGCAGCTGAAGCCTCTGATGAGCTGATGGATAAGTACCTGGAAGAGGGTGAGCTGACCGATGAAGAAATTAAGCAAGGTCTGCGTACTCGCGTATTGAACAACGAAATCGTACTGGCGCTCTGTGGTTCTGCCTTTAAGAACAAGGGTGTCCAGGCGGTACTGGATGCAGTGGTGGAATACCTCCCTGCACCGACAGAAGTAAAAGCGATTGAAGGTACGCTGGAGGATGGTGAGACCACTGAAAGCCGTGAGGCTGAAGATGATGCTCCATTCTCTGCGCTGGCATTTAAGATTGCCACAGACCCTTTTGTTGGGGCGCTGACCTTTGTTCGTGTTTATTCCGGTGTGCTGAATTCCGGCGATAGCGTGTTCAACTCTGTTAAGGGTAAAAAAGAACGCGTAGGTCGCATGGTGCAAATGCATGCCAACGACCGTGAAGAGATTAAAGAGGTTCGTGCGGGCGATATTGCTGCGCTGATTGGCATGAAGGATGTGACTACCGGTGACACCCTTTGTGACGGCGACAAGAGAATTGTTCTTGAGCGTATGGAATTCCCGGAGCCTGTTATTTCTGTTGCGGTTGAGCCTAAGTCTCAGGCGGATCAGGAGAAGATGGGGATTGCGCTGGGTAAACTGGCCCAGGAAGATCCGTCTTTCCGTGTGAAGACAGATGAGGAAACTGGTCAGACCGTTATTTCCGGGATGGGCGAGTTGCATCTGGATATCATCGTGGATCGTATGAGTCGCGAGTTTAAAGTTGATGCAACCATTGGTAAGCCTCAGGTGGCTTATCGTGAAACAATCCGTTCCTCTGTAGAGCAGGAAGGGAAATTTGTTCGTCAGTCCGGTGGTCGTGGTCAGTTTGGTCATGTATGGCTGAGAATTGAGCCGTTAACCGATAAAGGTGAAGACGGTGAAAAAACTTACGAGTTCCAGAGTGAAATCGTAGGTGGAGTGGTGCCTAAGGAATACATTCCTGCTGTAGAAAAAGGTTGTTTTGAGCAGTTGCAGAATGGTGTTCTGGCCGGCTACCCAATGATCGACGTTAAGGTTACGTTGTTTGATGGCTCATACCACGATGTGGACTCCAATGAAATGGCGTTCAAAATTGCGGGTTCTATGGGTGTTAAGCAGGGTTGCGCCAAAGCAGATCCCGTTTTACTTGAGCCTATAATGAAGGTTGAAGTGGTAACCCCAGAGGATTACATGGGTGATGTGATGGGCGATCTGAACCGTCGTCGTGGTTTGGTTCAAGGTATGGACGATTCCGTCTCCGGGAAGGTCATCCGTGCCCTGGTACCGCTAGGTGAAATGTTCGGTTATGCAACCGATCTGCGCTCTGCAACTCAGGGTCGTGCTAGTTACAGCATGGAATTTGAGAAATATGCAGAAGCCCCTTCAAGCATTGTTGAAGCTGTTATTAACCGTAAATAACCGCTAAATATGAAAATGAGGTTTTAGCTGTGTCTAAAGAAAAATTTGAACGTTCCAAACCGCACGTAAACGTAGGTACTATCGGCCACGTTGACCACGGTAAAACTACTCTGACTGCTGCTCTGACTCGTGTATGTGCAGAAGTATTCGGCGGTACTGCTGTTGCATTTGACGGTATCGATAATGCTCCTGAAGAGCGTGAGCGTGGTATTACTATCGCGACTTCTCACGTAGAGTACGATTCCACTATTCGTCACTACGCGCACGTAGACTGCCCAGGGCACGCTGACTACGTTAAAAACATGATCACTGGTGCTGCTCAGATGGATGGCGCTATCCTGGTATGTGGTGCGACTGACGGCCCTATGCCTCAGACTCGTGAGCACATCCTGCTGTCTCGTCAGGTAGGTGTACCTTACATCGTAGTATTCCTGAACAAAGCTGACCTGCTGGCTGAAGACTGTGGCGGCGTTGGTACTGAAGAGTACGACGAAATGCTGGAACTGGTAGACATGGAAATCCGTGATCTGCTGTCTACTTACGACTTCCCTGGCGATGATACTCCAATCATCCCTGGTTCTGCACTGATGGCTCTGAACGGCGAAGACGCTGACGAGCTGGGTACTACTGCAGTTAAGAAGCTGGTAGAAGCTCTGGATTCTTACATCCCTGAGCCAGAGCGTGCTATTGATCAGCCGTTCCTGATGCCAATCGAAGACGTATTCTCTATTTCTGGTCGTGGTACTGTAGTAACTGGCCGTGTAGAGCGTGGTATCGTTAATACTGGTGATGAAGTTGAAATCGTTGGTATGAAAGAAACGACTACTACTACCTGTACTGGTGTAGAGATGTTCCGTAAGATGCTGGACGAAGGCCGTGCAGGTGAGAACATTGGTGCTCTGCTGCGTGGTACTAAGCGTGACGAAGTTGAGCGTGGTCAGGTTCTGTCTAAGCCGGGTTCTATCACTCCTCACACTGAATTTGAGGCAGAAGTATACGTGCTGTCTAAAGAAGAAGGTGGTCGTCACACTCCATTCTTCAAAGGCTACCGTCCGCAGTTCTACTTCCGTACTACTGACGTAACCGGTTCTTGTGAACTGCCAGAAGGCGTTGAAATGGTAATGCCAGGTGACAACGTTCAGCTGCGTGCTACTCTGATCGCGCCTATCGCTATGGAAGAAGGTCTGCGCTTCGCGATTCGTGAAGGTGGCCGTACCGTAGGTGCAGGTGTTGTTGCTAAGATCATCGAATAATATCGATTGATTCTTCAAAAGGGATCTTCTTTTTTCAGAAGATCCCTTTTTTGTGTTGACATCCCTCCGTACACTTCTTACAATGCGCTTCCTTTTTAACAAGGGTGAGCGAAACACGCTCGTGTCCAATTGGGGTTTTTGGAATGCAAAACCAGAAAATTCGTATTCGTCTGAAAGCATTCGATCATCGTCTGATCGACCAGTCTGCGCAGGAAATCGTTGATACTGCAAAGCGTACTGGTGCTCAGGTGCATGGTCCGATCCCGCTGCCGACCCGCAAAGAGCGTTTTACTGTTCTTATTTCTCCTCACGTTAACAAAGATGCACGTGATCAGTACGAAGTTCGTACTCATAAACGTGTTCTGGATATCGTTGAGCCTACAGAGAAAACAGTAGACGCACTGATGAAGCTGGATCTGGCTGCTGGTGTTGATGTGCAGATCAGTCTTGGTTAATAGCCAAATTTGAAAATCTAGGCGCTCGTCGGGACGACGACACACAATTTATCAGTGGAATGCAATGAAAAGTGCAGCCATAGCGGGTGACAGCCCCGTACACTAAGGAGTCGAAATATGACTATCGGTCTTGTCGGTAAGAAAAGCGGAATGACCCGCGTATTTACCGAAGATGGTGTTTCTGTACCTGTAACTGTTATCGAGGTTTCTCCAAACCGCGTAACTCAGGTGCGTTCACTTGAAAAAGACGGCTATGCTGCGATCCAGGTTACTACTGGTGAGCGTAAAGCAAAGCATTTGACCAAAGCTGAAGCAGGTCACTTCGCGAAAGCAGGTGTTGCTGCAGGTCATGGTCTGGTTGAGTTCCGTCTGGCTGAAGGCGAAGAAGCGCCTGAAGTTGGTGGTGAGCTGAACGTATCCCTCTTTGAAGCTGGTCAGAAAATTGATGTGACCGGTACTTCCAAAGGTAAAGGTTTCCAGGGTGGTGTTAAGCGCTGGAACTTCCGTACACAAGATGCTACGCACGGTAACTCTCTTTCCCATCGTGCTCCGGGTTCTATCGGTCAGTGTCAGACACCAGGTCGCGTTTTCAAAGGTAAGAAAATGGCGGGCCACATGGGTGCTGAGCGCTCTACTACTCAGAATCTGGAAATTGTTCGTGTTGATGCTGAACGCAATCTGCTGCTGGTTAAAGGTGCTGTTCCAGGTGCCCCAGGCGGTCAGGTTCTGGTTCGTCCAGCAGTTAAAGCTCGCGGCTAAGGGGTAAGAGATAATGAATCTGAATCTTGCAGGCGGCGCAGCAGGTAGCGTAGAAGTATCTGAAGCAACTTTTGGTAAAGAGTACAATGAAGCTCTGGTACACCAGGTTGTTACTGCATACATGGCTGCTGCACGTCAGGGTACTCGTGCACAGAAAACCCGCTCTGAAGTAAGTGGCGGTGGCGCTAAGCCATGGCGTCAGAAGGGTACGGGCCGTGCTCGTGCCGGTACTATCCGTAGCCCGATCTGGCGTTCAGGTGGTACTACTTTCGCAGCTAAGCCTCAGAACTTTGAGCAGAAAGTGAACAAGAAGATGTATCGTGCAGCAATGCGCAGCATCCTGTCTGAGCTGGCACGTCAGGAACGTCTGGTTGCAGTTGAAGAGTTCACTGTAGAAGCACCAAAAACTAAGGTTCTGGCAAGCAAGCTGAAAGACATGGATCTGAGCAAAGTTCTGATCGTGACTTCAGAAGTTGATACAAACCTGTTCCTGGCTGCTCGTAACATCCCACACGTTGAAGTGGTTGATGTAGCCGGTGCAGATCCTGTCAGCTTAGTTGCTTATGACAAAGTGCTGGTCACTGTACCTGCTCTGCGTCAGTTTGAGGAGAAGCTGGGATGAACCAGGAGCGCATTTTCAAGGTTCTGCTAGGACCTCACATTACTGAAAAAGCGGCTGTTGTTGCTGATGAGAAAAATCAGTACGTATTCAAAGTAGCTGCTGACGCGACTAAGCCAGAAATCAAAGCGGCTGTAGAAGCGCTGTTTGAAGTAACGGTAACGGGTGTAAACACTGTTAACGTTAAAGGCAAAACAAAGCGTACTGCTCGTGGCATTGGTCGTCGTAAAGGTTTCCGCAAAGCTTATGTGGCTGTTGCGGAAGGTCAAGAAATCGACTTTGCTGGCGCTGAATAAGCAGGAGTTGGGAAAATGGCAGTAGTTAAATCTAAACCAACATCAGCAGGTCGTCGCCACGTTGTTAAAGTAGTTAACACGGAGCTGCACAAAGGTGCACCATACGCTCCGCTGCTGGCTAAGAAATCTAAAACTGGTGGTCGTAACAATAACGGTCGTATCACTACCCGTCACATCGGTGGTGGCCATCGTCAGCATTATCGTATGGTTGATTTTCGTCGTAACAAAGACGGTATCCCGGCGATTGTTGAGCGTCTGGAATATGATCCGAACCGTACTGCGCATATTGCTCTGCTGAAATATGCGGATGGTGAACGTCGTTACATCATTGCGCCTAAAGGTGTTAAAGCAGGTGATGCAATCCAGTCTGGCTCTGATGCGCCAATTAAAGCTGGTAATACTTTGCCTCTGCGTAACATTCCGGTAGGTAGCGTGATCCACTGTATCGAGCTGAAGCCTGGTAAAGGTGCACAGATCGCTCGCTCTGCAGGTGCTGCAGTTCAGCTGGTTGCGCGTGAGGGCGAATACGCCACTCTGCGTCTGCGTTCCGGCGAAATGCGTAAAGTGCTGGTAGATTGTCGTGCGACTCTGGGTGAAGTAGGTAACTCTGAGCATAGCCTGCGTCGTCTGGGTAAAGCTGGTGCCAAGCGTTGGCGTGGTGTTCGCCCGACTGTTCGCGGTGTGGCTATGAACCCTGTTGATCACCCACATGGTGGTGGTGAGGGTCGTACCTCAGGTGGTCGTCATCCAGTAACCCCTTGGGGTGTGCCGACTAAAGGTCATAAGACACGTAAGAACAAGCGTACTGACAAACTGATTGTTCGTCGTCGCGGTTCTAAGTAACAGTTTTTAAGAGGATACAGCTGTGCCACGTTCACTGAAAAAAGGTCCATTTATTGACCTGCATCTGTTGAAGAAGGTTGAAGCTGCTCTGGATAGCAACGATCGTCGTCCAATCAAAACCTGGTCGCGTCGTTCCATGATCCTGCCTGAGATGGTAGGTCTGACCATTGCAGTTCATAACGGTCGCCAGCACGTGCCTGTACTCGTCTCTGAAGAGATGGTAGGTCACAAGCTGGGTGAATTCGCTGCTACTCGTACCTACCGTGGTCACGTAGCAGACAAGAAAGCCAAGCGCTAAGCCGAGGGGAATAAGAGATGGAAGTAGCCGCTAAATTACGGGGTGCTCGCTTATCCGCACAAAAGGCGCGTTTGGTTGCTGACCAGGTTCGCGGAATGCCAGTTGCAGAAGCACTGAATCTGCTGACCTTCAGCCCTAAGAAGGCTGCGGTTCTGATCAAGAAAGTACTTGAGTCAGCCATTGCCAACGCCGAGCACAACGAAGGTGCTGATATTGATGAGCTGCGCGTATCAACGATTTTTGTTGATGAAGGTATGACAATGAAGCGCATCAGACCACGTGCTAAAGGCCGTGCTGATCGCATTCTGAAGCGCACTTGCCATATCACGGTTAAGGTAGCAGATAAGTAGGAGACGACCAGATGGGTCAGAAAGTACATCCAACTGGCATTCGACTGGGTATTGTTAAAGATCACACTTCTGTATGGTTTGCAGAAGGCAGTGACTACGCAGATAACCTGAATAACGATCTGCAGGTACGTGCATTCCTGCAGGAGCGTCTGAAGCAGGCTTCAGTTAGCCGTATTCAGATTGAGCGCCCGGCTCAGAATGCTCGCATCACCATTCACACTGCCCGTCCAGGCATCGTGATTGGTAAGAAAGGCGAAGATGTTGAAAAATTGCGCAACGAAATCACTAAGATGATGGGCGTGCCTGTTCATATCAACATTGAAGAAATCCGTAAGCCTGAACTGGACGCTAAACTGGTAGCAGAAAGTGTTGCCAGTCAGCTGGAACGTCGTGTGATGTTCCGCCGTGCTATGAAGCGTGCTGTACAGAATGCTATGCGTCTGGGTGCTAAGGGCATCAAGATTCAGGTATCTGGCCGTTTAGGTGGTGCTGAGATTGCACGTGCGGAGTGGTATCGCGAAGGTCGTGTACCTCTGCATACGCTGCGTGCTGACATTGACTACGCAACTGCCGAAGCGAACACCACTTATGGTGTGATCGGTGTTAAAACCTGGATCTTTAAAGGTGAAATCCTGGGTGGCATCGAAGAAGTTCGTGCTAAGCAGAATGCGCCTAAGAAGAAAGGCAAGTAGGAGATAGACAATGTTACAGCCAAAGCGTACCAAGTTCCGCAAGATGCAAAAAGGCCGCAACCGTGGTCTGGCTCGCGGACACAATGTGAGCTTCGGTGAGTTCGGTCTGAAAGCTACAGGTCGTGGTCGTCTGACTGCTCGCCAGATTGAGGCAGCACGTCGTACGATGACTCGTCACATTAAACGTGGCGGTAAGATCTGGATTCGTGTATTCCCGGACAAGCCAATCACAGGTAAGCCGTTAGAAGTACGTCAGGGTAAAGGTAAGGGTAACGTTGAATACTGGGTATGCCAGATTCAGCCAGGCCGCGTACTTTATGAAATGGAAGGTGTATCAGAACAGCTGGCTCGTGAAGCATTTGAGCTGGCCGCTGCTAAACTTCCTTTTTCAACCACCTTTGTTAAGCGGACGGTGATGTAATGAAAGCAGCAGAACTGCGTGAAAAGTCAGTTGAAGAGCTGAACGAGCAGCTGACAAGCCTGCTTCGTGATCAATTCAACCTGCGTATGCAGAAAGGGACTGGTCAGCTGAACCAGACTCACCTGCTGAACCAGGTTCGTCGTGACATCGCTCGTGTTAAGACTTTGCTGAATGAAAAAGCAGGTAACTAAAGATGGCTGAGACTGAAAACAACGCCCGTACACTTACCGGTAAAGTGGTAAGTAACAAGATGGATAAGTCCATCACTGTACTGGTTGAGCGTCGTGTTGCACACCCGATCTATGGTAAGTATGTCCGCCGTTCAACTAAACTGCATGCACATGACGCAGATAACTCCTGCAACATGGGTGATGTAGTGACAATCCAGGAATGCCGTCCTCTGTCGAAGACGAAAACCTGGACTTTGGTGAGCATCGATGAGCGTGCTGTTGAGCTGTAAAGCTCCGGCACAAATCGAAGTTTAGTTTAGCGTATTTGGTTTGGAGAAGAACCGATGATTCAAACGCAAACCATGCTTGATGTGGCCGACAACAGCGGCGCTCGTCGTGTTATGTGTATTAAGGTGCTGGGTGGTTCTAAGCGTCGTTATGCACGTGTTGGTGACATCATCAAAGTAACCGTGAAGGAAGCAATTCCTCGCGGTAAAGTGAAGAAAGGTCAAGTCCTGAAAGCTGTAGTGGTTCGCACTAAGCAGGGCGTACGTCGTCCGGACGGTTCAGTGATCCGTTTTGATGGCAATGCGGCAGTAATGCTGAATGCTAACGATGCGCCTATCGGGACCCGTATCTTCGGCCCGGTGACACGTGAACTGCGTGGCGAAAAGTTCATGAAGATTATTTCCTTGGCGCCTGAAGTGCTGTAGGGAGCGAGAGACCGGCTATGCGTAAGATTAAGCGTGAGGACGAGGTAATCGTCATTGCGGGTAAGGATAAAGGCAAGCGTGGCACAATTAAGCGTGTGCTGAAAGATGGCCGCATTGTCATTTCTGGTGTGAACATGGTTAAGCGTCACACTAAGCCAAACCCGATGTTAGGCACTCAGGGTGGAATTGTTGAGCGTGAAGCGCCAATTCATTCATCCAATGTTGCCATTTATAACAAAGAAACTAACAAAGCAGACCGCGTTGGTTTCAAGGTCTTGGAAGATGGTTCCAAGGTTCGGATTTACAAGTCGACCCAGAAAGAGATCGACGCCTAAACGAGTCAGGTAACATCATGGCGAGACTGAAAGAGTTATATAAGTCAGAAGTTGTAGCCAAGTTGCAGGAGCAGTTTGGTTACAAGAATGTGATGCAGGTTCCCCGCATCACAAAAGTGACTCTTAATATGGGTATCGGCGATGCAACCAGCGATAAAAAGCTGATTGACAACGCAGTTGCTGATCTGGAAAAACTGAGTGGCCAGAAGGCTGTTGTAACCAAAGCACGCAAATCTGTTGCTGGCTTTAAGGTTCGTGAAGGCTGGCCGATCGGTTGTAAAGTGACTCTGCGCGATGAGCGTATGTGGGAGTTCCTGGATCGTCTGGTAGATATCTCTATTCCACGTGTTCGTGATTTCCGTGGTCTGAACCCGAAATCATTTGACGGTCGTGGCAATTACAGTATGGGTGTTCGTGAACAGATCATCTTCCCTGAAATTGACTATGACAAAGTTGACCGTATCCGTGGTTTGGACATCACTGTTACTACCACAGCTGATACCAACGAGGAAGGCCTGGCACTGTTAAGTGCTCTGCAGTTCCCGTTCAAGAAATAAGGGTAGGATCATGGCTAAAGTAAGTATGGTTCAGCGCGAAGCTAAGCGCGCTAAGCTGGTACAGAAGTACGCTGCAAAGCGTGCTGAGTTAAAAGCTCTGATTGCTAACCCTGCGACTTCTGATGAAGATCGCTGGGAAGCGCAGCAGCAGCTGCAAAAGATGCCTCGTGACGCCAGTCCGGCTCGTCAGCGTAACCGCTGTCGCGTTACTGGCCGTCCGCATGGTTTCTACAACAAGTTCGGCCTGAGCCGTATCAAGTTGCGTGAAGCTGCCATGCGTGGTGATGTTCCTGGCCTGCGTAAAGCAAGCTGGTAAACGCTTAGTATTGGGAGCGCGAACTTAATGAGCATGCAAGATACACTGGCGGATATGTTTACTCGTATCCGCAATGCACAGATGGTAGCTAAGGAGACTGTCTCCATGCCTTCTTCGAAGATGAAGGTAGAGCTGGCACGTGTGCTGAAGGAAGAAGGTTACATCACAGATTATTCTGTTGAGGGTGACGTTAAACCTTCTCTGACTGTTGAACTGAAGTACTTCGAAGGCAAGCCTGTAATCGAAAAGATTGAGCGTGTCAGTAAGCCGAGTCTGCGTAGCTATAAAGGCGCTGCAGACCTGCCGAAGGTCGAAGGTGGTCTGGGCGTAGCGATCGTATCTACCTCTAAAGGTGTTATGACTGATCGCGCTGCTCGCCAGGCCGGTGTTGGTGGCGAAGTCATCTGCACTGTATTCTAGGAGATCGAAATGTCCAGGGTAGCAAAAAGTCCTGTTCAACTGCCTGCTGGTGTTGAATTCAAGCTGGATGGCCGTCAAGTTACTGTTAAAGGTAAAGAAGGCGAGCTGAAGCTGGATCTGCACGCAGACGTAGCTGTTGAACAAAACGAAAACGTGCTGACCTTTGCCCCGGTTTCTGAGAAAGCATCATGGGCACAAGTGGGTACCGCTCGTGCTCTGATCAACAACATGGTAAAAGGTGCAAGCGAAGGCTTCTCCAAAACACTGAATATTAATGGTGTTGGTTACCGTGCTCAGGCTAAAGGCAAAGAAATCAACCTGTCTCTTGGTTTCTCACACCCAGTTGATTATCAGCTGCCAGAAGGTGTGTCTGCTGAGACTCCTAGCAACACTGTTATCGTACTGAAAAGTGCTGACAAACAGCTGCTGGGTCAGGTTGCTGCAGAGATTCGTGCTTATCGTCCACCTGAGCCTTATAAAGGTAAGGGTATTCGCTATGCGGATGAGCACGTACGTCGCAAAGAAGCTAAGAAGAAGTAAGGCAGGGTTATGAGCGCTAAGAAAGAGTCTCGTTTACGTCGCGCGCGTCGTGCTCGTGCTAAAATGCGTGAGCTCGGCGTACACCGTCTGTGTGTAAACCGCACCCCGCGTCACATTTATGCTCAGATCATCAGCCCGGATGGCGGTCAGATTCTGGCTGCTGCATCTACTGTAGATGCCTCTCTGCGTGAAGGTGCAACCGGTAACGTTGAAGCTGCAGGCAAAGTAGGCAAGCTGATTGCTGAACGTGCACTGGCAGCAGGTGTAACTAAAGTTGCATTTGATCGTTCCGGTTACAAGTACCATGGCCGTGTGAAAGCACTGGCTGACGGTGCCCGTGAAGGCGGTCTGGAATTCTAAGGGTAAAAGCGATGGCGAATATCGAACAGAAAGGCGGTGACCTGCAAGAGAAGCTTGTCCAGGTTAACCGCGTCGCTAAGGTAGTTAAGGGCGGCCGTATTTTCGGCTTCACAGCTCTGACTGTCGTTGGTGATGGCAATGGCCGTATCGGCTTTGGCCGCGGTAAAGCTCGTGAAGTTCCGGTTGCGATTCAGAAAGCAATGGAACAGGCACGCCGCAACATGGTACAGGTTCAGCTGGATGGCAACACCCTGCAGTACCCTGTAAAAGCACGTCACGGTGCTTCTAAGGTTTACATGCAGCCTGCATCTGAAGGTACTGGTATTATTGCTGGTGGTGCGATGCGTGCTGTACTGGAACTGGCTGGTGTACAGAACGTTCTGGCTAAGTGCTATGGTTCTACTAACCCGGTGAACGTTGTTCGCGCGACTGTTAAAGGTCTGGCAAACATGAACGCTCCTGAGGAAGTAGCTGCTAAGCGTGGCAAGAGTGTAGAAGAGATCCTGGGGTAAAGTATCATGGCAAAAATCAAGGTAACTCTTACCCGTAGCCCAATTGGTACTCTGCCTAAGCACAAACTGTGTGTTAAAGGTCTGGGTCTGCGTCGCATCGGTCACACTGTTGAACTGGAAGATACTCCTTCTGTTCGCGGTATGATCAACAAGGTTAACTACCTTGTACGTGTTGAAGGAGAGTAATCATGCATCTGAATACTCTGAGTCCGGCTCCGGGTTCCAAGCCGTCTAAAAAACGTGTAGGTCGTGGTATCGGTAGCGGTCTGGGTAAGACTGGTGGCCGTGGTCACAAAGGTCAGAAATCACGTTCCGGCGGTTCAGTTAAGCCAGGTTTTGAAGGTGGTCAGATGCCACTGCAGCGTCGTCTGCCAAAATTTGGTTTCACATCTCGTCAAGCTGCATTTAAAGCTGAAGTTCGTCTGCACGAGCTGGCTAAAGTTGAAGCTGACGTTATTGATATCGCTGCTCTGAAGCAGGCGGATATCATCAAGGATAACATTGAGCGTGTACGCGTTATCCTGTCAGGTGAAATTGACAAAGCTGTAACTGTAAGTGGCCTCGAAGTAACCAAGGGTGCACGTGCAGCGATCGAAGCTGCTGGCGGTAAGGTTGAAGAATAATGGCTAAATCAGGATCTGTACCAGCAGGGGCACAAAAGGGTTTATCTGAGCTATGGGCTCGCCTTCGTTTTGTGTTTATCGCAATTGTGGTTTACCGCATTGGCGCACACATTCCCGTTCCTGGTATCAATCCTGAAAGGCTGGCTGCTTTGTTTGAGCAGAGCCAGGGCACTATTCTGAGTTTATTTAATATGTTCTCAGGTGGTGCTCTGGAGCGCATGAGTATCTTGGCACTGGGCATCATGCCCTATATTTCTGCCTCGATTATCATGCAGCTGCTGACCGTTGTTTCACCTCAGCTGGAACAGCTGAAGAAGGAAGGTGAGGCAGGTCGACGCAAAATCAATCAATACACCCGCTACGGCACAGTGGTGTTGGCAACGGTGCAATCGATTGGTATGGCAGTCGGTCTTGCTGGCCAGGGCGTCGCTTTTGCGAATGATTTCAGCTTCTACTTTGTTGCTGTTACTACCCTGGTCTCAGGTGCGATATTCCTGATGTGGCTCGGTGAACAGGTAACAGAACGTGGCATTGGTAATGGTATTTCCATTCTGATCTTTGCCGGTATTGTTGCTGGATTACCCGGAGCCATCGGCCAGTCCTTTGAACAGGCGCGTCAGGGGGATATCAATATCCTGGCTTTGCTTGCGATTGGTGTGCTGGCTGTTCTGACTGTTGCGTTTGTAGTGTTTATGGAGCGTGGCCAGCGCCGCATTACCGTAAACTACGCCAAACGACAGCAAGGACGGAAGGTGTTTGCAGCTCAGTCGAGCCACTTACCTCTGAAAGTAAATATGGCTGGTGTTATCCCGCCTATTTTTGCTTCCAGTATTCTGCTGTTCCCTGCCTCTATCGGCCAGTGGTTCGGTCAGGATGAAAGTATGGCATGGCTGCAGGAAGCCTCTCTGGCACTTGCACCAGGTCAACCGTTGTATATCTTGCTTTTTGCGCTCAGTGTAGTATTCTTCTGCTACTTCTATACAGCACTGGTATTCAACCCCAAAGATGTCGCTGACAACCTGAAAAAATCAGGTGCGTTCATTCCTGGCATCCGTCCTGGGGAGCATTCAGCTCGTTATATCGATGGAGTAATGTCACGCCTGACATTGTTTGGCGCTCTGTACATTACTGCTGTGTCATTAATGCCACAGTTCCTGGTTGTTGCCTGGAGTGTACCGTTTTATTTCGGTGGTACTTCCCTGCTGATTGTTGTAGTCGTTGTCATGGACTTTATGGCGCAGGTGCAGTCGCATCTGATGAGCCATCAGTATGAGTCCCTGATGAAAAAATCGAACTTGAAAGGTTATGGTGGCGGAAGCGGTTTGCTTCGCTAGACCAGACCTGAACACTGGAGTTTGATCGAATGAAAGTACGTGCATCTGTTAAAAAGATCTGCCGTAACTGTAAGATCATTCGTCGCCGTGGTTCAGTTCGCGTTATCTGCGCGTCTGATCCTAAGCACAAACAGCGTCAGGGTTAATCTGACTGTCTGACTGTGGGTCACGAAGGCATAATACTCCTTGATATTTTTGATATCAGGGAGTATTCTTTTGCGCCCTTTGTGAACAATAATTTTTTGGAAGAGCAATCGCTCATATATCGGAGATAGCTAATGGCCCGTATTGCAGGTGTCAATATTCCCGACAATAAGCATGCGGTGATCTCGCTGACCTATATCTATGGTATTGGTTCCACTACAGCTAAGAGTATTCTGGCTGCAGTAGGTATTGAACCTTCTACCAAGATTGCTGACCTGTCTGAAGAAGTTCTGGATCAGGTGCGTAACGAGGTAGGCAAGTACACTGTTGAAGGTGATCTGCGTCGTGAAATCAGCATGAACATCAAGCGTCTGATGGACCTTGGTTGCTATCGCGGTCTGCGTCACCGTCGTAGTCTGCCCGTTCGTGGTCAGCGCACCAAGACTAATGCGCGTACTCGTAAAGGTCCGCGTAAACCGATTCGCAAGTAATTTTGTGAAGCTTTTTACAGGAAACATACATTATGGCTAACCCAGCACGTAACCGTAAAAAAGTTAAAAAGACTGTGGTGGATGCTGTAGCACACATCCATGCATCTTTTAACAATACGATCGTTACGATTACTGACCGCCAGGGCAACACCCTTTCATGGGCAACTGCCGGTGGTTCGGGTTTTCGTGGTTCTCGTAAGAGTACCCCGTTTGCAGCTCAAGTAGCTAGCGAACGTGCTGCAACTGCAGCAGCCGAATATGGTGTTAAAAACGTAGATGTACTTGTTAAGGGTCCAGGACCAGGCCGTGAGTCTGCTGTTCGTGCACTTAACGCTGTTGGCTTTAAAGTAGGCAACATTACAGACGTGACACCTATTCCGCACAACGGTTGTCGTCCACCCAAGAAACGTCGTGTGTAAGGAGCGGAGTTAGATGGCTCGTTATATTGGTCCTAAGTGTAAGCTTTCACGTCGTGAAGGCGTAGACTTATTCCTGAAAAGCGGTGTAACCGCTTTCGAAAACAAGTGCAAGTCCGAAACTGCTCCTGGCCAGCATGGTCAGCGTCGTGGACGTCTGTCTGATTACGGTCTGCAGCTGCGTGAAAAGCAGAAAGTTCGTCGTATCTATGGCGTACTGGAAAAGCAGTTCCGTAACTACTACAAAGAAGCGGCTCGTCTGAAAGGTGCTACAGGTGAAAACCTGCTGCAACTTCTGGAGTCCCGTCTGGACAACGTAGTATATCGTATGGGCTTTGGCTCTACTCGTGCTGAAGCGCGTCAGCTTGTTAGCCATAAGGCTATCCAGGTGAATGGCCGTACAGTAAACATCGCTTCTTACCAGGTTAAAGCTGGTGACGTTGTTGCGGTTCGCGAGAAATCTAAGAACCAGCTGCGTATTCAAAACGCTCTGCAGCTGTTTTCTCAGCGTGCTGATGTACAGTGGATCGATGTTGACAGCAAGAAGATGGAAGGTACGTTCAAGGCTAAGCCTGAGCGCACTGATCTGTCAGCTGACATCAACGAAAACCTGATTGTTGAGCTGTACTCCAAGTAATCTCTGAGTATTCATCTGGCAGCTAAGTAAAGGTAGTTCTATGCAGCGTTCAGTGACAGAATTTCTCCGTCCACGCGAAATCAAGGTCGAAGAAGTAAGCACGACTCGTGCGAAAGTGATCCTGGAGCCCTTCGAGCGTGGCTACGGTCACACTCTGGGTAACGCATTACGTCGTATTCTTCTGTCTTCTATGCCGGGTTGTGCCGTAGTAGAAGCTGAAATTGACGGTGTTTTGCACGAGTACAGTGCGGTTGAAGGTGTTCAGGAAGATGTTATCGAAATCCTGCTTAACCTGAAAGACGTAGCAGTTATCCTGCACGGCCGTGATGAAGCTGTGCTGACGCTGAATAAGAAAGGTCCTGGTGCAGTGACCGCTGGAGATATCCAGCTGGATCATGATGTTGAAATCGTTAATCCAGAGCACGTAATTGCTCACCTGAACGATGGTGCAGAATTCAAAATGCAGATCAAAGTTCAGCGTGGTCGTGGTTATGAGCCAGCTGATGCGCGTCAGTCCGCTGAAGACGAAAGCCGTTCTATCGGTCGTCTGCAGCTGGATTCGACCTTCAGCCCGGTGCGCCGTGTGTCTTACGTGGTAGAAAGTGCTCGTGTAGAGCAGCGTACAGACCTGGACAAGCTGATTATCGATCTTGAAACGGATGGCACTTTAGATCCTGAAGAAGCGATTCGTCGTTCTGCGACTATCCTTCAGGAACAGTTGGCTGCCTTTGTTGATCTTGAGACTGACAAAGAGCAAGAACCCGAGGAAGAAGAAGATCAGATTGATCCGATTCTTCTGCGTCCGGTGGATGACCTGGAACTTACCGTTCGCTCTGCAAACTGTCTGAAAGCCGAGAACATCTACTATATTGGTGACCTGATTCAGCGCACCGAAGTAGAGCTGCTGAAGACGCCGAACCTTGGTAAGAAGTCTCTGACAGAAATCAAGGATGTACTGGCCTCTCGCGGTCTGTCTCTGGGTATGCGGTTAGAAAACTGGCCGCCAGCAAGTATTAAGGGTGACGATAAAGCTTCGGCTTAATCCGGTCATCACGGTTTGGTAAGGAACTGAAAAATGCGTCATCGTAAGAGTGGTCGTAAATTTAATCGTAACAGTTCGCACCGTAAAGCCATGTTCAAAAACATGGTTGTATCTCTGGTGGAGCACGAACTGATTAAAACTACACTGCCAAAAGCTAAAGAACTGCGTGGCCACATTGAGCCTCTGATCACTTTAGCTAAGAACGACTCTGTAGCGAATCGCCGTCTGGCATTTGCACGTACTCGTTCTGATGCAGCTGTAGGTAAGCTGTTCACTGATCTGGGTCCTCGTTACCAGAATCGCCCTGGCGGTTATGTTCGCATTCTGAAATGCGGCTTCCGTCCTGGTGACAACGCGCCAATGGCGTATGTTGAACTGGTAGATCGCCCAGTTGCAGAAGCAGACGACGAGTAAGAAATTACTCACAAAACCGGCCTGAGTGGCCGGTTTTTTTATGCCTGAATTTTGACATTAATCTCTTATTGTCTGGCAGGCAAAAAAATACCGTATCTGACGATACGGTATTTTTAATTGTAAACGTGCTCTGAGTGCTTTATTTCTTCAGCATCGGCTTCAGGAAGCGCCCGGTATGTGACACATCCAGTTTGGAAACCTGCTCTGGTGTGCCTTCCGCGATGATCAGCCCTCCCCCGGAACCTCCTTCAGGTCCAAGATCTATCAGCCAGTCTGCTGTTTTTATCACATCCAGGTTATGCTCAATTACCACAATGGTATTTCCGTGGTCTCTCAGACGATGCAGTACCTGCATTAACAGCTGAATATCTTCAAAGTGCAGACCTGTGGTTGGTTCATCCAGAATATAAATGGTTTTACCGGTATCCCGCTTCGACAGCTCTTTTGCCAGTTTTACCCGCTGAGCTTCACCACCTGACAAAGTGGTCGCACTTTGCCCCAGACGGATATAGGACAGGCCGACATCCATCAGCGTCTGAAGCTTTCTGGCCAGCGCTGGCACTGCACTGAAAAACTCCAGTGCATCTTCAATGGTCATCTCCAGTACTTCATGGATGTTTTTGCCCTTATAGCGTACTTCCAGCGTTTCCCGGTTATAACGTTTGCCCTTACAGACATCACAGGGCACGTAGATATCGGGTAAGAAGTGCATCTCTACTTTGATAAGACCATCACCCTGACAGGCTTCACAGCGGCCGCCTTTGACATTAAAGCTGAAACGACCCGGTTTATAACCTCGGGAACGGGCTTCCTGAGTCCCTGCAAACAGCTCCCTGATCGGGGTGAAAATCCCGGTATAGGTAGCAGGGTTTGAACGTGGTGTCCGGCCAATAGGGCTTTGATCAATATCGATCACCTTATCAAACAGATCCAGACCTTCAATACTTTCATGAGCAGCCGGTGACAGGCTGGTATTGCGGTTCAGTTCTCGGGCCAGAATAGGATACAAAGTACCATTGATCAGGGTGGATTTACCGGAGCCTGATACCCCGGTGATACAGGTGAATAACCCGGCGGCGATATTCAGATCAACACTTTTCAGATTATTGCCACTGGCCCCTTTCAGGCCGAGCATTTTTTCTGGATTGGCGGGTATTCTGAATTTAGGTACTGCAATTTCTTTCTTACCCGACAGATACTGGCCCGTGACGGATGCTTCGTTGGACATAATCTCATCAGGCGTTCCCTGAGCAATGACCTGGCCGCCATGAACTCCGGCACCCGGACCTATATCCAGTACGTGATCTGCGCAGCGAATAGCATCTTCATCATGTTCCACCACGATTACAGTATTACCGAGATCTCTCAGATGAGTCAGAGTATTAATCAGACGTTCATTGTCACGCTGGTGAAGACCAATGGATGGCTCATCCAGAATGTACATCACACCGACAAGGCCTGCACCAATCTGGCTGGCCAGGCGGATACGCTGAGCTTCACCGCCGGACAGGGTATCTGCACTGCGCTCCAGATTCAGATAATCCAGCCCGACATTGACCAGAAACTCCAGTCTCTGACGTATCTCGGCCAGAATTTTAGCGGCAATTTCTCCTTTGCGACCTTCCAGTTGCAGATCTGTGTAATAACGATATGCATCACCAATCGGCATATGAGTAATAGCAGGTAGATTTTTGTCAGCCACCAGTACATGACGGGCTTCTTCGCGAAGACGAGCGCCATGACAGCTGGGACAGGGCTGAATACTCAGATATTTGGACAGTTCTTCCCGAACCATCTGAGACTCGGTATCCCGATAGCGACGTTCCATATTAGGAATGACCCCCTCAAATGGATGTGAGCGGGTAACCTTGTCGCCTCTGTCATTAATGTAGATAAACTCAAGTTTAGTTTTACCACTGCCATTAAGCACTTTATCTTTGGCATCATCTGGCAGCTCCTGCCAGGGCGTTTCCAGTTTAAAGCCATAATGGCTGGCCACTGAGCTGAGCATAGAGAAGTAATATACACTGCCTCTGTCCCAGCCTCTGATCGCCCCCTGAGCCAGACTGAGTGTCGGGTCCGTGATCAGTTTGCTCTGATTAAAAAACTGATGAGTGCCCAGGCCATCACAGCGTTGACAGGCCCCAGCCGGATTATTGAAGGAGAACAGCCGTGGTTCCAGTTCCTGAATAGCATAACCGCACTCAGGACAGGCAAACTTAGAAGAAAAGGTGATATCGTCCTGATCACCATCCATAAAGTGAACAATCGCCAGGCCATCGGCCAGATGCAGAGCGGTTTCAAAGGACTCTGCCAGGCGCAACTGTTGATCATCGCGGACCTTGATCCGGTCCACAACTACTTCAATGGTATGTTTTTTGTTTTTATCCAGTGCGGGTACTTCATCCAGATCCCAGACCTGACCATCAATACGCACCCGGACAAACCCCTGCCCTTTCAGCTCACCAAGCAGGTTGATATGTTCACCTTTTCTGGCGCGTACTACCGGGGCCAGAAGCATAATTTTGCTGCCCTCAGGCAGTGCCAGTACCTGATCCACCATCTGGCTGATCTCCTGGGCTTCAAGCGGGAGATCATGAGTCGGACAAAAAGGAGTACCGGCACGGGCATATAACAGGCGAAGGTAATCATAAATCTCAGTAATGGTACCGACAGTCGAGCGAGGGTTATGAGACGTGGACTTCTGCTCAATAGAAATTGCAGGAGATAAGCCTTCAATATGATCTACATCGGGCTTTTCCATCATGGATAAAAACTGTCGGGCATAAGTGGATAGTGATTCTACATAACGTCGTTGTCCTTCTGCGTAGAGGGTATCAAATGCGAGGGATGACTTTCCTGATCCCGACAGGCCGGTAATGACCACCAGTTTGTCGCGGGGGATATCAATATTGATGTTTTTCAGGTTATGGGTGCGGGCACCACGGACCAGGATTTTATCCATTGAATCGAACCACTCAGACAGTATAAGACGAGAACCTAACGGCGACAGCTGAGCGCCGAAGGAGCACAGTAAGATCAAGCATTATAGAGTGCTGGTTCAGGCTTCGATAGACCCCTGTATATCTGAACAGGAAAAAATTAACAGAATCCGGTAATGAGGTGGTATTAGCGGGGGGATAAAGAGTAAAATGTCCGGCTATCCTGAGCGTGCGTGCTGACATTATGCGTTCAGAGATAACAGGTCTTGCGTGTCATGAAAGAGGTAAAACGCGTCCATGAATATTGAGTCGATGACTACAGGTGAGCGCCGTGCAGTATCCGGTCTGGCGGGTTTATATGCATTACGTATGCTGGGTCTGTTTATGGTGCTCCCGGTGTTATCGATCTACAGTGCTGACCTGGCCGGTGCCAGCCCTGCTCTGATCGGTATGGCCATTGGAGGCTATGGTCTGACTCAGGCTTTGCTGCAGATTCCCTTCGGTTTTCTGTCCGATAAAGTAGGCCGTAAGGCCGTGATTGTCGGAGGACTGATACTTTTTATCATCGGTAGTATTGTTGCCGCAATGTCTGAATCTATTTATGGCGTGATTATTGGCCGCTGTCTGCAAGGCAGTGGAGCGATTGCCAGTAGTATTATGGCGCTGTTATCGGATCTGACCCGTGAACAGATGCGCACGAAAGCGATGGCTGTAGTTGGTATGAGCATAGGACTCTCCTTCTCCGTGGCTCTGGTACTGGGGCCTGTGATTTCTCAGCCATTTGGTCTGGCCGGTCTGTTCTGGTTTACAGCGGTGCTGGCAACACTGGGACTACTGGTGATCTGGAAATGGGTGCCAACACCACAACTCTATGCGCCTCAGCGTGAGGCTACCGTACAGACAGCACAGCTGAGCGATATTCTGAAACACCCTGAATTGCTGCGTCTTGATCTGGGAATTCTGATTCTGCACCTGATTATGACGGCTACCTTTGTGGTAATCCCTTTACGCCTGCTGGAGCTGGATATGCTGGCCAGAGACCACTGGATGGTTTACCTGCCCATCATGGTGCTGTCTTTCCTGGCGATGGTGCCTTTCATCATTGTGGCTGAGAAAAAGCGCAAGATGAAACCCATCTTCCTACTGGCGATCAGCCTGGTTGCACTATCTCAGCTGTTAATGGGGCTGATGACCTCTGACAGCCTGACCGCTTTGCTGGCACTGATGTTTATGTACTTTATGGCCTTCAACCTGTTGGAAGCCAGCTTACCCTCTCTGATCAGTAAAATTGCCCCGGCAGGACAAAAAGGCACGGCTATGGGGGTTTACTCCAGTAGCCAGTTTTTTGGTGCTTTTATTGGTGGTGCGCTGGGTGGCTGGATGTACGGTGCAATGGGCATCGATGCGGTACTGATCATGTGTGGTGTTCTGGCGATTATATGGGCTGTTGCAGCGATGGGTATGCAACCACCAAAACACCTGACCGGCAAAGTAGTCGATGTCCCGGAGACAGAACTGAATAAAGCTGATGACTTCAGCGCCCGCCTGCTGGCAGTACCAGGGGTGGAAGAAGTGGTGATCGTTCTGGATGAAAAAGCCGCTTATATGAAAGTTGATAAAAATTCTTTAGACGAACAGGCACTGGCAACAGCCTTAGCCTGACTCAAATTATCCGGAGAAAATTATGTCCCGTGGTATTAATAAAGTCATTCTGGTTGGTAATGTGGGTCAGGACCCTGAAGTACGTTACTTGCCGAATGGTGGTGCGGTAGCCAACGTTTCTATCGCAACCAGTGAAAGCTGGATGGATAAAAGCAGCGGTCAGCGTCAGGAAAAAACAGAATGGCACCGTGTGGTCTTCTTTGGCAAACTGGCTGATGTGGTAAGCCAGTATGTGAAGAAAGGCTCCAAGCTGTATGTTGAAGGTAAACTGCAGACTCGTAAATGGCAGGATCAGAGCGGTCAGGATCGCTACACGACTGAAATCGTGATTGATGGTTTCAACGGTGTAATGCAGATGCTGGACAGCCGTGACGGTATGGGCGGCGGTGCGTCGGCCGGTATGCCTCAGCAGGGCGGTTACAATAATGGCGGATTTAACAACAATCCGGCCGCTCAGCCTATGCAGCAAGCCGCTCCACAGCAGAACTACCAGCCTCAGTATCAGCAACCTGCTCAGCAACCAGCGGCAACGCCACAGCCTGTACAGCAGCCCGCTCAGGCGCAACAGCCAGCTCCGGTACAGCAACCAGCACCTCAGCAGGCTGCTCAACAACCTGCTCCGGCTCCGCAGCAACAGGCGTCACCTCAGCCGGGTAGTCAGTTTGGTTCTCCTGCCAGCAATCCAGGCCAGAGCTTTGATGACTTCGACGATGATATTCCATTCTGAATGATATAAAGGTCATTAGATCTGTTGATATCGTGAGTGAAAATAGCTGCTCTATAATTTTAGCGCAGCTATTTTTTTACTCAGTCTACAAGAATCAGTTAATAATTAGCAGCTTCAGGTTCGCTCAAGGCGAGAGATAAAATCTTTAAGATTACGAAGGTTTTTCTCTGAGGCTGCACTTTTCTCAACACCATGCATCAGCTCTGCCAGAGAGAAATAATGATGCTCCCAGTCCTGAAAAGAGTTTTCTGTCCCCATTGTAATGATGATAACTGTGCCTTTTTTCACGCAATCAACAATGAGAGCCTTTTGCTGAACGAAAGTATGTCCAGGCATCGCTGGTGACATCAATTCGAAAGATATGTAAGTGATACATCTGGGGTAAATGAATGAGCAAAGCGGTTTTTTCAAAGACGTCTTCAACAGACGTTGTGCTGGAAGATGCATTTTGGGAAGCAGATAACGGCTGGGATGAATATTTTCTGAACCGAAGTGTTTGGGTGCATATGGATGAATACTGCCCTCATCTGCTTGGGGATGAAGACTACTCCCGAATTATTATTCATTCAGGTAATAATAGTGGCTGGAAATATAGCCGAAGGCTAAAGGATAGAGATCTTGTCCATGCTGTTTTTGCTGAGATAAAGAAACCTGTATCTGAAAAAAATTTGATCGAGCTGGGTTTCGAGAAGTGGTCTGGGTCTTATGCTTAGCGTTGGTGTACGTAGTGCTGCCATAGCTGTTTTTTTCAGCAAACAGTTTGTTATGAGCCTAAAAAAGCCCATATAGCTTCCTCTATATGGGCTTTCATATCTGGTTCGTCGCTGGTGCTTAACGCGCCACTTCCATATGTCGATTTGAACGTTGTTCCAGGATGCGGAATAACTGAATAATCACCATACTCATCAGCAGGTAAATCACACCGGCAGCCAGGAAGATCTCAATCGGAGTGTAAGTTCTGGCAATAATAGTACGGGCCATGCCGGTCAGGTCCAGCAGAGTAATGGTTGAGGCCAGCGCACTGCCCTTCAGCATCAGAATCACTTCATTACCGTAAGCGGGCATGATCATACCCAGTGCTCTGGGCAGCATGATGCGTTTATATAGCTGTACTTTACGCATACCGATACTTTTCGCTGCTTCTACTTCGCCACGAGGTACGGCACCCAGAGCACCACGCAGAATCTCTGCAGTATAAGCGGCTGTATTCAGTGAGAAGGCGATAATGGCACACCAGTAAGGTTCTCTCAGGTAAGGCCAGAGACTGCTTTCACGGATGGATTCAAACTGGGCGATACCGTAGTAAACCAGAAAGATCTGTACCAGCAGAGGTGTACCGCGAAAGAAAAAGATATAGGCGTAGGGAATCGCTTTTAACCACAGGCGGTGTGAGTGCCGGGCCAGGCCAATCGGTAAAGCCAGCAGTGAGCCGATAATACCGGAGACGACAACCAGCTCTATAGTGGTAATAGCCCCTTGTAACAGGCGCGGAAAATACTGAACGATTACTTCAAAATCCATCAGGCACGCCCTCCCCAGCGATTAGTACGTTTTTCCATGTAGTGGATAAAGATCATAGAGACGATGGTCAGGCTCAGATACAGAAAGGCCGCTGCGCTATAGAACAGGAAGGGTTCTTTTGAGTAGCTGACCGCTTCACGGGTTTTCATCATGATATCGTGCAGGCCGACAACAGAGACCAGAGCGGTATCTTTCAGCAGGACGAGGAAGAGATTTCCCAGTCCGGGCAAGGCCAGTTTCCAGACTTGTGGCAGGATAATACGGAAGAAAATTTTAACCGGAGACATACCGATACTGAGACCGGCTTCCCGTTGTCCTTTCGGAATAGCAATAATGGCGCCGCGCAGTACTTCACTGGCATAGGCTCCAAAGGTCAGGCCGAGGGCAATGACACCCGCAGTAAACGGACCGATTTCGATATATTCGTCGTAACCAAACTGACGGGCAATGGCCATCAGCAGGTTGGCTGTGCCGAAGTAGATAATCAGCACGGTTAGCAGTTCCGGGATACCCCGAATCACATTGGAGTACAAAGTAGCAATTTTCTGGGCCACCTTGTTATCAGACAAGCGTGCGGTGGCGGCCAGTGTACCCAGTATCAGGCCAACGACCAGGCTGGCCATCGCCAGTTCAATTGTGATGGCTGCACCTTGCAACAGCTGGTCACCAAATCCTCTGAGATCAAACATCACAGATTCCTCTTATGTATACCGGTTCTTAGTTATGCCGGATTCAGACCACAGGAAGCCACCGGGTATCAGGCCCGGTTATCTGCAATCCGAATGAATATGGCGGTGATCAGTAGATGGTGGACAGGAATTCGCGACAGCGTTCTGATGTCGGGTTTTCAAACACCTGCTCCGGAGAGCCGAATTCTTCTACCTGTCCCTGATGCAGGAACATAATCTTATTGGAAACTTCACGGGCAAACGCCATTTCGTGGGTAACGATCAGCATGGTACGGCCTTCGCAGGCCAGATCACGCATTACGCCCAGTACTTCGCCTACCAGTTCCGGGTCCAGTGCTGAAGTGGGTTCATCAAACAGCAGTACCTGAGGGTCCATTGCCAGTGTACGGGCAATAGCAACACGCTGTTGCTGGCCGCCGGAGAGCTGGGAGGGATAAAAGTCTTTACGTTCTGACAGGCCAACTTTAGCCAGTAGTTCTTCGGCATAGGCGACGGCCTGATCTTTACTCTGGCCCAGTACCTGGGTCGGGCCTTCGATGACGTTTTCAATCAGAGTCTTATGGGGCCAGAGATTGAAGTTCTGAAATACAAAACCAACTCGTGAGCGCAGATGTGCCAGCTGCTTATGGTCGGCTGATTCCAGATCACCACTTTTGCCCCGGCTCAGGGCCAGTTTCTCGCCAGTAATCCAGATTTCGCCTTCAGTGGGGGTTTCCAGCAGATTGATACAACGAAGAAAGGTACTTTTGCCGGAACCGCTGGAGCCGATAATTGAAATGACGTCATGTTCGTGAGCCTGAAGATCAATACCCTTCAGAACCTCCAGATCGCCAAAGGATTTATGGATGTTTTTCAGACTGATTGCACTGTTTTCAGGCATATTATTATTCTCTGTGTTGCCAGTATCACCGGTTGCGGACTGCCGGAAGATAGCTGATCTTTATTATGATGTGGACAGGATCGAAGTGCCGTATTTGCCGTTGGTACACTTCAGACCGTCATCAGGTATTATGAGTGCTATGCTGGTCGGGTTAGCCGGCCTGGCCGTTATCCTGAATGGGTAAATACCAGAGATAGCAGCTCGCAGCATGAAATTAACAAATTACTCATGCAGGTTATTTTGAAAATCGGCCATTGATTTCACTACCAGCGACCCGGTTTTGAGTGACAATCATGCAGGGAACACTGAATGCTGGTTCTAACATACAGATTTTAAAGTCTTTTCATTTACCTTGTGTCGTTTGTAACCGGGATCGGGCCATCATCGGCTGTTCCTGATATTCCCCTTCCTGCATGCGCTTGCGTTCTTCCCTGGGGGTCAGGCCATAGTGATTACGGTAGGCGGTACTGAAATAGGAAGCACTGGAGAAGCCACAGGCCAGACCCACCTGGAGCACGGGTTTATCACTGCGACGTAACATCTGCCGGGCTTTTTCCAGTCGCAGTTCCAGATAGTATTTTGATGGTACCGTCTGCAGATGTTTTTTGAACAGACGCTCCAGATGGCGGCGGGAGACTCCGACATGATGGGCCAGATCATCAGCACTTAGCGGTTCTTCAATATTTGCTTCGATCAGCTGAACCGCTTCAATCAGTTTTGGCTGACTGACGCCAATACGGGCTTTCAGAGGAATGCGCTGTTGATCATCACTGGTGCGCATACGTTCACAGACAAACTGTTCTGATATGGATGCGGCCAGATCCATGCCGTAGCGTTGGCTGATCAGGAACAGCATCATATCCATCGCTGCTGTACCACCACTGCAGGTATAGCGTTTGCCATCAATTTCATACAGATTGTTGGTGACCTGAGTATGAGGGAAGTCTTCTCTCAGGCTATCCAGATCCCACCAGTGAATGGTGGCTTTGTGATCATTAAGCAGACCCGCGCAGGCCAGCAGATATGAGCCTGTGCCTATGCCACCCAGAGCGATGCCCGTGGTACGCTGCTTGCGCAACCAGGCAATAATCGCTTCGTTACCAGTGCGGGCGATCGGGCTGGCCCCACAGACAAAAATTGCATCCAGTGCAGGAATATCATCCAGACTGTAATCCACCAGAGTTTGCACACCAAAGCTGCTGGCAACCGCGTCTCCATCATGACTGATCAGCACCGTCTCATAATGTTCTTCACCGGTTACCCAGTTGGCCATACGCAGCGGTTCGATGGCAGAAGAGAAAGCAATCAGAGAAAAATTGGGCAGCAGCAGAAAGCCATAGCGTAATGTAGAGGGCTGCGTTTTTCTGTCGGCGCCGGATTGCTGACCTGAAACTGGGCTGGAACTGAACAAAAGTACAATCTCCTGAATAAATCCATCAGACAGAATGATGCGAATGTGAGAATACCTGTTTACGGGAACGATAACTGCTGACGACAAGGCAAATGTCAGCTTAGAGCAAGTTTATGTCGCGCTACAGAAAATCTGGCTATGTTCTCTGGCGGCAGTTTTGTCGATACTGTATATAACGATTGATCCGAAGCGATTCTGAAACGACAATCTGCACGTCCGCTGAAATAAACGGCCCTTTATATTCAAAGCATAGCCTGCCACCAGGCTGTTTTTCGCAGATTAAGTCAGTGCGGAATATAAGACCGGAAAAGGCATATATACAAAAGTATATGACAAAAGGCGCGTAGTGTTTCACAGTGAATTGCGTGCGTACAGATTTACCAGCATGAGGCTGGTCAGTAGATGACAATAAAAGATCCGGCCCTGTTTTACGGTCCGGCAAGAGAGGTAGATACCGGTATGACCACAGAAAAAGTAACCCGCGCTCTGTTTGATGAGGTAATGGTGCCTAACTATAACCCGCAACAGATGGTACCTGTGCGTGGTGAAGGTTCCCGAGTATGGGATCAGGACAATAATGAGTATATCGACTTTGCCGGTGGTATTGCGGTAAATGCGCTGGGCCATTGTCATCCTGAGCTGGTATCGGTACTGAAAGAACAGGCAGACCAGCTGTGGCACCTGAGTAATGTTTTCACGAACGAGCCTGCTCTGCGTCTGGCGAAGAAGCTGACAGATGCTACTTTTGCCGATAAAGTTTTCTTCTGTAACTCAGGTGCAGAAGCTAACGAAGCCGCCTTTAAACTGGCTCGTAAGTATTCTTACGATAATTTCGGACCAGAGAAGAACGAAATCATCTCTTTCAAACAGGGTTTCCATGGCCGTACTCTGTTTACGGTATCTGTCGGTGGTCAGCCTAAATACCGTGAAGGTTTTGAACCGGCACCGGAAGCGATTACCCACGCTGAATTCAATAACCTGGATTCTCTGAAAGCGCTGATCAGCGATAAAACCTGTGCTGTTGTGCTGGAGCCGACTCAGGGTGAAGGCGGTGTTCTGCCGGGCACAGAAGCCTTCCTGAAAGGTGTACGTGAGCTGTGCGATCAGCATAATGCGCTGCTGGTATTTGATGAAGTGCAGACCGGTGTAGGCCGTACCGGCTATCTGTATGCCTATATGGCATCTGGTGTGATTCCGGATGTACTGACTACGGCGAAATCTCTGGGTGGAGGTTTCCCGATTGGCGCTATGCTGTGCAGCGACAAAGTGGCACCAAGCCTGGGCTTTGGTACCCACGGCAGCACCTACGGCGGCAACCCTCTGGCCTGTGCCGTAGCAGAGAAAGTACTGGATATCATCAACCAGCCAGAAGTACTGGAAGGTGTGAATGCTAAGAATGCGATCTTTGTTGAAGAACTGAATAAGCTGAATGAGCGTTTTGGTATCTTTAAAGAAGTACGTGGCAGTGGCCTGTTGATTGGTACTGAACTGATTGAACAGTGGCATGGTAAAGCCGGTGAGTTCCTGGCCGCGGCCCGTGAACAGGGACTGATGATGCTGGTAGCAGGCCCCAATGTGATCCGTTTTGCTCCATCACTGATTATTCCGGATGAAGATATTCGTACCGGTATGGCAAAACTGGGTGCTGCGATTGCTCAGGTTCTGGAGAACGCTGAAGGCTAAGCCTGTCTGATGCGAATGCTTTCGAGCTGAACAATAAAATGGCCGCTTGATAAAGCGGCCATTTTTATTCAGGGCAGATTAATTCAGGCAGCGATGCTGGTTTTCAGGATGAGGTGCCAGCGGTCTGAATCTGGCAGCGGCCATTGCGCTTAGCATGATATAAGCAGGTATCTGCCTGTATCAGACCTTCCTGCAGATCTCCATTTTGTTCCACAATCACCACACCGGCACTGAGACTAAGATCAACTCTCAGCTTTTTGATTTTCATCGGATTTTTCTGCAAAGTCCGATTGATCTGTTGTAGCTGGTCGATCAGCAGTTCTGATTCAAGAGATGACAGAAAGGCAAACTCTTCTCCACCCAGGCGGGCTAACAGAGCTTCTGGTTCAAAGTTGTCTGATAGCAATTGTGCCATGCGCACCAGGACATGGTCACCGATATCATGACCATGCTGATCATTGATGGCTTTAAAGAAATCCAGATCAATCAGTACCAGGGTCTGATGACCTCGGGCCAGACGCCGTTCTGCTTCTTCAAAAAAGGCCCGGCGATTAGATAATCCAGTCAGCATATCGGTATTGGCCTGCATGCGCAGTTCACGTTCAAGCAGCTGACGACGTAACACTTCCTGGTGCAGTTGCAGGTGATCATCTGCCAGGGATGAAAAGACCCGGTAGCTGAAATAGGACACGACAGGAGATACCAGAGGCGGGACAAGTGCCGGAAGCATCAGGGCCAGTGTG
Organism: Oceanospirillum sediminis; assembly: GCF_014164585.1. Classification (GTDB taxonomy): domain Bacteria; phylum Pseudomonadota; class Gammaproteobacteria; order Pseudomonadales; family Halomonadaceae; genus Oceanospirillum; species Oceanospirillum sediminis. Next base: position 79,678 of record NZ_JACJFM010000013.1, on the reverse strand, counting down.
TTATTAAACAGCGCTGGATTGATCAGCCAGTATGCCAGATAGCAGATGGCCAGGGTTCCCAGTAATGTTTGCAGAGTACTGAGCAGTATAAAGCGCCAGAGTCCTTTTCGGGCGATAAATAATGCTTTCTCCTGCATCTGGGTGTTGTGATGATTATTCATATTATTCACAGCTCTCGGTAGCATCCTGCAGCAAGGCCTGCTCTGGATGCATCATGGCTGACCACTGAGGGACAGCACAAAGACTTCTCTATTCTATCCCTGATATTAAGGTCTGTCGTCTATCGGCCGGATGGCTATTTTCTGAATGCCCTGGTTTCAGGGTATTTCGTATCCGGGGAATCTGCAATCAGGCTGGTGCCAGAAATTTTGGTACCGCAGCTCATAGATACAGGCGAGTCCAAAGTGTCCTCCTCCGCTTAGCGTTTAATGCACAGAGACTACCGAATAAGGGTGTTATCCCGTATAAGAGACTGTACGTTAGTCAGCAGGTTGATCATAAAGCTTGTCATAATAACTGACAGACACCCGCATGTGTGTTGTCAGAAGTGAATAACAATTAATCGGATCAGAAGCGGATAAGTCAGATTGATGAGACCTCTGTATCTCTGAAAAGTTTGCTCTGGTTCTGAGACCGTATCCGTGATTCAGGAGTTTACTGTGACCCAGACGTGTATCGAACAAGCCAGTGCAGCTCAGGCTGCTAATGCACTGCATGATTTTATTCAGCAACATGCCGGACTGATGTTACTGACCGGGGCCGGAATCAGTACCGATTCTGGTATTCCTGATTACAGAGATCAGAAGGGGCAGTGGAAACGAAACCCTCCGGTTCAGCATCAGGACTTTATGAAAGATGAGTATACCCGTCAGCGTTTCTGGGCCCGTTCTCTGATCGGCTGGCCGGTGATGCGTAATGCCAGACCTAATGAGGCCCATCATGCCATTGCGGACCTGGAACGCAAGAATGTCTGCCAGCAGCTGGTGACTCAGAATGTGGATGGTCTGCATAATAAAGCGGGCAGTGACAGGGTTATTGATCTGCATGGGCGTTCTGATCAGGTGGTCTGTATGGATTGCGGTCAGAGTTACAGCCGGGACTGGGTCTGTGATCAGCTTGCGACGCTGAATCCGGAGTTTGCGAGGCTGACAGCCAGTGTTGCGCCGGATGGTGATGCGGATCTGGAACGGGATGATTTCCATCATTTCCGGCTGACAGGTTGTCAGCAGTGCGGTGGTCTTCTTAAACCGGATGTGGTGTTTTTTGGTGATACCGTCCCTCGTGACCGGGTGGATGCTGCTTTTCAGGCACTGGATAATGCCGATGGATTGTTTGTCATAGGATCATCCCTGATGGTATTTTCCGGTTATCGTTTTTGTCGTAAAGCTTATGAACTGGGTAAGCCCATTGTTTTGCTGAATCAGGGAGTAACACGGGCAGATGAATTGGCGACTCTGAAGCTGGATGCCAGTTGCAGTGACACTTTGTCAGAACTGATGTCATTGCTCCGCTGACAGGGATAGGGTATAAGCCTGTGCTTTATGTTTTTTTCTGATGGCTCAAAGGTAATACCATGACCCCCGCCGATACTCCTCTGTCCTGTGTGCAGTCCGCTGACAGCGAAACTGATTATGATGGTTTAAGTGAGCAACAGATTGATCTGATCTGTCAGTCTTTGTACCAGAATGGCTGGGTGGTGGTGGAGAAGCTGTTATCGGACACTCTGGTTCAGCAGCTCAGAGCCGATATACTGCGTCTGGATAATGAGCAGCAGTTTCGCAAAGCCGGTATTGGCCGGGATCAGGCGTTTGTATTACGGGACGATATCCGAACCGATCGTATCTGCTGGCTGGAGGGAGAAGCGCCTGTTCAGGCCCGCTTTATGGCGATACTGGAACAGCTGATGACCGTTGTAAATCGCCGTTTGTACCTGGGGATGAATCACTTTGAGGCCATGTACGCTATCTACGAACCTGGCCAGTTTTATAAAAAGCATCTGGACAGCTTCCGCGGACAGCGTAACCGTATTATGACGCTGGTGTTCTATCTGAACCCGGACTGGAACAGCGACGATGGCGGTCAGTTCCTGCTGTACCCGGAAGTGGGAGAACAGGGGCAGAATATATCCGATGCGCTGCAGCTGTCTGACACGCCTGTTGCACAGGTGGAGCCGGAAGCCGGTACGGTAGCCGCTTTTCTGAGTGAAGAGTTTCCCCATGAAGTAATTACCGCTCAGGCCACCCGTTACAGTATTGCGGTCTGGTTCCGTATCAGAGATGGGGCTCCTGTCTGAAGATCCGTGGCAGGCAGCCCGGATCATAAAGTGGAATATCCGTCTTAAGGTTTTGTGTGGAACGTGAGGGAGAACCCGTTAATCACGGGTTCGACAGAACTCTGCCGGTCTGAATAGCTGAACCATCAGGTACTCTTTGAAATCATCGCTGTAATCCTGCTCCTTCAGAGCTTCCTGCATGCATAGCAACCAGGCATCCCGTTCCTCGATACCTATGTCCAGGTGAGCATGGGCCCGCGGAATGGTAATCGGTCCATATTTTTCACGGAACAGTGTCGGGCCTCCCAGCCAGCCACACAAAAAACGATAGAGTTTATCCGCCGATTCGGTCAGATCAGCATCATGCATCTCACGGATACGCTGGGCTTCTGGCAGGGTATCCATTGCCAGATAAAACGCAGTAACCAGCTTTTTGATACCCTCCTGGCCACCTGCGGCCTGGAATGAGGCGTCATCTGTTCCATAAGGGCGGGGAGCCTGAGCTGAGGCGTGGGGACAGGCTGTGTGTTGTTCGGTCATACAATCTCTCTGTAGAAATTCAGTCTGGATCAGGCATCATGACAAGGTCGGCATTCAGAATGCTGGTCAGCCTGACTGGTCGAGGCTGCAAGCAGCTTACCGCTTTGTGGATCAAAGCGGAGTTGTCCCTGATCAAGCCTGCGTAACTTTTCCGCCCGCTTAAGTTGCTTAAAGGCATATTCCACTTTTGAAGCCAGACTGCGATCCCCAATTTTCTGCTGGTGACGCAACCGGCAAAGCTTACGCCCCCGCATAAAACGGGCCCCTTTTCCGGAGGCGTGTTCAGATAAGCGGCGTTCAACGTCCGTTGTAATACCGGTGTACAGGCGGGCCCCATCAGTTTCCAGTACATAGAGATACCAGTCAGCCACGGAAACACCTGCAAGCCGTGGCAGGAAAGAAGCAGTATCCAGGCAAAGCGCAGAGTCTTATCTGAGGATAAAAGCAGGGTGGGGGCACAGAATCAGCCACCGGCTTTTTTCACTTTAAATCCCTTATCCGTCAGCAGCTGAACCAGAAGATCACGCTGATCGCCCTGAATTTCGATGACATGATCTTTTACTGCCCCGCCTGTACCACAACGGGTTTTCAGCTCTTTTGCCAGCTTTTTCAATTCCCCTGCAGGCACGGGTACACCCTTAATCAGCGTAACGCCTTTGCCTTTACGGCCTTTGGTTTCCCGACTGATACGGACAATACCATCACCTTCAGGGATACTGTCATCTTCTTGTTTACAGGTACACTGATCAACCGGGTTTTCACAGTCAGGGCAGATACGTCCGGTCTCTGTTGAGTACACCAGACTTCTTAGTTTATCGAAGGACATGGAACCATCCGCAGAATAAAAACGTAAGTGTATCTCGCTGTTATGACGGGCTCAAATTTCATTATGCGATTCACATTCAGTATCTCGCCAGAATCCGGTTTCAGCCGCCGACTGACCATTAATCAGGATCTCCAGCTTATGACAGCCACTGTCATAACGCCGCGTACTGATCGGTTTTATCTGGTGCTGTTTGGTAATTATCGAAGCCTGCTCCAGTACCAGGTTCTTCAGTTTGAATACTTTAGCGGGCAGGCTGGGGTTGGCCTTAACGCAACCGTTTACGGCGGCGGCGATTTTTTTTCTTGCTGGCCTGATACCACTGGCGCATTTTCTGAATATAGAATGGCAGTACCAGCAGGGTCAGTACGATCACGATGGTATTGATATGGTTGTGGATAAAGTCAGTCATAGGCTAAGGTCATGTCAGTGCAGATCTGTCACGGAACGGATGATACCAGGTTCGAAGCGGCATCTGTTGCGCTGGCGGGTTCAACCCGGTTCCGCCCCTGTTCTTTTGCCCGATAAAGTGCCTGATCAGCACGATGCAGCGTATCTGCCAGGCTTTCATTATCCTGGCATTGTGCGACACCGATACTGATTGTCACCTGTTCCGGACAAGTGACCCGTGTTGCAATATTACTGCGAGCCTGTTCTGCCAGTGTCATCGCTGTTTCGTGAGGGGCGGAACATACCAGTAAAAACTCTTCACCACCGTAACGACCAGCCAGAGCACCGGCTTCAAAAGCGGTATTCTGCAAATGCGTGGCGACTTCAATCAGCACCGTATCACCAATCAGATGGCCGTAGGTATCATTCAGTCTCTTAAAAAAGTCTACATCACACAGTATCAGGCTGCAGACTGGTTTCTCTTTTCTGATACGGCCAGCTCGCTCCAGAATGGCTCTGTGGTTATACAGGCTGGTCAGGCCGTCTCTGTCTGCCATGTGTTTCAGATATTGTGCATACTGTCTGGAACGCTCTGCTTCGGCTTTATAGCGATGAAGATGTCCCCAGGCGGTAATAAACAGAATAACCATTGCTGCTATATAGGAAAACTGCATATCCCAGAAGCGAACCTCAGGACTGGTGTAGCCACTGACCCAGTGGGGAAAACGCTGTTCCAGCAGGTATAGAATCAGAGGTTCTGCAAATGCCAGAAAAACCACGGGCTTGCGCAGCATAGCGACTTCTCTGAGTACACTCAGGGTATAAAGAGCTGCAGTCAGGCAATAAAGTGCTGTCGGGCCGAGAGAGCCTGCATTACTGAACCAGTTCATGGGGATTACAACAAACAGCAGGGTTAGTGAAAATAGCGTGGCCATCTCCCGGTAATGACCCCTAAAACGAGAAAAGTACCATATCGCCACCAGTCCACAGCCGAACGAAGCCATAGCGACTCCGGCAAGTAAGGAAGTAATATCCAGAAGAACATTAAAAAGACCGGCAGATGTGACGAAAAGTGCTGTCAGCAGGCAGAATCCGTGATGAACCTGCATAAAAATATCATCTGAACGCCCTGTGATCAGTCGCAGTATTTTCCGGGATAACAGCCTGAGACGAATTGGAATAGAGCGGTAAGCCACAACAAATCCCTGCATGCGTGAAAATAAGCAATCGAAGGATAATTTTATCAGATCTGCTCTGTGGTCTCTCTGTCTTTATGAGCTGAGTCCGAAAAATATCGATAAAAGGATGCGTGAAAACAGGCTCTTTGACGTTTCATGTGGATTTACCTGATTGAACCTGCACCTCTATTGGACTGCCAATCAGGTAAATCATATTGATAAAGTTCTTTGTATTTCTGTAATTACCCCGTTCCAGCTAAATAAAAGATATTTAAATGAGTATTAAGGAGCCACTAAGAACAGTGTTGGAAAAATACTGTTATATAGAGTGCTATAACCTGAAATTAATAAAAGATATTCTATCTTCTGGACGACCTGTTCCATATGATGCTGAGCTGGTGAAAGCCCAGCTAAAAGAAACTATTGAATACGAACTGATTTCACCTGAAGAATATGAACAGTTAACCGAAGAAGACTTTGACTCACGAGATGAATTACAGGCCTGGCTACAGGAGCTATGGGATGAACTACCATAAAAAGCATGCAGATACAGAGATGATCTGTCTTCCGTATAGGGTATCTCCGTTGGAGTCCATTTTCTCCGTGACAACAACGGGACAGCCTTCAAAGTGTGCCAGACTGTTCTGGCGAATGTTATCGTCAGATGCTCCGGGTGACCAGGGCAGATGTGGAGTCCCTGGGTATTGAAATAATCGGTTTGATATCCGTGGTTATACAGTGAGGCTGGGGTTAACTGGGAGGTGTAGTTAATGTCCCGGTGTAAATAATCTCTCTGAAGGTTGAAGGTTGAAGGTTGAAGGTTGAAGGTTGAAGGTTTCGATATTCTCCAGCGCCAGGCTGGAGAATACGATAACTTCTACAGGAAAGTTTTTGTTCTGGTATTGATGGATCTATTTTCTTAATTTTTTCAGCAAAGACCGTAATGACTTACTGGTTTCTGATGTTTGCTGACAAATAGGCTGGTCGTTGGTCTGAATGTTGGCACATTGCCATGTGGCTTTACCGTCGGATATTTCATTACCCGATATGGCAACACGTTCAACATCTAATCCGGTTAATTGCATCGGTGCCAGTCTGGTGTACCAGATATTTTTGCCATCGGTAAAAAAGCTGTTCTGGATCTGTCTGACGTCCGAAGTTTTTACCGGCTCACTGAACTGATACTTCGCCTCACCGAAAAAATAGATCGTGTCTTTATCGATTGCGGTATCGGGGTCCAGACATCTGAAGCTATCGTCATCGGTTGATGGTTTTTGCTGGCCTTCAAAGTGAAGTTCGCCATCAATACTAGCCCAGCCATAGCAGTTATCGTAGAAGACAACTTGCGATGAATAAGGTCGGATAATCGTGGTATGAGCGACAAAGTAGTACTGATGATCATCAAACGCCTGGGCTCTCTGGGTGCGTATTTTTTGTGGATCAGCACCTTTCAGCACCTGACCTGTTGAGGTAAAAACATGATCTTTATCCCGAAAGAAAGGGTTGTTGAGCGCTTCCAGGGTATCCGCATTAATGGGGTGTTCAGTTTTCTGACAGTAGGCATAACTTAAGTCACCCGATACCAGAAAAGGGCCTAATGCAACAGCTTCAGACGGGTTAAAGCGCTGCTCCAGACGAGATCCATTGCAATAAAAGTGGTCAGCAGAAAAAGCAACACTGAATTTGTCGCCTTTATAAACAATGTCAAAATCCTGTTCGCGAGCATTTTCCAGAAATACCGGTTCCTGATTACCGTATTTCTGATACGCGAGTTTACCGTCAATTAATTTATAAGGGCGGCTGACTTCAGCATAGGACTGAGATGTGTACAAACTGGCTAGGAGGCAGTAAGCCAACAGCAGTGTAAGTCGTTTCATACCAGGAATATCCTTTTCCGCTAGCGCCATATATACCTTTGATATATAGCGCTTTATATTTTATTAATTCAGTTTAGGGTTTTGTCCGAAATCATTCTCTTCTTCAGTACTGTTTTTAGCCATAAAGAACAGGATGATGAGAGGGCCAACAACAGGTATGGCGTATATTAAGAACCACCACCCGGATCGGCTGGTATCATGCAGGCGTCTTATTGTGACGGCTATGCTGGGTATAAAAATAATAAGCGTAAATGCCAGCATAAAATAACCCGGAGAGTTAAGCTGGAACTCTAAAAAAGCGAGAAGTGCATAGATCAATGTGTTCATAGCACTGAAAATCCAGAATTCCTTACGGCGTGAACGTCCTGAGAAGACAGCATATTTTTTAAAGGCAGTAAGATACCAGTTCATATTAAATGCTCCATTTTTATTTGCATCATAATTATTCTGATATTGAATAATCTGATTTCCATATCTTGCAGGAGTTATATTGACAGGACCTGGTGTACTGTTTCTATTGTTTGGTTGTAAAGGGTTTTATATTATAATTAATCATTTTATAGTAATAGGAAATATACATTTAATGGTGCAGATAAGATAATGTCATTATATGTCGCTTGATTTTGCTATCAGCCCTGATGCTTGTCAGGACTGATAGTAATCAGTATTAGTGTGAAATATTATATTGCCGCTCTCTGGGCATGGGATAAAGTAATTTAGTTTCTATCATCAGTATAATAATGTGCCTGCTAATACATAAAGTACGACAATGGCCAAAAGAGGGAGTTTTAGTTGTTTAAGCGCCCAGAAACCCGCTATTACCAGCGCCATATCCAGGCCAGAAAATACTGCGGAACTGAATACCGGAGCATACAGGGCGGATAATAACAGGCCCACGACTGCTGCATTAATCGAGGTAACAGCCGCAGCCATACCCGGACGCAATGCCAGTTGCTCCCAGTGGGGTTGCAGGGCATACATCAGTAACAGACCCGGTGTGAACACGCCCAGTGTGGCGATCAGCGCGCCGGAAAATGGGGCATCTGCCCAAAGATCAGCTCCCAGAAAAGACGCGAGTGTAAACATAGGGCCGGGTACAGCCTGAGCAGCGGCATATCCTGTCAGGAAGCGATCCTGACTCATGTTGTCACCTACCAGCTCTTGTAGCAGCGGCAGTACTACATGACCGCCGCCAAATACCAGACTACCTGCCTGATAGAAACGGCTGAACAGATCCAGTATCGCATTACCGGATGCAATTACCGGCAGCACCAGCAGCAGAAAGGCAAAGATCCACAGTGGCTTAGAGCGCCATAAGCTGCCAGGTGTTTTATCTGTCATCGGGGATGGTTGAGCGTCATCCTGTTTATCAGTGTCCTGTGCCTCTGGCTGAGCAGGTAGTAAAGTGCTTTGCTGCCAGATACCCAGACCCGCAGCCAGTATCAGAATAGCAATCTGAGTCGCTATGCCAGGTATGATCATCAGTACCGATGCCGTCAGTACCGCGATAGCAATGGTAATACGGTGCTGACAGAAGTTGCGATACATACCGAGACAGGCATCGGCCACTACTACGACGGCCAGCAGCTTCAGGCCATGAATAATACCGGACAGGCTGTCAGAGCTGTGTTCTAGTGTGAGGGTAGCCAGTACGGTTAACAGCAGGAAAGAGGGAATAGTAAAACCAGCAAAAGCTGACAGACCGCCTTTTAACCCGGCCCGATTAACGCCGATGGCAAATCCAACCTGGCTGGAGCCAGGGCCTGGCAAAAACTGGCTCAGAGCAACGAGGCGGGCATAGTCTGTATCATCCAGCCAGCGCAGTTTTTCAACAAATTGTGCACGGAAATATCCGATATGGGCTGCAGGGCCGCCAAAGCTGACACAGCCCAGCAGTAAAAAGCGCCAGAAAATATCCAGAACCTGTTTCATAAAGCATCCGTCAGATGTTTGTTGTTGAAAACGAAACAAGAGTATGCCGGTGTTGTCTGTTCAGAGCGCCAGACCATACGACATTGCTGTGTGGGAGCGTTTGTTTCGCTATTTAGACATCCGTCAATTTTATGAAGAATTTATGACAATTTCGGGACTTTGTAACGTCCAGGGACGGTAGCATTACAGATCACTGGATATAAAAAAGCCCGTGTATTGCTACACGGGCTTTTTTGGTAACGTCCGGATTAACCAGAAGTAAAACAGATTATTTTACTTTCGGGTCCAGCTCGCCTGCTTCGTAACGGGCAAACATGTCATCCAGAGAAACGGCTTTGATCTTGCTGGCGTTACCGGCAGTACCAAAGGCTTCATAACGGTCCACACAGATCTGAGTCATCGCTTCCATAGACGCTTTCAGATATTTACGTGGATCAAATTCAGCGGTGTTGCCCGCCAGGAAGCGACGGATCGCACCAGTAGAAGCCAGACGCAGGTCCGTATCAATGTTAACTTTACGTACACCATGCTTGATGCCTTCAACGATCTCTTCAACCGGTACACCGTAAGTTTCCGGGATCTCACCGCCAAATTCATTGATCACTGCCAGCCACTCCTGAGGTACAGAAGAAGAGCCGTGCATCACCAGGTGAGTATCCGGGATGCGAGCGTGGATCTCTTTGATGCGGTCGATACGCAGTACATCGCCCGTTGGCTTCTTGGTGAACTTGTAAGCACCGTGAGATGTACCGATAGCGATTGCCAGAGCGTCAACACCAGTCTTCTTAACAAAGTCTGCCGCTTCTTCAGGGTCTGTCAGCATCTGGTCCATATCCAGAGTGCCTTCTGCGCCTACGCCGTCTTCTTCACCGGCCTGACCGGTTTCCAGAGAACCCAGACAACCCAGCTCACCCTCTACAGAAACGCCGCACGCGTGCGCCATGTCTACTGTACGACGGGTAACGTCGACATTGTATTCGTAAGACGCGGGTGTTTTACCATCGTCCATCAGAGAACCATCCATCATTACTGAGCTGAAGCCCAGCTGGATAGAACGCTGACATACCGCAGGGCTGGTGCCGTGGTCCTGGTGCATACACACAGGAATGTGCGGGAACTCCTCAATCGCAGCCAGAATCAGGTGGCGCAGGAAAGGAGCGCCAGCGTACTTACGTGCGCCAGCAGATGCCTGTACGATCACAGGGGAGTCAGTCTGATCCGCTGCGATCATGATCGCACGCATCTGCTCAAGGTTGTTTACGTTGAAAGCCGGTACGCCGTAACCAAACTCAGCGGCATGGTCCAGCATCTGACGCATACTGATTAAAGCCATGGTCAATTATCCTTAGTTTAATCGTTCTGGTGTCGATTTCAGAGGTATTAAGCTCGCATCAGCCGGGATATACCCGGCTGAGCTCATGTATCAAGCACATCAAAGTGGCAAGACTAGCGTCAGCCACGCCGGTTCTCAACTGTTTTTCACCGGCTGTGCTTAATTATTTGTCTGTATCTGTGATACCGGACTGCAATCAGTCGCAGCAGCCACTTCCGCAGCAGGTATCCACATTGTCTGCTACAAGTTTAGCAGCCTGTTCCAGTGCTGCTACTGCAGGCAGTTTCTTGCCTTCTACATATTCCAGGAAAGCACCGCCACCGGTAGAGATATAGGAGACCTTATCTTCGATATCGTACTTGCCAATGGCTGCCAGAGTGTCACCACCACCGGCGATAGAGAAACCTTCGCTTTCTGCAATAGCCAGTGACAGGGCCTTAGTGCCTTCGCCAAACTGATCGATTTCAAATACGCCCACCGGACCATTCCACAGGATAGTTTTAGATTCTTTCAGCTGATCCGCCAGTTGAGCTGCTGTTTGTGGACCGATGTCCAGAATCATCTCGTCATCAGCCACTTCGTCAACTTTCTTCACAACAGCTTCTGCGCTTTCGCTGAACTCTTTGGCTACCACAACGTCAACCGGTACCGGAATGGTGGCTTTTTGCATCAGGCTTTTCGCAATAGGAATCAGATCGGCTTCATACAGTGATTTACCGACGTTATAGCCTGCTGCCGCGATGAAAGTGTTTGCGATACCACCGCCTACGATCAGGTTGTCGCATTTATCAGACAGGGCATACAGCACTTCCAGTTTAGTGGATACTTTAGAACCACCAACAATCGCTGCCATCGGTTTAGCCGGGTTAGCCAGCGCCTGTTCCAGCGCGTCCAGCTCTGTCGCCAGCAGAGGGCCAGCACAGGCCAGAGGTGCAAAACGGGCTACACCATGAGTAGATGACTGGGCACGGTGTGCGGTACCAAACGCATCCATCACGAAGATGTCACACAGCTGGCCATAAGCACGGGACAGATCGTCTTCGTCTTTTTTCTCGCCCTTGTTAAAGCGAACGTTTTCCAGAATAACCAGCTCACCTTCCGCGACTTCAACGCCGTTCAGGTAATCTTTTTCCAGACGCACGTCACGACCTAGCAGCTCAGACAGGTGGTTAGCAACCGGTGCCAGCGAGAACTCCTCGGCGTATTCACCTTCAGTCGGACGGCCCAGGTGAGACATCACCAGCACTTTAGCACCGGCATTCAGCGCCAGTTCAATCGTAGGCAGAGATGCACGGATACGGGCATCAGAGGTTACCTTGCCATCTTTAACCGGCACGTTCAGATCTTCACGGATCAGTACGCGTTTGCCAGTCAGTTCCAGGTCGGTTATTTTTAATACGGACATTGAAATATACCTGTCGTTTAAGTCGTTACAGAAGTCGGTTATCTTTTTCGGGTCTAATGCCAGAGCACGGTTATTGCTGATACTGAATGAATCCGCCTGCAGGCGGATCAGATCGGAATATTTCAGTGATCAGTGGTTTGTTTTGTTGTTTTCAGCCAGGCCAGAGCGACGTCCAGCATACGGTTGGCGTAACCCCACTCGTTATCAAACCAGCACAGCAGTTTCACCATGCGCTGACCGGATACTCGGGTCTGAGTTCCATCGACAATGCCTGAGCGTGGATCATGGTTGAAGTCTACCGAGGCATGAGGTTCTTCGGTATACCCCAATAGCCCAAATAACGGGCCCTTTGCAGCATCAGACAGAATCTGATTGATCTGTTCGGTACTGGTGTCCTGCATGACACACAGAGTCATGTCCATCGCTGATACATTCATGGTCGGCACTCGCAGGTGCAGAGATTCAAATTTGCCGGACAGATGAGGCAGCAAGCGATCAATACCTTTTGGCAGCCCGGTATCTACCGGCACAATAGAACTCATAGAGGCACGAGTCAGGCGCAGATCAGTATGATGGTAAGCATCAATTACCGGCTGATCATTCATCGCGGAATGAATTGTTGTGGTGACGCCGTGAGCAATACCCAGGTGGTCATCAATCAGCTTGAGCACCGGAATGACGCAGTTCGTCGTACAGGATGCGCTGGAAACAATGGTCTGATCCGCTGCCAGTTCATCATGATTCAGGCCGTATACAATCGTGGCGTCCACATCGGATTCTGCGGGCTGAGAGAACAGCAGTTTCTGGGCGCCGGAATCCAGATGAAGCTGAGCTGTGGTTCTGTCTTTGAACGAACCTGAACACTCCATCACCAGGTCAACTCCCAGCTCACCCCAGGGCAGCTTAGATGGATCAGGCTGATTCAGTACCCGGATCGGATGGCCGCCAATGACCAGTTCATGCTCAGTACGACTGACCTCTTTCGGGAAACGGCCATGTGTAGAGTCGTAGCGGGTGAGATAGGTAATGGTATCCAGATCAGATAGCTCATTCAGAGCAACGACCCTGATATCAGAGCAATCGGCTCGTTCTGTACAGGCTCTCAGGACACATTGTCCAATACGACCATAACCGTTAATCGCTAATCTGAATTCGGACACAAATCACCCACCGCGCCAGTGCTCAGTTATTGATGCTTTTGCAGGAATTTTCTATTAAAAGCATCAAATAAGTAAAAAAGGGGCTGTATTTTCACCTATCCCGCGCTCTGGCGCAAACCTGAGGGGAGGATCTGCCCGTTATTAATCAGAACCCATAAAAAAGGGCAGACCCAATGGCCTGCCCTTTTTAAATGTTTCTGAAGAAGCTGAACGATTAATCAGTCGTCCAGTTCTTCCAGCAGTTCAGATACTGTGCCAACGATGTTGTCCACAGTGAAGCCGAACTCTTCAAACAGTTGACCTGCCGGTGCAGATTCACCGAAGGTTTCCATACCGATGATGGCACCTTCCAGACCCACATACTTGTACCAGAAGTCTTTATGAGCGGCTTCAATCGCTACGCGAGTGATTACGTCAGCTGGTAGTACAGACTCACGGTAAGCCGCGTCCTGTGCATCAAAACGATCAGTAGAAGGCATAGATACCACACGGATCTTCTTACCATTGGCACTCAGCTTCTCAGCGGCATCCAGCGCCAGAGTCACTTCTGAACCAGTGGCGATCAGGATTGCATCGGCAGTACCTTCGCAGTCTTTCAGTACGTAAGCACCGCGAGCGATGTTCGCCAGCTGCTCTTCGCTACGCGGCTGATGCGCCAGATTCTGACGAGACAGGATCAGAGAAGTCGGGCCGTCGTTACGTTCCAGTGCTGCTTTCCAGGATACGGCCGTTTCTACCGCATCACATGGACGCCATACGCTCATGTTTGGCGTACCACGCAGGCTAGGCACCTGCTCAACCGGCTGGTGAGTCGGACCGTCTTCACCCAGACCGATAGAATCGTGGGTGAATACATAAATAGCACGCTGCTTCATCAGCGCCGCCATACGTACCGCGTTACGGGCGTATTCCATAAAGATCAGGAAGGTTGCACCGTAAGGTACAAAACCGCCGTGCAGAGCCACACCGTTCATGATCGCAGCCATACCGAACTCACGTACACCGTAGTGCATGTAGTTACCGGACGCATCATCAGCAGTGATCGCTTTTGCACCGTTCCAGAAGGTCAGGTTAGATGGCGCCAGATCCGCAGAACCGCCCAGCAGTTCAGGCAGCTCAGGACCAAAAGCGTTCAGGCTGTTCAGAGAAGCTTTACGGGTTGCAACGGTCTCGCCCTTTTCCTGACAGGCTTTGATGTACGCATCGGCTTTCTCAGCGAAGTCTGCAGGCAGATCGCCGTTCATACGACGCTCCAGCTCTGCCGCCAGCTCAGGGTGTGCCGCCTGGTAAGCTGCAAATTGTTCAGCCCATGCGCTTTCTGCTGCTGCACCTTTCTCTTGTGCATTCCAGCCTTCCGCGATGTCTGCAGGAATTTCAAATGCTGCGTGAGGCCAGTTCAGACGCTCGCGAGTCAGTGCGATTTCGTCATCACCCAGAGGAGCACCGTGGCAATCCTCTTTACCTTCTTTGTTTGGTGAACCAAAACCAATGATGGTCTTACAGATGATCAGGCTTGGTTTGTCTGCCTCTGCTTTAGACGCTTCTACCGCAGCTTTGATCTCTTCTGGATTGTGACCGTCTACTTTGATCACGTGCCAGCCATAAGCATCAAAACGCTGTTCAGTGTTATCGGTAAACCAGCCTTCTACTTCACCATCGATAGAGATGCCGTTGTCATCGTAGAAAGCAATCAGTTTACCCAGACCCAGCGTACCGGCCAGAGAACATACCTCGTGAGAGATACCTTCCATCATGCAGCCGTCACCCAGGAAGCAGTACGTGAAGTGATCAACCACTTCATGGCCGTCACGGTTGAACTGGCCTGCCAGTGCTTTTTCCGCTACCGCCATACCGACAGCATTAGCGATACCCTGACCCAGAGGACCGGTGGTCGTTTCGATACCAGGCGCATAACCGTGCTCAGGGTGACCTGCAGTTTTAGCGTGCAGCTGACGGAAGTTTTTCAGATCGTCGATAGACAGATCGTAGCCGCTCAGATGCAGCAGAGAGTACAGCAGCATAGAACCGTGTCCATTGGACAGGACAAAGCGGTCGCGGTTGTACCAGTTCGGGTTCTGTGGGTTGTGCTTGAGGAAATCGTTCCATAACACTTCAGCAATATCGGCCATCCCCATTGGGGCGCCCGGGTGACCGGACTTGGCTTTCTGGACAGCGTCCATGCTCAGCGCACGGATGGCATTAGCTAAATCAGAACGGGAAGGCATGCTTACCTGGCTCCTGGGTCTGTGAGGCCCACGTTATGTGAAACTCACTGCAAAATGATTATCATGATTTGCCCCGAAACCCTGTTTTTCATAGCCAGAGGCGGTTATGAAAACAGTAAAATAAGGCAAATCACCGGAAATAGGCGCGTATTGTCGCTTATACGGCGGTTATCTTCAAACCCTGGCTTCTATTTATCATTTATTTCGCCTCAATCTCAGGGTTATTTTTTCCATGATAGAGAAAATGAGCCATTTTCAGCTGAATTTTAGTAAATTTCATTGTGCATTCGATGAGATGAATCGCTACAATCAATGACTAACCTTTGGCTTGTCTGGCCGGTCAGGAATATTCCTTTCTTCACTGAAGTCTAATCTTTATCTATCTGATCAGATTTTAATGGTAAAAGCGGACAGTCTGGTTAATACTCTGAATTTGTTAATGAGATTCATTATTAATTGTTCGTCTCAATTAACAACTAACCAACAGCCCTGTTGTGTTATTTTCGTGGCTGTTACAGGAGGTCAGGTACTTGTTGATTTTCAACGTTAAAGCATCTGGCTAATTCCTTATTTTCAACTCCTTTGAGGGTAATAAGAGAATCATGAGCGAATACTCTTTATTTACGTCTGAATCTGTATCTGAAGGCCATCCGGATAAAATCGCTGACCAGATTTCTGATGCCGTACTGGATGCAATTCTGGCGGAAGATAAGTACGCCCGTGTTGCCTGTGAAACGATGGTAAAAACTGGTGTTGCCATTGTTTCTGGTGAAATTTCCACTTCTGCCTGGATCGATCTGGAAGATCTGGTCCGTAATGTGATTAATGACATCGGCTACACATCTTCTGAAGTAGGTTTTGACGGTAGCACTTGCGGCATCATCAATCTGATTGGTAAACAATCCGTTGATATCGCCCAGGGTGTAGATCGCCAGAAGCCAGAAGATCAGGGCGCCGGTGACCAGGGGCTGATGTTCGGTTACGCGTCTAACGAAACCGACGTTCTGATGCCTGCACCTGTAACCTTTGCTCACCGTCTGGTTGAGCGCCAGGCTGAAGCCCGTAAATCTGGCCTGCTGCCATGGTTACGTCCTGATGCAAAATCTCAGGTAACCTGCCGTTACGAAAACGGCCAGGTATCAGCTATTGATGCTATCGTTTTGTCTACTCAGCACAACCCTGAAGTGACTCAGGAAGATCTGCGTGAAGCGGTAATGGAGCTGATCATCAAGCATGAGATTCCGGCTGAGCTGCTGACAAAAGACACCCAGTTCCATATCAACCCAACCGGTAACTTCGTAATCGGCGGTCCTGTGGGTGACTGTGGTCTGACCGGTCGTAAAATCATCGTAGATACCTACGGTGGTATGGCCCGTCACGGTGGTGGTGCTTTCTCTGGTAAAGATCCATCCAAAGTAGACCGTTCTGCAGCCTACGCAGGTCGTTACGTGGCGAAGAATATCGTTGCGGCAGGTCTGGCTGATCGTTGTGAGATCCAGGTGTCTTACGCTATTGGTGTCGCTGAGCCGACCTCTGTGTCGATCAACACCTTTGGCACGGGCAAGATCTCTGATGAGAAGATCATCGAGCTGGTACGTGACAACTTTGACCTGCGTCCGTTTGCGATCACTCGTATGCTGGATCTGCTGCACCCTATGTACCGTCTGACTGCAGCATACGGTCACTTTGGCCGTAATCCTTTTGAGATGACCGTGGGCGATGACACCTTCACGGCATTCCCATGGGAAAAAACCGATAAAGCCGACGCACTGCGTGCTGACGCTGGCCTGTAATCTGATTTTCAATTAGATACAGCCCCGGATGATCTGTTTTGTCACAGAGCATCTATAATGTACGGTTAACGTACATCACAAAGCAGGAGCCTGACTCCTGCTTTGTCGCATCTGGTTGTCAGCCAGACTGACAACACACCAGGCTGAGGGGCGCTGCAACGGAGTTTATTCCGCTACGCTCAGCCAGGTGCCAATTAATTTGCAAGGGCGCCCATTCACCTGAATGGAGAAACCTGATGAGCTTCACTGACTACAAAGTCGCTGATATCTCTCTTGCTGACTATGGCCGTAACGAAATCCGCATCGCTGAGTCTGAAATGCCAGCGCTGATGGCGATTCGTGAGAAGTACCGTGCCGAGCAACCGCTGGCTGGCGCTAAGATCATCGGTTGTATTCACATGACCATCCAGACTGCCGTGCTGATCGAAACACTGGTTGCCCTGGGTGCAGAAGTTCGTTGGTCTTCCTGTAACATCTTCTCCACACAGGATCACGCTGCAGCTGCTATCGCTGCGGGTGAGATTCCTGTATTTGCCTGGAAAGGTGAGACCGAAGACGAGTACGTTTGGTGTCTGGAACAAACCATCAACAAAGATGGCAGCCCTTGGGATGCAAACATCCTGCTGGACGACGGTGGTGATCTGACCGCTCTGATCCACGAAAAATACCCTGCTATGCTGGCCAGCATCCACGGTGTATCTGAAGAGACCACCACAGGTGTTCACCGTCTGATTGAGATGATGCACAAGGGTACTCTGAAAGTACCTGCGATCAATGTAAACGACGCGGTAACCAAGTCAAAGAACGACAACAAGTACGGCTGTCGTCACTCTCTGAACGACGCCATCAAGCGTGGTACTGATCACCTGCTGTCCGGTAAGAAAGCCCTGGTTATTGGTTACGGTGACGTAGGTAAAGGTTCTGCGGCATCTTTGCGTCAGGAAGGCATGATCGTTTCTGTTACAGAAGTGGACCCTATCTGTGCGATGCAGGCATGTATGGACGGTTTCGAAGTGGTTTCTCCGTTTAACAACGGTGAATTCGACGGTACTGATGCCTCTATCAACAGCGCACTGTTGGCAAAAACCGACCTGATCGTAACCACGACCGGTAACTACAACGTCTGTAACGCCAACATGCTGAAAGCGCTGAAAAAAGGTGCTGTGGTATGTAACATCGGTCATTTCGATAACGAGATCGATACCGCGTACATGCGTGAAAACTGGGCGTGGGAAGAAGTTAAGCCGCAGGTACACAAGGTATTCCGCGACGCTAAGCCAGGTACTGATGTCAACCTGGATAGCAGCGATTACCTGATCCTGTTGTCTGAAGGTCGTCTGGTGAACCTGGGTAACGCCACCGGTCACCCATCCCGTATCATGGATGGCTCTTTTGCTAACCAGGTACTGGCTCAGATCCACCTGTACAAAGCGGGCTTCGCAAACCTGACAGCTGAAGAAAAAGCGGCAAACATCACTGTTGAAGTTCTGCCTAAGCAGCTGGACGAAGAAGTGGCTCGTTACATGGTTGAAGGTTTCAGCGGTGTTATCACCAAACTGTCTCAGGAGCAGGCAGACTATATTGGTGTTGACGTTGAAGGCCCATTCAAGCCAGAAAGCTATAAGTACTGATTTATTCTGTATGGATAGCAATAGCCGGATCTGGTTATCCGGATCTGACAGGCTGATATAAAAATGCCCTGTGTATTCTGATACACAGGGCATTTTTTGTAATAGGAGTTCTTTTGTAACAGGAGCTCAGGATGCGTTTTGTTTATTGATCGGCAGCTCTTTCACTTTAGGATCTGTTTCTTTTGACTGAACCGGTTTTTCCAGGGTGGTATTTTTTGGCATGGATGGACGGTTGCCCTGATTACCACGATAGATATGCTTCAGCTGGCCGCTGATCTGAGCACCCATTTCCATTTCCAGCAGGTTATAGCTGACATCACCTTCAATCTGAGCGGTCTTAGCCAGCTCCAGACTTTCACAGGCATGGATATCGCCAGTAACACTGCCACTGATAATCACATGAGGGGCGGAAATTTCTCCGATAACCATGCCGCTATCACTGATACGTACCACTGCAGATGAATTGTCGTCAGCGATCAGATTGCCAAAAATTTTGCCATCAATCTGCAGACCTCCACTCAGGTGCATGTCACCTGCGATCTCAGAACCTTCAGAGATCAGAGTGTCGAAACTGGCAGGACTAACCGTTTTTTTATTACCACCGAACATGTTCAGAATCCCATAAACTGTGTTGTTGTAATGACATCGCTTGATCCAGAGAGTATAAAACGGAAACTTACTTAAGCAAAAATACTAACTGCAAAGGGGAGTGAAAAAGCTCCGTCATCCATGACAGATGGATAAAAAAACACCCTTAAATCATAAAAAATGATTTTTCAGATCCAGGCCACAATGGCCGGACCATGATGCCGGGTGAGCAGCTCTTTCGGACCGGCGAGCACATCAATACTGAACAGCTGATCATGACGAGTAACAGCCAGATACTTTTCGTTCTGGCCGTTCAGCTCGATCTCTTCATACATTTCGTAAACACAGAACTCACTGGTTTCATACAGCGTTTGTTCAACTCTGTAATTCTGACCGGCATAGCTAAGAAGACATACTGTGTTGTTACTGTATTCTGATGACATAACCATAAATCCAGTGTTCAGTGCTGCGCTCATTTAAGCTGCTCCAGATGACATAGACAAAATATAGCGAGAAGTTTTCCCGGATCGTATTACCGGGTATTACACCTTGTTTATTAAGGGCTGCTGCAGGGTATATTTGTTTTTTAAACTTCTTTTTGCGACATTATTTGTCTTTTAGTGGCTGCAGGTATAAAAAAGGCCTGACCGGAATAAACCAGCCAGGCCATTAAGACATTCTGAGATGCAGATGAATGATCAGGGCTGAGCGTGTTTATTTTCAGCCGTGTCGTCAGACGAAGATTCAGTTGTCTCTGTTGCTGTTCTGACTGGCGGCAGAGAAGATAGCTGATCAACCTGTGTTTCCAGCCACTCTGTGACTTCTGCATGCACATCGTTCACATTGCGGCCTTCTGTTTCGATCAGATTGCCAAAACGCACCCGAATCGTCCCCGGTTTTTTGACCAGAGCACTGGAGGTCCAGTGTTCACCGGCGTTGTGCGCCACCGGCAGAATCGCGGTGCCTTTTTTAGTGGCTAACATGGCACCACCTTTTTTATGGTTGCCACGGGTACCGGGTTCTGTTCGGGTTCCTTCCGGGAATATCAGGACCGAATAGCCATCTGTCAGACGTTTCTGGCCTTCTTTCAGTACCTGCTTCATCGCTGCTGCAGGTTTGCTGCGATCCAGAGGAATTGGGTTCAGCGCTTTCAGGCCCCAGCCAAAAAATGGAATTTTAAGCAGCTCCTGCTTCAGAACCGTACTCATTGGACGGGTGACCAGTTGCAGATAAATGGTCTCCCATTCTGACTGATGGTTACTGAGAATAACTACATTGCGATCGGTCGGAATGTGTTCAATGCCCTGGATATCGTAGCGGATACCACAGGTTACTTTCAGCCAGAACAGGGTGAACCAGTTATAACGCAGAATCAGCCAGCTGCGAGGACCGGCTGGTAGTAGCAGCGCGATAGGTGTCAATACACATGATACGACGACCATCGCCAGGATATATCCCAAATAAAAAATCAGCGCACGTACCGCTGTAATCATGACTTACTTTCCTCGGAATGATCTGACCCGGCAGCTTGCGCTTCTGCTCGGGCCGCGTTCTTTTGATCGGCAATATATTCCAGATATTCCACCAGAGCCGGGCGCCAGCTCCGTTGTTTAATACCAAAGTTATCCATAATTTTCTGGCAATTCATCTCTTTATGCAGTGCCAGCTTGCCATTAAGTCCCAGTGCTGCAGCCGAAACACCGCGTACTTCCGGCATACCCTGTACCAGGCCAGAATCTTCCGCCAGTTCCAGAGCCAGTTCGGCAAAATCGGAACGGCTAATCGCTTCTACACCGGCGTACTGGTAGGTTCCCCAGCATTCAGCACCACAGTCCATCTGTTGAAGCATAGCGATAATGACACGGGATGCATCGCTGATGGCTGTTGGAGATAAGATAATGTCGCTGGCATCCTGTACGCCACTGGGGGTAGCAGACTGTTGAATCAGCTGATCCAGCCAGTGATGTTCTGTGCTGTCAAACAGATCCCCCAGACGAAGAATCAGGCGACGTTTCAGACACTGGCGAATGGCTTCTTCACCCTGCCACTTGCTTTCACCATAAGGATTCAGAGGATGCACTGTATCGGTTGTGCTAAAGGCAATGCCTCGGGTTTCGCCGATCACCTCATCGCTGGATATATGGAAGAGGGCGGCACCGATTTCAAGACAGATATGAGCCAGGTGATCCGGATAGATGGCATTAATCTGCCAGGCCTTGTCCGGCTGCTGTTCTGCCCTGCGAAAATCTGAAAATTCATAGGTATTCAGCACAAAGTCAACGGAGAGGTCTTTTAACTGTCGCTGAAGCTCAGCCAGATCTTCCGGGTCTCCATCATACAGCGTGCACTGGATACCCCGGATTGTCCGGGCGTGTTCCTGTACTCCCTGTGCCAGTGGAGAATCTCCCTCAATGAAAAAAATGTGCATAGTGTGGTCCTGTCTGAATACTCAGCGCCTTGTAGAATAGCCCCGACAGGCTATCCGGATATTATTCTGGGTAAAAAACAGCAGGTATTCTAACGGATGCAAGCGTGATGACCCAGAGCCGGAACACATCTTATAAATAATCCACTGATATTTTCTGTGCTTTTACCGGTTCCGCTTCGGATTAGCTGGCTGGCATGATGGTCTGATATGACGGCGAACAGGCCGGTAAAAACCATTGGTGCGGATGATTGCTGGCGTTATGATGCTTTTTTGCTGTGTCAGCCCTCTGTTATTCTGTAAATAGCCGCTTTTCATTCTGATGATTTAACTTATGACTTTACCCCCGTCCTTTGATTTGAAAACGACCTCGGAGCAATCTCCTTCCAGAGGGGCAATCCGGACACCGCCACTGCGCAGTTTGCATACTTTTGCAGTGGCTGCCCGGATGGGCAGCTTTAAACAGGCTGCTGAGTCTTTGTGTATTACGCCTCAGGCAGTGAGCCTGCAGATTCGCAATCTTGAACAGCAGCTACAACTGGAGCTGTTTATTCGTCATCCCTCAGGTATCGAGCTGAGTCCGGCCGGAGAGCAATTGCTGGATTATGTACAGCGTGGCATAGGAGTGATCGAGCGGGGTATTCGGGAAGTTAAAGAGCAGCAGCAGAAAACGCGTTTGAGGATCAGCGCTTCGCCCTGGTTTGCGGTACATTGCCTGTTACCCCGTTTGCCTGAGTTTGAGCAGGCACATCCTGAACTGGATGTTGATATTGCTACCTCAGTACCCTTCCCCGACTTTGCTGCTCAGCGACTGGATATCGCGGTGCAATGGGGCTTCGGACAATGGCCTTTCAGCCATAAACAGTTGCTGCTGACGGATGACAAGCTACTGGTGTGCGCACCGGATTTGCCAGAGCAGATTCCTCTGCGGCAGCAGAATGATCTGACCCTGCATCGTTTATTGTGCACGCCGTTATCTGTCGAGCTGTGGCGAAAATTACTCAATACTCTGGGGGTGGATGCCCTGGTGGAGCGCCAGACTCTGCCTCTGGATAGTCATGCCGGATTAGTGGAAGCGGCTATTCGAGGATTGGGCGTTGCCCTGATCTCTGTGCCGGATGCCCGTCAGGCAATCGATAATGGTCAGCTGGTGGCACCTCTGAGCGATCGACCAATCAGCGAACTGAATCCGGCTCTGATGCCCGGATACTGGCTGGTACTGAGAGAAGGGGCGGAAGATAATCCGGCTGTGGATTGCTTTCTGAGCTGGATGCATGACTGGCTTGATCATCATCCTAGAGCTGCCAGAGCAAGTTTATCCTGGTCATGACGGTAAGTTTTATTGTTTGCTGCTTGATTCAGATCAGTCCAGACTGAATGTCATATCGGGAATTTCTCCCTTCTGACTGATGTGATGGTGTCTGTTTCCCCAGGCACCGGCTGATAATAAACAGGCTGGTCTGTAAGCCTGTGACCGTGACAGGATAATGATATGACACCGAATGCTTTTTTCGACAGCCTCTGGCAGAACTATATTGATATTACGCCTCAGGCTGAACAGATTCGTCAGTTATTTGCAGCAACAGACGGTGAAGTTATTAATGATCATGTGGCATTCCGTACCTTCGCAAATACCCCGCTACAGCTGGATAACCTGATACCTCTGATTCTGGATATGGGCTATGAAGTGCAGGGTGACTACGACTTCAAAGCGAAAAAACTGCGTGCGAAAAGCTTTATTCACCCGGATCACACCGTACCTAAGATTTTTATCTCTGAGCTGCTGACCGATCAGTTGAGCGATACCGCGCAGGCTATTATCGGTAAATACACGGCAGAAATGAAAGAGCAGTCTGTGGATCACAGCGTGTTCTGGTCCGGGCGCCATTGGAGCACGCCGGTCTGGGAAGACTACCAGACCGTTATGGAAGAAAGTGAATATGGAGCCTGGCTGCTGGCGATTGGTATTCGCGTTAATCACTTTACCGTCAGTATTAACCATCTGACCAGCACCAACAGTATCCAGGAAGTGCTGCAGCGGGTAAAAGATGCTGGTTTCGCCGTCAATACGGTGGGTGGTGAAGTTAAGGGGACACCTGAATCTCTGCTGGAACAGGGTTCCAGTATGGCAGATCGCATGCCGTTTACTTTTGCAGACGGCCAGAGTCACGAAATCCCGACCTGTTTCTATGAGTTTGCACTGCGTCATCCGGACAGTGAAGGCGTGGTCTATCAGGGCTTTATTGAAGCGAATGCGGATAAGATTTTTGAATCCACTAATGCCGCATAAGACTACGTTTGTTTTTAATCTGCGTCTCTGCTCATCATAGCTGTCACCGTTGGTTTTGCTCTCCGATAACGACTGTCAGCGGACATATTGTTCTCTGTGAGTCCGGATATGCTTCAGCGCACCTGACCGGGTGCGCTGCTATCTACAAAGCAGAAACAAAGTGATAACTCTCCGTACATCGCTTGATTTCTGAGCAATCAGGAGGGCAACCTTCTGTTTTCTAACGCTCTCCTTTTAAAGTGATCAGGAACATTCCGATACATTGCCGACAGACTTCCACGATTGATCCTTTAATCAGATTTTTCTTGTTTGAGCTTCAGGTAAAGACCCGCTTCAATAGGTGTAACAAACTTTCTGGCGATTTCTGTACATGGAGTACACATATGAAACCTTACCTGATGTTATCGGCTGCCGGGATAACCTGTCTGTCTTTCGGTATGACGGCTAATGCCCTGGCCGAAGCCCCGGTCGTTAACGTTGCAACCAGCTATACCGTTTTAGAAGAATCTCCTTTTTACAGTAACGATACTCTGATTATTCCGCGTATCAGTCAGGCTGATGAGCCGGTGGCCTATCAGAATGTAGTACTGGAAAAAACAGAGAGAGGAGACTGGCAACTCAAGAGGGCCACAGAGAGTCATCTGCTGAATGTGATTGATAGAGCAGATCTGATTCAGGTCGATGCTTTTCCGGTACAGGCTTATCTGAAAATCATTGGCTCTTTTACCAATGGATGTGGAGCTGTAGGTGATGTTGTGACTGAAGTGAGCGGTAATAGTATTAATATTTCAGTGTACAGCGAGCCTTATGAAGCCACTCTGGTCGCCTGCACTATGGCGATGGTGCCGTTTAATCATGTGGTACCTCTGCCTGTCTACGGGCTTCAGGCCGGAGAATACCAATACAGCGTTAATGGCACGTTTTCCGGAAGTTTTACTCTGGATAAAGATAATGTGTTCGAGCCTGAAGTGTATGAGTCATACCCGGAAGGTGTTCAGGTCTGTACTTCTGGTGATACGACATGTTCTGCCAGGGAAAATCAGTCTTATGATCAGACAATAAAAGGAGAATAAAGCGATGAAACGACATTTTGCTAAAGCGGTATGTCTGGCATTAATTGCAGCAGGAAGTTACAGCACTGGCGTAATGGCATCTGACGCAGAAAATACCAGTTTGCCTGATCCGAATAACAGTGTGGCAGCCGATTATCCTGTGTACAGCAACAATACTCTGACGATTCCGACCGTGGGTTCTGATAATAATCCAGCCACTTATCTGGATGTTGAGCTGGTTCAGACTGAGGCGGGTAAATGGCAGCTTACCCAGGCAAGGCAATCCACTCTGATTGATGTGATTGAAAATGTAGAAGTGGTAAAGGTGGATTCATTCCCGGTTCAGATCTTTCTGCGTTTGACAGGCACCTTCAATAATGGCTGTGGCCAGTTTGGTAAAGTGATCTCTGAACAGGAAAACAATCTCTTCCAGCTCTCGGTATATTACGAATGGTATGACGAAGCTGTGACGCTCTGTACAGAAAATCTGGTGCCTTTCGATCATCTGATTCCATTGACTGTATATGATCTGGATGCCGGAGAGTATCAGTACACATTGAATAAAAACTTCAGCGGAAGTTTTTTACTGGAGCAGGATAATCGTCTGGATTATCAGGAGTGATCTGTGATTGTAGCGGGGCTATTCTCAGCAATCGCCTGAAGTTGCACGGATTTTTGGCGATCCTATAAGAGGTATGGGCAATAAGATGATTGATTTATTGCCCTATCTCTGTATTGAATGTCAGCCATGTGGATACGAAGTGGAATATGATTATTCTTTAACCACTTAATCCATAGAAAACTCTTAAGCTCCTGTCCGGTATTAGTTGACCACTACACAGCAGGTAATCAACTCACAAATAGTCAGTCAGAGCTGGCTGCTTTTTCAGAAGTGCCAGAAGAATCTATCACTTGTTGTAAGTGTGAGTGTACGCTTTTAAGCAAAACATCATCCTCAAAATTAGCGGCCATATATTTCGCAATGTGCAATGCTCTTTTAATAGAACCATTTTTCCATAGACCAGTCAGTCGATTGTAACCATAAACCTGTGCTAGCAAGGAGAAAGAACGCTGATTATAAGCACAAACTGGTGTCGAAAAATAAGGATCAGGTGTTCTCCAATCACCATACAACGCGCTTAACCAGCTATCTTTGTCATCGAGAGTCCATACTTTACCTTCTGGTCTAACTTCAATATGCAGAGAAAGAGGTCCGGGAAATACTATTACTCTTTGCCACTCCCAGGGAATACCCTTCATCCAGGTACCACTTATAACGTTTCCGGTACCTTCCTCTATTTCAACTGCATAAATATCTAATACGATACCGGTCGCTTTATGCTTGAATGGTAAAGGCGTCAACATAGGCATGGGGAGAACTACTTTTTCCCAGCCATTGGATAATAATAAACGGGCTGCCTGAGGTATTTCTTGATGAGGTACAGCAATATCTAAGTCCCTGTCAAATGGTAATAAGCACCCTTCTCTTTCCATACCTAATAAAGCCCCTCCTGTCAGAAATGCATGCACCCCATTAGCGGACATTGAAGCTAATGTTTTCCACATTAATGTTTCTATTTCTGTTCGATTAAAGCCATTGTCAGGAGGGGAATCCCTCACAAAAGTTTCACCTTTCAGCAAAATACTTAATACTTCTCGGAAATGATGAATCGCTTCTGGTAGCTTCCCCTGATACATAGTCAATAGCCCTAACCCAGCTCGAGAGTAGAGCTCATCACTCTCCAGAGTTAAGGCTTTACTGTAATATTGCTCAGCTGCATGGATTTGTCCCCTTTGTTCTGCAATCCTGCCTAAGTGAACATAAGGCCTGGATAGCTCAGATCTCTTTTTAATCAATGCCAGACACCGGGCTTCAGCCTGAGATAAGTCACCGGACTGAAATAACCTGGATGCATATGCTAATTGTACATCAATATCACTTGGTAAAAGATCAGCCGCCCGTTCTAGTGCTATAAGAGCTTCTTTGTTTTTTTCTTGCTGAGAGTAGATGTTATATAAAGCAACCCAGGCCGCTCCATTTT
Source organism: Oceanospirillum sediminis (assembly GCF_014164585.1). Taxonomy (GTDB): domain Bacteria; phylum Pseudomonadota; class Gammaproteobacteria; order Pseudomonadales; family Halomonadaceae; genus Oceanospirillum; species Oceanospirillum sediminis. The sequence goes on along the minus strand of NZ_JACJFM010000013.1, from coordinate 52,722 downwards.
CTGGCTCTTGTTCTAATAGCTGTCTGGTCAGGGTGTAAGCACTGGTTAGTTGGCCAGAAGAAAGGTGCTGTTTGAGCGTTTCAAGTAACACGTCAGTATTCCAGATTTATTAAATTTACTTAAGAAAGTGAAGGCTTATGTAACCCTTTAATTTAAAAGGGAGTTATTGTTTTATTTGATAGATTTAATTTAAAGTCTTATAGATTGGCATAGTCTATTTTTGGTGGGCTTTGTGTGTCTTCGGTTAGATTCAATACCCAGCTACACCTGATCTGCCAGCTAAACAAAAATGAGCACAAGACTTATGGTTGTCTGCCAAACAGACTACAGGCAGATAAAAATTTTTACCATACTTTCAATATATGTGGTCCGCTACTGAAAAGGGCAGGCTATTTCTGAGAGTTTCCCCCTACAGTGAGCCTGTATGATAAAGACTGATGCATTAAACCACTCAGCGTAAAAAAGAGTGTGCCAGGGTAAGAGCGAGATTTAAGACTAAAAACAGGGAGATGAGAGGCGGCTCCTCAGAAAACAATCAGGCTGCTACAGCCTGGGTTGCCTGTGTCCGTTTAAACGGTACACAGCGCACAGAGGCTGAGGTATGGTTCAGCGCCAGAGATTCTGCCGTTTGTTTGCTGATCATCACGCAGCCATCCGCTGCCAGACGGGCGGGTGCCAGCATCACCCGGTAATTATTGATATCACCGTTACTGAGCATAAACAGCTCATCCTGCTCACCGATATCAAAGCCGATACAGGCTTCGGCAGTATGGCTGTCGCGTACGGTATGTACTTCACTGACCGGACACTGTACCGATGGTCCGCCATCGAACAGATCCACATAACCGGCGAACTGGAAACCTTCTTTTTTCAGCATATGCAGCGCCGGAGCGGATGAATCATGGGGCTTGCCGATGACGTCACGGGCTTCCTGTGGTAACAGGTCGATATAGATTGGGTATTTCGGCATCAGATCGGAAATAAACTGAGTGCCTTTCAGTGCCACTGTATTAACCGCTTCCTGGAAATCGATACCGAAGAACTGACGGCCCAGATTTTCCCATAACGGGGACTGGTCCTGATCGTTCAACCATCCACGCAGCTCAGCCATCACGGTATCGCCAAAACGGGTCGGGAAGTCCGCCATGGTCAGAAAACGTGCGCGGGACAGAAATTGTCCCATGCCGGGCTTGCGGAATTCTGGCAGTACAAAGAGCGAACCCACTTCAGAAGCCCCGGTATAGTCGTTCACCATACTCAGTACGCGCGCCTGACGGGTCATTGATAGTTCATTGCTACTGCTGACCAGGGTTGAAATCTTATAAGAATAAAATGGGCGATCCAGACCAATACCAGTATAGATGGCTGTCGTACCCACCACGCGGCCTGATGCCTGATCTTCCAGCACCATAAAATAGGTGCCCATTGCATCTTCTGCACCTGCTTCTGAAAAGGCCCGCTCGCTGGCGGTGATTTTTTTCAGCCATGCCGCTTCATCGGCTGGCATAGAGGTCATGCCACGACCAACAGCACGGGACAGCGCCATCAGATCATCAAGATCACTCATTTGACAGGGACGAATCAACAACATAATCAACACCCATAGATTTTATTCTTTGAATGCGACTAATTTTAGAAGGCTTCGGACAAAATGAGCTTTCTGATTTTCATAGAAAAATGCAGATCCTGCGCCGAAAATAAAATATCGTCGAAGAAAATTCGGTAACATGAAAGAAAGTTGCGAAAGGCATCAGACAACGTCAAACTAGCGCATTTTCGTGCAATAGTGCGGGCCTGAGGACATACTCAAGCTGATCTGCCCCTGAAATATGCACTGATACATCACCCGGAGAAGGTCAATTATGCAGTTAGATCGTATTAGTCGAAATATTCTTTCGATCCTGCAACAGGAAGCCCGTATCACCAACCAGGATCTGGCAAACCGCGTCGGCTTATCACCAAGCTCCTGCCTGAATCGTGTCCGCAAGCTGGAAGAAGCCGGTCTGATCGGGCCTTATCTAAGCAATCTGAACCTGGCTAAAATCTGTCGTAGCGTGGAAGTGATCTGCACCGTCAGCCTGAAGGATCAGAGTACTGATGCCTTCCGTTCTTTCCAGAGTGCTGCCCAAAGCCATCCAGAAGTGGTGGAATGCTATACCGTCAGTGGTACATTTGATTTCTTTTTGCGTATCGTGGCACCGGATATGGCGCGCTACAACGATATTAACGATATGCTGCTGGATGTGCTGCCGGGTATGGTTAATATCAGTAGCCATGTCGTACTGACCAATGTGAAACCTTTCCGGGGTTACCCGTTGGATGCTCTGCTGGAACAGACGCTTTAAGACAACCAGACTGACTTCCCCGCAGCTTACAAAAGATATATTATAAAAGAAACTTAAGGTTTGATGATTAATATTGCGAAATGGACTTTCCTGTAGCTAGCCTTACATTAAACTGCGCTGATACACAGGTCACTCCACATGATGTCCAGCCCTATTAAACGGATTACACACCAGTACAAAGTGAGCCTGATCTGGATCGCTGCACTGTTTATCTCCTCCCTGTTCCTGTTCGCGTCTCTGCTGTGGGAATCCGCTGATACGATCAATCAGGAGGATGGGAAGCATGTGCATTCATCCATTGAGGAAGATATTCAGCGCACCAGGCGTCTGCTGCTGAATAATGTACGGGATTATGCTATCTGGGACAGTGCCTACGATCAGTGGATCAGACAGCAGCAACCTGATCGGGACTGGGTTGTGAGTAATCTGGGCACGGGGCTGTATGAAAACCTCAATGTCGAATGGGCTGCGGTTGTCAGTCAAAGCCAGGGGATACGTTTCAGCGCCTACCAGGGCAAAACGCACTCAACCGTTATGGCGCAAAAATTAGCACCATTAACACAAGCCTTATTGCGTCAAGGCAGTGACTTGCTGCTACTGGATAATAAGGTGTATGCCGTTGCATCACACCCGATATTAAAAGAGAGCGACCCCCTTGATGCTGCAGGTTATGGTGAAAGCTTTGTCTTTGCGACTCCACTGAATACGGCAGAACAGCATGAGCTGAAAGCCCATATAGGTTATCAGGATTTGCACTTCTCCCTGCAACCGCCATCTTCCCATGCTTATTACAGCTTACAGGATAATCAAGGTAAGCAACTCGGTTACCTGAACTGGCAACCTATGAAGCCAGGCAATCAATTCCTGCTCCATCTTTTTCCCTGGATTTTGCTGTTATTAACGGTTTTAGGTATTACGACAGGTTTGTTGTTCCATCGTCTGGTCAAACAGGGACGGCACAGCTTGCAGGAGATGCAGGCTCTGGCCAATACCCGGTCAGACCTGGAAGATCAGCAGAAGGTGGTTCAAAACCTGCGCCAGCGCTTTCAGTACCAGGGTTCTCAACAAGCTTTCTTTCACACCCTCAGCCTGGAAGCCACCCGGCTGATCAAAGCAGATATCACGGCTGTCTGGCTACTGGATGATTCGGGCCATCAACTGGTCTGCCAAACCAGTAACTCTTCGATGACCCACGAAGCTTTTAATCTGAGTGAAGTTCAAACCTGTATCGAGTTGATTCAGGGGCAACCTGTAGTTGAACTGAATATGCCGGGTACAGACAGACCTGACCCGCTTCCTCAGCAGGGTATGCTGAAACTATTTCACGAGTTTGGCTTACACAGTGCCCTGCTCACCGGCGTTTATCAGGGAGGGGAGCTACAAGGTGTGCTCACCTTCTGTCAGTACCAGCCAAGGCAATGGAGTGATAGCGATAAGAATGCCGCCTCGGCACTGGCAGGCGTTACCGCGCAGTTTGCCGAAGCCTTCCAGCATCACAAAGCCGAAGAAAATTTTTATCAGGCCACTCACTTTGATCAGGTTACCGGATTGCCCCAGCTGGCTCATATTGAGGATCAGTTTGTCCAACAGGAGAGCGGTGAAGGTTATCTGCTGATTCTGCGTCTTCATGGCCTGCACCTGATCAATGAATTTCATGGTGTAGAAGCCGGAGACGAAGTCTTCAGAAATCTGGCCCAGCAGTGCCTGGCGATACTGGAGCCTCTGCCGCAACAAAAACATCTGTTCCGCCTACCGGCTAATCGATTGGGTTTACTATTTGAAGGCAGCCAAAGTGAGGCAGAGCACAGCGTTCAGCTACTGATTGATCTGGTCAGTGGCACCACCTGGGATTACCAGCGTAAAAACTACACACTGAGCCTTCAGGCCGGTGGTGCGCACTACCCTTCCGATGGCCGCTCGCTGGAAGAGTTGCAGCATAAAGCCCGGCTGGCACTGCAACATATCCGTAACCAGGCAGATAAACCCAATACGCTCTCCTTTTATTCCCTCAATGTCAGCCGTGGACTCAAAGCCAGAACTCAGGCAATTCAGGCGCTACAACGGGCCATTGAACGTGAGGAGTTTGTACTTTATTTTCAACCGCAATACAGCCCTGATAAGCGGATTGAGGGTGCGGAAGTATTGCTGCGCTGGCAACATCCTGAAAAAGGATTGCTGGGGCCGGGGCACTTTATTGCTCTGGCGGAAGAGACCGAGCTGATTGTTCCTATGAGCCGCTGGATTCTCAGACAGGCCTGTCAGTTGCTGGCCCGGCTACCCATCACCTTGTCTGTGAATATTTCGGTTTTGCAGCTGCGCCAGGCAGGCTTTGTTCGTGAAATTCAGGGACTGATTAATGAGCTTGACTTCCAGCCCCACCAGCTGGTGATCGAGATTGTCGAATCTATGATGGCTGATCCTGGTGCTGCCCGCCAGTTGAAAGCCTTACGTCAACTGGGCGTGCAGGTGGCACTGGATGACTTTGGCACCGGCTACTCCTCGTTAAGCTATTTACAGCACTTCTCGGTTGATGAGATCAAGGTGGATCAGTGTTTTATTAAAGCCCTGGAGGAGCAGGATGACTCGCCACTGGCCCGGACCATTATCGCAATGGCTCACAGCCTGAACTGCCGGGTCGTGGTTGAAGGGGTTGAGAACGAGGCTCAGCTGGACTTTTGTCATCAACACAAGGCCGATCTGATACAGGGCTTTTTCTTCGCAAAACCAGAACCCTGGGAACACTTTACCGCACGGCTTGAAGCCTCACATCAGAACAACTGTACCGCCAACGCCCATTGATAGTGGGGCTGGCGGTCTGATTATTGACGGTTTGACGACTCTGACGACTTATAGCTATTGCTGACCTGGAAAGTAAGGGCACAGAAATCCTGACTTTAACTATGTCAGGCCTGTCCTTAAGCCAATCGATTTACAGCAGGAACAGTGTCGCCAACCCCAGGAAGCTGAGAAAGCCAATAATGTCGGTCACTGTCGTCAGAATCACAGCGCCAGACAGAGCAGGATCAATACCCAGTTTTTTCAGAGTCAGAGGCACCAGGATACCGGATACTGCTGCTGCCAGCAGATTAAAAATCAGTGCGGCAGCGATTACGGCAGATAAGCCGATATCGTTAAACCAGAACCAGGCGACGACTGCGACGACAGCAGCCCATACCGTACCGTTCAGTACGCCGACCGCCAGCTCTTTCATCAGTAACCAGCGGGTATTACTGGAAGCAATCTGATTCAGTGCCAGCCCTCGAATGGCCAGTGTCAGTGTCTGACTGCCTGCAATTCCCCCCATGCTGGCGACGACTGGCATCAGCACCGCCAGCGCAACAATCTGACCCAGTGCTTCCTCAAACTGTCCGATCACCCAGGCCGCAGCAAAGACCGTAATCAGATTGATACCCAGCCAGACTCCCCGGCGTTTTGCGCTGGGGATTACCGGGGAGAACAGATCTTCTTCCTGATCCAGACCTGCACTTTTCATAACCTTTTCTTCTGCATCACTGCGAATGGCGTCTACAATATCATCCAGTGTGATACGTCCTATCAGATGATGCTGTTCATCGACAACCGCAACGGAAATCAGATCCCGACGGTTAAACAGTGCAGTGACCTCCTGCTCACTGGCCTGAGCCATGACCACTTCTGTATCACCAGACATCACCTCCGAAATCATTCGCTCAGGGGAAGATAACAGCAGAGTATTCATAGCTACCTTACCCATAAAACCGCCTTCACTACTGGTCACCATCAGCGCATCGGTATGGGGTGGAAGTGTTTCATGACGACGCAGCCAGCGCAGTACAACGGCGACAGTGACATCGGGCCGTACCGCCATTACGTCAGTGGTCATCAGGCGACCCACTGTACCGTCTTCATAGGACAGCACTTTTTCCAGCCGTAAACGACGATCCATATCCAGAGATTCCAGGATCAGATCGGTCTGATCCCTGGGCAGCTCTTCCAGAACAAAGGCCAGATCCGAGACCTCCATACTGTCTGCCGCTGCGACCAGTTCTTTCTCATCCATGTCATTGATGATGCTGGCGCGGGCCTCATCATGCAGCCAGGTCAGGATCTCACCTTCATGTTCAGGAGGAATCAGCTCCCACAGATCATGCCGCTGTTCCGGCGGCATAGATTCCAGAAGGTTGGCAACATCGGCAGCCGGTAGCTCCATCAATGCCGCTTTGAGCACACTGCTATGTTTATCTTCCGTCAGATGGTTGAGTACCCAATCGACAGAGCCAAATTCAACGCCACTGTTCACCATAGAATCCTTGCCTTTTACCGTGCAGAAATAAAAATATGTCTGGTCACAGACCTGTTATGGACTATTAAAGCGAAAGCTGGGAAGAAAAGATATTCACATAACGATATCCATCGCTCTGCAGACGCAGATCATCCTGTGGTCAGGAAGAAATAATAAGGGGGACAAAAAAACAGCCACCACAATGGGCAGATCGTGATGGCTGTGCTGGTCATCCATAGACCGGGGGATAATCCGTATTCTTTGCTGAACCCGACGCCTGAGCAGGCACGCTACTCAGCTATGCCGTTCAGGCATCAAGTCAGTGTGACTTTACGATCAATCAGACTCGCTGGAATGGGTACACTGAACCCAGATTCAGAATCTGAGTCAGTTCATCCAGAGCGCTGCGGGATTCGATCAGCAGTTGAGGGTCCGCCAGATCCGCTTCCAGCAGACGGTCACGGTAATGACGTTCAACCCAGTCGTTCAGTGTGCTGTACAGGGTATCGTTCATACGGGTGGACTGATTGAATGCCGCCAGTTCCGCTTCATTCATCGCGACACGCAGGCGCAGACACGCAGGGCCACCACCATTGCTCATGCTCTGCTTCAGATCAAACACCTGCAGGGCATCAATCGGGCCGTCGCCACTTTCCAGTTCTGTCAGGTAGCTCCAGACACGTTCGTTATTACGGCACTCTTCCGGGATAACCAGCAGAGTACGACCATCCGGCAGACTCAGCAGCTGGCTATTAAACAGGTAGCTCTGCACGGCATCCTGTACGGATACCTGGCTGGCTGGCACTTCTACCACCCGGAAACGACCACCCATAGCCTCGGTCAGTTCCTGTTTGACGGCAGACTGGTCCAGAAACGCCCGTTCGTGGCAGAACAGAATGTCACGGTTACCCACCGCGATCACATCGTTATGGAAGACACCCTCGTCGATCACATCCGGATTCTGTTGCGCATACACTACGCCTTTGTCGCTCAGGCCGTGATTACGGGCCACGGCTTCAGAGGCTTCCAGAGTATGACGGGCCGGATATTTCTGTGGTGCGGGACGGCTGCCGTCAAAAGCAGCGCGACCGTAGACAAAGAATTCAACACCGGCTTCGCCATATTCATGACAGAAGCGGGTATGGTTTGCTGCGCCTTCATCACCGAAATGCTCAACACCCGGCAGCGCCGGATGATGGGCAAAGTGTTTCTCGTCAGAGAAGGTCGCCTGCAGGATACGCCCGGTTGTTTCATGCTCAATAGAGCGATGGAACTTATTGGTCAGGTTCGCAGGCGTAAAGTGGACTTTGCCATCCGCGGTATCGGCACTGGGGGAGACGGTTGCAGCGTTGGCTGTCCACATACTGGATGCAGAACAGCAAGCTGCCAGAATACGTGGCGCATCTTTAGCGGCCGCTGCCAGTACCTCGGTATCTGATCCGGTAAAGCCCAGGCGACGCAGGGTAAAGATGTCCGGGCGCTCCTGCGGCGCCAGCACACCCTGAACCATTCCCATATCATGCAGCGCCTTCATTTTGGCCAGGCCCTGCAGAGCGGCCAGTTTTGGATTGGAGACATTGGCCTGGTTGTTCTGCGAGGCGACGTTACCAAAAGACAGGCCGCTGTAGTTGTGAGTCGGGCCCACTAAACCATCAAAGTTGGCTTCAAATGCTTTCATATCTCGCCCCGATTAATCCAGTGTCAGACCAGGAGACAGTGTTGCTGGCAGTGCCAGGCTGTCTGCTTCAATACCGGCGACCGGATATGCGCAGTAATCTGCCGCATAGTAGGCGCTGGCTCTGTGGTTGCCGCTGGCGCCGACACCGCCGAATGGTGCGCTACTGGCTGCGCCTGTCAGCTGTTTGTTCCAGTTCACAATACCGGCACGAATACGGTCGTAGAAGTAGTTAAAGCGCTCTTCGCTGTCACTGAACAAGCCCGCAGACAGGCCATACTGAGTATTGTTTGCCTGACGGATTGCATCGTCGAAATCAGTGTAACGAATCACCTGCAGCATAGGGCCGAAGTATTCATCATCAGGTAAAGCGTCAGCAATAGCGGTTACATCGATCAGACCCGGAGATACCAGACCAGTACCCGGCTGCAGTTTCTCCAGTGACATCAGTGAGGTGGCACCCAGTTCAATCAGGTTAGCCTGAGCAGCGACCATGCCGTCGGCTGCCGCTTCAGAGATCATGCTGCCCATGAAGGGTGCTTCGTCATCAAACTGACCACCCACTTTAATCTTACTGATCGCCTGCTGCAGCTGAGTCAGGAAGTTATCACCCCATTCACCGGCCGGTACAAACATACGACGGGCACAGGTACAACGCTGACCTGAGGTGATATAAGCGGATTGAATTGTTTCATGCACAGCCGCTTTGATATCACTGACTTCATCAACGATCAGTGGGTTATTACCCCCCATTTCCAGCGCCAGAATCTTACCCGGATGACCGGCGAACTGTTCGTGCAGCAGATGACCGGTGCGGGAGCTTCCGGTAAAGAACAGACCGTCCAGATCACTGTGATTTGCCAGCGCGATACCGGTTTCTTTCTCGCCCTGCACCAGGTTCAGAACACCGGCAGGCAGACCCGCTTTCTCCCACAGTTCAACCATTTTATGGGCGACATGAGGGGTCAGCTCGCTGGGTTTCAGTACAACCGTATTGCCCGCCAGCAGCGCGGGTACAATATGGCCGTTTGGCAGATGGCCCGGAAAGTTATAAGGACCAAATACCGCCACCACACCGTGGGGTTTATGACGCAGTACCGCTTTAGCACCGGCCATATCACTGCTACGGGAACCGGTACGCTCATTATAGGCTTTGACCGAAATCTCGATTTTGCCCATCATGGCACCGGCTTCGGTGCGGGTTTCCCATAATGGCTTACCGGTTTCTGCGGCGATAGTCACCGCCAGTTCTTCTTTGTGTTCTTCCAGCAGTTTGCCGTAACGACGTACGATCTCTGTGCGGGCTTCAAAGCCCAGTAAAGCCCAGTCCGTGGATGCCTGACGGGCAGCGGCGACAGCTGTGTTGACCTGCTCCGGAGATGCGGCTTCACCTGACCATACCGTCTCGCCGTTTGCCGGGTTAACGGATTTGAATTCGGAACCTTCGCCAGTCAGCCACTGGCCATTAATAAACAGTGCAGTCATCTTAAAATCTCCTTCCGGAAGACATAGGTACAACACGTACGGTGTTGCCTTCGGTAATCTTTAATGCATCCGCGACGTTCTGAGGCAGGCCTACAACGTGGTTGCCTACCAGATCCAGTGCTGTCATACAGCAGCGGAAATCGCGGAAATCAGTGGTGCTGACCAGGTAAAGTTCGCCTTCAGGCTGACGGTCAGTAACATGAGCTTTGACGTAACGGCTTTCCTGAATAGCGCGGATATCATTGGTGCGGGACACCAGTGTCGGGCCGCCGTCAAAAATGTCGATATAACCGGTGTAACGCATACCTTCACTTTCCAGCAGTTTGCGGGCCGGAGTGGTGGCTTCGTGGGTTTTACCGATGGCATCCTGCGCACTCTGAGGCAGCAGGTTGGTATAGATGGTGTTTTTCGGCATCAGCTCAGCGATAAACACCTTGTCCATAGAAGACAGTTTGTCTGCTTCGGCAAAGTCCAGAGAGAAGAAGTGGCGACCCAGACCTTCCCAGAACGGAGACACACCTTTGTCGTCGGAGTAGCCACGCATCTCGGCAATCAGATACTCGTTAAAACGCTGAGGGAACTCTGCCATAAACATAAAGCGGGATTTAGACAGTAACGATCCCTGCTTGCTATGACGGGCATCCGGACTCAGGAACAGGGTGCATAGCTCAGAATACCCGGTATGATCGTTGGAGATGGTCAGGGTGTGGATCTGGTTATAGACATTCAGTTCACGGGACGCATGCACCAGGGTGCCAACCCGGTAGTTATACCAGGGATCAGACAGGCCCACAGCGGATTCAATGCCGCAGATACCGACCACTTCACCGGTGTCGGTCTCTTCCATCACAAACAGGTACAGGGCTTCTTCAGGAATAGAATCCGGATTATAAGCGGCCAGCGCCGACTCCATTTTGGCGGCCACCTGCTCGTCGTTATCCTGCAGAGAGGTAAAGCCGGGACCTGTTTTGCGCGCCAGTTCACGCAGCGCAGCGTGGTCGTCGGCCTGTATCGGGCGTACTACCATCATGGTCGGGTTCACTCCAATCAGTCAATGCAGGCAAAGGGAGGGCGTACCAGGCCTTTGCCAGCCGGTTAATATTGAAAAACGTCTTATAGGGAGTATAGAAGTCCGGGCGTCAGCCTTGTGATAACGGCAGGTGATTCCCTGATCATGTGGATATGCTGTTACGACACCGAACTTCTGTTATTCGTTATTACTGCTATTCTTTGCTATCGCTTCTGTCTGACTCAGATATTACCCAGCCAGAGCACACGCATACTGTCGCCTTCATTCAGTTGCAGCGCTTTGGCCTGTTCCTCACTCAGTACCGGATGGTCCGGATTCAGCTCCGCCATCAGGCAGCGATACTGCTGCAGGCCGTCATTACTGATCAGGGCCAGCTTGCCTTGATCGGCGGCTTCGCCAATCTGCACACTGAAGCGGCGGTTCTCACTGACCGAGCGCACGTTATCCGTGCGGGCTTCTAAGGTTGGCCCTGCATCGAAAATATCGACGTATTTGCGATAGACAAAGCCTTCTTCTTCCAGCAGTTCGCGTACCGCAATCATATCTTCGCGAGGCTGGCCCAGGGCATCCTGAGCTTCCTGTGACAGCAGCGGCACATACACCGGATAGTGAGGCATCAGATCGGCAATAAAGCCTTTGGAATTAATGCCGGTCAGGTAATTGGCTTTATTGAAATCCATATTGAAAAAGTGACGCCCCAGACACTCCCAGAACGGGGAGCGGTTGTTTTCGTCCGCAATACCCTGCAGCTCAACGATCAGACGCTGAGCAAATCGTTCCGGATGCGCCGCCATAAACAGCATACGAGCGCGGGACAGCAAGTGCAGGTTACGAGGCTGACGATGACCGGCATCCATAAACAGAGTGTACAGACGGGATGCGCCGGTATAGTCCTGACACAGATGCAGTGCCGGAATACGGTTATGAATCTGCAGTTCACTGGAAGCATGAACCACTTCATCCATCCGATAGCTATAAAATGGCTCGCTGATTCCCACCGCAGCCTCAATCCCGGATACCCCGATAATGTCACCGGTTCGGGTATCTTCCAGCGCAAAGTGGTAGCTTTCACCCTCCGGGCGCTCCACGCTTTTACGTAGAGACTGCTGGGTGTTGTTGATCAGATGGCTCAGATGATCCCGGTTTGCGGGTAACGTGGTCATACTGCCACCGGAGATCACCGCCAGACGTTCAAGGCCTGGCAGATCATTAAAGGTCAGCGGTCGGAATAACAGCATCAGCTTACTCCCAGCCAGCTCAGATCGTCACTGGTTGCCAGCTTCATCAGCATCAGCGCACTCAGCTTGGCTCGTTTAGTCAGACTTTTTACTTTGACGTATTCATCGGCAGAGTGGATCTTGCCGCCCTGAACACCCAGAGTATCGATATTCGGAATACCGGCTGCGGCCAGATTGTTACCGTCGCAGCAACCGCCGGTTGGCAGATATTCAATGGTCATGCCCAGATCAGCACCGCAAGCTTTTGCCAGTTCAAACAGCTTATGATTCGCCGGACTCAGCACCTTAGGCTTACGGGTGAAACCGCCGTGCAATTCAATGGAGATGCCATCACGCTGATTAATCTGCTCCAGAATCTCAGCCAGGCGAGCTTCACACCAGGCTTCATCTTCCGGGCGCTCCAGACGGATATTGAATTTGGACAGGCACAGATCTGGCACAATATTGACGGCACCGCCGCCTTCAATAAAGCCAGGATTGATAGTAACGCCTTCACGCTGACCATTCAGATCATCAATCATGGCAACAAAGTCACACATGGCACGAATAGCATTGCGGCCCAGATGATGTTCACGACCGGCATGAGCGGCTTTACCACGAGTCACTACACTGAAGTTACCACTGCCTTTACGCTCACCCGCCAGGTTACCGTCCGGGAAGGATGGCTCGTAGATCATGCCCAGATGCACTCGATTTGCGGCATCAGCAATCAGAGGCGCTGAACCCTGAGAACCAATTTCTTCATCCGGGTTAAACAGAATTTCCCAACCGATACGCTCAGCCCAGGGACTACGCTCCAGGGCTTCAATCGCTTTCAGCATCACCATAATGCCGCCTTTAAGATCGGCTACACCTGGCCCATTCAGGGTCTCTTCATCCAGCCAGGTGACTTTCTGGAAAGTATGATCAATGGCAAATACCGTATCCATATGACCACAGAAGAAAATCTGCAGCGGCGCTTCCGGGCGCTTGCGGATACGTACGGCATCACCCAGCGGATGATGTTCAACCTCACCCTGAGCATTCACACTCTGGAAAGGCGTTACAGGAATAATTTCAACGTCACCCCCCAGAGGTTTGCAGATACGAATCAGTTCCTGGCCGATACGATTAACACCTGCAGCGTTCATGCTGCCGGAGTTAATTTCGGACAGCATAATGGTATTGCTCAGCATCTCATCGTATTGCTCGTCCAGCCAGTTCAGCCAGGGGGTGAAATCAGTCGTCATTACTCTCATCCTGTTTTCTTGGTTGTGTTTATTATTGATGAAGAAAGCAAGACAATCTGTCAGTGATGCGACCTTTTTTTTAAATTGCGGACATCTGAGAGGGGATTTCCCGGTCCGAATTTAACAATTTCACCTGTAGCGACGTCGCGATTTTATGTTTTATCAAAATGATCAGGGGAGGGATTTACCAGATGGTTGCCAGCTCTTGGGCAAAGGTGTGGGCATTGAATACGAAGATTGATGAAAAGATCAGCCTGGCGATTGAGTCGGCTATGGTTATGCAAGGCTGTACTCTGCGGCTAAATTAGACAAATGTGTGGTAAGCTCAGGGAAACTGATCTTATCTTGCAAGCTTCAGAAGCTTGCAAGTATGGATTAATAAATAAAATTTTCGCTGTCAGAGAGGTTTTTTGAGGAGTATTTATGAAAGTAAGGTTACCAGAAGATAATGAGGAAAAGAGACTTCGCTTAGTGGACGAAGGCCACTTTTTAGACTTCAAAAGCAAACGGATTAACCCTGCAAAGCTCCAGCAAACTTTCGTTGCATTTGCGAATACAGACGGTGGTGAGCTTTTCATTGGTATAGAAGATGAGTCAGTTTCTGGTGAGCGAATAGTTGGTTTTGAGAACCAAGAGGCATGCAACGGGATCCTACCTACGTTGCTAGAAGAAACTGATCCGGCTGTTGAGAATGTAGATGTTGAGCTTATCGATTTTGGTAAAAAAGGTTTAGTCCTGAGATTGTTTATACCAAAGAGCCCAAAGGTCCACTATACGTCAAGTGGAGATTGCTATATCAGAATCGGAGCTGAAAAGAAGAAAATTAAGGGAGAAAGAATTACCCAGCTTTCCTATAGCAAAGGTGTACTTGTTTATGAAAGAAAACCTGTTGATGGAATGGAGCTTGATGAACTGGAAGACAGTGAGTATTTAGCCGACTATATGAATCGTGTTGGTAGTAGTCTGACTCCAGCTGGTTTTCTTCGGAAACAAAAATTATTAGCAAAAGTGGAAGGGCAATTAGTTCCAAATGTTGGTGCGGTAGTCCTCTTTGATGAAAACCCACCGGCTTCGCTCCCTACTCGCTGTTCTTTTAAGGTTTATAGGCTTTTAACGACTAGTTCTGAGTATAAAAGAGAGCAGCTTGCGGAAATGCCAACAACAATCTCGGGGCCATTAGAGTCAGCAGTGAGAGAAGTTATCAAGAAGGTAGGCGAATTGCTCGAAGGAGCAACATTCAAAGATGGCCAAAGACTGGTGAAGATGAAATATCCGGTGGATGCGATTAATGAAGTAGTTGTGAATGCAGCGTTACATCGCGACTACAGCTTAAACGACGACGTGCATATAAAGATTTACGATAACAGAATAGAGATTGTTAGCCCCGGAAAACTGCCTGGATTTATGACAATTGACAACCTATATACTGATCGTTTTTCACGTAATCCGAATATAAACCGCCTGATTCACAATGCACCAGATCCATTAAATCATGATATCGGAGAGGGGCTAGATACTGCCAGAAACGAGTTGAGGAAAGCGGGATTGGTTGCACCAGAATTTAAAGAGCTTGAGAATGCATTTTTGGTGACCATTCGCCACCAGCATCTTGCATCATTGGAAGATGTAATCACTAAACATCTCAAGGATAATCCAGAGATTTCAATTACAAATCGAATTGTGCGTCAGTTAAGCGGTGAAGACGATATTAATAAAGTAAAAAAAGCACTTCAGAAATTGAGACAAGAAGGTGTAATAGAGCCTGTAGACCCGAATGCAAATGCTTTCGCGTTTAGCTACAAGTTGGTGAGTTCTTGATGTAATAGTATTTCCGCTAACAATTGCTGTACCCGGTAAGTTACTCTCTACGTTCCTAATTAATCGGTGAGCAAAGCATTATAGCTTCGTACGGAAGTGACACATGAAAGAACTGAGAGGACGATGGAAAATAGTTGAAATGGAGCAATGGGATCAAGACTATATTGATCTCGTTGAGCCTGGATACATTAGTTTTGGTTCGGATCAACGGGGTGAGTTTGTTTTTGGAACCGTGCAGGGATTTTTGGACTGTCGTTATTCAGGTAAAGGGCAGCCACTAAAAGCTGAATTTTCCTGGGATGGAAGTAGTGAGTACGATCCAGTAAGTGGCCGGGGTTGGGTTGAAGTAACTGGCAAAGATCAAATTTACGGTATGCTTTATTTTCATCTTGGCGATGAGTCATGGTTCAAGGCCATTAAAGAGTAAGCTGGTTATAACAATCTCAGATAGCAGGAACGCTTCGTTCGGAGTACGCAAAGGAGGCTGACTAATGAGGTACGCAATTCTGAAGCAAAAAGCTGTCGATTTCTTTGCCGAAGCCAGCTTTGTTGGTCGCATCCATAATGAAGCTGAGTATGAGCAAGCTCTGGAATTAATGGATGAACTGATCGAGGATTACGACAAGTACCTGCCATTAATTGAGGTGCTATCAGTCTCTATTGAGAAGTGGGAAGAGGAGTCAGAGTATTTTTCCGACTTTAACAAAAGAATTGCAGCGCTTGACGATGGCGCAGCCATTCTCAGAACAATAATGGATCAATATCATCTGAAAGCTGACGACCTGAAAGAC
The DNA here is from genome assembly GCF_014164585.1 of Oceanospirillum sediminis. Classification (GTDB taxonomy): domain Bacteria; phylum Pseudomonadota; class Gammaproteobacteria; order Pseudomonadales; family Halomonadaceae; genus Oceanospirillum; species Oceanospirillum sediminis. The sequence continues at coordinate 36,850 of NZ_JACJFM010000013.1, read as the reverse complement.
GAGTTAGGCAGCAAAAGCCTTGTTTCCATGATCTTAAATGGTTCCAGAAGTCTGACCAGAGATCATATTCAGGCGCTTTCTCAGCGCTTTAAAATCTCACCATCCGTTTTTTTCAACGGAGCATAAAAGAGCGATAAAACGAGATCGTTTTATCGCTCAGTCTGAAAGTCAGCGGGACTTAAGAGGCCTGCTGTGCTTTCAGTTTCAGACGGCAAGCATGCAGCAGTGGTTCGGTGTAACCACTTGGCTGTTTGGTGCCTTCAAAGATCAGCTTGCAAGCTGCTTCAAAAGCAACGCCATCAAAGCCAGGAGCCATCGGAGTATACGTCGGATCGTTTTCGTTCTGACGGTCTACTACTGCAGCCATACGCTTCAGGGTTTCCATCACCTGCTCTTCAGAGCAGATACCGTGGTGAACCCAGTTACAGATATGCTGGCTGGATATACGCAGTGTTGCACGGTCTTCCATCAGGCCCACATCATTGATGTCCGGCACTTTAGAACAACCTACACCCTGATCAACCCAGCGTACAACGTAACCCAGCAGACCCTGAGCGTTGTTATCCAGCTCCTGCTGAATCTCTTCTGCAGACCAGTTCGGGTTTTCTGCTACAGGTACCGTCAGGATATCGTCCAGAGAGGCGAACTCACGGCTACGCAGTTCTTCCTGGCGGGCGAATACATCAACCTTGTGGTAGTGCAGAGCGTGCAGCGTCGCAGCCGTTGGTGATGGAATCCATGCGGTATTCGCACCGGACAGTGGGTGACCGATCTTAGCATCCAGCATGTTTGCCATCTGATCAGGGATTGGCCACATGCCTTTACCGATCTGGGCTTTACCGCTCAGACCACAAGCCAGACCAGTATCGACGTTCCAGTTCTCGTAAGCGTTGATCCAGGGCGTGGCTTTCATATCGCCTTTACGGATCATAGGACCTGCTTCCATAGAGGTGTGGATCTCATCACCGGTACGGTCCAGGAAGCCTGTGTTGATGAACACCACACGCTCTTTCGCCGCGCGGATACACTCTTTCAGGTTAACTGTGGTGCGACGCTCTTCGTCCATAATGCCCATTTTCAGGGTGAAGCGCTCAATACCCAGTGCATCTTCGATACGGGCAAACAGCTCGTTGGCAAACGCCACTTCTTCAGGACCGTGCATCTTAGGTTTTACGATGTACATGGAGCCTGTGGTGGTGTTGCTGAACTGACCCAGACCTTTCAGATCGTGCAGAGCGATCAGAGAGGTGCACAGACCGTCGATGATGCCTTCCGGTACTTCGTTACCGTCTTTGTCCAGAATCGCGCCATTAGTCATCAGGTGACCCACGTTACGCACGAACATCAGGCTGCGGCCTTTCAGCGCCAGGGTAGATCCGTCTTTAGCGGTGTACTCACGGTCACCGTTAATGCTGCGGGTAAAAGTCTGACCGCCTTTGTTTACTTCTTCGGTCAGGTCGCCTTTCATCAGACCTAACCAGTTGCGGTAAACCACCACTTTATCGTCAGCGTCTACTGCTGCAACGGAGTCTTCACAGTCCATAATGGTGGTCAGTGCCGATTCCATAACGATATCTTTGACGCCAGCGGCGTCGACTGAACCGATCTGGTGAGTACGGTCGATCTGAATCTCAAAGTGCATGCCGTTGTTAACCAGCAGTACAGATTCAGGGGCTTCAGCGTTGCCAGTGTAGCCCACAAACTGCTCAGCGTTAGCCAGACCCGTTTCAGAACCGTCTTTCAGCGTCACAACCAGTGCACCGTCTTTAACGGCGTACAGAGTCGCTTCGGTGTGATCAGATGACGCCAGTGGTGCGGCTTCATTCAGGAAGTCACGGGCAAAAGCGATTACTTTAGCGCCACGAGCCGGGTTATAACCCTGACCTTTTTCTGCACCGCCCTCTTCTGAGATGGCATCAGTGCCGTATAGTGCATCGTACAAGCTGCCCCAACGAGCGTTCGCCGCGTTCAGTGCAAAGCGGGCGTTCATCACAGGTACTACCAGCTGAGGGCCGGCCATAGTTGCCATCTCAGGATCGACATTTGAAGTCGTGACTTCAAAGTCGTCACCAACCGGTAGTAGGTAACCGATATCAGTCAGGAAGGCTTTGTACTCTTCCAGATTAAAGGCCTGGCCTTTACGACCACGGTGCCATTCATCAATCTGAGCCTGCAGCTGTTCACGTTTTTCCAGCAGCTCGCGGTTACGCGGCGCTAAATCGTGAACGATGGCGTCAAACTGAGCCCAGAATTGTGCAACGTCTACACCTGTGCCGGGTGCAGCTTCGTTATTAATAAAATCAAAAAGCGTTTTAGCAACACTCAGGTTGCCGGTCTGAACGCGTTCAGTCATGGATATGTGCCTCTAATTCATATTTTATTTGCAGCTCTTTCTCTGCTCGTGTGCCGGCGAACAGGTGGCTGCATGCTTGTTATACCATGATTTACATCATGATCAGCCCGGTAAAGATACCCGAAACAGGGGGTTTTTGTCCCTGGGTGTACGCCTAATGAATGAGATATATGCGACGCGCAGGTCATAAATTTTTAAAAAAATGTTCTGAATCAGCGCCATCTTCGGGTTTGCTGCATATATTTAACAGGTATGTACCGGAATTCAGAGTAGTGAATAACCCCTGATCTGTGTATTGGTGAGTGTTGCGAAAATACCTGCCGATCTGGTGGCAGGACTGAGGACTGGCGGATATGAAGTTAAGACATTTCCTATCTTATTTTTTTGTAGGCGGGCTGATTTTTAGTCTGAGCTTTTCTGTCTGTGCAGAGGCTCTGAAGATCAGTTTTATCAATCCGGGTAAACAGGGGGAACGCTTCTGGGACATGGTGACGGCAACCATGCAGGCAGCGGCAAGAGACCTGGATATTGAACTGACAGTGCTTTATGCCGAACGTAATCGAATCCGGATGCAGCAGTTAGGCGATAGCGTGCTGAGTGAAACAGATAATCTGCCGGATTATCTGGTGGTCGTTAATGAAGAGCAGTCCGCCGAAAACATTGTGCGCCTGGCGGAGGAAAAGGCGATACCTGTGTTTTTATTGCTGAATGACTTCACCGGGCAGCAGGCTGTAAGAATGGGAGAACCCGGCCAGAAATATAAACACTGGCTGGGGAGCCTGACTCCGGACAATTACACCGCAGGCTTTCGTATGGCTGAGCGCATTATTCAGGCCGCAGGAGGAAAGCCAGAGCAGCCCGTGCATATGCTGGCGATTGCCGGAGATAAGGTTACTCCGGCCTCTATTTTGCGTAATGAGGGAATGCTGAAAAGGGTAAATGAGGCGGATGATGTGCTGCTGGATCGTTTACTGTATGCCAATTGGAACGCCAGGGATGCAGAGGTGATGACAGAGCGTTATCTGCAATGGGCGTCGCGTAATAATGTTCGTCTGCAGGCTCTGTGGGCTGCCAATGATCCTATTGCTGAGGGGGCGATACAGGCGATCCGAAAGCAGGGCCTGAAACCCGGAGAGGATGTGTTTGTGGCCGGGCTGAACTGGTCTCCGGAAGGGCTGGCGATGGTTGAACGGGGAGAGATGCTGCTGACCGATGGTGGTCACTTTATGGCCGGAGCATGGTCTATGGTGATATTGAGAGATCATGCTGATGGTGTCGATTTGTCTGCCTGGAACGGTCGTATTCGTTTTCCTATGTCGGCTATTGATCAGAATAATGTTGATCAATTCCAGGCCGTTTTCGGAGATCAGAACTGGGATAAAGTGGATTTTTCTTATTTCCGTTTATCTCCGGGGGGGGAGTCGCGCGGATACTTATTTGATCTGAAAGCTCTGTTCAGATCCGTCAGTGATAAAAACGGATAGGGTGGTTTTGTCTTTGTTTAATGTACGTTCATTACATGGCAAGTTTTTTCTGCTGTTACTGCCTATTGTTGCTGGTATTGCTGTGCTGATGCTGGGGTTATTTTCCTGGCTGACCGTAGTCCGTTTTGAGCAGGAACTACAGGCAAAGGAGCAGGAGTTGATGAAGTCATCTGCCCTGGTGATGGCAGAACCCTTGTGGAACTATCAATATGAGGCGCTACAACAGATTATTACTGCTCTGATGACGGACCCGGATATTGTCCAGGTCCTCATTGAGGATGAGGGCGGTAATGAAGTGCTGAGCCGGGGAGGAACAGAAGGCAAGGCCAGAGTTGAGCATCTCAGCCGGGCGATTGTTTACCAGAATGCACATATTGTGCAGCAGGCCGGGCGTTTGCAGATTAGTTTCAGCCATCAGCGTCTGAACCAGTTGTTGATTCAGAGAATTCTGCAGGATCTGGTGCTGATCGGGTTGATGACGCTGGGCTTTCTGTTCTGTGTACTGATGATCAGTCGTTATGTGATACGTCGACCACTGTCTGAGCTGCTGGCGGCCATTAATCAGAGTCAGCAGGAGGGAAGCCTGCAGCCGGTACAATGGCGCTCTGATGATGAAATCGGGCAGATTATCCGTGAATATAATCAAATTCAGATCTCTCTGACGACAAAGGAAAAGCAGCTGCATAGCAGCCGGGCCCGTTATCGTGCGCTGTATCATAATACTCCCGCCCTGATGCTGAGTATTGATGAGCAGGCGCATATTACTGAAGTTTCAGATTATCTATGTCAGCAAGCCGGGCAGGCTGCGGAGTATTTTCTGGGAGAAGTGCTCTGGTCTTTCCTCGCAGGAGATCATGTCGACAGGATACGCTATCAGCTGGAACAGGCGTTTTATGGTCAGCAGTCGGTATCAGAATTACAGGCGCTTTTCCGTCGGGGTGATCAGACCCTGGATGTTCTGATCACTGCAGTCCCCCAGTTCGATGAACATCAGCTCTATAAAGGGCATCTGGTCGTACTGTCTGATATCACTCAGCTTAATCAGGCCTGGCGGTTGATTGAACAGCAGGCCAACTTTGACAGTCTGACCGGACTGGCTAACCGTCATAACTTTCAGCAGCAGCTGAAGGCTCAGTTTTCTGATCATCACAGGCCGGTGCTGACGCTGATGTTTATTGATCTGGATGGTTTTAAGCAGGTGAATGATACTCTGGGGCACCTGATTGGCGATCAGTTACTGATTGCTGCCGCCCGCCGAATGTCATCGGTGGTACAGCAGCAAGGGTTACTGGCAAGGCTGGGGGGCGATGAATTTGCTGTACTGCTTGTACATCATCATTTATCAACCGCGGGTACTACTGATTTGCAGAAGGAACAGCAGGTTGATCTGTTATCGAGTCAGCTGTTGGAGCAACTGGCACTGCCTTTTAATATTGCCGGGCATCCGGTACGTATTTCAGGCAGTATTGGTATCGCTGTCAGTCCTGAACAGGCTACAAACAGTACGGAGTTACTACGCCTGGCAGATATTGCTATGTATCAGGCTAAAAAAGCTGGTAAAAATGCCTGTTGTCGTTATCAGGCAGAGAGTACTGATTATCAGCCTGATTCAGCAGACTGAGCACCGGACTGTTCCGGTCTGATTCAGTCTGCTGGTTAAGTGTTGTTATTCTTGCTGCCCGGAGACTATCCCATGGAACAGGACCCCTTTTCCAGTGTGTTAATCAGACAAGCCTTGCTGTCAGGGGCTTTAGCAGATGCGGTATATCCCGGATGTTCAGGCAAAAATAGCCGGTTTGATCCGGATAACAGGTTATGTCCGGACATTACTGCCGTCAAAGCCTGGCAGGGGTATCAGCTTTATCGGAGATATTATTGTCTGGATCGGTTACCGGCCGCAGTTTATCGCCTGAATTGCGTTTTTTCTAAGCCCTATGAAGTGTTTTATCAGACATGGCTGCCTGAGACAGAGCATATCAGAGGCACTTTTTATCTGTTACATGGCTATTATGATCATACTGGCTTATATACGCATCTGATTGAGGCGTTGTTATTGCAGGGCTATGCGGTGGTTGCTCCTGATTTGCCGGGACATGGGTTATCATCAGGACCAAGGGCTTCGATTATCTCCTTTTCAGAGTATACCCATGCCTTGTGGGATGTGATGTGTTCTTCACGTCACCATTTACCGGAGCCTCTGCATCTGATCGGACAGAGCACCGGTGGGGCGATTCTGACAGACTGGTGGCTGAACCACGAATATCACGCTGAAACAGATATTCGTTGTACTATTATGCTGGCGCCTCTGGTCAGGCCCTGGAACTGGTCTCAGGGTTTGCTCAGTTATCACCTGTTATCTCCCTTTATGAAGCGGGTAAAGCGCAGCTATTCACGGAACAGCCATAATGAACATTTTCTGCATTTTTTACGGGAAGATCCGCTTCAACCCTGTTATCTGGCAACCGATTGGGTGGGAGCACTGAAAAAGTGGATTGAACAAACGGAGCAGGCTGACCCGATTGCTGTACCGGTTCTGATTATTCAGGGAGAGGAAGATAAAACGGTTGACTGGCGATTTAATGTGGAATTTTTACAGCAGAAGTTTGTCGAGTCTGAAATCAGGCTTTATCCGTCGGCCCGTCATCATCTGGTTAATGAATCTCTCCAGATCAGACAGCAATGGTTGGCCCATCTGCGTTATTATCTGGATCATCTCTGAGTTTATCAGGCAAAACCGCCTTGTGATAAGGGAATAACCTGTCATCAGGTAGTATCAGTGGTCAGTTTATCTGTTGTTAGAGGAATACACGTGTTTGTATGCGGTAGGAAAAGGAATCTCATTGGTCTGGCTCTGATTAGCTGGTCTCTGCTCGGGTGTGGGTTGCACTCTGCCAGAATCATAAAAACAGAACGTCCGGGGTGGATTGAACAGAGGCCAGAAAGACAGGGACACCTTTATGGTGTCGGGTTTGCCGGGGTATATGACAAACAATCCGATGTGCTGGATCAGGCGCGGCTTCAGGCCCGTTATCAGCTTGAACGCCAGCTGATCCGGTCGTATAAAACAGGTGATCAGGGACGGGTTGAACATGGTCACAATTTATCGGATGCGATTTATCAGCTTTTCACCGACAATAGCGGCGATGTTGATCTGCCCGGGCTGGACTGGCAGGCTCAGTGGCATGATGAACGTCAGAACCAGATCTACGTACTGGCACATCTGAATCGACGCTTTTCTGCCGGACTCATAGCTCAGCAGATTAAGCAACTGGATGATCGACTGAGTCAGCTGGTGCGCCCCGTATCAATGGATAGCCGGGTGCAGAAACGCCGGGTGATGCAGCAGCTGATGCTGTTTGCAGAGCGTTATCAAAAAGCCGAGCTGTTCAGGTGGGTGTCTGGCTCAGAAGAGGGAAAAAGTCTGACAGTACCGCTCCTGCAGAAGCAGGAACAGCTGTTACGTATTCTGAACAATACACAGATTTGTCTGCAGCCAGGAAACAGCCTGCCACCTTCGGAGTTGCGTACTATCAGACAGTCTGTCACTCAGGCCGGTTTTACTCTGGCCGGAGATCGTATTTGCTCTGGGCAGGAAGGTGTACCTCCTGATCTTGAACTGGAGTTTGACCTCAGTATTGAACGTCAACAGCGTGATAATCACTATCAGACAGATAGTGATGGGATTTTTGATATAAAGGATAATCAGGGGAATGTTCTGCTGACATTTCATCATCGCCATCATTTGATGGCCGATTCATCTGAGCAGGCTGAAAAGCTGACAGTTCAGGAGCTGTCATCTATGCTGCAACAGTCTGTTCTGAAAAGCTTTATTCTCAGAAAAGAATAACAAGCCTTTTGTGATCCTGAACACACACAGGGTGGCAGAAGGTTGTGTACAATTGTAACTGGTCTGTTATCTGAAATTTTATACTTACAGGATGTCTTATGAAACGTTCTCTGTTAATTGCTCTTTCTGCTCTGGCGATTGCTCCGGTAGCATCTGCCGCCAGCCCTGAAGGACTGTTTGTTGGTGGTTTTGGTGAGTTAAATATTCCTTCTGACAATAAAGATTCAAAGGAAAAGTTTGACTATATTGAAGATGGTAAGGGCCTGGGTCTGGAACTGGGTTACTTCTTTGATCCGCGTCTGGGCGCGCGTATTGAGTGGTCCTCGCTGGATTTTGATCGTTCTGGCGGTCGTTCAGATACAGATGCAGAGCGTTACGGTGCAGACCTGCTGTATCGTTTCCAGGATTACGGTGCTGCGTATGCTATCGCAGGTATTAAGCAGCTGACGGCGGGTGACGAAGATACGGTTGTTAACCTGGGCCTGGGCGCTCAGGGAACTATTTCTGGTGGTCTGGCTGCATTTGCTGAAGTCGCTGCTTACCTGGGTGATCATACCGATTTTGGTGCTAAGATGGGCCTGCGTTATGGCTTTGGCGGTACTCCGGGTCTGCAGACTGCAAGCCTGCAGCCTGCAGCACCGGTTGACACGGATAAAGATGGCGTAATTGACGATAATGATCTGTGTCCTGATTCCGCAATGGAATACGCGGTAGATGCTAATGGTTGTGTCATTATTGAAAAACACACGGTTACTGAAACACTGACTGTTCAATTTACCAAAGATTCAGCTGAAGTAACGGGTGAGTATCTGGCGCGTGTGGGTCAGTTTGCTGATTTTATGAATCAGTATAGCGATACTCAGGTTGAGATTCAGGGGCACACCTGTTCAATGGGCAGCGCTCACTATAACCAGAAACTGTCTGATAAGCGCGCCCGTAATGTAGCGGGTCTGCTGGTGAATGAATTCGGTATTGCTCCGGATCGTGTCACGTACAAAGGTTTTGGTGAAACTCAGTTGATTAATAGCAGCAGCAACGAAGCGGAAGCAAGTATTAACCGCCGCGTTGAAGCCAGCGTATCAGCAACTGAACTGCGTAAAAAGCAGCGCTGATTACCTGTATGCCGGAGCTGATCTGTGTCAGCTCTGGCCTGAATATCTGAATACGGGGGAATAATGCGTAACCTGTCTGTTTTTCTGCTTACCGGAATGTTTTCTGCATCAATCTGTGCTGATGAGCTGCATACTTACAGTGAGACTGGTATGCAACAACCTCATCCGACGGTGACCACCCGTATTATCTCACTGCCAGAACCGGATGCGGATCAGGATGGCGTGATTGATCGCCTGGATCTTTGCCCGGGGACACCGGTTGAGTACCGGGTGAATACTGACGGTTGCCATATGATTGAGCAGCAACTGGCAGCCATTGAGCTGAATATTCTGTTTGATAATGATTCTGCGGTTGTGAAGCCTGGCTTTATCAGCGAGTTTCAGCGTTTGATTGAATTTGTACAGCACTATCCGAATGCTCAGATTGAAGTGGCTGGACATACTTCTTCAACTGCCAGTGAGGAATATAATCTCTTACTGTCAGAAAAAAGAGCGCAGGCTGTGCTGGAAATGTTAAAAGCCGAGTTTGGCTTTGAGAATGACAGGCTGGTTGCAAAAGGTTACGGCGAGACTCAGCTGAAAAACCTGGCCGATACTGATGAAGCGCATACAGAGAACCGGCGAATAGAAGTCGTGGCGTATGGCATACAGTACCGGGAATTGCTAAGAACCGAATAAGCAAAAATGCCGGACTGGAATAGTCCGGCACTTTTAATTCTGGCTACAGATATCTGTCTGATATTCAGGTATACCCGCTCAGGTCATATCCTGAAATGGATTATCCAGTTGCAGGCTAACACTCTTAGCGTATCCCGGAATGCTGATTTCCTGATCGGTGATTTCCAGTTCAGGCCCTTCCAATACCTGCTGATCCCCGAAGTGATAAACAATGCGATACTGGCCCTGATCGGCCTGATGTAAGTATTGAGCGGCCTGTTCTCGTATGTGAGTTACCTTATTTTCCCAGTCCCGGATAGCCTGCTGACCGTGTTTTTTTGCCAGCATAGACAGGGTGACTTCAGGGGAAAAGATAACCCCCGTTGCGTTATTGCCGCCAAAGCCCTTCGCATTGATAAATGCCGTATCCATTCGGCGTTCCGTCAGGTCTATAGCTTGCCGGGAGAATTCAAGATTACTCTGATAGACATCATCGGCAACTTTCTCAGTGGTTGCGATCCCTGGAATCATATTGCAGGCCCAGGTGCCTAAGGCGCTGATAGCCTGATCTCCGGCTGCTGTGCCCTGAGAGTGGCCTACGTAGCACTTGATGGCGGCAATTGGCCAGCTTTTAATACTGAAGGCTTTTGCTACTTCGTTCAGTACATGGGATTCCGTTACTCTGTTTTTAGGGGTGCTGGTGCCATGAGCATGCACATAGCTATGCTTCTGCAGGGATTCCTCCCCCAGAATGGATTTCACCAGAGCTGCCGATTTAGCCAGAGTGAGGTAGTTGCCAATACCTGGTGCACTGATAGATTTCTTGTAGCCATCGGCATTCACAAAGACATCGGGTACGGAACCAAAGATCTGAGCGCCGAGTTCCAACGCCAGAGTATCGTCCGTCAGCATCAGATACTGCGCCCCTTCTGCCATAGTGAAGCCACAGTTCTCAGCAAATGGTCGACAGGCTTTCTGGTAATCGGCATCGGTCAGTTTTTCCAGGGCATCCAGTGCCATTAGACTGGCATCATCAGCCAGGGCGCCCATAACCCGGAAACCTTCGATAATTTCAGGTGTGATCGGAGCATCGCTGGTACCCACAACAGCCAGTCGACGTCGACCACTGCGAATATCACTGACAGCGGCCTGCAGGTTGTACAGGAAGCTGGCGCAAGCCCCCAGGTGACCTGCGGTAGCGCCGACACTGCCCAGAACATAGGCATTAATAAAGTCAGCAGGCATCTGGCCATAACCCAGTGGCATCTGCTTGGAGGTTGCCCGTTTACCGGCGGTAAAACTCTGCAGCAGGCCACCCCAGCCAAACTGATCCAGCTGACCGATTGAGTTACCGGCATAGACTGCCATCTGATCAGGGCGGAGCTTGCTTTTTACGCTGTCCCAGTCCAGCCCTGTATTACCCAGCATATCCGAGGCGGCAAAGACCGCCATCTGTAATCCTCGTGGGTGGTGCACTGAACGATAAAAATCGCCAGGGTTAAAGCCTGTGGGTATCTGAGCTGAAGCTTTGACCTGCGCCTGTTTTTTGTCCGGTACCAGCGCTTCAAAACTGCCCTGAATTGTGACCCGGACTTTGCCCGCTGGTAATTCTTTGATATCCCAGTTTGCAGGAATCGTTTCAGGCAGATTTCTCTGGCGGATCGTGAATGAAAGTGGCTCGTTCTGTTCCTGCTCAATATTCAGCTTACTATTTGCAGGCAGACCTTCCGTATCAAACAGATTCGGGTGGGTCTTGCGAATCAGTGTATTCTCCAGTACCTGCTGGCGTACAAATTCCGCTGCAGCGTCGTCATTCAGAAGCTGATTATCTTTGGTCTGCCATTGATCCTGTTCGGGCTTTAACAGTCCCATCATACATGCCAGACTGATCAGGGTTCTGGTCTGCTCCTGTTGAGGCAGGTTGTTTAAAACGGTGCGGCGGAAGCTCTGAAAACCTGAGCTTCGCCCTGCGGCATTAACGCCGCCAAAACCAATGATTACCGGTAAATGTGACAAGCCCCACTCCTCATATCGGTGACGCAACGAAAGTCTGTTACAGATGTAAAACGGGAATGGCTGAGAGGTTTTGCACGACCTGATCGCCAAAAAATGAACCAGGAATGTTAACACTAACCAGGCCCCCCGGCTACGCCCTGCACCAGCATAAGGCATGATTTTCTGTCACATTCAGCGGGCTTTGTCGTTGCATCTTCTCTGGTAAAACCATGTCGTTAATGGCAAACGGAATCCTGGTCTTTTGCAGGCTCGACCCTTTGCAGCAAAAGGAATACACTAATTCTGTGCTGCGTCGCAATATTTATCATTGATAATCAGTTCTCAGGCAGAATCAGGCGAGAGGGGAAAGCATGATCCGGATTGTATTTAATCAGAAAGGTGGTGTTGGTAAGTCCAGCATTGCATGTAATCTGGCAGCAATTAGTGCCAGTCAGTCGTTTAAAACGCTGGTGGTGGATCTGGACCCGCAGGGAAATTCCAGTCACTATCTGACGGGTATGCCGGTCCGGCAGCTGGATGATACTGTGTTTGATTTTTTTGAACAGGCTCTGACTATCTCTTCGCAGCGAAAGCCTGTTGAGCAGCTGATTCAGCCTACACCCTGGGATAACCTGGATGTGTTACCTGCTCATGCCGATCTTGAAACACTGGAAGCTAAGCTGGAATCCCGTTATAAAATTTATAAGTTGAAAGAGATGCTGCAGCAACAAGCTCAGCATTATGATCATATCTTTATTGATACGCCGCCTGCGCTGAACTTTTTTTCCCGCTCAGCACTGATTGGTGCTGACCGCTGTCTGATACCTTTTGATTGTGATGCTTTTTCTTTACAGGCACTGACTCAGCTGCTGGACGCTATTGAGGAGATGAAGCAGGACCATAATCCTGATCTTTCAGTCGAGGGTATTGTTGTTAATCAGATGCAGCCACAGGCTAAATTGCCTCAGCAGCTGGTTGAGCAGCTGGTGAATGATGGTTATCCGGTTTTGCCGGTACATCTGATGTCATCCGTGAAAATGCGGGAGTCCCATCAGCTGAATAAACCGCTGATCTACCATCTGCCTAAGCATAAGCTGACAGGACAGTTTGTTGACCTGTTTAATCATCTTAAAGAAGGTGCTCAGAGTCGCTGACCTTACCCGTTCTGTTTGCAGGGCTGTGGGGCGCTCTGAGCAGTCTGTCTGTACCTGGTTGATAGCTTACTCTGTTGCCACAGCCCGATCCTGAGTAATCCACTCGCTCCAGGAACCGGCATACAGACGGGGTTCGGGCAGGCCTGCTGCAACACAGGCCAGAATCAAGTGGCAGGCTGTGACACCCGAGCCACAGTAAGCCACCGGATCAGGGGTTTTAAATACTGTCAGTTTCTGTCGTAACTCGTTTTCAGGCAGAAAAAAACCTGAGCTGTCGACCAGCTCCGTAAAAGGCAGACAGCTGGCGCCTGGAATATGGCCTGCTACCGGGTCAATTGGTTCTGCCTGACCTGCAAAGCGTTCTCTGGATCTGGCATCGACCAGGTCCGGGTTTCCCTGTTCAATATCTCTGGCGGTCACCAGGCGTTCAGTCTGCCATTCCGGCTGAAAATCTGTTGCATCTGAACAGCTGTTCTCCTGGGTTTCGAGAGCCAACCCCTGGCTTTGCCAGGCATCCAGTCCGCCATTCAGTACTCGTACATCGGTTAATCCGGCAAAGCGCAATAACCACCAGGCTCTGGCTGCGGCCATAGAGCTATTGTTCTGATCGTAAACCACAACCGGCTTATTCTGACGGATGCCCCATTGCTTAAAGGCTGCCATTAAACGCTCGCTTGAAGGGAGCGGGTGGCGACCTGTGAGGCCCGGTTTAACCGGATCAGACAGTTGTCTGTCCAGATCAGCATACACAGCTCCCGGTATATGTCCGTTCAGATAAGCTTCTTGTCCGGCATCCGGCATAGGTTGAGCGGCCATGGCAAAGCGGCAGTCAATAATAACCGGGTGCTCTGTATCCTGAGATAAATGTTGCTGGAGGGTCTGAACGCTGATCAGAGTGTTCTGCTGATGAATCGCATCCTGTGTCATAGCCTGTCCTGAGAGTACTTCTGTTTCAGAATAGCTCTTACGGGTTAAGCACTGTAAAAAAGGTTTGCCCGTTAAAAATCGCCATATTCTCCTGCTGCTGGCTGAAAATATCGAAATCTTTAGTCTGGGTGTGGGGTGTGTAAGAGCCAGGTAAGAATATGAGATTAATCCTGTAACTCTGACAGGGCAAGAGGGAAGTCGCTGTTGAGCAGGTTAGCATCTTTACCCTATAGAGGCTGTCAAAGGTTACCCTCCTGATACTCAGATCGTGAATGTCATATTGAAGGCATTGTCAGGGGAGGAATTACATTTTATGAAATGTAATGATTTTAGTGTAATCTCCCATAATTACAGGGCTGTGAGTAAAATATTTTATGTAAAAACTTTTATCCTATTGATTGATATGCCTTTTTTAATGATTTCAAAAGGATTGAGTTTGGGATGTACTGGGAGAGGAGAGTAAAATAGCGTCAATACATCTGTGCTTTTTGCACCGGTTCTGATCTGTGAATACGGAGTTCTGCATGAAATATATTGGTGCCCATGTCAGCGCCAGCGGTGGTGTGTTTAATGCCCCGGTTAATGCGCATGAAATCGGGGCAAATGCTTTTGCCCTGTTTACTAAGAATCAGCGGCGCTGGCAGGCAAAACCTCTGGATGAGCTGACGGTACGGAAGTTCAGAGCCAGTTGTGAAAAACTGGGATTTACAGCCGATCAGATTCTGCCCCATGACAGTTATCTGATTAATCTGGGGCACCCGGAAAGTGAAAACCTGCAAAAATCCCGGGATGCGTTTCTGGATGAGATGCAGCGTTGTGAGTTACTGGGGTTGAAGTATCTGAACTTCCATCCTGGCAGCCACCTCAGGAAAATTGATGAAGCTGCTTGTCTGAACCGTATTGCAGAATCCATCGACTGGGTTCTGGAGCAGACAGAAGGTGTTATTGCGGTTATCGAGTGCACGGCCGGGCAGGGTTCTAATCTGGGGCATAGTTTTGATCAGCTGGCTGCAATTATTGATCAGGTTAATGATAAAAACCGGGTCGGTGTTTGTCTGGATACCTGTCATATGTTTGCTGCCGGTTACGATCTCAGAACCGCTGAAGCCTGTGACAGCACTTTTGCTGATTTTGATCAGACTATCGGTTTTAACTATCTGTATGGTATGCATCTGAATGATTCTAAAGGTGGACTGAACAGTCGTCTGGACCGACATCATAGTCTTGGTAAGGGTGAAATTGGACTGGAATGCTTTCATTGGCTGATGCAGGACGACAGGTTCAATGGCATTCCTCTGGTGCTGGAAACCATTGAGCCTGAAATCTGGGCGGATGAGATTCAGATGTTAAGGCGTTTTGAACTGGGTGAGGTCACCTGATGAAACATCGTCCCCACGGCAATATCAGCTTCGGTAATTCCAGAGAGATCAGCAGTACTCAGCAAGAGCCGCATGAGGAACTGGTTGAACGGGTTATGAAGCACCTGTATCAGCCGTTTAAAAAGCCGTTGCAGGAACATAATATTCAGGCTTTTCAGCAAGCTCAGTCCTGGCTTGTCAGCCAGAATAAGCCACTGATTCTGGATAGCTGTTGTGGTATAGGAGAAAGTACCCGCAGGCTGGCAGATATGTTTCCTGATCATGCTGTCATTGGCGTTGATCAGTCGGCAGACCGGTTAAGTCGTCAGCATGGTGAATTGCCGGATAACGGGTTGCTGGTCAGAGCTAATTTACTGGATTTCTGGCGGTTAGCCGTTGAAGAAGGCTGGCAGCCAGAGCGCCATTATCTGTTGTATCCCAATCCTTATCCCAAAAAGAGCCAGTTCAAATTGCGCTGGCACGGAGGGCCTGTTCTGCCCTTTATTGCTCAGCTGGGTGGGGTTTTTGAATGTCGTAGTAACTGGAAAATTTATGTCCAGGAAATGGCAATGGCCTATGGTTTACTGAAGTCTGAAGGACTGCTGTTTTTATCTGAGGAAGATGTTCAGTTTAAGTTGCAGGGTTTTGCCGATGAAGTGCAGGCCATAAGGCCTGATCCGGTTATGACACCTTTTGAGCGTAAGTATCTGGCCAGTGGGCAGGATGTTTTTCAGTGGATTTTTGCCGGGCAGGGTGCTGAGGCAGATTAAGGAAGTGTAATGATGAAAACTGAAATGGAGCGTCAGCATATTGTGGTGCTCAGTGGTGCCGGGGTAAGCGCTGAAAGTGGTATTAACACCTTTCGTGATTCTGACGGACTCTGGGAAAATCATCGGGTTGAAGATGTTGCTACCCCTGGAGCCTGGCATAAAGACCCTGAACTGGTACTCCGCTTTTATAATGAACGACGTCAGCAGATTCGTGGTGTTGAGCCTAATGCTGCCCATAAGGCGCTGGCCAGCCTGGAAGATCATTTTAAAGTGACCGTGATAACCCAGAATATTGATGACCTGCATGAACGGGGAGGCTCTTCTGAGGTTTTGCATCTGCATGGTGAAATCTTTAAAGCACGCAGTACCCTGGATGAACGTCTGGTTTACGATCTGGGGCGGAACGATATCTATCCGGGAGATCTGTGTGATAAAGGTAGCCAGCTCCGGCCACACATTGTCTGGTTCGGTGAAGATGTGCCCTGTTACCCTATTGCCCACGAAATCACACAGACAGCTGATCTGATTATTGTTGTTGGTACATCTTTGCAGGTGCAGCCCGCTTCCTTTCTGGCCAGTGCGGCACCTTATCACGTTGCCCGGATTGTGGTTGATCCGAAGGCGGAAGCCGATGTGCCAGCTTTTTATCTCAGAGAGAAAGCAGGTGCCGTTATGCCGTCTCTGGTGGAATATCTTTGTGAAAAAGGCATTAGCGATCTGTCTGGCCTTGAAAAGCTGTAACCTGACTCGCATCTGCTTTGGTGATTAAAGGAGGCGGAAGCCTCCTTTTTTATTGCTATGTTTAAAAGAGAGGGTCTTAAGCTCTGTTTCCACGTGAGTCAGGCATGTTGTTTGCTGTGTATTTTTCGAGCAGTGATCGGGCTCTGTAATGTTTTTATATCAGACTTTCGTGAAGTATCTGACGTATAATGTCAGGATAAGATGTATTCATAGTTTATGTTTTTGTCGGCAGGTGTATTCTGTGCATAGATTCGGACCAGGAAAAAATAACATGCGAAACAGACTAACGGGTTTTAAACAAGGGATTTTGCTTTCTGCCTGTCTGGGCTTAGCTCCGGCTTCTTTGCTTGCTGCCAGCTCAGACTGGGTTTATGCCGTGTTGCAAGGCGATACCCTGTCTGAGTTTGGTAAGCAGTATCTGCGTAAGGATATCGACTGGCGTCAGGTACAGAAGTTGAATCAGATCAGAAATCCGGATGTGATCCGACCCGGACAGAAAATCCGGGTGCCTTCCAGCTGGCTGAATGCACAACCTTCTGCCGCAGAAGTGGTTGCCATGACCGGTGATGTGCGTGTTCAGCGTAAAGATAGTAATGGCAGTGCTGCCCTTAAAATGAATGACCGGCTAGTGCTGGGGGATCGTTTATCCACTGGTGACGACAGTAGCATTACCATTCGCTTTGCCGATACTTCGGAACTGACTCTGCTGCAGAACTCTGAGCTGATTTTTGATCAGCTCAGTCTGTTTGGTGATTCTGGTATGGTGGATTCTAAACTTCGTCTGAGTCAGGGCAGTGCTGAGGCCAGAGTCAAGCCAAGAATGGATGCCAGAGCCCGTTTTGAAATTCATACTCCATCAGCCATCTCTGCGGTTCGGGGAACAGAATTCCGTTCGGTATATCAGGAAGGTTCTGCGGCAGCCCGCGTTGAGGTTCTGACCGGAGGCGTTGCTGTCGCCGCCGAAGGTGTCAGTCAGCTGGTTCCTGCTGGTTTTGGTACCCGGGTTAAGCAGGGTGAAGCACCGGTTCAGCCAAAAGAGTTATTACCTCCCGCAGAATTTATGCCAGTGGCCAATGAGATTATTCAGCGTAACTACAACCTGCAGTGGCAGCCTTTGCAAGGGGCTCAGGCCTATCGTGTGCAGATCTCAGATACCCCTCGTTTTTCTACATTAAAGACAGATGAAATTATTCAGCAGCCCGGTTTTTTTCTCCCGCAATTTAATAATGGGGATTATTATCTGAGGGTACGCGGGATTGATAATCTTGACATTGAAGGCCGTGGCAGTGTGGCGCAGCTACCTTTGAGAGTACAGCCTTTGCCTCCTCTTATGGTGTATTACCCGTGGCAACAGGCCGTTGTCGGCAATTATTATCAGTTCAGCTGGTCAGCGCCGGAAAAAGCGATTCGCTGGCACTTTCAGGTGGCACGGGATGCTGATTTTTCAGAGATTGTGTCGGATCAGCAGGATCTGGGGCAGAGCCTGAGTCAGAAAGTCTTCCTGGACCAGCCTGGAGATTACTTCTGGCGAGTGGCCAGTGTTGATGAAAACGGAAATAAAGGTGTTTTCTCTCCAGCCGCTACACTGAATGTCCAGAGTAAGCATAGAATCCTGCAGGGAGACTGGCTGGCGGATCGTCAGACCGTTCGTATACAGATTCCGGGTTTGTCTCATGACCGTTACAAGGTACAGCTGGCAGCTGATACTGAATTTCAGCAGATACTGGAAGAGTGGAACCGGGGGCCGGGGGAGCTGGAACTGGACCGTTTTATGTCTGTACGTTATATCCGAATCGCTTCGGTAAAAGGAGAACAGCATGGGCAATGGGGAGAGTCTCAGATGATCGCTCCGGATATTCATAATGATACGGCTGCTCTGATCAGCTGGCTGTCAGGCGCTGCGTTCCTGTTATGAAAATCAATATCCGTGCCGTCTGGCCTGTGCTGATTCCTGTCACAGTAATACTGGTATTGCTGCTATTCGCGCTGTCATCTTTTTCCAGACATTCTGATCTGTTTTTTTATGACACCTGGATGGGAAGTGCTGAGCGGCCTGCCAGAGATGATATTGTGATCATAGGTATTGATGACAAGAGCATTAATGAGCTGGGGCGCTGGCCCTGGAGCCGGGCTCAGCACGCTCGTTTGCTGGATAATCTGACAGAAGCCGGAGCCAGGATTATCGGCATGGATATGATTTTTTCTGAGCCTGAATCACCCGCTGCTGATCAGGCTCTGGCCTGGGCTATACGTACTCATGGACGTGTTGTGCTAGCTCTGGCACCTGAAAAGACAGGTGTCGGTGATCAGATGAGAGAGTTACTTCCTCTGACTGATTTTGCTATTGCAGCAGGGGCTATGGGACATGTACATGTCGATCTGGATGAGGATGGTCATGCCCGCAAAGTCTTTCTGCAGGCGGGGCTGGAGTCGCCACAGTGGCCGCTTTTTGCGCTGGCAGTTGCTCAGCAACTGGGATATGAAATACGTTTATCGGAGGTTTCTTACCTGCAAATGCAGTATGAGGAGGCTCTGGAAGCTTTTACAGGAAAAACAACGGGCTGGGTGAGGGTGCAGCCAGTTTTTATTCCTTTTGCCGGTGGTGATCAGCATTTCAAACACTTTTCATATGTGGATGTACTGAATGATCGGGTGCCTGAGGGGGCGTTCCAGGGCAAGATTGTCCTGGTTGGAGCCACTGCGACAGGGTTAAGTGATATCCTGTCGACGCCCAGGCAGCGAATGGCAGGTGTGGAGTTTAATGCCAATATTGTTCAGGCGTTACTAGAAGAGCGTCAGATTTTGCCGCTATCGCCTTATCACTGCCTGTTATTGATGCTGGCGATGGGTGTTTTTTCTTTACTTGTACTCTGGCAGCTGGCTTCTCGAT
Organism: Oceanospirillum sediminis; assembly: GCF_014164585.1. GTDB lineage: Bacteria > Pseudomonadota > Gammaproteobacteria > Pseudomonadales > Halomonadaceae > Oceanospirillum > Oceanospirillum sediminis. The sequence goes on along the minus strand of NZ_JACJFM010000013.1, from coordinate 17,562 downwards.
TTCTTTATTTGCTCTTCCTGCCGCTGTTATTGATGCCACTGGCGATATCATGGTTGCTGTTTTCTGTCAGTCAGATCTGGTTTGCGCCAGTGAATGCTGTGCTGATGCAGGCAGGTATTTTTCTGTGTGCTGCATGGTGGCAGGCATTTAAAGCCCGACGAAAAATAAGCACATTGAATGATCAGGTTTATCAACAGCTTAACTTTGATACGCTGACTCACCTGCCTAACCGTAATATGCTGAGCCAGCAGATCAGTGAAGAAATTACCCGTGCTCCGGATAGTCGCTTTGCTCTTGTTCTGATTCAGCCTGGCGGACTTAAAAGTATTAATGATCGGTTTGGTTTGCAGGCTGGGGATCTGGTGCTGCTGAATATTGCCCATCAGATTAAGACTGCCGTCAGTCATAGTCATCCGGTGGCCCGACCAGGTGGTCTGGAATTCTCTGTGCTGATATGTCAGCAGAACAGTACAGACGAGATCCGGCATATTGCTTCCCGGTTGATTGCGTTATTGCAGCAACCCTGTGAAGTTAATGGGGAGTCAATTTATCTGACACCTTCTATTGGTATCAGTATTTATCCGGATGATGGTCGGGAAACCGAGGTGCTTATTGGCAATGCCTATACGGCAATGCATAAAGCCAAAACTGATAGCCGGTCAGATGTATGCTTCTATTCCCGGCAACTGAAGCAACAGATTGAGCATACTGGATCTCTGGAGAGAGATTTGCGTAAGGCTCTGCCTAATCGCGAGTTCCAGCTGTATTACCAGCCTCAGGTCTGTTCTGATGAGGGGGATGTGATTGGCCTGGAAGCACTGATTCGATGGCATCATCCTGTCAGAGGGATGGTGTCGCCGGGTGAGTTTATTCCGCTGGCGGAGAAAACAGGACTGATTCTGGGGATCGGAGACTGGGTGCTGGAAGAGGCCTGCAGGCAGGCTGCCTCCTGGAGAGGCCAGGGGCTGAACATTCGTATGGCGGTAAATATTTCAGCCCTGCAGTTTAATCACACTCTGGTTGATAAGGTACGTACTGCACTGGACGTTAATCAGCTGCCACCGGATAGTCTGGAGCTGGAGATTACAGAATCGGCTCTGGTGAACGACCTGAGTGAGACCCGTGATACTCTGGTTGAGCTGAAAGCCTTAGGCGTGCAGATTGCGCTGGATGACTTTGGTACAGGGTATTCTTCACTGAGTTATCTGAAAACATTCCCGCTGGATCGGTTGAAAATTGATCAGAGTTTTGTCCGGGATCTGACAACCAATACAGAAAGCGCTGATATTGCACTGGCGATTATCAATATGGCACACAGTCTGAATCTGAAGGTGATCGCTGAAGGCGTAGAAACCCAGGAGCAACAGAAATTCCTGCAAGGTCAGACTTGCGAAGAATTACAGGGTTACCTGTTCAGTAAACCGTTGCCTCCGGATGAGATTGTATCTGTATTGATGGCCAGAAATAGCGGGCAGTAAGCCGCTATCAGGCAAGCGTCAAAATGGACTTTGAAGGGTAGCTTCTTTGATGTACCCGGTCTTTGCTTTGCATTACACTTGGCGCCCTTGTTGTTACGGGGGTGCCCATGTCCAGACCATTTTCCCTTCCTATGCCTGCAGCGCCTGATGCAGAACGAAAGCCGTTCTCTGCCAGAGGGTCACGAGTGAACCGGTGCCCCGGATGTCTGATGGCACTGTCGGCCTGTATCTGTGATCTCAGACCTGAGAACGTGCCCTGTCGCGCCCGCTTCTGGTTACTGATGCATCCGGAAGAGATTTATAAACCGACCAATACCGGACGTTTGCTGGCAGACTGTTTGCCGGATACCCGGGTATTTTACTGGTACAGAACAGCTCCCGATGCTGGATTACTGGCTTTACTGGAAGATGATCAGTATCAGCCCTTCATTATTTTTCCGGATGACATGGAAGACTATGCCCATCGGGTCGTCAGTTTTGAGCCTGTTATGGCAAAGAGTCCCGATAAAATACCAGTCTTTATTATTCTGGATGGCACCTGGCGACAGGCCCGGCGTATGTTCAGAAAAAGTCCCTATCTTGCAGCATTGCCGGTATTACCGCTGAAAACAGATCGTCTTACCCGTTATGCTTTGCGAAAACCGGCCAGTGACCAGCATCTGTGTACTGTAGAAGTGGGTATAGAGTTGTTGAAACAGGCGGGAGAAGCTATAGCCTCAGAGGCCGTGGAAGCTTATTTCTCAGCATTTAATCGCCAGTATGCCGAATCCAGGGGAATGAGAAAAGAGGTGCTCAGAAGGATTCAGGGTGAGGCTTCAAGTGATACCCTCTGACGGTGAATAAAAAAACCGATTCAGATAAAATCTGAATCGGTTTTCAGAGCTGATGTGGGGCATCAGTTCAATAATCTGTATCACTGAAAATCAGCTATAATAGCTATTCAGCTTAGTTGATTATTCCAGCCCGTCCAGGAAACGTTCGGCGTCCAGAGCAGCCATACATCCTGTGCCCGCTGAAGTGATAGCCTGACGATAAGTATGATCCATAACGTCACCGGCAGCATACACGCCTTCGATACTGGTCTGAGTGGCATTACCTTCCAGGCCTGATTTAACTTTCAGGTAGCCATTTTCCATGTTCAGTTGTCCCTGGAAAATATCTGTGTTTGGTTTATGGCCAATGGCAATAAAGACACCCATCACATCAATATCCTGAGTGGCATCAGATTCCGTACTCTTTAGCCGTAAACCTGTGACACCCTGCTCGTCACCCAGAATTTCTTCCAGAGTATGATTCCATATGATTTCAATGTTGCCATTTTCTGCTTTCTCAAACAGTTTGTCCTGCAGTATTTTTTCAGAGCGCAAAGAATCGCGGCGATGAATCAGAGTCACTTTCTTCGCGATGTTCGACAGGTAAAGCGCCTCTTCTACTGCAGTATTACCACCACCGACAACGGCGACTTCCTGATTGCGATAGAAAAAACCATCACAGGTCGCACAGGCTGACACGCCTTTACCCATAAAGGTTTCTTCGCTTGGTAACCCCAGGTACTGAGCGCTGGCACCTGTAGCAATAATCAGAGCATCACAGGTATAGACGCCGTTATCCCCTTTCAGAGTAAATGGACGCTGGGTCAGCTCTACTTCATTGATATGATCAAAAACAATTTCTGTATCAAAGCGCTCAGCGTGCTTACGCATATCTTCAACCAGCTGAGGGCCCTGAATGCCATCAAATGCACCTGGCCAGTTATCCACATCGGTTGTTGTGGTCAGCTGTCCGCCCATCTGCATGCCCGTGATAATCACAGGCTTCAGGTTGGCGCGGGCAGCGTAAACCGCTGCGGTATAACCTGCAGGGCCGGAACCCAGAATAATCAGTCTCTCGTGACGGCTTTCGCTCATTATTTTCTCCTGCCGGGCCTGAGCCCTGTATTCATTTCAATGATCTCTTGCGACCAATATAAGGGCGAAGTTTCAGAATGCCAGTGTCTGCTTATATCAAAAAGCTATTTGGTCATCCGATCTTCTGGTAAAGGCCGGTGCAGATCTGTCCTACAGGGCCAATATTAAAGGATTCTGAACAATGATGAACAGACTAATAAAAAGATCATAATTTGGCGAATGGGTAATGCAGATGGGTTACATAGGTATAGCCTATGGTGCCTGTGTATCGGGTTAATCGGGCAAATATTTATCTGTTACGAAAAGGAAAAGCCCTGACTATTCAGGGCTTTTTGGTAAACAAAAATACTGTGATACTGGATTGGTTAATGAATGCCTGAACCTCGTTCAGACCTGATAAGGTGTCACTATCAGGAGTCATCCTCCCGTCTGAGTTCAACGCTTAACAGTTCACCCTCCATATTGACTCGGATTGTAATATATACAGGAGCGCAGCAAGTCTGGCAGTCTTCATAATAGTCCTGGTCTCCTCCTGTGGTATCTACGGCTGTTTCCAGTGCAGACCCGCAATAAGGACATTGCCCATGTACCGCGGTGAGCATCTCCTCTAACATAAACGCTCCCTCCGGATCGTCTCAGTTCTGGCAGATACCTGTCGCGCTTATCTGCCAGAGTAATCTTTCGTTAACCTTATTCCTGTTGGCTGTAGTGAAAAGAAGAGTTCTTTCGTTCGTTTCTGCTAATGGCGTTTAACCTGCGCTGAGTGGGCGCCTTTTAATAGTCAGTAACTATTCACTTCACGAATTTAACTATAGCCTGGTCTGATGGTTTTGCAGAATTTTTTTTAATTTTTTATTCACAAGCATATCTCTGGTCTGACGCGGAGTGACTAATCCGTATTCAGTAATAACTGATGCTGTTCCTGTTGTAGTTGTTCGATAATCAACAGCAGTTTCTCCATGTCCAGAGGTCGGGGCAGGTATTCATTAAAGCCTGCTTTTAATGATTGGCTGATCGTACTGTTGTCCTGAGTGCCATTGATAGCGACCACAGGCACAGTGGCAGTACGTGGACTGGCTTTCAGAATTTCCAGAACCTCTTCTGCGCTGAGGTCCGGCATATCCGTGTCCAGTAGTATCAGGTCGAAGCTGTGCTTGAGCGCAAGGTCCAGTGCATAGCTGGCATTATTTTCGGTAAAGAGCCTGATATCTTCTCTTTGTTGTAACATCGTCTGAATCTGTTGCTGCCGAATCGGATCATTGTCAATATAAAGAATACTGAAACGGCTCTGGTGGTGCTCTGTCCTATCAGTTGTCGAGGCTATGGGAATATCCAGTGTAAAAATGCTGCCAGAAGGTTCCGCTGGCTGATAGCTGATCTGGCCATACATCATCTGCATCAGTCGTTTGCATATTGCCAGACCAATGCCTGTGCCTTCTACTGCACTGTCTTCTGCGCCAAGGCGATTAAACACCTGGAACATCTGAGAGTGATAGTCCGGATTAATGCCTATACCAGTATCACGGACTCCGACTGACAGAAAGGCCGGATCACTCTGTTCCAGAGTAACCTCGATATGGCCCTGATCGACGTTATATTTAACTGCATTGGACAGCAAATTAACGATAACCTGTTTCAGTCGGGTTTTATCGGCCAGAATATTCGGGATGTCTGTCAGGTTGTGCTGAATGCTGATTGTGATCTGTCGGGTACTGGCCAGTTGTCTGATCAGGCTGATTGATTCATCAATGATATTGCGTACGGGTACAGATTCAATCTGAAGATTGATCCGGCCTGACTCCATGCGAGCCAGATCCAGAATATCATTTATCAGTGTCAGCAGGTGTTGTCCGGATGAGTGGATCTCTTCTGCATTTTCCCTTTGCTCATCGTTGAGCCCATCGCTGAGCATAATCTGAGAAAATCCCAGAATCGCATTCAGGGGGGTGCGCAGCTCATGGCTGACGCTGGACAGCAGCTGTGATTTTGCTTTATTGGCCTGCTCTGCCTTTTCCCTCGCTTCAATCAGAGCCTGCTCTGTTGCCCTTTTATTGATACCCATACCAAGAATATGTACCACCCTGTGAACAAAATCTTTCTGTACAGGGGAGCTGAGAGTGTCAGAAGGCAAAGAGAGAACCAGGACACAGCTTTGCTGGTTTTGTTGCAGAGGGATGGCATAAAGAGTATGGGTCTCTTCGAGGATGCAGATACCTGCCGATTCTGATTTCAGCTTCAGTTCTCTGGGGATCTGATGTTCTGCAACCTGTTTGCACAGGCTGAGGGTCATGGGTATTTTCTGGCAACCCTGGTCTGTGCAGTCTCCGTGCTCGATAACGGTTCTGAGTCCGGAGTGATCGGTCGTGTAAAGCGCGAGTTGTTTCCAGCTCCAGAGATTTTTCAGTTCCAGTTGTCTGCGGCACTGACTGAGAAAGGCTTGCATTGGCAAGTCCTCGAGGCATAAAGCGAGCAGTATGCTCAGAGTGTTTTCCTGGCGGGCTTTTTGCTCCAGTAGCTGTTGCTGGTAGTAAATTTCGCTCTGATCTTCGTAGAAGGCGACATAGTGAGTAAAATGTCCTGCCTCATCTGTCACTGCGGTAATGTTGACATGGTGCAGGGCTTCCCGTTCTTTTAGCTGATTCCATAACTCCCCCTGCCAGTGCCCTTTGTCATAAAGGCTCTGCCATATATCCCGATAAAACTGCTCCTGATGCCTCTTGGAGCGAAGCATGCGTACATTATGGCCTTTCAGCTGATGTCCGGGATAGCCGGTAAGCTTACTGAAAGCCTGATTCACCCTGATAAAGGTGCCATTACGGTCCAGGATCGCAATGGGTTGATGAGCATCAAATGCCGTAGCCAGAAGTTTTAATTCTTCTGACACATCCATGTGGGCAGAGATAAGCGACATAATCGGTGACCTTTACATAAGTAAACGAGATGTTGCTCTCGATAACATTATGGACGTTATTGCTTTTTAAAGTGGAATTCAAGACGCATTTTTAGCATCAGAACTCTGAATAAGCTTATGCCTGCTCTCTTTTACCATATTTCTGGCATGGTTTTTATTGAATCTGCAAAAGCTGATGTAATTCGTCGTAAATGCCGGGAGATGCCACAATCATCTGTTCCCCGTAAAAGGCCGGAGGGATGTCATTCGGACATCGATCAAGATGACCAGCTGTGGCTCCGGCCTGAAGGGCAATCAATCGGGCTGCTGCAAAATCCCAGGGCTTAACTGTCTCGTAATAAGCATCAAGGCGACCACAAGCGACATAGCAGATATCCATTGCTGCGGACCCGCAACGGCGTATATCCTGGCAATGACTGAGTACCTGATGTAATCGGGGGAGTAGTGCTGGAATCTGTGACTTGTCATAGGGGAAGCCTGTTCCAATCAGGGCATGTTTCAGCTGTTGCTGCTGGCTGACGCGGATTGGTTGATCATTCAGGCACGCGGGCTGTCCCTGTATAGCCAAAAAGCATTCATTCAGTATCGGATTAAATACTACGCCGACTTTAACATCCCCGCCCTCTGCATAGGCGATGGAAACAGCGACATGTTGCTGGTCATGAGCGTAATTCACTGTGCCATCAATCGGGTCGATGATCCAGAGTGGTTGCTGAAATATGCTCGGGTCGGAATAGTCGCTGGCCAGTTCTTCAGACAGGATATTGTGAGCCGGGAACTGTTGTCGGATTGCAGAGCGTATCAACTGGTCTGACTGGATATCGGCATTTGTGACCAGTTCATGTCCGGATTTGTAGTTTCTGATTAATTGATCCTGGCGCAGTTCCAGTATTAGCTGACCAGCCTGTAGTGCAATAGTCTTTGCCTGTTGGGCGATATAGTTCAGGTCTTCAGATGTGTTTTCCATCGTGATGCTCTTCTGTCAGGTGTTAACTGTTGGGGCAGTGCCGCTTTTTTTCAGAATTCTTGCCCGCTATCAGGGCGTGTATTTTTATTCTGATTCAGGAAGATCTCAGATGGAATAACTGAGTGTGTTTTATATGTCTGGTGATATCGTTCGGTGACGCCTGAGTCCGGTGAGACAGGCACTGTCCTGAGGCGGGTTTGAAGTGTGACCTGTTGGTCATTAAGGTGTTGTTAAGCCGGAACTTATTTGTTAAATTTCCAGATGGCAGACAGCAAAAAGCCCGGTTTGCATAAGCAAACCGGGCTTTTTAAATTTGGTAGCGGGGGCCGGATTTGAACCGACGACCTTCGGGTTATGAGCCCGACGAGCTACCAGGCTGCTCCACCCCGCATCGACTGGCGCACATTATAGACAGGTTTGATGTTATGTCAAATTTTATTTTAAAAATAGTTGTTGGATGTGCATAACACGGATCACAGAATACCCATATTTCTGTCATGGATTTGTCACCCGGAAGCCTTAAATATGGGAGTGCAGAATGAATTATCGAAAGCAGAGGGAATTTCAATGAGTAAAAAAATAGCCCTGGTAACTGGCGGAACTGGTGGTATTGGTACAGCTATTTGTCGTCGTCTGGCTGATGATGGCATGCTGGTTGTTGCAGCTTATACAAACGAAGAAAAAGCCAGAGCATGGCAGGCTGCGCAAAAAGAAGATGGCTATGATTTTGAAATCAGTCATATTGATGTAGGGGACTTTGAATCCTGTCAGCAGGCCTGCCAGGAGCTGACAGAGCGGGTTGGTCCTGTTTCTGTACTGGTGAACAACGCTGGTATTACCCGTGATGGCTTCATGAAAAAGATGAGCTGGGATCAGTGGCATGAAGTGATGAAAGTGAATCTGGACAGTGTGTTCAATATGAGTAAAGCCTGTCTGGAAAATATGCTGGAGATGAAATACGGTCGTATTGTTAATATCTCATCTATTAATGGCCAGAAAGGTCAGATGGGGCAGACAAATTACTCTGCGGCAAAGGCAGGCATGCATGGCTTTACTAAAGCGCTTGCCCAGGAAACAGCTCGCAAAGGTATTACTGTTAATACGATTTCTCCGGGCTATATTGCGACCGATATGATTATGAAGATTGATGAACCGATTCGTAACTCTATTATGGATGGCATCCCGGTCGGACGTTTTGGTACACCAGAAGAGATTGCGCGCAGTGTATCCTTCCTGGCAGGAGAAGAGGCTGGTTTCATTACAGGCTCTAACCTGGCGATTAATGGTGGGCAGCATATGTGCTGATGCTCCGCTGTTCCCCCCCCGATATATTCGGGGATACTGAAGAAATAGTGTCTGAGCTGTTTCTTGTATAGAAAGAAGCCGGAATATGGGAATTTGTGACATTTCTCCCTGTTTCCGGCTTCTTTTTTCTTATAATCAAATGACATCTTGTATAATGCCCTGTGGTCACATAGATTTAGTGTGTATAACGGCTAAGCTTATTTACTTTATCAGGGTTGAGTTGTGGCATTGAACGTATCCGGACAACAAGCAGCATTCCAGTTTAAAGGCGGGGCTCTGACAGTGACTACGCTGGAGTTTTTTACTGCTGATGTCGGTTATATCGAGCGTGAGCTGGAGCAGCAGACCCGAAGGGCACCGGCATTTTTTAGTCATACTCCGGTTGTACTGGCTTTTGAACGGTTATCTGGTGACGAGATTGTTTCTCTGGAGCTGATTAGTGCGGTCTGTAAACGGTCCGGACTGATGCCCATCGCCGTTCGCTGTGCACAGGATGCGATAAAACAGTCTGCCTGGGCTCTGGGCCTGGGATGGTTTCCACCCCAGAGTGAGAAAAGGTTACAGGAAGTAAGCAAATCCAGAGAATTATCTGTTAAACCTGCCAGGATTGTGAGAAATCCGGTGAGGTCCGGGCAACAGATTTATGCCCGGGACAGTGATCTGATTGTCGTAGGCTCTGTGAATGAAGGCGCAGAAATTATTGCCGACGGCAATGTGCATATCTGGGGTTCTTTGAGAGGTAAGGCGATAGCTGGAGCTCAGGGGAACCTGGATGCCAGAATTTTTTGTCAGCAGTTTAAAGCTGAGCTGGTGTCCATCGCTGGTGTTTTTCAGACTTTTGAAAAAGAAGAATGGCCTGAAAATGAAACCGTGACTGAGATTGGGCTGGATGGCGACAATCTGATTATCAGATGAATAGTATCTGTATTGTATTGAAACATGGTTAATTTAAAAACGGGAGTCTGTTTTTGGCTAGAGTAGTTGTTATTACCTCAGGTAAGGGTGGGGTTGGCAAGACAACCAGTTGTGCGTCTATAGGTACGGCTCTGGCTATGCAGGGGTTTCGTACCGTCCTGATCGATTTTGATGTTGGCCTGCGTAACCTGGATCTTGTTATGGGATGTGAGCGTCGGGTGGTGTACGACCTGATTAATGTGCTCAGTGGTGAAGCGAATTTAAGCCAGGCTCTGATTAAGGATAAGCGAGTTGATGGACTCTATATGCTACCTGCTTCTCAGACACGGGATAAAGATGCCCTGACAACAGAAGGTGTTGAGCAAATCATCAATGAATTGAAAGATGATTTTGATTACATTCTGTGTGACTCTCCGGCAGGTATTGAACGAGGAGCGATCATGGCAATGTATTTTGCTGAGGCCGCAGTGGTTGTGACCAACCCTGAAGTGTCTTCTGTCCGGGATTCAGATCGCATTATCGGCTTACTGGACTCCAGGACCCGAATGGCGGAAGAAGGAAAACCCGTTTCTGCTCAGTTGCTGATTACCCGTTACGATCCGGAGAGGGTTGAGCACGCTGATATGATGTCGGTGCAGGATATTGAAGAAATTCTGGCAATTCCTCTGGTCGGTGTTGTGCCTGAATCTGATGCTGTACTGAGAGCATCCAATAAAGGAACCCCGGTTGTTCATGATAAAGAGAGTGATGCCGGTCAGGCGTATCTGGATACGACGGCCCGTTTCCTGGGGGAAGAACGTCCGATGCGTTTTCTGGAAGTTGAACGAAAAGGATTTTTAAGCCGTATGTTTGGAGGCCGCTAATGAAAAGGCTGCGTGATTTTTTTCAGCGGGACCAGGACGCTTCTGCTAATGTAGCACGGGAACGTCTTAAGCTGATGATTTCTCAGGATAGAATGCAGAGAAATCAACCAGACTTTCTGCCTCGTTTGCAGAAAGAACTGATTGAAGTAATCCGGCGTTATACTCATTCAGCCAGTGATGATATTCAGGTCAGCTGCCATGCGCTGCCTCATCGGTCACAGATTGAAGTTAATGTATCCTGGCCAAAGAACACGTCCTGAACAGGATTTCTCTGGCCTTTCAGTAATCTATAAGGACTTGGACGTTGAGTTCACAGCCCACATTTTTCTGGCACGACTATGAAAGTTTTGGTGCCGACCCCAGAAAAGATCGTCCGGCCCAGTTTGCAGGTATTCGAACTGATCTGGAATTGAATGAAATCGGTGAGCCTGTAGAGTTTTTTTGTACACCCGCCGATGACTTCCTCCCCAGCCCTGATGCCTGTCTGATTACGGGTATTACCCCTCAGCATGCGCAACAGAATGGTTTTCCGGAAGCTGAGTTTATCCGTTTGATTCATCATGAGTTGAGTAAGCCGGGTACCTGTGCTCTTGGCTACAATACGTTGCGTTTTGATGATGAGTTGACGCGCCATACTCTGTATCGGAATTTCTATGATGCCTATGCCAGAGAGTGGCAGAACGGTAATTCTCGCTGGGATCTGATTGATGTTGTCAGAACGGCCTATGCACTGCGCCCTCAGGGAATCGAATGGCCCGTTAATGAAGAGGGATTACCCAGCTTTAAGCTGGAGCTGCTGACGGCAGCCAATGGTATTGAACATGCTGGTGCTCATGATGCGGTTGCCGATGTCAGGGCAACCATTGCGCTGGCCCGTTTGCTTCGCTCCTGTCAGCCTAAGCTGTTTAACTACCTGTTTACCCTCAGAGATAAACGAAAAGTGGCGGACCAGCTGGATATTGTCAGCAAGCGGCCGGTGCTGCATGTGTCTGGTATGTTTGGGGCTGCTCGTGGTAATGCCGCTATTGTGGTGCCTCTGGCTCAGCATCCTTCCAATAAAAATGGCGTAATCTGTTTTGATTTGTCGGCAGATCCTTCTATTCTGGCAGAGTTAAGTGCTGATGAGATTCGTCGCAGGGTCTTTACTGCGCAGGATGAACTGGATGTCAGTCGGATACCTCTGAAGGTGATTCATCTGAATCGATGTCCGATTGTGCTTCCGGTGTCTATGCTGGATGCTGATGTTGAAACGCGTACAGGCATTAACCGACAGCTTTGCGAACAGCACTGGCATAATCTGCAGGTAGTGCCTGATCTGACAGCTAAATTGCAGCAGGTATTTGATGATCGTTATAGTGATCGTCCCGTTGAATATGATCCTGATTTAATGCTGTACTCCGGAGGGTTCTTCAGTCCGCAGGATAAAGAACAGATGGAAGTCGTGCGGCAGACAGCCCCAGAAAACCTGGCGGGACTTAATCTGGCCTTTAAGGATGCCCGGTTAGAAGAGATGCTATTCCGCTATCGTGCCCGGAGTTATCCGGAGTATCTGTCCGGGGAAGAGCAGCAGAGGTGGGACGAGTATCGCTGGCAGCGGATCAATGACCCCTCAGCCAGTAATATGACTCCTCAGCAGTTTAATCAGCGTCTGGTCGAACTGAGCCAGACAGAGCTGTCTCCGAAGCATCGGATTATTCTGGAAGACCTGGTGTTGTATGTTGAATCACTGGTTCCCTCTCATCTGTTCTGATTAAAGTCTTGCTTGTCTGTATGCCTGAATATCTGCTAAGCCCTGTGATTGGGGCTTAGCAGTATTTCTTTGTTATTGATCAACTGCTGGTAGCCTGGCTTTCAGGGTACCTGAGTCTGAGAAACGGGTTGAACCACTTTGATAGCTGACAATCAGCTGGCGGCTTTGATTTCCGTTGATCTCTTTATTAAACAGCTGGCTGATATCCTGTAAAGACAGCTGTTCTACCGCTGTGGCGAGCTGTTGCCGTCGGTCAAATCCGGTATACTCCAGAGCCATATCCCTCCAGTAACCCTGAGAGCGGGCTTTCAGGTGGTCATCTTTTTCCAGCAGGTTGGCAATAAGGCCTGCTTTTTGCTGCTCAAATTCCCGGTCTGGCATATCAGGTAGTTGCTGGCTGAATGTCTGGATAAACGTATTGCTGCGCTGAGTGATATCTTCCGGGGTATGCCCTGGCGACTGAACAATCAGGCTAAGCCCCGGTAGCTTCATCATAGGGTGATAGCTGGCAAAGACAATGTAGCCTAGTTGTTGTTGAGTACGCATTTCATGGTAGTAAGGCGCCTCCAGCAGACGGGCGGCCAGCATCCATAATGCCTGGTCTTTAATTGATGCTGACTGTCCCTGATAGTAGTGAACGACAGCGTTGTCATTGTGTTCAATCTCCGGCTGATGCTGAAGCAGGTTCTCAGTCAGGGCGTGGACTCGAATACCGGGTACATCCTGTTTGGTCAGAGTTGGCTTCAGGGTACTGATGACGGTATTAAAGCTGTTCAGAGCCTCTTCTTGTGTCATGTTGCCAATGATCATGCTGTCGATATAGATCTGGCTGAGAAATTGTGACCTGAATGCTTCAAGGTCTTTCAGTGTCAACGGTTCGATTGCACTGAGCAGTTGTTTCTCATTCCAGTCTGGCGTCATAAGTACCGCGGATGTTTCTCCCATTATCTGATGATACAGAGGGGCTTTGTCGGCATTTTTCCAGCGCTTGATCAGGCTTTGTTTAACCAGTTGCCAGCTTTCCTGATCAATTGGAGTCCGGGTCAGTAGATAAAGTAATTTGTCCAGCAGTTGGTGTTGTTGTTCATCGTATCCGCCCAGCTGAATTGTTATACCTCTGATATGCTTGTACACGGTGTAATCCAGGCCAGCAAGGCGTGCAGGATAGGCAAATTCATTGCTGACCTCTTTCAGCCAGCTGGATAGCATCTGGCTGAGTACCGCATTACGTACAGATTCAGAGCTCACAGGTGATTGCAGGCTGAAATACTGCTGTGCTTTAGGGGTGTTGAATTCGGTGTCATGACTGAACCAGAGTGTGGCCTGTGGGACGGGGCTGATGTTTATAGGGCGGGTGGGTTGAGCTTTCTTCAGATGTAAATTACTGGCAATGAATGGGTTGGGTTCTGGTAGTTTAAAAATATTGCTACTCAGTGGCACAATCTTATCTGATGATGCCGCTTTGAAAGCATAAGAGCCATTAAACCACGGTGATACCTGGTCTGTTTCTGCGTCAGGGCTGATACGGGTGATCAGGACGTTGTCCGGGGTCATATAACTCAGATATTCTCTGATCAGCGATTCGTTGAAGTTATCCATCAGATAAGGAGCGACCAGCAGGTCCTGCGCAGGATAACGAGGCATGCTGAATGCCAGGTTGCTGACATAATGGATGGGGGATATCTGCTCTCTGAAGCGAAATTCCTGTTCCGCCAGTACTTTCTGCTCCTGATATCGCCATAGTTCAATGCCGCTCTGATTTAACAGTTGCAGATAGCTAAATACAGCATTGATCACTTCAGACTGATGTTTGTAGCCGTCTTCTGTCAGGTTTATGGCGATGCTGAACAGGCTGTTTTCACGAGTACTTATGCCTCTTCCGGCAGATAAACCTGTCGCCCAGCCTCTGGCTTTTAATGCAGATAACAGGCTGCCATTGCCTTCGTGGCCGATCAGGTTTGCCAGGTATCCAGTGGGTTTTTCCCGATAAAAGGGTGTGCTTTGTGGTATCGGAAACTGAAGCTTGAGTTCGTGCCTGGCCTTAAGTGGTTTGATGGTCAGTAGTCCCGGCAGCTGACCTTCGGTAAACAGAGGCTGATTAACCTCTTTTACTTTCAGTTCTCTGTTGATAACCGGGCTGAATAGCTCACGAGCCAGCTGTTCCAGCTGATTCAGTGATTCCTTGCCCAGAATAACCAGCGACATGCGGTTGGCAGAATATTCTGTCTGGTAGAAGTTGAGCATCGCTTCACGTGTGCTCAGAGCTTTGCCTTTACTGCTCAGGGTTTCCAGGCTGCCGGTGCTGAATTTACTGTAGGGGTGTGCCGGATTGATAATGGCTTTCAGTATGTCGAACTGGCGGCGACCATCATCTCTCAGTTTTGACTGATATTCCGAATGGACAGCATTGATCTCTCTTTTAACATACTCTTCGCTGAAGAGTGGGCTGATAAAGAATTGAGCGAAGCGATCCAGGGTAGGGCTAAGGTAATCGCTATCTACTTCAAAAAAGTAATTGGTGTCTTCAAAAGAGGTGAACGCATTGTGGCTGCCACCATGTTTCGATATAAAGCTCTGATATTCACCCGCTTCAGGGTACTTCTCTGTGCCCAGAAACAGCATGTGTTCCAGGAAGTGTGCCAGTCCCGGATAATCGTCGGGGTCATTGCCGCTGCCGGTTGCTACGTTCAGTGCTGCTGCGGCTTTGTCGGTATCCGGATCTGAAATGACAATAACTTCGAGTTGATTCTGCAGGGTCAGGCTGCGATAACTACGGGAGTCATTCTCGCTTTTTATGATGTCTGTCGTGGATTGATTGGGCATAAGTGAGCACGCTGTTAAAAAGAAAAGACCTATAAAACTAAGTAACACTCGGCTTGAGGCAGGCATTCTGATCTCTCTTATTTGTCCTGATGTCTGATCTATGACTCATATCCGGGCGTTGGGTTCGGATATTTATGAGGTATAACGAAATCGTTTGCTGGTTGGTTCGGATACTGCTCTGGATTGATTGGCTGGATTATTAACCAGTTCTGATACCGGGTAGTATTCCAGATAATCCTCCTCAGCTGTCTGAATGAGTTGCTCTGCTTCCGATATATCGCTATTCAGCCAGCTTTCTGCATCCTGTCTGTGAATAACGACGGGCATGCGTTCACTGACCAGATTAATAAAAGAGTTAGATGCAATAGTCAGTATGGCAAATGTTTCATACCAGGTATGTTCTGATGTGGGATAACGTATGCATACCCCGGCCAGGAGAAAGGATCTGTTTTCTGGTCGTCGGATAGCAAAGGCTTTTTTGTGCCGGGTATAGCGTTTCCACTCATAGTAGCCGGATACAGGTATCAGGCAGCGTCGTGTAAGAGCTTCCTGAAACATGGTTTTATCGCTGAGAGTTTCACTTCTGGCAAGATACGGGGCGTTATCCAGTACTTTGAGCCAATGAGGACTGTATCCCCAGTAGGCTTCGGATACACAGGGGACTCCGGTCGTCTGATCGTTACAGATGATGCTGACGAATTGTTTAGGAGGGATATTGTAACCGGTTAGTACGGGTTGTCTGACCAGTAGAGGGTCGTGCAACAATTTTTCTGTATTAAATGGGGTAACAATCAATCGGCCGGTCATCAGGTGCTCACTTTGTTTCTTCCGCCATGCTTGGCGCGGTACAGGGCTTCATCAGCGGCTTTGATAACCTGTTCTGGTGTTTTATTCATCCCTTCTCTCTGGGCAACTCCAATGCTGATGGTTACGGAAACAACGGAGCTGTCTTTCTTCTGTGTCTTCTGTATTCTTGTATTTTTTCGTCCACGCATATTTTTACCTTCATCGTTATCCTCCGGACGGTCCTCATCTCTGATTCGCATCAGATAGCCTGCAATAACTTCTCTTACTATTTCAAGGTGAGGTAGTGTATGTTGAAGGTCTCTGCCTGGAAATAATATGGTGAACTCTTCGCCACCATAACGAAATGCTTTACCTCCTCCGGTCACTTTTCTGATTTTTGCTGCGACCATTTTCAACACCTGATCACCAATGTCATGACCATAGGTATCATTAAACTTTTTAAAGTGGTCCACATCCATCATTGCAATAGTATAGTGGCGACCCAGTTTAGCCAGTTGTTCGTTCAATGCTCTTCGGCCTGGTAGTCCTGTCAGGTCATCTTTAAATGCCATATTAAAGGTTTCATGCACAATGGCGCCGACCAGAAGTAAACCGGCCAGGAACATAAAAACTGGCAGGTAGCCTGGAATTAATAATTGCTGGCTGACAATAAAGAGAATGACCAGGGATGAGAGCAGCGCGGCGTTTGTTGTTGATGGTTGAGTAATAATGCGGATTGCCATCGCCAGTAGAGCAATAATAAAGGCTATAAATGAAAAGGGAGCGATGTTAAGCCAGTCGGGGTGCATAGAGGGCCAGAAAATCAGGGTAAAAAAATGGAGGACACCCGTATAGTGGTTTTCTGCCACCAGCCAGACAAAAAATACCTGAATCGCTATAGCGGCTGTTTTTGTAAACAAATCGCTGATCAGTGAGCCTTTTTCAGCCCAGAATGCAAAGAGGGCGATATTCAGAGGGCCAAGTATTGTAATGGCGTTAAATACAGTTTCTATTGTGAACTTGTTCCATGACAGGCCAACAGGGCCTGTCAGGGTTGAAAATGCCCAGTAAGAAATCACAAGGACCAGAAGTGTCATCAGAACTCTGAGGCGTCCGTATACCAGGCTAAGTGTTGTTGCTGCAGTGAATGCTATATAGGGTGCCAGTGAAAATAGTCCCTTTACTGTGACAGAAAACTCCTGATAGCCGAAGTGGGCAACAGGTATGGTAATCATCAGGAGTGCCAGAGGGATTATTGTTGACTCTTTTAGCTGGCTGATTAATCGATGCATTGTGCATTCCCCTTCGATATGCTGAGGCTAGATTAAAAGCTCGGTCAGGGAAAACAAGGTTTTTTCGTAGCCAGGAGAATAAAATTTTGATTGGAATGTAAAAAATTAAAAATAAGGGTTGTACTCTGCTTCCAGGTGCGTATAATACGCCCTCGCTGTCACGGGGTGACCCGATGAACAGCAGTAACCAATTGTTTTTACTGAGTTTTACTTTTAAGTCTCTCTCAGGTTCTTTTCTCTCTTCTCAGGAAGAATCGGAAAAAGATTAAAAAATGATTGACTCTGAGGTCTGCTTCTGTAAAATACGCAGCCTCGGTTGAGCGAGACGAGTTTGTCGCTTAGCCTGCTCTTTAAAAATTCAGTCAGATAATTCGTGTGGGCGCTTGCTGTGATGATCTGTGAAAAGTCACAAGATTATCAGAGTAAGCAACCCGAATTCATTTTTGTGTTCACTGTCAATTCTTCGAATTGATGGGGTTGTTAACTTTGAGCTAAGTTTGGATTGCCGGTCTTCGGATCAGTCAATCAACGATTTTAAACTGAAGAGTTTGATCATGGCTCAGAT
>NZ_JACJFM010000109.1 GCF_014164585.1 Oceanospirillum sediminis | reverse complement strand
CTGGCACGTAAAAGTCTGACCTTTGGCAGCCTGTTCGACATCCTGACGGATACAGCTCGCACCTCGGCTATGCTGTTTGCGGTACTGATCGGTGCGCTGATTTTCTCAAACTTTATCAACCGTGCCGGTCTGCCATCTGAGCTGCTGGACTTTGTGAATGGTCTGGATGTATCACCAATGATGGTGATTATGGTAATCCTGCTGATCTATATCATTCTGGGTATGGTGTTTGAGAGCCTGTCGATGCTGCTGCTGACCGTGCCGATCTTCTTCCCTCTGGTTGAAAGTCTGGGCTTTGATCTGGTCTGGTTCGGTATTGTTGTTGTGGTCGTTACCGAGATCAGTCTGATCACACCACCGGTGGGGATGAACGTCTTCGTGCTCAGTGCGGTGCTGAAGGATGTGAAAGCAGGCACCATTTTCAAGGGGGTAACGCCCTTCTGGTGTGCAGACATTATCCGCCTGGCACTGATCACCTTTATCTCTTCGATTTCTCTGTTCTTACC
>NZ_JACJFM010000108.1 GCF_014164585.1 Oceanospirillum sediminis | reverse complement strand
AAAATGTATTTCCTCCAGATTTGGAAGTTAGCATTGCAAATGATCAATCCTCCAAAACTATAGGACAAGTTGATGATTTGGTAAACAACATCATCTTCGGTATCATACTGGTAGTTACTGTTTTAATGTTCTTCCTAGGCTTTAAAAACGCTTTATTTGTTGGGTTTGCCATACCAATGTCCATGTTTATGTCTCTAATGATTTTGAACATGTTAGGCTATACGATGAACACCATGATCCTTTTTGGACTAATTATGGGGCTTGGAATGTTGGTGGATAACGGGATTGTTGTTGTAGAAAATGTTTATCGCTTAATGAGCGAAGAAGGCATGAGTCGAATTGAAGCGGCTAAAAAGGGGATTGGAGAAATTGCATTTCCAATTATAATTTCAACAGCAACTACAGTTGCAGCATTTATACCTCTCGGACTATGGCCTGGGGTAATGGGACAATTTATGATATATTTCCCAATTACACTTTCTGTGGTACTTGGCTCTTCTTTATTCG
>NZ_JACJFM010000107.1 GCF_014164585.1 Oceanospirillum sediminis | reverse complement strand
CATTTCTATCTAATAATGCACCAATATAATCACCATCAGTAAACGGTACTGAGGCAGGACCGTCCCAAGGTTCCATGATACAACCGTTATATTCGTAGAACGCTTTTTTATCCTCGCTCATGGTGGCATGCTTTTCCCAAGCTTCAGGGATCATCATCATCATAATTTCAGGAAGCGAACGATCTGTATGGGTCAATAATTCCACTACCATGTCCATGGAAGCAGAATCTGATTTACCAGGAAGGATAATAGGGAATAATTTATCAATTTGAGGTCCGAAAACGTCACTTCTCATAATCTCCTCACGTACACGCATTCTACTTACGTTTCCACGTAGAGTGTTGATTTCTCCATTCTGACACATAAAACGGAATGGTTGTGCCAACTCCCAAGTGGGCATAGTATTAGTAGAAAAACGCTGGTGTACCAAAGCTAATCTGGTTACAAGGTCTTCTTGCTGCAAATCGGTGTAATAAGGCCCAATATCCTCAGGCATGATAATACCTTTATAAATTA
>NZ_JACJFM010000106.1 GCF_014164585.1 Oceanospirillum sediminis | reverse complement strand
GGAATCTAATTTTATCTCAAAACTTCCATCGGCAGCAATTGGGGCGTTTGTAACGTAATTTGAATGTGTGGGCTCTACTTTGTACAAAAGAGCGATTTCGAATTCTCCAGGAGGCGAAAATGTACCTTTAATACTGTGTTGCGCTAAAGTAATACACGGTAAAAGGGCAATTAAAAAAAGTAAACGTCTCAATGTTATTTTTTATTTATGTTGTTAAAAACAATAATTACGCCACAATGGGTTTTAAAGCTTCTAAAGCCTGTTCAACTGAGGTTATACCATCAAAAGTGAGCAATAAACGAAGCCCATTTCTAGTTTGCTTCTCCTTCATTTTACAGCTTTGTGAATGGGTTTGCACAAACTGTAACACTTTTGTAAAGTTACTACTTTGATAAAAACTACTTTGCTGATCTGTAATAAAATAACCAATCAATTTATTTTGTTTCATAATGACTTTTTCAAAGCCAATTTTAGTAGCTAACCACTTTATTTGGACACTATTTAATAAATCGGTCAC
>NZ_JACJFM010000105.1 GCF_014164585.1 Oceanospirillum sediminis | reverse complement strand
CTACGAAATAGAAAAATCAAAAATTCAGAGAGAAGATACCCTGAAAAAAAAAATATGGCCGACCTAGTACCATTAAAGTATATTAATATTGAAAGCAAAATAACCACAAAAATATAAATCCCTGATATTTTTTTTCTTAACGTGAGAAATAAGAAATAGGAAGTTAAGGCCGCTAAAATATTCCCAAAACTGTTTGCTCTCAATGATCCGCTAATAAATCTTTGACTATTGGCTACAAAAAAAGTATAAATAAGCGATTCTACAATCAATATTATTAGTGCAAAGATTAAACCGTAATACAGCTGAGTTTTATATTTCATTATGTCTGTAGTTTTAACTAATAAGAACAACAGAATAATATACCTTAAATGGTATGACCCGGCAGAAATTAATGTTATATCTGTAAGATTATTTGAAATAATAGAGTTAAAAAAAGAACTCAAGAATAATAATAAACAAATGATGATGATTATTCTATTTGTATGGCTATATAATGGTTTATTTTGAGCAGTCTTAAACTTTA
>NZ_JACJFM010000104.1 GCF_014164585.1 Oceanospirillum sediminis | reverse complement strand
AGAAAATCAGTTGGCTTTATTTCCTGGAGCAATAAAGCCAACCGATGCTCTGTTAGATAGAAACCTGACTTTTTCAGGGCTGACTAGATAGGTCCTGCAAGAGTTGTGAGGATTGATGCTGTGATAGCGGAGTAATCGTCTCTGTCTAAAGAGATTGTTGTAATAGTAGACATTTTCTTTTCCTCTAACTGGTAACGGGCCGACCATCCGGCGGCCTGATCAGTGATTTAAGCCGGGCGGTCAAAGTGCCCGGTTCGGTTGTGGTTTGTGTGTATGGCATTTGTGGGGATGGGGTTTTGTGGTCTCCGGATCGCTGGGTGTCAGTGGCTTCCGGAAGCGTATTGTTCTCTGTGGCTGTATGAGTGGATGCTGTGGCCACGGGTGTTACCGTCATGACCATACCCTCTGACAGGGCAGCCCGCTGTGTCAGGATAATTGTCCGATAACCTTTATTGAAAAAAACAATTCAACAGCGGGCTTAAGGATCGGATATGCCGCGTTATTCTGATGAACGTCGTGAAGCCAT
>NZ_JACJFM010000103.1 GCF_014164585.1 Oceanospirillum sediminis | reverse complement strand
AAAGGATTCTGAAATCTTTTTTAAGGAGTTTTCAAAAAAATACGACTTTAGTTACAACATAGAATTTTCTGATAAGATTTCTGCAATTGCCATGGTTTTAAATAACATTAAAACCTTGGTGTTAAATACGAATCACACCTATTCAGAAAATGAACTTGCGGTATTAACCAACCATGAAATTGGAGTACACATGGTTACTACCATGAATGGGTTGTTGCACCCATTAAAAATATTTTCTCATGGTTTTCCTGATAATGAAGAAACTCAAGAAGGCTTAGCGGTGTTTCCAGAATATATGAGCAATAATTTAACGGTAACACGTCTTAAAGAACTAGCATATCGGGTGATAGCCGTGGATAGTTTAGCAAAAGGCTATCCATTTTCAAGAACCTTTAGATTGTTGCATAACAATTATGATTTAGATAGAGAAAGTGCATTTTACATAACACTTAGGGCGCATCGTGGAGGTGGCTTCACAAAGAACTATTTATACCTCTCTGGTCTTAAAAAGATTTATGATTATTACCATTCTGGGAAAG
>NZ_JACJFM010000012.1 GCF_014164585.1 Oceanospirillum sediminis | reverse complement strand
AACCCCCTGAGCGAAAATAAGTGCATTTTTTGTAAAAAAGTTACAGCAGCCCTGAAACGAGCAGCAAAAGCAGGGAAATCAGAGGGTTAGCGCGATAATATCAAAGTAAAGCTTTATGCCATTATTATCAGCATCATACTTTTGAGAACTGATCGCCTGTCACTCAATCAGACCTGAATGCCTTTTCCTGTCATTAATATCAATAAACTTTAACCAGTACACAAAGCGTTAAAATTCTGCTGCTGTCATAGATCATCCAGTTGTACACTTAGCTCAGCAACTCATTAATA
The DNA here is from genome assembly GCF_014164585.1 of Oceanospirillum sediminis. Classification (GTDB taxonomy): domain Bacteria; phylum Pseudomonadota; class Gammaproteobacteria; order Pseudomonadales; family Halomonadaceae; genus Oceanospirillum; species Oceanospirillum sediminis. Next base: position 125,408 of record NZ_JACJFM010000012.1, on the reverse strand, counting down.
GCCCGGTACTTTCTTTTGATTTCTCAGGACACTATTCGATACTGGATCAGTCTGTGTTTTAACATTCGCATGCTGATTACTTTCATAATGGGGTTTTCCAGTGGCTTACCACTACTATTAACTATCTCTGTTCTTCAGGTCTGGATGCGTCAGGAAGGCGTAGACCTTTCAGTTATCGGTCTGATGGCTTTAGTAGGACTGCCCTACACTCTTAAATTTATATGGGCACCTTTTCTGGATCGGTTCAGCCTTCCCTTTCTGGGGAGACGCAGAGGGTGGCTCATTACGATTCAGGTTCTTCTGGGTTGTTCTATTGCAGCGATTGGTCTTGCTGATCCAATTTCTTCTCCCTGGCTAATTGCACTACTGGCTTTACTGGTGACATTTTTCAGTGCCAGTCAGGATATTGTCATAGATGCTTACCGCAGAGAGCACCTGTGCGAGAACGAACTGGGCATGGGATCCAGTCTTTATGTATACGGTTATCGCACCGGTATGTTGCTGGCTTCCGGTGGAGGCCTGATACTTGCCGATAGCATCGGTTTTGCCGCAGTGTTTATGCTCATGGGTCTTTGCATGGGTATTGGCATTACCACATCACTACTGGCACCAGAACCTCCTGCTCCGGAAAATGTCCCCCGTTCATTAAAAGATGCTGTTGTACTTCCTTTCAGAGAATATTTCAGCAGGGATTCGGCCTGGACAATCCTGCTGTTTATTCTTTTGTATAAACTCGGAGATACGCTGGCCAGCGCTATGACCAGCCCATTTTATGTTGATCTGGGTTTCTCCAGCAGCGAAATTGGTGTCACAGTCAAAATTTTTGGTTTCTGGGCTACGCTGATTGGCGCATTTCTCGGTGGAGCACTGATACTAAAATTGGGTATCTATCGTTCATTATGGTTATTCGGTATATTGCAGATGGTCAGCACTGCAGGTTTCGCGGTTCTGGCAGAAGTGGGATACAACCTCAATATGCTGGCAGCGGTTATTGGCTTTGAAAACCTCACCGCAGGTATGGGCACTGCAGCCTATATGGCCTTTATGGCAGCACTTACAGATAAGCGTTTCACCGCAACTCAGTACGCCCTGCTGACCAGTCTGATGGGCATACCCCGCACTTTGATTTCTGCCCCCAGTGGTTATCTGGCAGAAATAATGGGCTGGACAGAGTTCTTTATTCTCTGCACAGTGATAGCATTACCAGGTCTATGGCTATTGCGGCACTTTTCTGACTGGCATAGTCATAGTGATAATAAAGAATATGATGCAGACCGTGATAACCATATATCCGGACACTCAGCAGCAAATGCTCAGGGACACTCTCCGGATAAAAAAGTTAAGGCACAATAATGACAGACAAACCAGGTATTGATGAGACGATTACCGCAGCGCGCACTTCCTGTACACAAAATGGAGTACGACTGACGCCAAAGCGGGAGAAAGTACTGCGTGTTCTTCTACAGAATGATCGCCCTTTATCAGCCTATGACGTTGTAGACCTGTTTAAAGAATCCTTCAGTGAAAACCTTCCTGCAATGAGCGCTTATAGAATTCTGACGTTCCTGCTGGAAAACGACTTCGTTCATAAACTGGAAACCACCAACCAGTTTATGGCTTGTCGTCATATCTGCTGCGACCATCTGCATGAACCACCTCAATTTCTGATATGCGACAAATGCAATGCTGTGCGCGAACTCAGCATAGGCAAACAAACACTGAATGAGTTAAATAATGGTATAGAGCAATCTGGTTTTATTCTGGTACGTAAACAGCTGGAATTACACGGGCTATGTAAAGCGTGTCAGGAAAGTAATGTCGACTTACAGGAAACAGACAATCATTCCGATTAATGAAAAGTCAAAAGGACTGAAAGCGCCTCTCAGTCCTTTTGCTCTGCTTCACAATTCTTCTGATCAGAAAGGCCGAACCTGCTGACTGAACTGCACAAAACTCCAGAGTAAACCGCCTCCCAGAATAATCAAAGCCAGACCACCTGCTATGCCCAGTATAGCAATCCAGTTAGGTCTGCTGTCTCCTTTTTGATAAAGCTGCATCAGTTGCCCGGCGTAACGTCTGACCGATACACTCAGAAATGCAATGGAAGATACTGTAATCGCGGTTCCCAGCGCCATCAACAAAGAAGAAGCCACGCCATACCAGTAAAGCCCCAGTGCATTAGCCAGCATAAGCACTAATAAAGCGCCTGTACAAGGTCTTAGCCCCATAGAAAAAATAATGCCTGCGGATTCTTTCCAGTTACTGTTTTTAACTTCATCAGGCAGAGGCATATGTTTATGGCCGCAGCTACAGTTGCCATCGGCCTGTAATTGGTGGCTCGACGTCAGCACTCCTGCTCCGGGCTTACCTGATCCAGCTCCGGAAAACTTAATCTGCTTTATCTGCAACAGCTTCTCAGCTGAATCTGTTTTTTGTACAGATACCATTGATGAAACAGGCTTGATTGATACCGGCTTTGACAGCATATTCAAAGCCTTTTTATTATCAGCAGCCACTTTTTGTTCTGAAGATAAGCTTTCTGCAGACCTGCTACCATCATCATCTGGTGAAGACTTTTTCATTTGTCGGAACTGACGCAGCTGCCGTACACATATCAGAGCACCCATCAGTACCACCAGCAAGTAACTGACGGCTTCAAACTGCGAACCTATCCATTGACTCTGACGCATGGATAAATCAAGCAAGCGTACCAGAGCCGTAACCAGAAGTACCGCTACGGCAGCCTGCAAAAAGGCCGCCATAAAAGAAAACTGAATGCCTTTTTTCAGAGAGGCTACCTGGGTTCCCATATAGGTTGCGATAATCGCTTTGCCATGCCCGGGGCCAGCAGCATGAAAAATCCCATACAGGAAGCTGACCGCAATCAGAGCCGGCCCATACTCATCAGGGTTCTGTTTAACCTGTTGTAGTAAAACCGCCAGTTCTCTGTGCATCTTTTGCTGGGTCTGAATCACATAAAAGATCAGCTGCTCACTATAAAAAAAACTATAGAGCAAAACAGCAAGCAAACTGAGCAGGAATAGCCAGACGAGCCCTTTAAGTGAAAACAGAGTCTGCTTCATAGCTGAAACCCTGACCATTAACGTTGGCATGATAACTCCATTTTTTCAGCGAATAACACGCCCAGCCCTTCAGAGTCTTTAACCGTCTGATCCAGTCTTGCGGCATATTCCACCATCTCTTGCGTCGGCTTTGGTAAGATCAGTTCCCATTGGCAGAAACTGCTTACCTCTGGTGATAAAATCAGATCATGGCTACTGCTGTAATTCATGGAAACATAGTAGGTCGGATCATAAGTAGACAGGCTTAATGGCAACCCTTTAATGGGGACAGGTTTTTGTAGAGTAAAATCCATCGAAAGCGTCAACTGAGCGGCCTCTGCTGTTAAAGCCCAGTTATCAGGAACCGGAAGCGGCAAAGGTGAATTATTCAACAGGAGTTTACTGTAGTATCCCTCATTCCCCAGATTAGTCACCATTAACTCACCCAGTTCATGCAACTGCTGTTCTGGGGATTTACCATTTTGCTGAAACTCAGACAGTACAGTAATCGAGTAATAAGGATCAAACTGCCAGCGCATATGAATCCCGGTAAGCCTTAACTGATCATCAATATCCAGTTCCGTTTTAAGATCAATCCAATTGTGCGGATGGGCCTGTACCGCAGTACAAATCAATCCTGTTAAGCAGACCAGTAGTTTAGATATGCGACTGAAATAACTCACGTTTTAGTCCCCGACCGGACTCTGCTTATCCAAACAGCTCCGGGATAATGTTATTCACGGTAAGTCGGTATAGATTCAATAAAGCCGTTCTTCTATCTGCTGTCGCGTAAAAGAACGGCTTTATACGGATACTAACGTTGTTTTAATTAAAATATAACTTAGTCGGTCTGATTCAGAGCATCCGCAAGCGTATGAGCGTTGTGACGCATCATTTTAAGATAAGTTCCGGCAGGACCATTACTGGCAGATAAAGCGTCCGAATACAAAGAACCGCCGATAACCGCTCCGGTCTCCCGACTGATCTGTTCAATCAGACGGCTATCACTGACATTCTCAATAAATACAGCACGAATCTGGTGTTCACGAATCTGACGGATAATTTTCGCGACATCACCTGCTGCCGCTTCAGATTCAGTGCTATTCCCCTGAGGTGCAATAAACTCGATATGCCAGGCATGAGCAAAATAGCCAAAAGCATCGTGTGGCGTAATCACTTTGCGCTGCTGCTCAGGAATCTCATCAAACAGATGCTCAATCTCATGCTCCAGCTGCTCCAGCTCCTTGATATAAGCCTGAGCATTTTTCTGATACTCCGCCTTATTTGCCGGATCGGCTTCACTTAATCCATTAGCAATATTTTTCACATAGACCACGACATTATCAATATCATGCCAGGCATGAGGGTCCCATTCCCCATGATGATGCCCGTGGTGGTCGGCATGATCTTTATGCTCTGAAGCATGATCATCGTGGTGGTCATCATGATCTTTATGCTCTGAAGCGTGATCATCGTGGTGGTCGTCATGTTCATCCTGATGACCGGCTTCTCCGGACTTCAAAGCCCGGATACCAGAAGTGGCAACAACCTGAGCCCCTTTATAGTGAGCAGACTCCAGCAAGCGCTCAATCCAGCCTTCAAAACCCAGGCCATTGAGTATCACCAGATCTGCTTTGGAAACAGCACCAGCATCACGCGGGCTGGGCTGAAATACGTGGGCATCACTATTCGCTCCAACCAGAGTAGCCAGATCAACGTTATCACCACCAATTTCCCGAACTAAATCACCCAGAACACTAAACGTTGCAACAACCCTGACTTTATCAGCCGCCCCTGCCGACAGACTGAATAATAATCCAAAGCCTGCAAGAGCCACTTTTCCGGCTCGCCAGCAGGCAGCCCCCTGGCTCAGAGAAAACATACCAGCCTTTCCAGACATACCTAATTCTCCAGATGTTTGAGTGAGATAAAACGAAAAATTAATCCCCCCTCTTTGCCCAACAGCAAAGACAGCAGATAAAAGCCGCCAAGGGATAAAATAATCAGAGGACTGGTAGGCCAGTTAACATAATAGGAAGCCAATAGCCCTGCCAGACTGGCCAGAGCGGCCAGAGTAACCGATAACAACAACAGACTTTCCAGTCGCTTGCCCCAGAAACGCGCAGCTGCTCCCGGAAGAATCATTAGCCCAACGGCCATCATGGTACCCAGTGCATGAAAGCCAGCGACCAGATTCAACACTACCAGCCCCAGAAAACTGAAGTGAGCCAGCGCACTTAACCCACTGACTGAACGAAAAAACTCCGGATCAACACATTCCATCACCAGAGGACGATACAAAACCAGCAAAACAAAAACTGTACAAGCGGCGATAATAGCCAGTAGCTGCAATGCGGCGTCATTCAGTGCCAGTGTTGAGCCAAATAGCACATGCAACAGATCCACGTTACTGCCGTTGACAGAGATAATGAGCACCCCCAGCGCCAGCGAGATCAGATAAAATGCTGCCATACTGGAGTCCTCGCCGGTCACCGTCGCTCTGGCTACCAACCCTGACAGCACAGCCACCAGACATCCCGCCAGCAACCCTCCCACAGTCATAGCCCCCACGGATAGCCCGGCCATCATAAAACCGATAGCAGCGCCTGGAAGAATGGCATGGGCCATAGCGTCGCCAATCAGGCTCATCCGTCTCAGCATCAGAAAGACACCGACCGGTGCCGCCGACAGGCTCAGAATTAAGCAACCGGCCAGCGCTCTGCGCATAAAAGAGAACTCTGCAAATGGCTCTGTCAGCAAATTCAGTACAACCCACTCAGGCATTTTTCACCTCCTGAGTTTGCTGCTCCGGGGTATTTCCCTCTGTTACCGGCTCTGAAATAACATAGGCAGCAGATGTTTGCTGACACACCTGTGCTGTCTCATCCGGTAATGGCAGCTGTATATCTGCTTTTTTCATCAGATAGTGATCCAGAACCCACTCACTCTGCCCTATCACCGCCTGACAACAGGGTTCAGGACCTCTTTGCAGTAACAAAGTTTGTGGAAAGTGCTCTTTGACCAGAGCTGGATCATGCAGAACGGCCAGAATCGTTTTGCCCTGACAATTCAAGTCATGCAAAATCGTCAGCAAATGTTGCGTAGTAGCATGATCAACACCCGTAAAAGGCTCATCCAACAGAATCAGATCCGCATTCTGTAATAGCATCCTGGCAAACAGCACTCGTTGTAGCTGACCACCTGACAGAGCCTGCAATGTTCTTTGTTCAAACCCTTGCAGCCCTGTTTTTTTCAGTACTTCTTTCACAGATTGGCGGGTAAACAGGGTACGAAGCGAACGAAATGCTCCGGTACGCAACCAAAGGCCCGACGACACCATTTCTTGCACCGTAATAGGGAAGCTACGATCCAGCTGAGCGATTTGAGGTAAGTAAGCAATGGCCTTGATATTAATCCCCGGATAATCAACAGATCCCTCTAAAGGTTTCAGTTGACCCATAATGGCTTTCAACAGGGTTGATTTTCCGGTGCCATTGCCCCCCACAATAGCGAGCATCTGACCTGATGATATTTTCGCTTCAAAGTGATGAATGACCGGGTGGCGGTCATAACCCAATGTCAGATTATGGCAGTGAATCAATACCTGATTATTCTGATCCCGCACAAAATCCGGAGCCTGGTCATGTGTCTGCAGAGTCATATAGACATTGCCCAGTAAAGTAATCCACCGATGGTGCTCCATAAGCAAATCACTACCAAAAAACGCTGCCAGATGTTTAGACCAAACACGTTCTGCTCCTACCTGAATCAAATAAATGTTATAACATAACATTTATTTTAATAACAAGCAGATTTACATACTTGCTAACCACACCTCCTACCTGAAATTTGCACCTTAATATCAACCGTTTTCTGGTTGGTTTACTGATCGCTTCAGCCAAACCAACCCAGCACTGACCACCAGATATAATTCAGAGGGAAGAGAACCAGAAGCGTCAGCGGCAGCAATAACAGACAGAAACGCGCGGCCTGCTGAACCGGTACTCCGGCCAACTGCATCGCCAGAATGAGCGGTGCAGACTGATAAGGAAACAGAATGGTTGAGAAACCTAACACCTGAGTCATCAGAACAGATTGCAAAGATAAACCGGAACTCTGACTCATCTGTTCAGCAAACGGAGTCATCACTGCTGGTACACCAGGCAGAGTCGTCAATACCCCGGCAACAAAAGATGTCATAGACAACAGAATAAAGTTCAGAGCATTCTGGCCCTGTTGCAATGGCAACCATGTATTAAGCTGCCCTCCCAGGAACTGGCCAATGCCACTACTATTAATTACGGACCCCAGTGCCATAATACCGACAACGAAAAGAATCGATCCCAGATTCATCTTGCTGTTAAAGCTTTTCTGACTAACCAGCCCGACACCTGGGATTAACAGAAAGATAGCAGCGGATAAACCGATCCATGCAGCAGGAATATGATGCCAGGCATCGGTTACCCAAAGTCCCAGTGTTATCAGCATGATCGTAAGCAGCTTTTTCTGATCAGCGGTGATAGCGCCAGAATCAGCGGACTGCTCCTCTTTCGTCTGCGATGCGGTCGCCACTCCGGGCTGATCAGGAAACAACCAGACAATCAGCATAATAATGGCAGCGCCTTTGAGCATACCCAGTACAGGAAAGTGCAGCACCAGATACTCGCCATATCCGGGTGCCCATTGGTACAAAGTTTCTACCGCCCCCAGAAAGACCATATTCGGCACATTAGCGGGCAAAACAGCAAAGGTAGGCACATGACTGCCAAAAGCAGCGGCCAGCGCAATACCGGTGTGACCATTACTTCCGGGGTTAAAACCACAACGATCAGCCAGCGCCATAGCAATTGGTACAAAGAGTAAGACCCGCCCCATAGACGACGGCATCACAAACCCCAGCAGCGTTGCCAGGATAACGATACCGGCGATCAGCTGCAGATAACTGCCATTCAGACGCTCTGACATTCTGCCTGCAATCCGGCGCGCTAATCCGGTTTCATTAATCGCAATCCCCAGCACCAGCCCTGAGAAAATCAGCCAGACAGCATTTGAACTGAAACCGGAGAAAACCACTTCAGGTGAAGCCAGTCCGAACAGAACCGCCATCAGCATAAACAGTAATGCCGTAATAAATTCAGGTAATACGCCTGTTGCAAAAAAGATCAGCGTAGTCAGGATTAAAAAACAGACTTTTAATTGATGGGTATTCAGAAACTGATCAAGAGGTGTGGCAAAGACCAGTCCGAAAGCGACCATAGTCAGTACCACTACCAGCACTCTCGATCGGTTCAGACAGGCTTTAGCAGAATCGATCAGGGTATACATTTGTCTGTCCTTATTTCAGAAGATACTTCGGGCTATTCTGCCAGATCAGCTGTATTTCATTATTCGACAAACTGACATCTGATATCGAATAATGGACAAAAGTATTTTATCCCATCCTCTTAAAGCCGGAATATAAAATCAGCGGTACGTTATTCAGGCCAGGAAGGCACTTATCATGACAGACACCAGAATCAGCGGCCGTGCCTCAGAAGCCCATATTCAGAAACAGATCTCATCAGGCAAACGTATACGTTCCACAGCAGGGCAAGTCATTGATCCTTTGCGTCCGGTGATTGGCATGCAGGATACTATGCCTGCAAATCTGGAAATCAGTTATCACTCCCACCCCAGAGGTCAGCTGGCCTATGCCAGCGAGGGGATTCTGAAAATTTATACAGATGATGGTATCTGGATAGTACCACCGACTCAGGCCGTTTGGATTCCGGGCAATATCCGACATTCCGTTAACGCTGAAATCACCGCAGAGATTCGTCACCTGTTTATTGATCCATCCCATTTACAGGATTTTCCGGATCAATGCAGCGTGCTGGAAATGCATACCCTGCTGAAAGAACTGATACTCAGAGTGGCTGATTTTGGCCGGGAGTATCAGCCAGACAGCCCTGCCAGCCGGGTCTGCGCTGTCATACTGGATGAACTGACACAGCTACAACCTTCTCAGCTTCATCTGCCCTTTGCCCGCGATAAACGCCTGCAGAAGGTGATGCAGATGATGATTAAACGACCTGACGCAGAACCCCCTCTGGCTTTCTGGGCTGATCAGGCCAGCACCAGCGAGCGCACTCTGAGCCGCCTGTTTATTAAAGAGACCGGAATGAACTTCAGCCAGTGGCGTCGACAGCTTTTGCTGCAGGAAGCAGTACGTCGACTGAATCAGAAAGAAAGTGTTACCCACATTGCTCTGGAACTGGGTTATCGCAGCACCAGTGCGTTTGTTGCCATGTTCCGCCAAGCTCTGGGAAAGCCCCCCGGACAATATTTAAAACAAATATGAAAAATTTATCATTTGAATGGGAACTTTCTGATTAAGCTACAGACTATTGATCTGGTTTAAAAAATATCTGAATCAGATTAATCAATCGGGAGAATACAGCATGGGTCTGTTTGATATGTTTAAAGGTGACAGTGGCGATGAGATGACTCCTCATCTGGCATTTGCAACGTCACTGCTTTACATGATTGCCGCAGACGGTGAGTTTGATAACGAAGAAATTGGTCAGCTGCTGGCAGTACTGGGCGGTGAAAAAAGCGGCGGCTCTATTGGTGTAGGTGCCAATAACCGTGCTCTGCTGGATTCAGCTCAGCGCTACATGAGCAAAAACAGTGTTGACCAGTTCCTGGCGGAAGCAGCACCTTTACTGTCTGATGCTCAGAAAATGTGCATTCTGACTAACCTGATCGATTCTTCTCTGTCTGACGGTCAGGCAGAGCCAGAAGAGCAGGCGATGTTCGGTAAATTCATGCAGGCATTTGAGATCTCAGAAGAGCGTTTCAAGCCTTTCTTTGAAGTACTGGCACTGAAACATGATCGTTCAGTGTTCACTCAGGAAAATCATCCAAAGAATGCACCGGATTTCCGTGTGAGCCTGTCTCAGTAATTGCTCTGATCGTTACCGAATACAGCGGTTCAATCGTAACCGCTGTATTCTGGTTTCTACCCCGGCAGCGGCATAACCGTTGAGCTATTTTATCTCATTGCTATTATTTGGCTCTATCTCACTTTATTATTCTGAACTAAGCTCTGTTTCTACCGGGAAATTCACCGAATTCGCTAAAAAACAACTATGATGAGCTTTATCATGCAATGCTCGTAGCTGCGACATATCCGGCTGCTTACCCACAAACTGAACATCAGGCTTAAGCACTACACTGGTCATCACTGTTTTCCCTGTATTATCAGCCCCCATAGTACCAATAGCCATATCTGTATACTGATCGACACAAAACCCAGCCTGTGCAGCATAACTGAGAAAAAACAGCATATGACAGCTGGATAGGGCTGCAACAAACGCTTCTTCAGGATCAACATTCTGTTCTACAGAATAAGGTAAAGGGACAATATGAGGAGAGGATGAAGCAGGAACCGTTACACCGCCATCAAACTGCCACTCATGTCCCCGACTATAGCGGTTGTCAGTAAATACCTGATCGCCTCTCTGCCACTGTACTACCGCATTATATTCTGCCATCACACTCTCCTCTTTCATCACAGCTCAGGGGCAACCCCTTTTACTCTGGTAATCATTCATTGCATGACATTGTGATATGAAATAAATTTGAAAGTAAGCGATATATATTGACCCTGCATTGAGAAAATCTCACACCATAGAATTCACCTATGCCTGATCATATCTCCCTGACTGCAATACGCACCCTGGCCATTGTAGCCCATGAACTCAGTTTCAGCCGGGCAGCGGAACAGCTGCATATCAGTCCCAGCGCCGTCAGTCATCAAATGAAACAACTGGAACAACAGCTGGGTTATGCGTTATTTGTGCGTCATTCTCAGGGTGTAGAGCTGACACAGGCCGGGCGAGAGCTGGCACGATATGCTCGACAGGCTATGCAGCAGGTGGATACCGGACTGAAAAAAGCCAGGCAACAGAGTCAGAAAACAACACTGACACTGGCGGTTACTCCTAGTCTGGCACAGAGCTGGCTGATTCCGAGACTGAATAGCTTTTACCAGATAGCCCCGGACACTGAATTGAAACTGTTAGCCCGTGATGCTCTGACTGATTTCAACCAGCAGGATACCGACTTACATCTACATTTCGGAGATGGTCAGGCTGTGGGCCTGCGCAGCGAATTTCTGATGGCAGAATCTATGGTCGCGGTATGCCATCACAGGCTTATCTCTCCTTCTGAAGACAGCAGTAATCAATCTGATGCTTTATCCCTTCGACAGCGACTTGAGAAGGGAGAGATACCTTTATTACATTACCAGGCCGGAGAGGAAGATGCTCCCGGAGGTCTGAGCTGGCAGGACTGGTTCAGTCGCAATAATCTGACCATGGCTTCAGACCAGCCTCACTATCATTTCAGTCATCTTCAGATGGTCCTGGAAGCCGCTCGCTGCCAGCAGGGTATTGCTCTGGTCTGGGAGAATTTACTGACGCCAGCTGACACCGCGTTAATCCGTTTACCTTTTGATCCGATCGCCCTGAAATACGGCCACTACCTGGTTGCCCCCGAACATCACTGGCAACGTGATGATATTAAACAATTCAGCCAATGGCTTAAGTCTCAGGCCTGACAATCATGATAAGACCATAATACTTATCAGCCCTCAGTTCCGAAAATGGCTGGAGCTTAACCAGAAACGTCATAGACTAAACAGGACTGCACTTATTACTTGAATCCAATGGATAAATGAGACCAGAGATGAATAAAACCGTCATCAGTCAGAATACTCCGATAATAATGACAACAAGTCGGGACATTATCGGGATAACACTGAATGCAGACGAGTGCCGTAAAGCACGGCTGGCCAGAGATGCCCGTTTTGACGGTCTGTTTTTTATCGCGGTCAGAACCACCGGAATTTTCTGTCGTCCAATCTGCCCGGCTATACCACCCAAAGAAGAGAATGTCGAATATTACGCTCACTCCAGTCAGGCACTGACAGCAGGCTATCGCCCTTGTCTTCGCTGTCGTCCTGACAGTGCGCCGGGATCATGGGCCTGGCTGGGCACCGAGACCACGTTTCGTCGGGCAATGAAAATGATTGAACACGGTGAACTTCAGGAGCACAGTTTGCCAGAACTGGCCGAGCGCCTGGGGATCAGTGATCGCTATCTGAGACAACTGTTTAATCAACAACTGGGGATATCCCCTAAACAGTACGCTCAGTATCAGCAGCTGATGTTTGCTAAACAGTTATTGCACCACAGTGATATGGCGATTGCTGATATTGCTCTGGCATCGGGATTCAATAGCGTTCGTCGTTTTAACGATGCCTGTCAGAAAATTCTTCAGCTGACGCCCAGCAGTATCCGCAAAGGCCGGATAAAAGACAGCACCCGAAAAACAGCGGATATATCCCACTCTGTAGCCCGTCCGGATAATAGCCTGATACAGCACCAGCTGGAACTGCATCTGCGGCCGCCTTTTAACTGGCAGCATCTGTTAAGTTTTTATCAACTAAGAGCCATCAATGGCCTGGAAAAAGTCACGAAAAATAGCTATCAGCGCGCCTTTATCCTGGATGGTCAGCCCGGCTGGTTTCTGGCGCAACAAACTCAGACGGATCGATTGCAGATTACCTTTGCCATTAGCAGCCTTCAGCAACTGAATCCTATGCTACAGACCATTCGCCGGATGTTTGATCTGGACTCTGATCTGACCACCATTGAGCAACATTTACAGCATACGGCTCTGGCCAGTAAGCTGACATCCGGCATTCGAATTCCGGGGGTATGGAGTAGCTGGGAAGCGGGCATCAGGGCCATTCTGGGACAGCAGGTTTCCGTTAAAGCCGCCATCACCCATCTGAACAATCTGACGCACACACTGAATCAGCGCTATAACCCTACCGCCACAATGCATCATACAGATACCATCTGGCAGGACTGTTTACTGCGCTTTCCTGAACCAGAATGGATTATCAGGGATGATCTGTCCTGCCTGAAGATGCCCCAGAGCCGCAAAGATACCCTGAAGCGCTTCGCGCGCTATATACAGGAATATCCGGATAAACACCCCCGGCACTGGCAAGAAATAAAAGGCATTGGCCCCTGGACCATACAATATGCCTGTATCCGGGGATTATCCGAACCGGATCACTTTCTGGAAGGTGACCTGATCATCAAAAAAGTGATGCAATCCCTGCCGGAATGGGATTCAGCACCTGTCTCTCCCTGGGGAAGCTACGCGACTTTTCAATGCTGGCAGTATTATAACGATCAGACCAGCCAATCCCATAATAAGACCGATATTGCGACGAATAAGGAATCCCGGAAGATGAACGCTTCGACTACAGTCAGTAAAAAACACACATCATCTGCTGAAACCAGATATTACACCCGGTACGACAGCCCTCTGGGATGCCTTACTCTGCAAACAACGGATCAGGGGCTGACCGGGCTATGGCTTCCGATTCATACCACACAACCGGATGATTTAGGGGAAAAAAAGGATGACCACCCTCATCTGATGACAGCGATTCAGCAGTGTCGTGAGTACTTCACCGGGGAACGCCTTCAATTCACAGTTCCCATCGCAGCACAAGGCACTCTCTTCCAACAAAAAGTCTGGCAGGCGCTTTGTGCTATTCCTTATGGTGAAACCTGGAGTTATCAGCAACTGGCCGATGCAATCGGTAATCCTAAAGCGGTTCGGGCCGTAGGGCTGGCCAATGGCAAAAACCCGATATCCATCATTGTCCCCTGCCACAGAGTGATCGGTAAAAACGGCAAACTCACAGGCTATGCTGGTGGTATTGAGCAAAAAGAAAAGCTACTCAGACTGGAAGGTGTACTGAACTGACCAGATATCATCACAACGGATATTGCTCTGCCGGAGCTATGTTCTCCGGCCTTTTCTTACTTTACCGACTCACCTCAACAGAGCATTCTTCTCTGTCCACCTGACAATTCAGGCCTGTATGGCCAGGTTTATTGTCCGAATATGTTAATGATATGACTGGCTTTGCAATTGCAGGCAGGATCAAATCCGGCAAGACTAAAGTCGCAAAAATGACGTGGTAAATCACGGGCTCCCCCACCCTGGATTAACACCAGAAATGATGCTGAAACCCTGACCAGGTTGTCAGCTATCCCCTGAACTCCAAAAACAATTACAGGGCTTTCGTATGTTCAGTATCTTACTTTCACCAGCTATAGGGCTGATGAATCGGATGAGCTATTTCTACAAGTTTGTCCTGATCAATGTGCTGTTTCTCCTGCCATTGCTCTGGCTGGCCTGGATTCAGCTGGCAAGTCTGTCAGCACAACAGAATGATACCCGGCGTGCTCTGCAAGGCATTCAGACACTGCGCACCAGCATTCAGCTGACTGTTGCTGCTGCAGATATCAGAGACATGCAATTCATTCAGGGAAACGAACAAATTTTGCAGGCGCAGATAAAGCCTCAGAAACAACGCTACCTGCAGCTGCTGGATCAACTGAGCCAGGCACCGGATAAAAAAACAGATCATAGCCAGGCTTTACAGAGCATTCAGCAACTCAGATCTCTGGTTAATACCGAGCACTCTTTCCAGAGTACCAGCATCAATATTGTATTTAATAAGTACCACCAGCTGGTTGCGGGTAGCTGGAATCTGATTCGGGAACTCAGTCAGCAATCCGGTTTATCCAGGGATAGCAGTAAAGCCAACTTTCAGTTGATGAAGCTAATTCTGGATCAGATGGAACCGGTACTGAAGCATCAGGGGCAACTCAGAGGTTATTCTACCCTGGTGATACGCAACAACAGTATCAACTCATCCATGATCGGTGCGATGAACCGCCTGTTGGATGAACTGATCAGTGATCAGGAAAACCTGAACAGTATCGCCTCTCCTATTCTGTCTTCCCGTACGATGTATGACCCTATTCTGATTCAGACTTTAAGTGCTTTGCCAGAACAGATAGAAAAGGCCACTGCCCGCTATGAAAATGACCTCTTGCTGGAAGAAAACCTAGACCATGACTGGCAGGCTTATTTTAAACAGGAGTCTGCGGCCCATAATGCCGCCTATCAGTTTATCCATCAGGCTATCGGCTTCGTTGAACAGAATCTTCAGGACCGTTTTGATGAACAGAATCAGTATTTTTATCTGGTACTGATTGGCGTACTGGCAACTATCTTTATTACCAACTATCTGATGCTTGGCTTTAATGTATCGGTACGTCAGGGGCTGGAGGAAATTCTGACCGCAACAGAACAAGTGGCAGAGGGCGATCTGACTTGCAAAGTAGAATTATCCAGCCGTGATGAACTGGGGCAATTTGCAGAAGAGTTCAACAGTATGACCCGCCGAATGCGCTCACTGCTCAGCACTGTCAATCAGACTGCCGGGTCTGTTGCCGGTCAGGCACAAACCGTCAGCCAGATTGCGGCTAATAGCCGACGTTCAGCAGATGAACAGCATCGCCAGATTGAGCAGATCGTTAACTCTTTTAATGAGATGGTCAACAGCGCTCAGGAAATCGCCGGACAAACCCAGACCGCATCCCAACAATCCAGAGAAGTGGGTCAGCAAAGTAGCCTGGGGCAACAAAAAGTTCAGAGTACCCTGAGTGACATTAACCAGCTTAATGCCGAGATCGAGGAATCGGTTAGTGTGGTCAATCAGCTGGAAAAAGACAGCGACAATATTACTCAGGTACTGGATGTCATCAAAGGTGTCGCCGAGCAAACCAACCTGCTGGCTTTGAACGCTGCGATTGAAGCTGCCAGGGCAGGAGAACAGGGACGAGGCTTTGCGGTAGTAGCCGACGAAGTGCGGACACTGGCTCAACGTACCCAGAACTCTGCCTCGGAAATAGAGCAGATGATTATGCGTCTGCAGGAAGGAGTAAGCAGTGCTGTACAGGCAATGAATCTGAGTCAGAAAAAAGCACTGCAAACCGTCAAGAACTCCTCTGCAGTCTCTGATACCCTGGAACATATTTCTCAGCTGATCGATCAGATTGCAGATTTTAATTGTCAGATTGCTTCAGCCAGTGAAGCACAGACCATGGTATCAAATCAGATTGAACAGACGCTGCACGGTATTCATCAGTCTGCCAGTGATACGGCACAGGGTGCCTGTGCCACCGTTGATGCCTGCCAGCATATGATGCAACAAACCACTGAACTGCAAAGTAAGGTCAGCAGCTTCCGCACCTGATAACAACAGACGGACTGTAACCATATAAGAAAAGCTTCTGTGCTGAATAAGGCCCGGAAGCTTTTTCTGCCTGTACAATATTGCATGTTATGCAACCCTATATGCTTGCGGCCCGATAGGCTATCGCTATTCTGGAAAGCAGATCCTGGCGCTGATCAAACGCCAGATAACACTTGCTCTCATCAACAGCCTCGCGCATTGATAATAATGACTGCCACAGTGTTTTTTTATCTTTTCAGATCAGTCCCCCTGAATCAGTACAGCCTGTTTATTTTTTTCCACCCATTTCAAAAATGTCCGAATAGATCAATTATTTTCTGATTTTATTATTTTTCCTGACTACCCGGTCTGACAAACTAATCGTAAAACAGGGTCAGGCATCGTTATGCTGCGCTCATAAAAGAGCCAAAAGCTAAGCCCTTTATATCCGAAAAAATTATTTTTTATTTTAAAACAGATAGTTAAACAACATTATTTAAAACCAGCCAATCAGAATAATCATGATAAACGGCGACTACAAAGGCTAAGGGCGACCCGATGACATCAGACACCTTATCATCGCCAGAAAATAAAGAGCGAAATATGACCGAAAATGCCATGCAAGAGCGATCGGCAGAAATAGCTGAAGGGCAGATTACTACAGCACATTTTAAGGTGCCTTTACCAGGTGAGCTGATCTGCATCGCACCCGGCATTTTCTGGTTGCGTATGCCACTGCCATTTAAGCTGGACCATATCAATCTGTATCTGCTGAAAGAAGAGGATGGCTGGACGCTGATTGACTGTGGTCTGGCCAATGACGAAAGCCAGACACTCTGGCAGACACTGGAGCAAGAGTACTTTGCCGATTTACCAGTAAAACGTATCATCGCCACCCATGCACATGTTGATCACATGTCTGCAGGCGGGCAACTGTGTCAGCGCTGGAACGCACCTCTGTATATAACAGAAGGTGAACTGAAACATCTGAACCTGCAAACGGATACTCAAACGCTGCAAAGCAGTTATCTGGCAATGCTGACGGCCAGTAATATTCCTGAAAAAGAAGCGAACAGCCTGAGCCAGATGGGCAGTCAGCTGGGCCACATGTTCTCTGAACTGACAGCACCTATTTTCTTTATGCAGGATGGCGACCACCTGACAATAGGAGATTACAGCTGGCAAGTTATTGTGGCAGAAGGACATTGTATCGCTCATGCCAGCCTCTACTGCCAACAAGCAGGTATTCTGATTTCCGGTGATCAGGTACTGCCTGGTATCAGCTCAAATGTCAGTGTTCGCAGTGATGATCCGGAAGGTAATCCTCTGCAACACTGGCTGAATTCATTGCAACGTCTGAAATCGCTGCCTGCTGATATACTGATTCTCCCCGCCCATGAAATGCCTTTTTATGGTCTGCATGAGCGATTAAATCAACTGGAAAAAGATCATCATAAATCGTTGCAACAGCTCCGAACCGCTCTGGATCATCAGGCATTGAACGGCGAGCAAAATCAGGATTACAGCGTGCTGGATCTGGTAAAAGTACTGTACCCCAGAGCATTATCTCCTTTTGAGACAGTACTGGCTTGCGGAGAGTGTCTGGCGCATCTGCATTATCTGAGAGACGATGGTTTTCTGGAAAAAACAACGGATACATCAGGGATATGGCGATTTACCAGAGCCAGCCTGGCTTCAGTTAACCCGTCGGATAAAAACACTGTGACAGGCTAACCAGTCATAAAATCACGACTGGCGATAAACCGCCGGAGGAACGCCTGTCCATTGTTTGAACGCTCGGGTAAACGCTGCAGGCTCTGAAAACCCCAGTCGTCGGGAAATTTCCGCTACAGGAATTCCCGGCTGACTCAGATAGTGAATGGCTGCATCCCGGCGTATTCCGTCTTTTAATTGCTGAAAACTGGTTTTTTCTTCCGTTAATTTACGTCGCAAAGTACGGGAAGTCACATTCAGCTCAGCAGCAATCTGCTCCATATTCAATGATACAAAGCCTTCATCTTTTTCAAGACAACGAACCACCTTACGGGTAAACACCGGGTAATATGCCTGACGTTTGAACCAATTCAGCGGGCTGCTCTGCAGATAAGCCAGTAAGGTTTGTTTAGTCTGCACCACAGGTGCCTGAAGATATTTACGATCCAGCACCAGGCGATTAACTGGTTGGTTATAGCGGATCGGACAAGGATAAATTAAGCGGTATTCGCTACTATGCTCTGGCTCCGGGTAAGTGAACCAGATCTCCTTCAGCTGAATTTTCTGGCCTATCAGCCAGCTGGGAAAACGATGCCACAACATCATTAACAGCTCACATAACGCATGATCCATATCCTGTTCCGGAGAAGTCAGGCGCATATCAAAATAAGCATCCTCACCATGTACTTCCAGTGACAATGTCAAAGCATCCGCGATCAGATTATAGAACCGGGTAATATGATATAACGCTGACTTCAGGCTTTTACAGTTAATGGCCTGACGAGCCATCAACGAGAAAACACCATAACGACAAGGCCTGCTACCCAGCCCCAGAAATTCATCATCCATTCTCTGCCAGGCTAACAGAATCAGACGACTGAACTGCTCGGGCGTCACTCTTAACTGGGGTAACTGCAACAGTTCCGGGTTCATCCCGGCATCCAGCATTGCCTGCCGGGCGTCAATATCCGACTGTTCCATAGCTCTGACCAGTGTCTGAACAAAATGTACCGAAATAGAATGATGTTCGATACTCATAATGGCCACCAAAAAAATCATACGTTCGTATTAAACACAGAGTAAAACAGATGGTGATGGAGTGAGCAACTGGCACATGTTATTAAGACAAACACTCTGAACGAGCAACTTTCATCTTTTTACCACTTAATATGATCTGGTCATAGCTCAGTTTGAACAGTATGCTCAGATAACGACGCACCCGCCATATCCAGAAAGGAAGCATGATATGTCTGATGGACTCACTACGGCTGCAGCAGTGTTATTAGCCGCTATTCTCTCACCCTTCGTCAAAGTATACGATGTATTATCGGGTACAGAGGCTGCAGAAAAAGCAGAAATTGAGCGGCGCACAGCTCTGTTTCATCCTCTTTATGAATCAAGAATAGCTGAGCTAAAAAAACGGGATCCAACCCAGGATGCCAGACATGTATTTAAGAAAGAAATTCTTTTTATTCCGGCAGAGCGAGAAGGAACAAGTTATCCAGGCATAACATGGCAGCAAACAGATTATCAGATACCCTCAGATAACTCCGATCGTTTAGCTGAAAACCCGTACATCCGGCCCTATATGTTTGCACTGTATCCAGTCAATGAGGAACCCTTAGGGGAAAAGCCTTATCACCATGTTAAATACACTATACTTGTTACAGATTATAAGTCTTCATTTAACAGGGAGATGTATAAGCTTGTTTTCCCGAATACACACTGACAGAGAAACAAGCAGTGACCGATCATCTCTGACGACCGGTCCTGCAAACTGAACAGCGTTGTATTGAATTATTCATAAATACAGGCATTCAAAATTCAAGATAACTCTGTTAGAGTGCGCTGCTCCGGTGGGTTGGATACACAAAGACCTGATACATTCTGCCTGATGGTTTGATTTACCAGTCTGGTTTAACCGGCTTTCTTTCCCGTTGATCCGGCCTCTCGAATCAATGCTTTTTTCAGACAATTAATTATTTTTCCTGAGTATAAACATGGACTTACTTGTTTATCTGAATGCTCTGACAGGATTGTTTGTGATCATTGATCCTATTGGCGCAGCAATTATTTTCCACTCTCTGGTACCTGTCGGAGATAAACGCCACAGAAGAGTAATGGCTATTAAAGCCATGCTGATTACGACAGTGTTACTGATTATTTTTGGTAACTTTGGCGAGGCATTTCTGGCCAAACTGGGTATCAGCATTGAAGCACTCAGAATATCTGGTGGCCTGCTGCTGTTTTACACCGCATTTAATATGATCACTCAGGATCAGGAGTATCAGGTTACCACCGAGAAAAAAGATATTTCGGTGTTCCCGATGTCCATCCCTCTGACAGCAGGGCCAGGCTCCCTGACTCTGGCAATTCTGATGTTTTCCGATGTGAATAATGTGACAGAAGAAATTTCGGTGATTCTGGCAATTCTCACCATTACCGTGCTGACACTGGTACTGATGCTGCTGTCCGGTTTTGTGAAAGTGCTGATCGGACGAACGGGTGACGAGATTCTGCGTCGATTCCTGGGAGTGATTCTGGCAGCACTGGCTATTCAGTTTATCTATGATGGTATTGTGCAAATGGTTGCCAGTGCCTCGCAAACTCTGGGAAGCTAACATCAGATAAAAAGCAGAGAGACATAATCTGTATCCTTATTCCGATAAGTGCCTGCACAGAAGTTTTCCGATATTTATACCCTTTGCTTCTCCGGCCACTGGCCGGAGAAGCAAGAAGTATTTATGTTGAGGTGCTTACCTATACTACGAATCTGGATCAGGGCATCGTTAAGAACCACGTTAATAACAATGTTCAGCATTACTTTAATAACAGCGAGAAAGCGACAGTATCATCAGTACACCACTGAGTATTAATAGCCCATTGGCAATATGCCGGAATGCCCGTTTACTGATTTTCTTCAGTATTGCTTTCCGGCTTTATATTATCCAGAGTAGCAATGCAGGTCAGACCACTCATATGAGCCCTCTTTCACATATACCTTTAAGCATGTGTTAATTAACGGGAAAATGAACTCTGCCGAAAGATGGTATTATGATGTTTCTATTTTATACGGTACATCTGTAGTACATGGCGATTTTTATAGCCTTCGCCAGCAATCAACATCAGTTCAGGCAAGAAGCCGATATATTCCTCTGCTGTCATCCGGAGAATATAAGAACACGGTTATTTCAGCGGTACACAACGGTGAGTATTACAATCGTCATGCTGATCGTTGGTTATTAACTCTGACACTACTATCATGTACGGTCAGCGCGGGGAAATATTATGCAGACCACACCCTTAACGTTCACTCCGAAAGAAAATCCTTGTGAACATCCAGCAGCAGAGCTATCCCGTCCGGCAGACTATTTTCTGCTGCAATTTCAGGCTATGGGCGGCAACTGTGAATTAATGATCGATCTGCCTGACAGTGAAACCGGACTGGCAGAACAGCTGTCCCGGTTAGTAGTCTGTGAGACCTGGCGCATTGAGTTTAAGTACAGCCGTTATCAAAAAGATAACTGGCATGATCATCTGCATAAAAACAGGGGGCAGTGGATTGATCTGGACAAGGAAAGTGCTCGTCTACTGGCCTTTGCGGATCAGGGCTGGCAGCTGTCTGATGGCCTGTTCGATATTACGTCAGGTGTTTTGCGTAAAGCCTGGCAATTTGATGGCAGTGACAGTATCCCCGATCATGACGAAATATCACCACTGTTGTCCTTTATTGGCTGGCAGAGAGTATTGCTCAGCCCGGCAGAGGAACGACCGGATGGCACGGTGAAACCGGCGCGTATTCATCTGCCAGAAGATACCGAGCTGGATCTTGGCGGTATCGGAAAAGAATATGCCGTTGACCGGGTACTGGGGCTCGCCATGCAGTATCTGCAGGAAGAAGTACCGGATAAACCATGTTCATTACTGATCAACCTGGATGGTGATATTGCCTGTTCGGGACCGCGTATTCGTGCAGACGATCAGCCTGCAGAAGGCTGGAAAGTCGCCATTGCATCTATGGAAAAAGATAATCGGGACATGACATTACTGAATATGGAGGGTGGTGCTCTGGCCTCATCCGGTGACAACCAGCGTTACCTGCTGAAAGAAGGCAAGCGTTATGGTCATCTGCTGAATCCTAAAACCGGCTGGCCAGTGGAAAATGCCGCGCGCTCTGTCACTGTAGCAGCCCCTACCTGTACCCAGAGTGGTCTGATTGCCAGCCTGGCATTACTGCAAGGAGAAAAAGCCGAAGAATTTTTGCAACGAACCGGTCTGAAATACTGGATTGAGTATTGATGCAAGCCTTTTTTCAGTAGATGTTTTCTCTGCCTTATCCGGGCCGCAAGGCCCTTTCCGGCTGCTTACGTCTTGTTTTTCATTCTGTTTTTTCTGCCTGAATTCTGATCCTTCTTTGTAAAACCAAAAGGTAAGCAATTGTTTAACTTTAATTAAATAAGTACGAATTTATTAAACTTAGCTTCACTTCCACAATAGAGCCATCAAATGAGTTCAATGTCGCTCCATTCAGAGGTGGCCCGTGGAAAACAAAAACACTAACAACCCGGCAGGTCTGACCCAGGCTCAGCTGGACGCTTACTGGATGCCTTACACCGGCAATCGTCAGTTTAAAAAAGATCCTCGCATCATAGTATCTGCAGAAGGTAACTATTATACCGATGCCGATGGTCGCAAAATTTTTGATGGTCTGTCAGGTCTGTGGACCTGTGGTGCAGGCCACAGTCGCCCTGAGATTGCAGATGCGATCAGCCGTCAGGTACGTGAGCTGGATTACGCTCCGGCGTTCCAGTTTGGTCACCCTAAAGCATTTGAGCTGGCCCAGAAAATTACCGAGTTTATGCCTGAAGGTATGAATCGTGTTTTCTTCACCGGCTCCGGTTCTGAGTCTGTTGAAACCGCACTGAAAATTTCCCGTGCTTACTGGCGTAAAAAAGGTCAGGCCAGCAAAACTCGCCTGATCGGTCGTGCCAAGGGGTATCACGGTGTTAACTTTGGTGGTTTCAGTGTTGGTGGTATTGGTGCTAACCGCGCTTTGTTCGGTCCTGGAGTAGAAGCAACACATCTGCCACACACCATGCTGCCAGAAAATCGTTTTGTTCAGGGACAGCCTGAAACCGGTGAACACCTGGCCAATGAACTGCTGGAACAGATTGCTCTGCATGATGCATCCAACATCGCCGCTGTGATTGTTGAGCCGATGTCTGGTTCTGCCGGTGTGATTCCACCACCAAAAGGTTATCTGAAACGTCTGCGTGAGATCTGTACTCAGCACAACATCCTGCTGATTTTTGATGAAGTAATCACGGCTTTCGGTCGCATGGGAGCCAATACCGGCGCTGAAGCTTTTGGTGTGGTACCGGATCTGATGACCACAGCGAAACAGCTGACCAATGGTGTCGTACCTATGGGTGCTGTTATCGCTAAGCAAGAGATCTACGATACGTTCATGGAAACCGGTGGCCCGGAATATATGATGGAGCTGCCACACGGTTATACCTATTCCGCTCACCCGGTTGCCTGTGCTGCAGGTCTGGCCTCACTGGAATTGCTGCAGAAAGATAACCTGATTGAGCGGGTACGTTCTATCTCGCCTCAGTTCCAGGAAATGCTACACAGCCTGAAAGGCACCCGTTACGTGAATGATATCCGTAACTTTGGTCTGGCTGGCGCACTGACGATTGAAGCGGCTCCGGGTGAACCGGCACTGCGTCCATTCCAGATTGCGATGAAGTGCTGGGAGAAAGGTTTCTATGTGCGCTATGGCGGCGACACTATTCAGCTGGGTCTGCCATTTACCACAGAGCCTGAAGAGATCGATCGACTGATCAATGCACTGGGCGACGCCATTAACGAACTGGATTAATCGATTTCTAAACCAGAGTACCGGGATATACCGGCACTCTGGCGGTATCCGATACAACACAGATTCAATACAACAACTACAGATAGAGATGCACACCATGACAATCGTTGGCCACCTGATTAACGGAGAAATCCGTGAAGACGCAGGACGTCTGCAAGATGTATTCAACCCGGCAACGGGCGAAGCCAGTAAGCAGGTTGCACTGGCAACTAAAGCCACAGTAGAAGAAGCGATTGCCGCTGCAGAAGCCGCTTATCCTGCATGGCGTAATACGCCAGTTGGTAAACGTGCTGCAGTGATGTTCCGCTTTAAAGCTCTGTTGGAACAGCATGCTGACACTATCTGCCGTATGATTGGTGAAGAACACGGTAAGATTGGTCACGATGCAGCAGGTGAACTGCAGCGTGGTATTGAAAACGTAGAATATGCTTGCGGTATTGCTGAGCTGCTGAAAGGTGAACACAGCCGTAACACAGGTCCAGGCATTGATTCCTGGAGCGAGTTCCAGCCTCTGGGTGTCGTAGCCGGTATTACACCGTTTAACTTCCCGGCGATGGTTCCGCTGTGGATGTACCCAATGGCGATTGCTTGCGGTAACACCTTTGTACTGAAGCCATCTGAGCGTGATCCATCCTCCACGATGTTTATCGCACAGCTGCTGAAAGAAGCAGGTCTGCCGGATGGAGTGATGAACGTAGTTAACGGTGATAAAGAAGCCGTTGATGTACTGCTGACGGATCAGCGTGTTAAAGCAGTGAGCTTTGTAGGTTCCACCCCAATTGCGGAATATATCTACAGCACAGCAAATGCCAATGGCAAGCGCTGTCAGGCACTGGGTGGTGCAAAGAACCACGCTATCGTTATGCCGGATGCGGATATGGATAACGCAGTAAATCAGCTGCTGGGTGCTGCCTTTGGTTCTTCTGGTGAGCGTTGTATGGCACTATCTGTAGCAGTTGCGGTTGGTGACCAGGCGGCAGATACACTGGTGGCTAAGCTGAAAGAAGCGATGAAGCCTCTGAAAGTAGGCGCTTATACTGACAGCTCCAATGACTTTGGTCCTGTGATTACTCGTGCTCATCAGGAGAAAGTTGTGGGGTATATCAACAGCGCTGAAGCCGATGGTGCCAGCGTAGTGGTTGATGGCCGTGATCCTCAGGTGGCGGGCTATGAAGATGGTTTCTTTGTTGGTGCAACACTGATCGACAACGTAACAACGGATATGGTCAGCTATCAGGAAGAGATTTTTGGTCCTGTACTGCAGGTTGTACGTGCGGATTCTATGGAAGCCGCTATGAAAATGATCAACGATCATGAGTACGGTAACGGCACCTGTATCTTCACCCGTGACGGTGAAGCCGCACGTTACTTCTCTGATCATATTGAAGTAGGCATGGTAGGTATCAACGTACCCCTGCCTGTACCTGTGTCTTACCACAGCTTTGGTGGCTGGAAACGCTCCCTGTTCGGTGACCTGCACGCTTATGGTCCGGATTCTGTACGTTTCTACACTAAACGTAAGACGATTACTCAGCGTTGGCCATCCAGTGGTGTACGTGAGGGCGTAAGCTTCTCCTTCCCAAGCTGATCGCTGTAAATGGTGCTACTAAGCACCGTATGGCAGAGGATTTTGCTCT
Organism: Oceanospirillum sediminis; assembly: GCF_014164585.1. GTDB lineage: Bacteria > Pseudomonadota > Gammaproteobacteria > Pseudomonadales > Halomonadaceae > Oceanospirillum > Oceanospirillum sediminis. The sequence continues at coordinate 99,953 of NZ_JACJFM010000012.1, read as the reverse complement.
GATCCTCTGCCTGCATTAATCTTGCACTCTTAGCACTAATTTTCCGGATCAGAAGGTCGCATACCCGGACCAGTTCACACTCTGCAAAGGCTTCTATCGAGCCTGTAACTGATATGCTGTCGATGATGATTCGGATGTTGCGGAATAACCTGCTTGCGGTTATTCCGCTTTTTTATGTCTGCTTGCTACTGAACATCTACTTGCGTCATTCAGCTTCCGGTATATCTGTACAGTTAATATGCCACCCTGGATATTTATGTCTCTTGTATTAAAGCAAGGCTTTTAGTTATAAGGCCTGCATAGATTTTAAAATTTATTCTCTTATACGTGATTGCGGCATTTAAAGTCGCCTGATATTTTTATACTATTTCAGGTTACGCGGATAAACTTTTACAAAATGTTTTTTATTGTTTCAAAACTATCAGGACAAATTAAATTCATACAAAACATAATATATTGATGGTATATTTGCGCGGGTAAAGGAACAGCCGAAAAGAATATATAAAATGGAAAACAAAGGAATCAATATGTCTTTATCTGATCACCTGTCCGAATATAGCATCACAATCTCCGAAGCACGTGACTTTATTGTTAGTAACATTGGTAATCCTGGAGAGATTTTATCTTTTGGGAGAAGTCATAACCTGACAGCACAGATGCTGGCAGATATTTACGGGGACCTCAATGCAGAACAGGTCCACAGTTATTTTGATGACGCAGGCCTGGACTATGACTCAGTCTATAACACTGCCAACAAGTTAATACTATCTGAAACACATAGTGAGATAATTGCTAGTACAAATGATAAGTCTGATATGTACTCGATTGAACTGCAAGCTGATCAGGCTTACATGATAACATTAGAAAGTGATGACATCGAAGCTCTGAATCTTATAATATCCCATAAGTGGGGTATGTATCCAATAGAACATGAAGTCATTAACGATGGAGCTATTCAAATAGAATTCACTCCTAATGTCACTTCAACTTACCATTTAAACGTAAGTTCAGAAAACTACATTATTGACAACGGTTGGGTAGTCAATACTGGCGACTATTCTTTAAATATATCTGAAAGTACTGTAGAAGATAATACTGGTAATCGGGCTGAAACTGCAATCAGTATGCAGGTAGGAGAATCTCTGGAAGGCGTTATAGAAACAGGCGGTGATCAGGACTGGATTGCTGTAGATTTACAGCTAGGCTCAGTATATGCTATCAGTCTTAGTGGTGATCTGACAGAGTTAAAATCCGCTATGACAGTCAATGGAGAGTGGAGAGATTCCATTTCAATGACTCTGTATGGTGGTACTAGCGACGTTCAATCAGCTAAGCAAGAGGATGGTGACCACTTGCTGGTATATACTCCACAGCAGACCGGAACCCATTATATTGCTATTGATCCTCAGGCTAATAGCGACACAGGTTCTTATCTGGTTGGTGTTGCAGACATCACACCTGACACACTATAAATTGTAATATTAATTGCAATGGCTAAGTGTAATATCAGTGATGATTTAAAACCATCTCTGATATAGAAGACTACAGGCAATAAAGTGGGCATCGCTGTATGTTACGCGACACCTTACTTTACTGCCTGCTCTATCCTATCCTTTATAATACTGAGTCTATATTGATAAAAATCCTGGGGTATACTGGTTATCGATATAAACATCATTCTGCAACCTTGCAAGTTCCGCTATACAGGCTATTGGTCTGGTTTACAGAATAGCTTCTTTAGATACAGATACCGGTTCTACATCATGAAATGCCACTTCTTCAAAAGCATAAGAAATATTATTTGAATCCGTCAGCAAAGTTTCTTTAGAGCTAATAGCAGGTTCAACGGCTTTCAGTACAATAACATCGTTACTGATTGTTGAGCTGCCACTCAGATTAGCTTCCTGAGAATAAGCTGCAGGTTCAATTGCTGCAAAAGGATTAGATTGAGTATCGGCCATTGCCTGAGTTGAAATAGCTGCGACAGATGCGATAACCAGTTTAGTAAAAGTATTCATAATGTATTCCTCGTAATGAGTAAGTCGTGACTTGATGTTGCGTATATTAATCTTACTGTTTTTTTTAGGTAGCCCTGTGATTGTTACTTGTGTGTTAACCCAGAGTTAAAAGCAGCAATCGATCTGCTCTTATAATCAAAAGTAAGGATTCGGATAACGAGGAAAACGATACGTATACCTGGATGCAGAGAGCAAAAGGTGTCGTCAGCTCAGGGTAATCAGGCAAAACAGTGCACGGCAGAAAAACAGAGCAGAGCCTCAGGAGCAAAACCACTTGCAAAAACGAGTCTGTCACAGAATAAGATAATGAACATATAACATCTTCAGCAGTCACACAGTGAGGCTATTCAGATTGAGTTGCTGAAGCTTTGAGAAAACAGGCTTGAAAACACCGTAGGCAGAATGTTTGTCCAAACCATAGAGGATTTTGATGATGACCACCAATGATCATCCAGAACAGATCAACCGTAATCATTCTGAAACCAGCACAGATATGACCGGGCTGGAATATGTGTCATTTGAAGAGATCGCCCCGACAGATTTTTTGCCCATACTGAATAAATCGTCAACCCGGACACACCTGATAGCCCATGAGGTATTTGATCTCGAAAGTGTCAATGCATGGATGCAAGGTAAAATAGCTGTTGATGCAATGCCAGGATGTCAGGTCAGGGCAATTCGGATTGATCATCAGCTGGTTGGGTGGTGCGGTATACAGCTTGAGAACGATCAGTATGAGATCGCCATAATTATTGATGATGCTCATTGGGGCCTGGGGAAAACTGTGTTTCGTGATCTTATGAGCTGGGCAAAGGCATTCGGGCACAACACGGTGTTTATTCACTTTCTGCACACCCGGCCAGAATATAAGTTTCTGCGCAAATTATCAAAAAATGTCAGCCAGAATGAATTTATGGGTCATCAGTTTACCAGCTATGAATTGGCCGTTTCTGCTTCTTCCCGTTAAAGAATAAAATGTCAGTCAGGGATAAATACAGGCACTCAGGTCAATTAAGAGGCAATAGGGAAATTTCAGAGCATGTCGCATAAAGGGGTATGCTCTGATACAGCAACATATCAACAACATATAAAGTGATAAATCGTGAATCTGTTGACCAGATCCACGATCTGTGAAAAGCATTATATTTTTGCACTCCGATAAATTACAGTCTGGATCACAAAGCTACATAACGTACCAGGTAACGGCAATGAGTGTACTCAGAACAAAAGGCCAGTATGCTACCTTAGGAATAATATTGTCATTATAAGAGATAATATTTCCCCAGATGTTCGACCGGATTGAAAAAAGATATGTATTTGCAGTGGCTGTAACCAGTAGTCCATACATAATGATGTAGAAATACTCTATATAAACGATCCCCTCACCACCAAACTGTTCACGCAATTGAATATGAGCAAGCATAACGACAAAGAACAATGCAGAACTAGCACCGATAAAACCTGAAGTATTAAATCCAAATCTATTTGATAACTCATCATTACTACTGACTGTCAGCAAGGCTGCAAACAGAAGCGCCGACACAAGAAACAAAGGGAGCAAGTAAATAATAAATGCGTTTTCAAACTTACGTTTTACTACAAAGTTATAATAAAGCTCTGGAAAATCAGTCTGTCCAGTATAATTCGCTATACCAAAATTAGTATCATAACTGGATAGTTTATAATCAAAAAAGGTGTTCTGCCGCTCCCAGGTTCCCAGCACAATGCTTTCTGCAATACCGAAAGTATCCGACGGTCCGGTTGATTTATAGGCATTAAAATCAGGGACTAATACTACGTTCTGAGAAAAGCTTTCAGGCCAGATGCGTACCCATACTGTCTTATGGTCAAATGGATATTTGGAATAATCGAACGGCTGACGTAATGTTGCTTCAAAATACCAACCAATGACCTCTTCATCGCCATTGCGGATGCGATAAGCTTCACGAGGTTGAATATCACTGCCAGAGTTGACTTGCTCCGGGAGTATAAAACCTACATCAGAAGGTCCCGGCTTAATATTATCGTGTACCCCATCTTTGTAGGTCTGCCAGATATAACCTGACAGATTCACTTCAGTTGAGTTAAAAAACTTCAGTGACTGTATGAACAGACCCGTTTTAATTTTAATCATAGGTCCGTTTTTGGTGGCGTCCACCTGGCTTTCCCAGTGCTCCTGCAAATAAGTATTTGCAGACTCTTCATCAGTTAACTGAGAAGGTTCAATATAATACTGGTTCATTTGTGACCACATGTTCACTAGTATTATAGCCAACAAGATGGACACAATGGCTGATATTCGCCATAAGGTTGCTGTTTTCAACGTGTAAACTCCTTTTACTCAGTTATGATTTCATTTATTTGTTATGACCGTAATTTAAATATCATAACCTTCATATTTATAGGCAAGAGCTGTATCAAAAGCCCTCAGACTCAGCTACATTATGATAGTTATAATACAAAAACACGAACTTATCAGTATCAAGCTATTACAGATGAAGTCATTTAATTACTATTGGTAGTAAAAGTACATCCACTATGACATGTTATGAGATGTAATCTGAAAAACACATCCGATCAATTGCCAGTAATGCTCTGTTCTTAGTAAAAAAATAAACAGCTGGCACTTTGCCCTGAATGCAGCAACAGCCATTATTGCTAGCGTATCGACTCATCCTGTCTTGTCGCCCTAAAGCGCGATTAAGAGGAAATCCTGAGGGCCGCATAGCGACCATCCAGGCATCCGGAGCAATATTTAATCTCTCCAGAATAGGCGGTATCGCAGCACCAATGGCATCGCGTTTATCCTGACGACAGCAACGACCGCTCCAATCCACCAGCTCAAGATAATCGGCATAATCAAAAGCAATACAACGATGACTATCCGCTTGTCTGGCAGAAAAGCCTTTTAAAACCGGATGATCCTGATTATTCCGTTCGGAATGATATTCTCGTATCCGTTGCTGTACCGAAGTAAAATCGGACTCTTCCGGGCAGCTTGCCATCACCGCACGCACCGGATTAAGATCAACGTATGCCATACACGTCAGCAAGCCCGCTTCATCCAACAGAGCCTGACACTTAAACCGACTTTCCCAGAAATGACCCTTGCACTGATCTTCGGCATTGGCTCTTCTGGCAATGTACTCATTCAGACACTTCATAAACCAGCTGATATCCGCCAGGCGCTCACGCCATAACGCGATAATCTCAGCCACCTTTTTATACTCTGCCTGAGTTTTGCACTCGCCTCTGATATAACGATGCACCAGCATGGGACCGGTAAATAAACGCATCCAGCGTTCAATCACCTCATCATCAGACCAGGCTTCAACCTCAGGCTGATTAATATAAAGCACCAGATGGTAGTGATTCGACATAATGGCATAAGCACAGATATCAATGGCAAATATCTGATCTAACAGGGTTAATCGCTCCAGAACCCATTGTCGACGATGATCATAAGAACGCCCGGTGAAACGATCTTCACCACAAAGAAATGCACGACGAACACAGCGGGAAATACAATGATAGTAAGCCGTATCAGCCAGGCTGATTTGCTCTTTGCGAGCGCGGGTCATAACAAGCCTCCTTGCCAGTAGTCAGACTCTTCCTTAGTCCGTTAATAAAGTGTAGAAGATTGATTGCGACATTACTAATGGTCAATTTTTTCTTAAAAATCAAAGAGATAATTTTGCCTGTCCTTTTTCTTTTTTTTTCTTTTTTTGCAAATTGCTGCCCCTGTGGCAAATTGCTACACTACCTGAAATAACGCATAGGAGATTTATAAAATGGCAACATCAAGTATAAGACTCGATAAAGAGCTGGTAGACAGAGCTTCTATTATGGCGGAAGCACTTAATCGGACAACGCCAAAGCAAATTGAACACTGGGCTAAAATTGGCGAAATAATGGAGGATAACCCTGACTTACCTTATGAGTTTGTAAAGCAGGCTATTATTGCAAAAGCTGAAAAAGAAGCTGGAAAATTAGAGGCTTACGAGTTTGGCTAAAATCACTCAGGTATTACAAACTGCTTCATTCAAAAAATCGGTTAAGAAACTGCACAGCAATCAAAAATCAGATCTTGATGCTGCGGTGAAGGAGCTTATTCAGAACCCGTTGTTGGGAGAAAAAAAGAAAGGTGATCTGGCATTTCTGAGGGTATATAAGTTCAAGATGGTGAAGCAGCTGACTCTCCTGGGTTATAGTTACGAAGATGGTACTATCACCCTTGAACTTATTACTCTTGGTTCTCATGAAAACTTCTATCGTGATGTAAAAAACTTGATTTAATCTTTCCTCCAAAAGTCCTGTTAATTCTGATCCGCCCGACTTTTTCCTTTTAAATCAAGAGAAAAGTTTGCAGGTCTTTTTTCTCCTTTCTTTATCTACATAGAAGGTCCTGCATGCCAAACCTTAATTTTGTTTACTGAGGTCTTTAAGTTATCAGAATATTCTATCTCTCCGACCACCGACATTAAACCACCTAAAGGGATAGAAAATTCATCAGATGTTGCATTTATCTTGGTTATACTAAAATCATGGAGTCCAAGACGCTGACGAATTAGCGCATTCAGGTCCCTGTCGTTCCGTGCAATAGCTTTCCTATCGCTATAGTGTTTCCGTGCACCTAACGCATTTAGTTTACCAATCAGTTCAATTTTCTTGACGAGGTTGAGTTTTGCAACCTCTGTTTTTCTATTTGACAAAGCGTCAATTCTTTTTTGTTGTGCACCGTCATCAGGTAAAAGATTTCCCGCCGAAACAAGTCGAGCGAAAAAAAGCTCTTTCATATTAGGATGTTCGTATAGTTGATAGTTCACTTTAGTCCCTCTGTTAAAGTTTACTCCAGTTTCGTTTTTTATTTTTAACTTTTTCCCTTCATGGGAGACAAAGAAAGCGGTGTCGTAATCTATCAAGCCCGTAAATGTCTCCTCGCTTTCTTTAGCATCTCCTAGGTCTTCTTCCCTCTTCCCTTCGACACGTTTTTCTCCTTTATTTTCTTCTCCCAATAAAGTGAATACTTGGCTTTGGTCGTCATCACCTTCCCCTGACCTATTTTTTACAGCTTGTATGGTTTCTGATGTTTTTTTAAAGCCGTACTTATTTACGAGGTAATAGATAGTATAAACCCCAATACCTATAGTTGTAGCCATCGCTATAAGGGTATTGTAATCCCACATCATCTGAACAGTAGAATTATTTTGTTTTGTAGAACAGTTTGATGAGCATTTTATTTGCGAGTTCGCAGCTTCTCCATTTTTTGTACGATTATCAACAAACCTAACACCTTGCCCCCCATTACTTTTCTTCTGAGCAACAGGATTAGCAAACACCCTACTTTTATTCTCTTCTGGCTTCTCTACTTGTGCATACATATTTCAAACCTTCAAAATTGGATTTTATTGATTGTTATAGGCTTTTCCTTCATTGCCTATCACAACTAAAATAGTCGAAGTCGACTTTATCCTGGCTATATATTTATTATTTAGTGTTCTTTTAATAGCCAATTTGGCTGATAAAAAACCCCTTATATATCCATCTCATCCAGTGGTGAACGAAGATTCTCAACCCCCTTCATCGTCATATGAGTATATATCCCTTTCGTTTTTGAGCTTGAGAGCCCAAGTAACGCTTGTATATAACGCAAGTCTGTCCCCTTTCTAATAAGTGAGTAGCAAAAGAATGAGTCTTTGAGTATGCAGTGAAGCTTTTTATTGATACCTGATGCGATCAATGCCCGTTAGAATATTGTTCTTATACTTACCGCTGAATATTCACCGCCGCCGCCCTCAAACAAATAACATTCAGGACAACAACCCTGCGCTAACATTCACCCACATACTTCCGATAAACCGCATCAATCGGCATCAACCTCAACAACCGCTGTCCCATATCACTACCCAGCGCTTCACTTATCACCTTGCCAAGATCAATACTCACACCACTTCTAACCCACACCAGCCAATGTTTCACATACTCTGCAATGCGATCCCAGCTTGCACCCTGCTCATAAAGCCGCAAAAGTTTGCTCACATGATTAGCCCAGGTTTTCCAGGCCAGAGACACATTCCGCTCTGTACCCGGCGTTATCCTGTACCCCAGAAAATCAAACCCTTCCTCCCGTATTCGCCCGATATATGTCTTATAAGGATGCTTACACTGCTTAACCGCATCCAGGCACTGATTCATAATCCGAACCACCTGCCGCAACTGACGCCGTGTTTTACACAAAATGACCCAGTCATCCATAAAGCGAAAATACTTCAACCCTCGCCGGGCACAAAACTCACCCAACTGACGATCCATCACCAACAAATAAATGGCCCCTAACAAAGGCGACAACGCACACCCTTTACTTAACCCACGAAAAACCGGGAACAAAGCCCCATCCACACTATCAACCCGCTGCAACAAACGCTCTATCAACGCCAGCACCCGGCCATCATCACCCAGCTTAATCAACAAAGGCGCTAACTGCCGTAGCAACACACCATGATCAATACTGTCGTAATAAGAATCCACATCAGACCGACAGACAAAACGATACTGATCCACGCACCCTTTCAACTGAGACACACACGCTTTAGCCCCACGGCCCTGCAAGTGATAACAACACGGGCTTAATTCATCCCGACTCAGTACACGGGTTAACGCTTTAAGCACCAGCGCATCTTCTGCACACCACAGGCTGACTCGTTCACCCTGCACCACCACAGACCGACAAGGAGAAAAGTTATATTCTCCCTGCGACAACCGCTGACAAATCTCATCACGCTTAACTGGCCAGTAAAAACGTAAATGCCAGATATCCTGATTATGATGATCACCCTGTCGCTGCTGGCACAGTTGGTTCCAGGCTGTCGAAATCACCGCCTTATCCGTCACTTGATCCATCAAGGCGATGCCCCGTCGACTAATCATCATCCTTAACCCCTGAATCACTCACGTGTTCAGCCCTGCACCCCGTCTTTATCGGTACCTCTTATCACTGCTGCCGTCTTACCCACCCAGACTCAGCGCCTTATTCCCCATCGCGGTCGCTTCATTTTCTAAGCCCGGATTATCATTCACTGCCATACCACCTACAGTGGTTGTTGCCTGAACCCGGCCCTGAGCCTGCTGTACCACATGCCCCAGTTCATGAGGCAGGTGCCTCTCCTGACCACTGGCCAGATGAATATCACTGCCCTGAGCATAGGCATGGGCCTGTACCGCTGCTGGTTTTGACGAGTTATAGTGCACCCGGACGTGATCCAGACTCATACCCGACAAACTCTCCATGCCTGATTTCAGATTATCCGGCAATCCTGTTTTATTGGGTTGGCGTTGTAGTAAGTCAGTTTGCAACTGCGCCGCTGCCGTAGGGTATTGCTTAAGCTGCAATATCCGCTGTAATAAACCCGAGCTTTCCCCGCTCTCAGCGCTAACGCCGCCCCCGGAACTGACACCGCCCCCAACACGCTGATCTTTTAACTGCAGGCTAATGCCTGTATTGCTACTGTGTTTTCGTCGCTGAACGGCGTGGGCGGCAGCGCGAATACTGTCATCTTGCTGTGTCTGCTGATTAAGCTGATTGGTCATAACGATTCCCTTTCAATAGCATGAAGCAGCGCACTATAGCGGCCTCTGCCCCATAACATGTGTCTCACAGGACTTATCCTGTTGACTCTGTTCATTGATACCAGTGCTCTGCCCCAGTGCTGTTTTCCTTTAATATTCCTGCTGTTGCTTCCACTTCTTTCACTGTGGCCTGCTCTCTGCTTCTATAGCAGATCTTTTGCCTTTCCTGCTTCAGGCCTGGTCGGGCCATTACGGATAACGCCCTTCCCGGCTTTTATGCAGCTGAATAATCGCACCTGTAATCAGCAGCACCAGGATAAAAATAAAGAAGATCAGCGGCTGGCGTTCCCGCCAGTAAGGATCACAGTTAAACACCAGCATAATAAACACCGACAGCACCACGATAAAAATGGCAAAGTACCATGATTTAACCAGGCTTCTCAGGCGGTAAAACCACAGGGTACTGATGACACAGGCCACCACTGTAATAAAAAGCAGAAACAGCAGGGCGCGCAGTGTCCAGCGTTGCGGGCATAAGATATCGCAAGTGCTTGTTGCTACTTGACTTATAAGGCCTGGTATCCCTTCGGCTTCCTCTTTGGGGAAATAGGCATTACTGATGATGGTGTAATCGCTTGTAATTAACGGTAATGTCCAATAGGCTGCGCCAGAAAAGCTCCAGCGGCTGTAGCCGACCAACTCGTTCAGTAAGGCATGGGTGTTTTTATTGTCCTGCGTTAACAGAATGGGCACCATTTTACTGAATAACCAGGCCATCTCATCCTGAGATTGCTGACTGAGAAAGCGCCGGAAATCCCGGATCAGATCCAGTTCATTATTGCGGGTAATACCCTCACCAGGGTTGGCACCACTATTTTGCGAAGTATCGTCGGCTTGAGAAGCACCGCCATTTTTCGAGTCAGAGGTATCACCTTCAATGTCCGATATGCCTTGTACACGGAAGGCCTGATCATTCTGATCCGGCTGGTCCGCCACCAGAATAAACAGATTGATATAAGGCGCGATGCTACGCAGGTTACTCAGCGTAAAAAAGCCCTGACCGGCAATCAGTTGACTGACCGGCACCATAATATTCAGGAAGTATTCATCCTGATTATTTGCCTTAACTTTTTCCCCCATACTGCGCTGTTTATCATTGGCGGACAGTTTTTGTTTCAGTTCGGTGATAAAGGTCTTAAAGGCTTCCTGTTCACTTTTGCTGTTCATCTGGCTTAAATCAAGATCCAGAGTAACGCCATCAGCCATAGTCCGCATTGGGCTGAAACCAAAAGACATCACTGGTTTAGCCCGGTTAATCCAATAATTGTCCAGCGGCACTTTGACCGTGCTAACAATGCGATTGATCAGTCCTTCGCCATAGAAATTGTTAATACTGGCTTGCTGGCCCGAATCAGATGCCCCTGATCCTCGGATTCCTTTAACCGGAGCATTGTCTGTATAATTACGTGGACTGGTAACCACCAGATCCACCTTAACTTTGTGCTTATGGGCTTTATAAATGAAGTCAGCATAAGGTCTGGTTTTCTGCCAGTTCTGTGGTAGTTTCAGCTCAGCAACCGGATTACCCTGATCGTTAATTTCAGGCACAATGGCGGCAGAGAAGTACCCGATACGACTGAGCTGACTGAAGTCGATCCCTTCCCCGTCTTCCAGAACCGTCCAGTAGGGATAAAATCCATAAAAGAAGTTACGATTACCATTGGTCTGAAACTGGTTGTCAGAACAGCCGCAACCTTCTGTGGCCTGCCAGACCATAGGTCGGGCATTATTTAACGGTACGCCCAGTTTAAACGCCTGCTCAGCGATACTATGGCGCATCGCTTGACTCAGATAACTTAACCCGGCCAGTTTCAGGGCAACATTCAGTTGATATTGTTGCGCAAAGACCTGATCCTGAAGGACTTTCAGTTGTTTCAGGGTCTTTTTATCCAGGCTGACGATCCCCAGATCCAACAACAATTGCCGGACGCTGTTCTGGGTCATGGAATAAACCGATGCCGCCTCTGGCGCAGCCAGCGATTCACTGGTCTGGGTGCTGTTTGCCGTTTGAGTATGGCTTTGTGTTTTCTGTTCTTCACCTTCACCTGTTGTGGTGGTCACGGTGGTGGTCGTTTCCGTCTTAGCTGTACCTGTGGTTCTGGTCTTTGCCTGTGGCTCTGCTGCGGGTTCGGCCTCAATCACCTGGTTTAACAGCAGTTCATACCGTTCAGTCAGCTGTTTCAGTATCGGCCGTACTGCATTGTTGGCTTCCAGGCGGCTGGTAAACTGCTGACCAATAAGACCATCCAGTTGTTTCAGAATGGCATTGCGTTCGGCCAGATAGGCCATGTCATCAACAGTCAGGCGATAGTAATAGGCAATATTGGGTTGTGCCGACGTCAGCTGATTTTGCTGATAACCGTCCAGCACCGGCTGGCTGCGCTCTGTTGACCAGTGCAACAGATTGTAGGGAGTAATACGTTCCCGCCAGAAGGGGTATAGCTGACTCAGTTCGGCAATCTGAGACAATGCTGTCAGAAGATCAATGATAAAAGCATCGGTATCCACCTGAGTATCCATACCAAATTCGCTGCAGAAATACGCCAGCCATTTTCCTGTGACAAAGCCAAAAATACCATCTGACAGATAATGGCCCGGCTTATTGCGATCTTGCAGATAGTCCAGATTATCCCGGTAGATAATTTCAATCTGTTGCTGCGTCAGCTGGCCAAAACGCCGGACCAGGGTAAAACCGGTTTCGTTAACGCGATCCAGTACCACCACACAGGCGGCATAGGCTTTACCCTGAAAAATACGGTTATCTGCCTGGCGCATGGGCTGATTGCCTGAATGGGCAAAACCTTGTCCAGAATGGGTGGAAATATACTTTCCTGCTACCGGGTGTTGATCTGTCAATGCCTGAGAATGCTTTGCCGCCTGGGCTTGCTCTGCCGTCAATGATTGCGCCTGTATTGAGACCGGTGCTTGTGCAGGGTTTAAAGGCGATGTTTGAGCCTGTGCCTGAGCGACACGACAGAACAGCGTGATGCTCAGCAGTATAAACAGACTCAGCCATAAACTATAACGCCTGAACTGACTTATGACGTCCCGAGGCGCTATGGCACCCTGGCAGTAGACAGAGTCATGGTTGCAAATCGAACCATCCCATTGCACCGAACTGTATCGAACAGAAAATCCCTGACTAAACATAGCTTATATCGTCTTCCCTTCTTTTCTCAGTTCTCTGGCAATACCCGCTCTCAGATCCCGACAACGCATGGTGTCGCTTCCGACCTGCAGTGCCGAGATAGCGGCATAACGCACCACATTGATAATAGCACCACCGGCCAGTTCGTATTCTTCAGCCAGTTGCTGCAGCTCATTCGCTTCTTCACGGGCATAATGACCGTTCAGTATCTTCTGCCACAGCTCCAGCCGCTGTTCGGCATCAGGTAGTGGAAAATAGATCAGCGACTGAAAACGGCGGGAAAAGGCATCATCAATACTGGCCCTCAGGTTAGTGGCCAGAATCACCACGCCCGGAAAATCTTCAATACGCTGTAACAGATACGCCACCTGCTGATTGGCATGGCGATCATTGGCACTGCTCCCCCCGGAGCGGGCACCAAACAGAGAGTCGGCTTCATCAAAAAACAGAATCCAGTTTTTGTTCTGAGCCTGATCGAACAGTCCGGCCAGGTTTTTCTCTGTTTCACCAATGTATTTAGAGATCATGGAGGACAGATCAATGCGGTAAACATCCAGCCCCAGTTCATCTCCCAGTAACGTCGCGGTCAGGGTTTTACCGGTTCCGGGCGGACCATAAAACAACGCGCGATACCCCGGCTTCAGGGTTTTCTCCAGCTGCCATTTATTAAGAATCTGCTCAGATGAGCGAATCCAGGTGCGTATCTTATCGATCTCTTCCATCACCTCCGGTGCCAGTACCAGATCCTGCCAGCCTAATGCGGTGGTAATCAGTTTGGCAGGAAAGCGGCTGCTGTAATCCAGCTTCTCGGTGATCCCCGTAGTGAACTTGTTCAGATATTCACCGGACAGGGCTAAAACGCTGCTGAAAAATGGCTCACCTTCGTTATGATGCTCCAGCGACAGAATGCCTGCTCTGGCAAAAATATGCTGTGTTTCAAACATTGGCATAATGGCAAAACGGCGGGACAGCTCATCTCCGGCCAGTACAAAAGCGGCGGTTTCACAGGTGGGCAAAAAACCACTATGGCTTTTACCCTGAATACCGCCAAACTCGGTATAGCCCCGATCAAAATGGCTATTCTGAATAAAAAATGTATCCAGAATCTGTGGCCGGATATGGGGCAATAACGCCATCACCAGCACAATGCGTTCATCAAAATTAAGCTGGTACTGACATACAACCTGAGCATAAACAGAATCATTTTCGCTCAGTGTCGGAGGGGGGATCTGGTAAATATGATCCAGATCGGCCCCTTGTTCAAAATAGAGACGAATGCGCAGATCCAGTACCCGTGTAAACCAGTCGATCTCTTTCTCCAGTGTGATCGCATTAGCCTGACTGAGCGATGTCACGGTAAACCCCTGAATGCCTGTTGCATCAGAAGCTGAGTGCACAGCGTGGTTTGTCACCACATCGCTGGTCATCGCATTCTGTTCCATGGAGAAAGAATTCATGGAGAAAGCGGTGGAGGTCGATAACGATACCCCCACAGAGCCTGCGGCTCCGGTCTGAAAATAGGTGTCATCCGGTATGCTTTTACCGGGCAACCCCATAACGCCTTCGCTCTGATCTGTCATTTATGACCTCCAGGTCACATGTAAAGGCATATCCATCCACGGATACATAACGGTGCTATAACTCCAGGGCAACTGGTCCAGCAGCATGTCATAAGGACCAGGCTGTACCTCCAGTAACCAGCTTTCTTCCTGGCGGCTCAGTACACCTTCGCGCTGTAGAAACGTTTGCTGAAAACCTTCCATTGAGGTGTTTTTCATCACCGTCCAGTGCTGCATAACTGCACCGATCAGGCTCTGCATGGTGCTCTGCTCTTCCTCTGTTATCTCGACAGATAAGGGCACCGGATCTGTCAGGACAGTCCCGGTTAATAACTTATTAAGTGCGAGATAGTGCTCCGGGGTAGACAGCTGACTATCCACCAGGTACTGAAGCATATGCACAGCCCGGTATCTGGCTTCCACATTCGTAAACTGACTCTCCTCCATCAAAGAGAACATACTGAATAAACGAGGCAGATAAGGCGTAATCAATACCAGACCAGCGTTATATACCGGTACTTGTTGGTAATCCTGATCTGTATCCCGATCATCTTCAGGCCAGCTTAGCGCCGTCGCAGTATCCTGGGATGTCTGTAAAAACTCCTGCGTCTGGACTGCCCCCTGGTTCTGCTCCGTTTCTTGTTGCTGGCTCGCATCTTGTATCTGAAGTGCATCCGGTGTTTGCAGCACGTCCTGCTCCATCATGTTTCTCTGATCCTTCTTCGGATGTTGTTGAGTGTTATCGGTAACCTGGAGTTTATTGGTGGTATGCTTTTTATCTGTCACCCGGTTTTTATCTTCTTCCGCTCGGTTTTTATCTGTAGCTTGCCGCTTATCCATCTTGCTGCTGGCATTGGCAGGTCTGAGTTCAGAGCGGATAATACGAGCGGTTTCATTGGCCAGCGCTTGTACTGAAACAGGGGAACGCTGTTCCAGGGCCTGCAATAAAAGGGTTCTGAAATCCTGAACATCAGAAAGGGCTGATCCTTCTGATAAGCGGGCGGTTTCTGATAAAGTGGCAGTTGCAGGCCAGTAATCAGCCAGATAGCCCACAAAGCCGGTCACAAAACGATGAGGATTAAACGCCAGTCCTTTTAATAGCAGGTAGTGAATCAGATAACGCCATTGCAGAGCATCAATAATCGAACGGCTGACCAATGCCAGCCCTGTACTGGCTGGGCTTCCAGAACCTGAGTGATGATCAAAATAGCGATAACAGGCATTAGCAATCAGACTGCTGTAAGCAAAAGCCGAGGAAAACTCGGCGGGTTTCAGCAGATATAGCAGCTCATTAAGCTGATGCTCTGAGGCGTTATTCAATAAAACGTCTGCCAGCGTGTCTGATTGCATCGCCAGCAGCAGTACTTCTCGTAACGCATAAGCCTCTGTTGATTGCTGTTTCAATACGGTCAATGCCTGCCAGAACTGAAGCACATCCGGGCGGGATAGCTTGCTCCGATCCGACTGGCGATAAAACCGTTTATCCCGATACCAGCGGGTCTGACTGAACCAGTTATCCGGCAGATACCGGAGTAGCCATTGAATCAGAAGGTCTCGCGCCTGATTGGTTTCCACTATAGCCTCTACTGCCTGATGATCCTCTGCAGAAAGCCGGGCCTGACTGATGGATGCCTTTTGCTGATCAACGGGATTATCAGCCAATCTTTTCAGGATCTCCTCTGGGTCAATCACCGTATCATGGGCAATGGAC
The DNA here is from genome assembly GCF_014164585.1 of Oceanospirillum sediminis. Lineage (GTDB taxonomy): Bacteria > Pseudomonadota > Gammaproteobacteria > Pseudomonadales > Halomonadaceae > Oceanospirillum > Oceanospirillum sediminis. Next base: position 83,891 of record NZ_JACJFM010000012.1, on the reverse strand, counting down.
TCCATCACCAGCGCATAAAAAGCCTGCTGTTTATGAGCATCTGACAATGAGGAAGCATAACCGGACAGCGATTGCATCAGGGCCTTACTGCTGGTACTGGTCAGGGCCATCGATGGATGTCTGAGTGATAGCAGACACAACACCATATATTCCAGTTGTGTCCGGCTCAGCCCCTGTACCCGTTGCAACCAGTATGCAGATATTACCATTGACTCATTCAGCCACCGTTGCAGCAGCCAGGGCTGGTAATGTCTGAGTATGATTAAAGCCGAGATAAACACTTGATCATGATCCGGCTGTTGCAACCATAAGATCTGTTCAGTGCTGAGCGCCTGATCTGCCAGCTTTCTATATTGTTTGATCTGTTTAAACAGATCTGTCCGTTGTGCTATTGTGCTCCGTCCCTGCAATACGGCATCAATATACTGATAGCAGGCGATGCTGAGGGCATGTTCTGCTCGTTTGTCTGGTAACTGTTCTGGTAATAATTCTGCTGAGGGCAGCGATTCATCTGAAGATGGCGGTTCTTCTGAAAGCTGAGAGTCTTCTGAAAGCAAAGCTTGCACGGCAGGCTCTGCTTTATCCGTAGAACTCACTGTGTTATTCAGTTGGGAACGGGTATATTTTTCCTCAGCCTGTCCCGGAGGCGCTGGATGTTTTATATCGGTTTTAGCAAGCGCGGGGGCAACAACATGGTTTAATACCACCAACAGATCTGTGCGTATTGGTGCAGCCAGTGCCGTGGTCTCGCTCATCACTCGCAGCATACTGCCAGCAAGGTCTATCAGCTTAAGGTTTTGATGAGCAGCCATCTGCCTGAGCACACTGGCCAGATAAACCTGCTGATTAAAACGACTGCCTCGCTCTGTCAGCAGGTAACTCAGGGTAAATTCCCACAGACTTTGTTTCAGCAGCCTGGTATTAACCCTGCTTTCCGGGTAAAGCGAGCGATGACTGTCAACGCCTCTGATCGAAACGTGTCTGTTATGTCCCTGGCCACTTTGAATAATATCACTCGCTTGCTGCTCCAAACGCTCTGATGCCAGATCTGAACGGGTAGACAGAGGGTTATCAACTCGGCCAGTGACTGACGAAGCCCCGGACCGATCAGATAAACCTGACCACAATGATGGCTTAATATGAAATACCGGGCTTGATATTAAAACGGATACCCTGTGTGCACGAGCAAAGTATTCTACCGACGCGATGGTATGACGAATAAAAGCCACTGCATCCGGTGTCAGTAAGTGAACAATAGCCATCAACAGATCATCCGGCAGAGCTAAAGCCAGTTGTCGTCGGAAACGTGCTTTTTGCCCCTGTCTTTGTAGCATGCGCTTCAGAGAGCCTGCTGCATTTTGAGAAATGATCTGCCACAGCTCACGAAAACGCACAATTTGCTGTCGCTCCAGCTGATATAACAACTCACCTAACCGGCGTTTTGTTTCAGGGGAGCTGGCAGCATCAGCAGACTGGTCTGGCCATGACAGACTGGACGGCGAAGATAAAACGCCATCAGGATCAGAAAAAGAGCGATCCGTTTTACCGACCGCAGTTTGTCTGTCCGGGTTGGTTAAACGCACCGTAACATGATCTAACAAAACCAGCAGTTCATTTCTGAGTGAGGATTGATCATTAATCCCGGCAACTCCCCGCTGTAATACGCTTAGCATGTCGGCCACGCTGGTATTATGGTATCCGGCCATTTTTTTAATCAGATCTGCCAGATAACTGACCCGGTTAAAATGACTGCCTCTGTTAATCAGCAGATAACTCAGGGTGAAGTACCAGAGGTTTTGTCTGGTATCATGGCCTGCGGCTATGTTCACGCTCTGTTCTGATGTCAATGAATCAGTCATCGCAGGGCTGACTGTAAACAGTACATCAGGCCGTTGAACCACCCGGTGAATAAATTCATATTCCAGAGGCTCTAACAGGCGAAGCAAACCAACAAAGGCCGGGACTGTCATACCCTTGACCAGTGCCCTGATGCCCTGGCTGCGTTGGGCAAATTGTTGCAGCACCCGGATCAGCAGATCGCCATGTTGCGCCAGCAGCATCGACCAGATCGGCATCAGAGTCTGACCGGGTTGAGCCAGGCGCATGCCCTGTTCAATGCGCTGTTGCCAGTAACGGTTCAGTAATGGCTGTAAAGCCGGACTATGGCTGTTTGAAGCAGGCAGGCTTTGCAGACTCTCGATCACCCGGTTAAATAAACCATCGGGCAATTGTTGGATAAAGTGCGCCAGATCCTGATTCGGCAATTGCCAGATCAGACGACGGATTATTCTTCCGGCCTGAGGGCTATGATGCAACAAGGTGATCAGTGACATTGAGTGACGCTTTACGGACTCTGTCAGCCATTGCTGCTGAGCTGAAGAACCCGGTAGCGACTCACTGTTATTGTCCGGCGTTTTATTAAAGTGCCAGGGCATCTCTCCGGTCTGCAGAAAAGACCGTAGCTGCAGCCAATCTGATTCCTGACGGGATAATACTCTGATGCCTTTACCTGATTCAGGTATCCGCTGGTTCAGCAGATCAATCAGAGTACGTTCGATGTTTTGTTCCAGTACCTGTCTGAACTCATAGGACAATTGCCCTGGTTCCTGTACCGGTGCGCCGGTCAGTAAAGTTCCCAGATCCAGTTCCAGCGAATCAATGCGAATCACCTCATCAGAATGAGAATAACGGTCGAAGACACGTTCAACCATCGGCAGCAGATGCCGGGTGACCCACTCTCCGGCATAACGACTGAAACTATCCGCATCGTGGTTATTGTCAAATTCAAGGTTCAGTTGCGCAGATTCAATCAGGTGGCGGGTCATATCACCACCTCATCATCCACTCCAGGATCAGAATGAAGAAAATGCATCAAACGGTCGGCAGCTTGCTGACAGGTTTCATCGGGCCAGAGTGATTCTTGCCGGGTTTCCAGCCAGTTCAGGTACAGGCTTTCAAAGCGACAGAGCGCTCTGAACGAGAGCCAGTGACACTCAGGTACAATATGAGCCGGACAGTTGTACTGGATCAGCTGTTCTGCTTCTGTTCGGAATGCAGGGTTTGCACATCGGGCGGTAAAACCAGGCAGTACTACACTGATGCGGAAGGAATAATGATCCTGCTCTGGCTCAGATCTTTCTGGCACGGATCTCTCTGACACTGACTTTTCCGATGCTGATATTTCTGAATGCGGTGTTTCCGGTTGTGGTCTTTCTGATGGCGGCCTTTCCGTTTGTTCTCTTAACAACAGGTGCTCAACCACATAGAGACCTTCACTCTGACGATTCAACTGTATGACCAGCTGACAGCACAGATTAGCAAAACGAATCAGTTGCTGTTTTTTGTGACCCCGACCGATATACAGCCAGCGGGAATCGTCGCCATCCCCCAGACGGAAGAAGACTTGATAATCATCCCGGTCATTCCGACTCAGAATCTGATAACGCTCTAATTCAATCCCCTGGCGCAGAAAGGATTCCGGTATCAATTTGTCTTTAAATGCTGCGATAGACTCCAGCACCCGGCTGATGCGAGAAACATCTGAAGGTATGGGCAGAGACACCGCAGGTATATCCTGCAGACGTTTGCGGTACACATCACGCAGGCGCAACAGTGTTTTTTTACCCGTACAGTGCTGTCTGAATTCATCATCAGGCACCACATTCAGCAGGTACTGGGTAATCGCCCCGGTGACTGGCCAGTTGGGGCTATCCCGGAAGCCCAGTAGCAGAGCAATACGTTGTTGAAAGCCACTTTCGCCGGGCATAGCAGGGAAACCATCAGAATCTCTGTACCGGCCTGATTTATCCATTTGCCTGCGATAATCTGATTGACGCTTTCTGCGGTTGTCATTTCTGATCCATTCCGCCGGTATTTTATGCCCGTCATCAGAGAGGTAATCGTACCCTGCCGCCCGGTCACGGGTCAGGGAAGCGATGCGCTGGATAAATTCACTCTTGTATTCCAGTAGCCGGTTCTCCAGAGCCTGCTCAGTATCGTAGCAATTAAAACGACGGAAGAAAGCATCATCCAGGTGCTCACCGTACAGAGCCAGCAGATAATCCAGCAGGCGTCCCTTTCGTTCCGCATAATGATCTGTATTGGCCAGAATGGCCTGAAACACCTCATCGGGTGTTTTCGGATAGATCTGCCTGATACCCCGGAAACTGCCTTCATCCAGTATGCAGTAGTGATAACTCTGACGATGATGAATCTGTACTGAAAACAGCTCCCGTAATCCCTCCAGGTTGACACAATAGTTGGCCATTAACTGATCAAACAGCAACAGATAGCCCCGTAACTGCAGTAACCGGGCTTTATCCCCCTGCTCCATGGCTACAGGGACACCCTGAACGGATAGTTTATAGCTGGCCGGAAAGTGATTCTGAACCGAGGTATAACGACCAGGAGATCGCCAGTGCCCTTGAGGCCGTGAATACAGAGCCGTGACATCCTGACGGGTATGGCGCAGAGCCTGATGACGAAACTGCTTCTGCTCAATACGGATGCAAAGATCGGTAAAGCGGATCGCCAGCGGATGTCCGTTTCGGGTCAGCCTGACTTTAACCGCCTCCATACATTCAGGCATAGCCAGACAGGTGCAGGATGTCACTTCTGCTGGCCCCTCATCAGAAAGCAACTGCAGGTGATGGATGCGGGCAACGCCGGGAATTCCGGTCAGAATCGAATACAAAGTGGCTAATGACTTAACTATCCGGGGTGGGGCATGTTGTGCAGGAGGGCTGCCATGCTCCGGTAAATGGGTCACCTGGCTTTCAGGGCCCAGGTAACTTCCGGTGTGTTGGTAACGAGTATGCGCTTCGGCTGTAAAAGGTGTAAAACGGGTCAGAGGTCCGGTCAGAATCTCATCCAGACTTTTCCCGCTACGCTGTTGCTGCTCATAGCTAAGGATCTGAGGTTCTGAGCTGGTTTCGCCTTTCAGCCACTGGCTGGTGTTGAAATAGATGTCAGCCAGAACATCATGGGCTTCCCGTTCACCTTCCAGATCAATACTGGCATCCAGCTGCAGGCTGTTGTTATCTAAGATATGAATCCGGGCGATATCTTCACATAAACTCCGTCTGGCGGAGTAAATTCTCATAGCCTTACTGATAATACGCTGTTTGTAACTCGGGTTAGTCTGACAAAGCTGGTTATGTCTGTCACTCAGCTGCAGCTCAAGAGAATACAGCCCCATATAAGGCGGTAACTTCAATGCCTGTGCAGACTCTGGCGGCAATGGCTCCAGCCAGATCTGTTCTGCTTCTTCCATCTGATCCAGCATGACAGCAACCAGATCAGCCAGAGTGCAAGGACGGGCGGGCAGAATCGCTTCAGGCAATTCTAATCCGGCCTGTTTCAGATCCAGTTGCCCTTCCTGATCAGATAACAGATCTGCCACACTGAAATCGGTCCGATAGGACAGATCTGTCAGCCCGTAACAGACCTGCTCCAGAATAGTCACTCCCGGATCATGCAGGTTATAGTCGGTCCACTGATTGCCGGAAAACTGTTGTGCATACTTTATGCCTTCACGACGCAGGCTGATAAAGCTACAAGGATCATCCTGCGCCTTACGTCTGGGAATCACCGACTTTCTATCAGGTTGCTGCACTGGCGTTGCGCTATCCATCAGCTACCTCCTGTCTGCCGTTCTGATGGTGCAGCACTGTGTTGCATATAGTCATCATGCCAGAGACGGGTAATGTGGTAGCGGATGACGGTTCCTGCGTCATAACGGGTGTTGCTGCGTATCTGCAGATAATACGGGCGATAAGTATCACTCTGGTTCGGGTCGTTCAGGTCCCGGACCCAGCGCAGTTTCAGCTTATCAGCCGAGGAACGGTAATAGGCGTGCTGAGCTTTAATCCGGTTTTTGCGCTTCAGAAAATTAAAAAAGAAGCCATCGGGCGCGCAGGTATTCATCGCAACGGCCCGGATCAGGGCATAACGTCCTGAGCGTCTGATACCGACACCTGCGACCACTTCCAGTGCCTGACACCCCTCTAATCTGGGTGAAATGGTATGCCAGTGACCATCAGCCGGAACACCAGCTTGCTGTCCCTGCTGCGTACCTTCCCGGCCATGACTACGCATAACACCAGCAACATCCAGAGTTTGTTCCGGTTGCGCGGTGCCAACACCAATTCGTCCTTGCTGAGTCAGAGCCAGTACCGTCCGACCCCGCTCTTTTTCGGCATTACTAAGCAGAGGCTGATCAGTGGCCGGAGAATCCTGCGCCCCATCACGGGATAAAGTGGCGGGCAGATGTCGGTTAAATAACAGAGAGTCAATTTCATTATGATAGCTGGCAGACCACAAACGGGCATCCGGGTCACTATCCCGGTAAAAGCTCATCAGGCTGGCATTTTCTTCCAGTGAGGAGATTTTAAATCCTTGTTCAGGGGTTTTATCAAAGCCTTCTTCCAGAGTGTTCAGAGAAGAATCAACCAGATCAGCAAAATGCTCTGCAGATGGCATAGCACCACGGCGAAAATAGTTTTTAAGCGTACTGCGATTACGTTTAGCCACGGTTTATCTCCATTGTGTTCTGGCTTTCTGCTCCCGGATAAAGGCGTCCGGATGTCTATTTTTCAATACATCACTGCACTTGCTTGCAGTATTCCCTTGCGCATCGGGTTTGCTCTGCGCTGAATCTGTTGTGCTATCCATCTGACTGGCGGATCAGGACAGAATAAAGTTGTCACCCACCTCCAGCTCTCCAACTCCGGTTTTACAGGCGGTCATCGCAACAGGCTCTGGCTGCACAATAAGATAGTGTCGTGCCACAGGCATCAGCAGGTGCCAGGGATGCAGGGTACTCAGCACGTTACGCTCAGAAAGGTTATTTTCTGCAACAAGTGCCTGTGCTGACAGAGTGTCCCGGATTGATTCGGATTCTGAGTTACGATGGGACGAGAGCCTTGCCTGAACCTCAGTTTCGGTCAGTACCGCACTGTCGTTCAGTTGCCAGGTATTGCTGCTGATATCCTGTTGGCTGATCTGCAGCACAGAAAAGTCCGTCACATAGCTCACATAACTCTGATGACTGATGAAGGATTCGATCTGCCGGACTTCCGGTTGCCAGCCAAACCCCTGATTCATACCTGTGTGCTGCCAGGGACACAGATACTCACATAAGGCCTGGTTAAGACGCCTTAATGCCAGGCCATGATGCTCATCGGGCTGGAAGGTGACAGTGCAACGTACCTGTACCCGCTCATATTCCGGATTGCGAACATCAATACTGACAAAAGGGCTGCTGACCGATTGCAGAAACGCTTTAATCTGCACCAGCAGCCGGGTGCTGATCCTATGGCTACCGCAGGCTGAATGAGCACAATCCATGACTTTTTTGCGCACAATAATCAGGATATGGCCGGGGAAACTCCCCGTCTGATCAAAACGTACTCCGCAAAAACAACGCACCCGGTCAATGCCCGGAAAGTGCTGCAGAATAAGCCGCTCATAATCCCACGGCGTAACAGCCCGACCTTTATGGCGCAGACGTTCACTGACCCTTTCCCGAAACTCAGGTTCCTGCTCAATCCGGCTGTTACCGGCCTCATAATCCATAGTGACAGCGGGGGCTAATCCACTGATTTTTCGGGCGGGCTGCCAGTCGCCCTCTCTGGCCATCTGTTCTATCTGGAGTTCATCTGATGCCGACAGTGCCGCCGTTTGCTGCAAAGCCATCGTGGCTTTAACGACATGGGTGGCAACGGTCAGGCAGTTACCCGGATGCTCCAGTCCTTGTAATGAACTGACTCTCAGCCAGAATAAGCCATCAGGCATCACGGTGTGTGAACGATCCAGACCGGCTGGAAGATCCAGAGTGATGATGCCGGAGGTCATAAATCCATGAGTTGAGTCGCTAATGATCTGCTGACTATTCAGGCGCTGCCAGCGATTGCCCGTCAGGAAGAACCATTGCAATTGATCTGAATCGGGTTGTGAGGTGAGCCGGGTGCTGTCATCCATACGGAAAAACAGATTGATTTGCCCTTGCAGTTCTGAAGCTTCGATACCGATAAACAGATTGCCATCACCGGCATAACGAGGGAAAAAGCAGACCGGCTGATATCGGTTCTGCTGACCGGCTATCGGCCAGATCTGCTCATAACCAAACGGATGCAGATGCAGAATTCGAACATCCCTACGAGGGTGTTTACCATTCAGCGAGATACGCGAACGAGCGGTATATCCCAGAGCCAGACGACTCACCGTTGGGGTATAAGGCAAAGCAGGTAAAGGCTGTTGCTTTTTTGTTCTGGCGTTTTCCAGTAACCGCTTACTGAGTAAAGGCGCGTATTCATGATGACCAAATCCACTGACAGGATCAGCCAGAGTCAAACGAAACAGCCCATCCCGGCTACGGATATTGTAGTGAAACTGATCTTCACGCAAAGTGTGACGCACAGGCTTGAACTTACCACTGACTCCGGCGATATATCCGCTACACTCGCTGAGGCGTCCACTATCCGCGTGTGTCCGGAACATCGGCACACCCTGAGTGGCAACAGTATTTTTCCATTCACCATCTTTCAGGGTTTCCAGCATGATTCTGAAGCTGTCATTGCTGTAAGCCGTTTCATAGCCCTGATAATACTCGGTAAAACCATCGGAGAGTGCGGGCAAATCGGCCCAGTGAATGCGCAGGCGCAGTTCGGTTAATGGTTTGCGGGCCGCTTCGTAATTTCCCAGTACACACCAGCTTTGCTGGCCCGGCTGACTGCCAAAAGGAGCAAACGGCTGGGAAGGATCTGCCTGCCCTTCACTGTTATAGATCTGCAGATCGGTTACGTTATCAACCCGAGTCTCAATATCCAGCTGATTCAGGGTAAAGCTGCGAAATACAGAGTAAGGAAAAAAAGCGGCCTGCGGGCGAATTTCCAGGCGCACAGCGGGTTCGTCAAACTGCCAGAGATCACCATGAATGGTCGGATCACAGGCAACCAGAGCAGGTGCACTCTGACCCAGTGTAAAATCCAGTCGGAAGCCATAAGGCCCGGCTTCATGGTGATCCAGCGGATGGAGCCTGTAGTCATTCACCGATAACCAGCCTTCTTCTGTACTGATCCGGATATTAAACAACTCACTGTACAGCTCGTAAAACGTAGCCAGTGGACTATTATCCAGTAAACGGCAGATACGCGCTGCACTTTGCGAATTTAATAGCTGCTGACTACGGGCTTTAATCTGGCTGATTTCCTGTTCGGTCAGCCAGTTTGCTCCACTCAGGGTATGACGACTGAACAAACGTCCCATCAACCGGAAAAACAGCTCTGCTGTTTTGCTCTGATCTGCCGCCTTGCTCTTAGCCTGTGCCAACAGCTCTGTCATGGCCAGCAAAAAGCATTTATACAGTAATCCTGTCAGTGAATGTTTATCAGCGTTCAGTAACTGTTGAATCCCATCATCAGGCAGACACTGGCTCAGAGCGATGCCCGAATCTTTTGGGTGTATTCCGGTACAGGCTGTAAGGGCACTTTGCATATCAGGTTCCGCTTGCAGCAATTCTGCAAACAGATCTGCCAGCCCTGCTTTCTGCTGCTCTGGCACGGCTTCTCTGATCATATAGATCAGCTGCTGCATCCGGCCATGTCTGAATTCTCCCAGGCTAATCCGGATACTGACCTGACGAAGGCCTTCTTTCAATAACAACACAGGGTCAGAAAAAGCGATTCCTGTTGCTGTATGCACCCGGCTACCGTGAGTTTCCGGTGTTTCACCAAATACCCGAATGCCTTTATGGGATATTCCGCCACCGCTTTTGATATTCAGGCTATCTGCATCATCAAAGAGACTGGCTGATGACATATTACCGGCAGCCTGCATATCCGCTGAGATATCATCTGTCACAGGAAGCATGACATCGCCCTGAATGGCCGTGACATAGTGCAACTCTCGTTCCGGGGAGATCAGCCTGTCCCGCTTCAGATAGAGCGAACAAACCTGTGCCACCCTGGCATCTGTCACCATCACAGACTGTTCACTGTGATAAACAATATCGTTCAGCTGTTCATCCTGACCGCAGGTGAACGGAAAACCTTTGCCAACGGCAACGGCAGGCAAAGAGGCAGAGGTTTCGGACTGAACGGCAGGAATATCCCGGCTGAGTTTCAGATAAACGGCAGGAGGTACTGCAGGCAGGGTGGAAAATTGCAGCAGATCCCGATAATAAAAATCCAGATGTCGCTCTGTAAAGCGATTCAGTTTTAACCGGACATTGCCCAGCAAACGCAGAAATGCCAGAAACAGTCCCAGAGCCGGTGCATGATCGGCTTTTGCCAGTGATTGATCCAGGCTGCTCTGACAGTCTGTCTGTAAAAACTCAATGGCGTTCATCGCAGCAGAGAAGCAAAGCTGCAAGCTTTCATTGATATTCTGCCAGTAATCAGGAGGCTGATTGCTATCCTTGCTGGCATTCAGCATCGGCTCACCGGATGCCTGTAATTCCGGGCGCAGAATAATCAGTTTACCCTGATCGGTTCTGATCCCCCATAGCGTGTCCAGAGTATCAAAATGACGGAATAACTGATTGGCAACCACTGGCGATAGCTCATCCGACGGTGCCGCGAGAATCAGCTCTGCCAGACGGATCATATGTTGGGCTAACTGCTTCTCAACCACCGAGGTCAGCTTTAATCTGAGCTCTCCTGCTGAGCGGGTATCGGCTTTAAATAACCGCTGCAACCAGGTATCCAGCTGCTGATACAGAGACAGCACTTTTTCCAGAGCAAAAGACAGACCTCGGGCTTGTTCTGCCTGAAACAGCTGTTGTTCATGGGAACATTGTACCGACAGGATAGCGGCAATCACGGCGACTTCGCTATGATCGAACAAAGTATTCCACTGGCCGCTCTGCTGACCTTGCAGATCATAAAAGTTCAGCTGAGCCGCAATATCACGCGACAGTTGTAACAGGTTTTCAAACGAGAGTTCATCAGGCTGAAAGTACCCGTTGTTTAATGCGGGTAACAGCCTGTCTGAACGACCGGTATCTGTTTGTCGTCGACGCTGAGCGGAGGGCTGCTTTCTGTCTTCAGGCATAAGCAACCATCACAGAAAAATGGCCGTGACAGATACAGCCCATTTTTTTATAAATCAACAAGCGTACCTTCCATGATAAAAAACGGATACACCATGTTACTGCGCCGGTTAGTGGTAATGATGGTGTATTCCAGCAGAATTAACAGGCGACCATTCAGAGTATCCGTGGCATCGACAGAGACCTTTTCCAGCTCTATCCGGGGTTCAAAATACAGAATGGCCTGCTCAATTAAGGCTCTGATTTCTGTGATTGTTGCCAGATTGAGCTCTGCAAACACCATCGTCTGAATACCACAACCATAATCCGGTTGCATGACACGCTCACCAGGACGGGTGGATAACAGAATCGTCAGGCTCTGTTCTATATCCTGCTTATCGCTGACCATCAGAACATCTCCGGTATCAGCACGAAATTCAGGGGGAAAGCTCCAGCCAGTGCCCAGAAAAGCGTTATCTTCAGACATGATTTATCCTCCGATCATTACCGTAAACTCACCCAGTACAATGCTGCCGCCATGAGCCGTGCTATCGCCTAAGCGGGCTGCAGGTTTACCACCAATCGTGACGGTCGAAGAACCTTTTACAATGGTATCCGGAGGTCCGACGCATACGCAGTTGTCACCAACTACAGCCGCGGGTAATTTACCGATCAGCACCGTCGGTACTCCAGGCCCTATAACCGGACCTCCTACATGAGGGATGGGAGGTAAGCCCGGAGTTTGCATCGGGCAGGTATGCATATCTGTCAATCTTGCAGCCGGGGGCATAGCGTGGTCTCCCTTTATCAGTTAATGGCAACCATTGCACCTTTAACGGTCGTCTGACCCGATGCGGAAAATTCAGCGGTGCTGGAGCCTTTTGCTGTCAGCGCAGCCTTCGCGGTGACTTTGACATTCATGCCATCGAGGGACATATCGCCCTTTGAACTCAGAGAAATCTTGCCTGTCGCTTCCAGAGAGATATCGCCTTTAGCACTGGCTTTAATATCTTTTGGTGTATCCAGAGTGATGCCACCGGAGGCCAGTTCGACTTTATTATCGTTCTGATCCTGCAACAGAATAGATTGGTCTTTATCACTGATAACGATCTTGTTTTCACCCGGAGTGATAATCGTGGTGATCTTATCTTTCTCATTAAACTCGATTTTCAGTTTGCTGCGCGTCACGATCGCTTTGGTATCGTTTTCAGATTCGATAGTGTAGGGAGGCTTATTCTTACTACTGTACAGGCTGCCCAGAATAACAGGCTCAGAAGGATTGTTATTAAAGTAACCCAGAACAACTTCATCACCGGGTTCAGGTATAAAGAAATTGCCAAATTCGGATGATGCATAGTAAGTGGCAAGGCGGGCCCAGACACCTTCTGTCTCTGCCTGTAAAACAGGAACCGATACCTGAATCCGATTCTGCTCCTCAGGATCGCCATCCAGCTTTTTCACAACGCCAATTTGCAAACCTTCAACGCCGGGCAGCAAACCTGACGCTGAAGGTGCCGCCAGATCCCGGTTCTCTGCAGACCAGCAGGGTGACATACCAAACTCGGCTTCTGTTAACCATTGCCCGCCCGTCACACTGTGATGAATAGCGCTGACATAAACGTCACCGTTAAAACGGTTGCCGACGCCATTGACCTCTATCAGACAATCAATATCGGCTTTAGCACTACCCTGGAAAGTCATCGCACCACGAATTCGGGATAACGCGGATTTGACCTGCTGGCCACTGGCCCAGTCCTTTAAAGCCCCTTTTTCCAGTACAGAGGTTTGCATTCGATATTCACTGAATCCCAGTACTTTGGACAATTCACTGGCATCCAGATCACCCTGGCTGTTCAGTGTCTGTATCGCTGCTTTTTCAGTGATCACTTTCTGATTTTTGATATCCCAGCTGATGCCAGTCACGGATTTAAGCTGATGACGGGCATCGATATCAGCATGGAACTCCATCAGGTCTTCACCATAAGTCACTTTCAATACAGCTGATTTATCTGTCTGAGGCGGCTTAACAGTGATCTTATTATCCTGAGTACATACCACATAGCCATTCGCTTCTGCACGGGTCAGCATAAAGTCCCAGTCGGTACTGTTAAACTGCACCAGCTCCTGAAACTGTGTGCTCGTCGCTTTAACGTCAGAAGATGTGCCAGAGCAGTTCCCAATCAATGCAGAGATAATGTCACTATCTTTCTTTTTGACATAATTATTGCTGCGGCGAGCCAGGGTCATACCAACCGCTTTATCCTTGCACTCAATAATCAGGCGGGAATCGTTATGACCGGCAATCGAAATACCATGACGAATGATGACACCTTTGAATATTGTTTCGTTATCGCCGCCATAACCCACAGCAATCTCAATCTCATTTCCCGGCTTAAAGGTATCTTCGTTACTGATCGGAAAATCTTTTTCCGGCATATCGCCATCCTGAATGACGATCATGGCTGTGGCGATGGCATTGACCGCTTTATACACATCAATAGATACCACACGTATTGAGTCCTTAATTGCGGACCCCGCCGCCTTGATGGAGTAACTGATAACGCCACTGCTATTTTTTATTGGAGAGTCAGGCATATTGCTTCCGTGAGGTATTGATCAGTATTAGTCCAGAGGGGGAAAGTACAGCCGGGTGCCAGGACGAATATCCCGACAATTGTCCAGATTGTTATGGCGCGCCACTTCCTGATAGTAAGAGCTGTCCTGGTAAATGTTATGGCAGAGCAAAGGCAGACTGTCACCCGCCCTGAATTCGATAATATGGGTCAGATCAGGCGATGAACGTTTGGCCTTAAACGCCTGCTCATTTTCTTCCAGATAGCGCTCAAAGCTCAGACTGATCGCTGCGCGTAATGGTTTTCCAGAGGGCGCGAATAAGGTGTAATTAATGTTCAGTGTTTTCAGACGCCCTTTAAAAACAAAAGTACCCCATTTAATCTGTACGACACTGGGTTCATGCTTTTTGCCCACATAGCGGTAAACGACATCTTTCAATTTGTCGATCTGATCATCGACTGATACAGATGAATCGGATGGCACGACACCGGTAGAATCCAGCGTGATATTGAAGCTGACGCTTTCCGTCTGATAGTCGGAAAACTCCAGTCGCGGTGACAAAGTACCTATCGCACGTTTTCCACCGCATTCAGCCTGAGAGCCGGAGCCTGTCGTGTAGTTAATGCCATGATCATGTTTGAAACTGGCCGGGTTAATGGCTACAGTAAACGTTCTCTGATCATCAATGGCCCGGATAGATAGTTTTTCCATTGTATCTCTCTCTGGACGAATCAGCGCTCACGGCATTCTGAGCGTAAACGATTAAACAGACGGGCGTATTCTTTAGCTGTCTTGCCACTGGCCACAGGTTCTGGCGATGTCGTACAGGCTGGTGCTTTATTCTGAAGGCGATCAATACCTGCCTCAGGCTGAGCATTGTTTACTGTACTGGCTTGTATGACCATCTGTCTGACTTCAATCGACATATTGCGTATCCTTACTTCACTTCACACGTTTTTGTTCGCTGTAGCAGAGTTCAATCTCCTCAATGGCGACTTCATTTTTGGTTGAATTCAATGCATCCATTTTCCAGCCAACCGGATAAGCATTGCGAAATAGCCAGATCCGTACCGGCGTTCTTTTCTCATCCAGCAGACGAACAGTGAGATCTTTAGGTTCCAGCTTTTTGGCAAAGCCATCATCAAAAAACGTTTTGCACCACTTTGTCAGCGTAGAGTCCAGTGTAGTGACGCCTCGTTTCAGTATCAGATTGTCGTGTTTAGCCGCTTTAGGCAGGTGATAAACAACCGTATTATTGCCTCCTTCCGACAGCGTTTCTGTCTCTATCCGGGTACTGATTCCAGAAACCTCCTGAAATCCGGCATCATCACTGTCTTTGCCAAAAACCACTGAAAAGTGGAATGCTGGCAAAGGCCAGTTATCAGCGTTTTTGGCCATAGTGTTATCTTTCCTGTCATCCTGAAGTCAGGTATTGAACCAGGCATCAGTGAATCCGGGCATCCTGACTTAAAGATCAGCCGAATGCCCGATTAACGATGATTATGGTGCTGAAATTTCCAGCCCTTCATGGGCCAGTTCAATGGTTTCTACAGCAACTTCATTGCCGTCTGATTTAAGATCCGTGCCTGTAACCTTAGTCGGCCAGGCATTTTTCAGTTTCCAGACCATTGCCGGAGCACCCGTTTCATCCAGCAGATTGATCGTGACGGCTGTGCGGGCTACGGTATTCATCTTGATCTTAGAGAACCAGTCATAGAATTTATTATCTTTGACAAAAATACCCTTCTTCAGCGTGACATTGCTGCTTTTAACAATACCAGGCATTTTTACCGTAGAGAAAACAGGGCTGTTACCCGCCCGGTATTCAATAATCTGAGACTCGACATCTAATCCCGACACTTCCTGAAATGCAGCAACCATATCTGCACCGGCACCACCATCCCATTTCACTTCAAAATGAAATTTCGGCATCGGCCAGACGGTTTGTGACTGAGCTGAACCATCATCTGCCATGTCAGTTCTCCTTTATCCTTTAACAATCAATGTAAAAATTAACGGCCATGTTTTTGCCGGATTCCAGCGATATCAGGACTTCTGCATCTGCTGCTGGAAGGTGATTTCGATAAACTCAGCCGGACGGGTTACAGCTACCAGCACGGTGATTCTGAGAATACCTTCCAGGATATCTACACTGGTCATGGTTTTGCCCAGACCAACGCTGACGCTATAAGCGTCATCAGGAGAAGCGCCTGCAAGCCCACCGCGTTTCCAGATACCATTCAGGAAATTACCAATCATGCTTTCCATGGATACCCAGGTGTTAGCTGTGTTGGGTTCAAAGACATAGGCTTTCGCCGCCAGACGAATGGATTCTTCCAGCATAATCATGGTGCGGCGTACGCTGATGTAACGCCAGTCGAGGCTGTTACCATCCAGTGTACGTGCGCCCCAGACCAGAGTGCCTTCACCGACAAACGCCCGCAGAGCATTGATAGATTTACCCTGAGTAGTAACGTTCAGGTCTTCCTGTTCATCGTGACTGATATTTACAGCAGGTGAAATCACAGCATTCAGGCTGACATTAGCGGGTGCTTTCCATACACCACGGGAGTTATCCACCATAGTGTATACACCTGCCATTGCCGCTGCAGGTGGCAACAGGTTCAGCTGATTTTTAATATCTTCCAGAATGGCCTGATAACGTGGACTCATGGTCTGCAGAGTTTTGTGCAACAGGTTTTTCTCAGCGATATCTGTAGCAGTCTGCAACTTGCCAATTTCTTCCAGCATCTGATTCTTTTTACTCAGACGCAGTTTGTTACCACCGCTGTTCAGATCTTCGTCACTCAAGCCATCCAGATCTGAAAATGCAACATTCACTTCATTGGTCAGAATGGTCGTTAATACATCCATGTTATTAACGTTGCTATAGTTCAGGTCACTGTCCTGAATAATACTGGTATTCAGCCATGGGTAATAAGCCGCTGAGAAGTCAAGATAGTTGATTCCCAGTTTAGAGCGGAAGCTGTCAATGCAATCCCCATCCGGGTCCTGACGATCTTTAAAACCATTCCAGACATCCAGAATAGCCACCCGGTTACGCATTTTTCCGCCACAATGTCCCAGCATGGCCTGCTGGACATTAATACAATCATCTTCAGCTAACCTTACTGCTTCAGGAATAACCAGCATGGTCGGTTCCTGCTCTTTGACCAGCGGGTTAATGCCCGCTTTCAGCTTGCCAGGATCAATATCATCTTTATAGCTGCCTACCGACACGATATAGCAAGGACCGCCGCCATTCTGGAAGAAGAACAACATACTGTAATACAGCAGATACGGAGCATTGGCCTGCTTCATCAGGTACTCTTTACCGTCCTGTATAAACGCAGCTTCTTCCAGTGAATCTTCTGGCTTTTCGGTGATATCAAAAACAGGTTGAGGCGCATCACCAAAATAATTGCGAAACTCTGACATAGACGTAATCCGCCAGGGTTTATTCCGCAAGGATTTACCGCCATTTTCTGCTTTTTCGGTATAGCCAATAAATGTCGGTACTGCTGTCGCCACTTCAACAACAGAATTAGGAAAGGCATTTTTTTCAACAATATAAACACCGGGAGTTTTCATTACGCCCATAGCTGAATCCTTTATAGGTTTTACGAAGTACTGTCAGTCTGAATAAACTGACAACATTTACAGGGGCTTCTGAAAAAGTCCTTTTTATCTCACCTGAACAGGATAATGACCTTTCCACAGATCCCAGGCATTAGCGACAAATAAAGTCATCAATATTTTTATTGATTGTTAACTGAACGCTATACCGTGTCTTAGTCGATACATTTTTTATAAAATACTCTGCACCGTCAATTTACCACTATTTCAGCACATGCCATTTTATTACCACCTATTACAACCAGCCCGGTATGTGCTGGCGAAGCGACCGGTAAACGCTTAATAACGATTTTGCTATTTCGTTTTAGCTGAAAGTTGTAATCTGAGTGTTCTCGCAGACTTAACGCCTGATCCGATATAAAAATATCTGCCTGATATTTTCCTGATGACTCTTTACCCAGGTAGCGGAATGTTATACTGCTGTGCATATCCAGAATATTATCCCCGGAGAAACATTCAGTGCGATTATTCAGTAAAATATATTTCCACAGGTAATGTCGGCTCTCAAAAAAGATGTGGCTATTAACACTTTGTTTTTGTTCAACAAAATAGTGAATATGCGCACTGCTAACCGTGAACTCCAGAGTAAAACACAGCCCCCGATAAAGATCCTGCTGACAAAGGGTGCCCTGTTTTAGCCATGTATCGGTGTCTACCAGATCATCTGCTTGAACGGTGCTGTGATCATGCAGACAAATATCAACAGGCTGACCATTTTCTTTTATGCCTGTGTCGTCCAGACGACCTCTGAAGAAGGGGAGTTTTTGCAGGGCATTGATCTCTGGCGCGCTATAGTTGAAAAACAGCGAGTCCTGGCAGAAGACTTTAAACTGTAAGGTAAAAGGCTCATCCTGATCTTCAGCCATCATTGTCAGGACATCCCTGTTATCATGATCGGCCAGTATCATCAGCCCACCTGCGACCGGCCTGAGTATCAGACCCGCTGATCTTATCAGCTTCTCACATGAATCCGTGGCAACAAACACCAGAGACTGGCAATACCCACTGGCAAAGTATTCATGATGGGCTGCAAACGACAACAGGCACGCATACCCGGACATATTACCGCCCCCTTTCCGTATCAATGCGGGTATCCGGAGTACTGATCCCGGACGTTACGCTGACCGCTGCTTCACTGTCCGGTATTGCCAGCCTGATCCGATACGCAACAGAAGGCAGATACCGACTCCCCAGCATGCTCCACATAGAGTTCAGATCATGCCGCTGAATATTTTCTATCTCCAGAAATATTCTATCGGTTTCTACAGGCAGGTCCGGGGAGTTCTGACGATCAAACAGGGGATTACGATGAAAAAAGGCCATAACATGGGAGATGAATTTAAGGGCTTCCGGGTAATTCGTACCGGTAAAATGAGCGGCAATCACAACAGATATATTAATATAAAGAGGCTGACTGCCAGTTAACGCTCTCTGGCCTGAATGAATATAAGGGTCAGCCTGACGCTGAAATGGTGTCGCATCTCGCTCTATATTCGCCAGGGTGATAGTGATTTTATTATTAGTATTACCTGAAACACCATCAGTCTGTTCATTAAGGTCCGCTAACAGTACAACATCTTCTGTTAACTGGTAGCTATGCTTCAGATTCTGATTTAACCGGGCAGCAATATATTTCAGACAGGAATAAATCACGGTTCATCCTTATCGATTCTGACTTTCATTATTAAATACCAGACAAAGTACTCTGGCCCACCCTGACCGCTACCAGAATGATACAAACATTTTTCCAGAAAAATAGTTATTCAGGTACAGAGATATTTTAAAACAGTATCACTAAGAAAATATATTTCAAGATGCGACCTGAAGACTTTATATGGTGTAATAAGGTTTAATGAAGTGTGATTGAAAGTAATTAACGAAAATGATTGTCGCGTTATATTTTTTGGTATAAAAACGCCGATAAACACAGGAACAAAACATTGAACGTTCATTCAAGCATAACTATTGGTTAAGCGCCTGAAAAACTTTAATGTAAACGACTGTCATATTGCCCCATCAATAGCGGAAAATATTGAAAGACTTGTGCTCAGGTATATCTGAACAATTTTCCGTCGAGTATCTGTTTTCTGCTTTCACTCTATCCCATGTTACCGCTACCATAGTCGCGACTCAGCAGCGCAGGAAGCCTTTCGCGCAGCCAGAGAGGTGATCGAAGAGTATCAGGCAAAAGAAAAAACCTGATTCCGATAAAATACTACGGTCATTTATCGGGTTTGACCATAATTGACAGACTGTTATCCTGACGGGCGATTTTTAGCAGTTCAATTTATCCATAGCGGTTCTGAGATATTTATCATGCGCAGCAACAAACAGGCTCCGGCACCTTATATGAAACCCGGAGAACGGGCAGAAATTACCCTGGAAATTAAACGCAGTCAGTTTATTACCATTGCCGCCCCTGTCGCGGATGTTGCGGCCTGCCATGCTTTTATTCAGTCTGTACGGGATGAATACCCGGATGCCAGACATCACTGTACCGCGTTTGTCGCTGGCGCTCCTAATGACACTCAATGTTATGGAATGAGCGATGATGGTGAACCCTCCGGTACAGCCGGTAAACCTATGTTTAACGTACTGAGTCATAGCGGTATTGGTCAGATCGCCATTGTGTGCGTGCGCTATTTTGGCGGGATCAAGCTGGGAACCGGAGGTCTGGTGAAAGCTTATTCTCAGGCAACTCAGATGGTGCTGGATGAACTGGACCTGATCGAGGTACGCCCTCAGTATCAGGTGGATATTCAGGCTGACTATGCGTTTGAATCGGATATTCGTCACTGGTTACAGCAACTGGATGCCACCACACTGGATTGCCAGTATTCAGACAAAGTCAGCCTGACGGTACGACTGGAAGAACCTGAAAAACTGGCCGAGAAACTGCAGCAGGTTGGCCAGGGCAGAATTGAGTGTAAGATTCAGGATCAGAACTGAAGCATAAACGGTCGTCAGGCATCAACCTTCGTCCCCTTTCTGACCGGACGTTTTTCATAAACAACGACCCGGTCACGGCCCTGTTGTTTCGCCGCATACAGGGCGGCATCGGCCAGACTGAGCAACTGATCTGCTGATGTGGCGTAGTGCTTCTCACAAACGCCGACACTACAGGTAACCGCTTGTCGGGTATTACCCTCTTCAATAGCAATGGTCTTTCTGAAACCTGTACACAACCTTTCGGCAAAGTTCAGGGCTGTTTGCTGATCACAACCAGGCAACAGTACACAGAACTCTTCACCACCATAGCGAGCTGCAACATCGTATTTTCGGGACATTGATTTCAGGTAACTTCCCACCTGTTTCAGCACCTGATCTCCGGTACTGTGGCCGTAGGTATCGTTGATCTGTTTGAAGTGATCCAGATCCAGAATAACCATTGATAAGGGAATATCTTTGCGCTTAGCCCGCTCAAACTCTTCTTCAAAACGCTGGGTCAGAAAACGGCGATTATACAGCCCGGTTAGCGCATCTGTGGATGCCTGCAGCATTAACTGCTCATTAAGCTGTTCAACCTCATGGGTTCTCCGTCGTACTTCCCTGCGCAGATGGCGCTGGGAAAAACGAAGCGCCAGATACAGAATCACCTCCAGAATAATAAAACCAACCAGGGCAATCATCACATTCAGCCAGGTATCCGCTTCCATGTCATTCAGCAGTTCATCAGCCGGATACCAGAGAAACACACGTCCCACAGGTTCCGTATGCTGATCGCGCTGACCAATATAATCCTGTATCCCAAAATGAGTAACAGCAAAAGCCCCTTTATCAGTATTAATCAGCTGAGTTCTGAGTTGAAAATCATGACGGCTGAACGGAGTCTCTGTCGCCATCAGGTATTTCAGAGAGTCGTCTGAACTGGCTTCAATAAAGCAGCCGCAGTGTGTTTTTAACGCTTCTTCAGGTCGCACCCAGGTAGCCTCTTCTACCCGTTGCTCCTTCATCATGACCGCCACGCTGGCCTTAATAGATTCACTTAACAGCTGAATAATAGCCCGGTAGGAGGTACCTGCTTCCAGAGCGCCCACCTGATTCATCTGGTGATCAAATACCGGAACGACACCTCTTAGCCCGGAATAGATACGCCCCAGCTCCAGGCCCGTACGGGGAATTCCATCGCGGTTTACATCAACAATAATGTGTCTGAGGTTATCCATATTATCCCCGAATTTTTCGGGTTTATGGACTCGCAGGAAACTGGTGGAACCGGGACCGGTGTGAAAGTGCAGCTGGCGGACATGGTACTGTTCCGTCATCTTTTTCCAGCTTGAAGAAACTTCGTTATACAGCTGTTTTCTCAGTTCATCTATCGTATCCGAAGCGTAGTCATAGCCCTGGCTTTCAAGTCCATTGACTGCGGCACCAAAAAGCATCCTGACTTCCGGGTCATTGGCGACGAAGGTTGCCAGCTGAGACATATTACTCAGAGTCATCTGCTGGGATATATGAAATGCGGTCTGCAGCCGCTTACCTTCCATTTCCAGTGTTCTTTGCAGATCATCTTTGTCCTGCCAGTAATTAATAGCAATAAACAGGCTATCCAGTACCAGAATAACAAGAGAAACCCAGATAAAAACTGTCTGCTTACCAAGAAATTTCATACATTTGATCAGGCTATGGGGAAGGTATTACCCATAATTAGAGCAAGTTAATGAAAATAAAACAAATAAAAGTGCAGCGTTGGAATGGTGCAAGAGTCCACGGATATAAAGAGCCGGTGCAGACTTAGTGATGAGCTTCAATACGATAGTGACTTTCCTGGCTGCATAACAGGGCCAGAGGGCGCAAGCAGATAAAAAATGCCCCGTATTCAGTAACGGAATATGGGACACCCGGATGCCTGTATTTTTCTTTCTCTCACGACAAAATACGACTCACACCTGATTTTGTAGCTCAGCAGAATCACTTTCCCGAGGGCTATAATTGGCAATACCGGCTCCCAGCATCACCAGTACCAGTGCAATGATAATCTCTGTACTCCAGTCGTTCAGACCGGCCAGTGCCAGGCTGATAGCCGTAATCAGAGGAGCAGCAAAGCTGAAAGAGGCCAGCAAAGTCTGATTGCCTTTGCGCATTCCCAGATCCCACAGATAAAAAGCGCCTCCAACCGGTCCCAGCCCCAGCAATAAAGCTCCGAACCACTCTGACGCCGACCAGCTCCAATGACTGTCTTCTGACAGACTATGGGCGATCAGGGACAGTGCAGCCACGACGATTGATAACCAGCCAATATCATCAGACTTGCCTGGCGACCGGGACAGATACCAGGAATAACCCGACCAGATAAACGCACAGCTGAAGGCAAACAGGTAACCATAGATGGCATTCTGACTATCGATCAGTGATGGCGTCGATGAAGTCTGGCTGTTGATAATAACCAGAGCGATACCGGTAAAACCCAGAATACCTCCTGTCGTTGCCTGTAATCTTCTGCCTGATTTTGCGACAAAAACCGTCAGCAAAAGAGGCCAGAGATAAACAATCAGACTGACCTCCATAGCAGGTGCCAGTTTAAGTGCCATAAAGTAGAAAAAATGAAAACCAAATAATCCGGTTATGCCTGCCAGCCAGCCAGTGATACTCAGAGAAGGCAATGTCATCAGAGCGTCCCCCGATAGCTTTCTGCGCACCAGCATAATAACAGCAGAGATAGAAAAGCAGATAAATAATAACTGAAAAGCCGGAATACTGGCCGTCATACTGCCCAGAAGCGCCAGCCCTCCCCATAGAAGTACTGCGCAGATACCTGCAAACGTTGCCATAAAAACCCCCATGTAATTTGTCAGTTTTACCTGACAGATAGTACAGGAGGAAAATAGCTATAATATGCCGAAAAGCCGGTTTGGTTTTCTATGTAGCCGAAAATGATCACTCAGATCCGGGCATATATAAGTTTGACTGATTTATATAATATACCGTATTCGAAAAAAGGCTTGTGGATAAAAAATTTTGCCGCTGGCGGCCGTTAACTAGCTGTCTCGCGGCTCCGCCTTGCTCACCGGCCTGTTAACTTGCCTGGCGGCAAACCACCTGCTATAGCTCAGGACCTAACGCCAGTCGGAAACCCTGGAGCATATGACGGTCGTCCGTCCCGATCCCGAGGCGAAACGCAGACCGGCAGCCCCGGCCGAAGTGGCCCCAACAGCCGCCACGCACAGAAAAGCGTGGTTCATCAGCATACTCACTATGCTGCAAGCTAGCATCCATCTGCGATAGCCAGTCATTTTTTAGTGCTACTGGTTTTTCTTGGACGGGATATGTATCTTGCCATGGCTCCAGGCACCATTCAAATACATTGCCATGCATATCAAATAAACCCCAGGGGTTTGGCGGATAATCCCCTGCCGGATTAGTTTGTTTGCGCGCCGCTTTA
Organism: Oceanospirillum sediminis; assembly: GCF_014164585.1. Classification (GTDB taxonomy): domain Bacteria; phylum Pseudomonadota; class Gammaproteobacteria; order Pseudomonadales; family Halomonadaceae; genus Oceanospirillum; species Oceanospirillum sediminis. The sequence continues at coordinate 60,270 of NZ_JACJFM010000012.1, read as the reverse complement.
GTATTATCGCTCTCGTTTTTTTTACGAAGGCCCCACTGACCATCATAATTAACCCATGACAGATCCAGCTGATCGCCAAACCAGAAAGGGGTTTGTGTGCCTGCCCGACAGGCATATTCCCACATACACTCTAACGGCAGGTTAACGTTAAGATCCGGGTGTAACTGATTCAACGCCTGAATAAATGCCTGCGCATCCTGCCAGTTTACCGTCTCAACAGGCAGCAGCTCATTCTGTGGCTGACTGTTAAAATGGCTGGGGTTGTCACCAGTCACCGCCTGATATAACCCTTGTGTAACAGGAAATTCTCCCATCCAGAAGCCTTCAGCAAAAGTGACGCCTTGCTGAGTTTCGTTATCTGAACGACCGGTTTCATCCTCCGGTGATCCCATAGTAAAGCTACCGGGTGGAATCCAACGAAACGCATAGCGCTGGCCTTGATAGCTGAACGCCATCCACAGGCCATATTCATCCTCACCCCATTCATTGGCCCAGGGCATAGGAAACACAGGTGGGGATAAAGGGTGCAGATTCATGGGCCATCCTTGTATCTAAATGAATTTAAAAAACAGAATTTCATCACTTATCCTTGTTACGTCTGAAGAATTTAGCCCATCCTTTCCCGAATTTTTCTTTAAGTTCTGCACTGCCCGATAAAGTATCCGTCTCTGATAACTTTGACTCGCTCAACCGAAAGAAATCATCGTGATCCGTTAAAAAATCCGGGCCGCTGCGACTTGTTTCAGGCTTGCTCGCGGCTCCGCCTTGCTCACTGCTCTGAAACCTCACCTTGCGGCCTTTTGCGTCTACGCCGCCCTGCTGTAGCTCAGGACCTAACGCCAGCCGGAAACCCAGGTCGTAGCGGCGGGCGCCCGCCTCGTACCAGACGCGGCTCGCAGACCGGCAGTACAGGCCGTCGTCTTGCAAGCCGCCGCCACGCACAGGGTGATCAGCAAAACTTTTGCTATCAGGCTTTTCCAGACATTCCTGACCGGGGTCTATTACTGCTTCATCCGCTTTATAAGCCCGTAAGTCATTATCCTGACACCACTCCAATACATTACCGTGCATTTCATATAAACCCCACGGGTTGGCTGGCAGGCTTTTTATCGGGATTGTTGTTTGTCTATATTCTGATTTTTTACCGTCGTTATAGGGATAGTTACCATTAAAATTAGCCTGATCAGAGTGAATCTGACTTCCAAAGCTAAATGGCGTGGCAGTGCCTGCCCGACAGGCATATTCCCATTGCGCTTCTGAAGGTAAAGTTAAGCGTAGTGCCGGATATTGCTCTTTAAGCTTCTGGATAAACTGCCAGCAATCTAACCAGCTGATCTTTTCAACCGGATTCTGCTCCCCTTTAAAGTTACTGGGGTTTTCGCCCATAACTGCTTGCCAGAGTTGCTGCGTCACACAAGTATCTGCCAGCCAGTAGCCTTGGGTTAAAGTCACCTGATGTTGGGCCTCATCATTATATCGCTCTGACTCACCATTCGGGGAACCCATCAGGAAAGTACCCGGTTCAATCCACCTAAAGCGTTGAGTAATCCCAAAGAAATTAAGATCCGCGTACAGGCCGTATTCATCCTCAGCTATGGATTGAATCAGAGAACCAAGTTCCGTTAAAGAAATGCCCCATTGCGGAATATCTTTGTTGTCCACAACATCAGAACCAGATAGCGGCACCTGGATACGGGTGTTATTCAGAATTAAATCAGCAGAGACCTGATTGTTTTTATATTGCAGGCTGGCAGCCCAGTTAGGACGTTTGAAGGAGGCTAAACGTAGATTCTGATCACCAATATTGAGTTGTAAGGATTGTTCGGAAAAACGATCTAACTGAAAACTGGTGGTTAAACCTTTTTTAAGGACCAGGTTCTCTGATTCAATGAGTTTGCCTTGTTCTGATCTCTGGTAAACAACCTGATCATAGTTTGTTTTTATATCAGCATTGGACAACGGCTGGTCTAAACCATCTAATTGATGGCTATCAGGCAATGTGCTTTCACCTACCTCGGTAAGCTCCAGATAATTATCTTTAATTGCCAGTTTGATTGTGTATTCAGCACTATTTGCTGTACTGTTCACGGCCTGAAATACACTTTTATCGATCCAATCGGGAATAGCCTGCTCTTTATCTTCAGCAGACAAATTTTTATACCACTGTGACCACCAGTAGGAGTATCGGCGATTGCCCTGTTTTTCTTTCTGACCCAGTCGATCCAGAATACTCTGACTGTATTCGTGAATGCCTTCATATTCTTCATGTGGGGTTGGTGATTTCTCTTTTGCCAGAGCCAGAATAAAACGATGGGTATATTGCTCAGCTTCCGTCAGTAATAGCTGATGTTGTGCAGATAGCTCTGAACAGTGCCTGAAAAAGAGCAACGCTTCGTAATAATCAATCGCCAGTTGTGTTTTCAGAGTTGAAGACAGGGCATTAAATATCTGAACAGCTTTATTAGGATACAGATTGATCTGTTGCTGAAGCTGATCTCTTAATTTTTCATGAACCGGCGATAAGTAAACACACAGATTTGAGCCTTTGTTTACTAATTCTGATTGCCAGAACAGTACTTCATCAGCCACAGACAAAGGCTTACCCACAGCCAGCCTTACCGCCCTTAAATCCACATCATCCACTTCAACCGCAGCCGATAGCCAGGTTAAAAATGCTTTTCTAGCCGTATCTTCCGGGCAGCTTGTATCACACACGGTGCAATGTTTTACAAGTAAGGCCGCTTTTTGCTGCGCTTCAATATCAGGCTTAATGGCGGGAAGGTAACAGGCCAGAGATTCTCTGGCTTTTGACCGAAACTCACTCACCTGATCCAGATTAAATCGACCCGGTGCGGGGTTAAGCGTACTGCCTCTGTCCCAACTCAAACACTGATACAATGCGGTTAATTCTTTTGGCAGCCATTTTTCCGGGACAGGCGCTAATACCGTGGGTTTAAAACCAGCACTGCGAAATTGACGCCCGAGCTTTATCCACTGTTGTAATACCGTTTGAGAACGGTGGTATAACCCCATATCGCTGATAATCAGAATGGGCGCGCCGGGTTCAGGTAAACGCCAGGGTTTGGATATTCTGCTATCGCGCTTTAACGGCGAGCTGGTTTGCTTAACGGATATTTCAACCACTGATCCGCCGGGATAATCCTGAACATACTGTCGTTTAAGCCGTTGCTTTCCCCACTGCTTTTCCATTTTCTCTAACAGTGAGTGAATATCGTGTCTTAAAGGTGATAATTCATCTGGAATATGCACCAGCACGAACAGCGCTGAAGCCAGATGAGGCTTTGTTTTGACCGGGATTTTATCCGGCCATATACCTTTAGAAACCTGACGAACCAGTTTATTGGTATCCGTTTTCTGGTTGTTAATCTGAGTGCTGAGCGCCGCTTGTAATACCGGCCCAAGTCGAGACCAAGGGATTAATGCTTGTTTTTCGGGCCGTTCCTCGTCGGCATAAACCTGATCCTCATTCGATAAGGGATCGCTGCTCAGCAACGCCTTTAAGTCATCAGGAATCTCTTCGCCTTCAAGCGGTGGCGGTGCTTTAGTGGTTTGATCGACTAATGCCCAAAAATATTCTGGTGGCCTATTGGTTGCGTCCGTCTTTTCAGGCTGAGCTGAATCCTCTTTTTTTGATTTATCAGACAGCTGATCAAGGTCTAAAGTGATTGCAGGCTTGGTAAGAGCCAGTTTATCTTCAGGCTCTGGCAGTTTCTCAAACCACACCGAGGTAGCCAGATGCTCTTTTTTTAACCCAGCTTTTTGAAATCGAAGCAAGTCTGCCCGGCTATGATCGGTCATGGTGGGCATCCTGCTCACTGGATAAAGGTAGGTCTGGGTGCTTTCTCAGAGCAAAGTCTTTAATTTCATTCAGCATCTCGACCTGTTCGGATTTATCGAATTGCCGTAACACTCGCAGAATATCCAGATACTCCGCCTGACCTGGTGGTTTATAACCATAGCTGTCTGCCAGTTCACGGTCTTTAATCAATTGATCCGCTGCCAGTGCCATCGCATCTTGTTCAATATCATCCTTGAAATGCGCTTTGCCACGCTCAATTAACAAGGCTTTAAGCTCAGTGTTTTCTGTTGGCAGGTTCATGTTGAGTACTAAGCAGCGACGCAAGAAAGCAGGTGGTAATTGACGCTCTTCATTGGTGGTAATAATCACCAGAGGCTTAAGGGTTTGCTCTGCACCACCCACGGATTCATCAATCCACGGCACTTCAAAGCGCTTGCAGTCCAATGTTTCTAACAGGCTGTTTGGTAAATCAGAATCGGCTTTATCAATCTCATCAATTAGTAACACAATGCCTTTTGGATCTGGGATTAAGGATTCTAAATCCTGATCTGTCATTCTGGACAGATTCTTCTTGCCATGAATAGACTCTGGCACATACTGCCGATGCTCTGAATCTCGGCAATGGCGTAAAGCACTTTGCCAATCATACGACCACCAGAGCACGCCAGGGCTTAAAAACTTATTCGGGGACAGTTCTGCTTTTAAGGTCTCTGCCCGCCCCTCTGCATCAACACTACCATGCATAGCACTCATCAGCTGAGCATGCCCCAGACGATTCACGGTATCAAAGTGATACCAAAGATCCTGAATTTCAGTATGAGCAGTGATAACTGTCGATAGAAGCTGCCAGTTCATGGCTTCAGCCACCGCATGGGCTAACTGGCTTTTACCCGTTCCCGGATCACCACGCACCAGTAAAGGCCGACCGGCATGATAAGCCGCAGTCAGTGCATAAATACTGGCTTTATCAAATAGGTAAATCTGTTCAGAATCCGGGTTATATTTCTGCACCGATACGGATGAGCCTTCTGTTTTGGCTACAGTCAATAAATCAAACTTAGTGTTATCCGTTTGTGTTGGCATCTGTCTTCAACTCCTTTTGATATTTCAGGAAATTAAATCGGTTATAAATGCTTTCAATCTCAACCCAAATATTAATATCATCGGTTAAGAAAATTGATGCTCCCTGATCAGACCTGAAACCAACGGCCATTAAAGCAGGTAGTTTTTTAGATAAGTTATCACACAGCTCTTTTATACGATCACTATCACTAATATCTTCTGCGATAAAGAAGCAACGAGGTGCCGTTTTATGGCCTCGATACAGATCAATCTTTGCATTGAGCTGTCTGATCTCTACTGAACTAAGCTTTTGATCTCGTGTTTTCCGGCTCCGGCTATTTTCTGGGTCTTCGTGATCCAGTACCGCATTCCAGATATCAATCAGTGCAAAATCGGCATTACTTTTCTTACTCCACTTTTTACGCGATGCATCCTGTATTCTGGCCTGCCCATGAAATACTATTGACTCTTCAGCACAAGGACGAAATTCAGGAATTATTTGCTCAGAGCTATCTATACGGCGTAACAATAGCTCTGCACCAAGAGGGGTTGAGATACCCTGAACGATAAAATAATTATCCGAGTTACCGGTTTTTTGTATGAAGTTTTCGTCAAGAAAAACACTCTCATCTAACTCACGTAACGCCAGCAACCCCATAATCTGGCTGATAGCCTGAGTTAATCTTGCACGTTGATCTCGTAGTAATTGATCACCAAGGGCAGAAAGCTGTTTATCTGTACTAAATAAAGATTCGCAAGTTTTATAAATGGCATCCTGCATTACATCATGAAAGCCTTTTTCCAGTAGCTTCGATGCCACTATGCTTGTCAGTTCATCTACATCAACATTCTCTGTGTCTAATGCTAACTGCATTGCTAGTGTCTTTGGCAGCTCTTCAACATCGGCAGATTGAATAGACTTCACCAGACTGTTAATCAACTGATTTTTGAATATATCCCCAGAACAGTATTCAATATCAGGGCGATCAGAAGGAGAAGCTGTGTCATCAGAAACAGACTTCTGTAACTGGCTACCACTCTCTGGTTCATATGGTCGATTTGATAAGTTATTTTCAAGCTTTATAGATGCATCACTTTTTAAGCAACTATCTTGCTTTAAGTGCTCACAACATTCTTTATCCAGCTCAATTGCCAAGTCAGTAAAAGCTTGTTCACTTTCAGCTTTTGTCATTGCTAACAGAGCAACATTTCCATCAGTGTGGCCTTGCATGTTTTTTAGCCAGGGTACTGTTTCCCATGCACAAGGCTTGATGACAATAGGAATAAATCGAGCTTTTTTTCTAAGCTCTGGAAGCTCCTCTTCCAGAATAAAAACAGAATTCAATGAATCGGCACTTACCAAAAAAATCGCAATATCAGCCCAGACCATTTTTTCTCTAATCTCTTGCAGCCAAAGCTCACCAGATTTTATCTGGCTATCCTCCCAAACTTCCAGCTTCTGCTGCCTAACTAATACCCCCAAATGCACTAACAAGCGTTCCTTCCAATGCTTATCATCTTCATGATGACTATAGCTAATAAACACTTTTAATGTTTCATTCATCCTAATTGTCCATATTTGTCCCTGACCTTAGTTAGCATCATACCCACGAACAAAGCGAAATTCAGCACACCCGATTACATTCAGAGCAAAACATAAGCTGTTACATATAAAGCAATCAGGTTATGTTCAGGGTTCGCTAAGAATCAGTCTGAAGCAAAGGAGTAGCAGCAATGAAATGCCCTTCATGTTTGTCAGCCGATCTGATTTCAGCAACTCGCGATCTGCCTTATCGCTATAGAAATGAAGAAACACTGATCACCAATATAACGGGTGATTTTTGCCCAATATGTGGTGAAGTGGTATTAAGTCAGGCGGAGTCGGAACGCATCAGCCATATAATGCTGAAGACCAATCAACGGATCGCTTTATCGAGCAGCGACAAATAAAGACGCCATAAAAACAAAGAAGAAAACAGCAGAATTGGAATCAACAAATACCGGTTGCGGTGAACCGGCATTTGTTTCATGATTCGCTAATCAATCACATAAGAGGAGGTTTGCTTATCGCAAGCATTTTAAATCTTTAACAGGCGCTACCCCTGAGTGCGGGAACACTACAGAGGCAGCTGGCCACAACTGATATTTTCGAAGGGTCTATCAATCATGGTTAGAAGTCATCATACGCCAGAGCTTCGCTCGGCTAAAGAAAAATTTCTCTATTTACATCAACAACTTACGACGCTAAATCGTATGATAAGTGTCGGGTCTTCTCATACCTTTAAATCAGGTTTTTCTTCTTATTTTGTGCCTCAGAATCGTCACAGGCGGAGCCTTGCTCCTTATAGCCCTGGCTATTCTGGTTTGCATTCGTCTGCGCCTTTATTCCGGTTTAAACGCATCTCTCCCCATGCCTCATTGTGGAGAAATGCTGATCGGGTCAGGCAAGGTTCAGTGCGTTATTTGCAGGCCAATACCTGCCTTAGTCGCTGACAGGTTAATGGATATTACGACACAAGGAACGAGAAGAATGGAAAACAAATCTGATACGGTTCAGTCCATCACGGTGATGAATGCATCACAGGCGAACAGTCATTTCGAGAGTTTCAGCCATCGCTGTGCTTTTTTAATGATTGCGCTGGAGAATATCGCCTTTGAGGATGATATGCCTCATAACAAACAGGCCGCCGCTGGTGCGTCTTATTTTATTGAGGATATGCTCGAAGAGATGTCCGATATTCAGACCATGCTGGATGCGATTATCAAAACGCAAAGCATAACCTCTCAGCGTTAACCTCGAATCATTAATAAAGGAGTGAGGCCATGTATTTCCTGAGCGGAGGTACATGGCGTTTGCGTCCGCTAATTTTAGTCATATTAGCCCCACCATATCTTGCTAATAACTCAGCTTTTTCACGATTATCCACCTCCAGACGCCCCGATACGCTGATAAACCCCGAGATTTCTGAATCGAATTGTTTATTCCCTGCGTACCTGTTTGATAGCAGAAAGATTTGCGCTCCGATATTCACTTAAGCATAGCCCCAGGGCTGAATCTGCCTGACAGGCAGTAAGTAAGGTTGAATTATGTCTGACGGAATAATCCAGGAAAATGCTCTGTCCGGTCACGGGTCTGATCAGGATCATGCTGTATCACTCCACCCCGCTTCTTTGATACCTGCCACCCCTTCCCAGCCAGAACCCGAGTTGGAAGCCCGCAGTATTCTGGTGATTGAGGATGATCCGGATATTTCCGGTCTGATCCGAATGCATCTGCAGGAGCAGTATCAGAGGGTTGAGATTGCCAGCGATGGTATCTCGGGTTATCAGCAGGCCACAGAGCATTCGTGGGATCTGATTCTGTTAGATCTGCGCCTGCCAGGTAAAGACGGTTTGCAGTTATGCCGACAGCTCCGGGCGGAGCAGAATTATGTGCCGGTGCTGATGCTGACCAGTAAATCCAGTGAGCTGGATCGGGTGCTGGGACTGGAGTCCGGTGCTGATGATTATGTCACCAAGCCATTCAGCGTCATTGAGCTGATGGCCCGTATCCGCGCTATTTTCCGGCGTATTGATGTCTCCCGCAAAGCCGATACGCCAGCGGATGCTGAGCATGGTCAGAATGAGATTCTTCGCTCACCGGATCATAGTATTGAGCTGGACAGTCGCCGACATAAAGTGACCAAACACGGTCAGGAGCTGGATCTGACCGCTAAAGAGTTTTCCCTGCTCAGTTATTTTCTGCATCACCCCGGCAGTGTGTTTTCCCGTTCAGATCTGTTGCGCCATGTCTGGGGTTACGGTCATGAGGGTTATGAGCATACGGTCAATTCTCATATCAACCGTCTGCGCGCCAAAATTGAAGATAATCCCACTAAGCCTCAGCTGATCACCACGGTCTGGGGTGTGGGTTATAAGCTGGTTTAAAGGCTTACCGGACGTAATGTGCTGAGCCTGATTGTTTCAACCTGATAATGGATTTTGTTATGTCCGCATCCTCTTTTCTGCCGGTAATAAACAGCCTGTACGCCAGAATCACCGTGGTCTTTTTGCTGCTGGTGATTCTGCTGGGGGGCAGTTTGCTGACCATTTCTCAGTTGATGAGCGAAAAATACAGTCAGGAAATTATGCAGCGCATGAACCAGTCTGTCGCCATGTATGTGGCGGGTTATAAGCCGTTGCTGGTAGATCGCATTGTGGATGAAAAGGTGATGGATGAGCTGACCGCCCGCGCGATGATTCTGAACCCCAGCCTGGAGTTATATCTGCTGGATCAGCAGGGGCAGATTCTCAGCCACCGTTTACCGCAAGATAGCGTTCAGCTGCAGCAGGTTGATATGAATCCGGTGCAGGATTATCTGCAGGGCAAGCGGCCTTTTCCTATTCTGGGCACCGATCCCAGACAACCCGGTGAGCCTAAAGCGATTTCGGTCTTTCCGTTAACCGATACTCTGGCCAATGGTCAGCAGCAAACCTCCGGCTATGTTTACGCCATTATCGGCGGGCAGTTGTATCAGCAGCACAGAGATGCGGTGATGGAAAGCTATGTCATTCGGGTCGGGGCGCTGACTATGCTGGGCAGTATTCTGATTGCCGCCATTGCGGGCAGTATTGTTTTTTTCCTGCTGACTCGCCGTCTGACCGGGCTGCAAACCTCGGTGCAGGCGTTTGATCTGACCAATCCAGCAGCCAGTACCGAGCTGGTTCAGGCGATGCCAGAGCAGGCGATTCGCCGCTCTAATGAGGTGGATCAGCTGCAGTATGCCTTTCATAAAATGGCCCGTCAGATCTCGGATCAGTTTGATGCTTTGCGCACACTGGATGAAAACCGTCGTGAGCTGATTGCTAATGTCTCCCATGATCTGCGCACCCCACTGGCGTCGATGCAGGGCTATATCGAAACCCTGATGCTGAAAAACGACAGCCTGGACAGTGAGCAAAGGGCCGAGCATCTGCGAGTGGCTTATAAACACAGCCAGCGGCTGGGGGATCTGATTAAAGAGCTATTTGAGCTTGCCCGGCTGGAATCCGGTGGTATCAAGCCGGAGCTGGAGCCGTTCTCGTTGCTGGAGCTGGCTTACGATTGTGTGCAGGAGTTTGGTTTACTGGCCGAACAGAAACAGATCAGTCTGCGTATTCATTGCCAGCAGGAGGATTGTTATGTGGTGGCGGATATTGCCCTGATTCACCGGGTGCTGCAGAACCTGATCGATAACGCCATACGGCACACACCAGAAGGTGGTCGGGTGGATGTGCAGGTCAGCCAGCAGGAGGGTAATACTCAGGTGACGGTGTCGGATACCGGTAAAGGCATTCAGAGCCACGATATTCCCTATATTTTTGAGCGTTTCTATCAGTCGCAGCAACAGCAACCGGCTGAGAAAATCGGCACCGGGCTGGGGCTGGCGATTGTGAAGCGCATTCTGGAGCTGCATAAAACCGGTATTCAGGTTAGCAGTGAGATTGATCAGGGTACGTCGTTTGCGTTTGTGCTGCAGGGGCATCAGGAAACAGCGGGGTAAAACGAAACGATAGGTTTGTTTTAAAACAGCGCGAATAGCTGAAAGAAGGGATATGTCTGCAAGAAGCGAAGCATCTGAAAGAGAGGGAAAGGCTCCCTCTTTTATGGCAAGGCCTTTATTACAAAGCGTGCTTTTTACCGCAAGGTGCTTCTCAGCTCCACATTCAGCAAGCCTTCAAAGGCACTCAGGGCCGCATCGGTCAGTTCGTTATCGGCGAATTGATCTGGTAGTGCGCCGCCTTCGATCCACAGGCCATCCAGTACCGCGTTGCAGGCAATACTCAGGGTGCGCAGTTCTGCTTCACTGACGTCACGCCCCGCTTCTTCAAACACATCAGCGGCCAGTCGGCTCAGATGATTACGCAACAGGTGATAGGTTTTCTGGTGGCTGGCCCGCATATCCGGGCTATGAAACACCAGCTGAAAAAAACCGGCCCACAGGGCAATACCTTGCGGATCGATAATCGGCAGGCTGACCGAGGCCTGAACAAACATGGCTAACCGGGTGCGGGCGCAATCATAGTCGCCATCAGCCGCATCCACGGCCACTTCGATCAGGTTGGTCATATGGCGTTCATGGGCTGCGATAATCAGCTCATCTTTGCTGCAAAAATAATAGCGAATCAGCCCCTGGGTCACGGCGGCTTCTTCGGCGATGGCCCGCACTGTCGCCCCTTTTACTCCGTCGGTGGCGATAACGCGCAGTGTGGCATCAATCAATTCAGATCGGCGACTGTCTGACATCTCCTGGCGAGAAAGACGACGTTTTTCCTTCATAAAAAGTAGCTTCCGGCGGTTAATCGATGATCTGAAACAGCTGTAATAATAATACCTTAGAGCCTTGCCGACCAGAAACTCCCAGCCGGAAAAGCAGATTCCATTCTGTGCTATTTATAAACGACAGTGGTCCATTTATAAACGACTGTAGCCCATGAACGGGTATTCATACATTACCGTCTGGCCTGGGTACGATTTTCCAGGTAACGGAACCCTAAAGTGATCAGTCCGGCCATGATCAGATACGCCAGTGCCAGCAACAGCAACGGCTCATAAATGATATAGGTTTCCTGGCGAATACGGGCAATCACGGCGTAGATATCAATAAAAGCGATGGTTGCTGCCAGTGGCGTCGCTTTCAGCTGCATAATCAGCTCACCATTCAGTGTTGGCAGTACGCGCTGGATCGCTCTTGGCAGCCAGATACGACGCAGAATAGTGAAAGGATGCATGCCCATCGCCTGGGCCGCTTCCAGCTCTCCGTTAGGAACGCCTTTAAAAGCACCGCGCATTACCTCACCGCCGTAACCGGCAAAACACAGGCTGAGGGATACCATCGCATAGGGCCAGGCTTCACTCAGCAGCGGCCACAGCCAGCTCTGTCGAATACCGGGAATATAAGGCAATACCGAGCCCAGTCCGTAATAGAGTAGCCATAACTGCAAAAGAATCGGTGTACCACGAATCAGTGTGCAGAAACCCCTGGCCAGCCAGGCCAGGGGGGCAGGCCCGGCCGCCTGGGCTAATCCCAGAGGAATACTGAGCAAGAATCCGATTATGGCCGTGCCGGTCAGCAAGGCCAGTGTACGCCAGAGTCCGCCGATAATGTCCTGGCTGTAACGCTCCATCCAGCTCCAGTCCATATTAATGGCCGCAGACAGACAAAGTATCAGTGCCAGCGCCATCAGCACTAAACGATGAGGGGCAAATAAACTGACTTTAGGCATGACGGGCTCCTTTGCTGGTTCGGTTTTCCAGATAACGGAACACCTGATTGGAGATCAGCGTCACCAGCAAATACAGCACACCTGCTGCCAGTAAAAACAGGAAGTAGTGTTTGGTTGACCCGGCAGCCTGGCGTGCGGCTAATGTCAGTTCGGTAAACCCGACCACCGCCAGTAAGGCGGTATCTTTTGTCGCCACCAGCCAGAGGTTTGACAGTCCGGGCAGCGCCGAGGGCAGCATCTCTGGCAGGGTGATGCGGTAGAAGATTTTAAACGGATGCATACCAAAGCTGTGTGCCACTTCAATATGGCCTGGCGGGATGGCATTAATCGCCCCGCGAATCACTTCGGTAGCATAAGCGCCCTGCACAAGAGCGATCACCATAACTCCGGCCGCAAAGCCACCGATCTCAATTTTTGTCAGCCCCAGCGCCTGCAACAGCTGATTGATCGCTTCTGGCAGCGCAAAGTACACCAGCAGTATCAGCACCAGCTCCGGGATCGCTCGAACCGTGGTGGTATAAATACTAACCAGATCCCTAGCCAGCAGGTTATCACCCCGTTTTATAGTTGCGCCAACGGTGCCGATCAGCAACCCCAACAGATAACCAGCCAGAGCCACCTGCAGCGATGTCAGCAGACCTTCCAGCAAATAGCCGCCCCAGCCTGGGGGCTCCAATGCGAGCAATTGTTGCACACTCATAGAGAGAATCCGTGGTTAAAAAGGAAGGGAGTGCCAGAGGGCACTCCTTAACACAGAGGGTTATTCGCCGTAGATATTAAACTGGAAGTAACCCGAACTTATTCTGGCGTACTCGCCACTTGCCCGGATGGAATCAATGGCGTTGTTCAGTTTCTCTTTCAGCTCAGGATTGCCTTTGCGTAAGCCAAAACCGATGCCCTGTCCCAGTACGGCATCATCCTGCGCAACCAGTCCGGCATCGTAACAGCAGACTTCACCCTCACGACTTTTCAGGAAGGCTTCCAGCACCAGAGCATCAGCCAGGGTAGCATCCAGACGCCCGGCAAACAGATCCTGATTGGCTTCATCCTGTGTCTGATATTCGCGAATTTCTGCGCCATTGAAATGCTTCAAAGCATAACTCTGGTGAATAGAGCCGGACTGAACACCGATTTTCTTGCCCTTCAGAGAAGCCGGATCAGGTTTAATATCCAGCCCCTGCCCAACGGCCAGGCTGGCACCGGTCTGGTAATAACGCTCAGAAAAATCAATCACCTTCTGACGTTCTTCAGTAATCGACAGCGAGGCGGCAATCACATCAATTTTTTCTGCCTGCAGTGATGGAATAATGCCATCCCATGCGGTGGCAACAAACTGACAGTCCAGTTTGGCTGCGGTACAGATCGCTTTGGTGATATCGATCTCCCAGCCGCTGTATTCACCACGGGCATCGGGGACCGCAAATGGCGGATAGGGTTCGGTGGCGATGCCTATGCGCACGGTTTCTGCAAGTGCCGGTAAAGCCAGACTGGCCAGAGTTGCAGCGAGAGCAACGGTTATTTTTTTTCTCATCTCGGGTCTCCAGAGTAAGTCAGTTAATCGCACGAATAAACTGTTGCAGGCGTTCGTTTTTGGGTGACTGGAAGATCTGCTGTGCAGTGCCCTGCTCTGCAATAACGCCGTTATCCAGAAAGATCACCCGGTCGGCAACGTCTGCAGCAAACTGCATCTCGTGGGTCACTATGATCATGGTGCGGCCCTCTTCAGCCAGACCTTTCATCACGCTGAGCACTTCACCCACCAGTTCCGGGTCCAGCGCCGACGTGGGTTCATCAAATAGCAGCACTTCCGGCTCTGTGGCCAGCGCCCGGGCGATAGCTCCCCGCTGTTGCTGCCCGCCAGATAACCAGTCCGGGTAAGCTTCCCGCTTATCCAGCAGGCCCACTCGCTCTAACAGTCGATGGGCAGTATCACGGGCCTCGGCACGGGGTTGCCCCAGTACCTGAACCGGCACCTCCATCACATTCTCTTCCAGCGTCATATGGGGCCAGAGGTTAAAGTTCTGAAACACCATCGCCAGCCGACTGCGTAGCCCGCGCAGATGGCGACGATCCGCCACTGACAGCTGACCATGACGGTCAGGGTTTAATGCCACCGGCTCGCCCAGCAATTCCAGCTTTGTTACCTCATGGGGCACTTCCAGCAGATTCAGGCAGCGCAGCGTGGTGGATTTGCCTGAGCCACTACCACCAATCAGAGCAATGACCTCGCCTTTATGGGCCGTCAGATCAATGCCTTTCAATACTTCTATACCGTTGAAAGATTTGCGCAGGCCCCGGACTTCAATCACTGGTGTTTGCGTTGTTGAAGCGGTGACCTCAGTTGCTGGCATAACCTTTTCCTGTTTTTATACGATTGTATAAATTTATGCACTTGTATAAACTCAAAGTCAATTGCTTTTTTAATCACACCCTGCGGTTGGGAGAAAAACAACATGATCGACTATGGTTGCCAGCTAATGGCAGAAAAAATGACGCGCGTTCTGATGCGCCGACCTGCTGATAGTCTGCGTAATGCTGACCCTCAGCAATGGCATTACAATCATCTGTTTGATGCGGAAAAAGCGATATCCCAATATGAGGGACTGGTTGGACTGATTCAGGAAACCGGCGCTGAAATCATCTGGATGGATGACAACAATGACGGTCTGTCTGATGCGATGTTCACCCGTGATGCCTCCCTGATTACCAAAGCCGGTGCAGTGCTGCTGCGTATGGGCAAAGCGCTGCGTTCTGCTGAGCCTGAGCTGCATGGCAGGACTTACGAAGTGAACGGCATTCCGGTATTAGGCGCTCTGACCGGTGATGCTCTGGTTGAAGGCGGTGACACCATCTGGCTGGATGAGAACACCCTGATTGTTGGTTTAGGTTTCCGCTCTAACCGGGAAGGTGTACGTCAGCTGAATGAGATGCTGAACCCTCATGGCATCAAGGTGCTCTCATTCGACCTGCCAGTCTGGTCTGGTGAAGAAGCCTGTCTGCACCTGATGTCGGTGATCAGTCCGCTGACAGAAACCCGTTACCTGGTGCATCCGCCGCTGATTCCGGCTCCGTTATGGACCCTGATGAAAGAACGTGGCATTGAGTTAATTCAGGCTCCGGCCGATGAGTTTGAAGCCTCTTTCGGTCTGAATCTGAATGTGCTGCCACTGTCGCCAGGCAACTGTGTGATGATCGACGGCTTTCCGAAAACCAAAGCCGTGATGGAAGAACATGGTATCAATGTCAGCGTATTTGAAGGCGATGCTCTGTGCATGGCCTGTGAAGGCGGGCCGACCTGCCTGACCAATCCGGTACTACGGGGCTGACAGAGCAACATCCTTTGTAAGCCGGGTATCTCTGCTTACAGTACCTGCCCGGACAGCCAGTCAATCAGTAAACTGGCGGTTTTATCTTCAAAGCATTGTGCTCTTTGCCTCAGGTAATAACGGGCAGGTGAAGGAACTGCTGGAAAAGGGGCCTGTAAACGGCCTTTGTCCAGCAGATCCGTTAATACCGCTTTTCTGGCCATGGCTACTCCAAGACCGGCAGCTGCGGCTTCAACGGCCATATCCACCCGGTTAAAGTAATAGTGCTGCACCTTCTCATCAATAGCCGGAATATGTACCAGCTCTGTAGATTGAGACTGCCTGATATGCTGTAACCAGTAAGCCCACTCTGCATGCCGTCCCGCATCCGGCCAGGCCTGGGTATCATGTAACAGCGCCACTTGCTGCCAGCTATCTGGCAAACTCCAGTCACGACCTGCCAGATAATCAGGAGCGATTACAGGTAAAAGATATTCCTTCATTAATAACCGGGATGACCAGCCCGGAATGTCCGCCTCCGGGCTGTAATCAATCACCAGTACAGAATCTTCACTGGCGGAATCAATCACATCGGGCACCGCTTTCACTTCCACTCTGATGCCCGGATAGCGCCGATGAAAATCCGCCAGCCGGGGAATCAGCCAATGAAATGCCAGCGAAGGAATCACTGTCAGGGTAATAATGCTATCCCCGGCATTCTGCTGTATCTCTGCCACCGCCTGAGACAAAGTTCTCAGCGACTGCCGGGTGATCTGCAGTAAATTGTCACCTTCAGGGGTCAGCTCCAGAGAACGAGCCCGACGAATAAACAGTGGCTTACCCAGCTCCTCTTCCAGTTTACGGACCTGCTGGCTGACCGCTCCGGTAGTAACACAGAGTTCACAGGCTGCGGCAGAAAAGCTCATCCGTCTGCCAACGGCTTCAAAAGTTCTCAAGGCAGTCAGAGTTCTGGCTTTTAACATCATGGTTTGTACTTCACAGTCTCTTCAGGATTCAGAATCGATTCAGGCTTTAGAAAAACTAAAGCCTGTTTTAAAAACTATCGTTTGAGATTCAGGGGTATGCCAGTCAGACTTTTACTCAGATTAGGCTTATCAGGCCAGGATTAAAACGGATAAAGGGCAAATGTTATGAAAATGTTAAATATCTCGCCATCACAGCAACAGCAGATTCGTTCTGCCAAGCCCTTACTCTGGCTAAACCCTGAATATCAGAACCCGGCCGCTGCACCGGATAAACCGGATACAGCTGAAATATATGACGCAGAAGCCCGATTGCTTCGTTTTGCTCCCTTACTGCAACAGCTATTTCCTGAACTGGAAGCCAGTGATGGCATCATCGAATCACCACTGCTTCAGGCCGATCAGCTGCATCAGGCAATTTCACCGTTTGGAGTACGGACTCTGATCAAAGCAGATCATACTTTGCCCGTCGCCGGGTCCATTAAAGCCAGAGGCGGTATTCATGAAGTGCTGTGTTTCGCCGAGCAATTAGCGCTGGAACATGACCTGATAAAAGATACAAATGATGACTATAGGAAACTTTTGTTTCCTGATGCCAAATTCTTATTCAACCAGTATGAAATTGCAGTTGGCAGTACCGGCAACCTGGGATTGAGCATCGGTATTATTGGTGCTGCATTGGGCTTTAAGGCCACAGTGCATATGTCGGTTGATGCCAAAGAGTGGAAAAAAGAACGTCTGCGCAAACGCGGGGTTCAGGTGGTTGAGCATAAAGCAGACTACGGTGCCGCGGTGGCGGCAGGCCGTGCTCAGGCGGATGCAAACCCAAAAAGCTACTTTGTGGATGATGAAAACTCCCCTCGATTGTTTATGGGTTATGCCGTGGCAGCGCTGCGTCTTAAGCGGCAATTGGAAGAGCAGAATATTCCTGTTGATGCAGATCATCCGCTGTTTGTTTACCTGCCTGCCGGTGTGGGCGGAGCGCCAGGGGGCATCACCTTTGGACTGAAAGCCCTGTTCGGCCCCCATGTGCACTGCTTTTTTGCCGAACCGGTTCAGGCTCCCTGCATGCTGCTGGGTATGGCAGGACCAGCCGGTAGTGAGCCGGTAGATGTGTATGATTTTGACCTGACCATTAATACTGAGGCTGATGGCCTGGCCGTTGGTCAGGCCTCGCAATGGGTCTGTGATGCTATCCGGGATGAGCTGTCCGGGGTATATACCTGTGAGGACGATACTCTGTATCAGCATTTACTGCGGCTGAAACAACTGGAAGGGCTGGAAACCGAACCATCTGCCACCATAGGTTGCTCAGGTCCATCTATGCTCACCAGTCACGAAGCGCAAGTCTGGCTGAACCGCCATATGTCAGAAAAGAGCCTGGCCACAAGCACCCATCTGGTCTGGACAACCGGAGGGTCTTTTGTGCCGGAAAGCGAGTATCGGACATTTTTATTGAAAGCAACTGAAAAATTCGGTTCAAAAATATCCTAATAAGGTATATTGTTTATTATAGGAAACCTGTTAACAAATAAGAAAGACAGTTTCCTGTCTCTGCAAGCCACCTCGGAGCTTGCAGTGCTTATACAAAAGCCCCTATAAAAATAAAAAGAGGTATTTTCATGGAATCTATAAGTTCCATTATCGGCACGATCAATGGTATCGTCTGGGGTGCGCCTATGCTCATCCTGATTCTGGGCGTTGGCTTCTTTATGAGCCTGGGCCTGAAATTGATGCCAATCCTTAAACTCGGAACCGGCTTCAGCCTGCTGTTTAAAGGCACTAAGGCTAAAGAAGGTGAAGAGAATGAGGGTGAAATCCCGCCTTATCAGGCCTTGATGACAGCGATGTCTGCAACCGTCGGTACCGGTAATATTGCCGGTGTGGCGACTGCGGTATTCCTGGGTGGTCCTGGTGCTCTGTTCTGGATGTGGCTGACCGCTCTGGTTGGTATGGCAACCAAATTCTCCGAAGCTGTTCTGGCTGTTAAATACCGTGAAGTAGACGAAGAAGGTAACCACGTTGGTGGTCCTATGTACTACATCAAAAACGGCTTAGGCCAGAAGTGGGCATGGCTGGGTACAGCGTTTGCTATCTTCGGTGCTGTCGCTGGTTTCGGTATTGGTAACACAGTTCAGTCTAACTCTATTGCTCAGGTGATTGAGACAAACTTCGGTATTCCGACCATTGCTACTGGTGTTATCTCTATGGTGCTGGTAGGGGCTGTACTGATCGGTGGTATTAAGCGTATTGGCTCTGTAGCCGGTGCTCTGGTACCTCTGATGGCTGTTGCTTATATCCTGGCTGGTCTGGTTGTACTGTCTATCAATGCCGATCAGATTGCTCCGGCCTTTGCTCTGATTTTTGAAAGTGCTTTCACCGGTCATGCGGCTGAAGGTGGTTTTGCAGGTGCAGCGGTATGGGCGGCGATCCGCTTTGGTGTAGCACGGGGTGTATTCTCTAACGAAGCCGGTCTGGGTTCTGCACCTATCGCTCACGCGGCGGCACAGACTAAAGATCCGGTTCGTCAGGGTCTGATAGCCATGCTGGGTACTTTCCTGGATACCATCATCGTTTGTACGATTACTGGTCTGGTCATTGTAACGTCTGGTGCGTGGACATCTGGTGAGTCCGGTGCAGCACTGACATCCGCTGCCTTTGCGGATGCTTTGCCTGGCCTGGGTAACTACCTGGTAGCGATCTCTCTGGCTATCTTTGCCTTTACCACCATCATCGGCTGGTCGTTCTACGGCGAGAAATGTGTCGAGTTCCTGTTTGGCGTAAAAGCAATCAAACCATACCGTCTGCTGTGGATTCTGGCTGTACCTGTCGGTGCAACTCTGAGTCTGGACTTTGTATGGCTTGTCGCTGATACACTGAACGCTATGATGGCACTCCCTAACCTGATTGCCATTGCTATGCTGAGTCCTGTGGTCTTCGGTCTGACTCGCGAATACTTCGCTCGTCAGAAAGCAGAAGGTCAGGCGGCCTCAGAATAGAGAGTAACACTGTTTCGTTACTCCCCTCTGCCCGAATCCCCCGCCTTGCGCGGGGGATTTCGTCTCTGCCTGTCTTAACTCCGTTATAAAAGGGCCTTCCCTTCAATTTTAAGTCGAGGGTAACTGCACCAGGGCTGTTTCCAGATCAGGCAGAAATTCAGTAAAAGGCGTGGCTGACAGCTCGGTATCTTTACCCTCATCATCCCAGCGACGCAGTAATACTGCTGCCTGATAGAAAGGCTGAGCGCGAAAATCGGTCACTTCCTGCTCAGTCATTAATCCGCCCTGATGCTTTAATGAATAAACCGAAGCCTCCGACAGCGTTTCAAAATAACCGCTTTCTACGGTACATAAATAACGCTTAGCCTGAGCATGCAAACGGATTGGCTCTGTTACCGCAGCAGGAAAATAAGGCGATAGAAAGTCAGCACCAGAGTGATCGTGTTTAAAGTTACCATGTTCCGGGCTGATCTCTTCTATCAGATGCCCGATATCATGCAACAATGCTGCTACAACCATTTCACTGCTCTCACCAGAATCTTTCGCCAATCGGGCGCACTGTACGCCATGCTCTGTTTGAGAAATGCCTTCACCGTACTGGTTATGCCCCATATCCGCGTAGATCTGCTCAATTTGCCGGATGATATCCTGCATATTTCCCCCTGAACAAAAACATTTAAATTGGTATATACCAGAAACTTTAATCACAACAGATGAATAAATCATGACATTTCCAAAAGAACCTGAGGGCTGAAGCAGTAAAACCAGACCGCCATAGTCCAGGCATTCAGGGGCGTGAAAAAGCAAAGGCCAGCCTTAATCACAATCGTACAAGACAGCAATCAGCAACAGTCACAGAATAATCTGCTTATGACACTTAACCGTCTGTATAAACGATCAGAATTATGAGTTTTAAAAGCAGATACCATGAAAAATCAGACTGCCGTATCACAACCGATAAATACGCCAATCAGTGAACAGAAAAGCACTGGGCACCAGGATAAAAAATATATAGCGATAGCGTCTCAGCCTGTGCAAAAAACTTTGTTTTGGAAAACACGGTTCTGGAAAACATCCCTTCAGGTACTGCCCACTGCAGGGGCCATTATCCCGGTCAGTCTGTTATTTGGCGTTCTGGCCAGTCAGGCTGACTGGTCTGTTACTGAAGTATTCCTGATCAGCAGCCTGGGGTTTACCGGCAGTGGACAATTCGCTCTGCTGCCTTTAACCGAATCCGGCACCGGCTTACTAACATTGTTGCTGTTGGCGGTTTCCATTAACAGCCGTTACTTAGCCATTGCACTGGTTTCAGCCTCGCGCTTACCCGGAGCACCAGTTAAAAAAGCACTGGCCGCTCATATGCTGGGAGATGAAGCATATGCGCTGGAAACAGAACAGACCTCTGCCACAACCACTCTGCTGATTCGCAGCATCCTTTTCATCTGCTGGATATTATCTGCTGTTATTGGAGTATGGCTGGCACCTTATATACCTTCTGAGTGGCTGGCAGAAGAGATTAATCCGGGTTATCCGGCCAGTGCCGTATTGTTTTTTTTATCTGTCAATCAGCTGAAAGTACGCCTTCAAAGTCAATTCAAAATGTCTGATGCCCATGATGAGCGAACACCCCGGAAGGTTAAACCTTCTGAGCAATCATCGTCATGCAACCTGATACGTTTAATCGCAGGGATACTGATATCCGGAGTCTGTATTCTGGTATTAGGGAGCGAATATTTCTGGCTACCTGCCATCGCTATCGTATCGGTATTCAGGTTAAGGAGAACAGCATGAATGACTCTGCGACACAGGCTATTATAGCGCTGTTTCTGACCAGCCTGATTGTTCGGGTATTACCGGTCTTTCTGGTTCACTTATTCAGAACACCAGCAAAACTCACCAAGCCAGATACTCCGATAACAACCGCTCAGATAGCGGCAAGGCAAAACGTCATTCAGCAGAAATTATCCGGAAGTCTGCCCCTGGCCGGTAACCGGGTCAGAAATTATCTGACGGAGATACTGCCTGTTGCTGTATTTATTAACTTTTCGGTTTATATTGCCTGGAGTGAGATCAGTAAGGCACCCTGGCCTGCCGTTATCTCTCTGACGGCTATAGGGCTAATGGCGCTATCAGAACGGCTCAGCCTGATACCCGCAACTCTGGCAGGTACAGGTATCTATTTTCTGCTCAGAAACAACCCGATGCTGACAGGTTGATCTGGTAGCTGAGACACGGTAGCGACACGAGATATTAAAGGTGGCTTATGACCAGATACGGAAGTTCAGTATGAGCGGGGTTCAGAAAGACTGGATCAGACAAAGCACATCACCCTCCGGTCTGGAGCGTATCGAAGCCTTTTTCAATGGTCAGGGCTACTCCCCCCATCGCCATGATACTTATGCCATCGGTATGACATTAGCGGGTATCCATAACTTTCATTATCGTGGGCAGATGCGTCACAGTCTGCCCGGTAGCAGCATCGTGATTTTTCCCGATGAAGAACATGATGGAGAAGCAGGAACCCCACAGGGCTTTCACTATCGCATCGCTTATATTGATCCGGCCAGAATCCGTAATATTCTGTCAGCCTGTAACAACCAGGCAGGCAACACCGACCTGCCTTTTATGCCCCACGGCATTTCAGATGATCTGGTATTACAAAGGGCCATTTCAGAGCTGCTGGGCAATGTAGAAACACCTCACGACCCACTTCAGGAAGATGATGCCTTATTTGATCTGACCCAGGCGCTGATCCGCGTCTCCGACTCACAACGTCCTGATAACACAAACAAAACCAGAGTGATAAACCTGAAGGCGGCTCGAATAGCCAGAGAATATATCCACAGCTGCGCCAGACAGATGATCACTCTGGATGAATTGGAAGCGATCTGTGATCAGGATCGCTGGAATCTGTCACGGGATTTCAGGATCTTATTCGGCACCAGCCCGTATCGTTATCAGACCATGCGACGACTGGGTAATGCCAGGTCTGAGATACAGGCCGGCGCTTCATTGAGCGACGCAGCATACGCAGCCGGTTTTACCGATCAGAGCCATATGAGCCATCATTTTAAACGGGCCTATGGTCTGACTCCGGCGCGCTGGCGCAGAATACTGGCTGCCTTTTGATTATGACGGTTGCCAGCTGATTCGGTGCTGGCAATGGCCGCAAGAACAACTGACCGTCAGGCTGCCTGCCTGACGATTCTCAGTAACCTTTAATACCGAATGGCATTGCGGGCAGGATACAGAAAGTGCTTTTCCGGATTGATATTGTTCAATGGCCGCACCGATCTGAGCTAATTGAGGATATCGGGCCAGCAAAGCCTTCGGGATCGAGTGAGTATTAATAACCACCTCTCTTTTCTATCAGCCTGATATCGTTCAGCATTTCCTGAACTTCATCTTCAGTAATTCCCCATTTATAGCGATTCTGAATCATCTGCATCCGAACCTCAATTTCAGCATGAGTCACACTTTCATTGTTAACTGCAATACCTGCTTTTTGTTGCTGAGTATGCAGTAATTCTTCACGCAAAATTCTGGGATTATTTTTATGAATAGCACGTACCATAATCAAATCATCGCCCAGGGTCGCAGCATGCATCTGATCAGGTTCAATACCTGACATCCGAGCAGCGTAGTTCAGATACTCCTCTGCCTCTTCATTACTACGGATTTCAACACCAAGGTCATCCGCTTCTTTCAGCACATCAGCCAGAGCCTGTTTTCTTGAAACCTGGATTTCAGCATGAATGTTATCTCCGTTTTTAACAGGCGTGGGTGTGACATTAGCCTGCTCAGCATAACCAAACAGGCTGAACAACGATAAGGCAAAGGTGAGAAAGACAGATGAAGCAAATTGCTTACGCATAATGTAGTTCCTTAAAGTATTAAGACGACAGATTTAATGGGCCTACTCCAGAAACCTGCCATTCCATAAGAAACGCCATTGTCAGAAATTTGGGGGGAATACGGTATTACGTAAAGTTACAAAGAGAACGGACTCAATCTAAGAAGGGCAGCCCTATATCTGGGTTATCGGTGAAAACGGTGAATACTCTCTGGACCTGCCTGTTGGTCAGTACGAAGTATATGCCACAGGCAAGGGCTACTCTGACAGTCAGAAGCAAGCACTGACTGTGAGCGCCAATGGCAGCAGCCAGGTATCGTTTAATGACCTGATGGCCCCAGGCGAAGTCAGTATTCAGGTCACCGACGCTAATAACCAGTAACCACTGGATGCCAAAATTCAGATTGAGAAAGGTAATAAACCTCTGATCGAATTCTTCGGTTCCAAAACTTTCTTCACCGAACTGGATGCCAAAGGTCAGGCTCGTTTTGCTCTGGCACCGGGTGATTATCAGTTTAAAGTCTCGGCCGGAGCCAACTTCCTGTCTGCCCCTGCGCTGGTTGATGCCAGCATCTCTCCAAATAGCACAACAGAGCTGAACAGCCCGGTCAACATCAGAACCTATCCGACAGAAAAAGGCTGGTACGCAGGTGACCTGCACCATCATGCAGATGTACTGGAAGGCTCCACACCACCGGAATACCTGGTGCGCTCGCAACTGGCAGCCGGTCTGAATGTCACCTTTGTCAGTGATCATGATTCCACCAAAAACCATAAAGCCATCAATGAGCTGTCTGAAAAACGAGGTGTGCCTTTTATTCCATCAATGGAAATTTCACCCTCCTGGGGACACTTCAATCCGTTTCCACTGAAACTGGGGGCGCAGCTGTCTGTTGATCCGGGTGTGGATGACATTCATCAGATTCTGGATGATGCCCGCCGTATGGGAGCTGTTGCAGTGGCCAGCAACCACCCCTATATTCCTTATGGCTACCTGAGCAGCCTGGAACAGAACACCGCTCCGGGTGGTTTTAATCCGGGCATTGATCTGATCGAAATTAACTCTGAAGTGGACTATAAAAAAGCGATTGAAAAAGCCCGTGAGTTCTGGAATCCTGGCCTGCCGTACTATTCGAATTGATCGCTTTTTAGCCGTTTGTCTTTTACTTACATGTTACATTCCATAACATTCGCAACCAATACCATAACATCGGCCCTGAAGACCGTTGACGACACAATCAGGACAATATACTGCAGATAAAACATAAGGAGATCGGTAATGAACATCTGGTTACCCACAGCATTATGCGTTAGCACTCTGATTCTGGCAGGGTGTAATGGCAGTAGTGATGATAATAAAACAAACACAGCACCGTCACAGTCGGAAGTAATTCACCAGCAGATTCGTGATCTGATTAACACGACAATGGCCCAGGATCAGATTCCCGGCATGTCGCTGGCTCTGGTATCGGATCAGGATGTACTCTTTGCAGAAGGCTTTGGTGTACGGGAGCAGAACCAGCCAGAAAGTATTACACCCGACACCCCCTTCTGGCTGGGATCGGTCAGTAAAGCAGTGATGGGAACGGCTATTACTCACGCAATGGAAAATCAGCTGCTGGATCTGACTACACCGATCACCAGTACATTGAACGCTGCTGGCTCTTTCACCCTGGCCACTCCGGAAGCGGATAATATGGCACTTATTCATCTGGTAACCCATATCAGCGGCATTGAAGATGATGATAACTATGACTGTGCCTATTTTTATGACAACGGCGCAGGACAAACCCGGTATCTGGCTGAAGACTTTTCTGATCTGAGCTGTAATGCCAGTGTACCGACAGATATGAGCAGCTATCTGCGAAGTTATCTGTCCGCTGATGGCGCTTATTACGATGCAGATAACTTCAATCCTCCGGGAGAAGAACATGAATACAGTAATATTGCCTCTGCGCTGGCCGGTTACACCCTGCAACTGGCAACCGGACAATCCCTGGCAGATTACGCCCAGGCGAACCTGTTCTCACCGATGGGGATGCTGAACACCAGCTGGAAGCTCAGTGATTTTGATATCAGCCGGATTGCAGTGCCCCATATCCGCAATGGCAATGGGGGCTTGATCAGCCTGCCCTTTTATAGTCTGTCCACCTGGCCTGATGGAGGCCTGCGCAGCAGTGCCAATGATCTGGCGATGTTCCTGCAGATGGTTATGAATCAGGGGAACTCAGGAGGTGTGCAGATCCTGCGACCTGACAGTGTTGAGTTGATGCAGTCGAATATCATCGGTGATGATAATGAAGCTTATGGCATCTTCTGGAATACTACGACCATGAATGGCCGGGTATTGAAGGGCCATACAGGATCGGATCCCGGAGCATTCAGTTTTATGTTGTATGACCCGGCCACACAACTGGGTGTGGTACTGATTGCTAACGGTGATGATAACTTTGCAGGAATGGATACAAAGTACTTCGGCATTATTGAGCAACTGCTACAGCAGGCTGAGAAGCTGAAATAAACATCAGAACAAGCCGGACAGAGAATGGCCTGTAGACACTCCGATTGCTCAGAACAGGGCGCATCGGTAGTTGCAGGCTATCCCAGTACAGACAAAAAGCTATCTCAGTCCAGACAAAAATGCGCAGACAGATGCTCCATTCCGTTACAGAGTCGTATCATCAAATGCCACATCTATCAGGATAATCCGAAATGAATAAGATTCAGGAAAAATATCTGCGAGTTTATCTTGAAAGCTTACCTCCTGAGCAGGCAAACAGGCCGCGAAACATGATTGCAGACTATTTTTGTGCCGATGAAGAAAATGCCAGTATTTGTGCGGATCTGATTCTGAAAGGAGAAAAAACAGCAACATGCAGTATGAAATACTGGTATGAATCAGGACTTGAACTCATGCCTGAAGTCGGGACGCTTCAGGTAGTGACAGACTGGTATGGCAACCCGACGTCCATCATTGAAACAACTGATGTTTCTGAGTGTAAGTTTTCAGAAGTCACCGCTGAATTTGCTTCAGCAGAAGGAGAAGGAGATAAATCTCTGGCCTGGTGGCGTAAAACACACTGGGACTTCTTCTCTGCGGAATGCGAAGAGCAAGGATTAGAACCTGATGACAATATGATTTTAGTACTTGAAAGATTCAGGGTCGTTTATTCTTAATAGCTACCCTGTACACTTCTCAGATAACGCTATTGATTTATCGAATTCGGGCTGTTATCGCAAAAATGCTGACAATTTATTTATTAACATGTTGATTTAAAAGTCATTTAAAAATTGCTTTGGTAAAACCAACTCTTTCAGTAGGATAACATGACAAGTGTTTGGTATTTTTCGGAGCCAGAAATGAATGATATTTGGTGGGAAAAAACTCCGGCAGAACAGAATAAAGCACTTTCAGATACAGCGAGATTGCTTTATATCAGAAAACATATCTTCAGGGCTTGTGATCGGGAGACCCAGGCCGATAATCCGGAAGAAAAGGATAAAATCCGTTTATGGATTGATGCCTGGTCCTCTCTGAGGAAATAAACACCCCGTACAAATACTGGACATCTGATAAACGGGGCATATATAAGACAGCCAAGAGAAGAAAGCTTTATTGGCTTTCTTCTCTGCTCTGTTTTATGCCAGTGCTTCAGCAATCGATTGTTTCAGAGAAATTGTCTTGCGGCCCAGCAGCTTTTCCAGTGTCAGACCGTTATCATACAACCAGCCTTTTGAGGCATGGTGTTCTGCATCAGCCAGTGCTCCGGCAAAGCCTTCCGGCAGGCCAACCTGAACCAGCAGGTCTTTAAAGGACTGTTCATCCATTGGCTGATAATTAATAGTTTTACCGCTCTGTTCTGCGATCTCAGCAGCAAACTCCGCCAGAGTGAAGGCACTGCTGCCAGCCAGCTCATACACTTTACCCGTGTGATCTTCTGCAGACGCCAGCACAATCGCTGCGGCTTCAGCATAGTCACGACGAGCAGCTGATGCGATCTGGCCTTCTCCAACGGCTCCGGCAACCACTCCCAGGCCTGTGATGTCGTTAGTCTGAGCGGTGTAGTTCTCGTTATACCAGCCATTACGCAGAATCACAGCCGGTAATCCGGATTCACGAATCATCTCTTCCGTGACCTTATGTTCTGCAGCCAGCATTAACGGGGATTTATCGGCATTCAGAATGCTGGTGTACGCCAGCAGAGAAATACCCGCCTCTTTTGCAGCATCAATCACCGCTTTATGCTGAGGTACTCGCTGGCCTACTTCGCTACCCGAGATCAGCAGTAATTTATCCACACCAGCCAGAGCGGCAGGCAGGGTATCAGGAGCATTGTAATCCGCCTGACGCACATGGATGCCCTGGGCTTTAAAGTCTGCTGCATTATCCGGGTTGCGAACCAGAGCGATAATCTGGTCAGCAGAAACTTTTTCCAGCAGAGCTGCAATAACCAGTCGACCGAGTTGTCCGTTAGCACCTGTAATTGCGATCATAATCTTGCCCTCAAATCATATTAAGTAAAGTGTCTCTGGCACTGTGTGCCTGTGATGATGGTGCCAGTATCTGTCATACTGATTGTTATCAGTAGAGGGTATTTTCAGAATGAGGAGTTCTGATTTTGAGTACAATTAGTGTATCCCAGTTAAAGCATCTGGCGATTTTTGTCATGGTGGTCGAAAGTGGCAGTTTCGCGGCGGCAGCCCGTAAACTGGGAACCAGCCGTTCCCGGATAAGTGAACAGGTAGCGGACCTGGAAAGTGTGTTAGGCGTGCGGCTGATTCAGCGTTCAACACGACAGTTATCCATTACTCCGGAGGGAAAAGAGATCTATGAACTGGCCCGAAGTCTGCCTAAAGTTTTGCAGGATATTGAGGCGATTAATCAGCCAGAAATCCCCCGTGGTCGGGTCTGTCTGACCCTGAATAATGATATTGCCCTGAAACATCTGGCTCCGGTACTGGATGAATTCTGTCGACAATATCCGATGATTCAGCTTGACCTGATGCTTGATGATGAACGACTGGATCTGATTGCAGAGCAGATTGATGTAGCGATTCGGATCGGCTTTCCCCGAGATGATGCGCTGGTCGCACGTGTGATGCATGAAGAACGTTTTACTATTTTTGCCAGTCCGCGCTATCTGGCAGAACAGGGGACTCCCTCCACTATTGAACAGCTGGAACAACACCGCTGGCTGACACTGTATCAGGCCAGTACTGACGGTATTCAGGATCTGGTATCAGAAGATAAAAGCTGTCGGATCAAACCCGTGAACTATTTTCGTTGTAACTCCCCTTTGATGGTACAGCAAATGGTGATTGACGGTCTGGGACTCGGCTGTCTGCTGCCTGTGACAGTAAAGCAGGAGATTGAAGCAGGAGATTTAATTCCTGTGATGCCAGAGCTGACCAGCGCCCCATTGATTTTTACTCTGGTGTATCCATCCAGACGCCAGGTGCCCTTACGGGTAAGGTGCCTGATTGATTATCTGCTGGAAGCCAGAATTTTCAGTTAATGCTGAAGAACGTTGCTATCTGAAATATCTATTCGGTTTGTGGTGTTTATATCACCTGATCAGAGACCTGAAGCAACAAGCGGGTAAACCACCGATACTCTGCTTCACCGGCATTCAGGCGATGACAATAAAACTGCAGCTGATAGTGCGGAACGTCAAAAGGTAAAGGTAACATCTGTAATGGCAATTGCTGGCAGATGTGTTCCGCCAGGGGACGAGGATAAGTTGCAACCAACTCAGTACTGGCAATGATATGGGGAACAACCAGCAGGTTTGGCGTCGCCATAGCCCGTTGGCGCTGTTTGCCCAGCTTCTTCAGACACAGATCCACAATACCTTCTTTCTCATTCATGGGGGCCACCAGAATGTGCTGTAGCGCCAGGTAAGTATCCAGATCCGGGGCCTGTGATAGCAGCGGATGATTTGTTGCCGCCAGCAAGCAATATTCATCGGTGACCCAGCGATATGCCAGGATATCCTGACCCGGTTCACCACTGTGAGTAAAACCCAGCAGATAATCCACTTTCTGCTGCGCCAGCTGTTCAAAGGCATCATCTCCCGGATGAATAATCTGCAGACGTATCCCCGGTGCATCTATGACCAGGCGTTTCATCAAAGCGGGCAACAAAGATATCTGGCAGTAATCTGTCGCTGCGAGAGTGAAGGTCCGACGACTTTCAGAGGGGTTGAAAGGTTCATCCGGTATCAGGCTCTGCTGTAAAACAGATAATGCCTGGCTGATATAAGGTGCCAGCCGCTCTGCTTTCCGGGTTGGACACATACGGCCATTTACCCGCACAAAGAGGTCATCATCCAGGGAGCGCCTTAAGCGATTCAGGGCATGACTGAAAGCAGACTGACTCAGGTTCAGTTCCAGGGCAGACTGTTTGACCGAGCCGGTACGATACAGGCAATCAAAAGGCAGCAGCAGGTTCAGATCAATATTTCGCAGATCAGGATGCATAATGTACATTTCAGTATGATAATAATGCACTGTCATCATATTGAAAGCTGCCATAAATTACTACGCTGAGCTTTTTAGCTTTTATTGTTTATTTGAGAACACCGCCTGGCAAAATAAAAGTATTTCAATATTCTTAGCCTATCGGCTGGAGAGTATTGCAACGTTTAACAGAGATACTCTTTTCAGGCGGCGGTTGCTCATTCTGATTCTGACCGGAGTAACTGAATGTCTGTCACTATTCGTCCTGCCACCGCTGAAGATGCTGCACTGATTCTGCAATTTATTACTGATCTGGCGATTTATGAAAAAGCAGAACATGAGGTCAAAGCCTCTGTTACTGATATTGAGCAATCCTTGTTCAGTGATACTGCTACAGCACATAGCCTGATTTGCGAGCAGGATGGTCAGGCCGTTGGCTTTGCGGTGTATTTTTATAACTACTCCACCTGGCTGGGGTGTAATGGGCTTTACCTTGAAGATCTGTACATTACCCCGGACAAACGGGGTGGGGGTGCAGGTAAAGCACTATTGAAGCATCTGGCTGCTATCGCCGTTGAACAGGGGTGTGGCCGGTTTGAATGGTGCGTACTGGACTGGAATCAGCCTGCGATTGATTTTTATAAATCCCTGGGCGCTGAGCCTCAGGAGGAGTGGATTAAATACCGGCTGGAAGGAGAAGCCCTGAAAAAACTGGCATTGCAAAACTAAGGTGAATAAGAAAAAAATACGCAGATAAAATAAGAGTATACAGAGACCGGGCAGATCAGCGCTGCCCGTTATCTCAACAACTATTTCGCTCAGGCCAGCGCAGAAGAGGGGTAGGCCATTTTCAGAATACTGATACGGGAAAAGATACGCAGACCAGAGGTATTATCATCAGCACTGACAGCTTCTGCTTCCTGAGTACCGTTTTTGTATTCCAGTACAATGCTGGCCGAATCTTCTACTTTCAGATAAGTATCAATCAGGCTGGGAGTCATATCTGCTGCCACCAGATTACCCACACAGATTGGCTCTTTACCCTGTTCTCCGGCCGCATAGCTGAGCTGGCAGTGCGCCTCACTGTTGTCTTTGACAAAGGGTGTGGCATTAACCTGCTCGAAGCAGGATGTTGCGCTGGCAGTGATATGGTAAAGGCCTTTTTTCAGGTTGATAACGCCCGTGTCCTGAGACAGTTTGATGCTGTCTCCCTGTTCATTATCAATATGATTAAAAACCCGAACATTTGCACCAGGGCTAATATTAGTCGTGTGACTGGAGTATTCGGAATAAACAGCAAATTCATTAACCATTGAGATATCCTTGTATCTTTTTTTGTGTGGGATCCATACCCATATTTCTGGCTGTATGACTAATGAATAATATTTCGGCTACTTCATTTATTGGCCTGTGTCTATTAATCATACGGCATGTATGGTTCATTTTTGCCACACTTCTGACGCCGGGTAAATGCCGTTTTGCGTCATGACTCAGGTCGATACTAATACAGAAGTATTATCCCTTTGTTACATATGGATTTTTTACTCATGAAAAATTTTGTAAAAAAACAATAAAATGACCAACCAGTCGCTGCCACCCTATGTGACAACATCAATGTCTCCTGTGGCGAATCCTCTGATAGCGAGCAGTATTTTGTTTGCTGAATCACCACTGTGAATCAGCCTGTCGAAAGCAGTTTAACAGACCGTCGGGCCCTGGCCGGGGGTTCACCATACCAGCGTTTAAATGCCCTGGTAAAATTAGCGCCATTCGAGAACCCCAGACGATACCCCACTTCACTGATACTCAGATAGTCCAGTCGTAACCAGTGCAGAGCCTGTTGCTGGCGGACTTCATCGACCACTTGTTTATAGCAGAGTTGTTTTTCCTGTAAACGCCGCTGCAGAGTACGCTGACTCAGATTCAGATGACCGGCTACATCCCGAATATTCATGTGGCCAATGGGTTCATGCTGCACCAGCAATGATTGCAGGCGAGTCACCAGATCGCTCCGGTCCAGTCGAGCGAGGTAGTCAGCAACCAGAGCATCATTCTGTGCTGCCAGCTCAGGACTGGCAGTTAACAGCGGCTGAGACATGGCACGGGTGCTGAACAGGATTCTATCCCGGCGGGCATTAAAATAGACGGGACATTTAAACAAACGCTGCCAGGGCGTCGGGTCTTCTGGCTGGGGACGGCTTAACCAGACTTCTTCCGGAGAAAAATCCGGGCTATATATGTGACGTGCGGTTAACACGCAGGTACCGATAAAAGCATCCACCTGCTCGGGGGCCAGAGTAATATCTGCCAGATCCTGACGAATGCCATGATCAATCTCGACCTCGCCTCCTCGCACTGTCAGTATCATTTCACCGTGATCAGCAAACATTCTCAGATTATCCGCCAGGCGCTGAAAGCAATCCATCAGAGTATCGCTGGCCCAGATAGCAAACCCCAGAGCATGCCAGGATGTAGGGCGCATATAACGAGCTACCGTCAGTCCTATAGCTTCATCTCCGGTCAGATTTCTGGCCAATCGCCACAAACGATCAATCCGGCTCAGCCGGTATCGGGTATCCAGCTGATTAGCAATAGCAGGATCTATATCAACCCGTGACAAAAGCTCAGGTCCGTCAATCTGATAGTAATTTAATGCCCGGCTAATAACGACGGCCCAACTGCCCATTACACAGGGTTGAAATGTCAGTGGCATCTTTTTCCTCTGAGCAGTCTGAAGCATTGCTGAAAGCTATTCATACCTGCTGTCATGATCTGTTTCTGATATATAAATAACCATTATGATCGGATAAATTTCTCGTTGCACGCCTTTCAATTGTCTTTACGTGCCATGCTCTTGCTGAATATCCTCATACAGGACAACAATCGGTGCAGTCAGATTGTCTGATGCCCTTGCCGGGGTTGTTTTTTTGCTCTGAGAGACTGTACGCCAGATGACCTTTGCGTAACAGGCGGCACACGATGCCGCTCCATCAGAGCAGTGATGCACGATTAAGATGCACCGTTACAATAACAACAATGGAGATGCACAATGCCTGTCAAATTGATGCCTGCGGCCGAGTCCGCACAATCCTACCCTCTGTTAATTAAACAAATTTTCTCTTCTGCTGGTCGTTTTGAACCGGACAATAAAATCGTCTATCGAGGCGATAAAAGCTTCAGCTATCAGGAATTTCGTGAGCGGGTTCAACAGCTGGCTAATGCACTGAAAGCGGCTGGTGTTGAAGCCGGTGATACCGTTGCTGTTATGGACTGGGACAGTCACCGTTATCTGGAGTGTTACTTTGCGGTGCCTATGCTGGGTGCGGTATTACACCATGTGAATATCCGTCTGTCGCCGGAACAGATCGTTTACACCATGAATCACGCCGAAGATAAGCTGGTGCTGGTTCATGATGACTTTGTTCCTCTGGTTGAGCAGGTTAAGGGACATCTGACCACTGTAGACGGCTATATTCGCCTGAGTGATACCGGTGCAGAGTCTACCTCAGACGTCGATTTTATCGGTGAATACGAAAAGCTGCTGGCCGTACAGGACAAAGTTTGCAATTTCCCGGATTTCGATGAGAACAGTATCGCGACCACCTTCTATACCACAGGTACAACCGGTAATCCGAAAGGGGTGTTTTTCAGCCATCGTCAGCTGACATTACATACCCTGAATATGGTTGGGCAGCTGGGCAGTTATGACGGCCTGCCATTACTGCGTTCTGATTCAGTGTATATGCCAATCACTCCGATGTTCCACGTACATGCCTGGGGTGTACCTTATGCGGCAGTAATGTTGAACTGTACTCAAATCTATCCGGGACGTTATGAGCCGGACAAACTGGTTGAGCTGATTAACGATTATCAGGTCACCATATCTCATTGTGTACCAACTATTCTGCAAATGCTGCTGGCCTGCGAATCAGGACAGAAGACTCAGTTCAACGACTGGAAAGTACTGATTGGAGGGAGTGCTCTGCCGATGGGACTGGCCCAGACAGCTACAGAGAAGGGCATTGATATCTATACGGCCTACGGCATGTCGGAAACCTGCCCTCTGCTGACTATTGCTCATCTGAATAAGGAAATTCGTTCTCTGCCGGTTGAGCAACAGCTGAAGTATCGTATTCTGACCGGTGTTCCGGCCAACCTGGTGGATCTGACCATTACTGAACCGGATGGTGCACTGGCACCTCATGATGGCAGTGCAGTGGGTGAAATTACCGTACAGGCACCGTGGCTGACTATGGGTTACGCTAAAGAGCCCGAGAAACAGGAAGAGCTGTGGGAAGGTGGTCGTCTACACACAGGTGATGTCGCCTCTGTTCATGAAAACGGTTTTGTTGAGATTAAAGACCGTATCAAAGACGTGATCAAAACCGGCGGTGAGTGGATCTCATCGATTGAACTGGAAAATCTGATCAGTCAGCATCCGGCAGTGGCTGCGGTAGCGGTTGTCGGTATACCGGACGACAAATGGGGCGAACGTCCGTTTGCGATGGTGGTACCTAAAACAGCAGAGCTGGAAGCGGCTGAGCTGCAACAACATCTGCAGCAGTATGTGGATAATGGCCATATATCCAAGTGGGCTATTCCGGAACAGATGCAGATGGTGGACGATATTCCGAAAACATCTGTTGGTAAGATCAATAAAAAAGAGATCAGAGCCGCTCTGTCAGCCTGATCTGCAGAGAGACAGGTGCTGGCCGGTCATGGCTGGTACCTGACACGTACCGGTCAATTACCAGAGACACAATAAAGCTGAATATCCACAGGCGCATATTGATTCTGTCAGCCAGTGAAAGCAGCTGGTATAGCTGAGTCAGGGTATCGGCCGTTTTATATCCGGCAACCGGTCAGGCACAGACTGGTAAGCCATTATTTCAGCGGGGACCGGGCACAGGTTCCGCTTTAAATTCTGCAGGTTCACCCCTGCTATCGTGGAGAGCAATGATGACACATGAAGTCGTTTTTCTGAGTGGAGTACGCACGGCCATCGGTGATTTTGGTGGCAGCCTGAAAGATGTTCCTGCAACGACTCTGGCGGCATCAGTAACCGCAGAAGCGGTGAAACGTGCGAACATTCAGCCTGAACAGGTAGGGCATGTCGTCTTTGGTAACGTACTGCACACTGATCGTCGGGATATGTATATCAGTCGCGTTGCGACCCTTGAAGCAGGTCTGCCGGTAGATACCCCGGCGCTGACAGTCAACCGTCTGTGCGGCAGTGGCCTGCAGGCGATTGTAACGGCTGCACAGCAGATCCAGCTGGGTGTCTGTAAGTCAGCGGTAGCTGGTGGCGCAGAATCGATGAGCCGTGCACAGTACTGGCTGCCAACGGCTCGTTTTGGTCAGCGTATGGGTGATGGCCAGATGATCGATTCCATGACAGGTGCACTGACCTGCCCGATGGAAAACTACCATATGGGTGTTACCGCTGAGAATGTGGCTCAGGAATGGGGGATCAGCCGTGAAGAGCAGGATCGTCTGGCGGCTCTGAGCCATCAGCGAGCAGAACAGGCGACCAGTGAAGGCCGTTTTGCCAGTCAGATCATGCCGGTCGAACTGAAAAGCCGTAAAGGGACAACAGAGTTCACCACAGATGAGCATGTGCGTCAGGGGTGCCAGCCAGAAGACATGGCCAGATTGCGTCCGGTATTTAAGAAAGACGGTTCAGTGACTGCCGGTAATGCATCCGGTCTGAATGATGCAGCTGCCGCGGTGACTATGATGTCTGCGGATGAAGCTCAGCGTCTGGGACTGACGCCTATGGCTAAACTGGTGGGTTATAGCTTTGCAGCTGTTGAACCTAAGTTTATGGGCATCGGTCCGGTACCGGCTATCCGTGAACTGCTGGAAACCCATCAGCTATCCGTTGCAGATATTGACGTATGGGAAGTGAATGAAGCCTTTGCAGCCCAGGCACTGGCTGTGGCTAAAGATCTGGGTTTACCGGAAGAGAAGCTGAACGTGAATGGCAGCGGTATTTCTCTGGGACACCCGGTTGGTGCAACCGGCGCGATTATCACGGTTAAAGCACTGTATGAACTGGAGCGTGTTCAGGGCCGCTATGCGGTGATCAGCCTGTGTATCGGCGGCGGTCAGGGTATCGCAATGCTGATTGAGCGTTAAGGATCACTCATTTGAATAGTGGTTCTATTGTTTAATGAAAGACAAAGGCCTGCCGGTGTGCAGGCCTTTCTTTATTCAGTGGTTGTGAAGTGCAACAACAATCATCCGTTTCAGGCGTTAACGCTCACTGAGAATCTCCTGGTAGATCTTCAGATAAGACTGAGCCATCACTTCCGGTGTGTAGTTCACCAGATGTTTATGGGCTCCGGCAACCAGTTGCTGACGCAGCTCTTCCGATTCATACAGACGTACAATACCATCGTATAAAGCCTCTGCATTTTCTGCCGGCACCAGCAGACCGGTTTTTTCATGATGAATAATATCCGGAATCCCTCCAGCTCTGGCCGCCACGATAGGCACACCGGCGTTCATAACATCGAACAGGGTTGAACCCAGACCTTCATTTCGGGATGGAAAAGCAAACAGATCCAGACCAGGAATATAATCACCAATATTACTTTTAAATCCCATCCAGCTGATATTATCCAGCTCGGCAGATTCTGCTTTTAATGCTGCTTCATCCTCACCTTTACCAAAAAACAGGATCTGAATCTGAGGATGTGACTGCTTCAGCCTTCCTGCCGCCTCGATCAGGATACGCTGGCCTTTGTGCTTGTCTACCAAAGCACCGATATGACCCAGGATAAACTTATCTGCAAATTCAGCTCTGAAAGCCTCAGTTACACTGGCATCAGCGCTCATACGAGCCATAACACTGGGCACCAGCTCCACTCTGGACCAGTTTCTCTGTTTCAGATGATCGGCAATCAGATTGGAGATAGCCACATTGCGTGCAGCAGCAGAATAGGATTTGCGGTTAAACCATTTGGTTTTAACCGGAGTATCGACCCGACGGGTCAGAATATAAGGCGTTTTATTCAGCTGATGTTCCAGCCAGGCCCAGTGGACGCCTTTGGCTTCGTGAGCATGGACGATGTCCGCCTGAGCTTTCAGGCTGTGCCCTGACAACTGCCCGGCAGCATCACAGAAGCTCAGCCCTGATGTATCCTGCAGGCGATCACGCAAAGGGGAATCCGGGCGACAAGCCAGTACCTGCTGAATATCCAGATCCGATAATGCCCTGATCAACAACTCTGTCTGGCGCTCACCGCCGCGGAAACCTCGGGCCAGATTGACGTGTAAGACTTTCAATGGGAACTCCTGACAGTGATTGCAGTTTTAAACTTGACGTGCTGGTGATAACCCAACAAAATTCGACACCGGATGGCTTTCATCGCTAGCAAATCAGTATCTGATCATCCACGATCTGATTAAGAATATGGCTTCATTATCAGCGGGTTAACGTGGCAAATTATGATAAAAGATATCTCAGCTGTAATCATTACTAAAAATGCGTTACCCACCCTGAAAGATACTCTGGCCTCTCTGAAAGATTTTGAGGAAGTGCTGGTTTATGACAATGGTTCTGATGATGGCACTCTGGAGTTGTTGCGGGAAACGCCCAATGTCCGCCTGGAGCAGGGTGAATTTATGGGCTTTGGTCCCACCAAACAGCATGCGGTTAATCTGGCCAGCAACGACTGGGTATTATCGCTGGACGCTGATGAAACCCTGACTCCGGAGTTGCAGGATGAGCTGAAGCACTGGACAACTCAACATTCTGCCGACACCCTTGCTTATGTCCTGAGAAATAATTTTTTTCTGGGACAAAAAGTACGCTATTCCGGCTGGGGCAATGACTGGCTGATCCGATTATTTAACCGTCAACACTGCAATTTTAATGATGCTATGGTACATGAAAACATCACTGTACCTGCAGACAGTAAGAAGGTTCGTCTGAAAGCGCCAATCAATCATGCTGCAGTGACAGAGCTTAATCAGTTTCTGACCAAAGTGAATCGTTACTCCGATATTCGCGCGGCAACGATGAAGAAAAAGCATCACCCTGCAGTGACCTTACTGAAAGCCATGTTTGCTTTTTTCCGCACCTATATACTGAAACTGGGCATTCTGGATGGCTGGCCCGGACTGGTAATTTCGGTTTCCAACGCCAATGGTGTGTTCTGGAAAAATATCAAACGCTATTACCGGGACAAAAACTGAAGCAGGTAAAAGGGCCTTTACCTGCTGATTATCACTGACTTTTGTCCATCATCTGACTTACCCCATAGGGCATTGTTTTGCTGAACCGATTAGGCTGTCATATCTCCTCTGTATCTGTGTTTGTTTTCCTGTCACTGGCTCTGGTGACAAAAAGCGGTTATTCCTACGGTGCTGCAGTACTCTTTCTGAGCGGGCTGACACTCTTGCCCCGAATCCATCGTTTACGACTGGATGCCAGAGATCTGAGCCTGATCGCATTACTGGGCTTTTACTTCCTGATTCTGCTGGCGGATGTCGTACTGCATGATATGCCTGTCAGGGAGCTGGACCGGCCTTCACGCTTCCTGCTGGTCATTCCGGCGTTGCTCTTCCTGCTGCGCTACCCGCCAATTGCTGGCTTTTTCTGGGGGGGACTGGCCTTTGGAGCCATTATGGCAGGTATCTGGGCATTCGATCAGAAAATCAACCAGGGCGTTCTCAGAGCCAGCGGCTTCACCCATACCATTCAGTTCGGCAATATTGGGATGCTGATGGGGGTGCTCTGTGCTGCCGGTATCTCCTGGGCCTGGCAACAAAAGCTACGGGGCATCTGGACACTGCTATTAATTGCCGGTGTGATTATGGGCGCTATGACCTCCCTGTTCTCCGGTAGCCGGGGTGGCTGGATTGGTATCCCCTTTATTCTGCTGGTGCTGTACCAGGCTTACGCAGGGCAGTTTGGTAAGAAACTCATGTATGGAGCAATCGTATCTGTCATAGCCTTGTTTATTCTGGCCTGGATGATTCCATCCACTGGAGTTAAGCAACGTGTAAATCATGTGTCTCAGGATCTTCAGCTCTACTTTGAGGATAATAATCCCAACTCTTCCGTAGGGTTAAGACTGGAAATGTGGAAAGGGGCCTGGCAGATTGTTCCGGAAAGACCTCTGTTTGGCTGGGGCGAAAATGGCTACCATGAGCGCAAACAGCAATTGATCGAGGATCAGCAAATCAATCCGGCCATTGAGCCTTATGATCATCTGCATAATGAATTTATTAATGCCCTGGTGATGCGCGGTGTGATTGGGCTGGCTGGCTTACTGCTGCTTTATCTGGGCATTGCCCGCCTGTTTTCATCCGGTAAAAATGGCCCACCCGAGTCTCGCGCCTATGCCACTGCAGGGGTCTTACTGGTGTTGTGTTACATCGACTTTGGCCTGACTCAGGTATTTTTCAATCATAATAGTGGCGCTATTTTCTTCCCTTTTGTTGCGGCAATGCTGTGGGCTTTGTACCGGCAAAGTGAAAAGAGAAACTCTGGTGTTATTGGCTCTGCTCTGTATCGATAAACAATACGGGCGTAACAGGCTATCAGGTAACTGATACCCACTTTCTGAATAAAAGACTGAGTGGATTAATGGCTAAGTTCACAGATCGTTTTGACCGACAAAAAAATAAAATCAGTTTTTATCTGACAGGATTATTGCAGGACGCCTGCCCGGATCAGCTGTTTGCCAGACAACTGCCGGATATTCTGAATGACCTTAAGCCAGAGGAAAGCGATTATATTCTGGATCGGGTGAACTATTACAACAGACTCAGTCAGCCTTTTTCCCTGCCGGATGATGCTGTACGTAAAAGCGACTTTTCCAGCGCAAAAAGTAAAGCTTACTACTACGATATGCGCAGGGTGGTACGTTATTTCCCGGATGATATTCGTTTCAGCCCTATGTTTGGCGATATCGTAGAAGTACCGGAACAACCTCACTTCCTGAAAAGCCGGCCGATAGCACGTAATAATGTGCCGGATAATGCTAACTCAGTGCTACTGAAGCTGAATAGTGTGCGTCATTATTACCATCTAAAGGATGAGCTGGCATTTGAACAGAAAGCTGACAGAGCGGTCTGGCGAGGCAAGATCTATAAGCAATGGCGTCAGACATTTGTCACGCGTTTTCACGATCACCCGCTGTGTGATGTCGGTCATGTGGACACTAAAAAACCGGATATCCCAGGCCTTAAAGCCTTTATGGGAATCAGAGATCAGCTGAAATATAAATATATCATCAGTATTGAAGGCAACGATGTGGCTACGAATCTGAAATGGATTATGGCCTCGGGTTCAGTGGCGATGATGAGCCAGCCCAAATACGAAACCTGGTTTATGGAAGGCAGGCTTGAACCGGGTGTTCACTATATTGGCTTAGCCGATGAGCTGGCAGACCTGGAAGAACAGCTGGAATACTACAATCAGCACCCTGACGAAGTCAGACAGATAATTCATAACGCCAATCAGCATTTTCAGCAGTTTATGAACCATGACAGAGAGCGTCTGATCTCTTTACTGGTTATGAAAAAGTACCTGGAGCTATCAGGGCAGATTTGATCTGCCCGGATGATATTGTGAGAACTCTGCTCTGTTCTCTGAATTAATGAGCTTCAACGCCCTGTAGTACAGAATCAACCGACAGCTTATTCAGACAATCCGTGTGTTTCAGCGGGCAATGGCGTTTAAAGCAGGGGCTGCACTCCAGGTTCAGGCTGTGAATCTGTTTTTTCTCTGTCAGCGGCGGAGTAAATTCAGCAGAGGATGAACCATAAATGCCATGTACAAACGTACCGGCAGCCGCGGCGACATGCATCAGGCCGGAGTCATTACTGACGGCCTGTTCAGCCAGAGCAAGCAGATCAACGGCATCACTCAGGCTGGTTTTGCCGCACAGGTTGTGGATATCCTGATGCCCGGATGCGGCAATGGTATCACCAGCCACAGCTTCTTTCGGACTGCCCAGAATCCAGACCTGATAGCCTTTTTCTGCCAGTTGTTCCGCCAGAGAACGGAATGATTCCAGGGGCCACTGTTTTGCAGGCCCATATTCAGCGCCTGGCATCAGGGCTATACCTGGTTTTTCACGGTCAAAGCCAAACTTCTCGATCAGGATCTGTTGATTATCCTGATTCACATCCAGTGCCGGGTCCGGCAGGTTATCCAGATGATTGCCCTGGCCGTTCAGAGCGGTATCGTAAGCAACCTTTTCCAGACCCAGAGCAAAAAAGCGTTTGACCGTTTGATTCAGAATTTTTTTATCCAGTTTGCGCCGGTCATTTAATAAGACAAAACGCTGTTCACCATGAAAGCCAGTACGTTGTGGAATATTGGCAGCATAAGGCACCAGTGCCGATTTCCAGGAACGGGGCAGTACCAGTGTCCGGGTGTACTGAGTCTGACGCAGGGATTTACCCAGTTGCCAGCGGTCCTTAAAGCGGAATTCACCATGCCCTGTCGGGAGTATGATAGAATCGTTCACCTCAGGCATACGGTCCAGAATCGGTTTGGACCAGGCGGGCGCCAGAACATCAATCCGGGCATCCGGGAAGCGCTGTTTGAGCATGATAAAAAGGCTTTGTGCCATAACCATGTCTCCAACCCATGAGGGACCCGCAATAAGAATTTTTTCCATGCCTGATGTGTACCTTAAATGGTGAATTAACGCTTAAGCACCTGAACAAAAGTATCTCTGCAAAAGGTGACTGCATTCTCCGGCCCACGACTGGAGAGCAGCAAAATACTTTTGTTCAGGTATGAAATACTCTGATGTGCAGAGCGATTCTGCAGATCTGATGATGTTATCAGATTGCCTGCAGAGCGGATTTTACATGGATCAGAGAAGTCAAAACAGACTGCATTCTGCTTCGGATAATCGACAGGTAAATTTTTTCATGCATTTGTTCAAACCCACAGACCGCCAGGTGCTGGTAATCGGCGATGTTATGCTGGATAAGTACTGGCACGGTTCCACTAATCGAATCTCTCCTGAAGCCCCGGTGCCTGTTGTAAAAGTTAATGATGTGGACAGTCGTGCCGGTGGTGCCGCCAACGTTGCACTCAATATCGCCGCACTGCATTCTGAAGCTCGTGTTGCCGGTCTGGTCGGACAGGATAATGAAGCTCAGGAACTGCAACAGCTACTGGAAGAGCAGAAAGTCAGCACCCACTTTCTGGCGGCCGATGAGCAACCAACAATCAGTAAGCTGCGTATTATGAGTCGTCATCAGCAGCTGCTGCGTCTTGATCAGGAAGAATTCTTTCCAGCAGAAATCGCACAACAGATGACCGACGCTCTGCATACTGATATTGCCCATTGTGAAGTCGTGATTCTGTCGGATTATGCCAAGGGAGCCATTCAGCAACCACAACAGCTGATTGCACTGGCACGTCAGGCAGGAAAGAAAATTCTGGTTGATCCTAAAGGGACCGATTTTGAGAAATACCGGGGCGCGACTCTGCTGACACCGAATATGTCTGAGTTTGAGGCGGTTGTCGGAGAATGCCACAGTGAAGAAGTGGTGGTCGAGCGTGGTTTCCGTTTACTGGATCACCTGGAACTGGATGCGCTTCTGGTCACGCGCAGTGAAAAGGGCATGACACTGTTCCAGCAGGGACAGGACCCGGTCTACTTTGCGGCAAATGCCCAGTCTGTGTTTGATGTCACCGGTGCTGGCGATACGGTGATTGCTACTCTGGCCACGGGACTGGCAGGCGGCCTGTCACTGGAAAGCTCAGTAGAGATTGCCAATATCGCAGCCGGTATTGCGGTTTCAAAACTGGGGACAGAAACGGTCTCTCTGGCAGAACTGAATCAGGCCATTGAAACCTACTATGGCCTGGAGCAGAACAGCGTTCTGAATGAAGCGGAGCTGATTCAGCGATTAAATATTGCCCGTGAACGTGGTGAGCGTATCGTGTTTACCAATGGCTGTTTCGATATCCTGCATCCGGGACACGTCAGCTATCTGGAACATGCCCGCAAGCTGGGAGATAAGCTGATTGTGGCGGTAAACTCCGATGCATCTGTTTCCCGTCTGAAAGGCCCGACCCGACCGATTAATAACCTGACTCATCGTATGCATGTACTTGCCGGACTGGCATCCGTAGACTGGGTGGTGCCATTTGAAGAAGATACACCGGCTCGCCTGATTGCCGCCCTGAACCCTCACATTCTGGTCAAAGGCGGAGATTATAAGCCTGAAGAGATTGCCGGAGCCGATACTGTGATTGCCAATGGTGGCGAGGTGCGCGTGCTTAATTTTGAAGAAGGTTATTCAACCACAGGGATTATTCATGCAGCTCATCAGGCCAGCATGAGTCATCTGGAATAACAGGTTGTAGAATGTCACAACACGTTTTCCAATATGTGCAGGTATTCTGTCATCCGCAGCCTCACAGTGAATAATACGGCGTAATAATCAAAGGGCTCTGCTTATTGAAAGCGAGCCCTTTTTATTGCTTTACAGGTTCTGATTTCTCTTAGTTTAAAGAGAGACGGATAAACTCAATCAACATCAGCGCCAGCTAAGTTTTCTGCCAGACTTTTAGGTTCAACTTCCAGACCTTCCAGTTCACTGTTCCAGTTGGTGCCAACCAGTACACCATCTTCATCCAGTTCTGGCAGCCACTCCTGAACAAACTCTTCAATCTCAATTTTTGACACCTGATAGTCAGACCACTCGCCAACACAATGGGCTTCAGCATCATCTTTATCAGACCAGAATGGCATCACATCAGTATCTTCAAACTCTTCTGAGTCAACAACAACCCAGCCATCATCAGACTCAAGGCTCCACAGTTCGCCGTTAAAGCGAATCTCTTCAACAAACAGAGCGTGGTTGTCATCCAGGTTATCGGTCAGGCGCGTCATAGTTCATCCACCAGAAAAAAATCAGTCCAGAGCCAACAAGGCTAAAGCCTTGTATATGGCTGCCAGATTAGCACGCTTTTGCAGAAATACTACAGATATCGGCGATATTCTTGACGTTAAAGACAGAAAAGCCTAGATTCCACCGCGTCTTACCGCTCTGCATAACCGATAACAGGAAAAAAGCCTCATGGCCCGCCAGATTCCCGCTCAGAACCTTATTTGCCCACTGGACCAGAAACCACTGCAGCAGGAAGGCAATAGCCTGCGTTGCGAATCAGGCCATAGTTTTGATATTGCCCGTCAGGGATATGTCAATTTACTCCCCGTGCAGAAAAAGCGCTCTAAAGATCCGGGGGACAGTAAAGAGATGATCATCGCGCGGCAGAACTTTCTTAGTGCGGGTCTGTATCAGCCAGTGTCTGAACACCTGAACCAGCTGGTGAAGCATCTGCAGCCCACTCAGCGAAGCTGTATTATTGATGCGGGTTGCGGGGAAGGTTATTACCTGGATCGGCTGGAACAAATGCTTAATGAGCAGACACCAGAAGCAGAACATAACCTGATCGGTCTGGATATTTCTAAATGGGCAGTACAGGCGGCTGCAAAACGCAATAAAAATATCAGCTGGATGGTAGGTACTAATGCCCAGATTCCGGTGCAGTCGGAATCAACGGATATAATTATCTGCATGTTTGGTTTCTATGACCTGGAACGTATGGCTGAAAAGCTGAAGCCGGGCGGGCTGGTGATTCTGGCAGAGGCCGGAAGTGAACACCTGATCGAGTTACGGGAACTGATCTATTCAGAAGTGCGCAGAACCCCTTTGCCGGATCTGAGCGATGCGTTAGCAGAGCAATTTCACCTGGTTAAAGAAGAGCGTTTGACCTTCAATCCGGATACGCTTGATGCTCAGCAGATTCAGGATCTTATGGTGATGACGCCCCATTTGTACCGGGCCAGCTATGAAGGCAAACAACAGGCACAATCATTAACCGAATTAAAGATTACCGCCGATGTGGTATTCCGCGTATTGCAAAAAAACGGCTGATACCTTTATTTACTCTTCACACCTTTATGCAGCACATGATCTAAAGGGAGCATCAACGCGGTTTAAAGCTATCCTGTAGCCACTGTTT
This sequence comes from Oceanospirillum sediminis, assembly GCF_014164585.1. Lineage (GTDB taxonomy): Bacteria > Pseudomonadota > Gammaproteobacteria > Pseudomonadales > Halomonadaceae > Oceanospirillum > Oceanospirillum sediminis. The sequence continues at coordinate 15,528 of NZ_JACJFM010000012.1, read as the reverse complement.
AAGCTGTTGTGCTGAACAGTCTGACAACTGCTGATAGCTGGTTTCCATTACCCGGATATCATTTTCCAGCAAGGCCTTCAGCTGAACCGCAGCGTCGGTATTATCTCCTGCCAGCACAGCATCCAGAATATCCAGTCGTCGCTGGCAGGCTTTTACTACCGATGATTTCAGATACATTGAAATCAGATCCGTTGCCTTACGCAGTCTGTTCTGTTGTTGCATCATCCCAAGCAGGAAACGATTGCCTGAGCAGCCCATCAACCCTTCATGAAAATCTGCACTCAGCTGGAATAGCTCCCAGGCAGAAACACGATTAGGTTGTCGGATAGCCGCAAGATGCCTGTGCCGGATCGCTTCCACTCGCTCCTGATCCAGTTGCCATCGGGGTTCAAGCAGGGCTGCTGGCTCAATAATCAAACGACAACGATAGCTTTCATAATGATGCTGCAGATTGTTTAACCCCGGATTAACCTGCCACTTGTAGCCAGGCTCTTTACTGATCAGGTGATCCCGCTCCAGCTGGCGTAACAGTGCCTGGCTGACCGGACGGCTGATCTGATAACTCTGAATCAGATCCTGTTCAGAAAAACGGCTATCGGGCTGTTTAAAAAACAGATCCAGCAGTATTTCCATATAAACCTGTTCTTGTGCTGCAGTAGGTACAGCAGACTGATCGGGGACACGGATACCGATGGCATCTTGCTGTAATTCAAATCCCTTGTAAGGCAGAGATAAAACAATACCCTGTTCCTGCAGATAGTTCAGGGCAGCGCGAACAGGTGTACGGGAAACACCGAAACGTTCGGCCAGTTCTGCCTCCTTCAGACGAAAACCCGCTGCAATCTGTTCCGACTTCAGCCAGCTCACAATCTGACTGGCCAGTTTTTTCTGTAATGGTGTGGTGTGTGATTTTTTTTCCGACATATCCGGGTCCGGGAAGCACTTATAGAGATACCGTCTCTGGTCACTCTGAGTGTTATCAGATGCTCTGGCGGTGCTAATTGTATATCACTCATAACAGTGATCAACATTACAGCGCTTATCTTATCTGGTAAGCATATGATTATCTTATTTTTATCGGTGATTTATGTATACCGGGGAGTTTTCAAATAAAAAAACGATTGATAATGATTCTCTATAAATATAGTATTTTCGCACCAAAAATACTATTTAAAAACAGGAGTTTCTCCGTGCCCTCACTCTCTTCTGCTTCTATCCCTGTATTCCCACGTTCTTTACTGGCTATCTCGGTTGTCATGGGGATATCTGCCTCAGCTATTGCCGCTGATACCAATATAGCCAGTGATATGGATAATCTGGTGGTCACTGCCAATCGCACCTCTACTCAGATCTCAGATATTCCAGCCACGGTTCAGGTGATTGAAGCAGAACAGATTGAACAGCAAATCAATGCTGGAATGGACTTTAAGGATGCCCTGGCTCAGTTGATTCCGAGTCTGGATGGAGGCAGTCAGGGACGGACTAATTATGGCCAGCTGATGCGGGGCCGCTCTGTCCTGGTAATGATTGATGGGGTTTCGCTGAACTCCAGTCGAAGTGTCAGCCGACAGTTTGAGTCCATAGACCCATTTAATATTGCCCGTATAGAAGTGATTGCCGGGGCCAGCGCTATTTATGGTGGTGGTGCCAGTGGTGGCATCATCAATATCATTACCAAAAAAGGGCAACAGGCTGAGACTCAGTTCAGCCTGCAAACCGGCCTGAAAAGTGGTTTTGACAGTAATGATCTGGATAGCCAGCTGGCAGCCTCTGTTCAGGGTCAAAAAGAACAACTGGATTACCGGGTATCGGCATCTTTGCGTCAGACCGAAGGCTTCTACAATCCAGATGGTGATCAGGTTCTGCCTGATATTACCCAGACCTCATCTCAGCATATTAAACAGATGGACCTGATGGCCAATGCCGGAATTCAGCTGGCGGGTCAACAGCGCCTGGAGCTGGTGGCTCAGTACTTTATTAATGAGCAAGATGCTGATAGATCAGCTTATTTTGGTCCGGGTTATGCTGGTTTCAGTGATCCCTCACAGATTAGCGTAGAAAATGGCCTGGTGTTATCAGATCAGCCATCCACAGAACGCCAGTTACTAAACGTGCAGTATTCAAATATGGATCTGGCTGGACAAGCGCTGTATTTACAGGGTTATTACCGCAATGAAGAGATGCAGTTCTTCCCTTTCCCACGTATTGCCGGATCAGATAGCACCCTGAGCGCATCTAATCAGCAAACGGATGTCTATGGCGCAAAAGCGGTGATGGTCAGTCAGCTGAACGATAATAAAACTGAACTGGTATACGGACTGGATCTGAGTCGGGAGAACTTTGACAGCAGCCAGCAGTATTATGATTTTGCTGCCGCTGCTAACAGTGGTGGTCTGGTTTATCACCCAACAATCCGTACGGGGCGATATCCGGGCATTGAGATTGATACCGCTGCTCTGTTTTTACAGAGTAATTCAGAGCTGACCAACCAGCTGACACTGAATGCCGGTGTGCGTTATGAATACGCCAATGCCAAAGTAGATGATTTCGTTGCCACTACTCAACAGTATATGGTGGCAACAGGCCTTCTTCCTTACGCTGATGCCGTACCTGGCGGAGAAGCAGATTACAACGCCACCCTGTTTAACTTAGGAGCCGTGTATGATCTGAATGCAGCGCATCAGTTCTATGCAAATTTCTCCCAGGGCTATGATATTCCTGATCCGGCAAAATATTATGGCTACGGCAGCTACGAAGGTTCTGAGCTGATTTCCGGTATTGATGTTGCGAGTAATAAAGCGGACGCTATAAAAACGGATTCATTTGAACTGGGCTGGCGTTTTGCTCAGGACAAACTGAACACCCGCGTAGCGGCTTATTATTCTCTGTCTGATAAACGCATTACCAACAGCAGTCGTAATCTGTCTGTTCAGGTAGTGGATGATGAGAAACGAGTATACGGTCTGGAATCTGCAATGGAATATCAGATTAATACTCAATGGTCTGCTGGTGCCAATCTGCATTTGGTGAAATCAGAAAAAGAAACGGATGACGGCTGGCAGGATATTGAAGCCTACTACGCCAGTACAAATAAGCTGGGAGCCAATATCAACTGGCAGCAGGATAAGCTGGCTCTGCGGCTACAAGGTACCCAGATTGCAGACTATACCGATGATGCTGATCGTAAGCTGAATGGTTACGCTGTATTTGATCTGCTGGGCAGCTATAAACTACCAGCAGGCACTCTGAATTTTGGTATCAGCAACCTGCTTAATGAAGAGTACCAGACTCTGTGGAGTCAGAAAGCACAGATGCTATACGCGCGCCTGACCGATCCGGCCGTTGTCACGTTTGAAGGTCGTGGGCGTACCTACTCCGTGAGCTATACCCTGGATTTCTGATTATCTGCTTTAATACAGATCGGACTTTTAGCGTCTCCTGCCAGAGTAAAATCTGGCAGGCGATTATTTCTTATCAAATCTATTTACCTTCAGCGCACATTAACCTGAGAACAATAAGCCCCGCTGGCGTAATGCAGCTCATAGCTGTGACTGTAAATTTCCAGAATATTGCCAAATGGATCTTCCATATAAATCATGCGATATGGCTTCTCTCCGGGGTAATAATAGCGTGGTGCAGGCATACGCTTTTTACCACCAGCAGCAACAATCTTATCTGCCAGCTCTTCAACATTCGGGTCCTGAACGCAAAAATGGAAAACACCGGTTTTCCAGTACTCAAAATTATTTTCCGGGTTTTCCTGATTTTTAAATTCAAACAGTTCAACGCCAACCCTGTCCCCTGTCGACAAGTGCGCGATACGAAAGCGCTCCCAGCCTGCACCAAAGACATCCGTACACATTTCACCTATGGCTGAATCATCTTCTGTAATCCCGGTTGGTGGCATGATCAGATACCAGCCCAGTACTTCGGTATAAAACTTAACAGCAGCTTCCAGATCCGGTACTGAAATACCGATATGAGAAAAGGTTCTTGGATAAGGATTAGACATCACGATCTCCGCGGTTCTGCACTATGGAATAACCGCAAGCTTAGATCTGATTTAAAAAGGTTAAAAATTATGATTTTTTCTTATTTTAATAATTTTTTATTATCAATATAAAATGGCTCTTGAATGACAGACTATAAACCCGGAGAAACAGACAAAACAGAAGGCTGATTATCAAACAGCTCAGAAAATAGCAGGTCAGAAGAAAGCCCCGGTCGCTAAGTAGTTTTCAGTGGCAGATCTGCACCAATCAATACACTGAGAACCTGAACTTAACCCGAGGCCTTCTTCTGAACACAGGATACACGGTTTACTGAATTCGGGTGATCGTCATACGGGTAATTGGATTATCCCAGCGATGCATTTCATGCAGAGCTGAGTCAACCAGACCACCATCAGCAGTCACCACGCCAGAGTGCATCAGTACCATATCTCTGATGTCATCCCGGTCAGCATTAAAGCCTTCACCACCAGCGGCAGGTCCAGGGATCGAAGCCGCTGTTTCACTATTAGCCTCTGTTCCGGTGTCATAGCCGATGGTGTTCATACTCAGGCTTTCACCATTAGCCAGAGAAGATAAATCAATGCCATTCAGCCCGGTGATCGCATCGTTAGTATTAACCAGCATCGTGACGGCCGTCAGTTTCAGGTCTTCACTGTTTGCTGCTGTCACCGACAGGGTCAGCGTCTCCGTGCCACCCGGCGCCAATGGAGCGGATGCTGTCGCAGTACCATAAACACCGGCATGAGAACCTGCTTCACTGATCAGGGCACTGTTATCACCACCTTCTGCCAGTTGCTCCAGAGCAACCGATGAAGCTTGCCCAACAGTAAAGGCATGATAATCACTGTTATGGCCTACAAGCGCTACCGGAGACAGTGGTTGTCCTGCTGTCAGATTAGTAATAGCAACCTGATACATACGATCAGTTGTGTCTGCAGAACTATCAGAATGACTGCTACCGTTACAGGCTGCCAGTAGCCCGGCGGCAGATATCAGGGCCAGGCTGCGGGTCAGAGTATTTAATCGGAATGATTTAGTCATGATGCTGGCCTCAGTTTACAGTGATCACTACACGGGCCACAGGGTTTAACCAGCGATGTACGACAGAATCGATATCGCTGACGCCACCAGATGCATCGGTATCACCCAGTACATTACGGTGAATATGCACATAACCTTCAGCATTGCTGGCTACACCTGTACCATTATTGCCAGCAGAGGTGTCAATAGGGCCCGGAGCCGGAAAACCCGGTGTACCCGGTGCGCCACCGCCACGGATTTCATCATTGGCTTCTGTGCCCGCATCGTATGCATTCAGGTCGTAGGTGTATGTGCCTGGCGTAGCTGGAATTGCCATATTATTCAGGGCAACAAAACCATCATTCGTCGGCAGCATCATAGCGACCAGAGACAGATGAGTATTAGCCGCATTGGCATCGGTGTTCAGAGAAAATGATGTACTCATACCAGGCTGAAGCATACCACCAGCCGGATTTTCAACGACGACCGCACCAGCAGCAGACAGATCCGCACTCAGACCAGCAATATCACCGCCTTCAGCCATCGCCTGCAGATTCGCGCTGGCTGCTTCTCCGGCGCTGAACAATGCATTGGCCGGATTATGGGCACCTGCCAGTACCGGAGTAAAATAAACACCGCGGGTCAGGTTTGTGATACTGACTGTCAGATCGGCTGCACCAGCCTGCAGACTGGCACCCAGGATGGCAGTTCCCAGCAGGGTTGAGCGAAGTAGCGTAGCCGGACGGAAAAAGTGATTCATGGGAGCATTCCTTCGGGACAGAGTAAAAATTCAGATCAGCACCAGGCCGTGCCCCGTGCTCTCTTTGTTGATGTGTTAACTGTCGCCCGGTACCGGAATTAAATCCTCACAAAAGAATCACAAGTGTTTAAAATCTCACTCACAAACAATTCCTGCCATATTGATGTCTTTTTTAACAATCCGTTATAACAAGTACTTCTCTGAAAAAGTCATCATTCGTAAAGATATAAAGCGGTAGAGAATTGGCAATGACTCAGGATATATGCTTTTCTTGCTGCTGTTTTTTTTACCAGTATTTGCATATCGATCAGGAGCTTTCATGAGCCAGCACTATTCTGTTCAGGATCTTACATACCTGATGGCCCGTTTACGTGACCCGGAGACCGGATGTCCGTGGGACAAGGAACAGACCTTTGCCACTATCGTACCCTATACCCTGGAAGAAGCTTATGAAGTGGCAGATACCATTGAGCGTGAAGACTGGTCTCACTTGAAGGATGAACTGGGTGATCTGCTGTTTCAGGTAATCTATTACGCTCAGATGGCAGATGAAAAAGGCTGGTTTAAGCTGGAAGATGTGGTTCATGGTCTGACAGAAAAAATGGTACGTCGCCATCCTCATGTATTTGAAAATGGCCACCTGTATGAAACGGCCCCTGAGAATAATACAGTGCCCTCTGAGACAGAGACAAACACTGACTTAACCATTTCTGAACCTGGGCAAAGCGGTGCTGCTCTGAACACGGTTGCGGAGACGGATATTGCACGGGCAAAAACGGATCAGCAGAGCGTTAAGCAAAACTGGGAAGCCATTAAAGCTCAGGAAAAAGCAGAGAAAGGTATTACCGATGAGAATCCTTCGATTCTGGCGGATGTGCCGGTTACCTTACCTGCACTCAGTCGGGCAGCCAAGCTACAAAAAAGAGCGTCCCGCGTCGGGTTTGACTGGCCGGATATTCAGGGCGTACTGGATAAAATCCGGGAAGAACTGGATGAAGTACAAGAAGCAGTAAATGAGCAGGATATGGTGGCTGCTCGCAAAGAATATGGCGATTTGCTGTTTGCCAGCACCAATCTGACACGTTTTCTGAAACAGGATCCGGAAACAGCTCTGAGAGGCACAAACCGTAAGTTTGAACAGCGCTTTCGTTATATCGAACAAAAACTGTCAGAAAGAGCACTGACATTTGACGATGTCGATCTGGCACAAATGGATGCCTGGTGGGATGAAGCCAAATCACTGGAATAATAAACCTCGACAGCCAGATTGAGATCGCGATGGCCGACTTAATGGTAGCAGGTAGCCCCGGTTAATCTGGATAAGAAAGTTGAGGATTCTGCTGCTTTTTCAGAGCAGTTTTATGATGAATAAAGACCGTCTGAAGAAATATCTGGAGCAGGCTCAGTAAGCAGGTCAATCTTAACAGTATGATCTTGCCTTGAACCTGTTCCGAAAGGAATATATTCCGAGCAACATCACGTCCAGTCTCTTATCAGACCGGGCGTGCTGCTTCAGAAATGAAACTAAGGACAGTATCCGGGGTATCAGCTGCATTAGTACATATCAGCTCCGCTCAGGTGCAAACAACTACTTGCTTTTAGCCTGTTCAATGATACGTTTCGCCTTTTTCAGCTGCTCTTTATACTGGTCAACGCGCTCTTCAACAGCCCCGGCTTCTTTGCGGCTGTGGTTAATGTATTCTTCCAGATGATGCAGTGTACTCTTCTGCTGGGCCAGTACATCAGGTGAATCCGGTTGCAGCTCCAGCGCCTCCGTCAGCTTACGCATATTGGCTGTCAGCAATAATTTTTCATCCAGCATCTTGCGCAACTCACCGATTTCACCAGTAATACGACTGGTATCCAGGCTGGAAACATCGGCAGTATTCGGCATAGAGCCTGAACCGGATTTTTTGCCTGCGGTTGGATCAATACCCTGTTTCAGCTGCGTAATCTGCTTTTTCAGATAACGGGTATACAGCAAGAGAAAAAACACAGCACCAGCCAGAACAACAATTACCTGGATGATGGCCAGTTGTGCCATTGAAAGTGAATCCATGTCACAATTCCTTATATCAGAATCAGTTAGCTTAATTCTACCCTGTCTGTTAGTTATCGACTATTCAGGGCTTGTCTGGAGATTGTAATGAAAACAGAAGATTTGTTACTGCAGAGAAATTCTCATCCCAAACTGGGCGGAGAAGTGCCTGATCCGGAAATCATGGAGTTTCTGTATCAGGCGGCGCTACGTGCCCCTGATCATGGAAACCTGCGTCCCTGGCAGTTTGTTGAGTTTACCGGAGAAGGCCGTGACAAACTCGGACAATTATTCTGTGATTCGCTTCTGTCAGAGCAACCGGATGCCGATGAAGCGGCACAGCGCAAGCGCCGCAATATGCCATTAAGAGCACCTGTGGTGATTGCTGTAATTGCAAAAGTGGTCTCTGATCATCCCAAAGTACCGGTGATTGAACAGGTAATTTCAGCAGGTACTGCAGCTCAGAATATTCTGCTGGCAGCTCATGCTAAAGGTCTGGGAGCCATGTGGCGCACAGGTGATGTCGCATTTGAATCCACTGTAGCAGAAGGACTGGGACTGAGTGGCGACGATGTGATCACAGGTTTTATTTATCTGGGAGAGATTGAAGGACGAACCAAACCCGTACCAGAACATAATAGCGATGATTTTGTTCAGCGCTGGAGCTGATTACCTGCAACATCGTTAATAATAGCTGCTGCAACATAAGACTTATTCTGTTTTACCAGGATTGAAAACAGTGTGCCTGTGACAGGCAGATATCTATCAACGCAGCAATAACGGACTGTAGCTCTGGATTTCAGCAGCTGCAGTCTGGTTTATCTCTGTGTCAGCTTGCGGATCATTGACATTACAGAGTCGATTTTTTCTTGAAGGAGATCTTTTTCCGTGGATCAGCAAAGAACCGATCAGTTTTTACAGCATATTAAAGGCCATATCCCTCTGGTGAATCATATGGGACTGAACCGGATCTGTTTTGAACAGAATGTGGTGGAGTTTCATATTGATCTTGCTCCTAATCTGAATGATAAGGGCACAGGCTTTGGCGGTTCTATCAGTGCTTTCTGCACTCTGGCGGGTTGGGCGCTGACAACTCTGATACTGATCGATCATGATCTGGAGCGCAGTGCTGTTGTTAAAAGCGGCACTATCGATTTTTTTGCTCCTGTAACAACAGACTTTATTGTCCGCTGCTATAGCCCGGAATCTTCCGGACCGGAACTACTGGTAAACCGGGTACGTGAAAAAGGACGGGGTAAACTGCCTATTATTGCCGAAATATGGCAGGGAGAGACGCTGGCAGTACGATATAGCGGAGATTATGTGGCCTTCGAAGGCTAGAGAGCGCATTCTTTCAGTAAATAACGGCTAACCCTTTGTCGGAGTTAAAAAAAATCAAATAAAGTTTAAAAAAGGGGTTGCACGTAGCAAAAAGTATATATAGAATACGCGCCATCTTGTTGAGGCACAGCCAGCTAAGACAAGCATATTGTGGAGAGGTGGCCGAGTGGTCGAAGGCGCACGCCTGGAAAGTGTGTATACCGAAAGGTATCGAGGGTTCGAATCCCTCCTTCTCCGCCAGAATTTAAAAAGCCTGCTAATACGTTAGCAGGCTTTTTTTGTGCCTGAATATAGCCATTCTTCTGCATTGACTGCCCCGCTTCCTGCCCCCCCTCACACTGACTCCGTTCTTTTTAGCTTCTGTCGACAGCAAAAAACAATTACCAGATCTGTGCTGGTGGCACTGGAAGGTTCTGCTACGGAACAGCTTTCTGCCCGATGGCAGGGTTCTATGCTCTGGCAATGTAACAGCCCGGTTCGCCCCCGCCATAAACGTAAAAACTGTTTTTTCAGTGAGCAGGCTTTTACAGTCCCCGACTCCGGTGTAGCCGGTGATGAGCACAGAGAGATTCAGTTCCGCAGTTGTCCGGCGTCAGGAGCAGGCCCAGCATGTGAATACAACCGGTTCAGCGATTCAGAAACGGCCAGTATCAGAGAGAATCAGTGCATCTGTTTCGCTTTTTTTATCGTAAATTAAAAAATAATGATACAGATATCAGACACTCTATGCTGTAGACATATTGCTTACTGAGCATAGATGCTCAGTGAGAATATCTGAACCTGAAGATACCAGGATGACTGGAGGGATAGATGAAAACAGAACGTCTGGAATTTACTGGCCACGATGGCGCAACGTTAGCCGCAAGACTGGATTTACCGACTGGAAAACCGGCGGCTTATGCTCTGTTTGCCCACTGCTTTACCTGCTCAAAAGATATTCCGGCAGCACGCCGGATTGCTCAGCGGCTGGCGTCACTGGGCATCGCGGTACTCCGGTTTGATTTTACCGGTCTTGGGCACTCCGGAGGTGAGTTTGCCAATACCGGTTTCAGCTCCAATGTGCAGGACCTGCTACAGGCGGTGGATTATCTGAGGCAGTATCATGAAGCTCCTCAGTTACTGATTGGTCATTCTCTTGGCGGAGCCGCTATGCTTGCCGCCGCCGGGCAGGTCGAAGAAGCCAAAGCAGTAGTAACGATCGGCTCTCCGGCAGATCCCGAGCATGTGCTGCATAACTTTTCTCATAAGGTAACGGAGATCTGTCAACAGGGAGAAGCGGAAGTTCAGCTGGCCGGACGCCGCTTCACCATTAAACGTCAGTTTATTGATGATATTTCAGCTTCATCGCTGAAAGATAAAGTGGCTAATCTGAAAAAAGCCCTGCTGGTGCTGCATGCTCCACTGGATGAAACAGTCGCTCTGGACAATGCTGCCAGTTTGTTCCAAATGGCGAAACATCCCAAGAGCTTTATTACTCTGGATTCAGCGGATCATCTGCTGACCCGCGCGGAAGATGCTGAATATGCCGCAGAGATGATTTCTGCCTGGGTGCAGCGCTATATTGATGTCAGTTTACTGCCTAAGCTGATGAATGCGCCAGAAGGCATGGTTCGGGTCAGTGAAGCAGACCCGGACAGCTTTACTCAGGATATCAGTGCGGATGGCCACCATCTGGTAGCAGATGAACCTGCCGGTTATGGCGGTCATTATCTGGGTGCTACGCCATATCAGCTGGTATCTGCCGGGCTGGGTGCCTGTACCTCTATGACAATTCGTATGTACGCCCGACGTAAAAAGCTGAAGCTGGAGCATGTACAGGTGGATGTAATCCATAACAAAGTGCATGCCGAAGATTGTGAAAGCTGCACTCCGGATGCTAAAGCAGCTGGCAGGATTGATCGTTTTGAACGCCAGATTACCCTGATCGGAGACTTGTCCGACGAAGAGCGTCGTCGTCTGCTAGAAATTGCAGACCGTTGCCCTGTTCATCGCACACTGGAAGGTGAAATAGAAATTAAAACCATCTTGCAAGAGCGTTAAAGCTCCAAATTAAGGCCTTAATCAGAGTGGCTATGATCAGGGACAAGTAACACCTCATGCTGCTGATAAATATCCCGATACCGTCCGCTCTGTTTTAACTGTTTACCCTGATTAAAATCCCCCTGCTACGCATCACTATGAAAAGCCGCTATCTAAAATCTCCAGGTAAGCGAAGTGTGGGCCCGAACTGGCACCCTATCGAAACTCTGTTCTTCGAGAATATTTATTGATCCCAGATAACATCTGGATAAGTTACGATACATCCAGGCCGGATTTATACCTTCATTAGTCCGAGCATTATCAAAAGGGTTCAATCAGCCGATTTTTTACCGATGAATCAATCCTGAGAACCTGAGCAGAATACAGAGCAGATGTATCCGAATAATTTAATTACCTGGGACATATCTGTGTCAATTACGGTTGAATCCATTGAGTGAATTATGTCCTTAACCTCTTATCCTGACGTCCGTTCATCAGACTCTTCTGCTCATAAGAAAACAGCGACAATTGCTCCAAGAATACTGGCTATTGTAATTTATCTGATATTGTCACTAGTGATTACCTGGCAGACCATTACCTTTGCCCGGACCTGGACTTTGCAGAATCTCCATCAACAAGGTTCAGATGAGCTCCTGCAGGTGATTACTCAGATACGTGAAGCGATGAGTGAATACCGTTATCTGCCTTTTCTTATTTCGCAGAATAAGGATGCCAGAGACCTGCTGGCCATGCCATTTTTTGATATCCGGGATGAGGTCAGTCTGTATCTGGAGCAAATCAACTTAGTAGCAGGCTCATCAGCAGCTTTTGTACTGAATGCGGATGGCCAGCCACTGGCATACAGCCACTGGCGTGAAGAGCAGGATTTCTTCCTTCGAAGTCACAATAATCAGGCTTATTACCAACAGGCCAGAGACGGACACCGGGGACGACAGTTCAGTCTGAATTCCGGCCATCAGAATCCGGCTTACTTCCTGTCATCCCCCATTTACGATGGTAAGCGCTTTATCGGTGCAGCAGTGGTGCGTATTGAGACCGACCAGATGATGCGTCAGATACGATCACCAGATACCCTGGTACTCAGCGATGAAGCAGGAAATGTTTTTTTCAGCACAGGGCCCTTTAAGCGTTTTCAGCCTCTGCAACAGCAGATGCAACAGAGTAGTATTTCTCTGTCTGATGGTATTTTTGCTCAACTCTGGAAACAGGGAAAGGAACAATGGCTGGAGCGATCTGTAGTACTGGATGATATTACCTGGCGAGTTACGGTATTACAGAGTACTCAGGTGGTAAAACGTAACGTACGTAATGCCTTTCTGTTCTCTGTCGGAGGCTTTCTGGCCTTAGGACTAGCGGCATTGTTACTGCGTGAACGGCGGTTAAAGCTACGCTCCCAACATGAAACCCGTCTGGCACTGGCACGTAGTGAATCTCAGAAAAAAGCGATTATTAATAATGCTCAGGTAGGATTGTTACTGGTTAACCCTCAGGCAAGGGTCACTTTTGCTAATGAAATGGCATTGCAGCAATTTGGTATTTCTGTGCCTTTGATTATGGATAAAGAGGTGACAGGTTTACTGGCTGCAAACGAAATCACTCCGGTTCACCGGGTGCTCAGCCGCCTGGAGCATAAAGGGTTTTCACCTTTAATTGGTTATGAGTCATCCGGATTGCGTGCTGATGGCTCAGAATTTCCAATTATGATTTCAATTCGCCGGATGCAATACAGCCAGGAACGCTTGTATCTGGTGACCGTGATCGATATTTCCCGACGGAAGAAGCTGGAACTGGAGCTGTATCAGGCGAACCTCTCTCTGGCGGAAGCGAATAGCTCTCTAGAAAAAGCCAATGAATTCCTTGAATATAAAGTACAGGAACGAACCAGAGCCCTGGAAACGGCACAGGAAGAGCTGGTGCAGGCTGAAAAGCTGGTAGCATTGGGCAGAATGTCATCTGCCGTCGTGCATGAGCTGAATCAGCCCCTGACCGCTATTCGCAACTATGTCGCTATATGCCGACAGATTTTACGGCAGCCAGATATGCTGGCTGATAGCCTGGATGTAATCGATGACCTGACTCAGCGCATGGCACAGATAACAACCCAGCTGAAAACCTTTGCTTATAAGAAGCCACAACAAAGTCAGCCAGTGCCACTACCGATGGCGATTGACCAGGCTCTGCTGCTATTCAGACAAAGACTGATTGATGACAACATTCACATGCAGGTTAGTCAGCCGGAGGAAACCCTGTACATTCAGGGAGACAGCGCAAGACTTGAACAGGTGCTGGTGAACCTGATCAGAAATGCTCTGGATGCGCTATCAACCGTATCCAGTCACTCAGATGAGGCTACTCAGGAACCTGAAGTATCGCTAACAGTAACCGCCAGCTCTGACAAGGTTCAGCTAATAGTACTGGATAATGGCCCTGGCATCGCGCCTGAATTATTACCTCAGCTGTTTGATCCATTTGTAACCTCAAAGACCATCGGTCATGGACTGGGCTTAGGTCTGGCCATTGTGCGTTCTATTCTGCAAGACCTGGGGGGCAGTATTCAGGCTGAAAACAGGGCAACATTGGAAGGAGAGAAGACAGGAGCAAGCTTTACGGTCACTCTGCCCCGGACCTGCCCTCACTGATCCTTTATACTGCGTATACTTTTCAAGAACTCAGGAGCTTTTACCTGTATGACTCAGTCACAGCCTCGTTCCACATCTCAGCAAAACACCCATCATAGCAGGGGAACTGTGTTGTTGGTGGATGATGAAGCCCTGGTACGCCAATCTACTGAGAAATGGCTACAAATGTCTGGTTTTGATGTAATTGTCTGCGACAGTGCCCGAAATGCCCTACAACATATCTGCCCTGAGTTCACAGGCATTGTAGTCACAGATGTACGCATGCCAGATATGGATGGCCTGACACTGATGGATCAGTTATTACAGCAGATTCCGGAGCTGCCTGTGGTACTGGTTACCGGGCATGGTGATGTGGATATGGCGCTGAATGCGATGCGCAAAGGGGCCTATGATTTTATTGAAAAACCGTTTAACCCTGAACGTCTGGTAGAAACTCTGCAACGGGCATGCGACAAACGCCGCCTGATGTTGGAGAACCTGCGTTTACAGCAACACCTGTCGGATTCTACCGGAATCGACAAGCGCCTTTTGGGGATTTCCGCTCCGGCTCAGCACCTGAAACAGGAGCTACTGACACTGGCAAACCTGAATACCAATGTCATTATTTATGGTGAAACCGGCGTCGGAAAAGAAGTGGCTGCACAGTGCCTGCATGAATACAGCAGCCGGAGCAAAGAAAAGTTTGTGCCGATTAATTGCGGAGCTATTCCGGAATCTCTGATTGAGAGTGAACTGTTTGGTCATGAAGCAGGTGCTTTTACCGGAGCCAGTAAACGCCGGGTGGGTAAATTTGAATACGCCAGTGGCGGCACTCTGTTTCTGGATGAAATTGAAAGTATGCCGCTTAATCTGCAGATACGTCTGCTGCGTGCTCTGCAGGAAGGATTAATTGAGCGCCTGGGAGGGAATAAGCCGATCCCGGTCGACCTCAGGATAATTGCTGCGTCTAAAAGTAACCTGAAAAATGATGATAACTTTCGTCAGGACCTCTTCTATCGCCTGAATGTAACCCAGCTGCATATTCCCCCGTTAAGAGATCGACAGGAAGATATTCCTCTGCTGTTTGAGCACTATATTCACCAGACCGCTGCAGATCATGGCAGGGAAGCTCGTCCTTTACCAGAACAAGAGGTTCGCAATCTGCAGCGCTATCCCTGGCCAGGCAATATACGTGAGCTGAAAAATGTGGCCATGCGTTATGCGCTGGATCTGAGGTTATCCGTGGCCAGTATTTTGTTTCCGGATGAACAACCGATGCAGGCATCAGAGCTGAAAACAGATCCTTCACAACCATTAGCGGTACAGGTAGCAGCATTCGAAGCTGAAGTAATTCGCCGTAGCCTGGCGCGGCATAATGGCAATATCAAAGCCGTACTGGAAATACTGGATTTACCCAGACGTACACTGAATCAAAAAATGGCTCGCTACGGTATTCGACGGGAAGAATTTACTGGTGAAGACTGAGCTCGCCTGTCTGATACCTGCACTATTGAAGTGGCCCCTATAGATTAGAAATAGCGGGCCCAGAGATATTCATAACACTACAGCTTCGTTGGCTCAGCTTTTCCGGCCCCATTTTCTTTCCCCAACGAAAAAACCCCGGTCATAGAGACCGGGGTTCTTAATTTAAAGCTTGATGATGTCCTACTCTCACATGGGGAGGCCCCACACTACCAT
>NZ_JACJFM010000102.1 GCF_014164585.1 Oceanospirillum sediminis | reverse complement strand
AAAAGGCTCACCACATTGGTGGCATTGTGCTATTACATCTTCACTTATTTTTTCAGCTCTACGCTCATCAAACACAAAATTTTTACCAATAAATTTATTCTCAAGATTTTTCTCGTTCACCTGTCGGGTGTATTCAATAATACCGCCTTCCAACTGATACACATTTTTAAATCCCTTATGTTTAAAGTAAGCACTCGCTTTTTCACAACGGATACCACCAGTACAGTACATTACCAAGTTTTTATCTTCCTTATGTGCTTTTAAATCGTCCTCAATAATATCCAAAGATTCCCTAAAAGTATCCACATCTGGCGTTACCGCATTCTTAAAATGCCCAATCTCGCTCTCGTAATGGTTTCGCATATCCACCAAAACCGTATTTTCGTCTTCAATAAGTGCATTAAACTCATCTGCACCAACATGAACACCTTTGTTTGTCACATCAAACGTATCGTCGTTTAAACCATCCGCCACAATTTTATGGCGCACCTTCACCTTCAATTTTAAAAAAGACATATTGTCCTGCTCTACAGCAATATTCAAACGGATACCTTTTA
>NZ_JACJFM010000101.1 GCF_014164585.1 Oceanospirillum sediminis | reverse complement strand
GTCAGCCTTTTCACGACCTGCAACCTCAGCTTCAAGCGCCAGTGAGCACATGGCAGTTTCCACAAACTTAATGGTATCCTCGCGAACGTTAAGGATTTCCATAACCTCGCGAACTTCCTTCTGGTATCTCGCTGCTATTTCTTTGTATCGCATTTCCACATCACCTTTTTCGTTGTGGTACAATCTACGTCAATAAGTATTGACTAAATGATGTAGATTGGTCAACAATAATTTTCGAAAAGGAGTAGTAAATATGCCAAGACCACGACGAGAGCCGATGGACATTATCACCAGCATTGTGGAGAAGCGGCAGCCGCTGACACTCCGTGATGTTCGCTACTTTGCCCGTTGCTATGTGGCGCTGGCTGATATGCCAAAGGATGAGATGTATGATTTGATTCGGGCCAATTTTAATGTTGATGAAAATAATCGGGTGACGATGAAATGAAAAAATGGAAATATCTGAAAGGTTATGAGGATGATTTTGCTGGCCATGACACGGCTTATCTTGTAGTTAAGTCAGGAAGTACTGGTGAGATTTTCTATCTAAGCATGGATTATGCTGGT
>NZ_JACJFM010000100.1 GCF_014164585.1 Oceanospirillum sediminis | reverse complement strand
AAATAATGGTGTTTTTAATTCGTGTGACACGTTTCCCAAAAACTCTTTTCGGTACTGCTCTCTTACTTTTAGGGTTTCTATCTCTAACTTTTTATCTCTGGCAAATTTGTCAATTTCCTGTGTTAAGGTAGCCATATCGGTGGTAATTGCACCTCTTGTTAAACTTGTAGATTCCAAAAGCGTTAAATCATCATAAATACTTTTTACGCGCCTGTAGATATAGCGTTCTACCCTATATTGAATTATAATAAAAGAGACAACATAAAAACAAACAGCAAATAGTAGAATGGGCAACCATTTGAGGGTAAAATAATAATACAAAAAAACACTCATTAAGAGTGTAAAGCATATAGTAATGTAAAGCGATGTACTTATCGCGAACTTATAAGATTTCTTAAATTTTACCTGCATTATTAGTCTACAAACTTGTAGCCGACGCCTTTGACAGTTTTAAAGCTTTTATCTCCGATTTTTTCGCGTAGCTTACGGATATGAACATCAATAGTTCTGCCACCAACTACAACCTCATTTCCCCAAACTTTATCTAAGATTTCATCGCGCTTAAAAACTTTCCCAGGCTTCG
>NZ_JACJFM010000099.1 GCF_014164585.1 Oceanospirillum sediminis | reverse complement strand
ACCAAAAAGCGTAATGGCAGCATTTACTAAGCTAAATGCGGGATTTGTGTGTTTATTAAATAGTGCTAGCACTAAGAAATATGCTATTAACACTGCACTTGTAACTAAGCCAAACCGAATTGGAAGTATCAAATTTTTCATAAAAAGTTAAATTTTTAATTGTTTCTAAAATTGCGTTTTACCAGTAACAACAATTGTTACTATTCAAATAGATTGGTCTGTTTAACTTTTTCAAATCACTTAAAGTTCGCAAAAAAAAATGACTTCTAATAATTTTATGGAAGATTAATCAGAATTGAGAGCTACTTTCGTTTGTGCGCTAGATAGACTCCAATTAAGATAATCAAAGTTGCCACGGCCTGTAAAAACCCAAAACGCTCACCATCTAAAACACCCCAAAATACAGCAATTATTGGCATTAAATATGTTACCGAAGATGCAAATACAGGTGTAGCGATATGTACCAGTCTATTAAACATTACTTTGGCTATTGCTGTACCAAATAAAGACAGAATCACCATGTACAATAATGCGGGTTTTAAGGTAGGTGCAGATAACACTTCATATGTAAAGAAACCAGAAAAAC
>NZ_JACJFM010000098.1:303-587 GCF_014164585.1 Oceanospirillum sediminis | reverse complement strand
AGATGCGCAGGGGTATGGCTCCGCAATGACGTATGCTCGCAGATATTCCATCGCAGCAATGTTTGGTATTGCCCAGGCTGATGATGACGGTAATGCTGCTCGCAAATCTCCAAAAGATGCAGTTGCATTGATTCGCAACGCATCCAGCATGGAAGAGTTAGCTTCAATCTATGGCGAGGAATACAAGTCATTTCGTGGTGATGATGCAGCAACTCGCGTTATTGTTGGTGCTTATCAGGAGATGAAGGCAAAATTCATGGTATCAGGCGAATCATTCAACCCTG
>NZ_JACJFM010000098.1:0-293 GCF_014164585.1 Oceanospirillum sediminis | reverse complement strand
CAACCACAACAACCAGAACCGCAGGAAGAAACAAAAGCCGAACATAAACCAACTCCAATTGAAGGATTTTAATAAATGGCACGCGGCGTAAACAAAGTGATTATTGTCGGCACTCTCGGTAACGACCCTGAAGTTAAATATTCAGCATCAGGCTCTGCAATTGCCAACCTTTCCGTTGCAACATCTGAGCAGTGGAAAGACAAGCAAACAGGAGAAAAGAAAGAGCAGACTGAATGGCATCGCGTTGTTATCTTTGGAAAACTCGCAGAAGTTGCAGGAGAATACCTTCGCAA
>NZ_JACJFM010000011.1 GCF_014164585.1 Oceanospirillum sediminis | reverse complement strand
AGTTTAAGTGTCGCCAGGTCAGCTCTTTATAGTCATGAGCGGGGCATGCCTGTCCGCATTCAGGGCAGGGGAACAGGCTGCCACGATCGGCCTCAACAGTCAGATGCAACTGGTGAGGTGATGAGGATATATCCAGGTGCTAATCAACCAGTTTCCAGGGCGCTTCTAATCCCAGGCCCAGTGCAAAAATCTGATTGCCGTCCATGATTTATCCTCTCTGAAAAAAGTGCTTATTTTGCTACAACTCTCAAACAGGAATCCACACCTAACGTCGAGGATCCAAAAATTGGCAAGATTACTTATGATAAAAGCCAGACTTTATATCTGGCAAGGGGTACAGAGAAAACCAAGACTATATATGTCGTATAAATATTTTTTAGTCAGATTTAATTTTAAAGAGAGGATCTAAATGCTTAGCAAAAACATACCCAGCTCTGGCCAAGGCATAAGCTGGACAGAGTGGGCTTTATACCGATACCCCGAACTAAGCAGGGAAACATTCAAACCACCGACCTCAGGAGCACAGCCCATGACCACTAAGATTCAAACGTCCATCACTCAAAAGGGGTTAACGACTACAGTTTCTTTTGAATATCACGCACCAGATTTCCAGCCCGAACTTCTAGCTCATGTACCGCCACTTGCAGGTTCATGTGCCTCAGACGAAGTTTCGGATCAAATTCAAGAGATTCTCCACAAACAAATGTCTGAGTGGCTTCCAAAAGTCTCTGCTGACACTGAAGCAACGCTTTTACAGCAGCTTGTACTGCCTCGGGTTCTTGAGGCTCACGATAAGACATAAATCTTCCTCTGATTTCATAGGATACCAGGGCACTATTTTTAAACGATTCAGCCACCACCCGGTGGATCACACCCCGAGTGGTCTTTCATGACCCTGGCTAAGCGCCGATCCTTTCGGTCTGATGTCCTTGTTTGCATGACACTGTCCTATCCGTGGTTAGTCATCCCTGCGTTCAGAGTTATGTTTTCTGTCATCTTCTATATCCCATTCCCGCATCAACAGAATGCAGGAGCCAACAAAGGCCGCTGGAATCAGGCTGTCTGTAAACGGCATGTCTATTAACAGATAGAAGAACAGAAACAGGCTTATCATCGTGCTGATAATGAAGAGTCGCATTTTCATAACTGTTACTTGTACGTGGGCAAGAGAATCCCTTTTCTCTTGTACCGTTTCAGCGTAGCAGGTTTTTCTGACCACCCGTGTAAGACTTTGTCCTGATCTTTCTGCCGTTTTCCCACCAGCGTATTGCCCCGCCTGCCGTTCCATTTCTCCGGTAGGTTGGGGCCTTTTTAAGGAGCATGTTATGGAACCCAGCCTCGTTAATCTGATTCATCTGAGAGATAAAGAGCAGTCCTATCGGGATAAAGCCTATGCCTCAGCTGATAGCTTTGTCCGGGATCACTTGCTGATGCAGGCCGACACCATTAAGGAACAGCATACAGAGATGCAGCGGGTTATGAGCGATAAGCCAAACCCGGTACTACTGGAGCTGAAACACAGGGAGGAACAGTTGAGTTTGTTTTAACCCCTATACCCGCTTTTTCCAGCTAACCACTTGTTTTTAAAGCCTCATTTTCATGAGAAAAACCGGAACCATCCATTTACTGTCGCTATTAAGGAGCCGTCTATGCGCCTGATCTGGCTGATCACCACCGCTGTACTTTTTACCGCCAGCAGCTATTTCAGCGTGCGTCTGTTGCTGCAGCTGGCGGATGATACCGCTACCGGTATCGCTTATGGTGCCGTGGCCATCGCACTGGCTCTGGTTCAGTATGCCGCGCTGCCGTATGGCATCCGGGGCTGGAGTCAGGGCAGGCATTTCTCTGCAGGCATTTACTTTGTCACCTGGGCATTACTGACCCTGCTCAGCATCGCGGCCAGTGCCGGTGCGCTGATTGGCGATACCCAACAGCAACAACATCGGCAGCATACCGGCAGCCAGGAGTATCAGCTACTCACCAGCCAGATTCAGCAACTGCAGGCACAAGCCAGCAGCATTCAGGCCACGGCTAAAACCGACAGCGAGAACGGCTATCGCAGCCGGGCTTTAAAGACACTGGATAAGCTCCCGGCCATTCAGGATCAGATCTCAGCATTACGCCTGCAGCTGAGTGCTTTACCGGCCAGCAGCAACACGGCGGCATCCGCACTTTTTGAGCGTATCGCCAGACAACTGAATGCCAACCCGGATCAGGTGATGACCGCTGCTTATCTTCTGGTAGCGGTACTGATTGAACTGGCGTTAACGGTGTCTGTCTCTGCCTTGTCAGAGGGTATATCCATGACGGTAACACCCGTGGCCACCGCATCCGTTCATAGGGCCACAGAGAACAATACGCCTCTGGAAGCGACTGAAACCCAGCGATCCGAAGGTCACGCAATCTCATCCTTACAAACGCCATCCCCACAATCCATAACCGAACCGGGCACTTTTACTGCCCGGCTTAAATCACTGATCAGGTCGCCGGATGGTCGGCCCGTTACCAGTTAAAGGAAAACATCATGTCTTTAACAACAATCTCACTCACCAGCAATGTCATCACAACCATACATACAATCCCAAATCTGACAGCAAAGCTGGAAACCCACTCAGCATTTACAACTAAGTCGATAACTCTGGACGCTGGCAGCATAAACCTTAGTTTTGAAATAAAGGATATGGACGAATTCAAAACATTCTGCAGCCAACACAACATCCCTATTTCTACCAGCCGTCTGGGGCCTACAGCAATCCACCCCGGTGATAACGGCGGCTGGATACACCCCGCAATAGAAGCCAATGAGAACGAAAAAAACACAATCGCAGACCTTATAAGCCATTTGACTCAAGGTGACTTCAAGGCCCAGAAAGTTTACTTCAAGGATACTGACCACACTCCCATCATGGACGAAATAGTCAGAAGAGATCTGATTAACTGGCACCCGGAGTACAACGCCAGACCAACCCCGGACAGTTTCCTTGTCGCTCAATTTATCGAGTTCGACCATGTCGACGATGACTATGCAGAACCTGTCGCAATCTTCGCAGTACCTGCAGATAAAAAACCATGAATCAGGAGCACATCAAATGACCCTTAAAGCCGTACCCATCAAACGCGATCCCGATGGCCACTGGAAGCACCCCGGTCTTCCAGACTGGTCAGACGATACCCCCAGCCATGAGATGGAAGCCTGGGCCATGATGAACAACCTGGAATCACAGGTTATGGCTATTGGCCAACGCATCAAGACAAAGGTTATTGATCAGTGGCTGGCCGGTGATACCTCACACCCGGACGCACAGGCCCTGCAGAAAACAACACAGGGCTATTTCGTTGCCGCAGTCAGCAAGAGCGAAGACCAGGTGTTTCTCTGGCTGCTCAAACCCTCCCAAACCGAACAAGGAGCATCAGCAGATGAAGTTCACACCGCAGCTTGATCAACAGGGCAATTACTTCTGGTTAGTGGAACTGAGATGTTATCAGCGTCTGCTGATGGCAGAAGGCAACACTCTGAAAGAAGCCATTGAGAACAGCATGAAGCTGGTCGAAGAGATGGGTATTCAGGCCGCCCGGAGGAAGTTTCCCGCCTTATGATCTGCCCTGTTACCCCACACACATTTCATGACATCTGAAGCCCTGGCACCGACCGGGGCTTTTTAATACAAGGAAGACATTATGACTAAGACATTTAACCCTGCCGTTACCCAATCCTCTGCCGTCATTTACGCTCACACTGACGAAGAACTGGGACAGCATGGCATCCGCATCGGTCGCGCCCAGCTGGATGCCTTCCGTGATAGCAACAACTTTGTTTACTGGCCACTGCCCGGCAGCCGCCGCACTTATGACAAACAGCAGGCCATTCAAGCCGCTAAACGTATCAACCGCATGATTGGAGGCGACACATGAGCCAGCTGTCCATTGAAGAGGCTGCCAAAAAGCTGAGCTTCCCCGGTGGCCGCAATGCTCTGTACAAGTTTTTACGGGATCACGCTGGCTTTCAGGGCACGATCCCGCCCTATCACCTGTGCTTTCACGGATTCTTTAAAGTGATCGACGGCCAGTATGAACGAGGCCGCCGCACCGTTTACACCCAGACCACCAAAGTGACCACGCAGGGGCTGACCTATATTGCCCAGCTGATGGAAAAGCACCCGCAAGAACCTCACAAACCAACCAGAAGCAACCGCAAAAGTGAGAAAACAAATGCGAACTGATTTTGCTCTGCTGGCGATCTACCAGCAAACATTGATTCCTTTAGAGGTCTTTTGTACCAAAGAAATGGGGATCTCTTTTGTTACGGCTAAAAACCAGCTTTCGGCTAATATTTTTCCTATTCCCGTTATCCGGGAAAACCGAAAGCTTTTGGTTCATATTGACGATGCAGCCCACTGGATTGACACCCAACGGAAAAAAGCCATTAACAATACAGCAGCCTAAGACCACTTTTCCGCCACGTCCGCCGGTCTCAGATTTGTGTACCGGCGCAGGCTACTCCAGTCTTTGTGGCCAGAGATCATCGCCACCTCCTGAATCGGCATCCCCTTTTCGAATAATCGGGATACGCCCTCGTGCCGCAGATCATGAAATTTCAGATCTGTAATCTCACAGAATTTGCAGATTCTTCTGAATCCTGCAGAGACCGATTCAGCTGAATAAGGAAAGATAAACTCTCCCTGCCTGGGCATCTCTTCAATAATACGTTTAGCACCGGCCAGCAAAGGCACCGTTTGATGATTGCCTTTTTTATCTGTCGGGTGTTTACGATCCCTGATGATAATAGTGCTCTTACCAGCATCATAATCTTCCCACTTCAAACGACAGATTTCCCCCAGCCTCATACAAGATTCAATCGCAAACTCAATCACATGACGATAAGAGATCCTGACCAGAGCATTATTATGCTGAACATGGGTATAGATCAGATCCAGCTCTTCCGGACTGATCCGGCGATCACGACTGACAGGAGGTCTGGATAAGCCGGAACGCTTCAACACACTCAGCCATGACCGGTAATCATTACGAAGGGATTCTGGTACACCGGCTTCATAAACGCCAGTTGAGATGGCTCCGGACAAAAACATCAGGTTATGCCGAACGGTTGCCGGAGAGACTTTATCGACATTCACACGGGCTTCTGCAAACTCTCTGACCATAGCCAGAGATAAATCCGCCAGCGTGCATTCAAAGGCTTCAGAGACTACCTTGCTATTAGAGCGCATCTGTGTATCGTGTCGGTGGTCGTTGCTACGCTCCAGGTGTTTAACGTGGAGCTTGCACAGTTCTGCAACGGTCAGGGTCAACCCTGGTTCAGTTGCTGAGAATACGCCGTTCTCTATATCCAGCTCAATCTGTGCTGCCCAGCGCTGTGCCTGCACTTTTGTGGTGAAACTTTTACTCTGTGCGGGATGCCCTTTTTTGCGTACAATAGCCCGCCAGCGTGTACCACGCTTCTGAAATGTCGCCATCAGTGTACCACCTATTTTCCTTTTTCTGGCCAAAACAGCCAACTGGTACAATAATGGTACACTAACTTTGATATTCTGGGGTATTTCAGGGTATCACCAGTGATTTAATTCTGATTAACAAACCTCTGAAAGCCGCATGAATACTGAAAAAACCCCGAATTATCCGAATAGAAGATTTTCCGTCGCCCCCATGATGGATTGGACAGATCGCCACTATCGTTACTTTGCCCGCCTGATGAGCAAAGAAGCACTTCTGTACACAGAAATGGTTACAACCGGAGCTATTCTGTACGGTAAAAACAGGGATCGTTTTCTGGCGTATAACGATAGTGAACATCCTCTGGCGCTTCAGCTGGGTGGAAGCAACCCGGAGCATCTGGCGGAATGCTCACGTATCGCAACGGAATATGGCTATGATGAAATCAATCTGAATGTCGGTTGCCCCAGTGACAGAGTTCAGAATAATATGATTGGTGCTTGTCTTATGGCCCACAAAGAACTGGTTGCCGATTGTATCGAGGCCATGCAGAGTGCCACAGATAAGCCGGTCACTGTAAAATGTCGTATTGGTATTGATGATCAGGAGCCTGCTGAACTACTTCCTGCGTTCCTGGAAACAATCATGGCACGAGGTTGTAAAAATTTTACTATTCATGCAAGGAAAGCCTGGCTTGACGGCCTGAGTCCGAAGGAAAACAGAGAAATCCCACCTCTGGACTATAATCTGGTCTACCAGATGAAAGAACAGTATCCACAACTGGAAATTGTCATTAATGGTGGCATTAAAAGCTTCTCTGAAATGCAAGAGCACTTAAACTCTGTGGATGGTGTTATGATTGGCCGCGAAGCATATCAGAACCCTTATTTGCTGGCTGAAGTTGATCAACGTTTATTTAACTCTGACCGGGATGTTATTTCCCGTCATGATGCAGTATCAATGATGCTGCCTTACATCGAAAGCCAGTTACAGAATGGTTGTTATCTTGGCCATATCAGTCGACATATGCTCGGTATTTTTCAGGGCTGTGCCGGAGGCCGTAAATTCCGTCGTTATATCAGTGAAAACGCTTATAAAGCTGGCGCAGGCCCTGAAGTCATCGAACAGGCCCTGGCTTTAGTCTCTGAGCAAGCTATTGCTGATCAACAATACCAGGATAGCCGTTACGCTGACTGACACCCAGACAAAAACCTCATGCTGAACCACTTTACAGTTTACTCTGTCTGTCATAGTGTTATTGCATAATTTAATTTTTCTCTTTAAAAACAAGAGATTTTTAAACGCAGGACACCCTGATATGCCAAGTAAACTGGAACAGCTTCGTCAAATGACGGTTGTGGTTGCAGATACCGGAGATATTGACGCAATCCGGGATTTGCAACCTAAGGATGCAACCACAAACCCTTCCCTGGTGCTGAAAGTTGCAGATAAGCCTGAATATCAGCCTTTGCTGAAAGAGGCTATAGCTAAAGCCCGGAAAGAAACATCTGATCCGGCGCAACAACTGGATTACGCATCGGACAGAGCCTCCGTCGCTATCGGAGCTGAAATCAGCCGTATTATCCCCGGATACATCTCCACAGAAGTCAGTGCACGCCTTTCATTTGACACCCGTGCAACCATTGAAAAGGCTCGCCGTCTGATCAGACTATATGCAGAAAAAGATGTTCCGTCTGACAGGGTATTAATTAAAATAGCCTCAACCTGGGAAGGTATTAAAGCCGCTGAAGTACTGGAACAGGAGGGTATTCGTTGCAACCTGACTCTGTTATTTGCCATGCCTCAGGCCATAGCCTGCGCAGAAGCAGGAATCACGCTGATATCACCATTTGTTGGTCGTATTCTGGATTGGTATAAAACAGCAAACCCGGAACAGGATTACTCTGGCGCTAATGATCCGGGGGTCAGCTCTGTACGGGATATTTACCACTACTACAAAACCTATGGCTACCCGACTATTGTGATGGGTGCCAGCTTCCGTAACACCGATGAAATTGAGCATCTGGCAGGATGTGACCGGCTCACCATCAGCCCTACTTTACTGCAACAACTCGGGGAGGACCAGGGTGAATTGCGCCAGATGCTGACAACACCTTCAGAGCGAAAAGAGAAAGCGGAAACTTTGACTGAAGCGATGTTCAGATGGCAAATGAATCAGAATGAGATGGCCATAGAAAAGCTGGCTCAGGGCATCCGTCTGTTTGCTCAGGACCAGGATAAACTGGAAGCTCTGTTAACAGAACTTTAATAGCCCTTTATTCACTTTTACTTTAGCAATCGATAAAACAAGCCTGTATGAGCATTCATGCAGGCTTTTTATTATTCAGGCAGATGGCATCAGTGAGTCTGGTGCGATTCGATAGTTGAAGTGCAATTTTCCAGGGCAAAAACAACAGGCTCAAACTCGGCTTTATTTTTAGGATTCAGCCCCATAAGAATACGATGAGCATCAATGACCTTCTGCCTGACACTTTCGGCACATTCATCCAGCACCGGAGCTTCTTTCATCTGACAGCAGATCTGAACCGGCTCTTCCTGTATCTCAAAGTAGTGCTCAAAGCCCATAGTTTGAAGAATATGAGTGATATCTTCACGGGTACTGATAATAACAGGCTTATGCTCCATGACACTTCTGGCATTCACTGCAATTTTTGCCAGTAATCCAAGTGCCGTACTGTCAATACCTTCTGTTTCCGTCAGATCAACAACGACTGATTTAAGTTCTCCATGACCAAAAATTCTTTTTAACAGAGAATCAATAGTCGAACATAGTGTCAGCCTTACATCGCCCATAAATTTCAGAACATAAACGTCCTGATTTTCGGCGACCATAATCTTACCGTTTTGCATAATTTATAACCGGGTACCTTTAACAACCGGACACCGTCATCAGAGTGACATCGTCAGGAGAATCTTCCATGCCCATCTGCGCAAGATTATCAACCAGCCCAGAATGATTCCCCGCAAACTTTTCTGACAACTGAAGCAGTTTCGCCTCTTTCTCAGCCAGAGAGCCTCTATCCATTAGCTCAAACACACCATCGGAAAACAGCGAGAGATAGTAGCCCGGCTGTAACAATAACTCAAACTCTTCATAGACCGCATCGTCAAAAAGTCCAACGGGCATACCTTTACCTTCCAGGAAAGTCGCTTCTCCCTTTTCGACCAGCACCGGAGCCGGATACTGTGCTCCATTACAATAGCGCATATTATGTTTTTCGCTATCTATCATTGCCAGAAAAATAGTGACATGTTTACCAAGCCCCGTCAGCAGAATTTCTTTATTCAGTTCAGATAAGACATCCCCCGGAGAAACTTCCTGTCGCCGAATCAATGTGCGGGTAACAAAGCGTCGAATGAACACTCTCAACAGGATAGTGATGAAAGCAGATGAGGCACCATGACCTGATACATCAGCCAGATAAAACAGCACCCGTTGCCGATCAATTGGAAAATAATCAACAAAGTCGCCACTCAGATAAAGAGAGGGGCAGACTTTATGCTCAAAATTCAATTGATGAAATTCCCAGGGCGTTTTCGGCAGCATTTTTTGCTGCACATAACGTCCGGCTTGCTGATCCTGTCGTAACACATCCAGACTGGTCATCAATTCCAGATTCGTCTGTTCCAGCTCATCATAAGTTTGTCTGTTTTGCCGGGTTTCTCTTCTTCGGGCAACCGCTCTGTGTGCAACCAGAGACACCAGATTAAAATGCTGGGCCGCATTCAGAACATAGTCATCAGCGCCGGCTTCCATTCCTCGTAAAACGTCATCAGCTTCACTCTCCTCGGCCAGAAGAATTACAGCGAAATGCCTGTCTGATCTCAGCCATTTTTCCAGACGGAACAGGTCATCATGTTTTTTCAGATAAAAAAGAACCAGCTCACACTCCGAGGAAACCTCAACCTCAGATGCATCCGGAGTCAGACTATTAATACTCAGCTCAGACTCCAGACGTCCCGTCAGGTCGCCTGTATCTTCCCAACAGGGAATAAAAACCGCATCCGCAATAGTCGACAGCATAATAGCTACAGGTCCTTTTACAGTCCTTTAGTTCATTTTACTAGTGTAAACCCTGAATATCTCCAGGGAAATATGAAGGTGGCAGCTATTACCACCTTGTGCCATAGTTGATGTAACGGTTCGCAACCTGACACGAGGACCTGATGATGAACTTTATTTCACCATTTGATGAGAAAAGAAAATACCCCAGAGTCAGAATCAATAGTCCTGTATCAATCATTGTCTGTGAAACCCACCAGGAAAGTACCGGGCATTGCCTCGACCTTAGCACTAGCGGACTCAGAATTACAATGGACTCCCCTCTGAATAAAGGAACAGAGGTATTTCTTATCCTGAGAAGCCCGCTTGGTCTCGATCCGTTTTGTACCAGAGCACGGGTTATCCATAATGAACCGGGTGAAAAGGCCCGAACAGGTCTTGAGATTCTGGAAGTGATTGATGAGGATGAGATTCAACGTCAGAAATCATCATCCAGATCAATGTCATCCAGGTCTGAATCAAAGCTGTCTTCAACCTGACCGTCATTAATCTCATAATGGCGGCTCTGCAGGTAAGCATCACGAATAAAGATATATTTATCCCCCTGAACAATAGACTCACTATCCAGTAATTGATGACGCCTGTGAACTAATTTCAGAACATTCAATCCCATCTTCTCTTCATCCGAGACTGGTAACGCCTGCACAGGGTCCAGCAGATAATCCGGATAAAGAGAGAAAGTATCTCTCAGAGTACTCGGCCCCAGAACAGGCAATACCAGATAAGGCCCACTGCCAACCCCCCAGACCGCCAGTGTCTGTCCGAAATCTTCACGATGTTCCTCAATGCCAGCCATTGATGCCACATCAATCAGCCCCAATACTCCCAGAGTGCTGTTAATCAGAAAGCGACCCGTAGCCGTTGCCGCATCTCCGGGTTTGGCCTGCAGTAAGTCATTCACCGCAGTCGGTATTTCCCCCAGATTACTGAAAAAATTACCGACACCCTGGCGAACAATCCCGGGGGTAACCAGTCGGTACCCCTGAGCAACAGGACGCGCAATATAAGTATCCAGAGTTTCATTAAAACCATGCACATTTCTGTTCCAGCCTTCCCAGGGATCCGGATCAGATGGAGCATCGGCCACAACCATGCCAGAAAATAACAAAGCAACCAGACAAAAAGCCCGGAGATTTACAATAGCATTCACTTTGAGAGTCCTTAAATCCTTGATTGATCTGTCACAGACAGTTCACCGAACCAGTCCAGCATAAGCGGATAGAAATCATTTACTCCTGCAGGATGACGACACAGATCATAACTTCGATAGTTACGCTGCCCTCCTGAATGTCTGGAAAGACGTATCATTCTGCCATTATGGGCAGGCAACTCCAGCATAAGCTCCCGGCTGTCTATCTCACGTTTATTCCAGGCCTGATGATCAGAAACAAAATACAGACAGGGAGGGAAACGGGTATCTGTCGTGGAATAATCAAAACCATCCCACCAATCCAGCCAGGGATCAGACTGACGCCAGCGATCAAAATCATCAAGCAGGGAAAACGGCTCACTGATAGTATGCTCAGGCATCAACCAGGCAGGACATACACCTGATATACGGCATAAAAAACGCAACCCGGTTCCGCTGAACAGATGGTCGATACTGAACTTCATCCAGCCAACAGGTAAAGACTTGCGCCAGGTATCAAAAAAAACCATCCCGGTAATGTCATCAACATATTCAGGAAAACGCATCAGGAAACTACTTAATAGTAAGCCTCCACGCCGGTGGCCAATCAGATAAACATTGTCGCTTCTTCTACGCTTGGAAAATGCTCGCCAGATCAGAGGTAAATCTTCCATTATAATCTGTTCCAGGCCAAACTTTTCCTGACGGATTTGCCGAAGAGAAACGTCCCTGCCACGGTATAAACCGATAAAGACTTCATATCCCAGTTCAGCAAGAAAGTAAGCCAGTCCCCCGGACTTATTGTCCGCTCCGGTGAAAACTGTTTTATCACTACCAGGGCCTGGCAACATCAGAAAGCTGCCACGCACATCACCACTTCTTGGCGACAGACGATACAGGTCTGCAGACAAAGAAGGTGTCACCGGCAACAGAATATGCTCTTCCAGAATATGTCGGTCAGCGGCCATCAGGTCAATTCACTCCATAATTTATCCAGCCGTTTAGCGGATACTGGCTTTTTGGTCCCTAATTGCTGAGCAAATAAGGAGATTCTGTACTCTTCCAGCATCCAGCGATACTCATTCAGACGAGCGGCATGACCTTCTCTTTGCTCCAGTTGCTCTGCCTTAAGCTGATATTTTTCCCAGAGTTGTCTCAGCTCTTCGCTCCACAGTTGCTCCCGGCCACGATTAAGACCCGCTTTTTCCAAACGCAACAGAATACCTTGCAGATACTTAGGTATTTCCTGCAACCACTCTTTACCGGTTCGATGCAAAAACCCCTGATAAACCAGGTTTTCCAGCTGGAAGCGAATATCACTATAAATAAAAGCCAGCGCCAGTGGAATTTTACCTTTCAGCTTTTTCTGAATTTCATGATTCAGTTTCAGAATATCGTGGCATAATTTCAATAAGGCTTTTGCCTGATCTGCCACCTGATCCTGCTTCTCGTCCAGCAATTGATTAAACGCCTGCTCTGTCCTGGGAACAGAGTCTGTTCTGAACGTCCAGTCAAAAGTAGCCAGAACCAGATCCTGAACCAGTTGATCCTTTTTACCCAGACTGTTGAACAGCAATGCAACCTGATTCAGGTTCGGCAGTGATTTTTCAATCCACTTAACCTGCTGAGGTAAAGCCAGCATCAATAAACGGCGCACTCCCTGCCAGTGTTCTTCTTCTGCCTGCCCCTGTAAATCAAACAGAGTTGAATCAACACAGTTACCTTTATCTGTCAGCGCCGGAAACGCCCTGAGCACAATCCCTTGCTGTTCCTGCTCAATCTGTAGCGGAAACTCCATTCCCGCAGGCCAGTCAGTCATACCTGATAACTTAAACTTATCATCACCACTGATTCGAACCTGCTCCGCTGACTGACCGGAAAACTGTTCCAGCAGCTCATTCAGCTCTCGGGACTCCCCCAGCACTTTCCCTTTTGAGTCAACCACCTGAATCAGCATCCTGTGATGATGCTCCAGTTCCTGCGGTCTCCACAATTCAGGATCGATCCGGACACCGGTTTTACGCCTCAGCAGCTCTCCCAGACACTCGGTTAATGCCTGATCACAGGGTTCAAGGCCGGGTAAAACAGCATCAATATAATCAGGAATAGGAACAAAGTTTTTTCTGACCTGCTTCGGCAGGTTTTTAACCAGAGCAATACATTTATCTCTCAGCATTCCGGGAACCAGCCAGTCCAGCCGGTTCTCATTGATCTGCTGCAAACCTGCCACAGGTACTCTAATATTCAGCCCATCATGCTGTTTACCTGGTTCAAACTGATAGTCCAGCGACAGGCGCATGCCTTCCAGTCCGAGCTGGTCCGGAAACTGATAATCAATCTCCAGCTCATCAGTCTCTCTTTGCAATAATTCTTCTTTACTGAAAAACAGATACTGTTTATCTGTCTTTTCTATAGTTTTACGCCACTTTTCAAACCCTGAACCGTTATAGATTTTTTCAGGAATACGTTCATCGTAGAAGCGGAACAGGGTCTCATCGTCCACCAACAAATCGCGGCGGCGTACCTTTGACTCCAGCTGCTCCACCTCCGCCACAGCCTGCTGGTTATGCTGGTAAAATGGAGCTTTGCTATAATAACCACCTTCCACCAGACCTGAACGAATAAAAATATCACGCGAGATAACAGAATCAATCGGACCGTAGTGAACACGTCGATTCGGCACAATAGGCAAGCCGTACAGCGTCACCTTTTCTGCGGCAACGACCTGAGCCCGTTTTTTCTCCCAATGAGGTTCACTATAACTATGTTTCGTCAGGTGTTTCGCATAGCGTTCTACCCACTCAGGTTCAATTTTTGCCACCTGGCGGGCGTACAGTTTGCTCGTTTCTACCAGTTCAGCGGCAATAATCCAGCGCGGCTGCTTTTTAAACAGCGCCGAACCCGGGAAAATATGAAACTTACGATTACGAGCCCCAAGGTACTCTCTGTCTTCCAGTTTCATTCCCAGGTGACTCAATAAACCCGGCAAAAGAGATTTATGTACATTGTCGTAACCAGCCGGGGTTTCATTGAATTTAAGCTTTAATTCTTTACTCATCAGCTTTAGCTGATGATGTACATCCCGCCATTCGCGCATACGCAGATACGACAGAAACTGTTTATGGCACCACTTACGGAACTGACTGCTACTCAGCTCCTGACGCTGCTCTTCGTAGCCGTGCCATAGATTGACAAAAGTCAGGAAATCAGAATTATCATCTTTCCACTGCCGATGTTTCTCATCTGAC
The DNA here is from genome assembly GCF_014164585.1 of Oceanospirillum sediminis. GTDB lineage: Bacteria > Pseudomonadota > Gammaproteobacteria > Pseudomonadales > Halomonadaceae > Oceanospirillum > Oceanospirillum sediminis. The sequence goes on along the minus strand of NZ_JACJFM010000011.1, from coordinate 124,846 downwards.
TGTTGCTGTTTATCATGGGGACGCTCCCGGGGGTCCTGAGCACTCAGCGCACTGGCAATAATCAACACTTCATTCAGGGCATTGTGCTCAGCTCCGGCAAGTACCATACGGGCAATACGGGGATCAATTGGTAACTTAGACAGCTGTCGTCCAATCTGAGTCAGGCGCTCTTTATCATCGACGGCACCCAGCTCATGCAACAAACGGAAACCGTCACGGATATAACGATTATCCGGTGCATCCACAAACGGGAAATGAGCGATATTCCCCAGACGCAGATTCAGCATCTGCAGAATGACAGATGCCAGGTTGGTACGCCGGATTTCAGGGTCCGTAAACTCAGGTCGTCCGACAAAATCCTCTTCACTGTACAGACGAATACACAGACCTTCCGCCACACGACCACAGCGGCCTTTCCGCTGATTGGCACTGGCCTGAGATACTGCCTCAACCGGAAGACGCTGAACTTTAGAGCGATAACTGTATCGACTGATACGGGCTGTTCCGGGATCAATCACATAACGAATACCCGGTACTGTAAGAGATGTCTCAGCCACGTTAGTGGACAGAACAATGCGGCGTCCGCTATGGGACTGAAAGACCCGATTCTGTTCCTTAGCGCTTAAGCGGGCATATAAAGGAAGAATCTCAGTATGCTGAAACTTTGCCTTACGCAGCACATCAGCCGTTTCCCTGATCTCACGTTCTCCGGGTAAAAAAATCAGAATATCCTGGGGACCTGAACCCCATTTTCGCTCTTTCTCAATAGCAATGATTTCTTCAACCGCTTCCGTAATCCCCTGATGCAGGTACTGGTCATAATCCCGGTCTTCATCCTCATCCAACTCCATCAGAGGACGATACAGTACATCAACAGGAAATGTCCGGCCTGATACTTCAATCACCGGAGCATTACTGAAGTGTTTCGAAAAGCGCTCCACGTCAATGGTAGCCGACGTAATAATCACTTTCAGATCCGGGCGTTTTGGCAACAGCTGTTTCAGATAGCCCAGCAAAAAATCAATATTCAGACTACGCTCATGGGCCTCATCAATAATCAGTACTTCATAGCGATTCAGGAAACGGTCATTCTGAGTTTCTGCCAGCAGAATACCGTCCGTCATCAGTTTGACCAGAGTATTCTCTGTAACCTGATCAGTAAAACGAACCTGATAGCCCACCTGCTCACCAAAAGGTACCTTCAGTTCTTCCGCCACACGGCTGGCTACGGTTCTGGCTGCCAGTCGGCGAGGCTGGGTGTGGCCAATCAGGCCGCGGGCACCCAGCCCAAGCTCCAGACAAATCTTCGGAATCTGGGTTGTTTTACCGGACCCGGTTTCACCGGCAATCACCACCACCTGGTTATCCCGGATAGCCTCAGCAATATCGGCTTTCTTCTGACTGACCGGCAGATTTTCAGGATACTCAACCCGGGGAATCAGTTGTAAACGTTGCTGAACCTTATCCGCAGAACGTTGTATCTGAGCTATCAGTTTTTCCAGCGCAACCTGAGGATTGCGGGCGATATCAGCATCCCCGGAACGTGGTTTTTGACGGCGCTTGCCTTCATGAGCAGACGACAACGGAGGCTGACCAGAGAGCACAGGTCTTAGTTGCTTCCATTTTTGCTGAAAACGAAAGCGGTCTTTCAGCATGGATGCATCGATTAAAGATTCGATTTCAGAAGGAACTACTGTAGACATGGCCGCACCAGAAAAACAAAAAGCGGCATTCTACCCTGGTTCTGTTAAAAAGGCAGGATGACTTTATCCGTATTATTTAGTCAAACTATTAAAACATGGGCACAGAGCCATCAGATTTAAACAGGCATCCAGCTCAGGTTGCCTGTAGAGTCCAGTTTCCTTGCTCAGAGGGAATACCAGCCAGAGACCTCAGATCCTGTTCAGGTAACGGACGGGCAAACAGATACCCCTGAGCATAACGGCAGCCCTCTTCCTGCAACAATAAACGTTGCGCTTCGGTTTCAACACCTTCGGCCACCACGTGAAGGTTTAGTAACCGGGCCATGTTGATAATCACCTCAATCATAGCCTGCTTGTTACGATCTGTTTCCATGTGATGGACAAAGGAGCGATCAATCTTCACACCATCCACAGGGAATTCGACCAGGCGTTTCAATGAACTATAGCCAGTACCAAAATCATCAATATAGAGCCTGAATCCCAGTTTTCGCAGCGCGACCAGATGTGAACTGATGACTGTTTCATCAGCATCTAACGCGCTTTCCGTTAACTCAAAACGAACTGAAGAGGGAGAAATACCTGTCTCACGTATAATATCCGGCAACCACTTTAATAACTGATCGTCGTGCAGTTGTATCGGGGAAAGATTAATATTCAGATAAAGGCTATTATCATCCAGAGACTGCCTGATTCCAGCCAGACGATGCAGCGCTTCTTTTATTACCCACCGGCCAATAGGCTGAATCAGGTGTTTCTGCTCAGCTAAAGGGATAAAACGTTCCGGAGACACCAGTCCTAACTGCTCGTTCTGCCAGCGTAACAGCACTTCGAACCCCCGGACCTGCCGATCCTTAAGACAAACCACCGGTTGATAGGTCAGAAAAAATTCCTCGCCTTTCAGCGCATTTTCCAACTGCTGTTCAAATTCATTCTGTTGCTGTACCAGATGATGTAACTCCGGGCTGAAAATCTGATGGCTGGCTTTGCCATTTTTCTTAACCTCATACATCGCCATATCCGCATCTCGCAGAATATCACAGGCCTGATGATAATGAGGCCCTAGCCGGGTTACTCCAATACTGGCAGATACTTTTAATGGCACTGGGCTACCATCCAGACATACAGGCATCGTCACTTCTGATTGCAACCGGTCTGCCAGCTGCTGCACAGCTGCCGAATTCATATCTCCTTCCAGGCACAGTACGAATTCATCTCCACCAATACGAGCGATATTATCCTGCGAACGCAGGATCAGTCTGAGCCGATCTGCGATAGTTTTCAGAAACAGATCACCCACACCATGACCGTAGGTATCATTAATTTTCTTGAAGCCATCCAGATCAATAAACCAGACCTGCCCCCATTGTCGTTGTTTTAAACGTCGTTCCAGTAATGCCTGGCATGCGGTACGATTCAACAGGCCAGTCAGAGGATCATGGTTAGCCTGATAATTGAGCTGTTGTTCATTGAACTTCCGTTCGGTAATCACATCCAGTGTACCTTTATAGACGGCGCCCTCATCAGATGCACTGAGATAAGCATTCTCTGACAACCAGATGGTATTACCGTCACGATCCTGGCCTTCCCATTCATAGTTATACACCTCTTTGTGCTCCAGCAGATGCTTCAGAAAAGCCTGATAGGATTGCTGATCACGGTGCAGCTGCTGACCAATATGATTGATAGCCAACTGCATCTCTGCCGGGTTCTGATAACCAAATGCTCTGGCCAGCGCTGGATTAACCTTCAGATAACGCCCATCCAGCGTAGCGCTGTAAACACCCTCAACGACTTTTTCAAACAGGCTATGATATTCATTCTGCGCAGCTTCCAGGGAACGGGCCTGCTCTCTGGCCAGAGCTTCAGCCTGTGCACGCCGGTACAGCGTGTAGCGTAATAAAACCAGGAACAACAACGATATCAGAGCCAGTCCGATGGTAATCAGAGCTGAACGGGATAAACTCCACCAGGGTGATGCCGGGTTCAGATCAATAAACTGATATTTCAGAGTCCAGTTGCCATAACTCTGATAAAAGCTGATCGTCCGGGCCTGAACCAGATCAGAACTTTTACGTTGATGGGGTCTCAGAGAAGTAAATAAAAGCTCTGCTCCGACATCTGATTGTCGGTACAGATTCAGCCCCAGATTCTGCTGCTGACTCAGCACCGGCCCCAGCAGTACCTGCATCGCTTCGTCAAAATGAATCATAGCACTGACAAAACCTCTGATTGCGGCTCCGGGCTGCCCCTGTTCATTGAGATGAAAAACCGGCAGAATCAGTCTGACCTCAGGGGTTGTTGCCTCATCAAACCCCATATTTTCACTCATGACTAATTGCAAACGATCAATATTACGGCTGGTCATCATCGTATTACGGATCGCCGGAGTGGCAGCAAGATTAATACCGAGAGATAAACCGTTCATCTGCGCAGACGCAGAGTAGTAGATAGGAAAAAAAACAGGAGATTCTCCAACCCGGCTGAAACGAAAATCAAATATTCCAGCATCAACCGCCTGCCGGGTCAGAAGGGGGACATCAGATAAGGTAACCCGGGGAATCCATTCATAAGCAGCAATACCATAGCCACTCAGAGGAGACTGAGCATTAAACTGGTCAAACTGCTGGCGGGTCAGATCAGGCTGATAAGTCATCATACTTCTCAGCGCCGTCAGATGTTCCTGTAAAGCGTCCAGGTTACGTTCTGCCGTGTTCAGACTGAGACTGGCATGCTGGTATAGCCTGTCATACCTCTGTTGCATCTCCTCCTCATGCAGGGACTGATAAATAAGACACAGAGGTAACAGCAACACTATAAAGATCAGCCATAAACCTGCTCTGATTCTGCTTTCCGCCACCGTACTCACCTGACCATTTACTATCTTTTGCCACACAATCTAATGATAAAAGTTATCATTTGCAACAAAAATAATAATCAGAATACGACTTTCAGCACCTGAAACGGATCCTTTGCCTACCATAATCATAGAGCATTAAAAACCCCCATTGCCGTAAGGCAATGAGGGTTCGGAAAATACGCTGATAACCAGAATAATCAGGCAGCGGCCGGGCTGGAAGCCTCTTCAATGCGCTTCAGTTCTTCATCCCGCAAAGTACGCCGCAACACCTTCCCTACATTGGTTTTAGGCAACTCACTTCTGAACTCGATCTGCTTAGGCACCTTATATGCTGTCAGATGGCTGCGACAATATTCCTGAACTTCTTTTATGGTCAATGCGTCATTACGGGTGACAATAAAGACTTTAATCGCTTCTCCGGTTTTATCATCAGGCACACCGATAGCGGCGGCCTCGATAATGTCATGGTGAGAAACAATGACATCTTCAATCTCATTCGGATAAACATTAAAGCCTGATACATTGATCATATCTTTCTTACGATCAACAATTCGGGTAAAGCCATCTTCCTGAATAACGGCAATATCACCGGTATTCAGCCAGCCATCCGGTGAAATCGTACGATCTGTTTCATCCTGACGATTCCAGTACCCCATCATCACCTGTGGCCCTTTTACGCAGAGTTCTCCCGTATCTCCCGGTAACAGAGACTGGCCACTTTCATCTATAATTTTCAGATCCGTTGACGGAACAGGCAAACCAATAGATCCCATCTGAGCATGGCAAGGCATATTAAAACTGACAATTGGTGATGTTTCCGTCATGCCATACCCTTCATAGATATGACAGCCGGTAATGGCATACCATTCCTCTTCTGCAGCATGGGTCAGGGCCATACCTCCGGAAATAGTCAGCTTGAGTCTTGAGAAATCCAATTGCTTAAAGTCATCACGGTTGCTCAGTGCAACAAACAGTGTATTCAGGCCAACAAAGCCGCTGAACTCTGTTTTAGATAACTCTTTGACAAAAGCAGAGAGATCACGAGGGTTAGTAATCAACACCGAGTGATTGCCGGATTCCATCAGCACCAGACTGACGGTAAAACTGTAAATGTGGTACATAGGCAACGGAAGAATAACGGATTCCTTACCTTCTTCCAGAATCGTATTCAGGATAATACGGGCTTGTAGCATATTGGCCACCAGATTACGGTGGCTAAGCATAGCCCCCTTCGCAACACCGGTAGTCCCCCCGGTGTACTGAAGCACGGCCAGATCTTCTGCCTGCGCATGATGCTCTTCCATAGGCAAAGAACGCCCTTCAGCCAATACCTGGCGGAAAGGTATAGCCTGGGGAATCGAGTAGGCTGGCACCATTTTCTTAACATGGCGGACCACAGCATTAATCAGGGTACGCTTCACAAAGCCATGCATATCACCCAGCTCTGTAATGATGATATGCTGAATATCAGTATCTGGAAGAACCTTTTCTGCCAGATGAGCCATATTCGCCAGCACCACCAGCGCTTTCACGCCTGAGTCTCTGAACTGATGGCGCATCTCTCGTTCGGTATATAAAGGGTTAGTGTTCACCACAATCAGACCAGCTCGCATTGCGCCAAACAATGCAACAGGATACTGCAGAGTATTGGGTAACTGAATCGCAATACGCTCACCAGGTTTCAACCCCAGAGAATTCTGCAGATAGGCGGCAAAATCACGGGCCAGCTGGTCCAGTTCCCTGAAAGACATCGTCTTGCCCATATTTGAAAATGCAGGCCGATCGGCAAATTTTTCGCAGGCTTCGTCCAGTACATCCAGAATGGAAGGGTAAGCAGACAAATCAATTTCTGTCTCTATACCTTCAGGATATTTTTCTTTAAAGAACTCACTGATCATAGGTGGTCTCCCGGCTTTTATTGTTATTTGCTGCTTTAATATTTGCGGCCCTGTTGTGAGGCAATAAAGTTATGGGCACTAATATGTCACAACATAAACCAGGCGCTGGAAAAAGTAAAACAACCGATTGAAACGCACGTTTGTTTTATTAATCAGACTGCAAGAATTATTTAACAATTAATATCAGTCTAGAGGCAACCTGTAAAAGATGACAGCAGAAAGGAACAAGGGTTCCGGATCATGTCTGTTACGGTCGGAAAAAGCATACAGGACGGAAAGAAAAAAAGGAGTGCCCGGCCAGCGCTGGCGACTCCCGAATCTACAGACAGGAAAGATAAGCAGCCGTCGCTGCTTACCACAGAGCCTTACAGCTCTTTAGCACGATCGCGAAGCATGAACTTCTGGATCTTGCCCGTTGAGGTTTTCGGCAGATCGCCAAAAACAACAGTCTTAGGTGCTTTAAAGTTAGCCATGTTATCGCGACAGAATTGAATAACATCCTGCTCGCTCAACTCAGCCCCTGCAGTCAGGGTTACAAAAGCACACGGGGTTTCACCCCATTTTTCATCAGGACGCGCCACTACAGCAGCCTCCATAATCTTTGGATGACGATACAACACATCTTCCACTTCAATAGAGGAGATATTCTCACCACCAGAGATAATCACATCTTTCGAACGATCCTTAATTTCGATATAACCATCTTCATGCCATACCGCCAGGTCACCAGAGTGGAACCAGCCACCTTCAAAGGACTCATCGGTAGTATTCGGGTTCTTCAGATATCCCTTCATCACCAGGTTACCACGGATAAAGATTTCCCCCATGGTTTTACCATCCTGAGGCACAGGCTCCAGCGTATTCGGATTCGCCACCATCAGGCCTTCCTGCATCGGTGCACGTACACCCTGACGAGCCTTCAGCTTAGCCCGCTCACTCAGAGGCAGATCATCCCATTCACTGTGCCACTCGCACAGCACACAAGGACCATAGGTTTCGGTCAGACCATAAACATGAGTCACTTTGAAGCCCATAGACTCCATGCCCTCAATTACGGAAGCCGGAGGGGCAGCACCTGCAGTCATCACTTTAACTTCGTGCTCAATCCCCGCTTTCTGCTCATCATCAGCATTGTTCAGCATATTCAGAACAATCGGAGCTCCACAGAAGTGGTTAACGCCAAATTCTTTGATGGATTCATAGATTGGCTCAACGCGAACATGACGCAGACTGACGCTGGTGCCACAGGCTGCAGCGATACTCCACGGGAAACACCAGCCATTACAATGGAACATTGGCAGCGTCCACAGGTATACAGGGTGATGCCCCATATCCCAGGACATAATGTTGCTCGCCGCATTCAGATATGCACCACGGTGATGGTAAACCACCCCCTTCGGGTTACCTGTCGTACCCGAGGTATAATTCAGAGTAATAGCATCCCACTCATTAGCAGGCATCTCCCAGCCATAGTCATCATCACCTTCGGCAATAAAGGCTTCATAACAGGTATCGCCGATCAGCTCACCGCCTTCATAGAAAGGATCATCAATATCAATGATACGCGGCTTATTGTGCAGCATTTTTACGGCACGGGAGATCACATCAGAAAACTCACGATCCACAAAAATCACTTTGGTTTCTGCGTGTTGCAGAATAAAAGCAATCGCTTCCGCATCCAGTCGGGTATTCAGTGCATTCAGCACCGCACCGGACATAGGCACACCAAAGTGAGCTTCAAACAGAGCCGGGATATTCGGTGACATAAAAGAAACCGTATCACCTTTCTGGATACCGGCTTTATTCAGCGCCGATGCCAGTCGAACCGCACGCTGATAAGTTTCTTTCCAGGTGATCTTTTCACCATGATGGATCTGAGCGGTATAATCAGGATAAACAAACGCAGCACGCTTAAGATAGCTTAATGGTGTCAGCGCTTCATAGTTAGCCGGAGTCTGATCCAGCCCCATGTTGTAGATATTCTGATGCATCGGCAATTACCTTTTATTTTCTGAGCCCTGTTTATTGTTATAGGCATGTTTTTTCTGTCTGATCAGTCACATAGATAGCTTTGTAACTCTCGGACATCACATGTTTATGTTGTATATTCATTAAGCATTACGCTGCATTGCGAAAGAATCAGACTTTAGTGGAGTCAATAGCCGTTTCAGCTAAATATTTGCGACTCTGCAGTCATACTTCATGCATTACCCCCAAGCAATATAAAGACCCAAAGGCTTGATATATATGATAAAAACAGAGATTTTTACTCTGGAAAGCCACAGCAAAAACCCTGTTGTCCTGCTTCACAGCTCACTCAGTAATGGCCAGCAATGGTCGTCACTGACACCTTCATTCGAAGACTGCTCCGCTCCTGATCTGCAGGGCTATGGTCAGAATACTCTGCCGGACGCAGCCTCTGCCAGCTTTTCTCTCTCAGATGAGATACAGGCTCTACAAGGTAAATTATATTCCCGGCCATTTCACCTGGTTGGACACTCTTTTGGTGCGGCAACCGCACTTCAGATTGCTCGTCACTTTCCGGAACAGGTACTCAGCCTGAGTTTATTTGAGCCAGTTGCCTTTCATCTGCTCCCGGAGCACCATCCGGCTATTGCGACAATTCTCGACATTCAGACACAGATTGACCGACTGCTATCTGAAAACAGAACAGATGCAGCAACAGAGTTCTTTATCGACTACTGGAATCAGTCCGGCACCTTTAAGGCTCTCAGTGATAAAACACGGACACGTTTTGTCCGGGGGATACAAAAAGTCTCAATGGACTTCTGTGCGCTGATGAATGAAGCATCAGGCCTGACAGAGCTGCAGCATATTCAGTGTCCGGTTTTACTACTGGAAGGTCAGTACAGCACCGATACCGCTCATGCCGTGATCAGCGCACTGCAAAGCATTTTCCCTGATGCAGAAAAACATCGTCTTGCCTGTGGGCATATGGGGCCTGTCACACACACCAGTCTGGTGAACCCGATAGTCAGCCAGTTTATTGCGACGCACAAAAAAGCGTAATACTCTTTAGTAATAATCCGCTCAGAGCATGAAAAATGATCTGCAACAAGCATTTTGCATCACGTCATAATCACGTAACATGCATTGTAATAGGCTGATTATTAATGAATTACCCAAAATCGACTCATTCTGCATCTGACGGAATTCTTAACAGGAGAAAATTAATGAGCGTACTGATTAACAAAACATACGATGAGATTCAGGAAGGTGATAGCGCTACTCTGGAACGTACTCTGACAGAAAAAGAGCTGGTGCTGTTTGCTGCGGTATCCGGTGATGTTAATCCGGTTCACCTGGATGCGGACTTTGCTAAAACGACTATGTTCGGTGAGCAGATTGCTCATGGCATGTGGTCAGGTTCTCTGATCTCTGCCGCTCTGGCAACAGTACTGCCAGGGCCTGGCACCATTTATCTGGGACAGGAGCTGAGCTTCCGTCGTCCGGTAAAACTGGCCGACACCCTGACAGTAACTCTGACAGTAAAGGAGAAACTGAGCAAAAATCGCGTCGTTATTGATACCCTGGTCACTAACCAGAACGAAGAAAAGGTCGTTGTGGGTACGGCCACAGTCATGGCTCCAACAGAAAAAGCAGAGCTACAGGCACCAGAACTGCCTGAAATCACCATCGGCTGAAACGGATAAAAAACCATCGGACCTGCCCCAAAGCAGGCAGGCCCGATGTCTAAGATCCTGGTCTATTTCTTTGACAGCAAAGTAATAGCCTCGGTAATACCTGCAATAGTCAATGGGAACATACGATTCCCCACCAGCTGACGCGCCATATCAATAGACTGAGTATAATGCCAGTATTCCTCATTCACCGGATTCAGCCAGACAACATTGGACCAGGTATCCGTAATACGTTGCATCCATTGAGCGCCACTTTCTTCATTCCAGTGCTCAACACTGCCTCCGGGTAAGGCAATTTCATAAGGTGCCATCGAGGCATCACCAACAAAAATCACCTTATAATCTGATCCGTATTTATGCAGTACATCCAGGGTCGGAATCCTTTCGTTATAACGGCGCAGATTATCCTGCCACACAGACTCGTAGATAAAGTTGTGGAAGTAATAGTACTCCAGATGTTTAAACTCTGTCCGACAGGCTGAGAACAGCTCTTCGCATGTGCGGATATAACTATCCATCGATCCGCCAACATCTAAAAACAGCAATACCTTCACACTATTATGCCGCTCCGGCACCATCTTAATGTCCAGCATACCGCCATTATGCGCCGTTGAGCGGATAGTATCGTCCAGATCCAGTTCTGATGCCGCCCCGGTGCGTGCAAATTGCCTCAGACGCTTCAGAGCAACCTTAATATTGCGAGTCCCCAGTTCCACACTGTCATCCAGATTACGGAACTGACGCTTATCCCAGACTTTTACCGCCCGGTTATGCCGGTTGCCATCCTGACCAATCCGGATGCCCTCCGGGTTATAGCCATAAGCTCCGAATGGCGATGTCCCTCCCGTGCCTATCCATTTATTACCACCGGCATGACGTTTCTGCTGTTCTTCAAGACGCTCTTTAAACGTATCCAGCAGCTCTTTAAGGCTACCCAGGGATTTAATTTTTTCCCGTTCTTCCGGTGTCAGCAGTTTTTCGAATTCTTTGCGAATCCACTCCTCTGGTATCAGGCTATCCAGCAGATCATCCAGCCCTTCCAGGCCATGAAAGTAAGCGCCAAAAGCCTGATCAAAACGATCATAATATTTCTCGTCTTTAACCAGACAAGTGCGGGTTAACAGATAGAAATCATCAATACAGGCAAATACCAGCCCCTGTTCAAGGGCCGACAACAAATCCAGTAATTCCCGCAATGTTGTCGGAACACCGGCCTTGCGAATGTCATTAAAAAAATCGATCAGCATAGATCTGCTCCCTTTTTATCGGGACTGTCTGCGATGCATAAAGGCCAGTTTTTCCAGCAGGGAGACATCCTGTTCATTTTTCACCAGTGCACCATGCAATGGTGGAATTGCTTTCGAGGCATCACGATCCTGCAGCATCTCCAGGCTCATATCATCTGCCATTAACAGCTTCAGCCAGTCGATCAGCTCAGATGTCGATGGTTTCTTTTTCAGACCACGCACTTCACGCAGATCAAAGAAAAGCTCAAGGGCTTCAGAGACCAGTTTCTGCTGAATATCCGGATAATGCACATCCACAATCTGTTTCATGGTGTCTTTATCCGGGAAAGCGATATAGTGGAAGAAACAGCGGCGCAGGAAAGCATCCGGCAGCTCTTTTTCATTATTACTGGTAATAATAACGATAGGACGTTGCTTAGCCTTAATGGTTTCACCTGTTTCGTATACGTGAAACTCCATCTTATCCAGCTCAAGCAGCAGATCATTAGGGAACTCAATATCCGCTTTGTCCACTTCATCAATCAACAGAACCAGCTGTTCATCCGCCTCAAAAGCCTCCCACAGTTTCCCTTTATTGATATAGTTCTTAATATCATGAACTTTATCGTCACCCAGCTGAGAGTCCCTTAGGCGAGATACCGCATCGTATTCGTACAAGCCCTGATGCGCTTTAGTGGTTGATTTAATATGCCACTGAATCAGACGCACACCCAGCGCCTCTGCCAGCTCTTCTGCCAGCATGGTTTTACCTGTACCAGGCTCACCTTTAATCAGCAATGGACGCCCCAGAGTAATACAGGCGTTAACCGCCATCTGGAGCTCCGGTGTCGCAACATACTGATCTGTACCCTGAAATTTCATGCAGTTATCTCGTTATTTAATTCTGTGAAGAACATCAGTCGATTCAAACGATCGCCTGACAGAGTTAACTCTAGTGTATCGAATCCATCTGATAACAGAAATCAGAGTGTGACCCATCATTCACGACAAATGACAGATTCTGTCAGAAAAGAATATTAAATTTATTTCAACGGCCGCCGATAAGCTAAAACAGACTAGTGTTTTCAGCATATATAAAAAAGGAAAAAACTATGCTGTTTGTAAATACCAATGTAAGCGCCCTCAGGGGGATGGCGAACCTGAGCGATGTAACAGCCCGAATGAACAAGTCATTCGAACAGCTGTCATCAGGTTCCCGAATCAACTCAGCCCGTGACGATGCGGCAGGCCTGCAGGTTTCAGACAGACTGGAAACCCAGATTATAGGCACAAGGCAAGCCTCACGAAATATTCAGGATGGCATCTCTGCTGTACAAATTGCCGACGGTGCTATGTCTGAAATTACGGATATCGCCTTCAGAATGCGTCAACTGGCTGTTCAGATGTCCAGCAATACTTACACAAGGGCAGACCGAGAGGGTGCCCAGATGGAAGTAGATGAGCTTATCGCTTCCGTCACCAGTATAGCTGAAGCTGCAAACCTGGGTGGAGACACGCCACTACTCCAGGGCCCGGATGTTGACGAAGCCACACCTCCGGCTACAGACAGAGATATTCTGTTAAAACTATCCGGTGCTCTTGAACAATCAGAGGCTAACATTAAGGCCTATTTCGGTATTCAGGGTGATGGCACCGATGAGTTTAATATCGATATTGTTGCCGGCGGCGGTGGAGCTGTAGCCTCGGTGTGGGGTTCTGCTGGTGATGTTAACCGCATGGAAATTGGTCGGGCAGACTTTCTCGCAGGGGTGGGTTTAATTGGCGGCACTGCCGCCAATGACAGGGTCATTGCTCACGAAATGGTGCATGCGGTTATGTTCAACCAGTATAGCGCATCAGTTATTAGCAGAAACTGGTTTATGGAAGGTACTGCAGAGCTGATTCACGGCGCTGATGAACGCCTGCTGGCTGATGCAGGAGCCACCGCCACTAACTTTATGACCGGCTGGACCGGTGGCGCAGCAACCAGTGCTGACTATTCCCGTGGATATGTTGCTATGCGCATGCTGCATGACCGAATGAAAGAAGAAGGCTACTCAGACGGTATCCGCACCTTTACTGAATCACTGGCAGATGGCCAGACGACTCTGGATCAGTCGTTTCAGAGGTTCTTAGGTATTTCAGAAACAGACTTTACCGACTGGGTTACCAATACAGGCGATAGCTACATCAATACCAAGATGGATCTGACCAATGACGATGTCGGTGCAATCGGTGGTTTCGATGCCGATGGCATGGGCATTAGAAATCAGATTGACTCTGTTGGCGATTCAAACAGTTACTCGGAACAGCCACTGGAAGGTTTTAAAATTGCTAACTGGCACGGTGGGTTTGAACCTCCACATAAGAAAACTTTCCAGTTGCATACCGGTGCTCAGGCTGGTGAGCGGACTGAGTTTTCGATTCGTGGTGGTACTGCGGAACGTCTTGGTTTATCTGGAGTTAACGTAGATGCCAATGCCAGAGGCTCTATTGAAGTTATTGATAAAGCTATCAAGAACATCCATGAAATTCGCAAGGAGCTAGGCGCAACGCTGAACGGACTGGAATCTCATTTAAGAAATAACACCAATACCGTGGTTAATGTATCTGATTCGAAATCCCGTATTACTGATACTGACTTTGCTAAAGCGACAGCCACACTGACCCGAAACCAGATTATTCAACAAGCCTCTTCCTCTATCCTGGCTCAGGCAAACCAGAGACCTAATATTGCTCTGACATTACTGGGACGATAGACCAGAATATTTATGGCTGAGCCTCTGGCTCAGCCTTTATTTTCTCCCCTTCTTATTATCGTTTTCAAAGTTCTTAGCTTAAAACCTTATCGAATCAAGTTCTGATAGATTTTTGCCCGAACAATCCCTAATCTTAGTTTTAATCCGTAAATAAGACTGGTTCTTAACATGCGGAATAACAATCAGAAAAATCAGGGATTTTATAATGAGCAAGGTTTTTGAAGATAACTCACTAACGATTGGCAACACCCCTCTGGTCAAAATTAACCGCCTTAGCAAACATCCAAACCTTTATGCCAAACTGGAAAGTCGCAACCCGGCCTTTTCAGTGAAGTGCCGTATTGGTGCCAACATGATCTGGGATGCGGAAAAGCGCGGCGTGCTGAAGCCAGGCATGGAAATTGTGGAGCCAACCAGTGGTAACACCGGTATTGCTCTTTGCTTTGTTGCAGCCTCCCGTGGTTATAAAATCACACTGACGATGCCATCCAGCATGAGCCTTGAGCGTCGTAAAATGATGAAAGCACTGGGTGCTAATATTGAGCTGACAGAGCCTGCAAAAGGTATGAAAGGTGCTATCGCCAGGGCTGAAGAGCTGGTTGCCAGTAACCCTGAGCATTACTTTATGCCACAGCAATTTGAAAACCCGGCCAACCCTGAAATCCATGAAAAAACGACAGGTCCTGAAATCTGGATGGATACCGATGGTGAAGTGGACATTCTGGTGGCTGGCGTAGGTACCGGCGGCACTATCACAGGCATTTCCCGTTATATTAAGAATGTGCAGGGCAAAGCGATTCAGTCTGTCGCTGTGGAGCCTGTGGACTCTCCTGTCATCACCCAGACCATTAACGGCGACGAGGTTAAACCTGCGCCTCATAAGATTCAGGGTATTGGTGCGGGTTTTGTGCCTAAGAACCTGGATCTGGAACTGATTGACCAGGTAGAGCAGATAGGTAACGATGATGCCATCGCTATGGCCAGGGAGCTGATGATCCAGGAAGGCATTATTGTTGGTATTTCCTGTGGTGCCGCTATGGCTGCAGCACTGCGTCTGGCCGAACAGCCTGAAAACCAGGATAAGACCATTGTGGTTATCCTGCCAGATTCAGGTGAACGCTACTTATCTACAGCATTGTTTGAAGGTATGTTTACTGAAAACGAAATGGTTCAGTAACCGCTTTAATGGCAGAAAGCAGGAGAGGTAAATAAAGCCGTTACCAACCCTGCAACAGAATAAACCAAAAGGGGGTCAGCACTGATTCCCTTTTTTAATAACCGAAGGTTGCCCATCAAAGTAATCTATCCAGGCTGATCAGTTTTCGTCTGCTCCTGTTCCGACAGATGCCTGACAACTACTTCTCCATCTCTGAAAACAATAAGCTCACCAGCCTGCATAGTATGCCAGTCTTCATTATCTGTCAGAGGCTGAGTAGCAATCACAGTCACGACATCATCCGGTGTTGTCTCTTCCTTAAAATCAACCGTTACTTCCACATCAGACAGATGTGCTTTACCAAAAGGTGCCCGTCGGGTAATCCAGCTCAGTTTTGTTGAACAGTACACAAACAGGTAATCACCGTTAGAGAGCAACATGTTAAACACACCCTGCTCACGCAACTGCTCACACCAGCCATGCAATGCCTTACCCATAGGATCAATTGCGCACTGGTCTGTGAAATTCAGACGTAACTGAGCCAGTAACCAGCAAAATGCCTGCTCACTGTCAGTCGTGCCTACCGGCAGATAAAAGCTGGCAGGAAACCGCCTCTTCGCATCTTTCAGCTGGCCATTATGGGCATAACTCCAGTAACGTCCCCACATTTCACGACTGAAAGGGTGAGTATTTTCCAGGCAGATACCACCGACATTTGCCTGACGGATATGGCTGATTACAGCCTTACTCTTAATCGGATAGTTCTTAATCAGCCGGGCTATTTCTGAATCAATCGAAGGCTCAGGGTCCCGGAACTCCCGGTACCCTTTACCTTCATAGAATGAAATACCCCACCCATCTTTATGAGGCCCGGTTTCTCCGCCTCGCCTGATCAGTCCGGTAAAGCTGAAACATATATCAGTGGGTACATTGGCACTCATACCCAGAAGTTCACACATGATCAGCGTCCCGATTATATTTTAATGTCATCATCATCTGAGCTCTGCTCACCGCTGGCATCATCACGGTTATCTGCTCCAATCTGAATATCATCATCTCTTTCTGCAGATTCAGATTTCTTCTCTGAACGCTTCTGAATAAAGCGACGATATAACCAGAAAGCTCCGGCAAACAGCGCAATATTTACCAGACCAACACCAAGATAAATCCAGAGCAGGTTACTGCCACCAGGTCCCGGATCCAGAGGCTGATCATTCGGGTCCAGCAAATTCATGCGTTTTTTCGGTGTTTCATCATCCTGCGATGATGAAACACCTGCAGCGCTGCCACCCGAACCTGATGAAGATTCACCACTGGAGGATTCACTACCACCACTTCCACCGTCCTGAGGCAACTGTTCTGCATCAACAGATGTTTCCTGATCTATTGCCTGCACCTGAGGTTCTGGAGCCAGGGAAGGAATCACGATAGGTTCCAGCTCAACTTCAACAGGTTCTCCGGCAATAATCCCTTTAGCAAACAGACGTATCACATTTTTACGATTCCGATCCAGTTCAGGCAGATCCATTACCCAGTTTTCAGAGCTGGTCACCTTAGCATTCATCTCCATCCCCATCACGGTACCCTTGATCTGAATATCATTAGCTTTCAGTTCAGGCAGCACCCTGGTGAAGAAAATGCGCTTCGGATCACCCGCATCATCATTATCCAGACTTGAGCTGACAATATCCTGCACGAAAACAGGCTGAGAAATAGAACGCTGGAAAGTTTTACCATCCAGATTTACTTTAATCCGATAGTTCCCAGTCTTATTAAATGGCCCCAGATTGGTTTCAAAATAACCTTTTGCACTCGGCTTACGCGTCAGAATATCGGCTTGCAGGATTTTATCATTATCAGACAGCTGTTCAGCATTCAGAGACATCACCTTCAGGAATTCGTTTCGAGTGATCAGCTCACCCTCTTCGTATACTGAAGCCTCAATATCCAGACTCAGTCCTCGGTACAGCATAGCAGGAACATCACTAACCTTAAGACTCAGGTCCGATACGACGGTTACCCGACTATCCGGATGCATCTCTGTCTCGACCAGCCACTCGCCATCTTCCGGATCTTTCACCGTAATCAGATCATAGCGAGTTTCATAATGCCATTTGATCGTATCCGGGTGATCAAGAGAAGTATAACGTTTACCACTGGGTGAGATCAGGAACACACGCTGACTGTTTGGCTTGTGGAAAATCAGCGCAGTGAATTCATTAATACTGGAGTCAACCAGGAAGCGGTTATTTTCCAGGGGAACCTGCTCATTGGGTGCCGTTCGATCTAAAGCCTGAACAAACAGTTGCATCAGTTCTTCGGCATTATTGGCAACCGCAGCCAGACCACCTGTTCTCTGTGCCAGCTTCAGCATAAGGTCTTTATCAGCATTGTCTGACAGCGCGACAGTGTGAACGGTCACACCGGCTTTCTGTAATCTGGGCAACAGATCATACTGGATATCATCTCTGGACTGATTATTTTCAATCCGCTTCTGGCGTGACGATCCGGCCTCTGAAATATCAACCAGACCATCCGTCAACAGAATAACATGACGCTCATAGTCTGTCGGACGATTGATATCATATACCGAGCGTTCAATGGCATTCTCAATATCAGTAAACAACGCTGATGACGTGATCTGCCGGCTTCGACTACGGGCATCACTGCGCCAGTTATCATCCACAATCTCATGCGGGACCAGCTGGTTAACATAGGCTCCGAATGTCCAGACCCCTGCCCGGCTATCCTCTGGTAGCAGATCAACTAACAGGTTCAGCGCAGGTACCCTGAGGTTATTCGGGTCGTTCTCTTTCATACTGCCAGAGATATCAATCAGAACACGCACATCAGGCTTCTGGTTGGCAGCAAACGTACTACCTGTCCCAGCAACCATCAGGCCGATCATCATTGATACAATAAGCAGCGTTCGTCCTGAGAATAAAGCCAGTGAAGATGCCATTTAAAGATCCTTATCAGCTGAGAGACACCCTCCGAAGAGGTTAAATCATTTACAAAAGGCCAGAAACTTAAACGATGGACTCAGCCAGTTTCCGGCCTCTTTCCGTTACATACCAGCGCATTCCCCAGCCACTATTGACCTTACCAGCCAGCCCTTTACCAAGTAAAACCTGCAAACTTTTCTGCAGATCATTTTCATCCAGCTCGGTCTCTGTTCCCAGACCAGACAAAGCACGGTAAATATGACGGCCACTGGACAGACTTTTCAGTACAGCGGTTGAAGTCACATCCAGCGCATCCAGTTCAGTCTCAGATACAACGACAGCTTCTTGCTGTTCTGTTTCTGTTTCTAACAGAGGAGCCATAGCATCCTGAAGCTGATGAAGCTCGTTACGCAGCTCTTCTACAGCTGTTTTCGCCTGCTCAGAAGCAACCAGCGACCGATCCAGGGCGTTAGTCACCACAAGACGGGAAGCAATCGCTGAAATCAGACAGATACCAACATAAATCAGCATTTTAGATGAGTCTGACTGACTTTTAGAGACAATATCACTGCCAATAAGATCCAGTACGACAGGAACCAGAAAAGCTGCACCAACTCCCACAACCAGGCAGCGAGCCATTGCGACCATGTCTTTGTTGTTCTGATTCAACAGATAAAAATTAATCAGACCCCCAAACACTCCGGCCATCAGCATTACCAGAGTCAGAATAATAACATGTGAAATCATACTGTATTTATTCCTGAATATATCCGTGTATTACCCAATAAACAGGGTATGAAAGAGTTAAGATATTGTTATGCATTACGCTGGTACGCACAACGAAAATGCATGAAAAAACACACTTTTCTGCAAATGTATGGCTACAGACCTGGCTCCATGCGCTGTTTTTTTTCTGTTGCTGACTGAGGATTTACATTATCTTTATTTTCCTCATCAGATTCTGTGCTGCCCGTCTCTTTTTTCCTGCTGATCCAGAGTCCGACAACCAGTACAAAGTAACTGATAACTAAAACAGACAATAGAGGTAATCCAGCTCTCATCCATTGATTGCCGCCAGATGTCAGCCCTTCAAAAACGCTGATTGTGAAAGCAGGTGCCATAATCCCCTGAGTCCCATCGACATACCAGGGAACAGCCATAAGCACCAGAATAGTGACCCGTAAAAAAGCTTTAACACCTGTATTCCAGTTTCGGGTAATTCTGAACGTGACAAGCATAACCAGCAAAGCAGATAATGCATATATCGCCCAGCTCCAGGTCTGATAGTTTTCAAAAGCCATATTTCAGATTCCGTTGTAAGGCATTAACACCCTGATTTTTAAGCAGCCTATTATGTCTCAAGCCAATAAAAATAACGACCTTCCTGACTTTCTGAATACCGTATTACCGAAAGAAAATAACCTCTGGCTTGAAAAAAAGTCTGAAAAAACCCTGAACTATCTGAAACAGTGCAATCAGATTGCAGACCGATGGCTGGATAGCACATTAAAAGAGCAATTATTCCAGGAAATTCGAAAAAGAACACCATTGGACCATGAGAGTTATCCAACGGCACTGGAGAAATACTGTTATTTCGTAAAAACTCAGGAGGCTCTGAACTATCCTCAGCACTGGAGATACCCTGTTGACCAGCCTGAAGCAGCTCACTGTTACCTGGATGTTAACCCTGAAGCCTCTGAACTGGACTATTTTGATCTGGGCGACATGGCGATATCTCCTGATGAAAACCTCCTTGCAATTACAACAGATACCGAAGGTGACGAGCTGTATCAGCTTGAACTGATAGATCTGGAAACAGGTAAGCGCAAACAATTCAGTCAACTTCCGCCGCTGACATCAGATCTGCTCTGGACAGAAACACCTCATCAGCTGATCTGTTTTGCTCTGGATGATACCCAACGCCCCTGGCAGGTTCTTTTACTTGATATCAATACAGGGCAAACAAACGTTATTTTCGAGGAAGCCGATGCTCGCTTCTGGGTTGGCTGCAGTAAAAGCCGCGACAGGAAAAAACTGTTTATCGAGAGTCTGAGCAAACAAAGTTCTGAGTATTATATTCTACCGGCCCATCAGCCAGAGACAGAAATGCAGGTAGTGTGTCCTCGGGAAGAGGGACATGAATACCATGTCGATAGCCTGGGCGATACCCTGTATATCCGGAGTAACTGCCAGCATACCAGCTTCAGCCTGCTCAGCCTTTCTGAACACCAGTTGCCTCTGAGTCAGGCCCAGCTCAGGCTGGCCACTGTGATAGAAGAAGCTAGTGAAACAAAAACATTTGAAGGCTTTGACCTGTTTGATCAGTATTTGCTGACACTGAGCCGATGCCACCAATCCGGCCAGCAGATCATGGAAGTCAAAACACCTGCAGGTGAGTTCTTACATACTTTTAAACCACCTTACAAGCTGGCTTCTATCAACTTATCTGAAAACCCTTGCAGCCATAGTCATAACATCCGACTGGAACTGGAGTCCTTTAACCAGCCTCCTGCTCTGTATGAATACTCACTGGATACCCGGCAATTCCGATTGCTCAAGCAGATGCCACTGAATAATACAGATCTCAACCGGTTTGACTGCCGACAAATCCTGATCCCT
Organism: Oceanospirillum sediminis; assembly: GCF_014164585.1. Taxonomy (GTDB): domain Bacteria; phylum Pseudomonadota; class Gammaproteobacteria; order Pseudomonadales; family Halomonadaceae; genus Oceanospirillum; species Oceanospirillum sediminis. The sequence goes on along the minus strand of NZ_JACJFM010000011.1, from coordinate 104,021 downwards.
GGTATTGACGGCACTTCAATTCCTGTCAGTCTGACCGGGAGAAAAGAACAATTAACCAGTCACCAGCCTGTCCCTGTGCTGCTGTACGTCTATGGGGCCTACGGTGATACTCTTGACCCCTGGTTTTCGGCCAGTCGCTTAAGCCTGATGGAAAGAGGGGTAGTATTTGCTACCGCACATATCAGAGGTGGTGGAGATTGTGGAGAGCACTGGTACCACAAAGGACGCCTGGGTTACAAAGAAAACAGTATTCGCGACCTGCAAAGCTGTGTAAATGCCTTAATCAACCAGGGAATTACCAGTAAAGAAAAACTGATATTACAAGGGGGCAGTGCCGCAGGCATTGTGTTGGGTGCTCTGTATAACAGACTGTCTGACAAAATAGGCGGTATGATTGCAGAAGTTCCATTTGTCGATGTCCTTCGCACCATGTCACGCCCGGAACTTCCTCTGACAATCACGGAGTATGAAGAATGGGGCAACCCGGAATGCACAGAGGACTTCTGGCGTATCAGGCACTACAGTCCTCTGGATAATTTGCCAACACCAGACAAGCCCTCATCAATGCCTCCACTATGGATTGAAGCAGGTCTTAATGACCCCAGAGTTCAGTACTGGGAACCGGCTAAATGGCATTATCAACAGATACAATCAGGCCATAAGCGCGCATGGCTGCGCACCAGAATGGATTCAGGACATGCCGGAGGCAGCGGACGCGATCAGAGTTATCAGGAGGCAGCAGAAGTTCAGTGCGTTATCCTGACAATGCTGGATCTTCATACCAATCAGGCAAGCACTGACAATTAGAATAAAAAAACCTCAGAATAGCGATACAAATCAAGCTGTTCTGAGGTTTTAAGGTATACAGCATAGTCTAAACACACTATAAGCCCAGGACTGCATCAATGTCCAGCCTGGCAGAAAGTGCAAGTGCCATCACCCGCTATTGGACCGTCCAGACAACGGATAAAACAGAGTGCTTGCTAATCAATCCAGCCGATAATATGCATTTCCATCTCATCAGGGTCAACCACTTGTTCACTGACCGACCGACGGCGAATACTACGGCGAGCCTTGTGAATGCTATCCGCTTTTCCGGACATCAGGTGATGCCAGGAAGGCAAGGGCTTTCCTTCACGAAGCAAACGGTAAGCACAGCTGGATGGCAACCACTCAAACACATCATCAGCATCAGGAGTCAGCTGAAGGCACCCTGGTACCTGTTGAAGACGATTCGGATAATCATTACACTGACACGTGGTAATATCCAGCAGTTTACAGGCGACATCAGTGTAATAAATCTCGCCGTCATCTTCATCTTCCAGTTTATGAAGACAACATTTTCCACAGCCATCGCACAGAGCTTCCCATTCCTGATCATTCATCTGTCTCAGAGACTTCTGTTCCCAGAATCGATCCTGAAGCATCATAATCAGTATTTGCCTTCCGTCGGAGTCTTATACAGATCCAGCATATATTCTTCCTTTGCCGGAGGCATTTGCAAATAAAAACCATTTTCCCTGATAGCTTTCATAATGTCTGCTGCATCAGCTCTGGCCAGCTTTTTTTCTTCAGTTACAACCATTGTCATAACAGCCTGAGGAGTACCAAATATCTCCTGTAACTGCTCTGGCACCCGCTTCAGGCCTTCCATCTTATCCACGTAAAGATACATTTCGTCCTTACGCGGGCTTTTAAAAACTTCACAAATCAGCTTCACAGTTTTTCCCCGGAGTTACCAGATTAACCGGTAATGTTATTGATGTATTCAATGACTCAGTCAAAAGCAATCAGTGGCTGGCCAGCTCAGTCAGCTTATCCATGACAGGCTGCCCGACCAGCTCTTCTCTCCAGCCTCGCCATTCCTCAGGCATAACACCCAGCTCACCACGCACGGCTCTGTTCAATACCTGCTCCAGCTGTCGTTTTCGAACCAGAAGTTCCGGCGGCAGACGATTACTTTCAGCAATACCACGCACCAGCTTTTTAAGACTCTTAGACCAGTCACGGTAAGGCTGACCAACAGGTGAAGGAATAGATACAGGCCATAATGCCTGAGAACGCTCCCGCCCGAGACGAATCAGCTCCAGAATCTGATCACCTTCTTTTTTGATGACGGCGGGCCTCAAACCTTCAATCCGGGATAACTCATAATGGCTGGAGGGTAGCTTAAAAGCCAATAGCCATAGCTGACCATCGTTCAGCAATCGGCCCCTTGGCAGATTTCGCTCCCTGACTTCTTTCTCTCGCCAGGCTGCCAGATTCTGTAATACGGCCAGTTTTTCCTGGGACAGTTTCCAGGCCTGTTTAATCCGAAGATAATAAAACTCATCTTCTACTGGCTGACTGGCCTGACGTGCAATCTGAATGCACTCTTCCCTGCACCAGATTTCTCTGTCCTGTTCTTGCAGCCGCTGCTGAATAAGCGGCCAGATCTGATACAGGTAATAAACGTCCGCAGCCGCATACTCACACTGAGCATCCGTTAAAGGCCGTTGCAGCCAGTCAGACCGGGTTTCTTCTTTAGGCAGGCTAATTTGCAACCAGGCCTCTGTCATCCTCTGGTAACCGGTAGACAGGGTCTCTCCCAGAAAAGCCAGAGCAACCTGAGTATCCATCAGAGGGTATGGAATCTCACCTGTCAGATTAAGGAATACATCCAGATCTTCTGAACAGGCATGCAATACCTTAAGTACCGACTCACAGCTCAGTACATTCGCAAAAGGCTGCCATTGCGAAATTCTGAGAGGATCGATCAGCCAGCAGTTATTTTCATCCTGCACCTGAATCAGGGCTGCTTTCGGATAAAAAGTATCCACGCGCATAAATTCAGTATCAAGCGCCAGATAAGGGCTCTTTAACCAATTCTGGCACTGCTCAGCCAGCTGCTCGTCAGAGCAGATAAACCGGTAAGAGATCATTTGTTCCATCATTATTCAGTCATTGGTAACCGTCCGGCTAACGCCCGGCTCAGAGTACCACCATCGATATATTCCAGCTCACCACCTACGGGTATACCATGCGCCAGCCGAGAGACAGACACAGGCAGATCACGAACCATTTCAGCAATGTAATGGGCCGTTGCTTCACCTTCCACTGTGGGGTTTGTGGCCAGGATCAGTTCTTTTATATCGCTGGATTCCAGTCGCTGACGCAACTGTTCCAGCCCCAGGGCCTCAGGGCCAATACCATCAATAGGAGAAAGATGTCCGGTCAGAATAAAATAGCGACCGTTAAAACCTCCGGCCTGTTCCATCGCAATCTGATCTGCCGGTGTTTCAACCACACACAGAGTTTCATCTGATCGACGCTCACTACGACATAAGGAACAGATATCTTCTTCTGTCAGAGTGCGGCACATCCGACACTGACCGACCTCATCCAGTGAACGCTCCAGCATCTGAGCCAGATATAAGCCACCATCCCGGTCACGCTCCAGAAGATGTAATGCCATACGCTGAGCCGATTTTGGCCCGACACCCGGCAAACATCTCAGAGCGGTTATCAATTGCTCAACGAGCGGGCTGAAAGCCATATCAACCTCATTAAAACCAAACGCCTTATCCTGTGAATCCGGGATAAAATTCCCCGGATTATACTGATGATCAGTTATTCAAATCAGAATGTATTGCTCTGAATCAGAATGGCATTTTAAATCCAGGAGGCATCTGCATACCGCCAGTCAATTCTGACATCTTAGATTGAGTGTTTTCTTCAACCCGACGGACAGCATCGTTAACGGCTGCAGCCAGCAGATCTTCCAGCATTTCTTTATCTTCAGTCATCAAAGACTCATCAATACTGACATTGCGAACATCATGGCGACCATTCATTGTTACTTTCACCATTCCGGCACCAGACTCACCTGTGACTTCCTGATTAGCTGCCTCTTCCTGCATCTGCTGCATTTTTTCCTGCATCTGCTGAGCCTGCTTCATCAGCTCGCCCATACCGCCTTTACCAAACATAGTGATACCTCAAAGTTTATAAACGCTATTTACTAAAATGTCAGATAACCGCGCATACCTTACACAGCTATTCATATAAATAAATTTACACACAATCTGGCAGGATATCCCGGAACAGATTCCAATTTTACACTTAAATCAGAGGCTCAATAGAATCAGCGTCTATTTCTGCTCCGAATTCAATAACCAGATCCTGGACATATTCATCCTGGACGAATACCTGCTGTGCCTCATGTTTTCTCAGAGCTTTCAGCTGTTCTTCTCTGGCAGCCGGAGTATCTATATGGGTCCTCGAAGAGGCAACTTCAATAGTAAAAGGCTGATCAAACAACCGCTGCAGTGCTGATTGCCACTGTGTAATGCGTTCAGCTGTTGCAAATTCAGGCCCAACCAGCTGAACCTCAAAATACAGATGGTTACCCTCTTTTTTCACTAATGCCGCATTTTGAGCCAGCGTTCTCTCTAACCCGGCAAGCTCCAGATGCGCAAAGGCTTTCAGCCAGTCCTTATTATCCTCTAGTTGTTGAGGGCAAGGACCCACTAAAGGTGTTATTGCAGACTGAATACTGGCGGAAGCTTGATCCTGGGGTGCAGGTGCAGGTGCAGGTGCAGGTGCAGGTGCAGGTGCAGGTGCAGGTGCAGGTGCAGGTGCAGGTGCAGGTGCAGGTGCAGGTGCAGGAATATTATCTTCAGCAACAAAGGGTTGCTGATCAGTATCAGGCATCATCTGTTGATATGGATCAGGGCTAACATCGCTCTGCACCACTACAGACTCGCCTGCAACAGCAACCGTCATATCAATATCAGCCACATCGGCTGTTACTGGTACAGAAGCCATCTCAGATTCATTATTTGCCTGACCAGACTCTGCCCCTGGAAGATCAACCCTCTCATTCATCTGCTGCTCTGGCTGCGTATGAGGCAGCTGCTCATCAGGAATAACGGGGAAATCCTCCCATGGAGGAACATCACTGACAGGCTGAGGCTGAGTAACAGCCTCCTCATTTCTGACAGGAGCTACATGTTCAGGTACAGATTCAGCATTTTGGTGTCCTTCTGACAAAACAGCAGAAATATTCTGGGAATCTTCTGTATTGAGAACAGAAGGCTCCGCCTCAGAATGAACAACTTCTTTTTTTGTTCCTGAATCCTGGCCAGGCATTCCTGGAAATTCAGGTAACCGAATACCTGATGGAGCAACTGTATTTTCCTGAGCTGCAGGCGTATTTTCAGGTGCCGGTATTACAGATTCAGCCGCTTTTTTTTTATCGCCTGAATCAAAAGAATGATCAGGCAAATTTTGCACTGAACTCACCGGCAAAACAGATTCATGCGGAGCTGGAGCTGGAGCTGGAGCTGGAGCTGGAGCTGGAGCCTGCAATACTGTTCTGTTACCTGTCAGATTGGCACTAATTGCTGAAGCAGGAGAAATATTCTGATTCTGGGCAGGCAAGCCAGACGAGGCTACAGGTACCCCCTGGGGTGCAAATGCTAGCATCCGAATCATAGCCATTTCAAATCCGGTGCGGCTATCAGGCGCCAGGGGAAGGTCCTCCTGACTCTTTATCGCAATCTGATAATAAAGCTGCAAATCTTCAGCCGTCATTCGGCTGGCATGATTCAGAACCTGCTCCCGGTCTCCCAGCGCATTATCCACAGCATCCGGCAATAACTGGCCAATAGCCATACGATGCAGATACATCGCAATATCAGAGAGAATCGTTTCAAAATCAGCAGCCTGCTCAGATAAACGCCCAACTTCAGACAAAACAGCCGCGGCATCTTTATTAATAAGATGCTCAATCAAACCAGAGATATGGCGATGATCAACCAGCCCCAGCATTTCACTGACCTGAGACGCATCAATACTTCCCTGACCATAAGCAATCGCCTGATCCGTCAGACTCAGAGCATCGCGCATACTGCCATCTGCTGCACGACCCAATTGCCACAACGCAGCATCTTCGTATGGGATCTGCTCTTGAGTAAGAACATTACTCAGATGCTCCACCACACGTTCCGGTGGCATATTTTTAAGGCTGAATTGAAGACAACGCGACAACACTGTCACAGGCAGTTTCTGCGGATCTGTCGTTGCCAACAGAAACTTCACATGAGGCGGTGGCTCTTCCAGGGTCTTCAGTAACGCATTAAAGCTGTGCGTAGACAGCATGTGTACCTCATCGATCAGGTACACCTTAAATCGACCACGGGAAGGCGCATACTGGACGTTATCCAGCAGCTCCCGCGTATCTTCAACCTTTGTCCTGGAAGCCGCATCCACTTCAATCAGATCGACAAAACGTCCCTCATCGATCTCGCGGCAACTCGTGCACTCTCCACAGGGTATTGATGTGATACCTGTCTCACAATTCAGGCACTTAGAAATAATACGTGCAATAGTCGTTTTCCCAACACCACGAGTTCCGGTAAACAGGTAAGCATGATGCAACCGGTTGTTATCCAGAGCACTGACCAGAGCTTTTCGAACATGATCCTGGCCAACCAGTTCATGAAAATTTTTCGGACGCCACTTGCGGGCAAGAACCTGATAACTCATAACAACCAATTAATCTGTTTGCGAAGAAACGCCCCTGACAACAAGATGACAGAGCGATGCAATGATAAAACGCGCTATTGTACAACAAAAGCCAACATTTATCAGATAGCCATAAACCCGGTTCCCCAATAATTTCTGATACAAACATTTCTACAGACTTTGCATCGATTTAATCGCCTTATCTGATCCTTTCCGTTTCTGTATGTGATATTAATACCCTATTTAAATGAAGATATAAGCGAAATTATGTTACTGGATATCAGAAATGCTGACGCCTGGGTAAACCAGAACAAAATATTCAATGGATTGAATCTGCAAATTGAACAAGGTGAAAAGATCGCTGTACTTGGCCCGAACGGAGCAGGCAAAAGTACTTTACTGAAGCTGATCACCCGGGAAATATATCCTGTTGTCAAAGAAAACAGCTACATACGCCTCTATGGCAGCGAAACTATCAATCTATGGGAGCTGAGAAAAAAGATTGGTTTACTTTCTCAGGATCTGCAAGCGGATTACACCCCTTATTGCACGGGTCTTGACGTTGTCTTATCCGGTTTTTTTGGTTCTGTTGGGCAGCATGGACACCTTCAGGCGACAGATGAACAACGCACTCAGGCCCTGCAAACCATGAAACAGCTGGGTATCATTCAGGCTGAAAGTATTATGTACCAGCGTTTATCTACAGGTCAGCAAAGACGACTTTTGCTGGCCAGAGCGCTGATTCATCAGCCTGAAGCTCTTATATTTGATGAGCCTTCCAGCGGTCTGGATCCTGGCGCAGCATTTGCTTTATTAAAACAGATGCGCAACTTTTGCCGCCCCGATCATTCTTTAATACTGGTGACCCATCATCTGGATGAGATTATTCCGGAAGTGCAACGAGTCGTGCTGATCAAACAAGGCAAAATAGTTGCTGACGGCGATAAAGCCCGAATACTGACCAGTACCAATATTAGCCTATTGTATGACATACCTGTCATTGTATCTGAACAAGACAACTGGTACAGAATAAGGCCAGCCTGATATTCATCCTGTTTATTCAGAGGATAACAGGCAAGAGCCCTGACTCGTCACAAGGATATTTATCACCATGACAGCTCTGATACCACACATGCTACTGGCCATACTCAGCGTTTTAATGCTGAGCAGCCGTGCTGTAGCGGGTAATACCAGCATGGAAGAGATTTTTGATAAACATCAGACTGTGATGCTGTTGATCAATCCCGGTTCAGGAAAAATTATTCGGGCTAATCCGGCTGCAACCCGGTTTTATGGTTATCCCCGGAAACAACTGGAGCAAATGAGTATCCAGCAAATAAATGCCCTGAGTCCTAAAGCCGTTGCAGAAGAAAGGGCTCTGGCCGCCAGGGAAAATCGCAATTACTTTATTTTCAGACATAAACTGGCATCGGGCAAGATCCATACTGTTGAAGTATCCTCTATTCCGGTTACCTATCAGGGAGAATCCCTGTTATTTTCTATTATCAGGGATATATCCAAATTCAGAAAAACAGAAGATACCTTGTGGCATTATCAGAATCGTCTGGAACAAATGGTTGAAGAACAGCTTTTTCAACTCAGAGAGAAGGATCAATCTCAACGCACTTTGCTTCTGCTGATCATTCTGCTTCTGGTATTAAGCTCAGCTGGCCTGATGGTTCTCTTGCAGCGAAGCCGCATTACCCGAAAGGCCCTATCGATTGAGAAAGAACGCCTCAACGAAGTTATCTGGAGTACTAACGCAGGCACATGGGAACAGGATATTCGCACAGGCGAGATAACTATCAATGAACGCTGGGCAGATATTATGGGTTATACCAGGGATGAGCTATCGCCATTAAATCATTCATGGCGTCAGAAAATGATCCATTCAGATGACCTCTCATCAGCGGATAAAAAATTGCGCCAGCACTTTGATGGTATTCTCGATGGCTATGAAGCAGAAATTCGCGTCCGACACAAAGAAGGACACTGGGTCTGGGTTATGGAAAAAGGTAAAGTTGTCGAGAGAGATCCTCGTGGTCATCCTTTACGTATTGCCGGTATTCATCAGGATATTACCCGACAGAGACAGGCCAGTTATCAGCTCGAACATCTCGCTAACCACGACACTCTGACCGATCTGCCAAACAGAAACCTGTTTTTTGATCGGCTGCAGCAGGCTATTCGTATTGCCAGACGCAATCAGGAACGCCTTTCCGTTCTGTTTATTGATCTGGATGGTTTCAAGACAATCAATGACAACTATGGCCATAAAGCCGGAGATTTACTGCTGAAAGAAATAGCAGACAGAATAAGGCAGCAGGTCAGGCAATCCGACACAGCAGGACGTCTTGGCGGGGATGAGTTTGCCGTTGTTCTTCATCAGATTGGCAAACCGGAAGATGCCTGCCGCACGTCTGAAAAACTGATACAAGAGATCAGTCGTCCGGTTTTGTTGCATGAAGGTGTATCAGTCTCTGTTTCCTGTAGCATAGGAATATCAATATACCCGGACCATCACGATAAAGCAGATAATCTGATACAAGCTGCTGATAGCGCCATGTATCTGGCCAAGAAAGCAGGGAAAGGTCGCTTTAGGATCGCCAATCCGACCAAAGGATATCAACAACACCAGAATACCTGACTCCCACGACACAGATCAAAGATTGGATTGTTCTGTTTTACGGAAAGTAAGGTTGATCCGACAGTCCCCTGTCCACGGGTTCCACTCGGGCAATACACGCCTGACACCATGAAAACGTAAGCGATCTTTTCCACCCCAGACAAGAACATCGCCATGATATAAGTGAATAGTGTGCCATGGCATGCTCCGCTCAGTTCCTCCCCACATAAACTCGGCTCCGGGCCCCAGCGAGAAAGAGACAACAGGGGCAGATAAATCTGCTTCATCTTTATCCTGGTGTAATCCCATTATACTGCCCGGTCGATAACAGTTGATCAGACAGCTGTCCGGTTTGAAATCATGATAACCGGCCTGACCAGCAAAATAGACAGCCAGCTGATAAAAAGTAACCGGCATATCAGGCCATGGCATCCCGGTCGCAGGACTTATGGATACATAACGATATCCTGCATGATCCGATGTCCAGCCCCATGCGCCGCAACTGCTCATGCTCACTGACATCAGGTTACCAGCGGGAGTCACAACCCGACGAAAAGGTTCTGAAAGCAAAAGGTTTTCCAGCTCAGAAATAATATCATCCATCCGGGAAAGTAAACCGCCCCTGAACAGACAGGTATATTCTGAAAAATACTCTGCACATCCTTCATTCTGAGTACTACTGAACAAATCTGCAGTCATAAAACCCAACCATACTTCAATAGTTCCTACGACATTATCAATCGTCATCAATATTTCTGGCAAGGATGAGGTGACGGCTCCCTGTCCCCATTAGCTGATGGGTTTACGCGTTTTTTTGCTAAAAGGTAATTGCACGGCAGCTCTGGTGGAGCAAGTTAAAACCTGGCTGGCTTCCATTAACAGCCAGATACAAAACAGCCTCTGCCTGATAAATCAGGACAGAGGCAGCTTAAAAGCCAATAGCTATATCGAATCAATCATTCGATACGGCGTTTTCTTCTACATGAATAGGCTCTTCCGGTTTTGCATTTTTATTAGCACGGTATTCAATCAGGAAGTACAGCACCAGCCCTGTACCCAGTCCCCAGGCTGCACCATGTACAGCAAGGACAACCCCCATCAGACCCGCAACGCCCATAGAAGTTGCGTTATCAATCTGTTCTACGGCTACTGCAATACACAGATACCCTGTAATCAACAGAGTGATCGACAGTGCAATCGGCAGCACTGGCTTGAACAGAGTAATCAGCGGTAGCACAAACAGTGCAATGAAACCCACGATCCAGAAGATACCAGCACCAGAATAGATCGTATCCATAGCACTGCGGCCATAACGATAACGTTCAGCAATGGTTGCCATCGCACCGGTAAACAGAGGCCCTGCAAGACCAGGATAAGGTGCCAGGAAAGAGTGCATCAGATTACGCAGACCTGTTACCAGATGTACACGATCCACATCTACTTCAATCTTTTCATCGGGACGCAGGTGATCAACACGGCTCAGCAGACTCTGGCCCACAATGATATCACCAAAGGCGATGATATAAGCAATAATTGCCGTTGGTATCGCTGCTATCATCAGATCCATACCAGGCATACCGATTGTGAATGGCAGGTAATCCCAGATGCCTGTAAAGTCAGGACTGGAGATACCAAACTCAACGTCTGGCAGCTTGTACTCACCGACACCCCAGCCAATCGCCATAGCAATCAGCATACCTGGTACCATACCATAACCTGCGATGGTCTTAGCCCAACGGTGAGTTTCTACCCAATCGCGGAAAGACAGGGAGAACAGAACAAAAGCGGTGATAAGCGCACCCAGTCCCAGAGAAATCGGTGTATTATAAGCTCGACCACCTTCACTGATTTCACCGGTGATAGCGGCAATACCTGCTCCCAACAGAATACCTGCTTTAATAGAATCCGGAATCGAATTAACCAGCTTAGAGCCTAATCGGGTTACCCCCATAAACAGGAAGATAACCGTCACCATCAGCTGAAGTGCCACCAGAGCTTTAATCGCATCCGGCCCTGGCTCAAAGCCACCAATAAATAGTAACACCACGGGAATTGCTGGTGTAATCCAGCCCGGCACAAAAGGCACACCTAACAGGTTAGGCAGCATAAAGCCAATTCCGCAAATCACGACATAGGCCAGAGCCACATCATAAGGCAGCCCCAGATATTTCTGTAGCAGAGGAATCATGGCCATACCGACCACAAACATCACCATCCCCTGAACGGTTTCTGCCACTTCCCAGCGATAATGAATGAATGGCAAGCGAATTTTAAATGGCCCTGCCGGCCAGTACGGATGCTCTTCTCCGTGGTTGCGTTTTAATAGCACAGTCACACCTGTTAATTTATTTCAGTTATTTTTTTTGCTGTTCACACAGACTGACTACCTGAAAAACAAGCTATCAGGCCAGTCTGTACTGGTTAAGTACTCTGAAATTTTATAATTATCTTTTTAAGCCAGAGCTTAACGCCGGAATGTTTTACTTTTTTTTCGCACACGCAACAAATTAGACCTTAGTCAGAAGAAAAAATGACCCAAAAGTCACAGCACAATCTTAAAAATCAATGACTTAAAAGTCATAGAGCAACCTACCAGCCGGAAGGCCAGATATCACAAGGCCCGAAGAAAAATTAAAACAAGTGTTCATAAGAAAAGACTCCTCAGTCACACAAAAAAGCCTGTTAGACTAATGAATTAAAGGTAATGACAGAATAAAGTCAGTAGCTCTGCCTTCTCCGGACCAGAAGTGACAGCAAAAAACCTCCTTTCCCTGAAATCAAATGTTATGCTTATGTCATAGGCTAGAATTAAAATCTTATGAAACAGCGAGTTATCAATGAACAGCTTTAACGCACGTGCAGAGCAACTTTCAGAAACACTGAAAAAAATGGAGCTGGAAGCTCCGACAGAACAGTTATTTGCACTGGGTTATATCATTCCACAACTTACCCTGGTGGCTGAGTACGACGAACAACAAGGCAACTTTGATCAGAGTTTCAGTCAATGGCTGCAACAGGTTTTTCAGGAAGATCAGCTATCAACAGAGGATCAACAAGAAATCCTGTCCATCTGGCAACAGGCCATCACACTGACTGATCAGACACATAACTAAAGAAGAACATCAGCTCAGGCAATCATCAGGATTACGAAGGAAGACGACATGAATACGATCAGTCATGGAATCAATACTCTGGTTTCTCCGGAAGGCAGCCTGGAAGTCCTCTCACAGAACGAAGTGAATCGACTGAAATCAACGTCAGAGAATGGACAGCATGGTCTGCTCAGGGGATGCGCTCTGGCCGTGCTGAATTGCGGTAATCATACAGACGACAGTAAGGCTATTCTGGAACAGAATAAAAACTTTGATATTGAAGTTATACAGCAGGACAGAGGAGTCAAACTGAAACTGACTCAGGCTCCGGCCAGCGCCTTCGTTGAAGGGGCAATGATCAGAGGAATAAGAGAGCATTTGTCTTCGGTATTAAGAGATATCGTTTACGTCAGCAATGAGATTGAGCATAACAACCGCTTTGATCTGAATGATCCTGATGGTATTACCGATGCTATTTTCCATATTCTGCGTAATGCCGGTGCCCTGAAAGCCAGCCAGAAACCCAATTTGGTCGTATGCTGGGGAGGGCACTCCATAAGCCGGGAGGAATATAACTATACCAAAGAAGTCGGCCATGAACTGGGACTTCGGGGTCTTAACATCTGCACAGGCTGCGGTCCGGGAGCGATGAAAGGACCGATGAAAGGAGCAAACCTGGCACATGCAAAACAAAGAATAAGAGATGGACGTTATCTCGGAATATCTGAACCGGGAATCATTGCAGCGGAATCGCCGAACCCAATTGTTAATGAATTGGTGATTATGCCCGATATAGAGAAGAGGCTGGAAGCATTTGTCCGTACCGCTCATGGTATTATTGTCTTTCCGGGCGGTGCTGGCACTGCAGAAGAGATTCTCTATCTGCTGGGGGTACTGTTGAACCCTGAGAATGATGAACTGCCCTACCCGGTTATTTTTACCGGCCCGGAAAATAGTCATCAGTACTGGCAACAGATCGATGAGTTTATTGCTCTTACTCTGGGACAAAAAGCCCGGCAAAGGTATAAAATAATTGTTAATGATCCGGAAAGTGTCGCGCGCGAGATGAACTCAGGAATTGATCAGGTTGAACAATTCAGGAGAAATAACAATGATGCTTTCTATTTCAACTGGCGACTGAAAATTTCACCAGAATTCCAGCAGCCATTTGAGCCGACCCATGAGAATATGTCGAATCTGGAAATACGCCCTGATCAGCCTCCCCACATTCTGGCAGCTAATCTGCGACGTGCTTTTTCCGGTATAGTTGCGGGTAATGTGAAAGCACAGGGAATTATTGCAATTGAGAAGCAAGGACCATTCCAGATCCGGGGTAATAAAGCCATCATGGCCCCCCTGGATGCTTTACTACAATCATTCGTGAGTCAACAACGAATGAAATTACCGGGATCTGACTATAATCCCTGTTATGAAATTGTGAAATAGTGCATGGAAGGTACTTCACATCTGAAATAAAGAAGGAACCCAGCAGAAATTAAACGGATGTTTTTCTGCTTCAGTCCGAGGTTATAAATGGCAGATATGAGTAAGCTGAAGGCTGATGCCCTTCGGCGAAAACAAGAAGCTGAAGACAAAAAGCGCTCCGCTGAATTTCGAAAACAGCGAGACAGGGCAAAACAAAGCACAGTCCGAAAGCAAAAACGACTCGAAGAAGAAGCAAAAAAACAACGTGCGAATCAACAGGGCCGGGGGAAGAAAAAAGCAAAAAAATCTCCCGCTCGCTGGGTGATAGATATCTTACTGATACTTGGCGCTCTTTTGCTGCTCATTGTTCTTTTTGTTCCATTCTGATGCTGTTTGTTCTGTTACTTCTGCAAAAATTTCCAATGAACTCTTTGCAGAAGTAGCTGACAGAAGTGACCACTGAATCATAAAACCTCTTCAGGGACTGGTGTTTTTTATTCTTCTTCGCTAATCTTCAAGTTTACATAAAGATACAATCAACTGATCTACGATACCCGTTTATCAGACGCTGTCATTAAAAAGGTTCACAGATAGTGCCTGCAGACATATTACTTTCGGCCCTGATCGCATTTTTTGCCGGAGGGCTCCTGACAATGCTCCTGCTGCCCAGGCAAGAACGTAACCGGAAGAAACATACCGCAGAACAATTAAACTATCTGCAAGCCATTCTTGATACGACCGTGGATGGCATTATCTGTATCAACCCCCAGGGCTTAATTATTCGCTTTAATCCCTCTGCCGAACACATTTTTGGTTATAGCGCAAAGGAGATTACAGGCCGGAATATTTCCGAACTGATGCCGGAACCCTACCGCAGCCAGCATAATAGTTTTCTGAAACACTATATGAAACGCAGAAGTACTACAGATCAGAGTAGTCGAGCGGTTGGTATTGGGCGTGAAGTAGTTGGCCTGACTAAAAGCGGGGAACAATTTCCTCTTTATCTTGCTGTCAGCGAAGTCATTACCAACGGTAATATCTTTTTTACCGGTATCGTTCGGGATTTAAGAGAACACAAACAGAACGAACAGGCACTCCAACAAGCCACAGATTATTTCAATGCTGTTATCAATAATGCCTCTGAACTGCTGGCAATTCTGGATACAAGCGGGAAAATTCTGGTTGTTAACCGTGCTGCATCCGAACTCGCCCAACAATCTGGTGAAATGCTGAAAGGACAATATTTCTGGCAAGGCAACTGGTGGAGACAATCGGAAGAGCAGCAACAAAAGATCCGCTCAGCTATCGATAGAGCTGCAAAAGGTATCGGAGCTCATTTTGAAGTAATTAGCTATGCACCTGATGGCCACCAGCTTAACATTGACTTTAAACTGACGCCTATTTTTGACGACAGCGGTAAAGTCATATTATTACTGCCTGAGGGCAGTGACATCACACAGCGAAAAATGGCGGAACAGACCCTGGCGAAAGCTAAAGAAGCCTCCGATACCGCCAATCAGATGAAAAGTAATTTTCTGGCTAATATGAGCCATGAAATCCGCACCCCAATGAATGCGATTATAGGTTTGAGCCAGCTGGCCTATGAAAATGCTCCTGATTCCCCTCAAGCCAGCTACCTGGATACCATTCATCAGTCTGCAACAGGCCTTCTGGGCATTATTAACGATATTCTGGATTTTTCTAAAATTGAAGCTGGCAAACTGGAAATTGAACACTCCCCGTTTGATCTGGATGATGTGATCGAAAATCTGGCCAGAATAGTCAGCCTGAAAGCTGAACAAAAAGGACTGGAGCTGCTATTTTCGTTCCCAACAGATATTCCCAGAGCACTGTATGGAGACTCATTGCGCCTGGGGCAAATCCTGATAAATTTATGTAGTAATGCTATTAAATTTACCGATTATGGTGAAGTACTGGTTTCAGCTACCCCTAAGCACCTGGGTGAAGATAAGGTAGAATTACACTTTGCTGTATCTGATACTGGCATAGGTATGTCAGAAGATGAGTCCAGTCATTTGTTCAGGCCATTCAGTCAGGCTGATGCCTCGACTACTCGTCGTTTTGGCGGTACCGGGCTGGGGCTGGCAATTTCTCAGTATCTGGTCAAACAGATGCATGGCAACATGACTGTAGAGAGTACACCTGGTCAGGGCAGCACCTTCAGGTTCAGCATTATCTGCCAGAAACAGGCTTATTCTGCACAGAAAAAAATGCAGTTACCCGACTTAACCGGGCATAAAATTCTGATTATTGATGATAACAGCAAGGCCAGAGGCATTATTGCTGAATTGCTACATCAATCTGGCTTTGAGACCGGGCAGGCTTCCTCTGCCACCTGTGCCACCAGAATGCTGAAACAGGGACACTATGATCTGATCCTGGTCGATTGGCAACTATCAGATTTACAAAGTTCAGATCTGGTAAACTACTCTTTACAAGCACCAGATACACGCATGATCGCCATGATTACTCATAGCCATCATGAGACCGAGCGGATCAGACAACATCCGGGAATTAGTCAGCTGCTGCGAAAGCCCGTCAATGCCTCAGCCCTGATGGACTGTATTGCGTCTGCCTATGGCACATCTCAGATCAGAAGGCAGGACAAGTTATTACCAGACGCCTCATTGAAGCAGGCTCTGAGCAAAATTCAGGGCGCACATATTTTGCTGGTTGAAGACAACCTGATTAACCAGCAAGTTGCCAGAGAGTTACTGGAAAAGCGAGGTATGCAGGTCACCATTGCAAATAACGGCTGGGAAGCCATCGAGTACCTGAAAGCAGAATCTTTTGCTCTGGTTCTCTGTGATATTCAGATGCCTGTTATGGATGGCTATGAAACTATCCGGCAGATCCGTCATACGCTAAAACAGGATAAACTCCCTGTTATTGCTATGACAGCAAATGCCATGCGAGGTGATAAAGAACGATGCCTCGCTGCCGGAATGAATGAGCACATCAGTAAACCTGTCGACCCGAATCTGCTCAGCAGAGTATTATTAAAATGGATTCCAGCTAACCTCAGCCCACCTCAGAAGCTCAGCTCTCCTGTTTTTGAGCCGATAGACACAGAACAGATAGCAGCAGAAAACACCCCGTCTCTGCCAGAGCAATGGCAGTGGATAGCCAGTATACCAGGCTGTGATAGCCATACAGCCCTGAGAAAGCTGGGGGATGACCCAGAGTTTATGGCTGAATTGCTGCAGGATTTTATGATGAACTATCACGATATCCTGCCTTCTCTACAGACTATGATTTCAGACGCGCCATATCAGGAGAATACCCTGCGCCTTGTACATACACTGAAAGGCCTGATGGGAACCTTTGCTTTCCTTGAGGCAGAGCAAGCAGCTATAGCTCTGGAAAAGTCGATGAAACAGAACGCAGAGAATGAAGTGATACAGGCATACCAGGTGCTTGAGAAAAACCTGCGGCCAGCTCAGGATTATTTGATGAAACACTTTGCGTCATAACGCCTTCTGTTTCAGCGTATTCTTTAATCGATGATGGCCTGAATTATCGCGGAGCAAACCAAACCGTAGCCACCCCTGTTCAGGGAATGCTCTCACGCGTATCCCTGACTGTGCCAACTGGTTCTGAATACCTGTAACATCCGAACTCTGGCATGTCAGAAATAGCGGAGTTTCACCTATGATACTGAAATAATGCTGAAGCAACGTTTTCTGCTTAGAAAAGCAATAATACAACTCTGTTTTAATATTTTCATGCCACCTCTTATCCTGCAGAAACTGTTGTGTCAGCCAGGCTGTCACAGCACTCATATGCCAGGGTCCGCACTGAAGACGAAACAATTGCAGATTATTGACTGAAGAGGCGACAAAGCCTGATCGAATCCCGGCTAAACCGGAATACTTACCCAGAGACCTGAGCACCCATAACCCATCAGAAGCGACCTCTGATATCAGAGCAGCATCCTTCTGTATCTGCACAGGCAAAATATCCATAAAGGCTTCATCTACGATCAGCCAGCCACCTTTTTCAGCCAGGTACTGATAACAGAGGCGCAAGCGCTCAGATGAAAACAACTGTCCTGTCGGATTATTCGGGTTGATAACAACCAGTACATCAATCTGACTCAACAGGTCATAAAAATTATCCCCAATCAGATCCTCAGCCTGATAACGAAAAACACTGTGCCCTTGCTTTTTCCAGCACCAGGCATGCTCCTGATAACCAGAATCAGGCACAGCGATCACGCTTTCGGACCTTAAACGGGGTAAAACCTCAATGGCCTGTTGAGAACCATTAACCGGCCAGAGATTATCCTGCTGATAAAATGAACAAGCAGATAACAACAGCTCATCATAACCATCCGGTAAGTGATGAAAGAGCTGCAGAGGTATACGGTCCGGCACAGCCCAGGGCAAAGGGTTTAATGCCGCAGACAGATCCAGTAAAGGCTCAGGAGCATCAGGATATTCCTGAAGAATACGCCGGACATCGCCACCATGAACGGGAGGCGAGGTAAGATCATCTGTATTCTGAAGCACAATACTCATTCAGGCTGTACCCATGACCAGAATTAACAGCAGGCTTGCAACAATCAGCCAATAGGCCAGAACCTTTTTCAACAGCACCATAGTGCGTAACAGATCTTCTTTTCCGGCATACTGACCTCCTTCTTCAGGAGTGAGGCCAAGCAGAGGTCGCTCTTTCCATACCCCATGATATGTGTCTCCGCCTCCCAGAGACAAACGTAAAGCCCCCGCGCCAGAGGCCATAACAGGTCCGGCATTAGGGCTTTCCCAGTGTTCAGCCTGTTGTCGCCAGCAGTGCCACGCAGAACGATAGTGACCACCCACTGCATACAGGACAGCGGTTATTCTGGCGGGGATATAGTTCAGTACATCATCTATTCTGGCACTGGCCCAGCCCAGATGAAGAAATCGAGAGGTTTTATAGCCCCACATCGCATCCATTGTATTTGCCAGTCGATACAGAAGTACGCCCGGAGCACCGGCAATAATAAACCAGAATAAAGGAGCATAAATAGCATCGCTGCCATTCTCCAGCCCAGACTCAATGCCCGCCCGGCACACTCGCATCTCATCCATATCACTGGTATCACGACTGACAATCCAGCCCACCTTACTACGCGCCTCATTCAGGTCATTACGCACCAAAGGTTCATAGATCCAGTTAAGATGCTGTATCAGACTGCGCCCACCCAGTGCAAACCACAGTACGACACTATTAATCAGCCACCAGGTCAACACTGATAATATATTATCCCCTTCAACGTTCAGTGATTCAGGTACGAACGAAGCAATAACAACCGGTAAAGGCAGTACCACAATAACCCAGGCCAGCAGACCTTTCAGTCGGAGTAAAATAGTGGATCTGGTGTTCATCATCAACTCATTCCGGGAAGGGTTAACTCTTCTTTCCAGAGCAGAGACCAGATAGCCAAACCCGGCCAGAGGATGAAAACGTTTCGGTTCACCAAAGCAAAGATCAAGAATGACCCCTGCCCATAATGCAAATAAGATCTGCTCAGCAGCAAAAAAAATCATGGTTTATAACCTGAAGTACCGCATAAAACCCGAATGAGAGAAAAAACCACCATCTCTTTCGGAGACAAAAGGCGCTATTATAGCCGCTTTACCCGACCACATAACAACCCGCTGTATCTACAGGATTTTTTATGACTGCTGCTACACTGATGATTCAGGGAACCACCTCCGATGCCGGAAAAAGCGCCGTTGTCACAGGCCTTTGCAGGCTATTGGTAAGAAAGGGGTTCAAAGTTGCCCCTTTTAAACCACAGAACATGGCTCTGAATAGTGCAGTAACGGTTGATGGTGGAGAGATTGGCCGGGCTCAGGCTGCCCAGGCTCAGGCCTGCTACCTGCAACCCCACACCGATATGAACCCTGTACTGCTGAAACCTAATTCAGATACCGGAGCCCAGGTTATCATCCACGGCCAGGCCGTCAACAATATGAATGCCAGGGCTTATCATGACTACAAAACGACAGCGATGACTGCGGTGCTGGAAAGCTTTCAGCGTCTGAAAGAAGCCTATGACATCGTATTAGTAGAAGGCGCAGGCAGCCCGGCAGAAATCAACCTCAGAGACAGAGATATTGCCAATATGGGCTTTGCTGAAGCAGCGGATTGCCCGGTAATCATCGTCGCAGATATCGATAAAGGCGGCGTATTTGCTCATTTAACCGGCACTCTGGAACTGTTATCTGCCAGTGAACAGAACCGGACTAAAGGCTTTATCATTAATCGCTTCAGAGGTGATATATCGTTATTACAGCCCGGAAATGACTGGCTTGAGCAAAGAACAGGGAAGCCGGTAACAGCAGTTTTACCCTATCTGCACGGCCTGTGCCTTGAAGCCGAAGACGGCGTCAACCCGGCTCCGGACAAAGCCAGAGAAAAAAGCCATCTGACGGTAGTTGTCCCCGTTCTGCCGAGAATCAGTAACCACACCGACTTCGATCCTCTGCGACAGCATCCGCAGGTTGATTTTCATTTTGTAGCCCCGGATCAGACACCACCTCCGGCCGATCTTGTCATCCTGCCTGGTAGCAAAAGTGTCCAGCATGATCTGAACTGGCTCAGAGAACAGGGCTGGGAGAACTATCTGCTCAGACATCTGAGATATGGCGGTAAACTACTGGGTATCTGTGGTGGCTGGCAGATGCTGGGACAATGGCTACACGACCCTGAAGGCATTGAAGGCCCTGCAGGTAAAATGCCTGGCCTGGGAATATTTGAAGCAGAAACAGTACTGGAAGCAGAAAAACAACTGATCAATACTTCCGGAACTATTTGCGCAAAACTAACATCGGATACCACAAATATTCCAGTAACAGGTTACGAGATTCATGCTGGCGTAACTCATGGAAAAGCTCTGTCCCGACCATTTCTGCAACTGCAAAACCGAACAGACGGTGCCATTTCAGAAGATGGCCAGATTGCAGGTTGTTACCTGCATGGCCTGTTTGATCATCCGGATGCCTGCCAGCACTTACTGCAATGGGCCGGACTACAGGATGCAGCCCCCTTTGACATTAAATCCCTGTATGATGAATCGATTAACCGCATCGCAGATACTATTGAACAACACATGGATCTGGAATTACTTGAGCAGTTACTCAAATTACCCAAAAATAGCCTCAGGTAATATTACTCTCAGGTTACTCACTATTTCGGTTCTGATGCTGTTACTATCAGGTAACAGCTTCTATCAACTCTTTATTAAAGCCGGACATCATCACTGACAATCACTCCCGGAGGAGGATAACGCCGATCATTCAGCATCCGGCTATAACTCACCACACAATTCCTGCCATCCATTTTTGCCCTGTTCAAAGCCAGCCCTGCTTCTTTGAATAAGCGCTCAGACACCGCTTCTTCACTAAGGCTGCAACTGATACCAAAACTTGCGGTCACATGAAAATTAACAGCCGAGTTTCCCAGCCCCGGCATAGTAATTACTTTCTGCTGGATACGGATTCGAAGCCACTCCGCTTCCTGCAAGGCTTCCTCTTCAGACATATTCAGAGCAAACAAAGCAAAAGACTCACTGTCTGATCGTGCCACACTGTAATTTTCGCCAACAGCCCACTGATCCAGCAAACCAGCAATATCTTTAACCGTCTGATCTGCTGCCAGATAGCCATACTGAGCACTGATCTGTTTATAACGATCAATATCCAGCACCAGCATGCTCACAACCTGTCCGGGAATAGCAGAAGATCTCAGTCGATACTCACAATCTTTAATGAAAACATTCTGCCGCAGCAAACCGGTAAGGTCGTCAAATTTCATCAGATACTGTAGCTCATCATTAATGGTTTCCAGCTCAGATACTTTATGCATCAGCGCTTTATTTCTGGTATCAACTCTCTTCTGGTGCATCGCCTTACTCAACTCCAGGTTGTAATTAAGACGACGAATCCGGGCATGCTTTCTGGCTCGGGTAACAGCCAGAATAAATATTTGCCCAATGATAAATACTGTAAACCCGATATGCAGCCAGTCATCACCACGTATCAGGTACAGGTAAACCAGACTGTCGTGCAGACCTGTCAGAATACAGATCATCACGGTCAACATCATGGCCAGAGCTTCTTTTGAACGGTACCAGGGGGATTGCAATACCCAGATAAATAACAGAACATTACTGATCATATTAAACAAAATCTGAACCGGCTCCAGAGCAGCCAGCCACACAACCGGAAACCAGATAAACGCCGGAATAACAACCAGCAGCTGACACCAGAGCATTTTAAGAAACCAGGCAGGAAAACTAATCCGGTAATAACCATGCAGCCATATTGCCAGGCAGGGAACAAAAAGGTTCAGTGCAATCAGTTTAATTCGTAAAGAAACAGGCCAGTGCAATTCTGGATCACTGATAAACCAGTTCAATACATTAAAACCTTCTGTGAAGGTATACATCATCACCGAGAAGCTGAACAGGCTCAGGCTCCACAGACACCTCTCATAACGATGACGGGTCAGATACTGAAGAAATAGCAAAATGCCAGCAATACCAGACAGAGCACCTGCCAGAGCCTGCACCAGCTCTCCACTGTTGTAAAAATTATGAATAGCCCCTGCATCCCCCAGTAACAGATCTCTCTCTGGTGCCGGAGAGACTCTTTGCAGGTTCGCAACCTGTAATATCAATACTCCTGAAGTATCTGTACCAGGAAGGTCAATACTGCGATGGCCACTGTATGTCTGGAATGCCTGAGGATTATCAGATACGACACCGCCAGCAGCCAGCTCTTTTTCATTCCAGAATAACCTGAACGCAGTGGCCATCTCAGGAATAAACAGAGCCAGAGGCTGCTCTGGTAATCCTCTTAGCTCAAGAACATAGGTCGCGACACAGGAACCCGGAATCTGAGTAGGCAAAAGACCATCAGATAAACTTTTACAATCCAGTAAACTCACCGGGAAACTAACCGGCTCCGGCAGACGTTCATTGCGCAGATCTCTTAGCTGGTATATCTTTCCCGGATAGAACAGCCACTCTCCTTTTAACGCAAAAATCCCGTCCGGACTCAGGTGCCAGTGTTTGAAATCAATCACCCCTTGCCTGGCCTGAATATCTGCCTGCAGATACTTCGCAGGTGTAAACATGACCAATAGCATAAGCAACCATTTTTTCATCAGACACTATCTCCTTTCTGATGAAATAAAGTAGTATTCAGATGATCAGATAAGCTTACTTCCTGCCCCATACCCGGATGTTTTTTTTTCTGGCTCTGCTTTCTTTGTTGGTGCACAGCATCAGACGCTCGTGCCAGTAGCTGATCCAGGTTCTGTCCCTGGGCATTGGTAGCAACTCCAGTTGATACTGTAAAACGAAAAGCGTCCTCTCCCCTGCCTGACACTGGCATCTTTAGCCTGGAAATATTAGTCTGAATTCGTCTCGCCACCTGAGCAGCCTGATCGGCATCAACACCACCCAGCCAGAAAATAAACTCATCACTACCATAACGCGCCGGAATCCAGTCAAAACGCCCTTCAGCTTCCTGAACGAGTTGCCGCGCCACTTTTTTCAGTACCAGATCAGCCAGATCTCTGCCATAGTGATCACAAATCTGTTTAAAACGGTCAACATCAATCATAACAATGGCATGGCTGACACGACGATTTCTCTCTATCCTCCGACCGATCTGTTCAAAAAAACAGTGGCGGTTCATTAAACCAGTAAGCTCATCTTCAGTAATAAGACGCTGGTACTCCTGCTTTTTTATTTCCAGTTCATGCATCTTATTTTCCAGCTCTGCTTTTCGGGTGTAAGCCAGTTTCTCCGTTTCCAGCACCCTGTTTTGCAAAGACCGGTTAAAATCGAGCATACGAATCTGTTCCTGAGTTCTGTAATAGGTGAGAAAGCCAATCTGAGAAACCAGAAAAATCAATATACCGACACCTAACAGATCATCTCCCTGCCACAACCCCAGGAAAACACTCAGATCATGAGAAATACCCGTCATCAGAGCAAATGCACCAAAAATCAGAATACGCACTCCGGCTCTGTTACGGATAAATAACATCGTCATCATCCAGACAGACGTTAACAGACAAAATGTCATAAACAGCAGCAACAGATGCAGTAACCCGGTAAACAGTTCACTGGGAGTAAGAAGGATAAATATCAGAAAAGAGGCGGCTGCCCAGTTCAGATATTTAACAATGCGGAACTTTATATCCTGTCGGTATAACGACTGGAGCCAGTTAGCAAACAGAGGAATCGCCGTCGCAAACCCGATATATTCCAGCCGGACCGCCAGGGGCCAGGGAAAATATCCAAACAGGGTACTGAAACTCCCCAATCCGGTAGTACCTGTGTAACCTGCAAGAACCAGAGCAAATAGCCCGATCCACAATAATTCCTTATGATCAGGTATCAGTAAAAACTCTGTCAGCAACAGAATTCCAGCCAGAATTGCCAGACATATCACGACACCTTCTATAAGAATATTCTTCTGATAGTAACTTTGCCATTCATCATCTGTTGCCAGAATAATAGGGCTGTGCACACCACCTCGGGCATGGCCATAATTACTGACCTGAAGGACCAGGCGTGTTTCTGGCGGTAGCTTCCCTAAAGAGACAATCCTGTCCCCTGAATATCCTCTGGCATGATCGACTGAAGCACTGGCATAACCACCGTTGAACACTTCCCGACCATTAACAAAGAGTCTGAAGCTATTCTTTATCTCCGGCACAAACAACGCCAGTTCAGTCTGCTGAGGAACCTTTTTCAGCAAAAGAGTATATGTCATCATGTGACGTCTTGGTCCGGGAGGCTGCCAGATATCAGGGAAAAGAACCGGCAAGGAATAATGCAGATTATCTTCAACTTCAGCAGGTGATAGCAACTGATCGGGAAACCCCATCCACTCTCCATCCAGAGGCAAAGGATCACTGCTATCGGGATACCAGAATGTCAACGTGGTTTCCCCCATCGCTGCAGGAAAAGCCAGTGGACGCCCGGACCCGGAACCAGCACTGACAATAACTGAAGCAAAAATAATCAACATCAGACTGACATAGCAAAAGCTGCTCAACAATCCGCGATCCATACGAAACTGAAGCATTACCCTCTCCGGGAGGTCTGGTGACTGAACAGGAACCAGTCAATGTAGCACATAAGTGTCGTGAGCCAAACAGACAGCATTTTACTACCCGGATATGTCCATTCAGTATATTATCCCGCCTGATCATATTTCTATACAATCAAATCAATGGCTCAATTCAGCTGACAAATAACGTTCCGAATAAAGAAATATCTATGCAAAGCCAAACACTCCGATCCGACATTATGCTACTCGTTACCGCAGCAATATGGGGCTTTGCCTTTGTTGCTCAGCGTGTAGGTATGGATTATGTCGGTCCCTTTACTTTTAATGCTGCCCGCTTTTTCCTGGGCGCTCTGTCCTTACTGCCACTGCTGTTATTACTTAAACCAGATCAACCGACAAAATCAGATAAAGGCCGGGGGCTTAGTTTATGGCAGGGGGGACTAGCGGCTGGCGCCCTGCTATTTATGGGATCAACATTTCAACAGGTAGGGCTGCAATATACTACTGCAGGTAATGCAGGCTTTATTACAGGTCTTTACATCATTCTGGTTCCTGTAATAGCCCTGGTCTGGGGGCAAAAAACCGGGCGCAATACCTGGTTGGGTGCTTTGCTGGCAGTCGCAGGTTTGTATCTTTTAAGCGTTACAGATGATTTTACACTGGCATATGGGGATCTGCTGCAACTGATTGGAGCACTTTTCTGGGCAGGGCATGTTCTGCTGATTGGCTGGCTATCACCTCAAATGGATGCTTTAAGGTTATCCGTTATACAGTTCTTTACCTGTGGTCTGATCAGCCTGCTGGCAGCCCTGTTCCTGGAGGAACCGACGCTGGGTAGTATAGGGGAAGCCTGGCAACCCATTGCCTACGCCGGGCTCTTGTCTGTTGGTGTAGCCTATACCCTCCAGGTCTTTGCTCAGAAAGAAGCCCCGGCTTCACATGCTGCCATTATTCTGAGCCTGGAGGCTGTATTTGCGGTTATCGGAGGCTATCTGTTCCTGAATGAAACCCTGGACCTTAAAGGCCTGGCAGGCTGTGCCCTTATGCTGGCAGGTATGCTGATCTCTCAACTGGCTCCACGCAATAAACATCAGACAGAGATGGCTCACTGAGAATAGCAGCTGTTTCTGGCCCCCATGATATCGAGAGTCAGAAACCAGACAATTAGCCCATGTTCAATAAAGGTCCTTTCAGTGTCTGTGGAATACCGGCAGTAACAAAAACAACCTGATCAGACACTTTAGCAATTCTTTGATGCAGGCGCCCGGCTTCGTCTACAAAACGCCGGGCTAAAGCATTATCCGGAATGATTCCTTGCCCGACTTCATTGCTGACCAGAATTAACTCACCGCGGAAATCATTCTGTAAGTATTCCACCAGTTGCTGCTGATGGGCTTGCAGTACGTCTTCATCATCTAACAGTAAAATATTGGTCAGCCATAATGTCAGGCAATCCAGCAAAAGGCATTCCCCTCGGACTTGCGCATATTTTTTAATGACAGGGATAATATCGATAGCTTCTTCCGTTACCTGCCAATGATTCGGACGGCTATTTTTGTGATGAGCCACCCGATCCTTCATCTCTTCGTCCCATATCTGTGCTGTTGCCAGATAATGCACCCTCTTACCTGAGCAGACCGCTAATTGTTCAGCCAGAGCACTTTTACCAGACCTGGCACCTCCCAGAATAAAGCGAACCACAGAAACTCCTTAAAATTCCGTTAAAAATGGAACCCGATGAATGAATCAGGCTCACAGATAGACATAAACACAATCAGATACCAGATGCACCTGAATAAAAGCATTTCGATATTTGCCTGCCATCAGCCGGGGAATATAGCAATCTCTTACAGAGAAATGTTTGTTCAACAGCTTAGCACCAGGGTATTTTATCATTGTCATATTGATGGATAGTTCTCTATGAATAATTACGCCTTACTTCCCCTCATATACAAAGCCTTTCTGACAATAATCTGTCTTTTTCTGAGCACGACTCTGAATGCAGAGACAAGGCCAGAACAACCTCATCTTCTGGTTAAAGCATCCAGCGAATTCAAATTCGCCCCTGACACTGCCATTCTTACTCTGACACTGGACAACACCAGCCCGCATCTGAAAAAAGCCAGAGACAATGTAGAAAAGCGTAGCCGAAAGCTGCTGAGATCCCTACTGCGTTTCAATCTGCCACAACAGGACATTGAAATGGGGCAGCTATATATACAGCCAATACAGATACAGGGCAGTCAGCGCTCTCAAACCAGGGTCAGCCAGACAATCACTCTCTATGTACGCAGTATTAATCGCTATCCGGATATACTGGACAGGATCAATTCCAGTCAGACCGTTTCAGACATCATTGTCAAATTTGAACATAGTAATGAAGAGGTTCTGAAAGAACAGGTGCTGGATGAGGCGATCAATAAAGCCAGAGAAAAAGCAGAGCGAATGGCCAGTCGACTGGGCCAGAAAACCGGCAGAGTATTCAGTATCGAAGAAAGTTCACAGCGTTATCCTGATCATGCTCGTTCAGAATTCAGAGTAACAGCACCGCGCAATAGCAGCCTGACCTCAACACCAGAACCGGATCAGATCAGACTGACAAGTGATGTCCGGGTAATTTTCTTCCTGGTACCCTGATACTGTTTTCAGCACCTTAAATCTGAAACGCCCGGATAATCCGGGCGTCTCTCTGATCAATAATTTTCTTCAGATCTTAGCCAGACCTCTGGCCAGATCAGCTTTCAGATCATCCAGAGTTTCCAGACCAACAGCAATCCGAAGCAGACCATCAGTGACACCTGCCGCATCCCGGTCATCCTGAGTAATACGTGCATGTGTCGTTGTTGCAGGATGAGTAATCGTCGTTTTGACATCCCCCAGATTGGCCGTGATAGACAACATCTGAGTATTATCAACAACAGTCCAGGCCCCCTCTTTACCACCGCGGACTTCAATCGATAGCACTGCCCCAAAGGCCTCTTGTTGCTGCTTTGCCAGTTCATGGTCGGGATGAGAAAGCAGACCAGAGTAGTTCACTTTTTCAACCTGAGGCTGTTGCTCCAGCCACTGCGCCAGAGCCAGAGCATTTTCACTCTGTGCTTTCATACGCAGGTTCAGAGTTTCCAGTCCTTTCAGAAATACCCAGGCATTAAATGGGCTCAGGCTCGGTCCGCAGGTACGAACAAAACCGAAGATCTGCTCCATGTCTTCATTATTACCAACAACGACGCCACCCACGCAACGCCCCTGACCATCCAGATATTTGGTTGCAGAGTGAATAACAATATCAGCGCCTAACTGCAATGGACGCTGCAGAGCAGGAGTGCAGAAGCAGTTATCGACAACCAGCTTTGCTCCCTTGCTATGCGCAATATCGGCAATCTTCGTAATATCACCTAATTCACACACCGGATTAGAAGGCGTCTCAAGAAAATACAGCTTTGTCTTTTCAGTCGCCGCCTCAGCCCAGCCATCCAGATCACCCAGATTGACATAGCTGATATTCAGACCAAATTTCTTCAGGTACTTCTCAAACAGGTTGGTCGTTGAACCAAAAATATTACGGGATGCCACAATATGGTCACCCGCCTCCAGCAAAGCCATACAGGTGCTCAGAATGGCTGCCATACCGGATGCGGTGCCTACAGCGCGTTCTCCGCCTTCCAGAGCCGCAATACGCTGCTCAAACATACGTACGGTTGGATTCGTAAAGCGGGAGTACACATTACCGGGTACTTCACCAGAAAAACGCGCTGCTGCTTCAGCTGCAGAGCCAAATACAAAACTGGAGGTCGGGAAAATCGCCTCGCTGTGCTCACCTTCCTGAGAACGGGTCTGTCCGGCACGAACACCCAGGGTTTCCAGTCCCCAGTCCTGAGCATCAATATCAAAATCAGGCATAATCAGACTCACTCCGTATCGTCGTTATGCATATCGATAACAGCATCAACCTTAGGCTTAGCGCCCTCTTTTGCACTGTCATTGCGCTCTGCATCAATAGCATCCAGATAGTTCTGATCAATGTCACCGGTAACGTATTCGGCGTTAAATACAGAACAGTCAAAACCTTCCAGTTCAGGGTTTCCTTCTTTACCACAAGCGATCAGATCTTCAAGATCCTGATAGATCATCCAATCTGCACTGATCTGTTCTGCGACTTCTTCATCTGTACGGCCATGAGCGATCAGCTCATCAGCGGATGGCATATCAATCCCGTATACATTAGGATAGCGAACCGCTGGTGCCGCAGAAGCAAAGTAAACATTCTTCGCACCGGCATCACGTGCCATCTGAATAATTTGCTTACTGGTAGTCCCCCTTACAACAGAGTCATCAACCAGTAATACATTTCGCCCTTCAAATTCCAGATCAATAGCGTTCAGCTTCTGACGTACAGACTTCTTACGCTCCTGCTGTCCCGGCATAATGAACGTACGACCGATATAACGGTTTTTGATAAAACCTTCACGGAAAGGCACATCCAGATGAAGAGCCAGCTCCAGAGCCGAGGTACGGCTGGTATCCGGAATTGGAATCACCACATCAATATCATGCTCCGGACGTTCACGTTTGATCTTTTCAGCCAGTTTCTGTCCCATGCGCATGCGGGATTTATGGATATGGATACCATCCATAATAGAATCAGGTCGAGCCAGATAAACATGCTCAAAGATGCAGGGACGAGGGTTTGGATTATCGGCACACTGCTGAGTAAAAATATTACCTTCCAGATCGATAAATACTGCTTCACCGGGAGCAATATCACGCTCCAGTTCAAAACCCAGAACATCCAGAGCTACACTCTCAGAAGCCACCATATACTCAATGCCAGCCTCTGTTTCACGCTTACCGAATACCGCAGGGCGGATACCATGAGGATCGCGGAATGCCACCAGTCCCATACCGCTGATCATCGAAATGGCAGCATAACCACCACGACAACGACGATGAACCCGACGAACAGCATCAAAAATATCTTCCGGGCGCAGTTGCAGTCCCTGCTTACCCAGTTCATGGGCAAAAATATTCAACAATACTTCAGAATCTGAAGTCGTATTGATATGACGCAGATCCGTGTTAAACACCTCTTCCGCCAGCTCTTTGGCATTGGTCAGGTTACCGTTATGAGCCAGAGCGATACCGTAAGGTGAGTTGACATAGAAAGGCTGAGACTCTGCCTCACTGGATGATCCAGCAGTAGGATAACGAACGTGTCCGATCCCCATATTACCGTGCAGGCGCTGCATGTGACGAGTACGGAAAACATCGCGCACTAAGCCGTTACTTTTACGCAGGAAAAAACGGCCATCCTGGCAGGTCATCATACCGGCAGCGTCCTGTCCACGATGCTGAAGGACAGTTAAGGCATCATAGATAGCCTGATTAACGCTGCTATTGGCAACAATGCCGACGATTCCGCACATTGAAAATCACCTCTTAGGGGTTATCACATCATCAAAAACAATAACAATCAGGCACGCTTCTCTAGCTGGTTTTCTACCAGTTGAGCAGCCTGATCTCGTAAATCTTCTAATACAGGAATAAACTCAGATCCGGCCCACCAGGGCTCCTGAGTTAAACTGGTCAGACTGGCAATCGCAATAACAATAACCAGGATAGCCACACCTCTCAGCGCACCAAAAATAAGACCAAGAAATCGATTGAACCCGCTGAGTCCCGTTGCAGAAACCACTTTATTCGCTATTTTAGAAATAACAGAACCCAGCATCATGATAAGTATGCCGATGCAGGCGAAGGCAATAAACAGGCGTACAGAGTCCTGCTCAATATAAGGTAAAAGAATCTCACTGACCTGAGGAGCCATAATACGTCCGAACAGTATAATAGCGACCCAGGTTGCCAGAGAAACCGCTTCTCTGACCACCCCTCTGATCAGACCAAAACCCGCTGAAATCAGAAAAACCACTATAATAGCCCAGTCAACCCAGATCATACTGTATCCTTATCTTTCTGCAGGTCAGTTTCTGACATCAGCCATAGGGTCATAGCGAACCATCAGAGCAGAAACAGAAAACTCTTTCTTAAGCCTGGCTTTCACTTCATTAGCGGCATCAGAATCAGCAAAAGGTCCTGCATATACCACAAAATAGTCCTTCCGCTGCCGGATATAACTGCGGATATCACTTTTTCGCAGCTTGTCTCTCATGCCTGCAGCATTATCTTCTGTTTTAAAGCTGGCAGCCTGCAACGTCCAGGCTGCCAGTTTTTTCTGATCCGTAAGACCTGACTGCCAATTCTCTCTTTCCGGTTCGCCCGTTTCAATACTGGGCGTCCGACCCGGATCAGCAGGCTGTTCGACCTTAATCTCGGCATCAGGAGGGGGAGCAGGAATAGGCGTGGTAGTCTGCACCAATTGAGGGCGCTGCCCACCATCTAACAGAACAGGCAAAAAAATCACCGCGACAGATATCAGAATAACTGCTCCGATAATGCGATGCTTTAATCCATATTTCACGGCAATAATCGCTCTTTTACTTCCAGCACACCAGCTACTGTCAGGAAAGAGCCGAAAACCAGTACCTGGTCATCAGCCCCTGTCTCAGCCAGCACAGCATCCAGTGCTTCCGCCACATGGGGGAAAACCCGACAATCCGTCTGCTGCTCATTGGCCAGATACTCTTGTATCCTCAGAGCCGGAGTCGCTCTCGGCCCTTCCAGCTGTGCAATATACCAGGAAGAGAAGACAGGAGCCATAATATTCAGCACCGATTCAACATCCTTATCATCCAGCATTCCTACCAGGGCTACTCTCCTGCCTTTTACGGGCATGCTCTGTAGCTTCTCTGCAATATAATGTGCAGCATGAGGATTATGTGCCACATCAAGTACAAACCGGCCTATACTCTGCATCCGACCTGTCAGGGAAGCAGATTGCAGGCCACGATATAAAGCCTCTGTACTGATATCAAACCCTGATCGGTTCAATGCCTGAATCACTGTAGCAGCGTTATCAGTCGGCAAACTGACAGCAGGTAATAACAAACATTCTTCAGAAATCTTGCCATCGTCATCCAGACTCTGCCAGCTCCAGGAGCCATCAGCCTCGGTAAACCAACGATACTCCTGCCCCAGCTGCGAGATATCGGAAGCACCAATCCTGAGTGCTTCTTCTCTGACCGAAGCGGGGATTTTTCCGGCTTCAGACCCAATAACGACCGGGATATCTTTTCGGAAAATACCCGCTTTTTCCCGGCCGATTTGCTCCAGGTCGGAACCAAGCCAGCTCTCATGATCAAGAGCCACAGTCGTCACGATAGCCAGGTCAGGATCAATCAGATTAGCCGCGTCCAGACGGCCTCCCAGACCGATTTCCAGAATAGATACATCTGGGGCCTCATCAGAAAAAATAAGAAAAGCCGCCAGAGTGCCAAACTCAAAATAAGTCAGACTAATATCCTGACGAGCGGCTTCAATGCGTAAAAACGCATCACATATCATCTGATCCGGAACAGGATGGCCATTAAGGCATATTCTTTCGTTGTAACGAAGAAAATGAGGCGAGGTGTAACACCCTGTTTTATAGCCTGCCTGACGCAATACTGAGTCCAGCATAGCAACCGTTGAACCCTTACCATTTGTTCCGGCAACAGTAATCACTTTACCAGGTAATGTTTCAACCCCGAGCCTGCCCGCCACTTTACGTAAACGCTCCAGCCCCAGATCAATTTCGGTCGGGTGCAGTGACTCAAGCCGGTTCAGCCATTCATCCAGGCCAGCCTGTTTCAGATCAGTATCAGATATCATCCTGAATCAACCCGCCGCTTTATCAGCTTCAGTTTTTTCAGAGGAATGATCACTGCTTTCTGCGGCTTCAGGTTCACCACTGTCTACAGTTTCAGATTCATCATCCGGGGTTTCTTCAGTAATCGGAGCAGCAGGCATTCCAGTCAGTTTCAGCAGGATAGCAGACACACGATCACGCATTTCGTGACGGTGCAGAATCATATCTACAGTGCCATGCTCCAGCAGGAATTCGCTGCGCTGGAAACCTTCCGGCAGTTTTTCGCGAACGGTTTGCTCAATAACACGAGGACCGGCAAAACCACACAGGGCAAAAGGTTCTGCAATGTTCAGATCACCCAGCATAGCCAGACTGGCAGAAACACCGCCATAAACAGGATCTGTCAGTACAGAAATATACGGCACGCCAGCCTGTTTAAGTTTCTCCAGTACAGCACTGGTACGTGCCATCTGCATCAGAGAGAACAACGCTTCCTGCATACGAGCGCCGCCACTGGCAGAGAAACAGATAAAAGGAACATTCTCTTCCAGCGCCAGCTCTGCAGCCTTAACAAAACGCTGCCCGACAACAGATCCCATGGAGCCACCCATGAAATTAAATTCGAAAGCACAGGCAATGACTTCAACATCATTCACTGTGCCCCGCATAACAATCAGAGCATCTTTTTCGTCTGTGCTTTTCTGAGCCGCTGACAAACGATCTTTATATTTCTTCGAATCTTTAAATTTCAGACGATCAACGGGTTCAATATCGGTAAACAGCTCAATGCGACCTGATTCATCCAGGAACGAGCCCAGACGCTTACGTGCGGTCAGACGCATATGGTGATCACACTTAGGACAAACGTTTACATTTTTTTCCAGCTCAGGGCGATACAGAACAGATTCACACTTAGGGCACTTACGCCATAGCCCCTCAGGGATATTAGTACGGCGATTGCGTTCAGAACGCACGATCGAAGGAACAATTTTTTCGAGCCAACTCATATTATTAACTACTTCGGTCAATTCATAAAAGCCAGGCCGCCCGAAGGCGGCCAGCATCTGATGTTTATTTTATCTGCACACTTTTACAGCATCAGCTGTTGAAGGCTCAGGCATCCATGGCAGTACGCATTTCATTCAGCGTTTCAGCCAGAGCTGCCGGGATCTGTTCAGGCGTTTGCGCCAGAGCAGCAATTTTATTGACCAGCACACTACCAACAATTGCGCCATCAGAAACCTGACTGATCGCAGCAGCAGATGCACCATCCCGGATACCAAAACCCACAGCTACTGGGACAGACGTTAACTGTCGGAGTTCAGCTGTTTTTTCAGCAACCGCCTGAGTATCAAGAGTCGCAGATCCGGTTACCCCTTTTATCGAAACATAATACAGATAACCGGAAGCATGGCTTGCTATTTTAGCTGCTCGGGCCGGGGTTGTGGTAGGGGCAATTAAGAAAATAGTGTCAATCCCGGCTTCCTTCAGCAGAGGAACAACGTCATCAGCTTCTTCTGGTGGCAAATCAACGGTCAGCAGGCCATCAACGCCAGCCGTTTTTGCTTTTTGCGCAAAGTTAGCATACCCCATATATTCAATGGGATTCAGGTATCCCATCAGAACAACCGGTGTATCCTGGTTTGTCTGGCGAAACTCGGCTACCATTTCCAGAATGCCTTCCAGTGTTGTGCCAGCAGCCAGAGAGCGTTCATGAGCCTTCTGAATGACCTCTCCATCCGCCATAGGATCAGAGAAAGGAATACCTAACTCAATCATATCTGCACCGGCTTCAACCAGTGCATGCATAAAGCCAACGGTATACCCAGGTTCAGGATCTCCACCCGTGATATAAGGAATCAGTGCCTTTTTGCCCTGCTCATTCAGCTGAGCAAACTTCTGTTCAATTCTGGACATCATCAACCTCACACCGTAATGCCATCAATACCAGCTACCGTGTGGATGTCTTTATCACCACGGCCAGACAGGTTAATAATGATCTGCTGATCAGGACTCATACTCTGAGCAAGTTTGCGGCCATAAGCCAGAGCATGGCTACTCTCCAGAGCAGGCATAATACCTTCAACCCGTGTCAGCTCACGGAAAGCACTCAGCACTTCTTCATCTTCTGCAGCCACATAATTCACACGTCCAGCATCTTTCAGATAAGCATGCTCTGGACCGACCCCCGGATAATCCAGGCCAGCTGATACCGAATGAGTCTCGATAATCTGACCGTCATGGTTCTGCATCAGATACGTTCGGTTGCCATGTAAAACCCCCGGAGAACCTTTACACAGAGGCGCTGCATGACGACCAGAATCCAGACCATCACCCGCAGCTTCTACACCGTACATGGCAACCGCTTCATCAGCCAGGAACGGATAAAACAGCCCCATTGCGTTAGAACCGCCACCCACACAAGCCACCAGAGCATCAGGCAATCGACCTGTCTGCGTCAGACTCTGTTCACGGGCTTCACGGCCAATCACAGAGTTAAAATCACGCACCAGCTGAGGATAAGGGTGAGGGCCAGCCACAGTGCCGATGATGTAAAATGTTGAATCGACATTGGTTACCCAATCACGCATCGCTTCGTTCATCGCATCTTTAAGCGTACGCGAACCGGACTCAACGGCATTAACTTTAGCCCCCAGCAGCTTCATACGATAGACATTTAACGCCTGACGCCGCACATCTTCAGCTCCCATATAGATCTCACATTCCAGACCTAAACGAGCGGCTACAGTGGCCGTTGCAACACCGTGCTGACCGGCTCCGGTTTCCGCAATCACACGGGGCTTACCCGTATATTTTGCCAGCAGAGCCTGACCGATGGTGTTATTCACCTTATGTGCACCAGTATGGTTAAGATCTTCACGCTTCAGATAAATCTGCGCACCACCCAGCATCCGTGACCATCGTTCTGCGTGGTAAAGCGGCGAAGGACGACCCACATAATGAGCCAGATCTTTATCAAACTCAGCCTGAAAATCAGGATCGGCCGACAGTTTTTTATAGGTAGCTTCTAATTCTTCTAACGCATAGCTCAGCGTTTCTGAAACAAAACGTCCGCCATAAGGACCAAAGTGTCCTCTATCATCTGGCAGTTGCATCAGTTCAGCGTAGGTGTTCGCCTTGGTCACGGATTTGCACCTCTAATAAATGCATGAATTTTAATGGGATCCTTGATCCCCTTACTGGCTTCAACGCCACCGGAAACATCAACTCCATAGGGTTGAAGCTGTCGTACGGCATCGCTGATATTGTCCGGAGTCAACCCTCCGGCAAGAATAATCGGGCGCGAATAATCAGAAGGTATCAGATCCCAGTTAAACGTCTCTCCAGTTCCACCAGGGACACCCGGTCGATAACTATCCAGCAGAACAGCTCTGGCTGATTCAAATTCAGCTAAAGATTGCTGCAGACTGCCTTGATCTCTGACTCTGAGGGCTTTAATCCAGGCCTGGTTAAACTGCTCACAGAACACTGACGTTTCATCGCCATGAAACTGTAGCAGGTCAATCTGAGTAAGCTTTCTTATCCGATCCACCTCTTCGGCCGCTTCATTCACAAACAGACCAACCGTTGAAATAAAAGGAGGCAATTGCTGAATAATTTCAGCTGCTCTCTCTGGTTTGATATATCTGGGGCTGGGAGAATAAAAAACAAACCCCAATGCATCTGCTCCTGCATCAATAGCACTCTGGGCATCTTCCAGGCGAGTTATACCACAAATTTTTACACGCGTTCGCTTCATAAATCGATTATGCCCCGGAAATATCTGGAGATATCAGGTTAAAGAGTTCAGGCATCCAGTGATGGCCTGTCATGGAATGAGAGGCAACATGCTCTGAGTAGAGCTGACGTTTCAGTTCCCCATCTTTCATGTCTGACACCAGGAGCATTACTCAAACATACTCAGAAAATGAGGCCCTAAGGGCTGGGCAGGTAAGCCAAAATGCTCAGGATAAACAGCTTCAACAAAATACAGGCCATCAGGCCGGGCTGTAACTCCCGCTTTAGTCCTGTCTCGCAGTGCTAATAATTCAGCAATCCATTCCACAGGTTTCTCCCCGGTACCGACTGGCAAAAGCGCTCCCACAATATTCCTGATCATATGGTGCAAAAAAGCATTCGCCCTTATTTCCAGAATAACCAGACAACCTCGTCGAATGACGCTGGCCTGCTGAATATTCCGCCATGGGGTATTTGACTGACATCCCGCTGCCCTGAAAGAGGAGAAGTCGTTCTCTCCTAATAATAACTGCACCGCGTTATCCATAAGGGCTTCATCAAGTGGCTGATCAAACCAGGTCAT
Organism: Oceanospirillum sediminis; assembly: GCF_014164585.1. Taxonomy (GTDB): domain Bacteria; phylum Pseudomonadota; class Gammaproteobacteria; order Pseudomonadales; family Halomonadaceae; genus Oceanospirillum; species Oceanospirillum sediminis. The sequence goes on along the minus strand of NZ_JACJFM010000011.1, from coordinate 67,207 downwards.
CTGACCATGCATCAGAGCAGGCCTGACACGGTTATTATAAATCACATAGCGGTATCGCCGGGCTTCTGCTGAATACCTGGCATGAAATTCATCCTTGACAGGAATAGCCCACCGGACGGCAATATCATCAGGCAAATTGGTATTACATCCATATACCCAGGCTTTACTGGATCGGGAAGCAGTGCTATCAAAATGCACAATCTGGCTTGACGCATGCACTCCGGAATCAGTTCGCCCGGAACAGAGTACAGTAACTGACTCGTTAGCTACTTTACTCAGCGCCTGTTCCAGAGTTTCCTGGACACTTTTAACGCCGGGTTGCTGAGTTTGCCAGCCATGATAGGCTGCGCCGTTATATTCAACACACATAGCATAACGGCCTGAACGGCCGTTATTATCAGAAAAAACAGGGAACTCACTCATATCAGCTTTGCAGCTTCTCCATCAATTGCTGAGCGTCGTCCTTCTGCTCATTACTACCATATTGCAAGACGTCCTGCAGCGCTTCCCGGGCAGAGGCTTCATTACCCATATCAATGTAAGCGCGCGCCAGATCCAGTTTAATCGCCGGATCTTCATGTTCATCGATAATACCATCAATATTAAGCACATCGTCATCGGTAAGAAGATCTTCTTCTGAAATAGTCAGATCTGCAAGATCACCTAAATCAGCCAGCTGCTCGGAACTCAACCCTCCGACGTCATCCAGGGATGGAGAAAGGTCATCAAGATCCTGCCCCATCAGGCTTTCCAAAGCATCATTACCTGACGGGACTTCAGTATCAGAAGAGCTCAGCCCTCCCAGAGATGATGCCTCGTCATGACCAGAACTCAGAACCTGCTGGTGTTCTGACAACGGATAGTCTGTCTCTTTTTCAGTCTGAGCAACACTGACCTGATCTGACCGGGTATTCCCTTCAGCTGAGGAATCATCACCAAAATCCAGTTCAGTTAATTCAATATCATCTTCAAGCAGAGACTGCTCAGCACTCTCTGCAGATAACCGGCCAAAATCCCTTTCCAGTGCATCCAGCTCTTTGCCAAGATCAATGATGTCATCTTCAGGGGATACAGCCTCTTCATCAAAACTGACATCATCGCCCAGTTCAACAAGATCCATAGGGTCAAAATCATCATTGTTTTCACCTACAGGTGTACTACCGGCGACATCAACAGCAGATCGACTGGCAGAATTCAGTTTTTCATTGATGTCGTGCTGTAACTCCAAAGCATGAGTCAGTGCGACAGCATCTCCGGATGCCTGTAGCAAACGCATTTCATGATCAAATGTTGGCTGATCTTCCAGCTCAACCATAACTTCCATCAACTTCAGTCGTAATGCATTGTTATCGCTATCTTCTGATAATGCTCTCTGCAATACTCCTGCTGCATGCTCATATTCCCCGGCAGCAATACTGGACTCAGCTTCAGACAGCGGATCAGTATCTGACTCAGTTTTCTCATTCGAGTCTGATGCAACAGCCGCAGCGACGGTTGCACCTGCAGCCGCTGATGCTGCCTCAGGAGCCAGATCAACCAGATCCTCAGGATTAAAAACATCAGACTCATCAGGCTGCTCCTCATTATCTGAAGGTTCAGAATGATTCAGGGCCTCGCCTGTAGAACTATCGCTATCAGATAAGTCTTCCAGCTCTGCCAGCAAATCTACCGGAAAATCATTTTCCGGTTCATTTTCTTCATTGGAATCTACAAGGATACTTTCATCCTCAGCAACAAAACCCGAGAGGTCAGCTGCATCTGATTCTGAAGTTAACTCACCAGATGTCCCATCTTCCGACAGATCATCCATTAACTCATCAAGATCCAGCAACCCTTCATCCGGATCTTCAACCTCATCTGCAACAACCTCATCATCTGGCAACAGATCATCCAACTGCAGTAAATCATCCAGTTCCTCATCAGAACCCGCATTATCCTGAGCCAACTCATCGTCATCAGCATCCTTTGCTGGCGCGATCGCCGCTGTCGACTCAGCTTGTACGAAAGGGTCGTCACCCTCATCGTCAGAATCACCAAAGTCCAGATCTCCATCCAGGTCCAGTTCACCCAGATCAAAATCATCGCCATCACTTTCAAGTTCACTGGCTGCTTCACCCCAGCCATCTGAATCCAGTTCATCCAGACTTCCGTCAAGGCCGTCATCAAGGCTGCCTAAGCTGTCATCAACGCCACCACCAAGATCAAGATCATCATCAAGACCGCCTAAGTCATCATCCAGACCGCCACTGAGATCATCATCAAAGCCGCCTAAGTCATCGTCCAGACCACCACCGAGGTCATCATCAAGGCCACCTAAGCTGTCATCCAGACCACCACCGAGGTCATCATCAAGGCCACCTAAGCTGTCATCCAGACCACCACCGAGATCATCATCAAGACCGCCTAAGTCATCATCCAGACCACCGCCGAGATCATCATCAAGGCCACCTAAGCTGTCATCCAGACCACCACCGAGATCATCATCAAGACCGCCTAAGTCATCATCCAGACCATCTGCCATTGCATCTGCAGCAACCACCCCTGCTGCACCTACAGCCGCAGCACCAGCCATCTCAGTTCCGGACAGACCATCTGAATCCTGTTTATCCTGTTTGGATTTGGAGCTATTCTTCCCTGCTCCAGCCTTCTTACGACGCAGCACCATGAAACCAACAATGGCCGCAAGAAGCGCAGCAATGCCGCCACCAATAGCCATCATATTATTTTGCAGAGTATCCATCAGAAAACCTGACGGTTCCAGCTCTTCAGTACCCTGTGCCTCATCTATCTTAAAAGGCTCAATTGGTTTCTTTTCTTCAGGTATTTCAGTGACTTCATCTGCTTTCTGTTTTTCAGCTTCTGCAGCCAGATCAATGCCTATCGCCCCAGCTGAAACAGCTCCGGTCGCAGCCATACCAGAAACAGTAGCCACGGGCGGCTGTATCTGAGAGGTCTCTTCAACCACTGCTTTTTCTGGCTCTGCCGGCTTTTCAACAGGCTGGCTATCTACAGCTTTACCCGCTATCAGCTGGTTCTGTTTAGCCAGCATTTTTTCCATTGCCGTCAGCTGTTCATCTTTCAATCGAACCAGCTTTCTCAAAGTGCCGACCTGCTTTTGCAGATCATTCAGGCGGCCCGAAAGCTCTGACTTCTCTCTTTCTGTTTTATCCAGGTTCTCTTCTGTAAGAGCCAGTTTCTCTTCAAGAGATTTTATTTTTTCAGACGTTTTATCACTGTTGGCCGGAGGGGTTTTCTCTGTTTTATCACTATCGCCAACCAGCTTCAGACCGCTTTCAGCTGCAGCTTTAGCTACCGGCTGAGCAGTACTATCTCCAGCCTGCCGTGCCAGTGCAGCCTTCAGGGACACCCATGCTTTGTTCTGACGCTCAACCTCTGCCGCAGCCTCAGCCAGACTACGTCGGGTCATAGCCTCCGCACTAGGAATCAGAACGGTACTGCCAGACTCCATATCATTGATATTGCCCGTCGGGAAGGCATCAGGGTTAGCTTCCTGAATAGCCAGCATAGCCTGCTTAATTGAAATACGATTATTCGGTCGATTTTCTCTGGCCAGGCTCCATAAAGTGCCAGATGGACCAACAACAACTCTACGTGCACCTTCTGATACCAGCTTTCCAGCTGCCGGAGCAGCCAGAGGTGCTTGTGCTTGTGCTTGTGCTTGTGCTTGTGCTTGTGCTTGTGCAGTATTCTGTCTGACAGATGGTGCCAGAGGAGCAGGTTGTCTGGGTGCGGCTTCAGCAACCTGCTGAGTATATTGTTCCGTGACAGCATTGGCATACTGCTGAGTCACAGCGCTATTGTATGAAGGAGGATCCAGCAGGAAAGTGTATTCACGCAACATTCGCCCCTGCGGAGATTCAACGGTAATCAACAGGTTCAGAAACGGCTCTCTGATAGCAGAAGCACTATTCAGATCAATATAAAGCCCTCGCGCATTTTCCTGTACGGAAAAGTTCAGCCCTTGTAAAAAATAAGGCCTTTCGAGTCCCGCTCTTGCAAAAGCCTGCTCATCAGCCAGTTGCACCCGAATATCGGAAGGAGATATTCCCTGAGTCTGAGACAACTGAATCCGGGCCTTTAACGGCTGATTCAGAGAAGATTGCAACTCGGCATTACCAAGTCCCAGCCCCAGCACTATCGGGCTGCTTAACAAACCCATTGTTGCCAGAGTACCCGCCAGCTTGCGCACCATAATCCTGATTCCTTAACACTTTGTACTGTCCTGAACAGCAGTACGGCATACTGACTCAGGATATCAGATTTTACCAGAGTCAGTTGATAGTTTTCTGACTGTAACTTTTATCAATATTTCAATGATTTGTACACATTAGTCAGAATATCTGCCCGTTTTTTTACCGATTCAGATTAACATTTTTATATTATTTTCATGTGAACTGTTCAATAGTTTAGCAAATAGCAGGCCAGCCTATTTTTTCTCTTTTTAAGAAAATAAAGGCTTAAAAATTAGCAGACAGTAAAATATTGCCGCAAAAACGGAAAAAGCCTGCCAAAGGCAGGCTTTTTCAATGTCACAGAAAATCAATGTGAAATTAATCTTCTAACAGAATGCGCAACATGCGACGCAGAGGTTCGGCAGCGCCCCACAGCAACTGATCACCAACGCTAAAAGCGTTCAGGTATTCATCACCCAGGTTCATCTTACGCAGACGACCCACAGGCACACTCAGAGTACCGGTGACTTTAACCGGGCTCAGCTCAGATGCAGTGATGTCACGCTCATTTGGAATCACTTTCACCCAGTCGTTTGCTTCAGCGATCATCGCCTCCACTTCATCCATCGGCACATTTTTCTTCAGCTTGATGGTAAACGCCTGGCTGTGGCAACGCATAGCGCCGATACGAACACAGGTGCCATCAATTGGAATCGGGCTATCGCCCAGACCCAGAATCTTGTTGGTTTCTGCAAAAGCTTTCCACTCTTCACGGCTCTGACCGTTATCGAGCCTGGTATCGATCCAAGGAATCAAAGAGCCCGCCAGAGGTACACCAAAGTTATCAACCGGCATCTGCTCACTGCGAATAGTCTCAGCAACAAGACGATCCACTTCCAAAATCGCAGAACCCGCATCCAGCTTATCCGCAACTGCTGAGTTGATAATCCCCATCTGAGCAATCAGCTCTTTCATATGACGGGCACCACCTCCAGAAGCTGCCTGGTAGGTCATGGACGTCATCCACTCTACCAGGTCATTCTGGAACAGACCACCCAGCCCCATCAGCATCAGAGATACGGTACAGTTACCACCCACATAGGTCTTTACACCCTTGGCCAGACCATCCTTAATCACATTCATGTTCACCGGATCCAGTACGATGATGGCATCATCATCCATACGTAGCGAAGACGCCGCATCAATCCAGTAACCGTTCCAACCGCTTTCACGCAGTTCAGGATAAACCGCCTTGGTGTAGTCGCCGCCCTGACAGGTGATGATAATATCCATCGCCTTCAGCTCGTCGATATCCGTTGCATCCTTCAGTGCAGGGGCTTCTTTACCAAAGTTTGGTGCCGCCTGACCTGCCTGAGAGGTTGTAAAAAAGATCGGTTCGATATGATTAAAATCACCTTCGTCCTGCATACGCTTCATCAATACGGAGCCTACCATGCCCCGCCAGCCAACAAGACCTACACGTTTTTGAGCCATCTTTTCACCTATATGGTCATTAAACATCACCCACCCCAAAGCTATACCAAATGCCGCCAGGGGTTAGGCTAAATCAAGAGGCCGCCCAGCAGCCTCTCAGAATTTTCTAACGTTATTTATCAGGAATCTGCAACGCTTTTCAAGCAAAAAACGCCTATCAGATATAAGTCCGGTAATGCTTGCACAAGCCAAATAGCTTACAGGGCTGCAACAACCGCATCACCCATCTCTTCAGTAGATACCAGAGTGCAACCTTCAGACATGATGTCACCTGTGCGCAGACCTTGATCCAGCACTTTCTGTACCGCAGCTTCGATACGATCCGCTGCCGCACTTTCATCCAGAGAGTAACGCAGCATCATAGCCACAGACAGGATAGTCGCCAGTGGGTTCGCTTTACCCTGACCTGCGATATCTGGTGCAGAACCGTGACATGGTTCGTACATACCCTTGCCATCTTTATCCAGAGAAGCAGAAGGCAGCATACCGATAGAACCGGTCAGCATCGCCGCAGCGTCAGACAGGATATCACCGAACATATTGCCGGTGACTACAACATCAAACTGCTTAGGCGCACGCACCAACTGCATCGCAGCGTTGTCGACCAGCATATGGCTCAGCTCAACATCAGGATATTCCTTCGCCAGCTCTTCCATCACTTCTTTCCACAGCACCGTTACTTCCAGTACGTTGGATTTATCAACGGAACACAGACGCTTGCCACGCTTTTGCGCGGCTTCAAACGCCTGACGACCGATACGACGAATTTCAGACTCGCTGTATACGTAAGTGTTGTAACCTTCACGCTCGCCATTTTCCAGCGTGCGGATACCACGTGGCTGACCGAAGTAGATACCACCGGTCAGTTCACGTACGATCAGGATATCCAGACCGGAAACCACTTCGGGCTTAAGGGTAGATGCTTCTGCCAGCTGAGGATACAGAATCGCTGGACGGAAGTTAGCAAACAGTTCCAGTTCAGAGCGCAGACCCAGCAGACCTTTCTCTGGGCGGCTTTCCATTGGGTTACCATCCCACTTAGGACCACCTACCGCACCCAGTAGGATTGCATCGGCAGAACGAGCCTTGTTCAGCGTTTCTTCCGGCAGCGGGTTACCCGTCGCATCTACCGCAGAACCACCTACCAGCGCGCTATCGATTTCGATATCCAGATTCAGAGTGCCTAAAACTTTTACTGCTTCAGTCACAATCTCAGGACCAATACCGTCACCCGGCAGTACCAATACATTCTTAGTCATTGCTTATATCCTTGTTTCTCGCAGCCGAGTTATGCCCGACTACGGCTTGTATTTTTAAATTGCTCAGTGCCTGAAATTCACAATCTCAGGCACTTTATAATCGTTATATTTGCGCAGTCGCTGTCGCTGTTGTTTAAACAACCAAATCAATTACAAACGACATATTCTTCAAACAAGAGCCTAACAACTAGCTCTTAACTAAACCGCTCTTAGTTAAACAGCCAAGGTGCTTGCTGCTTACGCTTCTCTTCGTAAGCACGGATCTGATCGGCATCTTCCAGAGTCAGACCGATATCATCCAGGCCATTTAACAGGCAGTGACGACGGAAATCATCCACATCAAACGCAATAGTTCGACCACCAGGAGTACGGATCTCTTTCGCTTCCAGATCCACTACCAGACGATAACCTTCTTCCGCTTCAACCTCTTTAAACAGGCTGTCTACAGTGTCTTCGTCCAGAATGATCGGCAGAATACCGTTCTTAAAACAGTTGTTATAGAAGATATCCGCAAAGCTTGGAGCGATCACGCAACGGAAGCCGTAATCCAGCAAGGCCCATGGCGCGTGCTCACGGGAAGAACCACAACCGAAGTTCTGACGTGCCAGCAGGACAGAAGCGCCCTGATAACGGGATTGGTTCAGTACAAACTCTTCATTCAGTGGACGACCACTGCAATCCTGATCCGGCTTACCTTCATCCAGGTAACGCAACTCATCAAACAGATTAGGACCAAAGCCTGAACGCTTAATGGATTTCAGGAACTGCTTTGGAATGATCATGTCGGTGTCGACATTGGCTCGATCCATAGGCGCAGTCAAGCCGTCTAATTGTGTAAACTTGTCCATTTTAACCTCCGGCTTCTTAGGCTGTTTCTACTTCACGTACGTCAACAAAATGACCTGCAACGGCGGCAGCGGCTGCCATACCCGGGCTGACCAGGTGTGTACGACCACCAAAGCCCTGACGGCCTTCAAAGTTACGGTTAGAGGTTGAAGCACAATGTTCACCGGCACCTAACTTATCCGCATTCATCGCCAGACACATGGAACAACCCGGCTCACGCCACTCAAAACCGGCTTCGGTAAAGATCTTATCCAGACCTTCTTCTTCTGCCTGCTGTTTAACCAGACCAGAACCCGGTACAACCAGCGCCTGAATCACGTTATCAGCAACCTTCTTGCCTTTTGCTACCGCAGCAGCTTCACGCAGATCTTCGATACGGGAGTTGGTGCAAGAACCGATAAACACACGATCCAGTTTAATATCAGTGATCGCCTGACCAGCCGTTAAGCCCATATACTCCAGAGCACGGGTGTAAGCCTTCTGCTGATTTTCATCAGACTGATCCGCAGGATTCGGGACTACTGCATTGACAGGCACTACCATCTCTGGCGAGTTACCCCAGGTCACCTGTGGCGCAATTTCGTTACCTTCCAGCTCAACCACGGTATCAAATACCGCGTCGGCATCAGAGTGCAGTTCGCTCCAGGCGGCTACCGCTTGCTCCCACTGATCTTCTGTCGGGGCAAATGGACGACCTTTTACGTAGTCGATAGTCGTTTGATCAACAGCCACCAGACCTACACGGGCACCCGCTTCAATCGCCATATTACAGATGGTCATACGACCTTCCATGGACAGGCTCTGAATCGCCTCACCACCAAACTCGATCGCATAACCTGTGCCGCCCGCAGTACCGATCTTGCCGATCACAGCCAGTACCACGTCTTTACCGGTCACACCGGCACCCAGCTGGCCATTCACCTTAACCAGCATGTTTTTCATCTTACGCTGGATCAGACACTGAGTGGCCATCACATGTTCCACTTCAGAAGTACCGATACCGTGAGCCAGAGCACCAAACGCACCGTGAGTAGCCGTGTGAGAGTCACCACATACCACAGTCATACCTGGCAGAGTCGCACCCTGCTCAGGGCCTACCACGTGCACAATACCCTGACGGATATCGTTAATCTTAAATTCGGTCACACCGAACTCATCACAGTTATCATCCAGCGTCACAACCTGAATCTTGGATACCGGATCTTCGATACCTTCGTTACCGGCTTTACGCTCTTCAACGGTCGTCGGTACGTTGTGATCAGGGGTCGCCAGGTTAGCGTTGACACGCCATAGGCCACGACCTGCCAGTTTCAGACCTTCAAACGCCTGAGGAGAAGTGACTTCATGTAATAACTGACGGTCAATGTAAATCAAAGATGTACCGTCATCACGCTCTTGTACCAGGTGGTCATCCCACAATTTGTCGTACAGGGTTTTGCCTGTCATGGTTAGCTCCTCATCATTTTTCTGATCGTCTCTATGGACGTTGAAAGCAGTTTATGGCTTCCTATACGATAAAACAAATTCATATTTTTTATGAATTAGATTCCATTGAGTTATAGCAAAATACTTGACAGATAAACGGGATTACAATGGACACGCAGGCATTACAGGCTTTTATTACTGTCGCAGAAACAGGCTCATTCTCCCGTGCAGCAGAAGCCTTGCATCTGACTCAGCCTGCGATATCCAAACGCATTGCCAACCTGGAGTCGCAGCTAAATTGTCGCCTGTTTGACCGAATAGGCCGCCAGACGCACCTGACTGAAAGCGGGCAAGCCCTGATGCCCAGAGCCAGAAAAGTTCTGATAGAGCTGGAAGACACCCGCAGATTACTTAGCAACATGAGCGGAGACATATCCGGCACCCTGGTGCTGGGAACCAGTCACCACATAGGACTACACAGACTTCCACCAGTGCTGAAAGCATTTACTTCAAACTTTCCTATGGTCAAACTGGATATGCGATTTCTGGACTCGGAGCAGGCCTATGAAGGTATATTACACGGTGAACTGGAACTGGCTGTGGTCACCTTATCACCGCAGAATAACGCCAATCTGACGGTTGTTCCGGTCTGGACAGACAAGCTTCAGCTTGTCGCTTCCAGAGACCACCCTCTGGCCAATGCGGACGAAATCAGCCTGGAACAACTCACACAATACGATGCAGTACTTCCGGGCTTCCAGACGTTTACCCGAGGCATTGTCGAAAGTGCTTTCGCCAGAAGAGGACTTCAGCTACAGGTAGCACTGTCAACTAACTATATGGAAACCCTGAAAATGATGGTGTCTATTGGACTGGGCTGGAGCCTGCTGCCAGAAACCCTGCTGGATGAAACTATGGCGATCATTCCCCTGGAAGAGGTCAGTCTGACCCGACCATTGGGCTATCTGTATCACAAAGAAAGAACACTATCGAATGCCGGCCTTAAACTCATCCAGTTACTGGAACAACATAGCGATGCCAGACCATCCCCGTAAAAGCAGTAAACAGAAAGACAGCTTCGGATATCAGAACCAGAATAATAAAGAAGATTATTGTAAAACAGATAAGCTCTCTACCGGCAAATCAGAAGCCTTATCCGCCAACAAAGCCCGACCTTTGCCTGAACGTTTAACCTGATACATAGCCTTATCAGCCTTATCAATCAATGTCAGCTCATCCCGTGCATACTCAGGGTAAACAGCAATACCAATACTGGCACCTAAATGTAACTCATGGCCATCAAGCACAATAGGCTCACAAATCAGAGCAATCAGACGCTCAGCAACAGCAAGCGCCTGCTGATCATCCTCAATATCTTTCAGCAAAACCAGAAACTCATCTCCCCCCACACGAGCAATCAGATCCTGTTGCTTAACAGCACCAGACAACTTTCTGGCAAGCGCGATCAGCAATTTATCTCCAAGCAGATGCCCATAGGTGTCATTAACGGGTTTAAACCCATCCAGGTCCATAAAAAGCACCGCAAAATGACTCTGATGATCATCCGATGATGCTACAGCCTTGCGAACCTCAGAAGTAAACAACACTCTGTTAGGCAATCGGGTCAGAGGATCATGCATCGCCTGGAAACGGATATTCTCCAGCTCTTTTTTCTGCTCAGTGATATCACTCATTACGCATATAAACTGCGTAATATCGCCATGCAACCCTCTGATAGCAGAGATATGCGCCCTTTGTATATAAATTTTGCCATCCTTGCGGCGATTAGTCATTTCTCCTTCCCATTCACCCTCTTTCTGCAGATGCTGCCACATCTGCTCATAAAACTGGTCATCATGATAACCAGAGGAAAGCACTGAAGCATTTTCACCCTGCACATCATCAGCATCAAAACCTGTAACCTCTGTAAATGCAGGATTAACCAGTGAGATGACACCATCAGCGTCTGTTACCATCATAGGCTCGTGGGAATGACGAAATACTGCCCGGGATAGCTGGGCCTCAAAGCGCGTTTCCTGCTCACCGGAAATATCACGGAACATAATTTGCACAGCAGGCTCGCCCTCAAACTGGATAAAAGCCCCGGAAACTTCTGCCAGAAAATCAGTACCATCGCAACGCAACAGGCGCTCTTCAACAAAAGGCATCACTTCATCACCAGAACCAGACATTCGCTCAAGAACAATCTCTTTGGATTCATCATGCACATAATCCATAACATGACGACCAATCAATAACCCCGGAGATTTCGCCTTTAACAACTTAAGTGCAGCCTTATTAACCAACAGAATTCTTCCTTTCCGGTGGATAATTACCGCCTCTGGCGAAAGTTCAAATAACGCTTTATAACGAGTTTCACTTTCAGCAAATTGCTCCAGAAGACTGGATGCCATACGCACTGCCGTAAAGCGGCTGCTCAACAACAAAAAAAGAACAACACTGACCAGAAGACTAATGACACTACCCGATATCAAAGACGCCCTGTCATAATCCGGCAACACATCAGCAAGCACACTGCCAGGCAAAGGAGTAATCCGTACTGTCAGCGCCTGTCCTCCCAGACTAAGCACAGCATTCAACTGATACCCGGAACTATCAATTTCACTATCAACAGCAGCAGGACTGGAATCGAATATCGGTTTATCTCCTGTCCGGGCATCAAACAACTGCAGCCTCAGCCCTTTATCTATCTCTTTAATCACTTCTGCCGCCAGACGACTCATAGAAAATCCCAGGGTCGTCCAGCCTTTAAACTGTCCCGCTCTCTCTTCTCGCAACGACATATCAGGTCGCCAGCCATCACCATATACAGGCAGCAATAGTAGGTAATCAAGAGAATGAGCTTCCGTAGGCAGCAGAGAAATTGGCCGTGTCATTGTCAACTTACCGGTTTCCCGTGCATTCAGCGCAGCCTCTCTGCGGCGCTCTTCAACCGAGATATCAAACCCCCGAATTCTTTCCGACAAAGCTTCCGGAGCCAGATAAAGCACAACCATATACTCTTCCCTGACACCTTCTGGGAAAATTCGAAAATTATTGAATCGCTGCCCTCTTTTTTGCAGGTATTCCAGTAGCTGAAAATCAAATACACTTTCAGTATACGTTAGCCCGATAATCCCGAGAGATTGATAGTCCAGCCCCATTGAATTAATAAAGCGGCTCCAGTTGGCTGGCGAAATATCCTCATGCCCCAGCACCACACCACGCGCCGATCTTAGTAAAACCGGGAAGGGCTTAACTTTCTCACGCAATAAATCTGAAGCCTGAGCAGCCACCCGCTGGAAAAGATCGTTTTTTTCATACTGCTCCTGTCGTGCAACCTGCTCACTGTACAACAATGACACATACAGCAGCAGAGCCAGCATCACAAGAGACAGAACAATATTCAGCCCCTTATTTGCACCTACAAAAAACTTATCTTCCATAGCCAGACATTATTCCGATACAACAACAGCGCATAAAAACAGACATTAGTATCAATAGTATCATTACAGACAAAAAAAAGCCCACTATAGCAGCGGGCCTTTAATCAAAGCATTATATTGATATTCCGAATTAGTCAGCAACAGCCTCTTCTTTCAGAACATCTACAATTTTTTTAGAGGCAAAACTACCCGGAGCCGCTTCGATCACTTTCAGCTTACCTTTGCCAGGCACCCGCGCTGCAACCTTACTTCCAGTATCAGCGTAGGCATTAGCCGTTACCCACTCCTGCCAGTTAGGCCACCATGATCCGGCATGCTTTTCAGCGCCCGCAAACCAGGCATCAGGAGTATCCGGCAGATTATCATTAGTCCAGTAACCATATTTCTCTTTAGTCGGCGGGTTAACCACGCCAGCAATATGCCCGGAGCCTGCCAGAACAAATTTAACCGGACCTGAGTGTGCCTGAGCACCGCTATAGGTTGATGTCCATTTAGCAATATGATCCTGAATTGTCGAAACAAAATACACTGGCGTTTCGATCTTAGACAGATCAATCTTAGTGCCATTCAGCTCAACTTTGCCCTGAATCAGATTATTCTCCAGGTACATATTGCGCAGATAGAACTTATGCATCGCTGCTGGCATATTAGTACTGTCGGTATTCCAGTACAACAGATCAAATGCCGCCGGGCGCTCACCTTTCAGGTAATTATTAATAAAGAACGACCAGAACAGATCATTCTCACGCAGCAGATTAAAGCTGAACGACATGGCACGACCATCCAGATAACCATCACGATCCAGCTGCTTCTCAATTCCTTTATAGGTAGATTCGTTCAGGAATACACCAATCTCACCCGGATCTGTAAAGTCCTGCAGCGTTGCCATGTAGGTTGCCGACTTAACACGCTTATCATTCTTCGCAGCCATATATGCCAGAGTTGATGCGGTCAATGTACCACCAATGCAGTAAGAAATAACATTCACTTCTTTCTGATTAGTGGCCTGCTCAATAGCATCAATCGCAGCCAGCGGACCTTCCAGCATATAATCTTCAAATCCCTTATCACGCAGGGATGGCCCTGGGTTGACCCAGGAAATAATGAAAACGGTATGTCCCTGATCAACCAGCCATTTAACCATAGAGTTAGCCGGACGAAGATCAAGAATGTAGTACTTATTAATCCATGGCGGAACAATCAGCAACGGAGTTTTAAAAACTTTATCCGTACTCGGTTTGTACTGGATCAACTGCATCAGATCATTCTGAAAAACCACATCACCTGGTGTACTGGCAACATTCTCTCCCAGTTTGAACGCTGACTTATCCGTCATGGATACACTCAGACCGTCGCGGCTGGATTTCAGATCAGATACCAGCTGCTCCATCCCCTGAATCAGGTTGCGGCCTTTAGTTTCTACAGTACGGCGCAGTACTTCAGGGTTAGTTGCCACGAAATTGCTCGGGCTCATAGCATTAACAAACTGACGGGTATGGAAGTCCAGAGTCTGGCGAGTCTGATCACTCATACCTTCAATATTATGGACGGTATTAAAAATACTACGAGCAAACAACAGATAGGACTGCTTGATAAAATCAAACAATGCGTTTTCAGCCCACTCTGCATCGGTAAAACGACGATCATCTTTTGCCGGTTCAATAACCGGTTCGACGGTCTCACCCAGCAACTGGCGAGTTACGTTCTGCCATAGCTGAATCTGGCTTTTCCACAGATTCATCTGCTCTTCATAAACCACCATAGGGTTTACAGCTACCTGCTCTGCCATTTTTTGCAGAGACTCAGAAACATCAAACAGAATGGATAAAGATGGATCACTCATACCCTGACGAGTCATCAGCTGCTCAATCAGCTGCTGATACTGAGTATTGGCTTTTGACACGATATCTGCCAGCTCAGCAGGATCGTAAAAAAAATTCATGGAATCGGTAGCGGTAGTCTGTTCGCTCATGAGCGTACCTCACTCCTGGCATTTGGCCTCGGATATCCCTGGTGTCTTTCGACAAGCATTGAACAGTAAAAAGAAAAGTAACGCGCATAAAAAAGGCTGCTATTCAGCAGCAGCCTTTTTTACATCAGCATATTAAGATGCAGAAGTGGTCGAGCGAGCAGGGCGTTTCTCTGCTTTTGCTTCAGGCTCAGCGCCAGCACGAGCTTCTTCAACAATCTTTTCTACTTCCTGTTTAAATTCCATGGTCATATCAGCCATGCTTTTTGCGTCTTCCAGAACCTTCTTGCTCAGAGTGCTCATCAGCTCAGCCTGAGATGCAGTAAAGTCACGTACTGAATCAGCATCTTTTACTTCAGCTGCATTTTTCAGCTGGTTAACACCCATTTTGCTGTAAGACTTCATAGCTTCAATCTGGAAGTCCGTCATTTTTTCCATGTTTTCGACCATCAGCGTATTCAGTTTACGCATTGGTGCATACATGTTTTTAGTCTGATCAGCAAAGGCGTTCATGATTTTATCTTGCATGGTGAATTCCCTAAAACGTTCGTAGATTATCGACTTAAGTGATTGTATCTTCTGCCAAATGTCAAAATGATGACGTAGTCTTGTCAATCATATTGCAATGCACCAGAATACTCTGATTCGGTGTACATCTGGTGTGGCAAACAGTTAACTCAGCTAACTTCCTGCTACCGGTCGGAACTGCTTCCTGCACAGAGTCCATAACCGGCTATCCTTGTCGCTTCCTTATCTTTATATGCATTCCGTTATTATTCAAGCTTACTTCTGCTGTTGTGTATAGCTGTTCAGCATTTGCATCATCAGCTTCTGATACGTATCAACAGAGTCAAAACTCTGGCTGATAAAAGGCTTCATCAGTGAAAGCGGATCATAACCATCAACCCCTTCTTCCATCTGCTGGCGAATTCTGGTCATCAGTTCTTCCTGGAACTTCTGTACATCGGGCAACCCCATAGCCTTACGAAACTCCTCTGGGGTCATATCCACTTCGATGTTCACTTTCATAGAACTCTCCTTTATGTGGCTTCAGCCACTTATGGAAACAAATGTAACTCTTAGTAGCACTTTTTTGCAACTGCACAATAGGATTATACGCGACCAGAAAAGACTATCCAGTCACCATTCTGCAGCCCAGA
The DNA here is from genome assembly GCF_014164585.1 of Oceanospirillum sediminis. GTDB lineage: Bacteria > Pseudomonadota > Gammaproteobacteria > Pseudomonadales > Halomonadaceae > Oceanospirillum > Oceanospirillum sediminis. Next base: position 51,415 of record NZ_JACJFM010000011.1, on the reverse strand, counting down.
AACGGCGGTGCCTGCTAAGTGTAAACGCGACAAATAGTGCGGCGATACCAACAGTAACACTAGCAAAAAGAAAACAGGTAACAGGTGAAAAGTGCTGCCAAATCAACCCACTACCCCACGCTCCTATGGCCCCGCCAATACCAAACCCTATACTGCTATAAAGCGCCTGCCCCTGACCAGCATATTTTCCTGGAAAAAGATTATGCACCAGAGCAATACAAGTAGCATGAAAACAGCCGAATGTAGCCGCATGCAGGCACTGGGCCAGCAAAATAACCATCAGGCTATCCGGAAACAGCCCTGTAGCGAGCCAGCGTATACTACCCAGCACCAGGCTGATCAACAGCAGGACTTCTGCCCTGTAAGCCCTGAGCAAACGATGCATTATCAGGAAGAGCAACACTTCAGCCAGCACACCCAGCGCCCATAAAAAACCTGTAGCAGTCCGGCTATACCCATGCTGCTCCATAAAAATGGAAAAAAAGGTGTAATACGGACCGTGAGACATCTGCATCAGCATGACAGCCAGAAAAAAGCAGAGTACACGAGGCTGGCGTAACAACCGAAAAAAAGATACAGAGCCTGTCGAATCAACCAGCCGATGACTCTTATTCGGTACAGATAACGTCCCACTCACAACAGCCATCATCAGCATGATGATCAGAATCGCAACAGGCAAAGTGCTGACTGGTGAAAAATCCAGCCACCAGCCCAGCCCGGCGACGGTAATGATAAAGCCGACGGAGCCCCATAAACGGATCTTACTGTATTCTTCTTCACGCCCTTTAATTGCACTCAGAGTAATGACTTCGTATTGCGGTAATATGGCATTCCAGAAAAAGCTGAAAGCCACCATAGCCATCACCATGCCCCAGAACCCCTGCAGGAGCCAGACCAGAGTAAATGCAACAGGTGTCAGTACAGCACCAAATAACATCACCTGATAATACTTTCCAGACCGGTCCGCAATGTAACTCCACACGTTAGGCGCCAGCAGCTTAGTGGCAATAAAAATAGCCATCAGACTACCGATCTCTTCAGCATCAAAACCCGAGGATTGTAAGTACACACTCCAATAGGGACTTATTGCCCCCAGAACAGCAAAATAGAAAAAATAAACAGATGACAGTGACCAGTAAGACGTCGTCATAGAAAGAGAATACTCTGAAAAAATGCCCTGAGTATCAACAGGGCATTTCCAGGAAAAGTATTTATTCTGCAGATGCAGGAATCACCGGCGTCGGCATCTCTACATCACCACACTGAGCTCTGTGTCTCAGATAATGATCCAGCAGGGTAATAGCCATCATAGCCTCAGCAATCGGTGTCGCACGAATACCCACACATGGATCGTGACGACCTTTGGTCACAACCTCTACCGGCTCTCCTGCCACATTAACACTCTGGCCCGGCAGGTGCAGGCTGGACGTTGGTTTCAGGGCGATATGAGCAACAATATCCTGACCGGTAGACACACCTCCTAAGATCCCCCCTGCATTATTAGACAGGAAACCTTCCGGCGTAATCTCATCCCGGTGCTCGGTACCTTTTTGCTCAATCGAGTCAAAACCGGCACCAATCTCAACACCTTTCACCGCATTAATACTCATCAGCGCATGAGCCAGCTCCGCATCCAGGCGATCAAAAATTGGTTCTCCCAGCCCCGGCGGTACATGACGCGCAACCACAGTCACTCTGGCACCAATGGAGTTACCCTCTTTACGCAGGGCATCCATATAGCTTTCCATCTCAGAAATCTTATCTGCGTCAGGACAGAAGAAAGGATTCGTATCAATCAGATCCCAATCCACTTTTTCCACTTTAACAGGCCCCAGCTGAGACAAATAGCCACGCACATCAATACCCAGGCGATCTTTCAGATATTTCTTTGCGACAGCTCCAGCTGCAACACGCATGGCCGTTTCACGGGCAGAAGAACGACCACCACCGCGATAGTCTCTGAAACCATACTTCTGATTCCAGCTGTAGTCCGCATGCGCTGGTCGGTATTGCTGAGCAATATTAGAGTAATCCTTAGAACGCTGATCTGTATTTTCGATCAGCAGACCTATCGCTGTCCCTGTCGTTTTACCTTCAAATACTCCGGACAGAATACGTACCTGATCAGGCTCTCGACGCTGAGTGGTATGACGGGATGTGCCAGGTTTCCTCCGATCCAGATCTACCTGTAAATCCGCTTCTGAAATATCCATACCTGGCGGACAGCCATCAATAATTGCACCTAAAGCAGGGCCATGACTCTCACCAAACGTCGTGACCGTAAATAATTTCCCGAATGTATTGCCAGACATAATCTCTCTCTTGCATGCACAGGAGCTATTTACAACCCCTGCTTTTTTATCTCTTATTTAACAAAAGCTGGTCCCTGAATACGGGAGTCAGTCATCAAACAGTTCACCGTATTGCAGTAACTGTTCACGGGTCAGCATAAATACGCCCTGCCCGCCATTCTCAAAGTCCAGCCACATAAAAGGTACATCCGGATAGGCTTCCTGCAAAGCAAATTCACTATTGCCGACCTCACAGATCAGAACACCATGCTCATTCATATAATCAGGAGCATCCCTGAGAATACGACGCGTAATATCCAGGCCATCATCACCCGACCCCAGCCCCAGAGGTGGCTCATGCTGATATTCTTCCGGCATAGCCGACAGATCCTCAGCATCAACATAGGGTGGATTAGAAAGAATCAGGTCATAACCATCACGAGGCAGATCCTCAAACAGATCAGACTGATAAATAATGACCTGATCATCCAGATGATGCCTTGCCACATTTTCCTGAGCTACACTCAGTGCCTGCTCAGAAATATCAGCCAGGTCAACACGGGCATAAGGGAAAGCATAAGCTGATGCAATACCAATACAACCACTACCCGTGCACAGGTCCAGAATACGTCCGGGTTCTTGTGGTAACCAGGGTTCAAACTGCTTCTCAATCAGCTCAGCAATGGGTGATCTGGGTACCAGAACCCGATGATCCACATGAAATGGCAGACCAGCAAACCAGGCTTCTTCTAACAGATAGGCCAGAGGAACACGATCGATACAACGTTTTTCAACATGACTCAGAATAACAATCGCTTCGTCATGAGTCACTCTGGCATCCAGCATAGCGGGTTCAAAATCCCAGGGAAGGTGCAGACTGCCCAGAACCAGATGAACCGCTTCGTCCCAGGCGTTATCAGTGCCATGCCCGAAAAACAGCTTATGATGGTTAAACTGAGAATAGGTCCAGCGAATATAATCTTTAATGGTATGTAACTGCTGGGCGACTTCAGCCAGGGCTTTACTTTGAGGCACAGTAATCGTCTCCGGATAACCTGATAAAACGCAGCGCAAACAGAACACTGCATGACATTATCTGCTAAGTTTAACCCAGCCATCCTGCGCTATAAACCAGACTTGCGTCCCGTTTTTCTTCTGGTAAGGTTGCCCCATCCTGTTAATGAGCCCGATCATGAGTAAATACAATCCTGCTGATGACACAGAAATGGATGATATGGCGCTGTTTCAGCAAGCCATGCAAGGTGTCAAACCCATAGAAAGTAACAAGGTTGTTCTGAAACCTAAGAAGAAAGATATCAATACCCGGCTCAAGCGGGAAGCCGCTACTCAGGCTGATGAAAAGTTTGTCGTCGACAATCTGACTGAAGGCAATATCCCTGATATGAAACCCAGCGATATCCTGAGCTTTATGATACCGGACCTGCCAATCAGGACATTCCAGAGCCTGAAAAAGGGAGAATATCAATGGCAGGAAGGTCTGGATCTTCATGGACAATCCGTGGAAGAGGCCAGAGCAGAGTTATACGCTTTTATACAGGATTGCAGGGCAAGGCGCTTTCGCTGTGTTGTTGTCGTCCATGGTAAGTCCTGGACTCAGGGCAGTGGGCGCGCTGAGCTGAAATCCTATGTTAATGTGTGGCTGAGACAGATGTCAGATGTCATTGCATTTCATTCATGTCTTCCCGCTGATGGTGGTACGGGTGCCGTGTACGTCCTGTTGAAGACAAAAAATGATATCTGAGATCAGGTCGCCAAGCCGGTGCCATTCAGCTCTGATTATCTGATCTGAATGGCATCGACAAAATAGCGAAAGCTAACCTGAGCAGAAACAACTGAACAAATATTTTCCAGCAAACATTGCGCTATTTTCCAGCCACTGACGGGAAAATAACTGAAAACATCAGGTATCTATCAGTTCCTTTTTTCAATTAACTCTATCCTGCCACCATATCTTAATGACTCTGTTGTCGGAGCCAGACGCCCCATCCCTTTGATTTCAATACGGTCTTCAGCCAGCCCCATTGCTCTGAGCTGAGACAACAGATTCTGCGCAGCCTGAGTCGATTTATTCAGCAAAGCAGCATCGGAATCCTGCCCGAAGCGGTGGGCGACCAACCAGTAACGCTTTTGTTCCGGTAAAGATCCGACCAGCACCTGTAAATCGCCAAAAGCCCCCTCCTCAAAACGACCATCCGGGGATACCGGCAGCGTAATCCATCCCTGCTGCTCTAACTGCTGAAACAGGGTTTGCTCTTCTCCTGGCAAACTGAGCTGACCGGATTTTAAGAGAAAATGCTCTTCATAAGCATAGATACGGCCGGTGCCCCGTTCGGTAACATAGATAGCGGCCACATGAGTCTGGCCATTATCTTCCCTGGCAGCCAGAAAATAGTGCTGCTTACGATCCACACCATATAATGTTGAAACCCGGAATACACGATTGGCCCAGTCGGTGCTACTACCACACTCTCTGCCCTGGCATTCAAACAATATTCGCGCACCAGCCACCTGCAGTTGCTGCTGATAATAACGGGAAATATCTGCAGTATCCTTCGTTGAGCGGATACGGTACAGATGTCGTGACAGATGACCTGCGGAAAGATTAAGCCAGTACTCAGGCTCAGAGCCTGAATTTTTATTCTGAATGCGCCCCATTGCCATTCGGTATTCAGGCAGCTCTTCCTGCTTATTCATCTCCTGACTCGCTCTGGGATATTCTGCCAGCCACTCTGCAGCTGATGCCGCAGAGGCTTTCCAGAACAGGACAACAAACAGAGCTATCGCAATCATCATGCAGACAGTAGAGCGAGCCAATAACGCCTCTGATCTTTGCTCCGAATAAACGGACAGATTTTCTGTATCCGGCTTTGCCCTTGCTTTTTGTCCTTTTCCAATACAAAAATTCCCCGATAACGCTACTTTCCCAGCAAAAAAATCTGCAAGCATAATTACCCTCCCTCAGACAGTTATCGATTTGACCGGTAAATCACCAGAAAATTCGCTTCTGTATGAAAGCTCTTACTCTGTTTCCAACCCATTCCAGAATGACACCAGCTCATGCAATACTTCAGTACAGGAGTCAGGCTCCAGGTGGAAGTGGTGATTACCAGGCAGACAATGGCAGATCAGATCTTTGACGTGAGCCGAGCGGGTCCGGGTATTTTCCCGATCAATCAGAAAACCATGCTCTGCTGTTATCAGACAGACCGGCGCGTCAATGGCGGCACAGAAGTGATTAATCTGATCTTCCGTCAAACGAACAGGAGAAGGAATTCTCAAGCGCGCATCATAACGCCACAGGTACCCATCATCAGAGGCCTTAACACCCCGCTTTGCCAACGGTAAGGCCGCTTCGTAGCTAATCTCTCCTACTCCTTTCATTCGCGCTTCGGCAGCGTCTTCAACCGACGCATACAAGGAAGGCGTTTTATAGCCCAGCAGCTGATATTTACCGGCGGCCTGAGCCAGCTGAGAAGGTGCATCTTCTGCCGCCGTTGCAACAGGCCCGATACCTTCCAGCAAAGCAACCCGGCCCACACGATCAGGCATAGCGCCTGCCATCAGCGTTGCAACCGCAGCTCCCATCGAATGCCCCAGCAGATCAATCGATTCCCAGCCCTGAGCATCCATCAACAGCGCCAGATCCAGTACATTATCCCAGATATGATAATAGCTGCCCTGTGGACGAAAGCCGCTATGACCATGCCCGGCAAGATCAAGCGCCCAGATATCCAGATCACACTCTGCCGCCAGCCCGGGAGCAATACGGGCAAAACTGGCACAGTTATCGAGCCAGCCATGCAGAGCAATGACTGTCTGGCCGTTGCCTTTACCCCAGCGCCATCCGGAAAAAGTTACATAATCGAGTTCAATTTTGAACGGGATTGGGTCATACATACTTTTCCACCATCTGATCCATTAGTAAATGAATTAATCATGGACTGAATCATATCGGCTGTCGACTCAGGATACTCCAGCGGAAACAGATGCCCGCCATCAGTTTCCTGCCAGTTCAAACCTGCCTGCCGGATTCCTCTGATACCCGCTTTATGGATAACAGATGCATGACGGCTGGTCACAACCGTTACAGATGGTTTAATTTTACTGCCGGTATTCCACAGGTTATCTGCCAGATTACAGAAAATCTCATATTCGACTTCCGGCATGAAGTTCAGCCGATACTCTCCGGATACAGGCACCTTATCGGTCGCATGATCAATGTAATCCCATAAGCAACGCTCATCAAAATCAGCAAACAGTTTCCGGCTTATCAGGTAATCAAACACAGCCTGACGATCTGACCAACGGGATTTCCTCCTTCGACTCTGTCTGGCAGGGGTTACAATATCAATCTTTCCGGTACGCTTGGCCAGCTTGAGCAGCCAGGGCCGCAGGCCGCTGATATAAAGTGGCGGGTCCAGCAGAATCAGCCCCTTAAAGTAACCTGGCGCTTTTAAAGCCGCTCGATACAACAGTACACCACCCAGGGAATGACCGACGCCCCATACCGGTTCAGAACACTGATGAATCATATTCAGCTGCTCATCGACCAGTGCATCCCAGTTCTGATCAACCGGCCAGCGTTCATCATGTCCAATATGAGAAATACCCTGAAGATCAAAAGACTCAGCCAGACGGGACAGCATGACCCGATAACTCCCCATAGGAAAACCATTAGCATGGGCAAAATGAATCGTAGTCATAAACATCTCCAGGCAAACGTTAGTTTGAATTTTGCCCGTTAAGCCATACAAAAAAAAGAGCACAAAAAATCCACACCGTGAAATAATTAATCAGCTTGCAGCAAAAAGATTCTGGCAGTAGAGTGCCCACCTCTGATCTAAAACCCTGAATCCGTTACCCGGAGTGAACTATGAATACTGAACAGGATAATAAAGCGAATCGCCCCAGTCGCTCGCCAGAATCTCGTCGTAAGCGCAATCTGTCTTTCTTTCTGACCGTCATTGTGGCAATCGCTTTTGCAGCCTGGCAGATTACGAATCAGTAATGGATAATTTTCTTCACTCTCTGAGCGCCACCTTACATGTGACGGCTCCCGTCTTCATTATTGTCTTTCTGGGTATCATTTTTCGCCGGATTAACTGGCTGGATGAACATTTCGTTAAAGTTGCATCAGCTCTGGTGTTCAGAGTCACCCTGCCAACACTGGTGTTTCTGAATATCAGTAAAACAGATCTGCGAGAAAGCCTGGACCCTGGTGTGATTATTTACGCCTGCACTGCCACTCTGATCAGCTTTTTTTTCCTGATATGGATGGCCCGGAAAATTATTCAGGACAAGACCGATCACGGTGTCTTTATACAAGGCAGTTTCCGAGGAAACCAGGGCGTTATTGGCATGGCACTGGTTGCCAATCAATTTGGCGCACCCGGGATGCCCCTGGCCTCTATTCTACTGGGCAGCCTGATCATTATTTATAATATTCTGTCGGTTATTGCTCTGAGCATGTCCTTACCCGGCCGGGCTGATGCCGGATGGAAACCGGTATTGAAAGAAATCCTGAAAAACCCTCTGATTTTGTCCGTGGTCGCCGCCATCCCTGTTTCGCTGCTCAAGATTGAGCTGCCAGCCGTGGTACTGAAAACAGGCGAGTATTTTTCAGGTGTCACTCTGCCTCTGGCACTTTTGTGCATTGGCGCCTCTCTGAGCCTGAAAGCACTAAGAGCTTCATCTCTGGCGTCGTGGAGCGCAACTCTGATGAAACTTCTTATCCTGCCTGTCATTATGACTCTGGGAGCAATCGCCCTGGGCTGGACAGGACAGACATTGGGTATTCTGTTCCTTTATTTCGCCAGTCCAACTGCAGCAGGTAGCTTTGTGATGGTAAAAGCGATGGGAGGGAATGATAAGCTGGCAGCCAATATCGTTGCTCTGACCACCGCAGCCTCAACGCTGACCATCACGCTGGGCGTTTTCCTGCTTCACTGGCAGGGACTGGTCTAACCTTGTAAAGCTTCTCCGGCCAGTGGCCGGAGAAGATGAGTATATTTACGCTGGAGTGCTGGCTGAGTCACTCATAATTAAAACGGTCCCTCAATACTCGTCGGCAAGAATCAGTCGGCCTTAACTCTCTGCTGCAAAAACTCTCCAATCTCTTTTAAAGCTTCATCCGCCTGAAAAAGATAACGATGCAGAAGTTGCCAGGCATGGGGCATCTGACTCCATTTACTCAGTTTGCAGATCACTCCCGCTTTTTCCATTGTCTCATTCAGGCGCACGGCATCATCCAGTAACAGCTCCTGCCTGCTGACCTGAATCAGGCAAGGAGGCAGCCCCTCAAAATCACCGAATAAAGGTGACACACCCGGACTGGCCAGTGGTTGATTGCCCGCATATACCCGGGCAAAGCTCTGCATCTGAGGCTTATTCAGTAACAGATCTGTTGCAGCATTAGTGTCCAGACTAGGGGTGGTACAGGTCAAATCAACCCAGGGTGACAGAAATACTCCGGCTGCGGGCATAGGGAGCCCTTTACCCCTAAGCCGTTGCAATAAGGCCAGGGCCAGACCACCGCCAGCTGAATCTCCGGCCAGAGCAATCTGTTCCGGTGGAACACCAATCTCCAGCAACCAGCGATAAGCCTGTTCGGTATCATTCAGCCCGGCAGGGAAAGGGCCTTCAGGTGCCAGACGATAATCAATAACCAGCACTCTGGCATCTGCTACTCTGGCAATCTGAGCCGCCAGTTCACGATGAGTATCAATGGAGCCCAGCACATATCCACCACCATGCAGGTATAACACATAGCGTCGGGGAGCATCCTGCTCCCAGTACAACATCTCAGCTTTGACGCCATTAGCATTCTGCTCCCTGATAATCAGCCCGTGAGGGCGGGATGAACGCAACATAGCATTTTCGAGCTGTTCTCTGACCAGCCGACAATACTGACTTAGCCCCTGGCGCTGCCAGAAACCCATAGCCTGCTGAACAGGCTGCATTATATTAAGGGAACAAAAAGGTTCAGAGTAAAAGGTACGCAAAAGATTTAATCCAGTTCATAAGCATGGGTCTGTGAGACAACCTGAGCCAGGCCTGCAGCCCAGACATCGGATTCCAGCACAGTCACAGAAGCAGGGGCCATAGGATAATAGCCCAGGTAATTTCCGTCCGACAATAAACTGATTAATAGCCCGACCAGAGGCTGATGACTGACCAACAGCACAGGAAATTCACTCTCTGGCAGACTGGACAGCCAGTCAACCACCCTGGCTGGGTTGCCGTCCGGAGTAATTCTATGCTGTGTTCGCACATCCGCAAGATCAGCATGCTCAGATATCTGCAGCAGTGTCTGTTGTGTTCTGGCATAGGGGCTGACATAGGCCGTGGCGCCGTCCAGTTCAGATTTAAAGACCTGACCAATACGGCAGGCATCCTTGATCCCCTGATCCGTCAGACAACGCTCAAAGTCCTTAAAAGATGCCCCTGCTTCGCCATGACGACAAATAATCAGTTTCAATATCCGGCTCCTGAAATTAACGATCCTGTTTTTCAGATTCATCTGGCAGATAAGGATCTGCCTCAGCAGCAGCCCCTTCAGGCCAGGGGGAAAACGGGAAAGGTTTTTCATCCTGGTTCCACGTCAGAAATCGAAAAATCTGTTGAGCATAATCACTCAAAGCCGCGCCTGATTGTTGCAGAAACAGATTTTTATCACCATTAATGGCGACAAAAACCAGCTGAATAAGCGCTGTCAAAAGGATCAGCAGTTCAACAACCTGATATGCAACTACAAAGAACAGCATAAACAGAATACGTAACCAGAATGTTTCACTGGCAATACCGGGTTTCTTCTTCTGCACCACAGGTTAAACTCCTTATCTGGCATCAGAACAGTCAAACAATGTCGAAGTAAATCAGAAACTCTGTTGTATCAGACCTGACGAGGCAGAACAAATTCAACATCAGTACTCTGCTCAGCGGTCATCAAACCATGAATCACCTTCTGCACAGGCTGTTGATTAAATAACACCTCATACAACCCGGAGGCCAGAGGCATATATACTCCCATTTCCTGAGACTTATTTCTCACCAGACGTATTGTATTCACCCCTTCAGCCACCTGTCCCAGGCTATCAACCGCCTCATCCAGGGTTTTACCCTGCCCGATTGCAAATCCTACCCGGTAATTCCGGCTTAAAGGGGAAGAACAGGTAACGATCAGATCACCAACGCCGGACAATCCCAGAAATGTCATGGGGTTAGCCCCCATCGCCACAGCAAAGCGACTCATTTCTGCCAGACTCCGGGTAATCAGCATACTTTTAGTATTTTCACCCACCCCCAGGGCAGACGCCATACCTGAAGCAATCGCATAGATGTTTTTCAGAGCGCCACCCAGTTCAACACCGTACAGATCATTGCTGGCATAAACTCTGAAATAACTGCAGCCCAGAATATCCTGTATGGTTTCACGGGTTAGCGCATCATCACTGGCTACGACCGTCGCGGTCATCTGCTTCTGTGCAATTTCTTTGGCCAGATTAGGTCCGCTCAGCACCCCGACATGCTGACTTGGCGTGTGGCGTTTAAGAATTTCTGACATCAGCAAAAAGCCATCTTCCTGAATGCCTTTTGCTGTACTGATCATAACCTGGTCGGGCCTTAACCCCTGATGAGCCTGCTCCACCACCCGGGCAAAAGCCTTACTGGGAATTGCCACAAAAATAACATCTGCACGACTAACAGCAGATAAAACATCCGTTGTTGCCTGAACCTTGTCGTTAATGACATAGTCCGGCAGATAACGGCTATTTCGCTTCTTTTCATTAATTTCATCAGCCAGAGTGTCATCTCTGAGCCACTGAGTGACGGTATAGCCGTTATCTGCGGCAATACTGGCCAGAGCCGTACCAAAACTACCGCCACCCAGTACTGTAACTGCCAATTTATCTGTCATAAGCTTTTAATTTTTTTAATGCATATCCTTGTAGAAGAGCCGCTATTTTAACCTAAACCACCTTCATCTGCTGATCAATTCACATTAAGCTCTTTTGATTTCTGGCAATCAGAAGCAACATCTTTGGTATAAAGATGTTCTGCCTGAGAGTAAGGCGACAGGTTCTGAACACCATAAAAAAGGGGCATGACCAAAGATCATGCCCCTTTATCTGAAATAAAACCAGATTATACCACCTGAATATGCCAGGGTTCGTAGCGTACGCCAAAGCGGTTATCATCAGTATAACGGATAGAAATATAGCCTAAGTCCTGTAGGCGTTTATAAACATCCGTCTGGGCAAAATCTTCAGTAAAGTTTTTATAACCAAAACCGATTTTACCCACATCAAAATCACCTACCGCATGATAGGAATATCCGGGTGGTGCCAGTGAGCGGGACGCTTTAGACATATTGCCTTCGGCCTGAACCACTTTTGACATAAACAGATACATCTGTTTTACAGTACTGCGGATACCTGAAGTCAGGAAAATATCTTCCCCGACGTCTTTACGTAGCTTTTCATAAAGCGCCAGCGATTTGCCTTTAAACAGGTAATGGCCGGTTTTTGGGATTTTAAGTAATTCCCGGGATGGAATTTTATCAGTCAGACCTGGCATCACTTTTTCACCAAAGAACCCGTACTGGTTAGCATCTGCAAAAAACAGCTGCTCCAGATATTCCAGTTCCACTTTAGTGAATTCACCAACCTGAGAGAAATTACGACCATACTTAATCATCTGATCAAAACTGATCAGATTAAAGTTACCATGACCGATCGTACGCTGAACCCGTCCCATATGTTTAAGCGTGGATTGCACCATCTTAAACTCTTCTGGTGGGATCAGATAATCGTCTTCAAAAACCCCTTCAAAGTAGCGGATCTTCTGCATGTAATCTTTTACATGAGGGTCAGTCTCAGCCACTTCTATTTCGGCTTTAAGATCAGCCACCTGCTGCTCCAGTTTCTGAGGTGCATCAACCTCATGAAAGTCGGTAGCAGCAGAACTTTCTTCAACAATTTCTGCCAGCTTCTGCGGCATATCTGGCAGTACCGCAGGCCCGGAATCAGTCACCACAGGAGGAAGCGGTTTTACAGGAACCGCAGCAATCCCCTGTTCTTTACTCAGTAACAGCTGTCTCATCACTGAGCCTGTACCCAGGGCAACAAACCCACTGATTGAAAATGCTTTCAGAATGCTTCTGCGATCCACGATGGCTTCCCGTATCCTGTTATGTACTGACCAGAGTAGAACATATACCCCAGCCCCCTTACTTTTAAAATATAGCGAATCTTACTAAATGCAACTTTCAACCGGCAACCTAAAAAACAAATAATATACATATATGTTAAATTATTCAGGCTGGCAGTCGTGGAAGCTATTGTAAATAATAGCGCTTTATAGCACTTATCCTGTTAAATATTACAGAAACAATTTGTTAACCGGAGTCACTATATGGCTTTAAAAGGTGTACTTCTGGACGCAGACAGTCTGGGAGAAGATATTGATTTTTCAGGCCTGCAGGCTGAATTAGATCAACTGATTATTTATGATCAGACCAGTCCGGATCAGGTCACAGAACGAATAGCAACTGCAGATATTGTTTTCAGTAATAAAGTACCAATTACCCGTGAGACCCTGACAGCAACATCAGATCTGAAACTGATCTGCGTACTGGCAACCGGTATGAACAACATCGATCTGAATGCAGCCGCAGAGCAAAATATTATCGTCAGCAATGCTATTGCCTATGGCACAAACAGCGTGGCACAGCATACCCTGATGTTAATGCTGATGCTGGCGACTCAACAGGCTCGATACAGTAAATCGGTTCATAACGGCGCCTGGAATAACAGCCCATTTTTCTGCCTGATGGACCACCCGGTGATTGAATTAGCAGGGAAACATCTGGTCATTACCGGGTCAGGTGTTTTAGGCAGCAAAGTCGCTCAACTAGCAGAAGCCTTTGATATGAAAGTCAGCTTTTCAGCCAGACCAGGTTCTGAAGAACAGGATAGTCGTCCTTCTCTGGACGCTTTGCTGCCAGATGCGGACTTTCTGTCGTTACACTGTCCTCTGACACCACAAACACTTAACCTGCTGGACAAGGAACGCCTGAAAAAAGCCCGCCCGGGCCTGATGGTGATTAATTGTGCCCGTGGCGGCATTGTCAATGAAACCGATATATTACAGGCCCTGCGCGCAGGCAGCATTTCAGGCTATGCCACTGATGTGCTGACCGAAGAGCCTCCCCGCAACGGTAACATCCTGCTGGATGCATTACAGGATGATCTTAATCTGATCGTGACGCCTCACAATGCCTGGATCACACAGGCAGCCCGGCAGAATATTGTTAATCAGGCAAAACAGGCGGTTATAAGACTTAAAAACGCCTGACATTTACTCTTATAGTTGTATTGCTGGCAGGCTTTTCATCCCCACTGAAAAGCCTGCCACAAACAAACCCGATAGCTATCATGTCTGGCTATCGCTACAATAGCGCGCCATTTCGTCAAGATGAGAACCATTAATGCGTTTAGATAAGTTTATCTGCCACCATACAGGTGTATCCCGCGCCGAAGCCAAACGCGTTATGCGCCAGGATAAAGTCCTGTGTAACGGTCAGCCAATCAGAGATCCCGGTTATAAAGTCAGTGATGATGATGAAATCGAGCTGAATGACCAGATACTGAGGCAGGTGCGCAAACGTTATCTGATGCTGAATAAACCGGCTGATACGGTGTGCTCAACAATCGATGAAGAATATCCGTCGGTGATTAACTGCCTGGATGTGGCCAATACCCGAGGGTTGCATATCGCAGGCCGCCTGGATGTGGATACGACAGGTCTGGTACTGATTACAGATGATGGTCAATGGTCTCACCAGATCACATCACCAAAGAAACTATGCCCTAAAACCTATTACGTCTGGCTGGCAGAACCTCTGCAACAGAATGCTGAAAGCCTGCTGGCAGAAGGTATTATGCTGCATGGAGAAGATGAGCCGACCCGCCCGGCTCAGCTGGCACGGGTACCGGAAACGAATGATACTGAAGTGCTGATCACCATTACCGAAGGTAAATACCACCAGGTTAAACGCATGTTTGCAGCACTAGGCAATAAAGTTGAAGCCCTGCACCGGGAGCAGATTGGCGATATTGCTCTGGATGACGATTTGTGTGAAGGGGAATGGCGAGAACTGACAGAAGACGAAGTTGCTTCTGTGTGGGACAAAGGTTAACAGCCATTGTTCTGATGGAACAAAGGTGAATAGCCATCTGTATCTGCACATTCAGAGCGGGTTGGACAGCATAAGGTAACCCGCTTTGCTGAAAAATTATTATCCCGGATAAAGCTCACGTATTACGGCATTCAATAAATCTCATGACTACCAGGAATCACAACAGGATGGGGACTACTGACCCTCAGTGACGCTAGTGCTTTATCAGCTTTTCTGTAACCCATCTGGATCATCTCATCAGCCCGATCAAATTCCAGGGTACCACAGGCATTTTTTGGAACTTCAATTACCAGATCCGGTGGATAAGCCGCTAGCTTCTGCCGCGCTATAGTGCTTTGCATCGCATCAAAAGCCTGGTTAGCAACCTCATACGCTGACCAGTCCCGCTCACTCTTTCCGGCTGAACGCTTTCCCATCACTCTGAAATAGCGGGTGATCTTCTCATGCAGAGCCTGCGAGGCTGGTTCAGGCACAAGAATACTACCAGGCTGAAATCCTGAATGTTCCAGCTCTGACGCACTCATCGCCCCACCCAGGTTAACAGCAATAGTAATGTCTGTACGATCACCAAACGTCGGGGCAATAGGTACAGGATTCAGTACTCCACCGTCAATCAGGGTTCTGCCATGCCACTTAAATGGTGTAAAGAACATCGGCAAAGAGATTGAAGCCCGAATCGCATCAAACAAGCGTCCCCTGTTCAGCCAGACTTCTCGTTCCGATTTGATATCGCAGGCTACGGCAGTAAAAGACACCGGCAGATCTTCAATATGCTGTTCGCCGACCAGCCCGATCAGGGTATTAATAATTTTGTCGCCCTTAATCAAACCAGAACGATCCCAGGCAATATCCATCAGATTAACCATATCAGTCCGGGTAATCGCCCGGACCCACTGCTCAAACTCATCCAGTTTGCCTGCTGCATAGATCCCCCCCACCAGAGCCCCCACTGAGCTGCCGGAAACAGAGGCGATCTCCATATGATTCTCTTCAAGCCAGCGAATGACACCAATATGCGTTAAGCCTCTGGCACCACCACTGCCCAGCACAAGAGATACGCGTTTTTTATTATCGATATGCGCGTTTTCCACCTTTTTTCTCCTGAAACACCCTCAAGCCGGCCTTACCCAAGCCGCAATAGCCCCATTGTCCGGTAATTTTATAGTAACAACAAGCAGTTGCAGATCAGAGAATCATTAAAGGCAGAGGCTGAGTAAGCGGAGTGTCAGGCAGGATAATGTCGACCATTCAACAGTTAAAGCAACCCTCTATAGCAAAAACATACGATTGGTCTGAACAGAGATATTTCTATACTCTCCAGCCACTGTCGGACTGGAGAATACGACCATTGCTACAAAAAACTGTTTCAGCTATTTAATGAAGCGTTTATTACAGCGAATCAAACAGCCAGAGCCCCATCAGCCAGGTAGCACCATAACCTGCGGTATAGGCAAGCAGTAAAGGCAGGATAAAACGGATATAACATCCGAATGTCAGCTCACTGATTTTACTCATCATCACAATACCCGCAGCAGAGCCAATGACCAGCAAAGAACCTCCAACACCTACAGCATAGGTCAGTTGCATCCATTCGCGGGTGGTCATATCAATACCCGATTTCAGTACAGCGGCGGTCAGTGGAACATTATCAATACCGGCGGATAAAACCCCCATCAGATAATTGGCCATCCAGACCGGCAACATCTGATACAAACTGACCAGGCTATCCAGCACACCAATTTCTTTCAGCATTCCAACCAGTAACAGGATACCGAGGAAAAACAGCAGAGTTTCAAATTCAATGACCCGGATATAATCCAGAATCGGGTCCTGCTCATTATCATCATCAAAGAAACGGGCCACCAGGAACATAACAGACAAGCCACTGAGGAACGTCAGCATCGGAGGAATTCGGAACAAGGCATTGAAAATAATGGTCAGCATGATGGTGCTCAGGAAGATCACGCCAATAATCAGATCAACCCGACGAATAGGTGTCATCTGCTTTTCAATCACCACCTGACCGTTTAACCCGCGCGCCAGCATCAGAGTCAGTATGATGACACCCGTTAACGCAGGTAAGGACAGAAGCAACAGCTGCAATACGCTGACATGGCCTGACAGAAAAATCATCAGCGTCGTGACATCTCCCGTAATCAGTGCAACCCCACCAGAGTTCACCGCGAATACCACCAATGCTGCAAAACGCAATGTTTTCTTCTGCTCCAGATTCAAAGACAGTATTAACGCTGCGGATACCAGAGTTGCAGTAATGTTGTCAGCAATAGAGGAGAAGACAAAACAGAATAATCCGGTCAGTACCAGTAACCGCCGCTCTGAAATATGACCCGGTAAAAACAGATAAATCAGATTCTGAATCAGCCCTTTTTTATTCAGATAGGCGACAAATGTCATAGCTGCTACCAGGAACAACCAGAGTTCGGCAATTTCAGAGATACTCTCTGACAATCCATGTTCGATATGAACCAGTGCCGGGTTTACCATTTCGGTATCCTGCCCATTCATAATGGGCACCTGGACAGCATCGGATAAAGAAAAACCAGCCCCTTCCGGAAAAATAAATAATAACAACCAGGCCAGAGTTCCCAGGAACAAAGTCACCTTAGCTTTATTAACATGAATAACCTCTTCAAGAACCACTCCCAGCAGCGCCAGTATGGCTAAACTGGTTAAAACGATATGAAGAATTTCTGTCATGATTCATCCTGCAGATATTTAAAATAAGGTATCAGCCACTTAACAGCATAATCTGATCCGCAACTGCCGGGAAAACAACCACAATACATGTGAAAAAAACATCAAAACCTGCCCATGTATCAGCAGATGCACGACGTTCTCATAGTTTTCATACAGCTATTATCCTACTAAAATAATCAGATATATATCCGAACGATAAAACGGAACCTGAATCAACGTATGAATCTACAGCCTGCACTGACAGATCTGATGCATCTCAGACTGGATAACAGCTATGCCAGATTGCCTGAACACTTCTATCACAGAATAGAGCCAGTCCCGTTGGATTCCGCTCATCTGATCAGTATCAACAGTGATGTAGCACGCCTACTGGAACTGGACCCCAGTGCTCTGGACTATCAACAGCTGACTGATCTATTTTCTGGTCAGCTCACTCTGGCTGGCAGTGAACCTCTGGCGATGAAATACGCAGGTCACCAGTTCGGAGTCTATAATCCTCAACTGGGCGATGGTCGGGGGCTGTTACTGGGTGAGGTTGTTACCGGGGACGGTGAACGCTGGGATCTGCACCTGAAAGGCTCGGGACAGACCCGTTATTCCCGCTTCGGGGATGGTCGTGCAGTACTGCGCTCCAGCATACGAGAGTATCTGGTCAGTGCCGCCATGCAGGGACTGGGGATACCAACCACTCAGGCTTTATGCCTGGTAGGTTCTGACCAGACAGTCATCCGGGATGGTCTGGCAGAACCCTGTGCAACACTGCTCAGGGTAACCCGCTGCCACATACGTTTTGGCCACTTTGAGCACTTCTATCACAATCGACAGCTCGACGAGCTTAAACAACTGAACCGTTACTGCCTGCAGCGTTATTTTCCGGAGTACCTGCAGGAGAGCAATCCCTCACTGACCATGCTGAATGAAGTCATCAAACGCAGCGCGCGTCTGGTCGCACTCTGGCAGGCTTATGGTTTTGTTCATGGTGTGATGAATACAGATAACATGTCACTGATTGGAGAAACGCTTGATTATGGCCCTTACCAGTTTATGGATCAGTATAAACAGAACACCATCAGCAACCGTTCAGATCATCAGGGGCGTTACGCATTTAATCAGCAACCAGACGTTATGCATTGGAACCTTTATTGCCTGGCCCAGTGTTTTATCCCTCTGGTTCATAAAGATCCTCAGCAGGCAAAAGCGCTGCTGGAAGCCGCATTAGGTGAATTCAATACGCTGTATGCAGGCTATTACTATCAGATTATGAGTCGCCGACTGGGCCTGACTCCCATTGCACTGACCGGCACAGAAGATCTGCTGCCACTCACCACCAATAAAAAGCATCAGACTCTGATTGATGATCTGACCCGGTTACTGGAAAGCCAGCAGACAGATCTGACATTAATGGTCCGCTTACTCAGTGAAACCCCGATCCCGGACCAGATACATAACCTGCAAACGATCACACCAAGACCTCAGGCCTTTGAACACTGGCTACATAGCTATCACCAGCATCTGCAGGACTACCCTGTTTCAGATAGTGAACGTCAGATGCAGATGCTGCAGGTCAATCCCGTGTTCCTGTTACGAAACTATATGGCCCAGGAAGCAATAGAGCAGGCTCATCAGGGCAATTTCACACTGATCAATGACTTACTTCCGGTACTGCGCCAGCCTTATCAGCAGCATCATAATATGGCCCGGTTTGCTGGCCCGGCCCCAGACTGGGCTTCCGGAATCGGTCTCAGCTGTTCCTCCTGATCTGACAGGAAAACAGGAGTGTTATTTCCCAACAGAAATCGATGAAAAAACTGATACACAAAACCATTAACAATCAGGACTAAAGAAACAGAAGACGTTAGCGATTCCTGAAAATACCTGCCTGACTCACACCTGATGCACCCGGCACTTCAGATTAATCATTTCTACGATAATCGGAGTAAAAACAAAGAGTAAATTTACTTGTGCAGAGCAGTATTCACAATAATAATGGCGTGTTTACTCTGCCTGCTTCTTTATGGGATATTAAAAAAACCATAGCACATTCACTGATATTCCTGTTACAAAAAACGACATTCCCTTATAATCTTAAGGTTTATTACAGGAGCCATAACCGGATTCAGGGCCATGGAAAATACCCCTGTCAGCAGTATGCTGTCACCTCAGCTGATCAAAGTCAGTCCCGACACTGACATTCGCGATGTACTGGCACAGATGCAATTGGAAAATACCAGTTGCGTTATTCAGGTCGACGATCAGCATCAGCCAACAGGCATATTTACAGAACAGGCCCTGGTACAGTATCTTGCCCGCAGCACACTCCCGCTACATGGCACGCTTGGCCAGTTGAGCACGCCTCCTGTCACGGTTTCCGGAGATACCAGCTGTAATGAAGCCTTCAGAATTCTGTCTGAAAACAGCCTGCGACAGCTAGTGATTACAGATCAGCAGAACAAACTGCTGGGCGTTGTGAATGAGAGCGATTTTATTCACCATCTGGACTACATTCCTCTGGCCATTAAGATACGGGTGCGGGATGTGATGAGCACCAGTGTTCACCAGCTTACCGCACAGCATAGTGTACTGGATGCCATTAAATTGATGGACACCGCAACCATCAGCTGCGTGGTAATCACGGAAAACAAGCACCCCTCAGGTATCCTGACAGAAAGAGATATCGTACGCCTGGCCCGTGACCTGAATAACCCCGACGATACCCCCTTACAACTCGTCATGCACTCCCCGGTATACACTCTGAGTGAAGATGTGCTGGTTAAAGATGCCTCGCATCTGATGGAAGCCAAATCCATCCGACGCTTTGTAGTGACCACAAAAGACAATGAAGTCAGTGGCATTATCACTCTCAGAGATATCACTAAAGCCCTGCAGCAGGGTTATGTTGACCATCTTGAATGTGAACTGAACCGAAAAGAACAACAGATAGAAACCATTCAGGAACAGCTGAAAGAGCTCAGTGAAAAAAGTCTGTTCAGCCGCCTTATGAACCAGGTCAGCGACAGCATTTTTATTCTTCGGGCTCAGGATTTTACTATCGTTGATACCAATCAGCAGGCATATGAATGCTTGGGATACACTGCCGAAGAGTTCAGAGAAAAAAACATTGCCGATATCTCTACTGCAGCGGCCAGTCTGGATATAAAACAACTGAATGATGAAATTGATCAGAAAGGTTTTGCCGTTTTTCGCAGTCAGCATCTTCATAAGGATGGTCATAAAATCCCGGTAGAGATTAATGCCACCCGCCTGAAAACCGAGACCGATGAATATTACGTCTCCGTTGCCCGGGATATCAGTGAGCGTCTCCGGCATGAAGTAGCCCAACAGGAAAGTGAAGAAACCTATCGCAGTGTCATTGGTACAGCACTGGATGGCTTCTGGATGACAGACACGCAAGGGCGTTTACTGGATGTGAACCAGGCCTATTGTGATATGTCGGGTTACAGTAAAGAAGAACTGCTGCAGATGACTATTCCGGATATTGACTATGAAGAACATCCGGATGAGACCGAGCAGCGTATTCACCATATTCGTCAGCATGGTAAGTCTCGGTTTATCAGTAAGCACCGTCACAAAGATGGTTCGATTTTTGATGTTGAAGTCAGAGCCACTTACTGGCCAAAACATGGCGGACGTTTCTTTGCCTACCTGAGAGATATCACTGAACAACGCCAGAATGAGATGCGCCTGAAACAGGCCGCTGCAGTATTTGAGAATACCAGTGAAGCCGTTATGGTCGTCAGTGTTGATCTGAAAATACAGATGGTCAATAAAGCGTTCTGCAATATGACTGGTTATCGTGAAGCAGACGTTATAGGACAGTCCCCGGCCATACTACAGTCCGGCCAGCACCCACGTACTTTTTATCGGGCGATGTGGCATAGCATCAGAAACTATGACAGCTGGCAGGGTGAGGTCATCAGTCGTCGGTCAGATGGCAGCACCTACCCCGAATTACTGAACATCAGTGTCGTACGCAATAATAAAAATGAAATCAGTCACTATGTCGGTGTGCTTGCAGACTTATCAGAACAGAAAGCCTCTGAGAATAAACTGGCCTACCTCGATTACCATGACCCACTCACAGGTCTGGCCAATCGTAAAACGCTGATGATGCGTACAGATCACGCCATTCGTCAGGCTCAGAAAGAAGAGGGGCAGGTTGCCCTGATGCTACTGGATCTGGATCGCTTTAAGAACGTTAACGACAGTTATGGCCATAAAGCCGGTGATGATCTGCTAAAGCAGGTTTCACAGGTGCTGGATCAGACAGTGCCTCATCTGGACACCCTGGCCAGACTGGGAGGCGATGAGTATGCGATGCTGTTTGATCACTATGAAGATGCCGCTGAACTGTCTTTACTGGCCCGGCAGATTATCAACCAGCTGAATCAGCCCTGGGTACTGAAAAAAGGCCAGACGGTCACAGTTGGTGCCAGTATCGGTATCAGCCTGGCTCCCCAGAATGGAAACGATGCCCATACTCTGCTGCAACATGCTGATGCTGCACTTTATCAGGCAAAAGCAGAAGGTCGCTCCCGTTTCAGCTTTTTCTCAGAAGCGCTGACCCGTAATGCCAGAAACCAGTTAGAACTGGAAACCCAGATGTACCAGGCACTGGAGAACGATGAGCTTTGTGTCTACCTGCAACCTCAAACCGATATCCATAGCAACAGCATCACAGGCGCCGAAGCACTGGTACGCTGGCAGCATCCGGAAAAAGGGTTGTTATCGCCCTTTAGTTTTATTGATCTGTGTGAACAGAATGGCCAGATCAACCGCATCGGCTATCAGGTACTGCTGAAGACCTGCCAGCAGGGTAAAAAATGGCTGGATAAAGGCAATCCCCCACTGATTCTGGCTGTTAACTTATCAGCCAGTCAGATTAGTGACCCTGAACTGTACAATCAAGTCTCTGATATTCTGCAGCAAACCGGCTTTCCTGCACATCACCTGGAACTGGAGCTGACAGAGAGCGCACTGATGTCTGAGACAGAAAGCACGATTACTCTGCTGGAACGCTTTCGTTCTCTGGGTATCCACATTGCGATTGATGATTTTGGAACAGGATATTCATCTTTCTCCTATCTCAAACGCTTCCCGATTGATGTGCTGAAAATTGATAAGAGCTTTATTGATGAAATTGAGCACAATGCCAGAGACAGGGAAATTGTCGCAGCAATCATTGCTATGGGGCACTCTCTGGGCATCAAAGTACTGGCTGAAGGTGTCGAACATGAGAACCAGCTGAAGATTCTTAATGAAATTGGTTGCGATATCTATCAGGGCTACCTGATGAGCCGCCCCCTGCCAATGGAACAGTTCGCGTTGCTGCTCGACAATACTCTGGCTGAAACAGAACAGTTTCCATCCTGACACTGATTCATGAAACTCTGGGTGGCAATCACTCAGAGCCAGAAACGCTTCCTGAAACTCTCAGCAGGGTAACAATGACCTGCGCACGGCAAAGAGCCCACATACATCACAAGCTCAATGATGCTCAGCATCTGAAGACATGCAGCCTGAATCAATCATCTTATTTCTATCTGCCATACGCTGATAAAGCGTAAGCCCTAGTACAATACAAGCCAGGATCAGTGTTATCAGGTTAGCCAGAATCATAGGCAAGTCATTCATTATCAGGCCATAGATCAGCCATAAAGAGACACCTGTGGTAAAAATGGCATACATCATTAATGAAATACCATCCGTATTCCCTGTTTTCAAAATCTGAATCACTTGAGGAATAAATGCTGATGTCGTACAAAACGCGGCCAGCAAACCAACCAGGGTAGTAGGCTCCATTCGTCATTTGACCTCACTAAACGAAATTAATCTCCTTCTATACATCAGAACAGTTAAAACTCAAAGAGTAAAAAAGCGCGCCTCAGCTATCCTGTTGAAACATGAAGTATATAAAGTCATGCAAAAAACACAGCTTTATTGGCAGACTGGATCATGAGATGTTATCCAGGCTATAACTTAAAACACACCAGAAACAGACCCGGATTATTTTAGCGAAGTCTTTATTCAACAAAAGCAGAGGGCCTTATGGAAAAACATACCATTGTTCATTCTGAGCCAGCCTCAGCCAGCCAGCCCTCACGTCTGGGTATTCTGATGATCAAACCATCCCGTTATGACGACGATGGCTATGTCGTACAGTGGTGGAAAAGCATTGGCCCGGCACATAGCCTTGCGGCGGTCTGGGGCATTGTTGAAGATGCCGTCAATCGCCAGGTATTAGGTCCCGATGTGACTGTTGATATCACGGGGATTAATGAAATGACCACCCGGGTCAACACAAAAAAACTGAGTAAAAAGCTGAAATCCTTTGATCGCGCGCTGGTAATGATGGTTGGAGTACAAACCAATCAGTATCCGCGCTCTGTTGATCTGGCCCGACAGTTTATCGCACAGGGCATTCCCGTCGCGATTGGCGGTTTTCATGTCAGCGGAACAATGGCTCTGACCCCGGACTGGGAATATGGCGCGCTTCAGTCTGCCCAGGATGAAGGTATTACGCTTTATGCCGGTGAGCTGGAAACCGGTGTTGATGAACTATTACGGGATGTCTGGCATGGCACCTTAAAGTCGATGTATGACAAAGGTGATGATTTAGCCGATATGAGCAAAGCGCCTCTGCCCAAACTATTAACCCCTCAGCAACGTAAGATGAAGATTGATGTAGCGACTATGGACATGGGACGAGGCTGCCCTTTTAAATGCTCGTTCTGCTCGGTGATTAATGTATCAGGCAATAAGATGCGCTCACGCGATCCTGCTGCGATTGAGGTTTATCTGCGTCAATGTATAGATCAGGGGACTCACCGCCTGTTACTGGTAGATGATAACTTTGCTCGTTTGCGTGAGTGGAGAGAGATTCTGGATGTCTTTATCAAGCTACACAAAGAGACCGGTATTGAGTGGGATTGTTTTGTGCAACTGGATACACAGTCCCATCGTATTCCTGGTTTTGTCGAAAAAGCCCGTGAAGCAGGCTGTACCCGTGTCTTTATTGGTATAGAAGCTGTGCGAACCGATAGCCTGCAAGCCGCAGGCAAGAAGCACAACAAAGTTCAGGCTATGCATGATATGGCTATGGCCTGGAAAAAAGCCGGAATATTTATTTTTGGCACCCTGATTATTGGCTTTGACAACGACACCCCTGAGCGCATGAAGGAAGATGTTCGTTTTCTTCAGGACAATGTGCCTATCGATATCCTGATTACTACCGTTTTAACTCCTTTGCCAGGTTCTATGGATCATAAACATGCCGTTGAAGCCGGTGTAAAACTGGACCCGGACCTGAATGAATACGACACCACTCATGCCGTATTTGACCACCCTCTGATGAGTAAAGAGGAATGGAATCAGACCTATCTGGATCTTTACGACTGGTTTTACACCCCGGAACATATCGAGAAAATCTTCACCCAGGCACTGGAAAATGGCATCAGTGTTAAAGAGCTAATCCAGGTGATGATGGCTTTTTATGGCTCTCCTCGCTTTGAAAAAAGCCACCCTTATGTCTACGGCCTGGTAAGGTTTAAATCACGTGTTGATCGCCGCCCCGGCAGAGAGATAGAGCCGATCTGGCGCTTTTATCCCCGTCGGGCATGGGAGGTCAGCAAGTCCCTGGTGGGCCATATAGGACTTTATTTACACTTGCTAAGAATTGCACGACGTGCCCGCAAGGCAGTTAAACGCCGAAGTCCGCTGATTAAAGTGGAGCAGATTTAATCCATGGATTGCTCAACACCGATGACTCCTCGACCGGATTCAGATAGCCCGGAAACAGACAACCCGGCAATAGAAGGTGAGCAACCTCATCTGTACCCCATGACACCAGGGCATCAGGCGATATGGCTGGATCAATGCGCTCATGCGAATAGCCCGTTATACAATATGGGGGGAGGAGCTTTTATTGAAGGCCCCCTGGATCTGGCTTTATTGTGGCAAGCGCTGGATATTGTAGCTCATGAAAGTGATGCTCTGCGTATGGTGCCTCAGGGCGGAGAAAACTTTCTTCTGCTGGACAAGATCACACCAGATACTGAAGAGATTGATCTGCGCAACGAGCCAAACCCTGAAGCGGCTACTCTGGCCTTATGGGACAAATACTCAGCCCGGCCATTTGATCTGACTCGTCCAGTCCCCCCCTGGAAAATCATTCTGACCCGTTTAAGTGAAGAGCGATATGGTATACAAGCCCTCTATCACCACTTGTTAATGGATGGCTTTGGCTCAACCCGGATTATGCACCGCTGGTCAGAAGTCTACACAGCGTTAGCCAACCATCATTCCATCCCAGATTCAGGCGCCCCCGGCTATTACGACTACCTGGAGGATAATCAGGCTTACTGCGACAGTCCGCAATTTGAAAAAGACAAAGCGTTCTGGCAGAAGCATCTTCCGGATTTACCAGAGTCTATTCTTCAGCCCCGGCAAAATGCATTTTTCCGAGAGGACGCCCAACATCAGAAAAGTGCAGTTAATTCTCAGAAAAGAGTGAATGCAGAAAAAGTACTTAATCCGTCAGTCATTCGCCAGCATACCATTTCCCGGGAATTGTATGATCGTATAGAAGAAGGTGTCAGCAGCTCAGCCCCTGTTTTTCTGGCAGCCTTAGCCCTGTATTACTCCAGAGTCAGTGGCCAGAACCAGATTGTCATTGGTGTCCCCACACTCAATAGATGGGGTAAACGCTATAAATCAACACCGGGGCTGTTTACCAATGTTATGCCTGTCGCGATTAAAGTCGATCTCTCAGCCAGCCTGGCGGAGTTAGTCAACTCTGTAAGTAAGGCCTTAAGGCGCTGTTACCGGCACCAGCGATTCCCCTTAGCTGAGATATCACGTCACCTTGAGGTACTCAAGGAAGGCCGCACAGCGGTCTTTGATCTGGCTTTCTCCTTTGAGCGCCAGATGCTTGACCTGTCTTTCGATCAGGCAGTTTTAAAGAATACTCGTCAGTTGTTTTCTGGAGTTTCGCGCTACCCTGTCATTCTGTCGCTTTGTGAGTTTTCACCTGACGATGATGTGGAAATGGTGATCGAAGCCAATCAGAATTATCTGTTTGATGGTGAAGCGGAACAGTTGCTGAAAAGATGGCATCTGCTTCTTCAGACAATTGTTGATACACCTGATACCCTGTGTAAAAACGTTGAGCTTATTCCTCCCTCAGAAAAACAGTTGCTGGCTGAGCTATCAACAGCCCCGCCTTTGTTTCAGCAGGAATACCCCACAGTTATCGATGCTTTTTTAGCTCAGGCCAGAAGTAATCCGGATGCAACGGCCCTGATATCTGATAGCAGCAGTATCAACTATGCTGAACTGGAACTCTGGAGCAGACATATTGCACTGAAACTCAAAAGCACAACACCGGCCTCCCTGGCATCAAACCCTGTTGTTGCATTTGCGGTTCAACGCTCCCCGGCTATGATTGCCACTATTCTGGGTATTCTTCGCTCTGGCGCAGCCTTTATGCCTATTGATACGGAGATGCCTGCTGATCGTTTGCAACATATGCTGCACGAAGGTGATATCAACACGATAATAGTGGATGGTGATTCGGCCCGGCAACTGAGCTTTCTGGCAGAAACCCTGTCCATTGATTTTCTGGAACCTGATCAGCTCCATCAGATATCAGAGCAACAGATATCAGAGTGGGAGACACAGAGTAGCCATATCCCGGATAGCGTGAATAACCACCCGGCATTAACGCCTCCTAAAGCCAGTCAACTGGCTTATATACTCTACACATCCGGTTCCAGTGGTCTGCCCAAAGGTGTCATGATCGAACATAGCGCTCTGATGTCGCGCATTGTCTCGACCTATGACTCAGTACCCGCAGATCGCAGCTGCCAGGGTACTCAGATTACCTTTGACCCGGCTATGGTAGAAATTTTTGCTCCGCTTTGTCAGGGGGGAGCCATTATCCTGCCTCCTCCTAGGCGTCAGACAATGGAGGTAATAGCTCAGACAATTCTGCGTCATAAAGCCAGTTTTGCTATTTTTGTACCTTCAACTCTGCCCTATTTTCTGGATGCCATCGAAGGGAAAAAAGGTCTGGCACTAAAATTGGTCTGGTGCGGCGGTGAAATACTACATCCCGACCAAGCACAACGTTTTTTAACCCTGACCGGTGCCCGTTTAATTAACTGTTATGGACCGACAGAAGCAACAATCCTGGCCACTAGCTGGGAATGTTTTCAGCAGGAGATGCCTGCCGTACTTCCCATAGGTAAAGCCATTGATGGCAGTCGTGTTTATATACTGGGTTCTGATGGTCAACAGATGCCTGTTGGAGTGACAGGAGAGATCTGTCTGGGAGGTCCGGGCCTGGCAAGGGGTTATCTCAACCGACCTGAACTGGATACAGAACGTTTTATTTACGCCCCATTTGATCCACAGATACGTCTGTATAAAACCGGCGATAGAGGTGTACAGATGCCGGATGGAATGATTTATTTTTCAGGACGTGTGGATCGCCAGATTAAAATACGCGGTCATCGTATTGAACCGGACGAGATCGAAATGGTATTACTGGCTCACCCGGAGGTTTCCGCGGCAGCGGTCAAAGCCAGCACCCGGCAGAATACAGTAAGAATATATGCCTGGCTGGCCAGTAAAACGCTGGATGAAAAGGCGGTACGCCACTATCTGCGTAACAGACTCCCCGACTACATGGTGCCAGGTTTCATTAAAGTAATGGATGCCTTGCCTGGTAATCCCAGTGGTAAGACAGACTGGAAAGCCTTGCCTGAAATTACCCACCGGGAGGAAACAGAAAACTACAAAGCCCCCACAACACCTCTGGAAACCGAGCTGGTGACGCTATGGGAAGATCTGTTAAAACACAGCCCTATTGGCATTCATGATAATTTCTTTGCTCTGGGTGGTGATTCATTATCGGCCATGAATTTTTTGTCAGGACTGGATGCCTTATCCGGTAAAGACAATACAGTATCGTTATCCTTTTTCATCCATCACCCGACCATAGCCGAGATCGCTCAGGCATATCTGAAATGTATCAGTGATAAGCCTGTTGCTGTGCCGTTAAGTGATCACCCTACAGCCCCCACGGTGTTTCTGGCAGCCTCAGGCCATGGTGATGCAATTCGCTTCCAGCGGCTGGCTGATACTCTGGGCAAACGTTGCTCACTGGTGATGCTGCAACCGCCTCTAAACGCAGCAAGTGACTACAAGGAGAAACGAAACCTGAATCTGGTACAACATTATGCCGATGCAATAGAAGCACAAACCGACAGAGCCTTTATTATCGGAGGCTTTTCCATTGGCGGTATTCTGGCTATTGAAACGGCAAAAGAATTAACCCGTCGTAATCGGCCACCACAACGAACCTTTCTGCTGGAAACCGTATACCCTGGCCAGATCTTAAGCAGCACACAGCTATGGCTGGCTTTTGTAAAACTGGTTAAGGGTCTTCGTATACTGAATGCCAGCATTAATGGTCAGCGCTTAGGTGCCATGATCTCGGACCAGGGACTGACCACACAGATTGAGATGATGAAGACCTATCAGGTTCACCCGTTTGATGGCCCGGTAGATCTGATTATTTCAAACGGTCTGAACTGGCTGAGTCCACTATTATTCCATCGCTGGAAAAAATGCTTCTCCTATCCATTGCGCGTCTTACGTGTCCAGGGCTGGCATGGCTCCATGTTTTCAACAGACAATGTTGAATCTCTGTCTCAGGCCATTGAAAAGAGTTTACATAAATAACTGGCATCTCTATGATTTTTCTATAAAAGTCCACTATACAGACGACAGCACCTTATCATCTGTTTTTATGCTTATTTGCATACGCTGAACTGTCTGCTGGCAAACCACAGCAACCTGCAGCAGTCAGTCCCTACCCGGTAAAGATACTGGCATTAAAAGGAAAACGGTTCATGGCCTTCAAACATTCCAATGATCCTATGGCTCATGAAGCAATCATCGCACTATTAACAACGCTGGATGTTTTTCAGGGGCTTCAAGACGATCAGTTCAGAGCAATTGCCCAGGCTATTGAATCATCAGAGTTCAAAGCGGGTAGTTATATTTTTGATCGCCAGGACATTGCTGACAGCGTCTTTTTTTTAGCTTCTGGCAGCGTTCATATAGTCCCTTCATCAGATAACAATACCTCAGTAGTATCCATGTGTACTCCCGGAGATATCATTGATCTGGCTGTTTTAGGTGGCCAGATGACTCGTACATCTGCGGCTCTGGTGGTATCAGAGTCTCATGTTTACCGGCTCTCAAGAACCGCCTTCAAACAACTGCAGACCCAATATCCAGATCAATTCCGCAATGTCATCAGCCGATTAACTAAAACGATTGAAATCATTCATCTTAAAGCAGCCCTACAGGAAAGCGCACTGTTTGCCGATTTAGATGAAAGTATTCTGGATCAGCTCAGCCATGACATGGAACTGAAAGTAGTGCCCAGTGGCGTCCAGCTCATCAGGAAAGGAGATCCCTCTGATTATATTTACTTTGTTGTCAGTGGACGCTTCCTGGCTATTGATGAGATTAACGGCACAGAGATTCCTCTGAGAGATATTGACCGGGGTGAAGTACTGGGTGAAATTGGTGTCATTTTAGAGACCAGCCGGGCTGTTCACGTCCGTGCTATACGTGACTCGACAGTAGGCCGACTCAGTAAGGCTGTATTTGATCAATTATTTGCTCAACATCCGGCTGCCGTTCACAAAGCAACCACTAAAATGATAGTGGATCATTTAATTACGCCATCCCGTCCTCACGGCACCACCATACCACGTACGATCACCCTATCACCGATTACCAATGCCGTACCGGTTCAGAAAATAGCCAGCATGCTGCAAACAGCCTTAGCTCACAGAGGCGCTGTTCTGACCGTTAATCGTCAGTTGATTGAAGAGATGGGAGGAATCAGTGATCAGTCTGCAAACTATTCAGATGAAGCGTGCAAAAAATCGATTGTTAACGCCCTGAACGATCTGGAACGCTCTCACGAACACCTGATTCTGATTACCGACAATACAGATACCCCCTGGACACAGCGCTGCATACGACAAGCAGATACGATACTGCTACTCGCAGATGCCACTGCAGATCCGACAATGACTACTTTTGAACAGCAAATTAGAAAAATCAAATCAGACAACCTGATCAAACCTCACTTGCTCTTACTGCAACCGCCTGAAACAACTATTGCGCAAAATACGGCCGCCTGGCTAACACCTCGGGAATGCATCATGCATCACCACCTTCGTCACAATAAACAAAGTGACATTAAAAGGCTGGCTCGCTTTTTAACTGGAGAAGCTATTGGGTTAGTGCTGGGGGCTGGCGGTGGGCGTGGGATGGCCCACATCGGGGTTTTCAGGGCGATGAGAGAGCTGAATATCCCCATTGACTTTATCGGCGGCACCAGTGTCGGAGCCTTTATTGCCTGCCAGATTGCTCTGGGCTGGTCTCCCGACAAAATACTTGAACAAAGTAAGCACATCACCCGCTCTTTTGCAGAAATACCCACACTGCCGTTAGTCTCACTTTTTTCTGGCAGAAAAGCCTGCAAGGTGACAGAAGAAGCCTTTGGCGATGTTCTGATTGAAGACTTATCAATGAAATACTTTTCGGTTTCATGCAATATCAGTCACGCAGGAATGAAAATACATAACAGCGGTCCTGTCGTGGAAGCTGTGCTGGCCAGTAATGCTGCACCCGGCATTTATCCTCCCTACCCTCACAAAGAAGGCTTGCTTGTCGATGGTGCTGCACTGAATAGTCTGCCTGTGGATGTTATGGCTAAAGCAAATCCGGGGGGTATCGTTCTGGCCGTCAACGTAAACCCTAAAAACGATGCCAGAGACCCGATAGAGTATGACGGTGCGTTATCAGGCTGGGCTGTACTCTTTAGCCGCCTTAATCCTTTTAAAAAATCAATTAACGTACCCAGCATGGTTGAAGTACTGATGCGGGTATCTAATGTTGGCGGCACGCTGGAGCAGAGAAAAAATCAGGAAACCTATACAGACCTGTATATAGAACCGCCACTCAGTGATTTCTCAATCGTGGACTATAAGAAGATTGAACAATTAGACCGTGTGGGTTATGACTATTCAAAACCTCTTTTAGAAACATGGAAAGCTGAATCCCGTATCCTATGAAGGTTTTGCCATGATAGCTGCGGCCTGAATCGGAGAGATCACCGTCGCCATCAGATGATGATGGTACAACCAGCATGCCTGACCCACCGCCAAAACCACCTTTTGATACAGCTACAATGAAAACAGCAGGTATGGCAGATGAAATCATTTCACTCAGGGTTCAGTTACAGATCTGGCAGATGCCTCGAAAGGCTATCATTTTCTCTCCAGTTAATGGAATTATCCTTAACTGGACTGCTTGTATCTATTAGACCACCTCAATCCTATCTGATATGGATGAAGAGATTCAGGCATTGGAGCAGTGCTTAAGTAAAACCCAGCAGATCAAACAGGGTATGATACAGGAGTTGCTGACAGGTAAGACTCGATTGGTATAAGTAGAGCTATATACACAATCTTAAAAGAGATAAAAAATTAAGGATTCTGAATGGATGTGGTAATCAGGACGTGTTGTGTAAACGCGCGCAGGGTACTATAAATGGCGCAGACCTTAGCAAGAGATATCATAAAGGTGAGCGAACTGGTACAACTGGAAAAGCTGACGATCCCACCTTATCAACGCCCCTATAAATGGACAACACGTAATATCCACCAGTTGTTTCAGGATATTCA
Organism: Oceanospirillum sediminis; assembly: GCF_014164585.1. Taxonomy (GTDB): domain Bacteria; phylum Pseudomonadota; class Gammaproteobacteria; order Pseudomonadales; family Halomonadaceae; genus Oceanospirillum; species Oceanospirillum sediminis. The sequence continues at coordinate 19,394 of NZ_JACJFM010000011.1, read as the reverse complement.
GCTACATAAAACGCAAAGTGCCTATCGGTTAGGTACTATCGTCTTTCATCATGACGATGAAGGGATGCTGAATATTGTCGATGGTCAGCAGCGTACATTAACCCTGGTGTTGGCTGTATACGCAATTATTCAGGAACGCTGGGATCAACTGGAACGACAGGACTTATCTGAACAATTAGAGGCACTGGAAGAACCTATAGAAGCCTTTATGGAAGCTCAGCAGTTCAGTAGCGACATTAGCCAACGCAACCTGCACCAAAATTATTTGGAAATAAAACGCTTGGTAAGCCGTAGCGAATTTACCGAGCACCATATTGATTTCCTATTAAACCACTGTGAGGTGGTGATATTCTCACTCTGCTCCATCTCTGAGGCGTTTCAGTTCTTCGACTCACAAAACGCACGAGGCCGAGATCTTGAACCACATGATCTGCTTAAAGCCTACCATTTACGTGAGTTCAGCGAAGATGAACAGACGCTTAAGGCTGAAACAGTCGCTGGTTGGGAAGCATTAGAAAGTAAAGAGCTAGCCACTTTATTTGCTGAATATTTATACCGCATTCGCCGCTGGGCACTGGGGTACTCTGCCCGTTATTTTAGTAAGAATGAAGTAGGGCTCTTCAAAGGCGTAAATATCGATCAAATTGAACACTTCCCTTATGTTGAGTCTTTGCGCATTGCTCACCACTACGTCGATGACTACAACAGCCAGTACCATAGAAAAATTGATGGCCAGAAGAAAGCGTTTCCATTCCATCTTGATCAGATGATTATCAATGGTCGACGCTTTTTTGAGATGTCAAACTATTACCAAAAACAAGTGCAGGCCATTGTCAATGCAGAATATGGTGAGTCATCAAGGTTTATGGATATTGAATTGACTCATCAGGCCCTGAATATTCTACGAACCTTAAACCATTACCCAGACCGCCTTCGGATCGGTGATAAGTATGTCCGGGCGATATTCGATTGCGGCCTGATTTTTTATATGGACAAGTTTGGCACTGTGGAACTATCCAGCGCGATAGAGAAAATTTTTATCTGGTCATTTCGGTTGCGGATTAAGCAACAGGTCGTACAACTGGCCACCATGGATAACCATGTGTTGAACCAGAATTTATTCCGGCTGATTAAAGATGCTACCTTGCCCTCTGATGTGCTATCTATGCCTTTACAATCTTTGACCAATGCTGATAACAAAAACAACAGCCGTAAAAACAATGCCTCTAAAGACCCTCTGGTCAAGCTGTTCAAAGAGATGAATTATTATGAGTAATGCTATTACTGAGTTTTCGATACAACAGCTATTAAGTGATGACAATACTTATATCGTACCTATGTATCAGCGCAACTATGCCTGGGGGGAAAGTGAAATAAATCAGCTGGTGCAGGATGTCGTTGATTACCAGAAAAAGAAACACACGCGTTATTACATTGGCACCCTGGTAGTATACAAACGAAGTGATAGCAGCTTCGAGGTTATCGATGGGCAGCAACGCTTTACAACTTTATCACTATTGGCTACTTATCTGAAAAATCTTGATCTATCAAATAATACCTCCCTTAAACCAGTCAAAATGAATTGGTATAAACAGGTTAATATCAGTTTTGAAAGCCGCCCCAAATCAACAGCAACATTTACCGCACTCAGCCAACGAGTGGCCTTGCATCGCTTAAACGGCGAGAACTATAACGAAGGTATTGTTAATGGCTATGCGCTTATCACTAAAGCTTTAGAGCAATTGGAAGATATCAGTCTGAAGAGCTTTGCCCAATATCTGTTCATGAATGTGCAGATTATGCGTGTGGAAGTGCCTGAAGATACAGATTTGAATCACTATTTTGAAGCAATGAACAACCGGGGTGAGCAGCTGGAAAAGCACGAAGTACTGAAAGCCAGAATGATGGCTGTACTCAGTCGTATTGAGGATGAAGAGGAAAAAGACAGAAGCATTAATGCCCTGAATAAGGTCTGGGAAGCCTGTGCCAATATGGAGCGCTATATCCAGTATGGATTTACACCAGCTGAACGACATAGGATGTTTGGTCAAAATGACTGGGGCCAGTTTGAAATAGACTCCTTTGAAGAACTTACTGAGTGCCTAGATGATATGAAATCCGGTAGCCAGGCTCTGCCTTTATCAGAAATTATCTCTAAACCACTTCGTGCCCCAGCGATAGGTAAATCGAATAAAGCCGATGATAAAGAAGACGTACCAGAACGGTTTAATAGTATTATTAACTTTTCAAACTTTTTGCTGCACGTACTCAGAATTTATACTGAAGAAGATATCTCCCTTGATGATAAGCAGCTTATTGATCAATTTGATGACTATTTACTTAACTATGATGACCCTGCTGAGACGGTTGCCGATTTTGTTTATGCATTACTCAAATGTAAATATCTTTTTGATCAATGCATTATCAAGCGGGAATATAGCCAGGGACAGGATGCCTGGAGTTTAAAACGCCTGAAGTGGTACTCAAAAAAGAGTGTCAGTTTTATCAATTGCTTTGATGACAACGAAGGCGGCTATGAAGGTATTAATCGACAGATTCTGATGTTGTTATCCGCTTTCCATGTATCGACACCAACCCTAGTTTACAAGCATTGGCTTAATGCCGCTCTGTATTTCCTCTATTACGAAGAAGAGCCTGATGCCCAGGCCTATCTGGACTTCCTCTCCAATTTAGCCAGGCGCTTTGTATTTGATCGCTTTTTAGCCTGTGATGAAGGGAAGTCTTATTATGAAATGATTTTTGAGCCAGAATTTGATTATTACCCTAAGAATCGTAAGCTGAGGCATATTGACAGGAATAAATTGCTATTTGGTCAGGTCGAAAATAATTTTATCTTTAACTATCTCGATTATCTGCTGTGGCTTCAAGGCAAAGAAAAAAGTGACGCCGTTATCAGAGAGTTCGAGTTTACTTTTCGCAGCTCGGTAGAGCATTTTTATCCGCAACACCCAATGGATGGTCATCCAGTGTTGGATGAGGATGAGCTCCATGAGTTTGGCAACCTTTGCCTGATCAGTCACAGTAAAAACTCTCGCTTAAGTAATTTCCCACCCACAGCAAAGTTGGCACATTTTTCAGCAGCCATTAACGACAAGTCTATTGATAGCTTGAAACTATATGAAATGATCAAGCTCACTAAAAGTAATGATGAGTGGGGAGCCGATGAGATCAATGAGCATGGCGAAGAAATGCTAAATCTTCTGCTTGATTCTACTCAGGCAGTAAAAGGAAAACAGAGCTAAGGATAATCGTTGACCAGCATGAGAGAGCAACACAAAACTATGTGATAAAGTTTTTTGAGAATAAGTCAGGCTACCGTTACCAGGGTAACTGGGAATCCCGTGAAAATAATAAAAACATAGAAGTTGAACTGCTTACCGATTCGCTTAGCAGACGCGGTGTCAGCGAGGCATTGACAAAACGTACGCTATACGCCGCTGCCCTTGGTGAAAGTAAGCAACTCTATTACGCCAATAAAGAGGTCTATAGTCTGTTGCGTTATGGCATCAAAGAGAAAGAAGGTGCTGGCCAGTAAAATGAAACCGTGTGGTTGATCGACTGGAACAACTCAGAGGCCAACGATTTTGCCATTGCAGAAGAAGCCTCTATTAAGAGAGAAAATAAGAAACGCTCTGACCTGGTACTTTATGTTAACGGTATTGCACTGGGCATCATTGAACTGATCGTCGAACAAGGCATTGAAGCACTGATTATACTGCCGAAAATATCCGTAAAAATCCAGAAGCAATGGCTGAAACCATCGAAGATAATGTGCGTAAAACCATCGTGGATGAAAATCCGGTAAACCCTAAGTGCTGGCTAAATCATAACCTGAATATGACTAATGCCGACGCTTGAAACAGGCTCTATGTGAAGTCATCTTGTTACTTGCTAACAGAATACTACGAAAAAATTGACTGAAAAGTCTGGAAAAGAATAATTTTTCATACCCCAGAAATGGAGATGGCCCCACCAGCCACACCCCGGCACATGAGTCACCTGCTGTGGCTGCTTCCTTCCGGACCTGACCAGGTTCACAGGGTATCATTGCGGGGGGACCGACAGGGCCACCACGACTTGTCTCTTTCGAAACAACGAGGCGAATTCTAGCACTATCAACAAGTTAGGCACAAGTACTAATTCAAATTTCTTTTTCCGCTAACAGAAATAATTATGGCAAGGCTGATGCCAGCTCCATTGGCCAGCTTATAGTCGTTAGCCTGAAACCACCTCAGCAGAAACCGCGACCTGGATTCAAACTGATTGAAAAGAATATTTCTATGAAAACTCACAACTTGAATTAGTTACCACTAAATCACCTGTTTTCTTATGTAAAAAGCGGATTTCCCTATCGACTTGTCAGCCTCTTCTATACTCAGAATGTGAACCGGTTAACAAATGCTGTAATAGGATACAGCTTTTAAAGTAGTAAAAAGGTTAAATGTTAAGACCTGCACGGAGCCGGGTAAATGGAAAACTGGACCGATCATTGGAGATCAGGGATCAGCCTGAAGAGATATGATATGACAATGCCTGATTGGTATCAGTGGGATGCCGAAGAAAAACAACTTTACTTTTTTGGTCGTCCCGCCACGCTTTTCTGGCAGGATCCATCTTTAATAACCATTCTGAAACCTCTGAAAGAGGAGCTGGGAGATGCTTACTTCTTTCTGTTAGTCGCCTACTCTGCCAGCCAGGGCACAGAAGAAGATTACCATCAGATGGTCAATGACCTGGGAGAAGATTTCAGTGATGGCTTGCAGCGCTGGGGAGACATTACAGCAACCGCGGGCTGGGGGCATATTATCCAGTCTGTTGTCGATTACGAAAGCCGGTCTGGTACCGTTATCATTGAAAATCCATGGGAGCTGACTCTGTTCCCTGAAACCAGAACCAGTTATGCCATGCCGTTTATATGCGGCAAGTTATCAGGTTTATTTACCCATTGCTTCTCCAGACCAATGCGGGCCAGAGTGAATCTGATTGAACGCCATGCCGATTACCGTCGAGCTGTTATTCAGATTGAGCCATCAGAAAGTACACTGCGCTCTGAACTACAGAAACTGGCACGGCAGGAAGGGTTTACCCGGGAACAAAAACTGCAATTTCTGAATAAACAGCTACAGCAAAAGGCTATTGAACTGGAAACAGCAAACCGAAGATTACAGGAGCTGGCGACCCGGGATGATCTGACCGGTTTGTATAATCGACGACACTTTATGGAGCTGGCCCAAAGAGAGTTTAATGTCTGTCGACGCTACCTGTATCCTTCCAGTATCGTGATGTTTGATATTGATCTGTTTAAATTGATCAATGATCGCTATGGTCACCAGGCCGGAGATAAAGTACTGAAAGAGATGGCCGTTGCCTGTAAGTCTATTCTCAGAAAAACGGATATCTGCGGTCGCATAGGCGGTGAAGAGTTCCTTATTCTTCTGCCTCATACGGATCTGACGGGGGCCCGCATGATTGCAGAACGCCTGAGCACCCTGCTAAGCCAGCTTTGTATCGATTACGATGGCCATGTGCTGCAAATTACGATCAGCGCCGGGGTCAGTCAGATTTGTACCAGTGATGACCTGCTGGATCACTGGATCAGACGTGTCGATGATCTGCTTTATCAGGCTAAACACCAGGGGCGAAACCAGGTAATCTGCACCGAAACAGCAAAAGAATAACAGGCTGAACAGAAACGCAGGTTTCACTTCAGCCTGCATTTCTTTTTACAGATACTGCGAGATCAGATAACAGGAATAATCAGTGCAGAGACACATGATCAGCCTGCTCATCATCATCCTGAGGACTATCCGGATAACTCAGCACCCCCATACTCTGGCAATCACTGGTTAACTGACGTGTACTCTCCATCATCATCAGCAGAAAGTGGCGGAACTGGCTGAAAGAAACACCAGCACGGGTGTGTAAGGTATCCATAATAATCAGCTTTGGCAGAGCTTCATCCGTGACTTCCATAAAAATTTTACAGTTAGGAAATGCTACATTAAGCCGCCCGATTTCTATTGTCAGGGGCAGAATCGCCGTGGGCCTGAGTTCAAGCTCAGTGGTAAGAATCAGATGATCTGATTCTACAAAGATACGACTATCCAGCACCCCGTCCATTCTTTGCAATTCAGACAGATGAATACCATCACAGTGTTCGCAGATGTAGTTGGTGGTCGAACCTTCGTTCAGCCAGCGCTGGACCTGATCTGTATCAGGTACAAAAAGCGGTTCCATAGAGAGCCTCAAGCCAGTATCGGATTATGTTCAAGCAATACTTTATTATAACCAGCCCGCTATGAAAGTCGCCCCTTATTCTGGCTAACTGATTGCTATCATTCTGTTTTTAGCGCCTCTACAGTGACCTTTCCTGAATCTGTCTGTTATCAGAGCCCTCTGTTGCCATGCCTCATGGTTTTTATGAACAAAATAACCATAAAAGAGAAAAAAGCCTTTAAGTTCACAAACTTCTCCCGTCACCAAAGCTTAACTATTGTTCATATCAGTTCTGCTTGCCGTGAACTGAACAGATTCCTGACCTGTGCCTTCCGGGCACATTAAAAAATTTATGCCGATAGTACCTTAAGAAGCATTTTGCTGATAAAAATAATCATCGAGGTTCTGATATGAAAAGTACTCAAAACACACCTGCATTTTCCTCCACTCGTCGTACGCTGCTGAAAATGACTGCAGTAGCCGCTTGTACTGGTTTGTTTACCATTCCAGGCGTTGCGACTGCTGATGACCATAAGGTCGACAGCATTCACTTCCTGATTCCTGGTGGTGCAGGTGGCGGTTGGGATGGTACAGCCCGAGGTACGGGTGAAGCCCTGAAAAAATCGGGTCTGGTAGAAACCGTGTCTTTCCAGAATCTGTCTGGCGGCGGCGGCGGTAAAGCCATTGCGCACCTGATTGAAACCGCTAAACAGCAACAAGGCACACTGATGGTGAACTCCACGCCGATTGTAGTGCGCTCTCTGATGGGGGTGTTCCCTCAGTCTTTCCGGGACCTGACACCCGTGGCGGCGACCATTGCCGATTATGCTGCATTAGTAGTTCGTAACGACAGCAAATACACCCACTGGGATCAGATTGTTGAAGATTTTCGTAGCAACCCGCGTAAAGTAAAAGTCGCCGGTGGCTCCTCTCGCGGTAGTCTGGATCACCTGGTACCAGCCGCGGCAATTAAAGAAGAAGGCCTGGATCCTCGTGCTCTGCGTTATATTGCTTATGATGCCGGTGGTAAAGCAATGGCAGGCCTGCTGTCCGGCGAAGCCGACATTCTGTCGACCGGACTGGGTGAAGCCCTGGAAATGAGCAAAGCGGGCCAGGTCCGAATTCTGGCGATCACAGCCCCTGAGCGCGTTAAAGACGCCCCGGATGTGCCAACTCTGAAAGAGATGGGGAATAATACCGTTTTTGCTAACTGGCGTGGTTTCTTTGGCGCACCGGGCCTGAGCTCTGAAAAAGCAGAACAGTACGCTAAGGTGCTGAGCGACATGTATAACACAGAAGCCTGGGAAACCGTTCGTTCTCGTAATGGCTGGGTAAATGTATACAAACCAACGACTGAATTTACTCAGTTTCTGGAGCAACAGGAAGCACAGGTAGGGAGCCTGATGCGAGAACTGGGCTTTCTGAAGTAAGTCTCCTGTACAGGCACTGGTCTTTCCCCGGTGCCTGTCTCTTACTAAATATCAGGCCAGAGAACAGATCCGTTTCAATCGCATCACTGCTATCAACAGTGATAGCTCTGTCTGTGGCCTGATCTTTTCATACCATATTCTGACTGCCACACACACTGTGCGGTCTATATACATCGAACCTGAACGCAATAAACCAGGAACGGGACTTCCGGTGCCGTTACGGAGCAAGTTATGTCTTCTAAACCTGTGAATAAAGATCTGATCGGCAGCCTGATTTTCCTGGCTCTATCGATCGCTTACGGCGCCTCTGCGCAGTTAATTCCCTTTTACCCCGGTGATGAGTACGAGCCGTTTACAGCCCGCACCCTGCCTTTTGCTCTGTCTGTTCTGGGTGCCGGGCTGTCTTTTTCATTACTGATCAGTTCACTGAAAAAGTCCAGAGAGGTCAGCCTGGATCAACCCGTACTGAAATCTGCTCTGGGTTATGACTGGTCCACCGTTATTAAACTGCTGGCGCTAATGATGTTTTACGCCCTGGCTCTGAAATGGCTGGGCTTTATCATAGCAACCACGGTATTTCTGCTGGGTGGCTACTGGGTTCTGGGTGAACGTCGTAAAAAAGTGCTCTTTGGCGCATCTCTGCCTTTTGTCGTCGCTTTCTGGTTTATGCTGACTCAACTGCTGGATATTTATCTGGCACCGGGTCAACTGTTCTCAGCGTTCGGAGGATAAATCATGCTTGATGGAATCTTAACCGGCCTGTCAACGGCAATCATGCCTATGAACCTGTTAATGGTGTTTGTAGGTTGTTTCGTGGGTACTTTTATTGGCATGCTGCCAGGTCTTGGCCCTATTTCTGCTATCGCTCTGATGATCCCGATCACTTATGGCCTGGAACCTTCTACCGGTATTATTCTGATGGCGGGTGTGTATTACGGTGCGATTTTTGGTGGTTCAACATCCTCAATTCTGATCAATGCACCAGGTTGCTCCAGTACCGTAGTCACGGCATTTGACGGTTATCCGATGGCACAGAAAGGTCAGGCAGGTAAAGCCCTGGCGCTGGCAGCATACGCTTCCTTTACCGGTGGTACTCTGTCTGCCTTTTTCCTTTTAGTCGCGGCACCAGCGTTAGCAAGCGTGTCACTCAGTTTCCAGTCATCGGATTATTTCGCCTTGATGGTACTGGGGCTAACGGCTGTCGCGGCATTTTCTGGTAAAGGGCAAGTACTGAAAGCGATGCTGATGACAGTACTGGGCCTGATGATATCGACCGTCGGTACTGACCGTTCCAGTGGCGTAGAGCGTTTCACTTTTGGTTCCATTGACCTGATGGATGGCATCAGCTTCCTGCTGCTGGCTATGGCTACTTTTGCACTGGCTGAAGTGGTGATGGCTGTTCTGAAGCGTGACCATATGAAAGAGGAAGAAAACGAGACCGATACCAGTAATCTGGGCAGTATGAAAGTGACCAGAGAAGAAGTAAAAGAAGTAGCACCAACCGCTATTCGTTCTTCTGTACTGGGCTTTATCGTCGGTGTACTGCCAGGTGCTGGTGCCACTATTGCCGCTTTCCTGGCCTATGGTATGGAGCGTAATCTGGCCAGTGTAAAAGAGAAACTGAAATTTGGTACCGGTTCTCTGAGAGGTCTGGTGGCTCCTGAAGCGGCTAATAATGCCTCTTCTTCAGGTTCGTTTGTTCCTCTGCTGACACTGGGCATTCCGGGTTCAGGAACTACAGCCATCATGCTGGGCGCTCTGATCGCCTATGGTATTCAGCCCGGCCCTCGTATGATGGTGGATAACCCTGATGTATTCTGGTCAGTGATTGTTTCTATGTATTTCGGCAACATCGTGCTGCTGATTCTGAACCTGCCACTGATCCCTTATATTTCTAAATTACTGATGATTCCACGTACCGTACTGGTGCCTATGATCCTGTTCTTTGCCATCACAGGTGTATATCTGGTGTCCTTCAACACCTTCGATATCTATATGATGGTGTTCTTCTGCATCGCAGCGATTGGCCTGCGTATGCTGAACTTCCCGATGGCACCGCTGCTGCTGGGCTTTGTTCTGGGCGGGCTGATGGAAGATAACCTGCGTCGTGCTCTGCTGATTTCTGACGGTAGTTTATCCTTCCTTTGGGAACGTCCGATCACCGCAGGAATTATGGCTGTCACAATTATTGTATTAATTGCACCTATTGCTCAGAACTTTTTGCAAAAGCAACGGTCACAGAAAGAAGCAATGACTGGCAGCAGTCGAAGCTGACCGCAGGAGTCTCCTTCTGTGGTATTGGAATGGGTCGAGCATTCATAGCTCTGTTAGGCCGGTGAACTGAGTTCACCGGCTTTTTTTATCTCTGCTGTCTGGTATTGCAGGAAGACCATACAGACCGCAAAAAAGATAATTTCAGAACAAACAGAAAGACAAAACAGGCTAACTCAGAGCACAAAGATAAAAAAGACCTGACGCTATCAGGTTTTCAGGCTATAACGTCTCTCAGGCCGTCCGACAGAGCCATAGTTAACATCAGCCACCAGTTCTTCCGTACTGACCAGATATTCCAGATAACGCCGGGCCGTTGTGCGGCTGGCACCGACCTGTTGCCCTACTGCCTCCGCATTCAGGTTAATGCCTTTCTGTCGGAATACCTGACGAATTTTCTCAAGGGTCAGTGTATCAATACCTTTCGGCAAATTGCCCCTGACGGCGGAAACAGGATCGGAATGAGACGAATCAGATATATCCTGTTCGGCACTGACAGCCGATGGGGTACTTCCATTCATATCGGACCGTGGTAACAACTGGTCAACATCATGTTGTGCAAGAACATTATCCTGCTGGAACAGGCGATCCATTTTCTGACGATGACATGCATAATTATGCAAAGCTTCCTGCAGACGATCAAACACCAGAGGCTTCAGAATGTAATCAAACACCCCACCACGCAACGCCGCCTGTAGCGTACTGGCCTCTTTAGCTGCCGTCACCAGAATAACATCCGTCGCCTGATTGCTGCCTCTTAATTCGCTCAGTAATTCCAGTCCGGTACCTTCCGGAAAGTGGATATCCAGCAGAAGCAGATCCGGCTCCAGTACATCCACCAGGTCTCTGGCTTCTTCCAGAGTCAGGGCAATCGCTTCGACACTGAATCCAGAAATTTTTTCTACAAAGCGTTGCTGTAACTCAGCAATCCGCCGATCATCTTCAGCAATTACAATGCGATAACCCGCTTGAGCTGTCATCCGTCACGCAAACCTTTCTTGTCTTATGATTGGGCAGGCTCTTTACAGAGCCGGCTATTATCGCATGCCCCCACGAAAAACGAATATTTATCGTAAGAATCTACAGAAAGCAGATCTATTTCGTCAAAGCGGGTTAATCGGCTCAATATACTTGTCTCTCCTTTACTGTAACTGCCTCTCTTAAAGGGAATCAATCTGAGACGGTGGCTGTTTAGGAATATACACTTCAACCCGGACACCTGGCAGAACATTCCCTTCATTATCTGACAAAGGCTCAAATATCAGATGGCCTCCCAGTCGCTCCAGCGCCTGCCCTACCAGATAAAGACCATAGCCATGTTGCTCACCGTCTTTACTACTGACTCCTTTTTGCATCAGAGTGCTGGCCATAGCCTGATCAACGCCACCGCCTTCATCTTCGACTTCAAAAATCAGATCGTTTCCCAGATCCGTCATACTCAGATGGATTTCACGCCCACTGTTTCTAAGATTAGCATCCATCGCGTTATCCAGCAGATTCGCCAGAATAGTAACCAGTAATTCTCTGGGTATCTCATCAGGAAGATCCTGCATACAACTTTCAGGGTCGACCTGTAAAATCAGCCCCATCTCTCTTGCCCGGTTATATTTCCCAAGGATGCACCCCGACAGTACCGGATCAGGCACAGCATCTAACAACAGATGTAATAATGTCTGATGATCACGGGTTTCCTGTCCGATCAGTTCAATCACCTGATCGCAGGCCCCGACCTGAATCAACCCCGCAATAGTATGCAGCTTATTTGAATATTCATGAGCCTGGCTTCTCAGAGTATCCGCATAAATTTGCATACGGTTGAGCTGGTCCATCAACTGGTCCAGCTCATCTTTCAGACGAAAACTGGACACGGCTCCAATCACTTCACCATTCTGAATGAGAGGTATCCGGTTTACGACCACACGCTGTCCCCCGACAATATCTTCTTTATCCAGTACAGGCTGACCTGTTCTGATAACCTGGATCAATTCACTGTTGGGCTGGTAATCCAGAATATTACGTCCGGCCATATTAGTTCCGGGTGCCAGGCGAAAAATATCCAGTGCAGCATTATTAAAGGTCGTAATTTCCCCACCAGGGTTAATAGCTATAATTCCCTCACGTACAGACTGCAAAGTGGCATTACGTTCCTGAAACAAACGGGCGATCTGCTCTGGCTCAAAGCCAAAAATAGCTTGCTTAAAATAATTGCTGATCATCATAGCCAGCATCAGGCTTATTACCAGGGCAATACCGGCCAGCCACCATAACTCCTGCTGATAAATAACGATGGTCTGCTCAACCTGAGTCAGCATAAAACCGACCGACACCACCCCTATAATCGGCTGATAACCATCATCACCGAACCCGTACACGGGCACTTTGCCACGAATAGAATAACCAAGACTGCCCTTCGCCTTTGAAACATATTCTTCACCATGCACTAAAGCTCGGACATTATCTCCCCCAACCATCTTTCGACCGATACGGTCAGGCACAGGATGGGCGTAACGAATTTCGTGGATATCGCCGACCACAATAAAACGAGCACCAATCGAAGCCCTTATTTCTTCGGTCAGATGCTGAATTTTCCGGCTGTCTTTTTCCTCCAGTCCTTGTCGGATCTGAGGCAAACGCGCCACTGCCCGTGCAGCACTGAGTGCCTGCTGACCAATCTGCTGCTCCAGAGTATCTGACATAATATTCAGTGCGACTACGCCGATACTCATTGTGATCAATAAGGCAAAGCTGCCCAGGATGATGACCATCCGGGTTTGCAGGGTCAGAGTCATTTTTTTTAGTAAAGGCGACAAATACAAACTCCTGATATTTCAACACACCATCAGATTCAGCCCTGCCAGTTCAGTAATGGCAAGCACTGCTTAGTGACTGCTCCCCGCTCTATCGGGCGAGGGTTTACGCGGATTTTTGCTAAGTGTACGCCAGAGGAGAAAACTCTGTTACCTGATCAGTGGTACTCTCTGCAGTCCTCCGGTATCAATATCAGGCGATGCCATTTATGCCGCACCGCACCACTTCCATATATATTTAACAATAGAGCAATCATTCTGACATATTACCAGTTTAACCTTTGCAGCAATTCTGTGCAGTCACTGCAATTTTTTTGCAATAAATTCAGCAAATTAGAAACTCTACTCACTGTTTAACCGTTATTTATCCCGGTAGGGAATCGCTGAAATCGCAAGTACAGGGCTAAACCAAATTTTGTCGCGTGCACGCTTTATACCGACTAATAAATCATGCACCAGTTTAACTGACTTGAACTGTTCTTATGTTGGGGGAACACATGAAAAAGCTGATTCTGGCTTCTGCAATTATTGCTGCCACTGCAAGCACAGCAAATGCTGCTACCATCTATGAAGGTAAAGGCCTGACTTACACTCTGAAAGGCGACTGGCAGATTCAGCTGCGTCAGGATGTAGGTGACGATCAGAACCCGGATGTTGAGTTCGATGATCTGGAACTGAAAAACTCTGTTGTTTATGATCTGAACAATGGCATCAAAGCATTCGGTCAGGTTGACTTTGGTTTCAAAGATGAAGCAGAAGACAAGCGCGAAGGCAGCAAACTGGAAGAAGCCTACGTTGGTCTGGATTTTGGTGGCGTAGCTGTCTCTATCGGTAAACGTGACTATGCAACTGACGAGTTTGGTGTTGACGCACAGTATGAAGATACTCTGTCTGAAGACGGTTTTGATGCTCAGGGTACTTCTGGCGACGACCTGATTCGAGTTGATGCGGAGCTGGGTGCAATGACACTGATCGCTTCTTATGAGCTGGATGCTGAGGGAGAAAGCAGCGAGAACGGTGAATCTTTCGATCTGTTTGTAGCGACTGAAATGAGCGGCCTGGAGCTGTCTGCAGCATACCAGAATATGAAAGCTAATGTAGGTGCTGACTCAGTAGATACCTGGGGTATTGCTGCTGCTTACGATGCCGGTGTTGCTAAAATTGCTGCGGATTTCTCATCTGTAGATGACGTTCAGGATCAATACAATCTGGTAGGCAGCATGCCTGTAAACCCAAGCACTAAAGTCGTTCTGGGTATGACGAACGTTGAGCCAGAAGCTGGGGACGATATCACTGAGTGGTATGCTAATGTGACCTATAAATTCCCTACTCAGAAAAATGTAAGCCTCTTCGCAGAAATTGCTGATACTGATGCAGACAATGCCGACATGGGTTACCTGGCAGGTCTGCGCGTAAAGTTCTGATCTGACTGAAATACAACAGACAAATCAGCCAGACCAGGGATGTGGTCTGGCATTGTCAGTTCAGAGATGGCTGCCATAAACATTCAGGCAGCCATTTCGTCTGTAAGTCGCGTATTATTTTGTTTGTTATTTTCGAAAACAGCATCTCACCAGAAAACCTGATACTAAGACTAAAATGAATCATATATCGTAAAAAGAGTCATTCCCCTCTGATCTGAATCTGTCATAAAATAACCTTACCCTCCCCACACCGATACAAAGCACTGGCGTTATTCACAACAAAGACGCATTTCAAACACACGATATTTTCTGATGCTGTCTGATACCAGCACAGATCAGCTGACAATGATGCGCATAATCATAAAGGATCGCAGGGATTATGAGACTTTTCAGGCACGGAATACCGTTACAATTCTTGATTGGCTGGGCTGTTTTCAGCGCAATGTTTGTGGTAAGCCTTTTGTTGATGGTTCAAAGCTACCAGAGTAATAAACAAGCCTTATTGATAGCAACGACAGAAACAGCTCAGCAGCTGAGTCTGACCATTGATGAACGGGCCCAGAGAATTACCGGTCCGGCTAAAAGTGCCTTGCAGATACTCAGCCATGATCCTCTGCTTCAGGCTGAAACCCTGAATCAGCGTATGGCACGACTCCCGGTACTGGTGGAAGCCCTGCAATCTAATGAGGTACTGAGCGCTATCTATGCCGGCTATCCCAATGGTGAGTTTTTCCTGATTCGAAAGGTTACTCCTATTATTCAGAATAAATATCACCTGGGCGATAACGTCTCATTTATGCTTCAGGCCATTACTCAGACTCCTCAGGGTATGCAGGGCAGCTGGAGCGCCTATGACCAACAGTTACAATTGATCAGCAAGAAGATCAAATCCGATTATCAATATGATCCCAGAACCCGAAGCTGGTATACAGAAGCCAGAAAAACAGATAAACAGGTACTGACCAGCCCTTATCTGTTTTATACCACTCGGGAAATAGGTATTACCCTGGCTCAGAAAGCCAGAACAGGTAAAGCAGTGATAGGAATGGACGCCTCTGTTAAGGACCTGTCAGCTCAGCTGGCCAGCCTTCGTCTGACCGAAAATACAGAGCTTGCAGTCGTTGATTCAGGTAACAGACTTTTAGCCTATACCGATCAGAATCGTATGATTATCCGGGAAAAAGACAGCTTCCGGTTAAATACAATTGATTCGTTGAATATATCTCCCCTGACCCACCTGGCAGCAACAGACACACCTGCATCCGGGATACAGACTGTATCAACATCTGAAGGAGACTGGTTCGGCTTGTGGCTGCCAGTGTCCGGTTTCCAGGGCAATAAAATCCGTGTACTTATTGCTATCCCTGAAAATGAGTTACTGGCCAGCGCTAAAGCGATTATCTGGAATCAGCTGACCTGGGCAATTACACTAACAATTGCAATGCTGGCTCTGGGGCTATATTCGGGAGCACGCATTGGCCGGGCTTTTAAGCAATTGACGCGACAGGTAAGAGCATTATCCGGCTTTGATTTCAGTCAGAATATTCATGTGAACTCCGTCATCCGTGAAGCCAGAGAACTCGGTCAGGTAGCCGATGATATGGCAGGCACCATCTATCACTTCCAGCAAATCAGTAGTACGCTGAACCGGGAAAGAGACCTGGAACTCATGCTACACACAGTACTGACTCATCTGGTCAGTGCAACCCGCCTGCAGGATGGCGCTATTTATCTGTACGATGCTGAAAAACAGGGTTCTCAACGCTCCAGCGCCACCACCAATGAACTTTTCCCGGAACAGCTGAAACACAATGACAGTGATGGCAACGAATTAAAAGAGACGATCAAAGCCCAGCTGAATGATGATCATCGCTATCTGATTATCCCCTTGCGTAAACGGGATCAGAAGCTGGAGGGCTTTCTGGTGATCTATGGAGAAATAGAAAAAGTCCACCACGAAGAGAATCTGCAACAATTTATTGAACAACTATCGGGCTCAGCGGCTGTTGCTATAGAAACCCGCCGTTTGCTACATGACCAGAAAGCTATGATAGAAGGTATTCTGAAACTGCTGGCCGATTCTATTGATTCCAAATCACCTTACACCAGTGGTCATTGTGAACGCGTTCCTAAGCTGGCCATTAGCCTGGTTAATAATCTGGAAAGTCAGAGTCACGGCCAATATGCAGATTTCTCTATGTCAGAGCAAGAACATGAGGCTTTTCGTATTGCAGCCTGGCTGCATGATTGTGGAAAAATCCTTAGCCAGGAACACGTTATTGATAAAGCAACTAAGCTGGAGACAATTTATAACCGGATTCATGAAGTCCGTACCCGTTTTGAAGTACTCTGGCGTGATACTGAAATCACTTACTGGAAAAATATTGCCAGAGGCCTGCCGGAAGATGAACAGCAGCAACAATTGACTCAACGGCAGCAACAGCTTCGGGATGATTTTGATTTTATTGCTTGCATTAATGAAGGCAGCCTGCCGGTTCGGGATGAACAGCAGGCACGACTGGAACGTATTGCCAATACGCGCTGGTTACGTTATTTCGATAACCGCAAAGGACTGTCACAAGATGAACTCAACCTGCTGACGGATATCCCGCAACAGCCTCTGCCTGCCAGTGAGAAGCTACTCAACGACAGACCAGAACATATTGTAGACTGGCAGGAAGGGCGTAAACCACCCGTAGCTCCGGATGATCCGGCTAATATCTGGGGCTTTAATATGCCATTGCCAGAACACTCCTTTAATTTTGGTGAGTGTTACAACCTGAAAATACCTTTTGGTACTCTGACAACAGAAGAACGCTTTAAGATCAATGAGCATATTGTACATACCATCATGATGCTCAGCTCACTGCCACTGCCGGATCATCTGAAAAAGGTTCCGGAACTGGCGGGCAATCATCATGAACGAATGGACGGCAAAGGCTACCCCAGAGGACTCCATGGCGATGAAATGTCGATTCCAGAAAAGGTCATGGCGATTGCCGATATCTTTGAAGCTCTGACTGCATCTGACAGACCTTATAAAAAGCCAAAATCGGTTTCTCAGGCAATGAGTATTATGGTGGGCATGACGCAGAATGGTCATATTGATCAGCAGTTGTTTCACTATCTGGTCTCGCAGGATGCATTTACGCCTTACAGTAAAGCGTTTCTGCAGCCGGATCAGCTCGATTTTCCTGAGACCGCTGACATACTGTCACAGCTGGAAGAGATCACAGAAACAGCCTGAATCCGGGCTGCCTCCTGTATATGTACACCTGATAAAGACGAACCTTTGCCACACAACAGTAAGACTTCTGGTTCTGCAGAAGTCTCAACGTTATAATCTTTTTTTTAATTGCCTGAACGCCTGCCTGTTATGCTCAAGTTAAATCGCAACTTCCTCTTTTCATGTTTGCTGGTAACAGGTATTGCCTTTGCAGGCCTTGGCTGGTTTTTACGCGATCTGGCCTGGCAGGAACTGACCAGAAACGAGTTCCAGGCAAATGAACATCTGTCCCGGATGCTGGGTAACAACCTCTGGCCTTCCTTTCATAACTATATATTGACCACCCGCCAGGTATCTGAGCGAAATGCCATGCAGTCTGCGACCCGTCAGCGTCTGATGGTCAATGTTCAGCGACAAATCCAGAACCTGAATATTATCAAAGTACACCTGTTTAATTCTCAGGGACGTATCATTTTTTCGACCAACCCGGAACAACTTAACTCCTATCAGTCCGGAAACCCCGGTATACAGGCAGCGCTGAATGGGCAGAGCCATAGCACTCTGAAATTTAAAGAGCATATTGATCACTACCATAAGACACTACATAACCGGAATGTCATCGCCTCATACGTACCAATTCTGATTCCCGGCACCCAGCAGGTTGGAGGAATTATTGAGGTCTACCAGGATGTCACCCCTCTGGTCGATAGCCTGGAATCCAGCTTACAAAAAAGTATTATCGCTGTATGTGTTTGCCTGATGATGCTTTACGCTTATCTATTCTGGATTGTACGGCGGAATGACCGTCTGCTTCAGTCCAGCCGACAGCAGATAAAACATATGGCTTACCATGACAGCCTGACGGGCTTACCTAACCGACGTAAGCTAACAGAAACGCTGCTGGAGCGGCTAAAACAGAAACATCTTTGTCACGGTGTATTATTTATTGATCTGGACGGCTTCAAACCTATCAACGATGAACTGGGCCATAAAACAGGAGATGATCTGTTAAAAGCGGCAGCAAAGCGCCTGACACTGTGCCTTAGCCACTCAGATATCGCTGCTCGCATTGGAGGAGATGAATTTGTCATTCTGATCAGCCCTGACCTGCCAGTGGAAAGTGTCCGGTTTCAGAACAAGGTTATTACGCTTGCAGAACAGATACGCAGCACTCTGGATCAGCCATTTGAACATAAAGACGGCCCACTGCATGTCACAGCCAGTATCGGTGTCAGCTTGTCCCCAGTCCATAGCCGGGACGCAACAGACCTGCTACGCAAGGCAGATATGGCAATGTATAGTGCAAAACAGAAAGGTCGAAACCAGATTGTGCTGTTTCAGGAAAGCCTGAGTCAGACAGATCGAAAACTCAGCAGGTATCACTAAATTAACCTGTCAGCGCTTTTTTATAAAAAGGCGGCACAAAAGCCGCCAGTCCTGTTTCTTCAGCCGTGCAATCTGATGGCTATGACAGAGTCCTCAGATGGCCTCTATCATGGATTAATCTTAATAAGCTCTACATCAAAAATCAGAGTTGAGCCTGCAGGTATACCACCAACGCCCCGATTACCATAGGCCAGATGGGCGGGAATAAAGAAACGCGTTTTCTCACCCTCAACCATTAGTTGCAAGCCTTCTGTCCAGCCTGGAATAACCTGACTCAGACCAAAATCAATAGGCTGTCCACGCTCCACAGAGCTGTCAAAAACTTTGCCGTTAATTAAAGTGCCATGATAATGCACCAGCACTCGGTCTGTCGCTCCAGGGTTACGAGAACCCTCACCGGGTTCCAGTATTTTATACTGCAGGCCTGAAGCGGTTGTCTGCACGCCTTCTTCCTGAGCATTACTGTTCAGAAATGCCTGTCCGGCCTGAGAGCTTTCTGCCAGCGCTTTTTTATCATCAGACCACTGCTGTCCGGTTAAATATAAACCAGTTCCATTGACAGCTGATCGGGGGCTTCTGGAGGTGATGAATATCCAGCTGAATCAGGGTGGAG
>NZ_JACJFM010000097.1:383-631 GCF_014164585.1 Oceanospirillum sediminis | reverse complement strand
TTTAATATTCAATCCTATTTCATCGGCTAATTCTTGTAATGTTGGCGGTTCCGCCATTCGGGAAACTATGATGTCTTTTGCTTTTCTAATTTTAATCACGTTAGCTTCATCCACTAAAAACGGACATTGCTCAACATCGGCATCCTCACTTCTATTAAAATACAAACTCAATAATTCGTAGGCTTTTCCTTTGAAATACAATTGTTTAATAGTTGCATTTAAACTATAATTTATCAATTGATTCAAAA
>NZ_JACJFM010000097.1:0-373 GCF_014164585.1 Oceanospirillum sediminis | reverse complement strand
CTATCTGCCAGAAATCCACGGTCCATCATCACAGGATCATGCATCGGATAACTCCACACCTGCAGGTGAAATCACACCATCTTTATAATATTTTTTGTCCTTATTTTCAGAATTTAAGAATGAGATATAGTCGGCTTCCTGAGAAAATAAACCATGGAATTTTTTAATGGATATTAAAATAGACACTATCCAAGAATTGGGTTCAACTTGAAGATCTATCGGTAATTCGCGTTGTGGGTTATACAACAGCAACGAATTTTCCTCATGTATATCCAAACTATAACGGCCTTGGTTAAAAACGAATTTAGTACCTCCTTTGATACAGAAATGAAATTGAATAAACGTGCTATCTATGTCTTTTGCAACACTTTGA
>NZ_JACJFM010000096.1 GCF_014164585.1 Oceanospirillum sediminis | reverse complement strand
CTATAACGTTCGTGTACTTGCCTTAGATGACATTGACCCTGAAACATTAAGCAGATTTGATGCGATTGTGGTTGGTATTAGAGCCTACAACACGCTTGATGACATTGAATTTAAACAACAACAGTTATTTGATTTTGTGGCAAATGGCGGCAATATGATTGTACAATACAGCACATCCTATCGTTTAAAAACAGATAAATTAGCACCTTTCGATTTAAAGATTTCTAGAGATCG
The DNA here is from genome assembly GCF_014164585.1 of Oceanospirillum sediminis. Classification (GTDB taxonomy): domain Bacteria; phylum Pseudomonadota; class Gammaproteobacteria; order Pseudomonadales; family Halomonadaceae; genus Oceanospirillum; species Oceanospirillum sediminis. The sequence continues at coordinate 401 of NZ_JACJFM010000096.1, read as the reverse complement.
TGTAACCGATGAAACTGCAGAGGTACGATTTTTAAACCCAGACCATGAGGTATTGAATTTCCCCAATAAAATCACTCAAAACGATTTTGAGGGTTGGACACAGGAGCGTGGCTTGTATTTCGCCAATAGCTGGGGTAGTGAGTTTACTCCTATCCTTTCCATGAACGATAAGGGAGAAACACCAAAAGAAGGTAGCTTATTGGTTGCTAAGCATGGTAAAGGATATTACATGTACACAGGCTTGAGTTTCTTTAGAGAATTTCCCGCAGGCGTATCTGGAGCTTACAGACTGTTCGCCAATATGTTATCCTTGGGCAAGGATGAAATTAAGGCTTCACTAAAACTAGAAGACTAATCATGGAAAAGGAAGCACCAAAACAAAAATGGAACAAATTATACAC
>NZ_JACJFM010000095.1 GCF_014164585.1 Oceanospirillum sediminis | reverse complement strand
GCAGATTAAGAATAACTTCTGCTAAACCGCTTTCTTTACTGATTTCATAAACAGTTTCAACACCATCAATTACCAGGCCTATTTGTGGTGCAGCAATATTAACAAATTCCTCAGGAGGGAATTCCAGACGTAAGCGTGACAGGTTTTTAATGCTATCAATATTAACAACAGTCTCTCCCGCTATAGGAATCAAGTCCATATTTAAGCGATACTCGCCTTCATCCTCAATTAGTTCCGAGGTGAGTACAGAGGTATATTGCTGAGAGCCTTTCGTTACAACCAGTGTAAAGTCATAGGTGCCGGGAAATACAGTGACAGTTTTTTCTGACTTGGCTTTTCCATTTTCATCAATGGTAATTGGCCAGTCGAAGCTTTCTTCATCCCCTGTAGTCAGGTTTTTTGCCGTCAGTGTGCCTTCAAAATAAGAGACATCACGTGCTTTTCGTTCTCTGCTATTGCTGACATCCACATTATGATTAACTCTGGCTCGGTATACCGATGTAAAAGAAGAATCAACTGGCACACTGATTCTTGCAGCGGACTGCGATGCAGAGTCACTGCTGTCCGGTTTAAAAAAACGGAAGGGGCTGGAGAGCTTAACCTCTGGGGATTACGGTAAAATAGCAGTTGTCGAGACAGCATTTT
>NZ_JACJFM010000094.1 GCF_014164585.1 Oceanospirillum sediminis | reverse complement strand
GTGAAGCGTCAGTTTTGTTTTTTCTGCTGACACAACATTATGTATAAATCTTGCATATTCCGACCTCAAGCTGTCTGGCATTGGCTTGCTTACAGGGCAATCATTAACCATGTCCCAGTGTTCGCGATAGCCAAGCATTGATTGCTCTCGCAACATGAGGAAACGTTCAGAAAGCCCGTTCCCCCTGTCGCCAGCGGCAAGAATGGCATCAATACTTTCATCCTGAGCAATCACACTTATGTTTCCAAGCACATAACCAGATGAAACGCCACGACCAACACGAGCAGAACCAATAAATCCGCCATCCCAGCCCTTCAGGATGACTTCGGCGTTTGCCTTTCCACCTTCCTTTCCGTAAGAGAGGCCAAGACATGTGTTAAGAACGCTTGCCTCGTCACTTATCAGATTAAAAAAACCACCTTCATGGATTGCCTGATGCTGAACAGCCTCCGGCGTTGCGTCCGTCAGTGGATATGTGATCGTATAAAGCTCCTCCAGCTTCTCCTTTTCGCGAGCAATATCATCTCCGATTAGTGCCTTTGCATTCTGATTGCTGGCCTCTTTGTATGCCTTCATCAACTCTTCGATGCGAAGATTTATTTTTATGATTTGCTTTTCCATCTTTTTGGAAAGGTTGTCGTATTCAATCTTCACCGGATTCATATGCATTGAGTTGATAGC
>NZ_JACJFM010000093.1 GCF_014164585.1 Oceanospirillum sediminis | reverse complement strand
ATCCGTCCGTGCGGTAAAGTTGTTGCACCATTTGGTCTGGTGCAGATGCGTGAATGCGAAATCATTGAATATGTTAAGTGAGGTTGGTGATGGGAGAGTTTAAAGGTACGCATGGCCCGTGGTTTTTTGATGAGACATTTAATGTTTATGAAGGTGACAGAGATGGACACATTTGCACTGTCACGTCATGGCTTGATGAGTCAACTGCGGATGCTAATGGCTTTTTGCTTGCAGCATCTCCTGATCTGTTATCCGCACTCCAGCGATTGCTGGAAATCTACGACGACAACTCCGGAAAAGTCTGGACAACATCAAGCAAGCGTCGCGCTCTGGATAACGCACGCGCAGCGGTTAATAAGGCATTGGGAGAAGCAAAATGAAACTTATCGACCTGTTAGTTCAAGAATTGCCTAAGCGTGGTGGGTGGCCTGAGGGGGCCGTTGAGTGCTGCCGCCATTATGGGACAAACAGCATAGATTTCTATGACGAAACAGGCAATTGGGATGATGATTGCTATCTAAAGTACGGAAAAGACTTCGCCAAGGATTGCGTTTACGAGGAGACGCTTGAAAGCCATCGTCTTCAGTCAATATCTCGCAATCAATACGAATCCGCACTCACCGCATCGCAAAAGCTAGCATGGAACGGTGAAGGACTACCGCCAGTTGGGTATGAATGTGAGTGTCAG
>NZ_JACJFM010000092.1 GCF_014164585.1 Oceanospirillum sediminis | reverse complement strand
ACTCCCCTGACGAAGTTGAGATACTGAGAGTTGATCGAAGGCGGCTACCTGAAGGTCAATACAAAGAAGTCGGCTATCAGAAGCGCCAGGTCTTTGATATTGATATCACCCGGACCGTTGTGGAATATCAGGCTCAGATACTTGAAGACGAACAAGGGCAACGCTTTGTCGCAGAATTTCCTGAAGGCGTCACATCCTCAGTCCAGTATGGACCCGGTGTTAAAGCCCATGCCGTTTATCTGTCACAGTACCAACTGCTGCCTTATCAACGAATAGAAGAGTATTTTTCACAGCAGCTCGGTTTGCCCGTCAGTGCGGGAAGCCTGTTTAATTTTAATCAGCAGGCTGCACAACAGATCCGGGCCCTGGGTGCTGAGGCCGTGATCAAACAATCACTGCGCTCCGGTTCCGTTTTGCATGTCGATGAAACGGGGATCAATATTGATGGCAAGCGACACTGGTTGCATTCGGCCTCCACCGATCAATGGACGTACTTCTCTTCACACCGTAAACGAGGGAAGGAAGCCATGGATGCTGCGGATATCCTGCCTGACTTCAAAGGTGTGCTTTGCCATGATCATTGGAAGCCTTACTACCAGTATAAAAGCTGCCAGCATGCGCTGTGTAATGCTCATCATCTGAGAGAACTGGAAAGGGCCTGGGAACAGGATAATCAAGCCTGGGCCCGGTTGC
>NZ_JACJFM010000091.1 GCF_014164585.1 Oceanospirillum sediminis | reverse complement strand
CCGTGTGCTCTTCCGATCTCTTGGATCTGTACATCCAACACAACCGCAGACATGAATGCAAAATATGCCTTGGCACTGATCCTCACTCTGCAGGTCTCCATGTGCCTGTGTGATCTTCCTACACCAGCAGCGGATCTTGTTGAAAAGTATGATGGCATGAAGGCTGTGTTCTACCAGAGGATCCTGAATGCTTACGCCAAGCTGCAGGCTGCCGCTGCTCCCATGATTGAGCAGGCTGGTACCAGCGAACGTGCAACTGCCGCCAAAGATTACATGGAGACCCTGCAGACCAAGCCTGAGTTCCAAGCCCTGGTCAAGGTTGCCGCTAACGTGGGCCAGGAGGCCGGTCCCATTATTGACAAGGCCCGCACAACACTGCTGGGTCTGTACGGACACTACGTGCGCCCCCGCTTCGGCAACCAGCTGAGCGACGCCATCGACGGCATCAAGGTCTACCTGGACCAGTACCTGCCTGCTCAGTAAAGAACACAAACTGGAGCAAGCCACCTGGCAGCAGCCTGTAATAGATGATAGAGCATAGAAAGTACACCAGTTTAGGCTGAGAAGAGTAATGCACAATGCAAATTCAATCCTTTGCCTCTTTTTCAAATTAAGATCTTTGCCAAATAATGCAAGAAGTTAAAAGAAGTGCGAACAACACCTGTGCAAATTGTGCATGTACAGTATTTTGTGTTTGAT
>NZ_JACJFM010000090.1 GCF_014164585.1 Oceanospirillum sediminis | reverse complement strand
TCGATGGCAGTATGTTCAGCGGCATCCCGATGCTACGTGCTGGCTACAATAGCCTTATCGACATGGCTAAGGTTTCCGGTAGTTCTGCGGAAGGCTTCCTGAAGAATGCCAGTCGTCAGCTGGCGGTAAACTATACGAAGGATAACGTAACGCCAGCAAGCCTTGCGCAGTCGATGGGTGTCGATATTGAAGAACTCACCGACATCATGAATGAGAACATTGAGGCGCTGAACTCAGGCATTGACGCCGCCATGTTCACAATGGGTGCGGATGCGAAGGTTCTTGCTGTGACACCAGCTGACCCGAAACCTACATGGGAAGTGGCTGCCCCAACCAGTTCGCTGCATCAATGGCACTTCCGTTCACCGTCATTTTCGGGCAGCAAACCGGACGCCTTGCGAGCGATGAGGACAAGATGCAGGAGGCGATGACCGCCAAGCAGCGCCGCGAAACGTGGGTGGATTATGTCATCTCAATGTTCGTTGAGCGCATGATTCAGTTCGGTATTGTCGATAAAGCCCCGGCAAATGGCTACAAGGTTAAATGGGATGACCTGCTTTCCCCATCTGAACTGGATAAAGCTGAATTGCTGGCTAAACTCGCCACTGCGAACAAGTCGTTCTTTGATGCTGGTCAATCTGCGTTGCTGACCGTCGATGAAGCTCGCGGCATGGTTGGCATGGAGCCGATTGAACTTGACGAGAG
>NZ_JACJFM010000010.1 GCF_014164585.1 Oceanospirillum sediminis | reverse complement strand
TCGGAGCCATTTTCGACCAGAAACTGAAGACACAGCTTACCGCTCCTGGTCGAAATGATCCATGCCTGAATAGCTAATTTGTTTTAAAAACCGTCTATTAAGGGCTTTTCAGGGCTGACTAAGTAAGGCGACATAGCAATCAGTGTAAGACCGGTTTGAACAGTATGGTTTCTGCACTGAATACTTTTTATTTAAGTATTTCCTGACTGGAGAAAGCTCATATGCTGCTTTCTCCTCATTGCCGGGACTGAATATCAGCCCCGGCATTTTTTATGCTCAGTCCTTAAAGATCAGGCGGGCAATATCCTGGTAGTGGCTGGCAAAGTGCACTGTCATGCCCTCTTTCAGACTATCCGGCAGCTCATCGTAATCTCTCTGATTGGCAGCGGGCAGAATCACTTCCATAATCTTACTGCGCCGTGCAGCAATCACTTTTTCACGAATACCACCTACCGGCAGTACATGCCCGGTCAGAGTGATCTCACCGGTCATCGCCAGCGCTCTGGGTAAAGGCTGATTACGGGCCAGAGACAGGAGTGCTGTGGTCATAGTGACGCCCGCACTAGGCCCATCTTTTGGTGTCGCACCTTCTGGAACATGCAGGTGTACTGCGGCATTATCAAAGAAATCTTCATCGACTCCATGAGCTGCCAGCTGAGAGGCAGTGAAGCTCATCGCCAGCTCAGCAGATTCCTTCATCACATCACCCAGTTTACCGGTCAGCTTAAGTCCCCGGCCCTTGTTATGTACTACAGAGGCTTCAATGGGCAGAGTAGCGCCGCCCATAGCAGTCCAGGCCAGACCAGTCACGACACCCACACCTTTCAATACCTGTTCTTTGCGGAAAATCGGCGCACCCAGGTAATCCTCCAGGTTTTTAGCATGCACTTTGACGCTGTCCTGTTCCTCTTCCAGCAGCTGTACGGCAGCCTTACGGATAATACGGTGCAGTTGTTTCTCCAGCTGACGCACACCCGCTTCACGGGCATAACCTTCAATCACCTGCTTGAGTGCTGCATCGGACAGATCTACCTGCTTTTTCAGCAGGTTGCCCCGCTTCAGCAATTTCGGCCACAGATGATTTTTAGCGATCTGCAGCTTTTCTTCTGCGATATAGCCGGATAAACGAATCGTTTCCATACGATCCAGCAAAGGCCCCGGAATAGAATCCAGCTGGTTAGCCGTACAGACAAACAGGACTTTAGACAGATCCAGTCGCACATCCAGATAGTGATCCAGAAACTCGCTGTTCTGCTCCGGGTCCAGCACCTCCAATAATGCCGATGCCGGATCGCCCTGATAGGATGCACCTATTTTGTCGATCTCATCGAGCATAATGACCGGGTTGGTCTGTTCCACCTCTTTCAGCGCCTGCACCAGCTTACCGGGCATGGCTCCGACATAGGTGCGACGGTGACCTTTAATTTCAGCCTCATCACGCATGCCGCCAACAGAGAAGCGATAGAAAGGACGCCCCAGAGTATCCGCAATAGAGCGGCCAATGGAGGTTTTGCCTACGCCAGGAGGCCCAACTAATAGCAGAATAGAACCAGAGACTTCGCCTTTGAACGAACCTTCTGCCAGAAACTCCAGAATACGTTCTTTCACATCATCCAGACCATCATGATCCCGGCTCAGCACTTCACGGGCATTTTTCAGATCCAGATTATCTTCCGTTGTCGTCCCCCAGGGTACACTGGTCATCCAGTCCAGATAATTACGGGTGACGCCGTATTCAGAAGAACCGGTCTCCAGTACCGACAGCTTCTGCAGCTCTTCATCAATCCGTTTGGCCACCTGTTCCGGCAATACCCGATCTTCCAGGCGAGCTTTAAACTCATCAATTTCAGCGGTTTTGTCGTCTTTAGAGATGCCCAGCTCACGCTGAATCACTTTCATCTGTTCTTTCAGGAAGAACTTACGCTGGTTATCACTGACCTTCTGATTCACCTCATCACGAATCTCACTCTGCAGCTTTGCCACATCCAGCTCTTTCTGCAGCAGGGGCAGTACTTTTTTCATCCGCTCCAGCACCGGCAGCGTATCCAGAATATCCTGCAGAGGTTCGCCATCACCAGAGGTAATCGCGGCGGCAAAATCTGTAAGAGGTGAAGGATCATTGGGATCAAAGTGATTCAGATAATGCTTCAGTTCCTCACCATAAAGAGGGTTCAGAGGTAACAGTTCTTTAATGGCATTGATGATCGCCATCGCATACGCTTTGACTTCATCCGTATCTTCAATCTCTTCTGTCGGGTATTCCACTTCCACCAGGAAAGGCGCTTCCTGACTCAGCCAGCGTTTAATACGAAAACGTCTCAGGCCCTGAGCCAGAAACTGAATACCTTCGCCTTCAACCGAGACTTTATGCACCTTAGCGGCACAACCAATCACACTGAAATCCTGTGCCTGAATATTCTTAGGCTTCACATCACCGACATAGCACAAACCGACGGTGTGGTGAGAGGTATCCGCCAGTCGCTCAACAGTACTCTGCCAGCGGTTTTTACTGATCATCAGCGGCTGAACCTGAGCGGGGAAATAGGGACGGTTATGGATAGGCAGCAGATATAAACGGTCAGGCAACGCTTCTGAAGGCAAAATCAGGCTGCCAGAGTTTCTCTCAGCATTATCCTGTAAATCGTCAGATGGTATATCCTGCTTTAATTCTTGATCCTGGTCGTACATAAGAAACACTTCCTGAGTCATCGCCAGACACTCAGATTAACTCACAGGGGATATATGAAATATCGAACGAAACACCTGAATAAAAATACTCTGAAAGACGTCCGTCTGTTACCCGTATACGAATGGGAAAACATCAAAATACTTTTTCCAGACATGTAAAAAATAAAGCCTGTGAGCGGTCCGGCTGTTATTCACTTATATATCTGGATATGGGCAGAACTAAAAATTTCAATTTTTGTTTTTATCTATCAACGCCAGACAGGGGAGAAACTGGCCCGATAAGGGCCAGAAAAGAGAGAGAAAAATCATATTGCAGGAGTTTTCAGGGATAACAGATATCCAGCACATAGTAGATTTGTTCTCCTTCCGGCGTCTGTACCCGAACCTCATCATCCAGGCTTTTGCCTAACAGGGCTCTGGCCAGAGGGGAGTCAATGTTAATCCGGCCCTGCTTCAGATCGGCTTCATCCGGCCCGACAATTCGCAGTGTCATCAATTCTCCATCCTCACGCTCCAGTTCCACCTGAGCAGAGAAAAAGATACGCGTCTGATCCTCCGGTTTCTGATCCACAACCGTCAGAGCATCCAGCCGTTTATCCAGAAAGCGTATACGCCCCAGAGTCTTATTCAGCAGTTGTTTGTTATAGGTATAGTCCGCGTTTTCACTACGGTCTCCCTGAGCTGCCGCTTCCTGAACTTTCTGAGCCAGCTCCGGGTGGCGAACTTTCCACAGATAGTTTCTTTCATCTTCCAGCGCCTGATAGCCCTCAGGTGTAATCAGATTAGTTTTCCTTTCGTTGCGCGGATCTTTTTTCGGATCACGCCAGCGTTGCATATTGCGACCTTTCATACTGCTTAGTAACCACTTCCTGAAAGAGATCAAAAAATATAATGCTGGCTATTTCCACATCTGAAAATAACCTGCTGCATACATAGGGGTAAAAAGATATTAAAGAATAAAAAAAGCCTGTGAATCAACGCCTCACAGGCTTTATATCATAGCCAGGACATACAACAGATCTGAAGAAGGCAACTCGTCAGTGCGGCCACCTGAGCTGTCCTGCTTCAGCCATTCTGCCATATGCGTTATGTGGTGATATGCGTTATGTGGTGAATTGTTTAATCAGCCCATTCAGGGAATGAGCATTGGATTTCAGATCCTGCCCTGAAGCACGTATCTGGTTAGTACCACTTTCAGTTTCTTCTGATACGGAAGCGATTGATACCAGATTCTGACTCATCTCATTTGCTACGTTACTCTGCTCTTCTGCCGCTGTCATAATCTGGGCATTGAGCGAACTGATATGCTCCATCGAATCGGCAATAGTACGGAAAGATTCCCCGGCTTCGGCTGCTTTTGCAACCGTTTCCTGAGCTTTTTCCCGACTGGTATTCATGGAAGATACCGCAATTTTTGATCGATTCTGCAGTTCATGAATCATTTCCTGAATCTGCTGTGTCGATTCCGCCGAACGTTGTGCCAGCTGGCGAACTTCATCCGCAACTACCGCAAAACCGCGTCCCTGTTCACCCGCCCGCGCCGCTTCAATCGCCGCATTCAGTGCCAGCAGGTTGGTCTGTTCAGAAATACCTCCGATCACATCCAGGATGCTTTCAATTTTAGCGGTATGCTCTTCCAGCTGATTAATCACATCACTAGATTTCTGCACATCTACCGCCAGTTCCTCAATACTGCGCGTAGCCTCTTCCACAATGCGTAAACCGTTTTCAGTCTGTTCAAACGCACTGCGTGTTGCTTCACTGGCCTGCTCGGCAATACCCGCTGTCTGCTGGGCAGAAGCGGCCATCTGATTCATGCCTGCAGCGCTTTGCTCTGTTTCCAATCGCTGACGGGCGACTCCTTCGGTCGTACTCTCAGTAATACGACTCATCTCATCAATCGCATGGGTCAGCTGCCCTGTTGATGTACCAACAGAGGTAACAATATTCTGGAACTTATCCATCATATGGTTAAACGAACCCGCCATGTCGCCCAGCTCATCACGAGTATTGATATCCACCCGCTCACGCAAATCACCAGAGTCTTTAACCGCCACCATCGTATTTTTCAGGGTAGTCACCTGAACAGTGATCATATGAATAATAAAGAGCGCCAGACCACCAATCAGTAAACTAAGAATACCCACGGTAATCGAGTAGTGCACCAGAGTGTCCCAGAAAATCTGATCCATATCATTCAGATAAATACCATTACCAACAATCCAGCCCCAGGGAGCAAACCCTTTAACATAGGAGATTTTAGCCTGAGGCTCCTCATGGCCTGGTTTAGGCCACAGGTATCCCACATAACCTTCACCGGATTGTTTTACCGTGCCGACAAATTCTGTAAAAATCTGTTTGCCATTGGCATCTTTAAGGCCACTGAGATTTTTGCCATTCAGTGAGGGTTTAATCGGATGCATTATCACGACAGCATTCATATCGTTGATCCAGAAATATTCATCCTGGTCATAACGCAGCTTTTCAATCGCAGCACGGGCTGCCTTCTGAGCGTCATCCCGACTTAGCTTACCGGTCGATTCCAGTTCATAGTAATAATGCAGAAAACTATGCACTGTCTCTACGACATGCTTTGTTTTCTGTTTGCGGTCTTCCAGCAGATTCTCTTTCAGAGACATCAGAGAAACACTGATCAGTATAGCCGTACCCATAGCCATCAGGACAATGATGACCCAGAGCTTATACTTGATTTTAATGTTACCGAGAAGGTTGTTCATGGTGTTATTTCCTGACCGTATTATTCAGTCGCTATCATTATTATTATTGCGTGAAAAAGCGTAAAAACATCCTGTTTAAATACGATAAAACCCGTCTGTTAAAGCATCTGACACTTCTCAGAGGGCGATCAATATCGCGTTTATTCAGGACTCAGACATTGATCCTATGCAAAAAATTGCCATATTACTGTCAGAATTTATTATCACAATTAATGATTTGTCCTCAATACAGACAAAATGTTCATGAATAATAATCGTCTGGTGGAGGAAGACCTTTAAGCATAGGATAGGTCACTACTTCCGGTAACCCTTCTCTTCTGAGCTGACTGATCCAGTCGCTGGCATCGTAAGTGACCCGGTCAACTCTGGGAATCAGGCGGTTACGAAACTGTTCAACCATCAAGAAGTGGACATCCGTCTGCCCGCTCAGACTGGCAAAACCGCAAGCACCACAGGACGCAACAAAATAGCCATCTTTCAGGTGCTCAATCCACGGCTGGCTGTCACTGCCAACCACTAGTCCCTGACAATGAAACTGTTTCAGCCAGGCCAGAATTCTGTCTTTATCCAGCTGATAGACATTCAGAGTATCCGGCAACAGATAATCCGGTGTGCCATAACAAGCCAGTAAAGCACCATTGGGCGTCTCCACCCTGACCAGATCAGTCCAGTGTCTGAGGAGAGCCTTATTCGCAGGACTCAGACTGTGCTTTGCTCTTTCCAGTGAGGTGTTACTGAAATAGAGATCATATTCGCCAACGGCTTCTTTCAGAATCTGACGTTCATGCTGGCCTTTCACCAGCCAGGTACACTGAGTTTCCAGAATAAACAACGTTTCATTACTATGGCCAAATGCGCCTAATCCATTACCCAGAAAAAGGCGTATACGTGCGCTTTGCCGCCTGGCACTTAGCAGGCAGGCTTTCAGCGCAGGAAGATTCCCCTCTGCCCCGGCAAACAGTGCCAGAGGACGAACATCCAGATAGTTCAGTTGCACAAATGCCATGACCGCCTCCTGAATAAGATTCTGTACAGGCCGGAAAAAATGGCAGGCTGATCCGCAGATCCATTTTTTTATCTACCTGTAAGTATAGAAGGTGATTTCTGAGAGGGATTAAACTTGCTATTCTGAAAGTTCGTCATGATTTCACGGAGATGCTATGACTCAGAAAACAGCACCGGGTTTACAATCCTCGTCCAACAGCAGGCTCAGTCCGCATTTTCAGCGCAGTGATGCTGCCATTGAACAGCGTGAAGTCGCTTTTCAGGGCTTTTTCCGATTGGAAAAGCTGACTCTGAAACATAAGACATTTTCCGGGCAATGGAGTAACGCTTTCACCCGCGAAGTGTTTGTCCGGGGCAACGCCGTTGGTGTTCTGCTGTATGATCCCCGTCGCGATCAGATCCTGTTAATTGAGCAGTTTCGTCCGGGCGCACTGTACGACGAGCAACAAAGTCCCTGGCAGTTTGAAATTGTTGCCGGTATGACCGAGGCCGGAGAAAGTTCAGAAGATGTCGTCCGACGTGAAGCTATGGAAGAAGCGGGCTGTACTATTGAGCAGCTGGAGTTTCTGATGAAATACTGGGTCAGCCCCGGTGGCATGGATGAGCAGATTGAACTCTATTGCGGTATGATTGACGCGTCTCAGGTCAGGGAAGGCGTTTATGGGCTGGACGAAGAAAATGAAGATATCCGGGTTGAGCTGGTCAGTTACGCAGAAGCGATCCAGGCACTGCAGGATGGCGTTATCAATAACGCTATGGCCATTATTGCGCTGCAGTGGTTACAGCTGAACCGGGACAGATTACGTACACAATGGTGCTCAGCATCATGAGCCTCTGTGGAGAGTGATATGCCGGTAACAGACAATCCTAATCCCTGGCTGAAGAAAAAAGCCTATGTGGTTGATCTGAAAAAACAGATGGCAGAGTGTGAAGGCAATTATATTCGACTGCTGAAACTACTGCCGGATCTGGATGAGAATGATCAGTGGCAGTTTACTGTCAGCGATAATGCCATGCATCTCGGCGATCTGGCCATTAAAGTGACGGAGCGCAGTAAGTACACCACGCTGTTACGCATCTGGCATCAGGATGACTGGGGTGGCTGGTTACAGCAACCTGAACTGAGTGTGCGTATGTATCATGACGCCCGTCTGGCAGAAGTGGTCGGCTATCAGAAACAACGTCATTTTGATGGCCGCTACCGTTATCCGAATCCCCGGATGCGCCAGCCGGATGAAAAAATGCAGATCAATCAGTTTCTGGCTGAATGGCTGAATCATTTACAACAGTTTGGCCATAGCGCTGAACCGGTCACGTTCCCTTACTGATTCCCCTCTCCGGAAGAAACCGCAATGCCCCTGAACACTGACACTACACGTCCTGATTCCACCCTGTCTGTTATTCAGCTGACAGACCTGCATCTGTTAGCAGATCCACAGGCAGAATTTAAAGGCCAGTATCCCTGGCAGAACCTGGTCCGCATCATAGAACGGATAGGACAAAACGGCTGGCCGGATCTGTTTCTGCTGACCGGTGATCTGAGCCAGGATGAGTCTGAAGCCAGCTATCGCATGTTATTTGATCTGATGCAGTCAACTGGTACTGCCTGGTACTGGTTACCAGGCAATCACGATGACACCACCCTGATGGAGCAGCTGCACCCGATTCATCAGAGTGTCACTCTGGGTCAATGGCAGTGGTTACTGCTGGACTCTCAGTCCGGTTCTCCCCACGGAGAACTGAACACGGAACAACAACAATGGCTACAACAACAGCTGGCAACACCTCAGGCACAATGGCAGGCTATCGCTCTGCATCATCAACCCTTACTGGTTGGGCCTGAAAGACAGGGTAACTCTCATCAGACCAGCATGGACGATGACGAACATATCGGTGGAATCGATAGTATTCCACTGCGAGATCAGGGCTGGCTATGGCACACCCTGAGCCAGTACCCACAAGTCAGAGGTGTTATCTGTGGCCATGTTCATCAGGCACACACGATTTGTCATCAGGGGTTGACACTCTATACCTCACCGGCGACCAGTATCCAGTTTGCTTCTGGTATCAATGAGTTCCAGCTTGATAGCAAGTTAAACCCAGGATACCGACAACTCTATCTGACAACAGATGGTCGAATTGAAAGCCATGTCTGTCGACTGTCATAATGGTCTCGCTTATACCATAATGTTATCAACAAATTATTTTAAATAATTTGACGTAATTAAGGATTCCGTTTTTACTACGCCCATCACAGGGTTATTGCGCCCGTAACAGACTGGTCACTGAAACCGTAAAATCCGTAGTATCTGTCCTCACCAGATGGCAGATCAAGGTTGAAACAGTGGAGCTGAAGTATTCAGCCTTTATACCAGCAGGAAACGAGTAACACTGCCGGATTAACCGGGTGTCCATAGCGTACACCTCAATGCAGAATCAGCGGCAGCATCACGGAATAAACCCACAGATTTCCAACCGGATGGAGCGGATAAGCTATCCGTCCGGTTTTTTAACTTTTTAGCAGGAGTGGATCATCACCATGATATCGCCCGAACGCCTGACGCACCTGAAACAGCTGGAAGCAGAAAGCATCCATATCATTCGGGAAGTAGCCGCAGAGTTTGATAACCCTGTCATGCTGTATTCTGTCGGTAAAGATTCTGCCGTCATGCTGCATCTGGCACGTAAAGCCTTCTTCCCGGGAACACCTCCGTTCCCACTGATGCACGTGGACACCACCTGGAAGTTCCGCGAAATGATCGAGTTCCGTGACAAGATGGCAAGAGAAGCCGGCATGGATCTGATTGTGCACACCAACGAAGAAGGTCGCGCGGCGAATATCAACCCGTTTGACCACGGTAGCCGTAAATACACGGACACCATGAAAACCCAGGCTCTGAAGCAGGCTCTGAACAAGTACCGTTTCGATGCCGCCTTTGGTGGTGCTCGTCGTGATGAAGAGAAATCCCGTGCTAAAGAGCGTGTGTACTCCTTCCGTGACAAGTTCCACCGCTGGGACCCGAAGAGTCAGCGTCCTGAGCTGTGGAACCTGTATAACAGCAAGGTGAACAAAGACGAATCCATTCGTGTGTTCCCACTGTCTAACTGGACAGAACTGGACATCTGGCAGTACATCTATCTGGAAGAGATTCCGATTGTACCTCTGTACTACTCAGCGAAACGTCCTGTGGTTGAGCGCGATGGCACTCTGATCATGGTTGATGATGACCGTATGCCGCTGGAAGAGGGTGAAACACCTGAAATGCGCTCTGTTCGCTTCCGTACGCTGGGTTGTTACCCACTGACCGGTGCGGTGGAATCTGAAGCGGCTACTCTGCCTGACATTATTCAGGAAATGCTGCTGGCCACCACCTCTGAACGTCAGGGCCGTGTGATCGATCACGACGGAGCCGGTTCGATGGAACAGAAAAAGCGTGAAGGTTACTTCTGATCTCAGAGCCTGACTCTGAAGAGGCCTTTGTATCAGGCCACAGAAACCCATGATTTCAGCCTGATGTTCTGCCACAGATCTGTCAGAACATCAGCTCAGGATATTGAGGAAACAAGATGTCTCACCAGTCCGACCTGATTGCCGAAGATATTGAAGCGTATCTGAAGCAACACGAACAGAAAGACCTGCTGCGTTTTATCACTTGCGGCAGTGTAGATGATGGTAAAAGCACCCTGATTGGTCGTCTGCTGCACGACTCAAAAATGATCTATGAAGATCAGCTGGCAGCGCTGAGCAAAGACAGTAAAAAAAGCGGCACCACCGGTGAAGAAATTGATCTGGCCCTGCTGGTTGACGGTCTGCAGTCTGAGCGTGAGCAGGGCATCACCATTGATGTAGCGTATCGCTATTTCTCTACCGATAAGCGTAAGTTCATCATTGCAGATACTCCGGGACACGAACAGTACACCCGTAACATGGCGACCGGTGCATCGACTGCATCTCTGGCAATTATTCTGATCGATGCCCGTCATGGTGTACTGACTCAGACCCGTCGTCACAGCTACATCGTATCTCTGCTGGGTATTAAGCACGTGATCGTAGCCGTGAACAAGATGGACCTGGTGGAATACTCTGAAGAGCGTTTCAACGAAATCGTTGCCGACTACAAAGAGTTTGCTAAAGCCCTGAATCAGCCGGATACACAGTTTGTACCGGTATCGGCGCTGAAAGGTGAAAACGTCACTGAAAACAGTGCTCAGATGAGCTGGTATCAGGGACAGCCGCTGATGGATATCCTGGAAAATGTTGAGATCAGTCACGACATCAACCTGCAGGATCTGCGTTTCCCGGTACAGTATGTGAACCGTCCGAATCTGGATTTCCGTGGTTTCTGCGGCACCATCGCCGCCGGTACCGTGAAAAAAGGCCAACCGATAACGGCGCTGCCATCTGGTAAAACCAGTACAGTAAAATCCATCGTCACCTATGATGGAGAACTGGAACAGGCAAACGCAGGTCAGGCAGTTACCATCACACTGAACGATGAGATTGATATCTCCCGTGGTGATGTACTGGTTGAATCCGGTAAAGACGCACAAATCAGTAATGCCTTCCAGGCACACCTGGTATGGATGCATGAAGCACCGCTGCAGATTGGTAAAGAATACGGCTTTAAAGTCGGTACTGACTTTACCAGTGGCTATGTTACGAAAATCGAGCACCAGATCGACGTTAACACTCTGGAAAAATCTTCTGTGGATGAATTGCCACTGAACGGTATTGCTCTGGTCACCATCGAGCTGACCAAGCCTGTGGTATTCGATCCTTATCAGGACAGCCGTTTCACTGGTAGTTTTATCGCTATTGATCGCCTGAGCAACGTCACAGTTGGCGCAGGTATGATCGAAACGGCTGCAGAGCAGGGTGAACAGACCGCAGCCGGTCCTGTCAGCTCATTCGAACTGGAGCTGAATGCTCTGATTCGTAAGCATTTCCCTCACTGGGATGCGAAAGATATCAGCAAGCTGCTGTAAGGGCAGTGTTGCTAAAGCGTTTATCGCTTTGTTGTTCTTAGCTTTAAGCCGGGCTTTATAGTCCGGCTTTTTTATTTCTCGACAAAAGAGAGTTAGGCCTATCAGTTTACCCGGTCTTTTTTATAGATTAAAAACCTTGCCGCACTTTACATGCTAATGATAATAGTTTTTAATAGCATTAAAAGTTACGTTATAACATACACTATAGAGAATACTAGGATACAGATAGCCATGAAGAAGAACATCCACCCGGATTATGATTACGTTGTGTTCCGTGACGGTAGCTGCGGCAAAACCTTCCGCATTCGTTCAACCTGCAAACCAACGGACACGATTGTCTGGGAAGACGGTAAAACCTACCCTCTGATGAATCTGGATGTTTCCAGTGCTTCTCATCCGGCTTATACCGATGAACAGCGTAAAGTCAGCAACGAAGGGCGTGTGGCGCGTTTCAAACAGCGCTTTGGCAATCGTGGCCTGAAAAAGGATTAATCCACGTTCGCTGGTTGCTATTCCACTCACATTTTACGCCTCAGCTCACAGTATCAGGACAGATCAATGCAGGTTCTAAGCTCATTAAAAACAGCAAAGCAACGTCACCCGGATTGTCAGGTTGTTAAGCGCCGGGGGCGCCTTTACGTTATCTGTAAAAGCAACCCTCGCTTTAAAGCCCGTCAGGGCAGCGCCAAGAAGCGCAGTTGAATAAACAGACTGAAAATTCAGGCAGCCATAAAAAGACGTTTGCTAAGCCCTTTACCGCTTTATTGTTCTCAGCTTTGAACCGGGCTTTATAGCCCGGTTTTTTGTAACCTGACACGTCGTATATCACTCCGTTTTTAATCTCATCACCCTCACTACCAGATCCACTATCTCCATCAACAGGCCTACATGCTGCATTGTGTAGACCGTTTTTTTCTATTTCAATACCTTAAAAGTATCTAATCAACAATAAAATGGTATTAGATGGTATCCAGGGCAGGCGATAGCATGATGCCTGAAGCATTAAGAATCTGATGAGAACTAAAGATAAACTCAGGGTGCTGGCAGCGTAATCACCCTGATGTCCTATAACAAAAAAAGTCAAAGAACGGAGTTTTATCATGGCAATGACCGGTGTGCTAAGACCAGGCCACGTACAAATTCGGGTGCTGGATCTAGAGGAAAGCGTACACTTTTATGGTGACGTAATGGGTCTGGTAGAAACAGGACGAGACTCAGATGGCAGAGTGTACTTTAAGTGCTGGGACGAACGGGATCATCACAGTCTGGTTCTGCGGGAATCCGACCAGGCGGGTATCGACTTCTTTGGTTTTAAGGTGCTGGATAACACATCTCTGGAGCAGTTGGAAGTCCGGCTGAAGGAGCACGGCGTAGACACAACTCGTATGCCTGCAGGTGATCTGCTGGAAACCGGTGAGCGAGTAAGATTTGATCTGCCTTCCGGTCATGTTATGGAACTATATGCCGAAAAAACCGCAGTGGGAAATGGTTTGCCTTCCATGAATCCCAGCCCTTGGAACCAGGCCAGTGAAAACGGCATTGCGCCAGTCCGGCTAGATCATATGCTGCTCTACGGTCCTAATATTGCCGAGAACAAGAAGATTTTTGAAGACATACTCGATTTCTTCCTGGTTGAACGTGTGCTGTCTGAAGGAGGCGATGCCGAAGTGGCCCTGTGGTTGTCCTGTTCTCATAAGGTACACGATATCGCTTTTGTTGAGCATCCAGAGCCAGGCAAGCTGCATCATATATCTTTCCTTATGGATAGCTGGGAAAAAGTGTTACGGGCCGGGGATATTATGTCGATGAATCAGGTTGCGGTTGATATTGGCCCAACCCGTCATGGTATTACTCGTGGTTGCACGATCTATGCATGGGACCCTTCTGGCAACCGTTTTGAAACCTTTATGGGTGGTTATCACCCTTATCCAGATTACGAAACCATTACCTGGACCTGGGATAGCTTCCCTCAGGGACTGGATTATCCACAGCGTAAACTGCACGAAACCTTCCTGACGGTAGTGACCTGATTTAGATATCTGCTTTTTGCGGCAGACATGCGCCTATGCGGGTGATGTTTGTCGCCACACCTTTTTCATCCTGTTATAGCCCATTACAGAGATAACCCGATATGCAACAGATTAATCATTTCATTGATGGGGCTTTTTCGCCTTCCGATTCCGGGAAACGTTTTGATAAACGTTCTCCTGTTGATAACACCCTGATTGCCAGTATCGCTGAAGCTGGTCGGACCGACGTTGACCGGGCTGTCGCAGCAGCAAAGCGTGCGTTGAATGGCGAGTGGGGCGGACTGACCACTGAACAGCGGGTAGACCTGCTCTACGGTGTTGCAGATGAGATTACTCGTCGCTTTGATGATTTTGTTGAGGCAGAAATGGCCGATACCGGGCAGCCTCATCATGTGATGACTCACGCATTTATTCCACGAGGTGCGGCAAACTTTAAAGTGTTTGCTGATGTTATCAAGAATGTACCTGCAGAAAGCTTCCAAATGGCGACACCAGATGGTCGTGGTGCTCTTAACTATGCTCTGCGCGTACCTAAAGGCGTCATTGGGGTTATCTCACCCTGGAATGCGCCTTTCTTGCTGATGACCTGGAAAGTGGGACCCGCTCTGGCGTGCGGCAATACTGTTGTCGTCAAACCGTCAGAGGAAACACCGTTAACCACGACACTACTGGGTGAAGTGATGAACAGTGTTGGTATTCCAAAAGGTGTGTACAACGTTGTACATGGCTTTGGCCCGGATTCTGCCGGAGAGTATTTGACGCAGAACCTGGATGTAGATGCGATTACCTTTACCGGTGAAACCCGTACCGGCACTGCCATTATGAAGGCGGCAGCAGAAGGCACCCGCGATGTTTCCTTTGAGATGGGCGGTAAAAACGCTGGTATCGTCTTCGCCGATGCTGATTTTGATGCTGCCGTTGATGGCATCTTCCGTTCTGCATTTCTGAACAGTGGTCAGGTCTGCCTGGGTACTGAAAAAGTCTACGTGGAGCGTCCTATCTTTGAGCGCTTTGTTGACGCGCTGAAACAGAAAGCAGAAGCGGTGAAGTATGGGCGTCCAACGGATAGCGATTCCAATTATGGCCCGCTGATCAGTAGAGAGCATCAGAACAAGGTGCTGTCTTACTACCAAAAGGCCAAAGACGAAGGCGCCACCATTGTCACTGGTGGCGGTATTCCTGATATGCCTGCGGAACTGGCAGAGGGCAACTGGATAGAGCCCACTATCTGGACTGGCCTGCCTGAAACCGCCTCCGTGGTTAAAGAAGAAATTTTTGGTCCCTGCTGCCATATCGCACCTTTTGATACCGAAGAAGAGGTGATCGCTAAAACCAATGACAACCAGTATGGCCTGTCTACCACAATCTGGACGACGAATCTGAGCTGCGCTCATCGTATGGCGGCGAAAATCGATGTAGGTGTGACCTGGGTTAACAGCTGGTTCCTGCGTGATCTGCGTACACCGTTTGGCGGTGCCAACCAATCCGGCATTGGTCGTGAAGGTGGTGTGCACTCTCTGGAGTTCTATACCGAGATGCGTAACGTCTGCATCAAGCTCTAACATCTTTATCGAACGGAAATATCACTATGGAACAAAGCATGATTGATCAGCTCGGTGATGAGCTGTATCAGGCGTATCAGGAACGCCGTACTATCCAGCCCTTTACCGAGCGTGACCTGGATATCACCCTGGAAGATGCCTACCAGATTCAGCAGCGTTTTATGGCTCAGCGCCTAGCTGCCGGTGAAACGGTAGTGGGTAAAAAGATCGGTGTTACCAGCCGCCCGGTACAGGATTTTCTGGGCGTATTCCAGCCTGACTTTGGCATTCTGACCTCTGCGATGGAGATCAAGGGTGACAATGTGGTGGATCTGAATGGCCTGATCCAGCCTAAAGCAGAAGCAGAGCTGGCTTTTGTCCTGAAGGAAGACCTGAACGGGCCGGGCGTCACCGCGATGGATGTGATCCGTGCAACAGATTATGTGGTGCCTTGTTTTGAGATTGTCGATTCCCGCATCAACGACTGGAAAATCAAAATTCAGGATACCGTGGCGGATAATGCCTCATGTGGTGTGTATGTACTGGGTGATGCTAAAGGCGATCCGAAAAAACTGGATCTGACACTGGCGGGTATGGTACTGCGTAAAAACGGCGAATTGTACTCTACCAGCGTTGGTGCTGCCGTGCAGGGCTCACCGGTTAATGCCGTGGCCTGGTTAGCGAATACACTGGGTGAACTGGGTATTCCTTTTAAAGCTGGTGAGGTGATTCTGTCCGGCTCTCAATCTGAACTGGTCTCAGTACAGGATGGTGATGAGCTGGAATGCACCGTCGGTGGTCTGGGTAGCTGCAGTGTTCGTTTTACTGGGAGAAGCGCCGTATGAGAAGCACAATAGATAGAGATACTCTGGTCCGGCTGTGTGAGCGTGTTGAAGGGGCTCAAACTCGAGCTTATGCCATTCCTAAGCTAACGAACGAATACTCTGAACTGGCTATGGCGGACAGTTATGCTATTCAGATGGCGCTACTGGAGCGTTTTCTGGAGCAGGGGCATAAACTGATTGGCTGGAAAGCGGGCCTTACCTCAAAAGCAAAAATGAAGCAGATGGGTGTTGAGCAGCCTACCATCGGCTTTCTGACCGACCGGATGGCACGACCAGAAAACTCAGTGATTTCGACCTCTGATTTGGTACACCCTCGTGTGGAATGTGAAATTGCGTTTGTCACTAAAGCCCCCCTATCAGGCCCCGATTGTACTGCCGCAGAGGTCATGGCCGCCACAGATTATGTCATGCCTGCCATTGAAGTGATCGACTCTCGTTTTGCCGGTTTTAAGTTTGATCTGGAAAGTGTGGTCGCCGACAACAGCTCTTCTGCCCGTTTTGTTGGCGGTGGCCGCCCTCGCTATGCCAACGAACTGGAGCTGGACACCTTGGGTGTAGTGCTGGAGAAAAATGGTGAAATGGTCGAAATGGGTGCAGGTGCAGCGGTTATGGAGCACCCTGCCGAAGCCGTCGCCATGTTGGTTAATATTCTGGCAGAGCTGGATCGAGAGCTGCCTGCAGGCAGTTTTGTGATGAGCGGAGGTATTACTGCGGCCGTTGCAGTGCAGCCCGGCGACTATGTGACCGCCCGCTTCCAGGAACTGGGCAGTGTTTCCGTAAAATTTGGTGAATGAGGATAATCCATGCCAATTATTGAGATGCACCTGTTGGAAGGCCGCTCTGACCAGATGAAAGCCAAAATGGCTGAAGCCGTATCTGAAGCTGTCGCTGAAACTCTGGAAGTGGATAAAAACTCGGTGCGTATTTTAATTACTGAACATAAAAATGCTGAATTTTATGTGGGTGGTAAAACCAAGTTTGCCATTGAGTAAACCGGTCAGGAGATAAAAAGTATGAAGAAAATCAAATGCGCTCTGATCGGCTCAGGCAATATCGGCACCGATCTGATCTACAAAATCAAACGCAGTGAATACCTGGAACCGGTATGGATGGTAGGTATTGATCCTGAGTCCGAAGGTTTGGCCCGAGCGGCTAAAATGGGACTGAAAACAACAGCAGAGGGCATTGATGGTCTATTGCCCCATGTACTGGAAGATGAAATCCAGATCGCTTTCGATGCTACCAGTGCTTATGTCCATGCTGAAAACAGCCGCAAGCTGAACGCGCTGGGAGTCATGATGATTGATCTGACACCTGCAGCGATTGGCCCTCTGTGTGTACCACCAGTCAATCTGAAACAGCATGCTGAAAAAGTGGAGATGAACGTTAATATGATCTCCTGTGCTGGTCAGGCGACGATTCCTATTGTGAACGCTGTATCCCAGGTACAGGATGTTGAATACGCTGAGATTATCGCCAGCCTATCATCGAAGTCCATAGGCCCAGGCACCCGTGCTAACTTAGATGAGTTCACTTATACCACATCTAATGCCATCGAGGTGGTTGGTGGTGCGAAGAAAGGTAAAGCACTGGCCATTATTAATCCGGCTGAGCCTCCGATGATTATGCGTAATACCATCTACTGTCTGACAGAAGGTGAGCCAGATCAGCAGAAGATCACGAAGTCGGTACTGACAATGATTGAGCAGGTACAGAAGTATGTACCGGGTTACAAATTGGTCAATGGTCCATCTTTTGATGGCAACAAAGTCGCGGTCTTTATGGAAGTGGAAGGTCTGGGTGATTACCTGCCTAAATACGCTGGTAATCTGGATATTATGACTGCAGCAGCAACCCGTACCGCTGAGATGTTTGCTGAAGAGATTCTGGCAGGCACCATGACCCTGAAGCCTGTTACCGCACAGGAATCTGAAAAACCCTCTGTGGAGGAAGCCTGATGAGCAATTTAAAAGGACGTAAAGTCATCCTGCACGACATGTGTCTGCGGGATGGCATGCATGCAAAAAAAGAACAGATCTCAGTGGAGCAGATGGTTCAGATCGCCACTGCACTGGATGAGGCCGGTATGCCTTATATTCAGGTTACACACGGAGCTGGTTTAGGCGGTAACTCTCTGCAGCATGGCTTTGCTATGGCCAGTAACGAGGAGTATATCGAAGCGGTGTCTTCCCAGATGAAGCAAGCGGTCGTGTCTGTGCTGCTGCTGCCTGGGCTTGGCACAATGAAAGAGCTGCAGTCAGCTTATAATGCCGGTGCCCGCAGTGTACACGTAGCCACTCATTGCACGGAAGCCGATACCTCACCACAGCATATCGCTTATGCTCGTGAGCTGGGTATGGACACCACAGGCTTTCTGATGATGTCGCATCTGTCTGATGCCACATCTCTGGCTCAGGAAGCAAAAAAGATGGAGTCCTATGGTGCGCATACCGTTTATATCACTGACTCAGCAGGCTTTATGCTGCCGGACGACGTCACCGAGCGGGTATCTGCGCTGCGTGATGTACTGAACCCTGAAACAGAGATTGGTTTTCACGGCCACCACAATATGGGGCTGAGTATCTCTAATTCCATCGCTGCCATTGCGGCAGGTGCCAGTCGGATCGACGGTTCTGTGGCCGGTCTGGGTGCTGGTGCTGGTAATACTCCTCTTGAGGTGTTTATCGCAGTTTGTGAACGCATGGGAATTGAAACCGGTGTTGATCTGTTTAAAACAATGGACATTGCTGATGAGATTATATTCCCGCTGATGGATCATATTGTACGTATTGATAAAGATTCATTGACGCTGGGCTATGCGGGTGTGTATTCGACCTTCTTGCTTCATGCCAAACGTGCGGCAGAACGCTTTGGTGTGCCGGCCCGAGATATACTGGTGGAACTGGGACGCAAGAAAATGATTGGTGGTCAGGAAGATATGATTCAGGACACCGCCATGACAATGGCAAAAGAGCGGGGACTGCTTACTCAATAAGCCGCTGTACGGCCATTTTCAGCATAAACCTCACGTTTTCCGGTCACTCCGACCGGAAAATGTCGACTCATTTATGTTTGGGCGCTTAGCTTACACTCAGTAGCTTAACCCCATAAGGAAACCCTTATGACTGAACGCTATAAGATCGAGCTGACACAACAGGGTGAGAGTTTTTGTTGTAATAACGATGAATCAGTTCTACACGGTATGGCCCGGCTGGGGATAAAAGGCATTCCTCTGGGCTGTCGTGGTGGTGGCTGTGGTATCTGTAAGGTTCATGTACTAGAGGGCGATTATCGCAGCAAAGTGATGAGTCGCAGCCATATTAGCGCAGAAGAAGAACAGGACGGTCGTGTGTTGGCCTGCCGGATCTATCCGCGCAGTGATCTGAATATCGAAATTATCGGCAAAATGTCGCAAGTGATGACCAGAGCGCGAGACTCGGTCTGATCTACTTTGAATATCACCCGGAACAGGTTGTCACGCTACCTTGTGACAACCTGTTTGCTATTTTGCATTCTGTAATGAATCACTATCTTCAGAAAAGCTTTTAACAGAGGCGAGTTATCGCCTTTTCTGTATATACAGCTAAGATCTACAGAGGATTCGTCCGGGGCATTAATAAAGGGTTTATAAATTACACCGGGTAAGCTCAGCACAGTAGCGGACTCCGGTACGATGCATGAACCAAAGCCACTGGCAACCAGGGCTACGGCTGTGACTGCATCACCGACCTCCTGAGAAACAACCGGACTGAAACCCGATAGCTGGCAGAGCCGATAAATTTTATCCACAAAGCTGGGACGGTTGCTTGTCGGATAAAGAATGAGGGGCTTATCTCTTAGACTATCAAAGGGTACATGAGTCATATTTGCCATAGAGTCACTGGTGTTGACGGCCAATAGCAGCGCTTCTGTTGTCACCAGCTCTGAGCGAATATCCGGCAAAGGGGACAGGATCCGGTTAAACCCCAAACTGATACGTTTTTGTCTAAGAGCTTTAATTTGCTCTCCTTTGTCCATCTGGTGCAGTACGATACTGACCTCCGGATAAGCTTTTTTAAAGGCAAGTAGCACTTGGGGGATAGAATCCAGAATACCAGAGCCAAATGTTGCAATGTCCAGGCGGCCCAACTCTCCTCGACCTGCTTTCTGAGTGCGCTCCGTCGCCTGGTCAATCAGGGCAAAAATATTTTTGACTTCCTGTCGAAACAGTTCACCGGCATCGGTCAGCTCCATCCCTTTAGGTGTACGATTGAACAGCACAACATCCAGCTCTTCTTCCAGCTGATGAATTTGTCGGGTTAATGGTGGCTGAGAGATATGTAACAGCTTTGCTGCCCGGCCAATATGTTTCTCTTCGGCCACCGCCTCAAAGTATTTCAGCTTACGTAGATCCATATTGCACCTGAGTCAATCCTGGGTTCCAGCTTGGTTTTAAGCCTATATTTCCAATGCCTGAATAATACCTTAAAGGTATCAATCTATGATTTCAATGGTATTAGAAAGTAATAAGCTGACTACGGTACTGTGTCTGTTCCATATTATTTGAAGTGCACTATCAAAATGTAAAAGGTGAGGAAATCACATGAAATATAACAATAAAAAAAATGCTCTCATTCTTCCTTTATTACTTGCCGGGTCTTTATCGGCTCAGGCGAATCAACACTATGTGCCAGGCATTGAAGCAATTAAGGCGGCTTCAGCGCCAGGCCCTGGGATGTATTACAAAGCCTACGGCGTACATTATAACGCTGATGATGCGGATAACCTGCCAAATAACAGTGAAGTGACCGTCAATGCTATCGCGCATAGGTTGATCTGGGTAACAGAAGAAAAGATTCTGGATGGTGAACTGTTGCTAGAAACTATTCTACCGATGGTCAGTACCGATCTGAATATAGGCAATATGGTGAAGGATGACTATACCGGGCTGGGCGACTTCTTTGCTGGCGGAGCTTTAAGCTGGCACGGTGACAACTGGGATTCTGTGGTGGGTGCCGGTATTTGGAGCCCAACCGGCCAAGATAAAGGCGCGGCAGCAGCAGGTAAGGGCTATAGCGAGCTAATGTTAACACTGGGCGGAACTCTGTATCTGGATAACAGCAAAACGTATTCTCTTAGTGTGTTATCACGCTATGAAATAGCTGATGATAACGACGTAGAAGATAGTTTTTTGATGGAATACGGCCTGGGCTATAAGCTGGATAATGGCGTAGAAATTGGTTTGGCCGGTTACTCTGACTGGGAGCAGGGTAAAGGGACTGCCGAACGACATGCACTAGGAATTGAAGGCGGTTATTTTTGGCCTCAGTACATGGCAGGTATTAATGTGGCCGCCTATAAAGAATATTCAACAACAGATACTTTTGAAGGGCATCAGCTAAGACTGTCTCTGACTAAAGTTTTTTAACACTGCTATTCCTTTCTACTCCTTCAGGTGATTTACACTTGTTGTATGAGCCTTGCCGCCTGAACATCAGGCGGCCTTTTTGCATTCCCATGCTAGTTAATCCTGAGCGAAAACCCGATAACCCCGTGAATTTACTGATTTTATGCTGACCACCTACTTCATCTCATGGTTTAATCATGGTTGATTGCCAATATAAAGGATGATGCGATGCCCGATAGTTCACTACCTCTGGTTCTGGCTGGCCCGATTCTTCGCCGATTAACACCCGAGCGCCTGACTTTCTGGCTGGCAACAACGTCCACCGTTCAATTGCGTCTGACATTACTGCCTGAGAATGGCAGCGCTCGTTTTATTGATCAGCCCGTGCTGACAGATGCCTGCCGGGTTCTGAAAGCCGGTGAAAAGCTGTTCTTTTATATGATAGATCTACCTCTGTCACAGCCTCTGCCTCAGGATTGCTGGATCGGTTATCAGCTGGAGCTGATGGATGAGAGTCAGTCAAATCAGGAGTGGATGAACTGGCGACACTGGGCACCGGATCTGTGTTATCCTGGTAAAGATACTCCCGGCTTTGTACTGCGCAGTGCGCTGGATAAGCTGCTGCATGGCTCTTGCCGCAAACCCCATCACGATAGCGGGGATGGTCTGGTACGTGCGGATGAGCATCTGGCAGAGCGGTTACAGCAACCCGATCAATGGCCAGCACTGTTAATGATGAGCGGCGACCAGATCTATGCCGATGACGTAGCAGGCCCTATGCTCAATGCCATTCATCAGTTACTAAACAAATTGGAATTACCCGTAGAAACCCTGCCCGATGCCGAGCTGGAAGATACGAATCAGCTGCACCAGACTCGCCCCAGCTATTATGAACGGGAAAATCTGCTGCCTTTAAGCCGTCCGGGAAAGGATGTGCGTAAAAAGATGTTTGAAGGTGTGCGCAAACCGGTTTTCACTACAGATACGGCCCACAATCATCTGGTATCTCTGGGTGAGGTACTGGGAATGTATCTGCTGGTGTGGTCACCGGCAGGCTGGGAGTGTATGGATACCGCTGAACGAGGCGATATGCCAGAGATTCCGGGCCTGAATGACAGTATTAAAGAGCGCTTTTATCAGGAACATCGGGCCATTAAAGCCTTTGTTGGTCATCTGGGACAGGTGCGCCGGGTGATGGCACATCTGCCAGTTGCCATGATGTTTGATGATCACGATATAACCGATGACTGGAACCTGACCGCAGGCTGGGAACAGACCGCCTATGAGCACCTGTTCTCCCGCCGGATTATTGGTAATGCGCTACTGGGGTATCTGATCTGTCAGGGCTGGGGAAACTCCCCGGAACAGTACCCGGAAAAATTGATGACACAGGTACAACAAAGCCTGAGCGCCCCAGGCAGCAGCCTGCATGATCTGGCCATTACAGAGCTGTATCGTTTCGGCCACTGGCATTATCAGTGGGATACTCAACCCGTGCTGATGGTGCTGGATACCCGAACCCATCGCTGGCGTTCGGAGAAAAGTGTTAATAAGCCATCTGGCCTGATGGACTGGGAAGCACTGACCGATCTGCAACATCGTCTGATGGGGCTGGATGCCGTGGTACTGGTCTCTCCGGCACCAGTCTTCGGTGTTAAGCTGATCGAGGCAGTGCAGAAGATCTTTACCTGGTGTGGTAAACCTCTGATGGTCGATGCTGAAAACTGGATGGCTCATTCTGGTGCTGCTTACGGAATGATGAATATCTTCCGCCATGTGAACACCCCGAAACACTTTGTTATTCTGTCCGGCGATGTACATTACTCATTTGTGTATGACGTTGAACTGCGGGGTGATAAACGTGATCAGGATATCTGGCAGATCACCAGCAGTGGCCTGAAAAATGAGTTCCCTGACAAACTGCTGACCAGCTTTGATCGTTTAAATCGCTGGCTCTACAGTCCGGTATCGCCACTGAACTGGTTTACCAAACGTCGGAAAATGCGCATTATCCCCAGAAAACCTGATTCCGCAGATCCGGGGGAACGGCTGTTGAATGCCGCAGGAATCGGACTGGTAGAGCTGACAGCAGATGGCCAGCCAGAAAGAGTAGTACAGTTATGTGCCGATGGCCGGACACTGGAGTTTCATCCCAGAGAGCACGAAGCTCACTGGAATTAATCACGGATATGAAAAAACAGCAGGTCCTGCGGATTAATCACCCGGATGGACCTGTCTGACAACCGGAGTTAAACAATAACTCAACACGCAATAGCATCAGATATTGAATTCAGCCCGGCGCTGAAAAGGATCAGTAACTTTTGGTTTCTGCTTTATCCAGGAATAGCTCCGGATTCACATAAACGCCGTTCAGGCTGACACGCCAGTGCAGCATCGGCGTTTTCAGAGGGGCAGCAAAACTTTTACCCAGAATAATCTGATGCCCTGATCGCCCGATTTTACCAATCTCTTCACCACGCTTGACTGCCTGGCCCTGACGGGTACGGAAGTTCACTCGGGCCAGGTGGCTGTACTGGGTAAATAAACCGCCGCCGTGATCGATGATGACATGCGTACCTTCATAGAACAGGTCTTTGATCATCACAATACGGCCATCAGCCGGAGCCAGCACCCGCTGACCACTCAGGTCTATACCATTCTGATTAAAAATCATCTCATTATTGTAAAATACCCGCTGACCAAACGGCTTGATCAGGTCGCCGCCACTGGTGGGGTGGATAAAGGGGCGCTTGTCCGGGGCACCGGTTCCCTGCCAGCCTTTAATAATGGAATCGATCATCGCCTTTTCCTGGCGAATACGGTTTTCCTGTGACGGGGTCAGGCCAGTTCTGAGTTTGCCGTTGCTGACAATACGTTTCACTACATTCTGTTCCGGTGCCACCACATCCAGATAGACATTGCGGTTGCGTCCGCCAGGCTGGCGTATCTGTACGGTGTGTTTACCAGCCGCCAGATTCTGTGACAGGCCAATCCAGGCGACCCAACGATCATCACTTTTCTGGTTATAAGCCCGGTTCATAGTATATACACGCTGGCCACGAAAATAGACTTCAG
Organism: Oceanospirillum sediminis; assembly: GCF_014164585.1. GTDB lineage: Bacteria > Pseudomonadota > Gammaproteobacteria > Pseudomonadales > Halomonadaceae > Oceanospirillum > Oceanospirillum sediminis. The sequence goes on along the minus strand of NZ_JACJFM010000010.1, from coordinate 124,891 downwards.
GCGTTCCTTCTCCAATGGAGTTCGGCAGCTCAATTACTGCGACACCGCCCGGTTCCGGACTGACTCTGGGATTATAGTCAGCCTGTAGCGGCAAGCTGAGCAGGGCGGTTGAAAGCGCAGCTATCCAGCTGGCCCGCTTTGCTCGTCCTGTGATTCCAATCGCAGTTCCCATATTCTACCCCTGTGTCTTTCTGACTGACGACCTGGCTATCAGGCCTCATTCTTATCTTTGCCGGACAAGCCTGACAATCCGCTGCTGATTTCTGTGTCAGTCACAGAGCGGACTTCACAGTGCAGTATGCCTTGTGCCAGACGCGCACTGATGCTGTCTCCGGGCTTTTGTGTACTGGCGTTATGAATCACTCGCCCATCCGTATCCTCTACTATGGCATATCCTCTGGCCAGAGTGGATAGCGGGCTGACAGTATTCAGGCGATGTACCAGCTGTACCAGTAATTGTTGTTGCCGGGACATCTGCTGCTGCATCCTCTGGTTCAGATTTTTTTCCAGACGATCTAATTCAGTATATGCCTGCCGGTACTGTTTTTCTGGCGATGCTGTCAGCAATCTGTTTCTGAGCCACTGCAGCGTTTGCCCGGATTGACTGACATTACGTTCTGCGGCCTGAATCAACCGCTGTTGCAGATGCTCCAACTGATACGCCTGATGTTTCAGCGCATCTTCCGGATGCTTCAGACGCCCCTGCAACTGTTCCAGTTTCATCGCCTGTTTCTGAAGTACTTGTTTTATCGACAGATTCAGGCGTTTCTCCAGCTGACCGAGCAGGTTTTTCTGTTGCTGAAAGCTCTGATAGCAACGCTGATATCTGTGCTCCAGATAATCCAGCTTCTGCTGCTGCTCGCGCAGACGACGTATCATCGCCTGATCCAGTTTAGCTTCACTGCCCGTCAGCCAGTCCTGCCACTGACTCAGATCCGGGCTGATCAGCTCAGCGGCTGCCGATGGCGTCGGTGCTCTCAGATCAGCCACATAATCTGCAATGGTAATATCCGATTCATGACCCACAGCACTGACCAGAGGGATATGAGCCGCAAAGATCGCACGGGCAACCCGCTCATCATTAAATGCCCATAAATCTTCCAGACTGCCGCCGCCACGCCCGACAATCAACAGATCAGCCTTATCATGCAGATGAGCCAGCTCTATCGCTCTGGCAATGGAATCCGGGGCATCAGTCCCTTGAACCACAGCAGGATAGATCACCACTTCAGCCAGAGGAAAACGGCGTTTCAGTACGGTCAGCATATCCCGGATAGCCGCTCCGGTCGGTGAGGTGACAAGTCCAATGACATTCGGAATAGGCGGCAGAGGCTTTTTATACTGACGGTCAAACAAGCCCTCTTCTTTCAAACGTCGCTTCAGGGCTTCGTAAGCTCTCATCAGAGCGCCATGCCCCTGCTCCTCCATCGTTTCAGCAATCAGCTGAAAATCTCCTCTCCCTTCATACAGACTGACACGGGCATGTAGCTGTACTTTCTGGCCATTGGCCGGACGAAATGCCAGTAAAGACGCCCGATTACGAAACATCGCACAGCGCACCTGACTACTATCATCTTTCAGAGTAAAGTAAAGATGACCAGAGCCCGGCGTACTCAGATTAGAGATCTCACCCTGCACCACCAGCAGGGCAAACTCACCTTCCAGCAATTGACGCACTTTACGGTTCAGCTCTGAGACAGTCAGCACAGACTGCCCGACCTGACGAACGGATGAAGCGGTATTCACAGCAGCCGGATCAGAAGCCGTGGCACGAAGGGGAAACACATCAGACATAAACATCCTCAACAGATATAAACATCCTGAAAGCGGATGACTGTTTTATTTTAACAGCTCTTTCTGTTCTGTTTACCGGACCCAGCCCGGACATAGGGCATCTATCTGAAACAAAAGCGGAAAACACCCTTCATGAAACTGAAAACAGAAAAAGTTATGGTAGATCAGGTTTACGGAAAATATAACTTGGGATAAAATAGCAGGTTAATCTTCTTTTTATCCCTCACTGTTCAGCAGGCTCGCGGAATATGTTACGTATTGCTCAAGAAGCGCTTACCTTTGATGATGTTTTGCTGGTTCCAGGTTACTCTGACGTCCTCCCTAACGACGTTAGCCTGAAGACCCGAATTACCCGTGGTATCAACCTGAATATCCCGCTGGTTTCTGCCGCGATGGATACAGTCACTGAAGCCCGTCTGGCGATTGCTATGGCTCAGGAAGGTGGTATCGGTATTATTCATAAAAACATGACCATCGCGCAGCAGGCTCAGCAGGTGCGTCAGGTTAAAAAACATGAAAGTGTGATCGTAAAAGATCCTGTGACCGTTACGCCAAATACCACGGTACAGGAGCTGCTGGAACTGACCAGCGAAACACGCTTCTCCGGTATGCCTGTAGTAGAAGGCGATGAACTGGTGGGTATCGTCACCAGTCGTGACTTCCGCTTCAAGCCAAATCTCGATGATGTGGTTGCTAATATCATGACACCAAAAGACAAACTGGTGACAGTGAAACAAGGCACATCTCTGGATGATATTAAAGCCAAACTGCACCAGCATCGTATCGAAAAAATTCTGGTCGTGGATGATGAATTCCATCTGCAGGGTCTGGTCACCGTTAAAGACATTGAAAAAGCCCGTACTTACCCGAACGCCTGTAAAGATGAAGACGGCCGTCTGCGCGTGGGTGCGGCGGTGGGTACCGGTGCAGAAACGCCTGATCGAGTTACAGCTCTGGTTGAAGCCGGTGTTGATGTGATTGTGGTGGATACCGCACACGGCCACTCAAAAGGCGTTATCGACCGCGTACGCTGGGTAAAAGAAACCTACCCTCAGGTTCAGGTGATTGGTGGCAACATCGCAACAGCTGAAGCCGCCATTGCTCTGGCTGAAGCCGGTGCGGATGCAGTTAAAGTTGGTATTGGCCCTGGCTCTATCTGTACCACACGTATTGTTGCCGGTGTAGGTGTACCTCAGATCTCTGCTGTAGCTAACGTGGCAGAAGCGCTGAAAAAATACGATATCCCTCTGATTGCTGACGGCGGTGTTCGTTTCTCGGGCGATCTGGCTAAAGCCATTGTAGCTGGTGCCAGCGTCATCATGGTTGGAGGTCTGCTGGCAGGTACTGAAGAAGCGCCGGGTGAGATCGAACTGTACCAGGGCCGTTCTTACAAGTCCTACCGTGGCATGGGTTCTCTGGGTGCGATGTCTCAGGCTCAGGGTTCCAGTGACCGTTACTTCCAGGACAAAAATGCGGGCGTAGAGAAACTGGTACCAGAAGGTATCGAAGGCCGCGTACCTTACAAAGGTCATATGAGTGCGATTGTTCACCAGCTGATGGGTGGTCTGCGTTCTTCTATGGGTTATACCGGTAGCGCGACAATCGAAGAGATGCGTACTGTACCTCAGTTTGTACAGATCACAGGTGCGGGCATGCGTGAATCACACGTTCACGATGTGCAGATCACCAAAGAAGCGCCGAACTATCGGGTCGGCTGATCAGAATAAGCGCGTTTAAAAGTGGGGCATTTGTGCCCCACTTTTTGTTCATACATACCTGAACAGAAACATTCCGATAGCAGCCAGCCAATACGGCAGCTATCTGTCTTAATACTCTTCAGGTACTTAGTCGCTTTTTCTTGTAAATGACTGGATCGCCTGTTGCTCTGCACACAGAAAACAGAGCTACTCTGAACAGGCCAGCTTTATTTCCGGGCTGTCCATTCCGGGCAGACCAATAGTTTATTGATGGGTTGACAGAACAATGAGCCAAGATATTCATGCTCAGAAAGTCCTGATTCTGGACTTCGGATCTCAGTACACTCAGTTAATTGCACGTCGCGTACGTGAAATTGGTGTTTACAGCGAGATTCGCGCTTTTGATATGAGCGAAGAAGAGATTCGCGAATATAACCCTAAGGGTATCATCCTGGCCGGTGGTCCTGAATCAGTGACGGAAGCAGGTTCACCACGTGCACCTGAGTGCGTATTCAACATGGGCCTGCCTGTACTGGGCATCTGCTACGGCATGCAGACCATGGCTGAGCAGATGGGCGGTAAGGTTGAAGGCTCTGATGTCCGTGAGTTTGGTTACGCTCAGGTTAAGATCGAAGTCGATAATGCGCTGACCAAAGATATCAAAGATCACGTTGATTCTGACGGCAAAGCACTGCTGGACGTATGGATGAGCCACGGTGATAAAGTGGTGGCGATGCCGGAAGGCTTCGAGCTGCTGGCGTCTACACCAAGCTGTGCCATTGCCGGTATGTTCAACGCTGAGAAGAACTTCTTCGGTGTACAGTTCCACCCAGAAGTGACCCATACCTTGCAAGGTGGTCGTTTGCTGGAGCACTTCCTGCTGGAAATCTGTGGCTGTGAAGCTCTGTGGACTGCAGCTAACATTATCGAAGATCAGATTGAGCGTGTTCGCGCTCAGGTGGGCGATCAGAAAGTCCTGCTGGGTCTGTCCGGTGGCGTGGATTCTTCCGTAGTAGCAGCACTGCTGCATAAAGCGATCGGCGATCAGCTGACCTGTGTATTCGTAGACAACGGTCTGCTGCGTAAGAACGAAGGCGATATGGTCATGGACATGTTCGCTAAGAACATGGGCGTTAAAGTGATCCGTGCTGACGCAGAAGAGCTGTTCCTGGGCAAACTGGCCGGTGTATCTGATCCAGAAGCCAAGCGTAAGGTAATCGGCAACACCTTTATCGAAGTGTTCGATGAAGAAGCCGCCAAGCTGAAAGACGTTAACTTCCTGGCTCAGGGTACTATCTACCCGGACGTGATTGAGTCTGCTGCGGCGAAAACCGGTAAAGCACACGTGATCAAGTCGCACCACAACGTGGGTGGTCTGCCAGAAGACATGAAGATGGAACTGGTTGAGCCGCTGCGTGAACTGTTCAAAGATGAAGTGCGTAAGATCGGTCTGGAACTGGGTCTGCCATACGATATGGTTTACCGTCACCCATTCCCAGGGCCTGGTCTGGGCGTACGTATTCTGGGCGAAGTGAAGAAAGAATACGCTGATATCCTGCGTGAAGCGGATGCGATCTTCATCGAAGAGCTGCATAACTTCGACTGGTATCACAAAACCAGCCAGGCATTCGTGGTCTTCCTGCCGGTTAAATCCGTAGGTGTAGTAGGCGACGGTCGTCGTTACGAGTGGGTTGTGTCTCTGCGTGCCGTAGAAACTATCGACTTTATGACTGCTCGCTGGGCGCACCTGCCATACGAGCTGCTGGAGAAGGTTTCTAACCGTATTATCAACGAGATCAGCGGTATCTCCCGCGTGGCTTACGATGTATCCAGTAAGCCACCAGCAACCATTGAGTGGGAATAATCCTTTCTTTGCGTTGAGCTGATACAAAAAGCCCCTGAAGAAATTCAGGGGCTTTTGTTTCTATCCCTCAATGTTCTGGAATGATGAGCGCTTTCTTCTTCCCTAGCTGCCAATATGGGTGCTGATAGACGCTGAGCGTAAAGTCTTTTTACTCTTCCATGATACGAAGCATAAATTCATCAAATAAGGGTACGGTGAAAGCGGTATCGCCATGATTAGGTGCCCAGACCATGCCTTTTTTGATCAGGCTGTTTCTTACTGGTGCGACCTCGTTCACCTTCTTCTGCATCGACTCTGCAATGTCGCCTGATCGGTGCGGTCCAGCTCCCAGCTTTGCCATAGCATAAAGGTAATCTTTCTCCTTTGGGGTTAAGCGGTCAAAACGTACCCGGAAAAAGCTTTCATCAAGCTGAGCAACGGTCAGGTCGGTTGAGTTAATGACATCATCCCTGGTTATAGGATTGTCTTCCGCCAGATCCCAGGTGTTACTGCCCCATTCCTGAATAAAGTAAGGATAACCCTGGGTTTTGCTGATAATTTCTTTAACGGCAGCCTCTTCAATATCGACATCTTCATCTTTAGCTGGGTTAACAATGGCTTTTTTCGCAGATTCCTCATCCAGCGCACCGACTTCAGGGTAATTAAATAGTCTTTCGGCATAGGACTTAGCGTTACCTGCCAGGCCGCGCAGTTGCGGCAGGCCTGCACCAACCAGGGTGATAGGGAGCTTTAGTTGGGCACAACGGTGCAGAGCGGTAATCAGAGCAGCGAATTGCTCGGTCTGCACGTATTGCAGCTCATCAATAAATATAACCAGTGCCGTTTTACCGGCTTTGGCAGCATGACCCGTTTCTACCATCAGAGCTGTCAGGTCTGCTTCCAGATCGCCATTATCAGCAAGGCCTGCTTCTGGCTCCTGATCAAAACCAACCTCAATATCGTTGAAGGTAACCTTAAGAGATCTGGCAAACCCTGCCAGTGCTTTAAGGGCTCGGGTTGCAGCCTCTTTCGATTGTTCAAGGCGGCTTAGCTTCAGTAGAGCAAGTCTTAGCTGAGGGCTTAGCAGAGAGGGAAGTGACCTGTTTTCAGGTGCTTCGACATAAATGGTATGGGCTCCCATGGCCTCGACATCCTGACGCATCTGTTCCAGAAGTACCGTTTTACCAACGCCTCGCAAGCCAACCATCAGCATACTTTTAGCGGGTTTTGCCCGCATAATTCTTGCGATAGTGATGGAGAGACTCCCCCTCAATTCATCCCTTCCAGCCAGTTCATGAGGCTGAGTACCTGCGCCGGGAGTATAGGGGTTGTCAATTGGGTTCATCGCTTTATACCAAGGTTATCAAAGTTATAAATAGACAATAACTTTAATAATAAACTTATGCAAAAGCAGGCGTGCCGATGAAAAAGTTATTCAGAGAATCCAGGTAAAAAGTTGTGACGGTTTTACGAGAGATCAGTATCTCTACGGCAGGTAGAGACACTGATACTAAGAATATGAAGGAATAATCTCTATATTGCCGCCATGCCACCTGTATTAAGATACGGGCAATTGACCCACTGTGAGCCTAACGCATTTCAAACAGTTCCTGATGATAATGTTCAGGCTGCAAGCCATGTCTGATCAGATCATCGCGCAGTTTTTGGCTGAATGCCGATGGGCCGCAAAACCATAGACTCGCATGCTGCCATTCTGGTACCGCCGCTCGAATCTGCTCTGGCGTGAGTCGACCTTGTTCAGTTGTAACCCGTATGTGTAAGCGTACCCCGGTAGCATCTGCTATAGCTTTGAGCCTACTCATTGCCTTTTCGTCGTACACAGCGGTGACATGAAACAGATCAACAGGGCGTACATCCTGACTTTGTGCTCGGGCTTCAAGTTTAGCAATAAAAGGGGTTATACCGATGCCAGCGCCGACCCAGATCTGTCTTGGGCAGGAGTCGTTGAAGTCAAAGCAGCCATAAGGTCCTTCTATAGTGACATCCATACCTATATTCAGGCGCTTATGTAACTGGCCGGTCCAGTCTCCCAGTTCCTTGACGGCAAACCGCAGACAAGATGTGTCTGGATCCCAGGCCGAAGCGATTGTGTAGGGGTGTGCAGCTTCACCCGTGTGATCCGATACAAAGGCAAACTGGCCCGGATGGTGTCCGGGCCAGCCGTCATTGAGCTGAATATTACCTTCCAGAGTTGCCAGTGCGGGGTAATACTCCATAGACCTGAGTGTACCGGATACCTTGCGCTTGATACCCATACGACCTGTCAGTATCAGGATGGCAGCGACCGCGCCGTAAAGGATTAAGGCAAGTGATATCCAGGCGATAGGCTGATTCCAGTAATCGTACTGCATCAGGATAATACTGTGGTACACGAGTATCAGGTAGGCAATAGCCAGGTATTTGTGGGTAAATTTAAACCAGTGATAAGGGAAGGATTTGATTAACGCCAGAATAATCAGTAAGGCGGAGACATAAAAAGCCCATTCACCTAAGGTTTCTGCTAACCCCCGCTGAGAACGCAGTAGTTGTGCCAGCCAGTCGAGAGTATCCCCGGACAACGGTTTACGATCAGGCTTATCAAGCCAGCCCCAGCCCACCATCCATTTGCTTCCTTGACCCCACCACCAGTGCAGAACGGATAATACCAGTCCACCAATCCCCAGCCACTTATGTAAACGATACATTTTGTCCAGACCATTCAGCCAGGGCTCGAGCCAGAGAGGCCGTACGGCCAGAATCATAGCCAGACTCATCATGCCCATGCCAAGGATACCGGTATATTGCACAAAAGGCGTTCGAAAAGCGAAATAAGTAAAAGGCTCAGGAAAAAAGGAGTCTGCCAGTAACCATAATCCTGTCAAAATAATGCAAAACGCTAACAGTGCTAACTTTATGTTTTTCACGGGAATGCTCCTTGCCGTTAACCCGGTGGATAAATATATTGATGTTGTTTAATAGATTGGTGAGTGACAAAGTTAAAAAGCTCGAGAATATAAGAGAGGTCATGTTCAGGGCTTATCGGACTGTAGCCACAGACTGAACAGTGCTGTTACCACCGCGATGCCAGCGGCGATAATCATACTAATCGTTAAGCCGTTCATAAAACTGGAGGACTGCACCAGCAGAGCACCAAACACGGCGACGGCTAATGCTCCACCCACTTGACGACTGGCATTGAATACACCACTCGCTGTGCCCGTTAAGTTACCAGGTACACTACTGAGTAATACCGCCATGACGGGAGGGGCAATCAGAGGTCCGGCAAGCCCGACCAGAAGCATCACTGCCGATACAACCCATATCGGGGCCGACATTGGCAACCCTGCAATAGCCAACAAACCAAAGGCCATACACAACAGCCCTGTGATAATTAGCCTGCGAGCACTAAAACGCTGTACCAATCGAGAAGTGAACGGAGTGAGTATCAGACCAATCAGCATCATAGGCAGAAAGGCAAGGCCAGTAGCTGCAGGTGTCAGCCCCCGCTCCTGTTGAAAGTACAGACTCATGACAAACGGTAAACCGAAATACCCCATCATGAAAGTGAATCCCACCACCATAGAAATCCGGGAGTTACGGGACTGCAATACTGCTGGCGGCACCATAGGGTGGCCCCCACGCCGCTGCAACACCACAAAGAGGGCGAACATCACCACGGCAAATATCAGCGACACCATTGCCTGTACAGGGTGGTTGCTGATATCGATAGCCCCGTAAATCAGACAGCCCATTGCTACCATTGCAGTAAGCTGCCCCCAGCCATCAAAGGGCGTAAAGCGTGTTAATGAAGGTTGCGCACGCTTCAGTAACCACAGAGTTGCCAGTCCCGCTGGCAGGTTAATCAGGAAAATCCAGCGCCAGTTCAGGTTAACCAAAAGCCCACTGATTACCGGGCCGGAAGTTGCTGCGACCGCCCCGCCCATAGCCCATAGCGCCACTGCATGCACCTGCCTGGCCGGGTCTGCATAAGCCTGACGAATTAACGCCATAGATGATGGCATCATCACAGCCGCACCTGCCCCCTGAACAAAACGCGCCACAATCAGGCTGCCCAGATCAGGCGCAACTCCGCAGGCCAGTGACGCCAGCACGAAAATCACTACGCCCCATCCAAAGGCTCGTTTAGCACCCAGACGATCCGTGAGCGCCCCGGTAGACAGCAGCAGCGCGGCAAAAGCCAGGGTGTAACCATCTACCACCCATTGCAGACCAGTAATCGTAGCATCCATTTCGTGGCTCAGGGTCGGCAGAGCCACATTGACCACCACGGCATCCAGGGTGATAACAAAAAATCCCAGCAGAGCCGCAAGCAAAGTCGCTCTCGCTGTACTTTCCGGCACAGATTGGACGGGCGGGGTGGCAATCAAGAGTATCAGTCTCCCCGGTACTGTTCATCGGTGACCGGCTCCAGCCAGTCTACGTTCTTTCCATCCAGCATTTCGGTCACGGCGATATGGCTCATAGCTGTATCACTGGTGGCACCGTGCCAGTGCTTGTGGCCTGGCGGGCACCAGATAGTGTCACCGGCGCAGACCTCCACTCGCTCACCATGTTCACACTGAGTCCATCCTTTACCTGCAGTTACGATCAGCAACTGCCCCAGTGGATGGGTATGCCAGTTGGTACGAGCACCTGGCTCAAAAGTCACCAGTCCGGCAGTGACCCGTGATGGCTCTTCCGCCTGCAGATGGATAGGGTCAATACGGACACGTCCGGTAAACCATTCTGTTGGTCCTGCTATAGAAGAACGAGAACCGTTCTTGTGATGAATCATGCTAGTTCTCCTTAGTTAAAGGTCATTACAACATTGATGCCAGTAAAGATTTCATACATGAGCCTGGCTGCCACGGCCCTGGTGCGCTTGTCCACGATGGCAGCATTTCGAGTCAATTCAGTTTTTCTCGGCGCGTGCAGTCATAAATACCAGTATTGCGGATACCAGTAGCAGGCAAGCACTGGCGGTAAAGGTCGTTTGATAACCTGATACATCAAACAAAACACCTCCCAGGGTAGAACCTAAGGCAATGGCGAGCTGAATCACCGCCACCATTAATCCTCCACCGGCTTCTGCTTCCATAGGAAAGGTGCGCGGTATCCAGGCCCACCAACCAACAGGCGCGGCAGTAGCAACCAGCCCCCAAAGAGCCAGCAGCACCACTACCGCGGTAACCCAGCTACCAAAAGATATCAGCGCCACAGCGATAATTGCCATCAGCACAGGAATGACAAGCAGGGTCTGGTAGAACCCAAACGCCAATGCTCTGTTAATCAGCAGAGTGCCGATACAGCCCGTCACGCCAATGAGCAACAGTGTCAGTGAAAGGGTGGCTACCTCCACTCGGGTCACGCTTTCCAGAAATGGGCGCACATAGGTATAAAGTGTGAATTGCCCCATGAAGAAGGTCGCAATTGCCAGCATGCCGATCAGCACTACTGGCCTGCGCAAGGGCATGAATACCTTGAAAGCTCGGGCAAAACCGCTATCACTCTTTTCTGTCGACGTTTCTACCGGCAGCGATGGTAAGCTGCCCCATTGCCAGATAAACGTGATGGCAGCCACTGGTACCAGGCAGAAAAAAGCACCACGCCAGCCGATGATAGAGCCCAGATACGCTCCCAGTGGCGCGGCCAGCACCATGGCTAGTGCATTCCCGGCATTCAGGATCGCCAACGCTTTGGGCACTTGTACCAGTGGCACCAGACGCATGGTCACGGCGGCAGACAGTGACCAGAAACCTCCAATTACCACCCCGATCAGTCCACGGCCAATCATGTAGGTGAAGTAATCCTGTGCTAACGCCACTACAGCACCAGAAAGCCCCATCACCACCGTTAGCCCAAGCAGTAAAGTCTTGCGGTTCATATTCCCGGCCAGCACTGAGATGAACAGGCTGGTCAACACCGCAGAAGCCCCGGATATAGCAATACCTTGCCCTGCTATGCCTTCACTCACACGTAAGGCATTGGCTATAGGTGTCAGTAAGCTGACCGGCATGAACTCCGATGCAATCAGCGTGAAGACACACAGGGTCATGGCAAAGACACCACTCCAGTGCTCCTGCTCGCCCTGGGGAAGGACATGATCTGCATGCTCTACTGGCAAGCCAGTGGTTGTGCTTTCACTCATAGGAACTACCGTTTATGGGCTTAATGTCTGTTTCAGAGCCACACGAGTACGTTCAGCTTCTTCCGGGCCGACCTGTTTTTCCAGCACGCTTATGAGTTGTTGCAGGTGCGTAGCGCTAATACCTGTGTTCATAGCGATCCCGATATGGGCTTTTAATTGTGGCTCGGCTCCGGGCAGAGCCGATAGCATGGCCAGAGTAGCAAGTTCCCGGTTTTGCCAGCTGAGATTGTCCCGTGCAAAAATATCGCCGAACAAGTGGGTTTTCAGGTATTCATCTGCTGCTGGAGCGAAGTCAAATAGCGGGCCTTTCACGGGCCTTCCCACCAGTTTTGTCTGGTTGGCGGTTCCTTGCTCCAGTAGTGCTTCGCCTTTGGGGATGGGCGCACTGGGCGTTTTTCCTTCCTTATCCTTAATACCCTGTGCGCGGCGCTCTTCTACCACTGTCATCAGGGTGTTCAGAGCATTAAGGCTGCGAGGAAAGCCTGCATAGGCATAAAGCTGTACCAGTACTTCCTTACCATCATTAATGGTCAAACCGGCATCAAGTCCTTTGTTCAGCGCTGCTTTTAATGCGGTCAGGTCACCGGCAGCCGCCAATGCGGCAATGGGGACGATTGCTTCCTGGCGAAGACTGAGTATCTGTTCCTGATTCACATTACTGGTGACTGGTGTACCCGTTTCAATAGCCTGCCCCCATGCCTGAGACAGGGTGCTACTGAGGGTGAGAGCCAGTAGTGAAGAGACAAGATGTTTTGACTTCATGTTCGTATCCTGTTGTTGGGTTATGTGACTCGATTAGTGGCTGTGATACTGCTCATCGCTCACTTTTTCCATCCAGCTGACATTCTTGCCTTCTTCATCCTGTCCGGTTACCACCAGATGAGTCATTGCCGTTTTTTTGGCGGCACCGTGCCAATGCTTAACGCCTGGCGGACACCAAACCACATCACCGGCTTTGATTTGCTGGATGGGTTTACCCCATTCCTGGGTCAGGCCTACCCCCTGGGTCACGATGATGTGCTGACCTCTGGGATGAGTATGCCAGGCCGAGCGAGCACCCGGCTCAAAGGTGACATAAGCACCCGATGCATTGATGGCATTGGTGCCAGGGAACAAGGGATCAATACGCGCAGCACCAGTAAAGAGCTGTTCCGGACCCGCTATGGAAGCCTGGGAGCCAGCCACAGAAATTCTCTGTTCCGGGGAAGGATTTTCTTCACTGGCAAACGCAAAGGGCGTAATAAAGACTGTCACGGCACACAGCAATGTTTTCAGAGAAGGGACGCTCATTATGTTCTCCTTGTTATCCGTCTATAGCACGATGAACCACTGATGCTTTATTCATCGGTGACGATCTCAGTAGTCGTGCTCTGATGATTCATGGTCACACAATAAGCCTGAGAACCACTATCAACAACCGGTCTGAATTCATTGAGTTCATGAACAAAATTAATGGATAATAAGAGATGAGCAGCCATTAGCTGATATTAACCAGTGATTGATCTTAAAAATTCATTAATCTAATCAGTGAGAGCCTGCTATATTTTTAGCAGCCACGGTATCTGAACACAGAGGGTGAGGATGTTTGAGTATGCGAGAAGAGCTAAGCGATCTGGCCCTGTTTATGACTGTTGCTGAGGAAAAAAGCTTTACCCAGGCAGCGACACAGCTGGGCTTGTCGCAATCTGCTGTCAGCCATGCGATACGACGACTGGAAGCTAGTGTGGGCATCAAATTGCTCAACCGCACATCACGGCGGGTATCCACGACCGATGCAGGAGAAAAATTGCTGGCCGCTTTACGACCGGGGCTGGGGATGATCAACACACGAATTGAAGAGCTGCGCTTATTAGGTGATACGCCGCGGGGTCTGGTCAGAATCGCGACGAGTAAACCCGCGCTGCGTACCATTCTCTGGCCCAAATTGTCCCGGATTATTAGTGACTATCCGGAAATCCAGATCGAGTTGAACCTGGAGAGCAGGCTCACTGATCTGGCAGAAGATCGCTTTGATGCAGGCGTAAGACTCAGGGAATTCGTCAGCCCGGACATGATAGCCGTCAAAATTGGCCCCCCTATTCGTCTGGCTGCAGTGGCCTCTCCCCAATACTTCCAGCAGCACGGTATTCCTGAACATCCCGATGATCTGGACAACCACGCCTGTTTAGCATTACGTTTCCATGCCCATGCCTCTATTTATGACTGGGAGTTTGAAAAAGACGGTGAAGAACTCGTCAAAAAAGTCTCCGGCCCCTTTATTTTCAGTGAAAGTGATATTGCGATTGAAGCGGCTAAAGCAGGCCACGGCATTGCCTTTGTCACTGAAACGGAAGTAATAGATAACATCGAAAACGGCTCCCTGAGACGGGTGTTATCCGATTGGTGTCCACCCTTTGATGGCTACTATCTCTGCTATTCAGGCCGACGAAACCTTAGCTCCGCCTTTAGATTAGTGATTGATCGACTCAGGTACGAGCAGGCATAACAAAATAGTTCTTAAAAGAATACGTACCAGAGACGATGTTCATTATATTGAGCCATAAAAGCCCCCTGACGCAATGGATTAAAAGCTTTCAGGGGGATTGTCAGCGCGTTAAATATTACAGATGTTGACGGAAGAAACCGGTCATCTTATCAAACGGAATGATATCCACCTGATCATACAGATCGGTATGATTGGCTCCTTCAATAATCATCAGCTCTTTCGGCTCACTGGCTTCAGCATAAGCGGTTTCACTGAAGTAACGAGAGTGCGCTTTTTCACCGTGCACCAACAGAATAGGGCGTGGAGCAATATCACTGATATAACTCAGTAACGGCATATTCATAAACGACAGGGGATTGGTTACGGTCCAGGCGCTATTGGAGTTAATTGCCCGAGGGTGGAAACCCCGAGCTTTCGATTTATAGTAATCCGCATACTCAACCACAAACTGAGGTTCCCCACCTTGCAGCTCCAGAGAAACCGGACCTGAAGCGGGTTTGCCTTGCTCTGCATCAAGCCAGCGTTGCTGGTTCAGTTGCTCCAGTCCCTGCTGGCGCTGTTCTTTGGTCGTGCTGTCATTGTAACCTTTCGCCATCACGCGACTCATGTCGTACATGGTGCTGGCAACCACCGCTTTAATACGGGTATCAACTGCGGCAGCATTCAGTGCCATTCCGCCCCAGCCGCAAATACCGATGATACCTATACGGTCACGATCTACCTCCGGCAGCAGCCCCAGGCAATCAACGGCTGCGCTGAAGTCTTCAGTATTGATATCCGGTGAGGATACATGGCGGGGTTCACCACCACTTTCACCTGTATAAGATGGATCAAAGGCCAGTGCTACAAAGCCCTGTTCGGCCATAGTCTGAGCATACAAACCGGAGACCTGTTCCTTAACAGCACCATAAGGGCCGCTCAGAGCGATAGCCGGTGACTTATCAGCCCTGTCTTTTGGCAGATACAGATCCGCGACCAGGGTAATGCCGTAGCGGTTGTTAAAAGTGACTTTTCGATGATCCACTTTATCGCTTTTGGCAAAGGTTTTATCCCACTCATTATTGGGTTGCGACTGGGTTTGGGCTAAAGCGGAAGAGGGTAGACTGGATCCGATACTCATAACGGCGATTCCTGCTCCTGTAATTTTAAGTAGGTTGCGGCGCTCAATATCAGGACTGTCCTGATATTGCTGATCCTGGTTTTGATGATGTGGATTGGCGTGCTGTGTCATAGGGACTCCCGAGGGGATAAGTCAGTAAAAGTCGATGGCGAAAAATACAGGTATGAGCTGTCGGATAACCGATCTGTTATTTAATCTGCTCAATGCGGGCATGTTTGTTACCGGAGAAGCTCAAATGCTCTGCCCCTTGAGTGATTTTTCCCAGGTTGATCAGTCCCCGAGAATAGCTGAAATCCCGGTAGAAAATAGCCAGGTTGCCCCAGGGGGCGTAGTAGGTGATATCACCTGGGCCAGGATCGAATCCGTTTGGAGCACCTGCTGTAGACAGTTTTACAGGTAGATCCGTTACTTTTTCTGTTAAGGCATAGTCGCTTAACTCGATGTCCAAAGGTAACAGTGCAATAAAGTCACGACTGGTCGCATTATTCTCCAGTTGAGCCAGTATGATCTGATCACCCAACGCTATTTGAATGTGGTACATGGAATTAATCTCCTGAGCCTTAATATCTGAAGATGCGGCATATGTAGCCTGTGAATAAACAGAAAGCAGCAGGATCAGCAAGATGCCCTGCAGAGCAGGAAAAGTATTGAAGATTGACAGCAGCATTCTGACTTCCTCTGGAAAGTAACAACCATCCTGAACTGATACAGGGGCTGAATCACATACTGCAAGCATCCCCAGAATCAGGATGAATATTAAGGGCTGGAATTGAGGGCAACAATCAGATCAGGTTCATTGCAACCATGAATCAAATTAATCAATAATCACACAACAAGATTTATAATCACTAAAACATTGATTATTATGAATAATAATTCATTGATAAACTATAACTGGAAGGTTGCTTTACACCACACAGGCTGGGATACATGAAATGGCGAGCGAGAAAACATCGGGTTGCTAACAGGATTCAAGCCAGCTGACGTTGTAGATAGCCTGAATCCAGTATGATCTGAAGTCTGTTATTCAGGCGTATTCTGATACGCCGGTGGCTCATCCTGCAAAAAATCATTCACGGCATCAAGGAATTCAGCCAGCAGAGTCTGACTGACGACAAAAATATGGCCGATATTTTTCTCAATCGTCCGGTTCAATCCTCCCCGGCTCATCTGCTGGTTATCGGCTTTACGCCCCCAGCGCTCACTGCTTTTACACGAACCGACCGGTGCGATAGGATCTCGTTGCCCACGATAGTCAAACAGCGCCAGATCCGCACTGTTTAACACATCCATATTCACTGGCTGTCCATCAAGCTCTGGACAACTGGATGACAAACAGTAACGCCCTCGCCAGATCTCATTATCCAGAAAGACCCGCTGAATCCATTCCTGATGGGCACGAGCAGGGAAACGCGTACCATTATGCAGCCAGTGCAGAAAAGGTGCTGCCTCCTGTACCGCTCCCGGATAATGAGCCCGTCCATAAAAACCTTCCGCCACACTCTGGCTGACACCAGGCTGAATAGCATGCATACCCAGCTCCAGCGTTTGCGGGGGCACATTGGAGTGACCAAAGAAACGTTGCATCACATCGGCATCATACTGCTGTCTGATCACATCACGCATCGGCTTGTGGCCGCTGTCATCATCATCAAACAATACCGGAGTGGTCATCAGCACCACCTGACGAATACGCACATCTCTGCCTGTCAGTCGGGCTTCTTCAATACGACGGGCCAGATAAGGCATAAACAGAGTACCACCCATGCAGTAGGCCATCACATTAATGTCCTGCTCAGGATGACGCTGTAAAATCAGATCCAGGTAAGTGTCGTGCACCTGTTTGCCATAAAAATCCAGCCCCAGCTTACTCTGGTCTGGACCAGGGTTACCATAATCCACCAGATAGAGGTCATATCCCTGCTTCAGCATACCCTCTATCACAGATTTTCCCGGTGCCAGATCAAAGATTTCACAACGGTTAATCATAGGACTGGCCAGGTAAAGCGTTTTACCGTTAGCCGCCACACCATCCGGCCCTGGATAGTATCGTAACCTCACAGAATGCAATTCCGAACCCGGCACGGTTTGCCATTGACAGGCACCCAGTCTGGCATGAGGTGAGGTGAGCGCATAACGAGGCACATCAAAGGCATCATATTCCAGTAAAGTCAGCAGACGATCGGCACAGGCTTGCAGATAATCCTCATCACTTTCCCGCCATTGTCCATCAGGCAGAGCTTTACGATAAGGCAAACGTCTGGTGTCACTGAACGTTTTACCAGCAATCACCTGCAGCAAGGAGCGCAACAGGTTTTTCATCGCGCCTAAGCGAGTCTGCCCCTTACTGTGATACTGCCACTCCAGTTGTTGAAAACCCTGCAACTGTGCCAGCAACCATAACCGACCGGGTAACTGCTCGCAGGCCCAGCGACACATCGCCGGATTAAAAGCCATATTCTGAGAGACTGCGCCCTCTGAAAAGGTTTTATCCAACTCCTGAGCCTGCAAAACACAACTGAAGCGCTCTCCCCCAGGCACAGAGTAACGGGATACCGGGGGCGGCTGAGTTAAACGCGCGACCAGATCCTTCAGCCGCTGGGCATAACGCGTTTCAATTCTCTGATTATCCTGTGCTATCAGGTCAGGATTTCGTCCCTCTGCAACCGCTTGCTCACTCATCTCTGTCAGAGGCTTTAACCAGGCAGTAAACAGCTCATCCGTAACACCAAAGGGACGAAAGAACTGCCCCTGAAGCCGGGACCAGGCAATCGCCTGTTTTAAGCAGAGGCCATTAAAGTCGCTGAGCCAGTTATGGGTATCTCTGCGCTGAGAAGGGTTATCCGCACTGCTTACCCCTGATACCATTTCCAGAAAATCAGCATCAAACTCAGGCCAGGCAAAAACAGCCTGCGAATTAAATGACATCATAGGGTTAAGCGTATTAAAGGGAGTCAACATAGTCCTTCTCCTGACCTCTTATTCTGACAAATAGACGTCGATATCTGATGCCTGTTTTAATGTCCGCTACACCAGCAAAAATCAGTGATCAAAGGCCTTAGCGGCCGCTTCCAGTTTGTCATGGTGCTGTTTGTGGGGCACTTTATCCGTTAACAGCTGCTGGTAGACTTGCTCCAGATGATGTTTTTTGTCGCTGTCATCACCGGACAACGCATTAATCTGATCATTGATGGCCCAGACACGAATTTTCTTCATCAGGAACAGGTGAAAGACAATTCCACTGATCGACACGATAAAGATAATCACCAGTTGTAACCATAAAGGCATAACACTTCTCTCCTGAAAGACTCTATTCCAGAAGCTATTTTATATCAGCTTACTGCTAACAGCATCGGCTAATACTGCGCTACAGCAAACACCGGAGAATGCAGCTGAAAATATTCATACACATATCCAGCATACTGTACGGATGTGACGCTTTGATATTTACACTTTGTCACACAAAGGGTCGCTTTTCGCACCGGGCTGAAATATTAGTGCAAACAGAGTCTCCGATAATTTTTTATTTTGGTATATACCACTGAGGATTTTATCGTGGGGCGTTCAATTAAAACCCGGCTTATTCTCTGGATCGGTGTGCTGATGCTACTGGTACTGGCCGTTCAGCTGATCATTGGCCTGCACTATGCAGATCAGTCCCGTCAGCTGGTGGCTGAGCAGGCCAGTGACCTGATCACTCAGGAAGTCCGGGAAAGCCTTCAGCAGAGGGCAGGCATGGAAGCCGGTAAAATTCATAAAATACTGAATGAAGCCTTGCAGGTCAGTCACGGCCTGGCAACGACAGCCGCCCAGATTAAGCCTGAACGAGCCTGGGAAGATCCTGTACTTGAACTGGACCGCCTTCAGTTTATTGGCATGCTCAGAGGAGCCTTACAGAGCCATTCCGGTTTTCTGTCGGTTTACTCCGGCTGGGAGAGCAATGCATTTGATGATGCAGATGATGACAATCTGCTCAACCGTGTCACAGGCTCTGCAGAAGATGGCCGCTTTGTGCCTTTCTGGAGCCGAAGCGCCAAAGGTCATATGGAGATGACGCCGATGCGCTCTCACACCAGCACCGAACGCTTTGCCGACGGAACCCGAAAAGCAGAGTTTTATCTGTGCCCGAAAGAACAGAAACAAAGCTGTTTGCTGGAACCTCAGACCTTCCAGGTTCAGGGCAGGGATCAACTGCTGTCATCGGTCGTCACGCCGGTAATGCATAAAGATGAGTTTCTGGGCATGACAGGGGTCGATCTGTCTCTGAACTTTATCCAACAGCAGGCAGAAGCCATCAGCCAGAGCCTGTACAACGGCCAGGCTGAAGTCAGAATTTTCAGCCAGAAAGGCATTACTCTTGGCGACAGTCATCGACCAGAGAGTGCAGGAAAAAAACGGACTGCAGACGGTATTCCTGCCAGCTATCTGGCCGTCAGCGTACCTATTCACCTTCAAGGCCTGAGTAACCAGTGGACATTGCAGATACAGGTACCAGAAGCTCTGGTACTGAATGATCTGGTCCGGTTACAGAATAATCTGGCAGACATTCAGGAAGAATCCCGTATCAGCCAGCTGATTATTGGCCCGGTACTGGCCCTGATTACACTACTTATTGCCGCCTGGGTAATTCATCGTCGCCTGATGCCTCTGAATCAGATTCAGAGCATGCTGCAGGAAGTGGCTCAGGGGGGAGGCAATCTGACTCACCGGCTGGATATCGCCAGCCATGATGAAATTGGTCAGGTCGCGGGCTTCTTTAATCAGTTTGTGGAACAACTGCAAACCCTGGTCAGCAGCGTACAGCGTTCCGGGGTACGGGTGCAGGATTCTGCTCAGCAGGGTGCCAGTCTGTCCAGCCAGATGAACCAGCAGCTGGCTGTACAACAGCAGGAAATCAGCCAGATATCCGCCTCAATTGAACAGCTGTCTCAGTCTTCTCATCTGATTGCGGATAATATGAAACAGCTGACCGAAAGTGCAGGTCAAGCGAATACTCAGGTCGCTCAGGCACAGAAGGTGATGCTGCAAGTGGACATCGAATTAAACAGCATGGCCAGCGAAATTGCTCTGGCTTGCGATAAATCGGAACAACTGGCTCAGCATGGTCAGGAGATCCACCAGATTCTGGACACGATACGGGCTATTGCGGAACAGACCAATCTGCTGGCGTTGAATGCTGCCATTGAAGCCGCGCGGGCCGGAGAGCAAGGACGAGGTTTTGCTGTAGTAGCGGATGAAGTCCGGGGGCTGGCACAAAAAACGCAGTCCGCTACCGGAGAGATCGATCAGGTGATTGAACAACTGCTCAGTAGCATCCAGCAGATTGCTACCGCAAATCGCCAGAGCGGAGAACAAACGCAAACCGTCGTGCACAATGCCGAACAGACCCGACAGGCACTGGATCTGGCAGCAGATCAGATCAATCGGATGGATCAGCGCTGTCAGCAGGTATTCCTGGCCGTCGACGAGCAACAGCAGGCATCGGATCACCTGGTGCGTTCGGTAAACAGTGTTAACGAAGTGGCTTCAGAGCTACTGGAAGGGGCTGATATCAGTCAGCAGCAAAGTCAGGATCTGACTGATCTGGCACTGGAGCTGAATCGCAAAACCTGTCGTTTTGTCGTATAAGCCGTACAAAAATGGCTAAATAACAGGGACAGAAACCAAAAGCCTGAACGAAAAATGGCGGCCAAAGCCGCCATTTTCTGCAGTAAAAGCATTTCAGAAATTAACTGAAGATACCTTTCAGCATAAAGAAGAAGAAGATCGACAGTGCCGCACCGGCTGGCAGAGTGATAATCCAGGACATAAAGATTGTTTTCACAATATTCATGTTCAGTGCTGCAATACCACGTGCCAGACCAACACCCAGAACAGCACCCACCAGAGTGTGAGTGGTAGAAATCGGCAGACCTGTTCCTGAAGCAATAACAACCGTTGTCGCTGCAGCCAGAGTCGCGGCAAAACCACGGCTTGGCGTCAGCTCAGTAATGTTAGTACCGACAGTCGCAATCACTTTGTGTCCATACATCACCAGACCAGCAACAATACCACCGGCACCCAGTAGCAACACCCAGCCAGGCATCACAGACTTGCTGGCAATTTCGCCACCAGACTGAACAACCCCCACAACCGCAGCCAGAGGACCTACGGCATTCGCTACATCGTTAGAACCGTGAGCAAACGCCATTGCACAGGCGGTAAACATCATAAGTACGCCGAACACTTTCTCAACACTGGAGAAGTGAAATTCTTTATCGGCCTGCTCATCACGCTTAATGTTCTTCAGCAGCATGACACCAATGGCCATGACCACAGCGCCCAGCACCAGAGACCACAGGGTTGCCTGAACATAGCTCAGGTGCAGCCCCACGTGTTTCAGACCTTTCAGCAGAGTCACCATGGCGATCACAAAGCCCACCATGAACATATAGTAGGGCACATAACGCTTGGCATTGGCAAACGGATCATCTTTCTCAAGGATCAGGCTCTGCACACTGCGGAACAGGATAAAGGCGATGGTGCCAGCTAAGAGAGGGGATACTACCCAACTGGCAGCAATTTTACCCACCTTCCCCCAGGCCACAGCATCAACCGAAATACCTACGGCAGCAAAACCGACAATCGCGCCAACAATCGAATGCGTGGTCGATACCGGCCAGCCAAAATGCGTTGCGACCAACAACCAGATACCCGCTGCCAGCAAAGAAGCCAGCATACCGTACACCAGAAGTTCCGGCGTACCGGACATCAGCGCCGGATCAATAATACCTTTACGGATAGTCGCCGTTACTTCACCACCGGCCAGATAAGCTCCGGCAAATTCAAACAGGATGGCAATAACAATCGCCTGCTTGATGGTAATCGCTTTAGAACCAACCGAGGTTCCCATCGCATTGGCTACGTCGTTTGCACCCACACCCCATGCCATAAAAAAGCCGAAGACACAGGCCAGAATAATAAAGACGTTGGCGTACTCAAGAATAATTTCCATAAATGAACCACTACAGTATTACGTTATATCGCTAGTTATCAGGAAGTTCTTATTTCGCCAGCAGGATCTGCAGACGACTACCCACGCGCTCCGCGCGGTCTGACAGATCACCAATCCAATCGATGATTTTATACATGAACATCACATCTACCGGAGGCAACTCACTCTCCAGTCGGAACAATTTGGCGCGAATCTGAACCTGCAGCTTATCGGCTTCATGCTCAGACTGATCAATCTTCTGAATAAGGCCTTTTACCAGATCAGATTCATGGCGGCCAAACCCGGTCTCAATCAGTTCATCAATTTCACTCATGGCTGTTTTGGCCTGTTCAGACGCAGAGACTGCCTTCTGTACATAAGCCACCATATCTTCAGCCAGCTCAGAGGGAATTTTCATTTGACGCCCCAGCATAATGCCAGCGATATCTTTGGTCTTGTTAGCGATTTTGTCCTGAACGGTCAGAAGTTCCAGCAGATCGGAACGAGGCACCGGCATGAACAGGCTTTCAGGCAAGTTAGCGCGAATTTTGGCTTTAATATCATCCGCTTCATTTTCGAGCCCGGATATTTTCTGTTGCAGTTTTTCGGCTTCCTGCCAATCTTCTGCCAGTACGGCTGAAAAGAAAGGAATCAATTGCTCAGCACAGTCATATGATTTAGACATATGTTCCTGCATCGGGCCGAACGGCGAGCGCCCGAAAAGCTTGGAGAAAGCATTACTCATGGTTTTCACCCTGGGGTCTTAAATATGGTGCGAAAGTATAAAAGCAGAGACTTTCATTGTCATAAAAACTTCCGCGTTTTGTCATATTTTATTGATCTGCATGTCACGAAAAGTTGATAGTGCAGTTTATATGACAGAAAGGTTTCACTTTTATGACAAAAGTGTCTTTTTTATCTGCTTTTTGGAATCTGGCAGGCACAGTAAAATAGCCTGAATCGACTTTTTAACTTACTGACTACTGAGGATGTCATGGCGAAGGAAATAGAACTGAAACTGGCTATTCCAGCTCAGGCCGGAGAACTGCTGAAGCAACACAAAGTACTGCAGCAGGCACATAGCTATGACAGCAAAAATCTGAGGAACATCTATTTTGATACCGATGATCTGGCGCTGAATAAGGCAAAGATCGCACTGCGGGTGCGTAAGGCAGGTGATCGCTATATACAGACACTGAAAACCAGTGGCAGCGGATCAGGCGGCCTGCATCAGAGAGGAGAGTGGGAGTGGCCAGTCAAAGGCCCTCGCCTTGAACTGGACAAAATTGATCCGGCATTATGGCCAGAGCAACTGGACACCCATAATCTGGCTGAGCGCATCAAACCAGTTTTCGAGACGAATTTTACTCGTAAAAAATGGCTGCTGAGTGTCAGCCATGAGCACCTTAGCGCCGAGATTGAACTGGTGCAGGATCTGGGAGCGGCTATCGCAGGCCAGCAGCAGGATCCGATCAGTGAAATCGAACTGGAACTGATCTCCGGCGATACCGATCTGTTATTTAAAGTGGCCCATGATCTGAGCAATGAGCTGCCTCTGGTCATCAGTAATATCAGCAAAGCCGTACGGGGCTTTCGTCTGATACAACCAGAGAAAAACTACACTCGTCAGCCTCCCATCGCCGGTTTCGATGATATAAAAGGTCTGATCAAAGCTGCTCAGCATGAACTGGATCATTTCGTACTGGTACGGGATCAGCTGGCCTTTGATCGTAACTGGGCGCACCTGGAAAGCCTGTATGAATCTCTCAGGCAGCTGCGCTGGTGTTGCTATCATCTGAAAAGACAACGTTTACCACAATCAATGTATCTGCCTTCGGTGCTGACCTATAAGCTCAGAATGCTGAACTATGCTCTGGAGCATATGGTTAACGCCTATCGCCAGTATCAGACCTGGCAACGCCTGGAACAGTGCCCGAATGAAGTCCGTCAGCAGGCTGATTTTGCGGTACTGAATACCAGCTATCACAACCTGATGATGGAGCCATGGGCCGGGCAGACATTACTGGAAATTATGCAGTGGCTCTATATGCTGGACACAGAATTAGCAGAACAAGCCCCACAACTGAATCACTTCTACGATACCGAAGACTTGTTCCAGAATCTGTTATCCAGAGTCAACCTGCCACAGCATCCAACAAATAAAGTTCAGTGGCTGAACCAGTTTGGCCCTCTGTTACATCTGGTTCGCTGGATCAATTATCAGCCGGATATGTCTTCATTAGGCGTGCGCCACCTGGTACATGAATCCAACGATCTGCTGAATACTATTACCGAGCTGGGAGGACTGATGTCTGAAGAATTATCACTAAGATACCTGCATGAAGAAGGGCGTTTGACCCGCCCAGAACTACTAAAACGCAATGAAGAAGATCAGTATATGAAAGTTCTCGATTTAGGGCGTCAGGCATTAAGCTTCAATAGCCTGCAACAGAACCTGCTGACCATCTGAAGATAAAGGGGATTCAGGTACTGAGTTATGGCAACCTCTGATTCTGTTGAACGCTCAGGCCATAAGGCCTGGCTGTATCACATTATTTTTGAAGCTAACACGCCGCTGGCAAAAGCATTCGATATTGCACTGATTCTGAGCATTCTGGCCAGTGTTACTCTGGTCATGCTGGATAGCGTGCAATCGGTACATGAGCAGTGGCATCGAGAGCTCTATATTGCAGAATGGATATTCACTATCTTCTTTACTATTGAATATCTGCTAAGACTTTACTGTATCGGTAAACCTGTGCGCTATGCGACCAGTTTCTTTGGCATTATTGATCTGCTCTGCATCATTCCGACCTACCTGAGTCTGTTTGTAGCGGGGACCCAGGTGATGCTGGTCGTCCGTCTGATACGCGTATTAAGAATCTTCAGAATTCTTAAGTTATTTCACTACGTCGGAGAAGCGACAGCTCTGGCCAGAGCTCTGCAGGCCAGCCGCAGAAAAATTACTGTTTTTCTGATCACGGTACTGACAATGGTTACTGTCTTCGGCTCTCTGATGTATGTCATCGAAGGTCCGGAACATGGCTTTACCAGTATCCCGCGCAGTATCTACTGGGCTGTTGTCACACTGACAACCGTCGGATACGGCGATATC
This sequence comes from Oceanospirillum sediminis, assembly GCF_014164585.1. Classification (GTDB taxonomy): domain Bacteria; phylum Pseudomonadota; class Gammaproteobacteria; order Pseudomonadales; family Halomonadaceae; genus Oceanospirillum; species Oceanospirillum sediminis. The sequence goes on along the minus strand of NZ_JACJFM010000010.1, from coordinate 99,716 downwards.
ACCCCACAGACCAATATCGGTCAGATGTTATCGGCCATGGTGATGATCATGGGATACGCCGTTATTGCAGTACCTACCGGAATTGTAACGGTTGAATTATCTCAGACCATGAAGCGACATATGACGCTGACCTGTGTCGGCTGTGGGCAAGAAGATCATGATGCCGATGCCGATTACTGCAAATACTGTGGTACTCAATTGTCACGCCGGGATGGTAAAAGGCGCCAGGTGATACCCAGACCTCTGCCAGACTTACAGCACTCAACCGTCCAGAAGGATGAAGAGCCACCATCGGGTAAAAGTGGATAAAGAAGCTATATGAACCTGCTCCGAAGCTGTTTTACCGGATGGGAACAGCTTCGGGCAACGCTTCGTCAAATGTTTATTTGCCTGCCAGTTTCGCAGTACTTTCAATCAATTCCGGCTGCATATCCGGTAACGACTGTGTCTTTATATGCTCTGGAACAGATGCCAGAAAACTGTCCTGCTCTTGTTCCAGTTCCTTATAGCCGTATTCATTGCTTTCCAGATGATATACCTGTAGCAGTCCCTGATAATAAAAGCGCAAAATAATCCAGGCCGTCTCATGCTCTTCTTGAGACAGCTGCTTGATATGATGCATGCGGTTAGTAATACGTGCCAGCATTCTTTTCAGACGAAAGACGTACAACAAATCGGTTAATCTGGGATCATTACGAAAAAAGGAGAAAACCAGGCTGGTAACCAGTATACCGACAATAACACCGGCCAGATTCAGATAAAAATTGCCCCCTTCCGGGTTCCCCATAGTGTGCACCAGCACCTGTCCGCTGATCATAGCACTGGATGCAAAACAGATAATCAGCACAATGCTGACCATACGGCTTAATTTCAGGTACTGATCCTTATTAACGTCTTGTAATTGCATATCCACCTCATTGTTTGCAGAGCATCGTATTTTAGCGACTCAGACAGATAACAGGTACGGAAATTCCCACTTTGTTTTATCTGTCTCAACAGGAAGTTTCTGGCGGATCTATGAGCGTCATTAAGTGTCTGGATATCTGGAATCCAGCTAAAGCCAGACACGAAAATTGTCTTATTTTTCAGACAAACTTGTTTTATCAGTATAACAGACCAAATATAACTCTTTGTTTTACATTGATTAATAACCAATGGCCCGGAATTTGTTTAATGACTGCCATACTGATAAACAGATATATCTGTTAACGATAAGTGATTTTCCGATCCGAATAATAACAGGCAGACATATGACTCTGCCCTGTAATCCGATCAGAATAACAACAATGAGAGTACTGTTATGGATAAACTGATCACTGCAGAGCAGGCGGCCAGTCTGATTGATGATAACTGCACCCTGGCCACAGGAGGGTTTATCGGCATAGGCTTTGCCGAACAGCTGGCATGCGCCATTGAACAACGATTTCTGGATACTGGACATCCTGCAGGGATATCACTGGTCTATGCTGCAGGTCAGGGGGATGCCTGTGAGCGGGGACTGAATCACTTTGCCCACCGGGGCATGATCCGCAAAGTGCTGGGAGGCCACTGGGGACTGGCTCCTCGCCTTGGGCAGATGGCTCTGAATAATGAAATTGAAGGCTACAATCTGCCCCAGGGCATTATCTGTCATCTGTTCAGGGAAATTGCTGCGGGACGTCCGGGTGTACTCTCACAGGTTGGCCTGCACACCTTTGTTGATCCACGACAGGAAGGCGGCCGCATTAACGATATTAGCCAGGAAGATCATGTACGCCTGATGCCTTTCAATGGCGAAGACCATCTGTTTTACAAAAGCTTCCCGATTGATGTTGCGCTGCTGAGAGGCACAACGGCAGACAGAGATGGCAATATATCGATGGAGCGGGAAGCTCTGCCTCTGGAAGTTCTGGCCATTGCCCAGGCAGTCAGAAACAGCGGAGGAAAAGTGCTGGTTCAGGTTGAACGCCTGACCGACCAGCACCAGCTGACTCCTGATCGGGTACGTATTCCGGGTATTCTGGTCGATCATGTGATTCTGGCGGATCAGAGTCAGCACCCACAAACCTTTGCGGAACAATACAACCCGTCCTACACAGGGGAAATCAGGCAACCCAGAGCGCAGGTTCAGAGTAGCGAGCTGAATATCCGCAAAGTGATCGGTCGTCGGGCATTGATGGAACTGAAAAAAAATGGTGTGGTTAATCTGGGTATCGGCATGCCGGAGATGGTCGCTCAGGTAGCAGCTGAAGAAGGCTTACTGGATAGTTTTACTTTGAGCGTTGAACCCGGAGGCATTGGAGGCCAGCCAGCCAGCGGTCTGAGCTTCGGGGCCGTCAGTAATGCCGATGCTATTATAGATCAGCCTTCTCAGTTCGACTTCTATGATGGCGGCGGATTGGATCAGGCTTTCCTGGGACTGGCAGAAACCTGCCCTGAAGGTCATGTCAATGTCAGCCGCTTTGGCACTAAACTGGCCGGAGCAGGTGGTTTTATTAATATCACCCAGAGTACCCGTGAAGTCTTCTTCCTGGGAACCTTTACTTCGGGCAAACAACAACTGAACATCTGTGACGGCATGCTAAAAGTTGAGCAGAATGGCGCACAAAAAAAATTCTGCAATCAGGTTCAGCAAATTACATTTAATGGCCAATATGCCGTTACCAGACAACAGAAAGTAACCTTTATCACTGAACGTGCAGTATTTCGCTTAACAGAGCAAGGCCTCTGCCTGACAGAAATTGCTCCGGGAGTGGACCTGGAACGGGATATTCTACAGCAGATGGACTTCCGGCCAGACATTTCACCGGATCTGTGTGAAATGGATAGCAGAATTTTTCAGAGCGGACCGATGAATATTCGTTATCCGGGCAGTACACCGGTAAAGCAACTGCGCTCGATGCTGAAACAGGTGACCCGGCATCGAGCACCATCAAGTGCGATTGAAGCAGAGACACAAGCCCCTATCGCCAGTTAGATGATCTCTGGCAACAAAGAGAATGACGACTGCCCCTGAATCCGGTTACATGCACCGGGTTCAGACAACAGGATCAGTGGCGGGTATCACTTTTCTCTGGCTGCGTCGTCATCAGCTGTGTTACATATTCGGCACGGCTGCTGCTATTGATTCCTCTTTCCCTTTCGTTGCACCAGATAATCAGAGATTCCACATCTACAGGCACTTTATTAACGACAATACCTTTTTCTGCAAAAGTAATGATCATCTCTTCCGTTTTTTCAGCCCATTCCTGCCAGCTGTTTTCCAGCATATCCGCATCGTCTGCGACATCAATAAAACGCTGCCATTGCTCTTCTTTAATCCAGCAGATACCAGCCTGGTGTTGTAAAGCCATCTTTATCTATCCTGTTATATCATTTATAGCTCATACGAATATAACTCACACTAACATATCGTTACCTGATTTGCAGTCAATCAGAGTATGGTACAGCGTCAGAAATGTGAGCTTGTTCAGGATAACATGCTGAAACAATCTGTTTTTTGCGGATACAATAGTGCCAGCCTTCTGGATGGACCTAATATGAAATTTACTGATTCAGATCAGCAGGAACTGCGACAGCTCCTGCTGCAATGCACAGAAAAAGATGCCCGTGCGCTGAAGAAGCTGTATCAGCGCACGTCGTCGCATCTGTATGCCGTTGTGCTGCGTATCTTAAAAAATGAGAGCCATGCTGAGGATTGCCTTCAGCAGGTATTTATTAAGATATGGAATAATGCGGGACAGTATAATGCTGATATTGCCCGCCCCATGACATGGTTAAGTACTATCGCACGCAATCAGTCTCTGGACTGGTTACGCCGTTACAAGAATGACCAGTTAAATGATGGAGATGAGGTACTGACCGAGATGTCAGATACCCGTCAGGATACCGATAGTATCGCTCAGCAATGGCAGGCATCCGGTGAAGTACATCGCTGTCTGGCCACTCTGAATAAAGATCAGCGCCAGTGTATTGAGCTGGCTTATTTTGACGGATACAGTCATCAGGAATTATCTGACCGGCTGATGGAACCGCTTGGCACGGTAAAAACATGGATTCGTCGTGGGCTTGAGAGGTTAAAGTCATGCATGAATCAATCGATCTGACCGATCCGGAACAGCGCAACCAGGCTGCGGCTGAGTATGTGCTGGGCACGTTATCAACCAGAGATAAAGCGGCTTTTGAGGCCCTGCTGGCTTTTAGTCCTGATTTACAGCAGGAAGTCAGTCAGTGGCGAGAACATCTGCAGACACTCAATGACAGTCTGCCCCCGATCTCGCCCCCCAGGCGAATCTGGCAAGCTATTGAACAGGAGATTCATCCCAGGCGATGGTTCGAAAGCCTGAAACTCTGGCAGCTGACGACCGCAGTATCGTTCTCATTTATGCTGGCTCTGGGCAGTGCTCTGGTTCTGCAGAAGCCGGCAATGGAAAACAGTAGTGCTGATTATGTCTACGTGGTAAACAGCAGTGAGCAAAAACCTGCCTGGCTGGTGAATACCAGTATGGATCGCAGTAATGTGATGGTACAAACCGTTCAACCACCAGAGCTGGATTCAGGCCTGGTGTGTAAACTCTGGCTTAAAGTGAACGGCGAGTACGTTATGTTGGGTACCCTGCCTCACGAAGGGCTGGGTAAATACACGGTACCATCCCGGTATCGCCAGAAACTGGTTCAGGCTGAAGTGCTTGTATCCATTGAACCTATGCGTGGCAAAGATGACCCGGACAACATGGGACCTGTAGTTGACCGGGGTAACTTTATGCCAATGGAAGGTTCAACACGCCGCTTCTGATCTGCTAATGATCTGTCCCCAACATCAAGATGATGACGTCGGGAGGTGTCTGCCACAGACACCTCCTGTCAGAATTGGTTTTACAACGCCCTGCGTTGGCGCATTAACAGAAGCATGAAACCTGATCTCTGTCAGCAGATTGTCATCTCTCCCCGGTAAAACCTGTAACCTGATACCTTAATTACCAGACAGTTCGTGTATTCACTGATACACTATCTCATCTGGCAATGATGGAGTGCCATTATGATATAAGGGATTATCAGACCTTCGAATCTCCCTGTATCCGGCATCAATGTTCTGGTTTATCTTGCTGAGGGAGAGTTATGAATCTGCAGGATTTTACCGTAAAGGCACGCCTTTACTTTCTTATCGCCCTGGCCGTCATAGCGATGGCTATACTCGAAATTTTCTCTTTACAGTCCCATAAAAATGCCCTGTATGAAGACTCCAGAGAAAAAGTCAAAGTGCTGGTTGAAGCCGCACAAACGATGGTTCAGGGAATAGCACAGCAAGTCAGGGATGGCGAATTGACAGAGGCTGAAGGGAAACAACAGGCTATCCGATCTCTGCAGGCAATGCGCTACTCTGATGGCGAATACTTTTTTGTTCTGGATTACAACACCGTCACAATTGCTCATGGCGCTAATCCGGCTCTGGCAGGTAAAGACCTTTCTGATAAAACCACAGAAGATGGTGTACCGGTTTTCCGCCAGATGGCCCAGATGGGCAAGCAGGGTAAATCAGGTGGTTTTTTCACTTACAAATGGCCTAAAGCGGGTTATAAAGACCCCAAAGAAAAAATTTCATACGTTCAGGTCTTTTCTGAATGGGGCTGGGTGATTGGCTCCGGGGACTATGTGTTTGAGATTGAAGAAACCTTCTGGGAAGGCGTAACGACAACCCTGGTAAAACTGGCCGTTGTGCTGATCATTATGGTGCTGGTTGCACTTACCATTGCACGTTCTATCCTGACGCCACTGGAAAAAGTCGCACGAGTCATGGATCAGGCCTCAAACGGTGATCTCAGAGTCAGAGTAGACATGAAAGGCAAGGATGAACTGAGCCAGATGTCCCACTCTGTAGATCATACTCTGCAGGTATTTCAGGATCTGGTTTTCCTGTTAACCAGTTCAGCCAACCAGTTGCAAGGCGCTGCAGAAGAGCTGGCTGCTACAGCCGAGCAAACCAGTAACGGTATTCGAAGGCAGTCAGAGGAAACGGATCTGTTATCAGCCGCCATGAACGAAATGTCAGCAACGGTTCAGGAAGTCGCCAGAAATGCCAGCGCCAGTGCGGAGGCAACCCAGGCTGCAGATGCTGAAGCAGACGAAGGCAACCATGAAGTAGAAGATACGGTCCATAAAATCGCTCAGCTGAGTGATGAAGTGGAAGAGGCTTCCAGAGTTATTCAGACCCTGGAAAAAGATACCGATGAAATTGGCAGTGTGTTAGAAGTCATTCAGGGTATTTCAGAACAGACTAATCTTCTGGCTCTGAATGCTGCGATTGAAGCGGCCAGGGCTGGTGAAAGCGGACGAGGATTTGCAGTCGTCGCAGATGAAGTCCGTCAACTGGCACAACGTACTCAGGACTCCACAATGGAGATCCGCAGTATGAACGAGCGCTTGCAAACCGGCGCCCGTAATGCTGTTGAAGTAATGGAACGCAGTCGCAAACGGGCAGAAGAATCGGTGCAGGCTGCCACTAATGCGGGTCGCGAGCTGAGTATGATTGTACAGCAGATGGATCAGATCCGGGATATGACAGACCAGGTCGCTACAGCCACAGAGGAACAAAGTGCGGTAGCGGAAGAGATGAACCGCAACCTGATTAATATTGTCAATGTATCCGAAGAAACCGCAGCAGGCTCGGATCAGGTCGCAGCCAGCAGTGAAGAGCTCGCTCAGTTGGCCATTCAGTTACAACAGAATATTGCTCGCTTTAAATGCTGATATTCTGATCATTTTCTGTAAATAATGATATCTGACCGATAAAAGAAAACCGCTCCTTAAAGAGCGGTTTTCGGTCAGTAGCAACAGAGGTTTCCGGTCAGATACGGAACTGTCCAACCAGATTATGCAGGCTGTCAGCCTGTCCTGCCAGCTCATCACTGGATTGATTAACCTGCTGGATTGCCTGTGCTGAAGTCTGGGACAGATCCACAATATTCACCACATTGCGGTTAATCTCTTCAGCCACCAGAGACTGCTCTTCTGCTGCACTGGCAATCATATCGTTCATCCCCCGAATAGATTCTACGGCTTGCAGGATAGAGTCCAGAGAAACACCGGCCTGCTGTGCAATCTCAATCGTTTCCTGAGTCGATTTCATACTGGCATCCATAGAACGTACTGCATCCTGCGCAGCACTCTGCAGCTTTTCAATCATCGCCTGAATCTCATCCGTACTTTCCTGAGTACGCTGGGCCAGAGTACGGACTTCGTCAGCAACAACAGCAAATCCTCTGCCCTGCTCACCAGCGCGGGCTGCTTCAATGGCCGCATTCAGAGCCAGCAGATTGGTCTGCTCCGCCACCCCCCGAATCACTTCCAGTACAGAACCAATATTTTCACTATCGGAATGCAGACGCTGGATTACCTGAGCAGAACCGGACACCTGATCACTGAGCTTGTTAATCGCTGTGATAGTTTTTTCAACCTGTGCTTTACCCTGCTTTGCTTCCTGGTCGGCCTGAGTCGCACCCTCCGCTGCTCTTCCAGCGTTCTGTGCCACCTCGTGTACCGTCGCTGACATCTGTTGGACAGCCGTGGCTACCTGATCTGTCTCTTTAGCCTGAAGCTCTGTACTTCTGTGCCCTTCTTCAGTGATGGCTGACAAGCGTTCTGCAGAACCAGATACTGAAGACGATGCCGTGTTAACCTGACCGATCACACCATGCACTTTTTCTACAAAGCCATTGAAATAGCGGGTCAGGCGGGTAATTTCATCTTCTCCTGCGACAGGAAGGCGTTTGGTCAGATCACCATTACCTTCACTGATATCTTTCAGGGCCGAGACTGTTTCTTCCAGAGGACGGGTAATACTACGAGCCAGTACCCAGGCAATGCTCAGCATAACCAGGATGATTACTGCAGCAAATGTCAGATTAGTAATCACTTTGTTCCAGAAGACCATCTCAATATCATCAATATAGAAGCCAGATCCAATCGCCCAGTTCCAGTTTTTATAAGCGATGATCATGCCCATTTTTTCAACGGGAACATCACTACCAGGCCTTGGCCAGTAAAATTCAGCATAGGTTTTACCATGACTACGAAGATCACCGGGCAGATCATCAAAAATCCGATTGCCCAGTTTGTCGTTAAAAACTGAACCGTTTTTACCTGCCAGAGAGGCTTTAATCGGATGCATAAGATAAATACCAGAGGTATCCATCACCCAGAAATAATCCTGATTATCCTGACCATAACGCATATGACGAATAACATTCAGCGCTTGCTGTTTAGCCTGCTCCACCGTCATCCGGCCATCCTGAACTTCCTGATCCAGTCCATCCAGCATCTCAATGACAGTATGAATAATGTTATTCAGCTCATTCTTCTTCTGCTCCCTGAAACTGTCCTTCTCCTGCGTCATCATGATAAACATGAGTACAGCCATACAGATAAAGGCTATTACCTGCATAAACCAGATACGGTACTGTATTCTGAATTGACGAAATAAAGCTTCCATCCGCTAATCACCTGCTATTGTCGTTTCCGGGAAGAAATAAAGCTCAATAAGAATAAGCTTATTACCAGGCTGCGCATAATTCATTAGCATAAACAAATAATCAAGCAAAAACAGCGTCATGACATACCGGGAAAAGTATTTCGAGTTTTTATATTCCTGCACGTTGCTGTGCCTCATCTGTCTATACTGAAAAAACCATGAGCTTTCAGAGACTTCTGATCAAAAAGAAAAACCCATTAAATCGGGAAAACCTTATGCGGATATTCATAGCAGACCTGATCACAGCCACATTACAGTCCGGCAGATTACTGGCTGTATGTATAGCACTCTTATTGCTGAGCGCCTGCGATCAGTCAAAAGAAACATTAAAAGTCGGCTCAAATATCTGGCCAGGTTATGAGTCCCTGTATCTGGCCAGGGAAAGTGGATTTTTGGAGGGCCAGCCGATTGAACTGGTCGAACTGCCCAATGCAACTCGTGTCCTGCAGGCGTTTCAGTCTGGAGACCTGGATGTTGCAGGGTTAACACTGGATGAGTATCTGACTTTACTGGCCAGAGGGTACAAGGCAAGAGTTATCGCTATTATGGATTATTCAGAAGGTGCAGATGTACTCATCGCGAGGCCAGAAATACAATCACTGCAACAGCTTGAAGGCGCTGTTATTGTACTGGAAAAAACCGCTGTCGGAGCGATCCTGCTTCAGGGAGCGCTGGACTCAGCCAATCTGACCGTCAGCCAGGTGACGCTGAAAAATGCACCGGTCAATCAGCATGATCATCGCTGGAAAAACCCGGAAGTGGACGCCATTGTCACATTCGAGCCTGTTCGTTCCAGACTGCTTGAAGCCGGAGGAAAAGTGTTATTTGATAGTCGTCAGATTCCTGGGCGTATTGTCGACGTACTGGTCGCATCAGAAAAGAGTCTGAACAACAAATCCGGGCAAATCCGCCATCTGCTGAATGGGCATTTCCGTGCTCTGACGATGATGATGTCTGCCCCGGATAAAGCAGCAGAGATTATGTCGGTCAGACTGAAGATATCACAGGATAAGGTCTGGCAACTTTTTGACGGCCTGCATATTCCTGGATTACAGGAAAACCGTTACCTGCTTGAAAGTAATTTGCCTGACACTCTCAAGCGTACAGAAGCACTCAAACGGTTGATGCTGGAATCTGATCTGTTGAACAGAAATATTAGCCTTGATGCCAGCCTGTTTGACGCGAACTATCTTCCGGATAAGGGATAATACTTATGACCGGACATATAAAGAGTATTCCTTTATATCCCTGGCTTCCTCTGATTATCAGCCTGTTACTGGTACTGATGGTGCTGACAGATCGCTGGTTATCTTACCAGCAGGTCATGATACCCAGAGAAAAAGAGCGTCAGACCGAAATGCTGCAGCAAACCAGTAACCGCATGTGGTTACAGATCTCATCTCTGATGATGGAAGGTAATCTCGGTGCGACAGAAAACTATCTGACCAGTTTTATCGCTAATCCAGGTTTTAAAACTCTGGCGCTGATCAGTCAGGACACAATCATACAGGCAAACCGTTTTGCCCTGAAAGGCCAGAAAGTGATCAGCCTGAAGTGTTATATGGCAGACCGGATTCTTTCAATGCAGCAAGCCGATAAAGTATCCCTCTATCCTTTGTCTGATACCGAACTCTGTGTATTTATTCCAGTGTACTCATCAGATTCAGACTCGACTATCCGGCCACAGCGGGAAAACAGCTTTCTGCTGATTCGATACAGCATGCAGCCGGCCATTAATCAGCTACGAGAGGAAATCTTTCATATCAGTCACTTCTCTCGCGGTCTGTTATTTGCGCTGATTACCGGTATGCTGCTGACCTTTCTGATCAGCTATATCGTCTTGCGTCCCTTAAAAGCAGTGCGTTTGACAATGCAGCAATTCTGCCAGGGCAAACGCTACAGCCGCATTAAACTGACAGGTCGCGGGGAGTTTTCTGATCTGGGCGACAACTTCAATCAACTGCTTGATCAGCTAAGTACGGCTGAGCAGATGCTGAAAGATAGTGAACAGCGCTGGATTTATGCTTTAGATGCGGCAGGCGATGGGGTATGGGACTGGGATATCCGTACAGATAAGTTTTTTTTCTCCGCTCAGTGGAAAAAGATGCTGGGCTTTGACGACAACGAAATCGGCGATCATCCAGAAGAATGGTCTGAGCGAGTTCATCCTGACGATCTGCCTGCTGCGATGGCCGCTCTGGAAGCTCATTTACAGGGCATAACCCCGGTCTATCGAAACGAACATCGTCTGCGTTGCAAAAATGGTGAGTATAAATGGCTACTGAACAGAGGCATGGTATTTGAACGGGATGCCCAGGGCACAGCTATTCGGGTCATCGGTACTCACTCGGATATTACTGATCAGAAAAAAACTCAGAAGCAGCTACAGGAAAGTCAGCAACGTTTCGAACTGGCTATGCAGGGAGCAACTGACGGTCTGTGGGACTGGCAGATCGATCTTCATCAGGTGTATTTTTCACCTCGCTGGAAACAGATGCTGGGTTATCAGGATCACGAGCTGCAAAACGAGTTTACAACCTGGGAACATCTGGTACACAAAGAAGATATCGCTATTGCACGAAAAGAACTGCAGGACTGTATTACCGGTAAAAAAGATCATTATGAAGTTGAGTTTCGTATGCAGCACAAACAGGGAGAGTGGCTGCATATTCTGTCTCGCGCCATTGTAATCACCGGAAACAATAGCCGGGTTGAGCGTCTGGTTGGTACTCACATGGATATGACAGAAATACGCCGTGTTCAGACCCAGCTGGAACAAAGTCAGGCGCAGCTGGAAAAACTGGCATTTTATGATGCCCTGACCGGACTGCCCAACCGCAGGCTGCTGGAAGACAGATTGCAACAACAGCTGGCTTCAGTCAGAAGAAATGGTGAATTGATGGCCGTTGCCATGATGGATCTGGATGGATTTAAGCAGGTTAATGACACTCAGGGTCATGATACCGGTGATGAATTACTGAAAGAAATTGCAGAACGTCTGAATCTCTGTATCAGAGAAGTCGATACTGTGGCTCGTCTGGGTGGTGATGAATTTGTACTTATTCTGAGTAAACTACAGCACAGAGAAGATGCCGTCCCTATTCTTGAAAGAGTCCTGAACAGCGTGTCCTTACCCTGTATTCTGAAAAAAGGCTCTGCAAAAGTCAGTGCCAGTATAGGTATCAGCTTTTATCCTGCTCATGGAGAAAGCGGCGACCTGTTATTAAGACGGGCGGATATTGCAATGTACGCCTCTAAAAACAGTGGACGCAACCAGTTTAACTTTTACCAGGCATACATGGAGTATTCTGATCCGGGAGGGAAAGACCCGAGCTGATCAGATAAGAAAAATTTGACATCCCCCTCACTAAGCAGAAAAGCCGGATCATACTCCGGCTTTTCTGTCCTGGCTCAGGATAAAATAATCAGCGACGATCTGTTAACAGCGCCTGATATCCTGCATGACGCACTTCATCCAGCAAAACTTCTACTTCATGCTCCCTGTAGTTGATCATCTTCAGTGTTTCGCCCCCCAGATGCAGACTGCTTTCCATCGCTTCAGGGAATGCATGAGTAGCCCCGGCCATCTGCAGCTCATTACAGGCGTCGAGGTCTTTAGCTCTGGAGATAATAGGCACATCCGGATAATCCGTACGAATATGATGGATAGCCCTGAGAGCAGACGGCGTGTGATCAATGGTCATCACGACCAGAGAAGCTTCTCTTAAATGAGCCGCCTCCAGCAGGTGAGCATCCCCTATATCACCATAATACACCGGCATCCCCAGCTCCTGTCCTTTTGCAACATGATTAGGGTTAGTGTCAAACGCAATAAAAGGCACATCTTTCGCTTTTAACAGGGTGGCTACGGTATAGCCTACACGGCCAAAACCACCGATAACTACACGCCCCGACGTATTATCCGTCGGCAGTTCAATTTCATCGGCTTTTTTCGGCTTCACCGGCTGGCGTTTACTGGCAGCAGTATTCACTGTGTCAGCAACTTTAAGCATCAGAGGTGTCAGTGCCATAGATACCGAGATAACCCCCACCGCCAGCACAAACGTTTCATCACTGATCACCTGCAGGGCTTTAGCTGAACCAAATAAAACAAAACCAAATTCACCGCTTTGTGATAACAGCAAGGCGATTCGAACAGCTTTATCCCGATGGAAACCAAAGACCAGGCTCAGGCCGACCAACACCATAAATTTAAGGGTAATAATGACCAGAATATGCTGAACAAACAGTCCGGGCTGCTGCGCCAGTGCATCCAGGTCAATGGACATGCCAACAGCGACGAAAAACAGGCTCATCAACATGCCTTTATAAGGTTCAATCAGTGCCTGTACCTGAATTCTGTAGTTAGAACCGGACAACAGCATCCCCATAATAAAGGCTCCCAGGGCCATAGAGATACCGGCATAGTGCATCGTCCAGGCCGCCAGGAATACGGCCAGCAAAACGACCAGTAAGAACCCCTCTTTATTTCCCCTGCGAGATAACTGATCCAGAGCCACCGGAAGCACAAAGCGACCAAAGACACCAATCAGCGCCAGCATACCCAGAACCGTTGCAATCTGCTGCCATAAAGGTACTTCAGAAGATAGCTGTCCGGTGGTTGAAAGAATGGGCACAATCGCCAGCAGAGGTACAATGGCCAGATCCTGCATTAACAGAATGGCAAATGAAGCTGAACCGTGACGACTGGTAATCTCACCACTCTCCTGCAGCATCTGCAGTACCATAGCGGTTGAAGACAGCGCAAAGGTCATTCCGATCAGTAATGCCGCAGCCCAGTTGCTTTCAAAGAAAGAAAAATAACTGCCAATCACAATGCCTGACACCAGGATCTGTAACAACCCCAGCCCAAAGACCTCTCTTCGCATTGCCCAGAGCTTGGCCGGTTTCATTTCAAGCCCGATCAGAAATAGCAGCAGAACGACACCCAGCTCCGTAAAATGCCGGACATCTTCCACATTTTCTGTGACATAAGGTCCAGCTGAATAAGGACCTACCGCAATGCCGGCAACCAGAAGCCCAAGGATAGACCCGAGGCCAAAATGCTTGAATAAAGCCACAGCCAGCGAGGTGGCTATAAGCACCATCAGGGCTGAGGTAATAAAGGTTTCGAGATGCATTCGCTTGTTTCCGTTATCCTGTCTTCAATCACTCAACCTCTTCCATTGTCAGGAAGGATATGAGCCACGAGAAATCCCACTGAGTTTAAAGGGACATTGTTTTAATCAAATAGTGCAATTTTATCCCGGATAAAACCCACAAAGATATCCGGCATGAGTGTAAGCTCAGTAACTTCTTGTCTCTTTTTAATATCTTTATTTATCCGCACATGATTCCAACATCAGGCTAAAAAACTACTTTTTCGTATTACATACGGCCTAAAAATCACAAAAAAGCCCTCATTCGACATTTTTTTTATATTTTTTTTAAAAATTCAGAGTACTTTTCTGTTGACCTTTGGGTAGAATGGTCGCCGATAACAACATTAATACTTATGTCTTAGATCCTGGGCCCTGGAGATAAGGCATTCACTACCTCTTAATGGGAGGCATTTTACATGCAAGCTTTTGTCGATTTTATGAACGGCATTATCTGGAGTCCGGCACTGATTTATCTCTGCCTGGGCGCTGGCCTTTTTTATTCCATCGTTACCCGCTTTGTGCAGGTCAGATATTTTTCCGAAATGTGGCGTCTGTTGTTTTCCGGAAAAAGTTCTGACAAAGGTATTTCATCCTTCCAGGCTCTGGCTGTTTCTCTGTCCGGCCGTGTTGGTACCGGTAACATTGCCGGTGTTGCGGCAGCAATCGGCTTCGGTGGTCCTGGTGCCGTATTCTGGATGTGGGTTGTAGCCTTCCTGGGTGCTGCAACGGCTTATGCAGAATCTACTCTGGCTCAGATCTATAAAGAAGAGCAGGATGGTCAGTATCGTGGTGGTCCTGCTTACTACATTGAAAAAGCGATGGGACAGAAGTGGTATGCGGTAATCTTTGCAATCGCAACCATTGCTGCCTGTGGTCTGTTCCTGCCGGGTGTTCAGGCAAACAGTATCGGTAATGCTGTTGAAGCCGCATTCGGTCCGGGCACTATGATCGCGACCGGCTTTGGCGAGGTCAGCTCTGCCAAGATTATGACAGGTGTTGCGGTTGTACTGATTCTGGGTTTCATCATCTTCGGTGGTGTTAAGCGTATCGCTCGCTTCACTGAAGTAGTCGTACCCTTTATGGCTCTGGGCTACATCATCATCGCTTGTACCATTGTTCTGCTGAACATTGAACAGCTGCCAGGCATTATTGGCATGATCATCGGTGATGCCTTCACACCTATGGCAGGCCTGGGTGCTGCAATTGGCTGGGGTGTAAAACGTGGTGTTTACTCCAACGAAGCTGGTCAGGGTACTGGCCCTCATGCAGCCGCAGCTGCAGAAGTTCAGCATCCGGCTCAACAGGGCCTGGTTCAGGCATTCTCAGTATACATCGACACTCTGTTCGTATGTTCTGCAACAGCCTTTATGATTCTGATTACAGGCGCCTATAACGTACATGGTGCCGGTGAAGCCTTCCTGGTACAGAACGTTGCTGCAGATGCAGCTGCTAACAGTCCTATCTTCACTCAGATGGCGATTGAAAGCGTGCTGCCAGGTGTAGGTAAACCATTTGTTGCCCTGGCACTGTTCTTCTTCTCCTTCACCACTATTCTGGCTTACTACTACATTGCCGAAACCAATGTGGCTTACCTGAAGCGCTCCATGAAGCTGCCTGGCGTTATTCTGGCGCTGAAGGTTGTAATTATGGGTGCAACTTTCTACGGTGCTATCAAAACAGCTAACCTGGCATGGGCGATGGGTGACGTAGGCGTAGGTATGATGGCCTGGCTGAATATCGTAGGTATTCTGATCATCTTCTTTATGTCTAAGCCAGCGATTAAAGCACTGAAAGATTATGAGGAACAGCATAAAGCTGGTGTTACGGACTACACTTTTGATCCAGAAAAGCTGGGTATCAAAAATGCTGATTTCTGGGCGAATAAAGCACCTTCTTCGAAGCAGAATGATCGCCAGACTGAAAATGCATAATTAACGGATGATATGTTCCTTGTAACATAAGATCTGTTATCCAGAAAACCAGTATCTCTTCAGAGATGCTGGTTTTTTTTTGCCCGATTGCCTGATTGACTTATCAAGAGTCTATGAAAGAAGCCGTTAACTGGTGTACATTGATTTGTATATTTTGTAAATAATCAATAAGTGCACAAAACTTTACTGTAATAAATCTTTAACAAAACCCAGCCAATGTACGTATATGTACTAAATAATATAATCGCAATATCCCCAGAAATCAGGTGCAGTCATTATGAAAATCAAAAACAAAATTGCACTGGCCACAGGCGCTTGTCTTATTTCCTCTTCCGTGATCCTTCTGGCAGCAGTAGCCTGGAAAAATAGTGAAGTAGAACAACAGACTGAGGCTATGGTTAGCCAGGAACTGAAAGAAAAAGCCAGAGCACAGTTATCTGCACTGGCTGAAGCAGAAGCAGGTAAAACAGCTTCTGAATTGAACAGGGCTCTGTATGTCGCTAAAGCCATGAGTGATACCATGAGCAGCTTTATCGGACAAAGTGGTCAGGACACGCCCCGACACCCCTTCTACGAGTACACCAAAACCGTTATTGAGCAAAACACCAATGTTATGGGCACCTATATCGCCTGGCTGAAGAATGCCGTTGACGGTAAGGATCAGGAAAATATCGGCAAGCTTCATACCCACGATAATGGTCAGTTTGCACCCTACTGGTTCAGAAACAGTGATGGCAGCCTGGGTTATCGCGCCCTGAATATGAAAACAGTGGAAGATAATATTGCCAAGGGTAATGAAGCCGCATCAGACTGGTATTTGTGCCCTGTTCGCCAGGCAAAAACTTGCCTGGTAGAGCCCTATTCCTGGGAAGCAGGTGGACGCACGATTGTCGGCACCTCCATCACTCTGCCATTAATTGTTAATGGTAAAGTCATGGGTATGACAGGTATCGATATGGAGCTTAGCTTCCTGATCGCTCTGGCCAAAGAAGCTGATCAGTCGCTGTACAATGGTCAGGGCCAGGTACTGCTACTGAGCAATACCGGCCTGGTAGCAGCCGATTCAGATGACGTTCAGCCTCTGAGCAAAGTGTACCAGGGTTCCCAGAAAGAACAGCTATTATCTGCTATTGCCTCCGGACAGGAAAGTATTTTCCAGGCCGATGGTAAATTCTGGGCTGTACAACCCATTAAACTGCCAGGTGTTGATACCCCATGGGCTGTAGTCGTCAACCTGGATGAGGCACTGGTACTGGCCGGTGCGATTAAAACCCATGAGACCATGAAAGCTGATTTTGCCCAGAGCCTGGCCGCTCTGACTGTCATAGGACTGGTCATTGCCGTGGGCGGCATTGTGATGTTAATGATCATTGCTCATGGTATTGCAGCACCTATTCGTAAAGCGTCTGATATGATAAATCAGCTCGCTTCACAGGATGGAGACCTGACCCAGCGTTTAAATCTGGACAGGGCCGATGAAGTTGGTGACCTGGCCAGAGGTATCGACGCCTTTATCGAAAAAACCCACGGCATTGTTAAAGATATTGCGGCAGAAATGGGCAATGTTGAAGGCTCAGCCAAACGCGCGGCAGAAATATCAGACAACAGTACCCGAGGCATCGAAAAGCAGCGGGCTGAAGTCGACATGATTGCTACAGCCATTAATCAGATGGCAGCATCGGCCGGAGAGGTCGCAGAAATTGCCACAACGACTGCAACCTCATCCAGTGAAGCGAAGAGTTCTGTTGATAACAGCGCACTGAATGTGAATGAAAGTGCCCGCTCTATCAGAGCACTATCAGATCAGATCTCATCCACATCAGAACTGATGAATCAACTGGCAGAGGACAGTGACAACATCAGCCAGATTGTAGAAACAATTCAGGGTATTTCTGAACAGACTAACCTGCTGGCTCTGAATGCGGCCATCGAAGCCGCCAGGGCTGGTGAATCAGGCCGGGGGTTTGCCGTTGTTGCCGATGAAGTCAGAAACCTGGCCTCTAAAACACAGCAATCGACAGAAGAGATTCAGTCTCTGATTGATCAGTTACAGCAAAGAACCCGAACCGCCGTGTCCTCAATGAAAAAAGGCAACGAACAGTCTGATATTTGTCTGGAACTGGCCGATGAAGCATCTCAGCATCTGCAACAGGTCGTCAGTGCTATCTCTGAAATTGATAATATGACCACACAGATGGCCAGTGTCGTTGAAGAACAGAGAGCGGTAACCGAGGATATTACCCGCAATGTTGTCAATATCAGTGATGAAACCAGTCATGTCGCTGATGGAGCCACAGAAGCCAATAAGGAAAGCCAATCCCTGCTGAGTCTGGTCAGAAAGCTGGAAAACCAGCTGGGTCGTTTCCGTTACTAAAGACAGTAATATCAGGATCAATTAAACAATCGGGCTTCTTCTCTCTCACGGGAAGAAGCTCTGATTTTAAGCATCCTATTCTTCTGCAACCTCGCGTCATAAGCTATCATATACGCACGCCCCATTCACAGTTTCAGATAAGATATTATTGATATAAAATCAGTCCCTGAGCATATCGTTTATTGATTCATCTCCCCGATAAACAGAGTCGCTCCTATCGACAGAAAAATACGATTCAGATCATCAAACATCTGTATTTTCTCTATTGTTATACTCCTGATGAATGTTATTCCAGCAGGAATGTTATATGCTCTTTACCTGTTTTACTTTTGAGTAATTACTCATGAGATAAGGATTTTAATGATGCCCTCAGGCCTGTCTCCAACTTCCCGGGAAGTTCCTCTGTCTGACAACGATCTGATTGTTAGTAAGACCTGCACAAAAGGGCGTATTACATACGCAAATCGACGCTTTATGACCATTGCAGGTTATTCAGAACAGGAGCTGCTGGGAGCACCTCATAATATAATCCGACATCCGGATATGCCGAAAGGCGTCTACCGTTTTATGTGGCAAACCCTGAAAGAAGGGCGAGAATTCTTTGGCTTTGTTAAAAACCTGTGCGCTGACGGCTCTTTTTACTGGGTGTTTGCCAACGTCACTCCGGATCTGGACGATTCAGATGTGATACGAGGTTTCTACTCCGTCAGAAGAAAACCTCCGCAGACGGCCATTCGTGCCGTTGAACCCCTCTACCAGCAAATGAGAAAAATTGAAGCCTCTGGCTCCGGCTCTGCCGCTATTGATCAGTCTGTCTCCTTTTTAAAGCAGTGGCTGAAAGAGCAGGGACTGGAGTACAACACCGCTATGGTCCGTTTGTATAAAAATTATCCGCTGGCCGGATAACATCTGACCGGAAAAACCTATGTCCGTAAAAAATATTAATGAAGTCAGTCATGGCATCCCCTTTCTGCGCACCCAGTTTGTCTGGGGGACCACCATCTGTTATCTGGTTATCACTATAACTTTTATTTATTCCACCTGGCGATATGGCCTGGACCCCTGGCATGTGGCCGGAGGTACTATTGTTGCTGCCCTGATGGCATTGCAGATATTTCAGTCACTGCGCATGATTGAAATCCTGAATCGTATTCGCCTTACTCTGAAAATGAGTTCAGGGGGCACTCTGCATCACAGAATTCATAATACCAAAGGGCTTGGTGAGCTGGGTAAAGTAGCCTGGGAACTGAATGACCTTCTGGACCGGGTTGAATGCTACTTTAAAGAGGTTGATACCTGTTTCAGACAAGTTGCACAGGGTAACTTTGATCGCTTTCCTCTGGGAGCCGGATTACCTGGTCGGATGGGAGACTCTCTGGACTCCATTGAAGAATCAATACAGGCAATGAGAGAAAATGAGAAGCTGATAAACCGCAATCACTTATCTTCCCAGCTGCACAGAATGAATACAGAAAACCTGATTGCTAATCTGAAGCAAACACAACAGGACCTGAGTCGTATTGATACCAATGCCCGTCAGGTAGGAGAACAATCTGCAGAAAATGCCCATCATTCCCAACAGAGCCTGAATGCCGTTGAAGAGATTCGAAGCTCAATTAATAACATCTCCGATACTGTGCATCAGGTTGCCGATGTGGTCGCTATTCTGAGCAAAGACAGCTCCAGAGTCGCAGAGTCCTTACTGACGATTAAAGAGATTGCCGATCAGACCAGTCTGCTGGCGCTGAATGCTTCCATTGAAGCGGCCAGGGCCGGAGAGTCCGGGCGAGGCTTTGCTGTCGTGGCCGATGAAGTTAAGGCTCTGTCGCAAAGAACCAAAGAAGCAGCCGAATCAGTTGATAGCATCTTGTCAGGTTTCAGTAAGCGAGTGGCCGATGTCAATACCGTCGTTGGCCAGTCCCGCGAAATCACAGGACAGATGGAGTCGATGGTATCCGAATTTGAAGGCCAGTTTATACAGCTGGCTTCTTCATCTGAACAATCAGCCAGTAAAGTTGAAGGTATGTGTACGGTTATCTACAACTCTCTGGTTAAACTGGACCATGTTATCTTCAAACAGAATGGTTACATCGCATTGAGCGAACAGGATAAAGGGCCTGAATACCAGGCGGCTCAGACTACTCATAAAGAGTGCCGACTGGGTCACTGGTATTATGAAGGCTCAGGCCATGAGGATTTTGGCCATACCCAGGCTTATAAAGCACTGGAAGAACCCCATGCCAGAGTCCACAACTCTGTCCATAAAGCACTACAACTGGTGGATCAGAACTGGCAGGATAATCCTGACATTCGTGATGAAATCGTTGAAACCATGAAACAGGCGGAAAAAGCCAGTGAAGAAGTGATGCACTGGATCGATAATATGACTGAAGAACGCACACGGAATTTGCAACTGTCCTGATCAGCATATAGCTATCCAGGTGTTGAATCGAATTAATCCGGATATTAACGGCAATAAAAAAGGCTCTGAGTGCAGAGCCTTTTTCAGATCATAAACCAGCAGTTCCGATTAATGCCAATCCCGATAAGTTGCTGTAGGTCGGAAAAGCCGTAGGCGCCTTCCGACAATAATCAGGTATCCAGGTCAGTGTCGGATGGCGCTTCGCTTATCCAACCTACCTGAATATCAAAGAATTTATCAGTAATGGTATAAATTAACAGATCTGGTAATCACAGGGTTCCAGGAATTTCACCTCGGTGCCATCAGGGCAGATACATTTGGCACGCCCGCTTTGTTTAGCTTCATACAAGCGGCGGTCTGCACATTCAACCAGCTCTTTCCAACTGGCAGTATCATCTTCCGCCTGCTCTGCCATACCGATACTTGCCGTAACGCGTTTGCCGTTTGGCAAGGTAGCCAGCCCATTTTCCATGATACGCTGCACGACAATTTTAGCGGCATCAGCATCAGTATGCGGCAGTAGAATGACAAACTCTTCACCGCCCCAGCGTATTGCAGCATCGCCACGACGTATACTGTTCCCTAGTGCTTTCGCCGCCTGTTTAAGGATGTCATCCCCCATATCATGACCCAGGGTGTCATTAATGCTCTTAAACTTATCCAGATCAATAAAGAGCACTGAGAAGTTTGAATGCTGTAAACCTGTCGCCCGGAACAGAGACTCCATAATATCCATACCAGCCCGGCGAGTCAGCAGCTTAGTCAGGCCATCATAGCTGGCTTTGACTGTCTGAGAAATCAGATAACGTACCTGCTGTAACGATGAGAACATGGAAACCCCAAGGATCACCATCAACAGCCACATCTGAACCAGCAGCATCGTGATATCGCTGCTATCAGCCCGATACAAACCTACACAGGACAACCCTCCCAGCACCAGTGACAATACAGAGAACTCTTTCAGCGTCAGCGGGAAAAGGGCCAGGGATGCAATCACGACATATGGCAGCAGACCATAAAGATGAATCAGAATATCTGCGATGCCGGTCAGTTCAGACTTTTCAATCAGAGGCGTACTGAACTGATAAAAAAGTGTCGGCACCATCAACATTACGACCAGACAGGTCAGAGCACGTTTGGTGCCTATCTTCAGTTTTTTAGTTACAAATGCCAGGGCCAGGAAGATCCCCCCTGATATCAGGCGCATGACCATAAACTGCATAGACACTTCGGCAGGCAGAAATATCAGATCCAGTATCCCCCATACCGGAACCAGTACAGCAAACACCAGAGCAAATGGATAAATACGGCTGGATATCAGTTCTGATCTGTGTTGCCGGATAATATCCTGGTGCTCTTTAGCACTGATCAGGTCAGCAAACTGTTCCTTAGAGTTAACCCCGAAGAGCTGATAAATAGAAAACATGACTTTCCCCGGTCAATTATTATGTGCAGACATCTGACGGTCAGAAGCTTGCTATTGGGTCATATGCAATGGAATTCAGCCCTCCAATGTATCCGGGTTAAGCTCTGTAACAAAGCGTGGCCTGCCATTGGTTTACTTTCTTTTGTCCTGTATCAACACTTTCTTCCGTATCACGGGTTCCTGCCTACCGGACAGAATACGACATCATAATAGAATTACAGTTCAACAGACGTTGTGAATTTTTCCCGTCGCAATGAAATCAGAGAACGGAATTTTCTCAGGTTCGGATTACTGGATAATTCCCGGCGGGCAAACGCTTCATAGGCTTGCATATCGGGTACCAGCACCACCAGAACAAAATCAACTTCCCCGGTTACCTGATAACACTGAGTCACTTCAGGTGACGCATGCATTTTGCGGGTAAATGCGTCATAAACATCCTGCTGATCCCTGTCCATCTCTATCTCAACCAGTACATTAATTTTATGGCCAACCACATCAGGATTGATAATCGACACATCGGCAGTAATGACGCCGCTTTCCCTGAGCTTTCTGACCCGCTTCAGGCATGCCGGAGGAGATAGTCCTACCCGCTCAGCCAGAGCCTGATTAGTTATACGATTATCCTGCTGCAAAAGATTAAGTATGCGTTTATCCGTACGATCCAACACCATAATTTAATTTTATTTCCTAGGTAATAGTATTTTTTTTCAAAAATTAATTTCTATTAAAAATAAAAAAATTATTCCCATATAAAACATAGTATAAAGAAATCATGTAATCTTAATCAGGAGTACACTTCTTTCTCACCTTATTATATTGACCTCCTCTCAGATGCTGAACAGAGTATCCGGCACCTGAAATGATATTCCGGAAAAACAGAATGTCTTTATCGCTGACACAATTTTATCGCCAGACAATACCTTCGCTTCTGAAAGAGATCTGGTCCGTTTACTGGACACTGGTCAAGCTGATGGTGCCCGTGATTATCCTGGTCAAAGTACTGGAAGAACTGGGGGCTATTCCGGTTATCAGCCAGTTTCTTGAACCTATGATGAGCTGGGTCGGCCTGCCTGAGTCAATGGGACTGGTCTGGACCACTACCCTGCTGACTAATATTTATGCAGGTATGCTGTTGTTTTTCCAGCTGGCTCCGGAGGCTAACCTGACGGTTGCTCAGGTTACAGTACTGGGAGGCATGTTATTAATCGCCCATGGATTACCGGTTGAAGTGCGTATTGTCCAGCAAGCCGGTGTACGCCTGGTAGCTGCTTTTCTGATTCGCTTTATCGGTGCTCTGATCTATGGTGCTGTACTGTTCTGGCTCTATCAGGCATTGGGCTGGCTACAGGAACCTGCTGAACTGGTCTGGCAGCCTGAAGTTCAGAACCCTGATCTGGTTCAGTGGTGCTGGCAGCAGCTGGAAAGCTTTGTCATGATCCTGCTGGTGATTACCGCTCTGATCTGTCTGCTGCGTTTCTTGCGCTGGATCCACGTTGAACGCCTGATGATCTGGTTGTTACAACCGGTACTGAAACTACTGGGCATCAGCCCGGCAGCAACCAGTCTGACCATCGTAGGGGTCACTCTCGGACTGTCTTTTGGCGGCGGTCTGCTAATCCAGGAAGCCAGAGCCGGGCATATCAAACGGAAAGATATCTTTTCCGCCATGTTATTACTGGCTCTGTGTCACAGCATGATTGAAGATACCTTGCTGGTACTGCTGATGGGGGCCGATATATCAGGAGTACTCTGGTTCAGACTGATATTTTCTCTGGTAGCCGTTGCTGTACTGACCCGGTTATTGAACCTGTGCAGTGATCAGTTCTGGGAGAAATACCTGATTTATCCGGTCAGCCCGGATCAGCGTTCCTCCTGCAAAGACACAACACAGACTCAGCACTCAGATCCGGCTCAGGCCTGATTTAAGAGGGAGCAAATAAGATATGATACAGAACACCTCTGAACAGGATATCCGCACAGGTATCTGGTATGCACTGGCAGCTTATGGCTTATGGGGGCTGGCACCGGTTTACTTCAAATGGCTGGATGGTGTCGCAGCAACAGAAATACTGATTCATCGAGTGATCTGGTCTGTTGCAGTGCTGGTTGTATTATTGGCCGTGATGGGCAGCTGGTCAGCGATTCGAACAGTTTTCCGACAGCCAAAGGTGCTGGCAGGTCTGACGCTGAGTGCAGCCATCATCTCTATTAACTGGCTGACGTTTATCTGGGCCGTTGGACAGGGTCGTATTCTGGAAAGTAGTCTGGGTTACTTTATGAATCCTCTGGTCAGTATTTTTCTGGGTATGATCTTCTTATCCGAGCGTTTACGCCCCTGGCAATGGCTCGCCATTTTTCTGGCCGGAGCAGGCGTCGCCTGGCAACTGATACTTCATGGCAGTCTGCCCTGGGTTGCTCTGGTACTGGCCTTCAGCTTTGGTTTTTATGGTCTGCTCAGAAAACAGATTCCGGTGGATGCGATTTCAGGGTTGTTTATCGAAACAGTCATTATGTTTCCGGCAGCAATCATCTGGTTGCTCTGGTTACTGGATAGTCAGCAGTTAAGCTTTGGCCATACGGATCTGGAGACGGATCTGCTGCTAATGGCTGCCGGTCTGGTCACTAGCATACCCTTACTGTTTTTTGCCGGGGCAGCCCGCCGTCTGAGTCTGACGCTGGTAGGCTTCATTCAGTACATGGCACCCAGTATCACTTTTTTACTGGCTGTTCTGGTCTATGGCGAAGACCTGGGGGAAGGTAAACTGGCCACTTTCGTCCTGATCTGGCTGGCTTTGCTGGTATTCACAATGGAAGGGGCTATACAAAAACGCAGGCGCAACCGGTTGGCACAGAGTTCATGCTGACCCTTCAACGCACAACGCAGTCCCGGTAAAACCAGGAAAAAGTAAAAAGGAGGACAAATGTCCTCCTGTTTATCGCGTTATATTGTGCTTATTCAGATTGTCTCAGGAGTCATCAGCATTACCAGGTAATGACTCCCTGGGTTCATTAAGCACCATTTCCAACTGATTTTCGTAACGCTTCTGGGCTTTAGAATATTCTTTACATGCCTTCTGATAATTATTTTCACA
Organism: Oceanospirillum sediminis; assembly: GCF_014164585.1. GTDB lineage: Bacteria > Pseudomonadota > Gammaproteobacteria > Pseudomonadales > Halomonadaceae > Oceanospirillum > Oceanospirillum sediminis. Next base: position 74,800 of record NZ_JACJFM010000010.1, on the reverse strand, counting down.
GGCTTTTTTATACCACTGCAACGAAGCTGAAAAATTGGGTTTACGCTTAGGATAATGCTCATAAAGCACAGCCAGATTATACTGCGCTACGACATTACCCCGGTCAGCAACCTTCTGCAGCCAGTTCGATGCCTCCTGTAAGTCCGCACTGACACCTAAACCGTAGTAATACATATAAGCCAGCGACAACTCTGCTTTTTCATGGCTCTGCTTAGCTGCAGCTTTATACCATTTAAACGCACGCCTGTAGTTCTGATTCGCTTCCGGGCCATCTTCCAGAATACGGCCTAGCTCATACTGGGCATCAGCATGATTTTTTTCTGCTGCTTTCAGTAACCAGTTACTGGCTTTTCTCAGATTAATGCCATGACCCAGGCCATTTTTATACATATAACCCAGCTGATATTCTGCCTGGGGCAACCCGGCTTCTGCAGCCTTTTTTATCCAGCTAAAAGCCTGAACCCTATTAGACGGTGTCCCTGTGCCATTAAAATAAGCCATGCCAAATTGATACCAGGCCTCCGGCAAATCATAATCCGCTGCTTTCTGATACCAGAAAAAAGCTTTTCTCGGATTAGCTTCGTCACCTTTACCCTCTTTATACAGATTACCAACCATAATCTGAGAGCGAGCATCTCCGGACTCAGCGGATCTGAGGAACTGGTTCAGGGCATGAGTAAAAAATTCCTGTTCATAAAACTCCATCCCCTTATCAAAAGACGCCAGACTAAGAGATGAATGTACGCACAGAGGTATTGCAGAAATCAGAATGAGTGTTTTCACGGAAGGCATTGTCACCCCGGATTTGGCTGACTGTGAATTCATGCACATGCTAACAAAAAGATACAATTCAGACTATGGGTATTCGCCCTGGTATTTTATCAGATTGTATCGTAATTTAGTCTTACATTAAGTAAGCCCACATCCTTGTTACAGTGCGTCTGTGTTCTGTAGTCTGTGTAAAAAAAAGATAAGCCATTGCCTGATTGCATCAGAGAATATCCCCATCTCCACAGATCAATGGCTTAAGTAATAGCAAAAAATTATGAACCTTCAAGCAGATGAGATTCGATATCTTTCACACTTTCCATAACAGCATAGGTACTGGTCTGCTGCACATAGGGTAAGGCAGATATGTGTTCTCCCAGTACCTGTCGATACGCCTCCATACCCGACGTCCTGACCTTAAGCAGATAATCAAAGCCTGCTGCAATCATATGGCATTGCTCTACTTCAGGTATCTGCCTTACCGCCTCATTAAAAGCATCCAGAGCCTTACTTCGGGTATCTGCAAGCTTTACCTGCACAAATGCAATGTGGTTTTCTCCTAGCCGGGTTTGATTGACCAGAGCTACATAGCCCAGAATATAGCCCTGATCTTCCAGTTTTTTCATTCTCAGCTGGCAGGGAGTCTTTGACAGACCGACTCTGGAAGCTAATTCTGTAATAGTCAGCCGGGCATTTTTCTGCAGTTCCCGCAGGATGGCATGATCAATACGGTCCAGCTCTTCTTTTTTAGTCATAAAACAAACAGTTATCCAGGTTAGAATCTGGCCTGAAAACCAGAACAGGGAAATTGGCTACAGCAATATTGATTTTAGCCAAAAATCTCTGAATTTATCAGCAAAAAATAGCCTATAGTTATTTTATTAAATAAAAATCAGAGAAAAAGGCTAAAAGCTCATCGTTAAAATAATCACCAGAGAAGAAGATCAATCAAAGATTAAAGGTGTCGCAATGACGGTAACTAACACTACAACAAACGCCGCGGTAAAACCGACCAGCGAGATTCGCAACCTGATTCAGGCTAACTACCTGGCAGATGAAGAACAGAGCATCCGCACTCTGATTGCTAACGCAGGCCTGTCTGAACAGACTCGTCAGGCTATCGCCAGTGAAGCGGCAGATCTGATTCGTCAGGTACGCTCTGATGCAGAGCCTTCAATGATGGAAAAGTTCCTGGCTGAGTACGGACTGAGTACAAAAGAAGGTATTGCTCTGATGTGTCTGGCCGAGGCTCTTTTGCGTGTACCCGATGCCGACACTATTGATGACCTGATTGAAGACAAAATTGTTCCTGGCAAATGGCAGGAACATCTGGGGCAGTCTGAATCAGCACTAATTAACACCTCGACCTGGGGCCTGATGGTCACCGGTAAACTGATTGCTCCTGCTGATGCAGGGGGCCTGACCAGTACGCTGCGAGGTATGATCAAGCGCCTGGGTGAACCCGTCGTACGTACCGCCGTTAAACAGGCTATGAAAGAGCTGGGCCGTCAGTTTGTACTGGGTCGAACCATTGAAGAAGCAACAAAACGAGCAGAAAAGGAAGAAGCCAGAGGCTACAGCTACTCCTATGATATGCTGGGCGAAGCAGCGCGTACCGATAAAGACGCTCTTTACTATCATGACGCTTATGCTCAGGCGATCAAATCACTGAAACCCGCCTGTACCCATGACGATATCCGCAAGAATCCGGGCATTTCTGTCAAATTGTCCGCCCTGTTTCCTCGTTATGAGTTTGGCCAGCGTGACGCTGTACTGAGCACTATGACCAAACGAACAGTTGAACTGGCAATGATGGCTAAAGAAGCCAATATGGGCTTTAACATTGATGCCGAAGAAGCGGATCGTCTGGATCTGTCGCTGGATGTTATAGAAGCGGTACTATCCAGGCCTGAACTGGCAGGCTGGGATGGTTTTGGTGTAGTAGTACAGGCTTTTGGCCACCGCGCATCATATGTACTGGACTGGTTGTACGCTCTGGCCAGTCAGCTGGATCGAAAGATCATGGTACGTCTGGTGAAAGGCGCTTACTGGGACGCTGAAATTAAACGCGCCCAGGTGATGGGATTGGATGGCTTCCCGGTATTTACTCGTAAAGTGAACACCGATGTATCCTATATCTCCTGTGCCACTAAACTGTTGAAGATGACAGACCGCATCTATCCTCAGTTCGCCACTCACAACGCGCACTCTGTCGCCGCTATTATGAATCTGGCCGATGACCTGGATAAATTTGAATTCCAGCGTCTGCACGGTATGGGCGAATCCCTGCATGATGTTGTGGTTCAGGGTAAGAAAGTCCGTTGTCGTATCTATGCTCCGGTCGGCCCACATAAAGATCTGCTGGCTTACCTGGTACGTCGTCTGCTGGAAAATGGCGCCAACAGTTCTTTTGTGAACCAGATTGTGGATAAGAGCATCGCTCCTGAACAGATTGCTCGTGATCCTTTCACTATCGCACTGGAAAATAGTTCTATTGCGAATCCATCCATTACCCGTGCCGCCGACATATACGGTGAAAAACGCCGCAATGCTAAAGGCTGGGATATTACCGATGTGGTGACCGTTGAACAGCTGGATCAGGCACGTGATCAGTTCCTGAACCATCAGTGGCAAGCCGGTCCTATGATTGCAGGTACCCCTGTCGGTACTGAGAAAAAGACCGTCATCAACCCGGCTAATCATGATGATCAGGTGGGTATCGTGACGGAATCATCACCCGCTGATATTGAAACAGCTATCGCAGCGGCTAAATCAGGTCAACCAGCATGGGCCGCTCTGCCAGTAGATGAACGGGCCGCCCGCATCCGTAAATTTGCTGATCTGATGGAAGATAACGCCGCCGAGCTGTTTGCTCTGGCCACCCGTGAAGCAGGTAAAACTCTGCTGGACGGTATTGCGGAGATCCGCGAAGCGGTAGACTTTGCCCTGTATTATCCCGATGAAGCGGAACTGCATGACCAGGATGGCGAAGCCCGTGGCGTGATCACCTGTATCTCTCCCTGGAACTTCCCACTGGCGATCTTTGCCGGTCAGATCTGTGCAGCACTGGCTGCCGGTAATGCCGTACTGGCTAAACCTGCCGAGCAGACCACACTGATGGCCGCCCGTGCCGTTGAGCTGATGCATCAGGCCGGTATACCGAAAGATGCGATTCAGCTACTGCCAGGCACAGGCGCTATCGTCGGTGCAGCCCTGACTTCTGACAGTCGCATTGATGGCGTCTGCTTTACTGGCTCCACGCCAACCGCTCAGTATATTAACCGCGCTATGGCTGACAATATGGCTCCCGATGCACCACTGATCGCTGAAACCGGTGGTATGAATGCCATGATCGTGGATTCGACGGCCCTGCCTGAGCAGGTCGTTCGCGATATTCTGGCATCAGCCTTCCAGAGCGCTGGCCAGCGTTGTTCTGCTTTGCGGGTACTGTATCTGCAGAAAGATATCGCAGAACACACTCTGGAGATGCTGTATGGTGCGATGGAAGAGCTGACCGTGGGTAACCCCTGGTTGCTGAGTACTGATATCGGCCCTGTGATTGATGAGCTGGCCCGCACTAAGATCATGAATCACGTCAATGCCTTTACTGAAAAGGGGCGCTGCCTGAAAACCTTCGATGTACCAGGTAACGGCACCTTTGTACCACCGACCGTACTGCGTCTGGACAGTATTAAAGAGCTGGAAGAAGAAATCTTTGGCCCGATCCTGCATGTCTGCACCTTCGAAGCCAGCGAACTGGATCAGGTAATTGACGATATAAACAGTCGTGGTTATGGCCTGACATTCGGTCTGCATACCCGTATGGATACCCGTATCGACCATGTCACCAGCCGCATTAAAGTAGGCAACTGTTACGTCAACCGCAACCAGATTGGCGCTATTGTCGGATCTCAGCCCTTTGGTGGTGAAGGCTTATCCGGCACTGGCCCTAAAGCCGGTGGCCCTCTGTACCTGCGCCGCTTTAAACAGATTGCACCGGTATCCGCTGTTGCCACTCAGGAGGGTGAATCCATCAGTCTGAACACACTGCAGAATCTGGTAGACAGCGTTAAAGCACAATCAGTCGCTGATAAACCAGTCATACTGGCCCAGCTGAATCAGCTAATGCCTGAATTCTGTGAACGTCTGGATAATCCGGCTCTGCTGAGTGTTCGTGAAATGCCAGGACCAACCGGTGAACTGAACCGCCTGAGCTGTCATGGCCGGGGGCTTATTCTGTGCCTGGGTCCGGATCTGAATGCTGTCAGCCGCCAGATTGCGATAGCACTGGCTCAGGGTAATAAAGTTGTCGCTGTTGCGCCGGGCGTTAAACTGGTTGTGGATAAACTGGCTGCTGCCGGACTGCCGGTTGTCGGTGCAGAAGGCATCATTGACGCGGAGGTACTGGCTCAGATACAGGGAATAGAAGCGGTATCCAGTGTTGCTCAGGCTGGTGTGCTTAAAGCCTATCGTCAGGCACTGGCCCGTCGTGATGGTCTTCTGATGCCGTTGCTGACTGAACTGAACCTGCCAGAACGTTTTGTGCATGAACGTCATCTGTGTGTGGATACCACCGCAGCCGGAGGTAATGCCAGTCTGATTGCATCAACGAAGTAATCACGCTATCCGGAACAATCCACTGATGCGGGTTGTTCTGTCTGTACCGGAATCAGGCTTGTCCCGCCAGATTCCGGGGTCTGTTTACTGAATACGGATAAGATATTTTGTCCGGATCAGATAGACAGCGCCCTTCATCAGGGCTTTTGCTATGTCTTAGAGAGCGACACGGCCATAAATAAAACAGCCCCCATAGTCAGGGGGCACTGTTTTACAGGTGGTACAGATTACTCCGGCCTGACCTTTTCCGGGTCAGGCTTTTTTTCATCTGCAACATATTACTGGCAATACGTGCCCCTTTTACTTTCAGGTCTTGCTGAAATTCCATCATACAGACCTCCAGCTCAAGCGAGCGGCTGAAATCAGCTTGCCTCATAATATTAAGATTCCTTTTCATCAGCTTGTCCTTTTTATCAGTCCATCGGACCTTACTGCTCATATTCTGTGGGGTAAAAGTGAACAGCAGAGGGAATCATCCAGTACCTGGATAATAAAAAGTAAGCATGATATGTGCCAGACTATAGCGACGAGAACCCGCCGCCATAGCTTATAAAGAGGTATTACTGAGGTGTTTTTTCTGCTGAATCCTGCTTTTTTTCCAGGCTGATTTGTAACTGCTTGATATGCTCCGACAAAAGCTTTCTCCGCCGTTCAATTTTTTGCTGTATCTCGATCATCGTAGCTTCCAGCTCGTCACAACGGGATCTGGCATTATTTAAACGATCAATATGGGACTGAGATATCATAGATCTGCTCTCCATTACCGGAAGTAACACAGTGTAACCGTCTCCGGATATATTCTGGGGCATATTGCCCAGTAAGCCCTGATCCGAACAATTCATTATCTTTTCTGCCTTATTAAGGTAGCTGCAAAATACCTGTTAGACATCACTTAATTAGACAGCTCATATAAAAATAAGGACTTATTTGACCTGCATCAAATAAGTCCTTCTATCCCCTGCAACTACAGGCCTTTTACAGCATGATTTTTTACATTTATTGCTGTATGAAAATAATACGGGTAATCAGACAGGCGATACCGATTGTTGTTACCTGCTCTGGCCTTATAATCTGATCATATGTCAGGATTCAGTCTTTTCAGCTTGTGCCTTACCTGCTTCAACCGATGGGGAAATATCTTGTATGGTAAAACTTCGTGATCTGGAATATCTCGATGCGATTGATCGCTATCGGCATTTCGGTAAAGCAGCGGAAGCCTGCTTTGTCAGCCAGCCGACCCTGAGTGGTCAGATTATGAAGCTGGAAGAACAACTATCCCTGCAACTGGTAGAGCGCCACCGTCGAAATGTCATGCTGACGCCTGCGGGAGAACAACTGGTGCTGAAAGCCAGGGAAGTGCTGGGAGCAGCGCGAGTATTTGAGGATACCGCCCGAGAGCTGCTGGACCCGCTATCGGGGGACTTGCATGTCGGAATGATTCCTACTCTGGCTCCCTACCTGTTGCCACATATCATGGGGGCTCTGCACCAGAAGCTGCCGGATATCCGCTTTTATCTGCATGAAAAGCAGACCCGAATACTGATGCAGGAGTTGAATGAAGGCAGCCTGGATGTGCTTATTTTGCCCTGGCTGGATGATATGAAAGGGGTTGAACGCTACGACCTGTTTGCTGAACCTCTGGATGTGACCGTGGCGGATAATCATCCTCTGGCACAGAAAGAGGCTGTTACATTTGACGATCTTAATAATCAGCCTATCCTGACACTGGAAGATGGCCACTGTCTCAGAGATCAGGCTCTGGGATACTGTTTTACTGCCGGAGCCAGAGAAGATCATCGCTTCCAGGCCACCAGTCTGGAAACCCTGCGTTATATGGTCGCCAGTGGTTCAGGTATGACGCTTTTACCCAGACTGGCTTGCCTGCACAGACATCATGATGGCGCACGTTATCTGCCTTTTGAACAACCTCAGCCTACCCGACAAATTTCTCTGCTGGTACGTCCGGGATATTCCCGTATGGCCTGTGTCCGGGCGGTAGTCGCCTGCGTCAAACAACAAATGCAGGATATCATTTAACGGCTTGATACGAATAAAAGCGCCAATACCTTTTCAGGTATCGGCGTTTTTATTCAGCACAACGGCTATATTCAATCACAGAGTTATACCGGTTCCGCTTCAGCCTCTTCCTCGGTTACCTCGCCCACAACCGGCGTTCTTATCAGATAATCGAAGGCTCCCAGAGCGGCATTAGCCCCATCACCCATAGCGATAATAATTTGCTTATATGGTGAGTCTGTCACATCTCCTGCTGCAAAAACTCCGGGCAGACTGGTCTCACCGCGACGACCCACAACAATTTCGCCCCTTGGTGTGAGTTCAAGTGCATCAGCCTGATCCCCCTGACCTTTCAGGAATTCAGTATTAGGCACCAGACCAATCTGAACAAAGATACCAGCCAGTTCCAGGGTATGGTTTTCACCCGTCGTTCTGTCGGTATAAGCCAGACCATTCACTTTTGAACCATCGCCCAGTACCTCTGTTGTCTGAGCCTGCATGATGATATCAATATTCCCCATAGAGCGGGCTTTCTTCTGCAGGACCTCATCAGCCCGCAGTACATCGCTGAACTCAAGTACAGTCACGTGCTCAGTAATACCGGCCAGATCAATAGCGGCTTCGATACCCGAGTTCCCCCCGCCAATTACAGCGACTTTTTTGCCTTTAAACAAAGGGCCATCACAGTGTGGGCAATAGGCTACACCTTTGCCACGATACTCCTGCTCTCCAGGTACATTCATCTCTCTCCAGCGCGCTCCGGTTGCCAACAATACTGAACGGCTTTTCAGCACCGCACCATTTTCCAGAGTGACTTCAGTCAGGCCACCTGCCTGATCAGTGCCTTTGATCGCCACAACAGACTGATTCTGCATAATATCCACATCGTAGTCACGTACGTGTTCTTCCAGATGCGCTGCCAGTTTTGGTCCTTCGGTCGCTTTTACCGAAATAAAGTTTTCAATCGCCAGCGTATCCTGAACCTGACCACCAAAGCGGCTGGCTACCAGACCGGTATTAATGCCTTTACGCGCAGCATAAATTGCTGCAGAAGCACCCGCAGGGCCTCCACCAACCACCAGCATATCAAAGGTTTCTTTCTGAGCCAGTTTTTCTGCCTGACGAGCAGACGCTCCGGTATCCAGTTTATTCAGGATCTCTTCAATACTGGTCCGCCCCTGAACAAACAGCTCGCCGTTCAGATACACGGAGGGCACAGCCATAATATTGCGCTCGGACACTTCCTCCTGGAATAAGGCTCCATCAATCATGACATTACTGATCTTCGGATTCAGCACAGTCATCATATTCAGAGCCTGAACAACATCCGGGCAGTTCTGACAGCTCAGCGAGACATAAGTCTCAAAACGATATTCACCGTCCAGGTTGCGAATCTGTTCAATCACCTCATCATCCAGTTTCATTGGATGCCCACCTGAGTGGAGCAGAGCCAGCACCAGAGAGGTAAACTCATGCCCCATAGGAATACCGGAGAAACGAATCAGACTGCCGGTTGCAACAGAACGCACAATCAGAGTCGGTTTACGCTCCTGGGAAAACGTATCACCTGCCTCAACCTGACTGACATGATCGGATAGTGATGCAATATCAGCCGCCAGAGCAGATAATTCATTCGCTTTAGCACTGTTGTCGGATACGGTGATCAGTTCAACAGGGCTTTTCAGATTCTGTAAATAGGTCTGTAATTGCTGTTTCAGATTATTGTCTAGCATGGGATTCTCCTGTCTCTGAAGACCGTTCCGCTGTGAAGTAAGAAGAAAGAGCTAAGCGTCAGAGGCGGTGCAGAACGCACAGCCTCTGTGATTGCGGTAACTGAACCGAATCAGATCTTGCCAACCAGATCCAGAGAAGGAGCCAGAGTTTCTTCACCTTCTTTCCACTTAGCCGGACATACTTCACCTGGGTGCGCTGCAACATACTGAGCCGCTTTCACTTTACGCATCAGGTCAGAGGCATCACGACCGATACCTTCTGCGGTCACTTCCATCGCCTGAATAATACCTTCCGGATCAATCAGGAAAGTCGCACGATCTGCCAGACCCAGACCTTCACGCATAACACCGAAGTTATTGGTGATAGTGCCAGTCTGATCACCCACCATGTAGTACTGAATTTTACCAATGGTGTCTGAGCTGTCATGCCATGCTTTGTGTGTAAAGTGAGTATCCGTCGATACAGAGAACACTTCTACACCCAGTTTCTGCAGCTCTTCGTAATGATCCGCCAGATCGCCCAGCTCAGTTGGACATACAAAGGTAAAGTCTGCAGGGTAGAAAAACACAACAGACCATTTACCTTTCAGGTCCGCTTCAGAAATCTCAACAAACTCACCCTGACGGAAAGCAGTGGCATTAAATGGTTTGATTTCAGTGTTAATTGCTTGAGGCATTGTCATACTCCAGATATTGATTCGTTATCCAGGATCGGAGATTCCGTTTCCTGGTGAAGCGCTCTGTGCGCTGAAGACAGGAGTAATAATAAAGGGAGCGATTAAATTAAAAAAATCGATTAAATCTATTTTTATAATTGTCAAAAACTATCATAAAATAAATGTAAAAGCCTGATTTACTCCTCTCCTGTGTACGCAGGCCAGATAATTTACTATCCGGATAAACCTCTTTATGATCTGTTCGATATTTCAGGAACTTATTGTCCAGAGTGAAGTTTTTCCTATCAGGCCAGGTCATCTACCTTCGCTTGCAGTCCCTTTCCAGACCGAGGATATTTATGTATTTACCGGGTTTCCGTCGTTTTCGCTCATTTCTGTCAGGATCTGCCATTGCAGGCTTATGCTTATTTTCTGTCAGCGCATTGGGTACTGCAGATGGAATATCTACGCTCAAAAAAGTACAGCAACGCGGAGACCTGAATTGTGGAGTATTCCCGGATGACCCCGGACGCAGCGCAATTAATAGCGAAGGCCACTGGCAGGGTTTTTATGTCGATTTCTGTAAAGGCGTTGCTGCAGCGGTACTGCATAACCCGGATTATGTGCGTTATATCGAAGTCGGTGCCAAAAGTCGTTTCACCTCATTAATTGAGAATAAAACGGATGTTGTGATGTACAGCTCAACCTGGACTCTGGGTCGGGAGTATAATTATGCAGTGAACTTTCCGGCGATTTACCTGTTTGACGGTCAGGGTTTTATTGTACGTAAAAGCTCCGGTATTCAATCACTGGAAGACCTGGAAGGCAAAACCGTATGCGCTACAGAAAACACCACCAGTTACCAGAACCTGGCTGATATGCTGAAGGGGCGTGATATTAACGCTAAGGTCGTGAGCAGTAACGGGGATAGTTTTTTTCGTGGCAGTTGCGATGCCTATACTGCAGATCGAATGAACCTGGCGACAAACAGAGCTAACCGTGCAACCAATCCGGATGACTACCTGATTCTGCCAGAAAGCATATCCAGAGAACCGATCGGCCCTAAGGTCAGAAATAATGACCCTCAATGGGAAAGAATTGTTCGTGCCGTGGTCCATGCTGTCATTCTGGCTGAAGAGAAAGGGATTACCGCGCAGAATACTGACCAGATCCTCAAACACAGCAGAGATGCAGAAACCCTTAACCTGCTGGGAGTCAGGGGAAATATCGGCAAGCAGCTGGGATTAGATAATCAGTGGGCCTATCGTGTGATACAAGCCATCGGCAATTATGGTGAAATTTATAACCGGCACTTTGGACCTGACACTCCCATTGGTATGGAGCGAGGGTTGAATCAGCTCTGGAGTAAAGGTGGCGTGCTCTTTGCACCACCATTTAAATAGGATTCGGTAATTAGCATCCGATAGGAAAATTTCTGATTCACCCAGAAGCATTTGGTCCAGGACAGTGAAAGATAATAGACAAGGATTCTCCCTGAAAGGGATAGGGGTAAGACTGACACTGATTCTTATTGGTGTCATGGGATTTTATCTGCTGACCACCTGGCATAATATCCGGGCTCTGCAGGAGCAGAGCCGGGGCTTTTCTGTATTAAGTGGCAGTCATTTCGAGCGTACCATGTATGCGGCGGAGCTGAGCCGTGATGCAGAAGTCATTGCCGCCCAGGCACTGGAAAGTCTGATGGGAGCCAGAAGAACGGCCTCAGATATTCCTCCTATTGATCAGGATCTGTTGCGGATCTACCAGAACGTCAGAAATGAGATTGAGCCAGCCAGTGAGCTGGAACGTTTACAACTGGCGGAACTGGATCGCTGGCAGAAACCTTACTTTGATAGCCTGAAAAAACTGGCTGACAAACTAAGTGAAGAACAATCATTTCAACTGCGTCAGCAGGAGAAACTGAATGACCTGCTGGCCCGGTTAAAATCCATGGAACAGGGACTGGCTTCACCAGAGGCGATTGACCCTGCGTTTAATGCCTATGCACTGGCAGCTCTGAGCTATGCCTCTCTGGCACTGAGTTCCGAAAAAGCGGGACAACTGCGTCGTCTGGAACTCAGCGCCCACAAGATTCTGGGGTATCTGAAAAATCTGCCATCATTATCGCCTTTTCAGCAACAGTACCTGAGCCAGCTAACCCCTGTCGTATCAGATGCATTTGAATTCCGGCGCCCGGTTCTGGTCAGTCAGAGAGCCTCTCTGGCTGCGGTCAGACAGGCCCGTTTATACGCCCAGAAGCTGACTACCAGCAGTTATAATTACTTCCTGACGTTAAAGAAAACGGCTATGGATGCTACTGCAACGTATCAGCAACTGGTCAGCGAAACCTTTCGGATGATAGCCATTTTCAGTGTCATTTTCGTGCTGTTGATGGTACTTACTGTACTGTTTATCCGGGAAAAAGTAGTCAGACGCCTGGACGATCTGCAACAGGTTATGCACCTCCATATGGAAGGCAAACATCCAGAAATCCCCGTGGATGGCGAGGATGAAATCTCCGACATGGGCAAAGCCTTTTCTATATTTGTCGAAGCCAGAAGAAAAGCAGAGCAGGAGTTAATAGAAGCCAGACAAGAGGCTGAGGATGCGAATCAACAGCTTAAAACTCTGAACAATCAGCTACAGATGCTCAGTGAAACCGATACCCTGACACAAATTCCAAACCGGCGACGCTTTGAGCAGGAACTTCAGACTTTGTGGCGACACTGTACACGTTACTCCCATCCTCTTTGTCTTATCATTATAGATATTGATAATTTTAAACTGTTTAATGATCGCTATGGGCACCATGCCGGAGACCATTGTCTTTACCATGTAGCACAGCTTCTGCTACAAGAGATGGAGACCTGTCAGGGCATGCTGGCACGTTACGGCGGAGAAGAGTTCGTTGTATTATTGCCAGAGATGGACAGTATTCAGGGGAAAAACGTTGCTGAACAGCTATTATCTGCCGTCAAGGCAGCTGAACTGAAACATCTGGGTAGCCCTGAAGGCATTGTTACCCTGAGCATGGGTATTGCCAGTTGCCTGCCTGAAAGTGGCACTGTGCCTTACCGCCTGCTGCAACGAGCCGACGAGGCCCTGTATCGGGCTAAAAATGCAGGTCGTGCACGGGTTGAAGTTGCCTGAGGAGATATTTTGAAACCTGTCTGTTATATCGGTTTGCCCCAGTGGAGTCACTCCAGCTGGCAGGATGGGCCTCTGGCTGGCAGCAACAGCCGCCACCCACTGGGACGTTATGCCCGCTATTTTTCTTCCGTTGAAGGCAACACTACCTTTTATGGCATCCCGGAACAGAAAACGCTGCACAACTGGTATCAGGAAACACCGGAGCACTTTCGTTTTTGTCTGAAGTTTCCCAAATCTATCACCCACGAGCTGAAACTGCAGCACTGTCAGCCTGAAGTGCAGGACAGCCTGGAACGTCTGTCGCTGTTACAGGACAAGCTGGCCATGATCTGGGTGCAGCTACCGGACAGCTTTGCACCAGAAGATCTGCCGGTACTGGAGCGTTTTTTCAGAGCCCTTCCAGGAGATTTCAGGTACGGACTGGAGTTACGCCATACCGACTTTTTCAGAAAAGACGATACCGAACGCTATCTGAATGCTCTGCTTATGGAACTAGGGGTAAACCGGATTCACTTTGACACCCGGCCACTGTTTAAACATCCGACACCAGATGAAGATACCCGAGAAGCCTTATCTGCCAAACCCAATGTACCTTTACATGTACTCGCTACCGGTCAGATGCCAGTGGTTCGCTTTATCACAGCGAAAGATTGGCAAGGCACCCTGCATTATTTAGCGCCCTGGGTACAGAAAATCTGTCACTGGATGCAGGAGGGACGTACTCCTTTTGTTTTTCTGCACACGCCCAATAACGCTCATGCACCGGATGTGGCCGCATATTTTGCTGAACAGCTGAATCAGGCAGTGCCAGATGCGGCTCTGTTCAATCTATGGCCAGCGCCACAGAAGGATCAGGCCTCCTTATTCTGACATCCTCTCTCCACTAAAATTTTAAAATATTTGTCCTGCGTTCAAACTCCCGGATCACTTGCGTTTGCCCGGTTAACCACTGACGAAATGCCAGAATTGCTTCGCTCTCTGGAATTTCAGCATTCAGAACCAACTGATAACGGCATGGATTTTTAACAGCCTGCACAGCCATCCGGAAAATCAGATATGCTGTTCAATCCATGCCTGAAGCTGAGGTCCTTGTAAGACACCGGCCTGACGGGCAACTTCCTGGCCATTCTTAAAAATAGCCAGAGTCGGGATGCTGCGAATACCATACTGAGCTGCCAGCATCTGTGCCTCTTCGGTATTGACCTTTGCCATGCGTACCCTGGGTTCCAGTGCTTTGGTTACAGCACTGAAAATTGGTGCCATCATCTGACAAGGTCCGCACCAGGATGCCCAGAAGTCCACTACAACCGGCAGATCCGAGTTCACAATAACTCGCTGGAAGTTAGCATCCGTCAGATTCTGAGGTTCTCCGGTAAACAGAGGACTCTTACATTTGCCACAGTTTGGCTGGTCATTCAGACGCTGTGCTGGCAAACGATTCACGGCTTCGCAGGCAGGACAGACAATATGTTTACTTTCACTCATCAGCTTTCTCTTAATATTATTTCAGATACGTCTGATTTGCGGACACCCCATAATATATTCAACCCTTGAAAAATCAGGGTTTTCTATAAAAGGCTACACCAGTTTCACAAGAGCACAACAAGTCATAACGCGCAATTCGCCGGATAACCCTGATTAACAGGGAATACGAATCTCCACTTTTAACCCACCTTCAGGCCGGTTCTGCAACTGTACCTGACCACCATGATGCAAAGCGACACTGCGCACTACACTCAGCCCGAGTCCCATACCTCCGGTACTCCGGTTTCTGGAGCTTTCGATACGATAAAATGGCGTGAACACCTGTTCAAACAGGCTTTCATCAATACCCGGCCCATCATCTGTAACGGTCAGCATAATCCAGTCGGTACCTGATTCTGCATCAGTCTCTGTCTGCAGGATAACATTTGCTGAACCGGCATATTTCACGGCATTTTCCAGTACATTACTGACCATGCGTCTGAATCCTGTCGGCTTGCATTCGCAGACCAGACGCTCTGGTACCTGACACTGGAGTTCCGCCCCCTGATCGATCAGATCGTCACATAAGCTCTGTACCAGACTGGCCATATCAACTGGCCGACTCTCTTCATTCTGCACATCGTCACGGGCAAAATTCATCGTTGCCGTCAGCATCGCTTCCATATCGCTAAGGGTATGCAACATTTTCTGCTGAATATCCTGCTCACTGACAAACTCAGATTGCAACCGGAGTTTAGTGATCGGGGTACGCAGATCGTGAGAGATTGCTGCCAGCATCAGCATGCGATCCTTGATAAAACGCTGCTGCCGCTCCTGCATACTATTAAAGGCCTGAATGGTATTTCGTACTTCACGAGCCCCTTCTTCCGGCAACGGATCAGTATCCATCCCCCTGCCAATCCGGTTTGCTGCATCTGCCAGTTTCTGTAATGGACGGGTATTACTGCGCAACAACCAGAGCATCAGTCCCACAACCAGAAAACCGGTCAATAACAGCCCCAACGCTGAGCGCCAGTTCCATACCGGCAACTCGTCAGTTCGTGCTGCCCGGATATTCAGCCAGCGGTTATCTGGCAAAAGTACCGAGATACTCAGCTCATAAGGGCGAAAATCAGGTCCTTGATAACGGCCGCGCCAGTCACCATGATGATCAGGGCGTCCCTTATCTCCCTCTTTGATCCAGTAACTATGATTACTGCCCTGGAAATAACGCCCACTTTTACCGGCACCTTCATAATCTCCGGCATCGCAGTCAAAGTCATCTGGCAGACGATAGCGCTCATAGGTTACCCGAATCAGTTGTTCAGGCTGCCGGTGGGTTTTGTAATACAATTTTTTCTGCATATATGCGGCTTCGTTATCCATTCTGCCATCGGCCACCAGGGCATCACCAGAGATCAACACAGCCAGTCCGGGAGTTTCTGTCGCTTTCAGAATAGCTTTGTACTGATAAGGTTCAGACTGGTCCACCAGACTGATCAACGCCGCAATACGCTGCACCTGCAGATTAGCACTGGCCTTACTGATCAGCTGATTTCTGTCTTTCATATATGCCATGATGCTGACACACTGAATCAGGATCAGTGTCAGTAACATCAACAGAATCAACCGGGCCCGCAGAGTATCTGGCCGCAGTAACGCCAGCCAGCTGCGCCAGTCCCCCGGATGGGATAGCAGAGTATTAAACTTCTGTCTGAAGTGACGGATGCCGGACTTAAACATATTCAACATCTACGGAGAAACTGTAGCCTCCTCCCCAGATCGTTTTGATCAGCTGGGGGCTTTTGGGATCATGCTCCAGTTTACGACGCAAGCGACTGACCAGCGTATCGATAGAACGGTCAAACAACTGAGCATTTCGTCCACGAGCCAGATCCAGTAACTGATCCCTGGACAGAACCCGTTGCGGATGCTCAATAAAAGCCTGCAGCAGATCAAACTCAGCTGTACTCAGCGATAACGTAATGCCTTCTTCATCCAGCAGTTCCCGTTTATGCAGATCCAGTTGCCAGCGGTCAAAGCGCACCAGGCTTTTGTCCTGATCTGAACTCTGCCGTGGGTTATCCGGCAAACTGTGAGTACGGCGTAAAACCGCCTTGATACGCGCCAGCAGCTCGCGAGGACTGAAAGGCTTGGTCAGATAATCATCAGCCCCCATCTCCAGGCCCACAATACGGTCTGTTTCCTCGCTCATCGCCGTCAGCATAATCACTGGCAAATTAGAGTAACTGCGCAACTTACGGCACAACACCAGACCATCTTCTCCCGGCATCATAATATCCAGCACTACCAGATCAATACCGGAATCAGACAAGGCTTTTTCCATTGTGCGACCATCAGCAGCCATAGAAGTACGACAACCATGTTTTTCCAGAAAGCGGCTGAGCAGTTCGCGTATCTCCTGCTCATCATCAACGATCAGAATGTGGGGATTATCCGGGCTCAAGAGTTCTACCTGACAATAAAGATGTTAAAGCGATACTGCCCCGGCTCTGGCTCAGTACAACCGTTAAAGAGCACTCAGATAACCCGGACAACAGGCGGCAGGCATTGCCGTTTCTTCTACTATAACTGAGGCCGGAAAAAAAACTTTGACAAAATGTGTCAATTTCCGGCTTTGCCATACTTTGCTGCAAAAAAGCCTCTTTCTGACAAAGTTCAGGGATATTTCCGCGTTTAAATAAACTCATCCAAAATGACACGGATTGTGGCGGACACACCCAATCAGACAAACAGTCCCAGTCCGGATAATCAATGCAACCATGAGGTGACATATGAAAAAACGTATTCTTTCTGCAGTAGTACTGAGTCAGGTTCTGTTACTGAGTACCCCAGCTATGGCTGGCTGGGGTGATCATGATGGAGGTAAGTGTGACAAAAGAGAGAAATCTGGTCAGAACCATGCCCATTCCGGTGGACATCATGACCGTAAAGGTGGCAAATGGGACCGGGACCTGGAACTGACCTCCGATGAAGTCAAAACACTGGTCACCTCCCGTCTTATTTATCGGGGCAATGACCGCCTGCAGGTTGGTAAAGTGACCTCTGGTGAAAAAAACACCTATAAAGTAGAAATCGTAACCAAAGACAACTCTCTGGTAGAAGTCCTCACGATCAGTGGAGCAACCGGCTTCCCTGTCGCTCAGAACTGAAACCTGCCGGTTTCATATCGATAAGGCCTGTATCTGACAGCGAGGGTACAGGCCCTATCCCGGAGTGCCATAAAAACTGGCGAATAAGCACAGCAGAAAAGCCTCCGTGTACCACATAAAAAATGAAAGGACACATGAGCTGAAAGCTCAGAACAGACTCAGGACCGTGAGATGAGTAACAATGAAATAGCGGTGAATCCCGCCGCATCAGACGACACAGATTCTGCAAACAGCACATTGGATAAAGCATCGGTGCTGTTACACTGGCTGACAGGCTGGACTATTATCGGACTGCTGGCGCTGGGCATTTATATGGAAGAGAACGAAGCCTGGCACCTGTATGACCTGCACAAATCCTTAGGTGCATTAATTTTTGTCATCGCACTGATCCGGGTATGGCGGCGCATACGCCAGGGCTGGCCTGAACCGGTCAGCCAGTACAGTAAACTGGAACAGTCGCTGTCTAAACTGGTGCATTACGTATTACTGATCGGCAGTGTGCTGATTCCGTTATCCGGCATTGTGATGTCTGTTGCCGGAGGCAATGGCCTGGGAGTATTCGGACTGGAGCTGATTGCTGAGAACCCGGACCCGGCGAACCCTGGTCAGTCCGCGCCTCTGTTCGGACCATTGGCCGGTATGGCTCACGGGATGCATGGTATGATCAGCAACCTGGTGATCGCAGCTCTGGTCCTGCATATTGTCGGTGCACTGAAGCATCATCTGATCGACAAAGACCGCACTCTGTCTCGTATGCTCGGTCGCTAAGCACGCCTTCTGCTCTGCTCAGGCCTCAGGTGTTATCTATCAGGTAACATCTGAGTCTTCAAAGGATAGATCCGGCTGCACCCTATGATGTCATCGGAATCATCCTGTAACAGAAAAATCAGTGAATCCTGATTATCCAATCGAGCCTGGATAAACGCTCTGGCGGCATAGAAGTCTGTCGGGCAATCACAAAACTGCCGGTAAAGATCAAATAAACGTGCAGTCTCATCCAGGTGCTGCCAGTCAGCCTGAAAAATTCTCATGATTACGTTCCTTCGGTTAACCAGACAACATCAGACAGTCTGTAACAAGACACATCACCGAACTATATCCCCGAAGGGGTAGCCTATAGCAGCTAAGGAGTCGTTGGTAAAAGCTCGGAGTAACCTGCTAGTCGTTAAGTTTCTCAACATGAATATTTCTTTCCTCCCCAGGCACTGGCCGGGGAGGAAAAGAGTATAAATATCGAAAAACCTTTGTAGGCATTTACAATACATAAAACGCTATTACAGGGAAAATAGCCGGTGTTTTACGTAAAATGAAGAATATTTCAGCTCTTTATGATTTCAAAATCGGCAATACATAAAAAATTCAATTAAGACCAGCCATGTTTCTATGAACGCCAGGGACGCAGAGTATCCACCAGTTGCTGGCACTGAGGCTGATCCAGTACCAGTAATGTCTCGTGATTCAGTCCGGCTGCAGACAGAGAATCCGTCACACGGAATAACGCATCCGGCAACAAGCCATAGCCTTCGCTTAAACGCCCGTCACTAATCAGAGCATAATTCAGTGGCTGTAAACGCTGTCTTTCCGGCAGGCAAAGCTTACCCACACGCTGCAGACTGTCCGATACTTTTCGATTCAGACCATCTCCCAGCGGCAAACTGGTTAATGGCAGGATCAGGTGCTGATCAATCAGGCTGCCTTCCTGCAATTGCTGTTGTAACCAGTCATAGAGATGATTAATACGTTGACGTGTACGCTGCTCCGGGGTCAGCGGCTGCAGAATCAGCTGTTGCTTCAACTGATCCAGTGAACTGGCAAAATAGATCCAGTGCTGCAAGTTAGTTTTCTGTTGTTCAGGTATAGAGCTCAGGCTGTTCTGACTCAGATGCTGATGCAGCGGTTGAATCGCCTGATGATGATGCAGGGATACCTGATAATGCCAGACCTGATTATGCCACTCCTGACTGATGGCAAAGGGTACACTGGCATGAATACGTTCGGAGAGTACCAACTGAACAGCCTGCAATGATGGCTCAGCTATGGAAGCAGACGTTAATTCCTGATGCTCTGAGACAGAATCCACCGGGGCAGATGCGGACTGTGGCAATACAGATGAAAACAGTTCGGACAGATAAGGTAGCAGGGAAGCTAAGGGGAAGCGGCACAGATGGCCAGAACAATCGCCAGCGGCGAAGAAAGATTGAAACGCGTGATTATCGACTGAAGTATTCTGAGCAAACATGATAATGATCCTGATTATAAAAAGCTGATGGTTCGACGGTCTGGTGTGCAACAGTGCGTTTCACAGGTTTAATCATTGGCATCATAATGCGTGTCATAATCATGGTTTTCATGGTCTTTTCCTCTGAGTTTCCGGTACTGATAATGAAGACCAGCACCTGAGTTGGTTGCTCCCACTGATAAAACGAATCAGCTTAAAAGAACAACCTTTTTAGAATTAAGAGTTATAAAAAACAGAAAAACCGGTGTTTTAACCGGTTTTTCTGTGTTGATATGAATATAGATAACATGTTCAGCCCTTGCCTGACAAGGGCTCCGGATCAGAAGAGATATCAGGGTGCTATTTTCTGCCGTTTATCCCTGAATACTTTTTTCTCCAGTTCCACCAGCACAAAGACACTGGAACTGACCAGAATAATGATCAGCCAGTCAGTCAGCGCAATCGCCTCGGTTGCAAACAGTGTCTGCATAGGGCTGGTATAGGTGAACAGCAACTGGAATACCACCAGCACTGCAATCGCATACAGTGCAATACGGTTACCCAGAATACCGGCTTTATTAACCACGGATTCAATAAAGAAACGCGAGCTGAACAGATAAAAGATCTCAAACATCACCAGGGTATTAACCGCAATGGTTCGCGCATACTCCACACTGACACCGGCGCTCTGATACCAGAGAAAGAGACCGAAGGTGCCAGCAACCAGAATCATGCCGACAAACAGGGTTCGCCAGATCAGAAAACCGGATAACAGGGGCGCTTTCGGATCTCTTGGCGGCCGCCCCATAACATTTTTCTCAGCGGGTTCAAAAGCCAGTGCCAGTGCCAGGGTGACAGCCGTGATCATATTCACCCACAGAATCTGCACCGGAGTAATCGGCAATATAGTCCCCATCAGGATCGCTCCCATAATGCTCAGAGCTTCACCGGCATTGGTCGGCAGAATGAACAGAATCGCCTTTTTCAAGTTATCGTAAACCGTGCGTCCTTCTTCTACCGCTCGGGCAATCGTGGCAAAGTTATCATCTGC
This sequence comes from Oceanospirillum sediminis, assembly GCF_014164585.1. Taxonomy (GTDB): domain Bacteria; phylum Pseudomonadota; class Gammaproteobacteria; order Pseudomonadales; family Halomonadaceae; genus Oceanospirillum; species Oceanospirillum sediminis. Next base: position 53,954 of record NZ_JACJFM010000010.1, on the reverse strand, counting down.
CAGCACCATCTCAGCCGCTTCTTTCGATACCTCGGTGCCATTAATGCCCATGGCAATGCCTACATCGGCACGCCGTAGTGCCGGTGCATCATTGACGCCATCCCCGGTCATGGCAACCACCTTGCCTCTGGCCTGAAGGGCCGATACCAGACGCAGCTTATGCTCCGGACTGGTGCGGGCATAAACATCGACATCTTCAACGATTTTCTGCAGCTCATCATCAGACATCTCTTCCAGTTCAGAACCGGTCATTGCCCGATGCCCATCGCCAATACCCATCTGAGCACCGATGGCTTTCGCCGTATCCACATGGTCCCCGGTAATCATTTTGACCCGGATTCCAGCACTATGGCACAGCTTCACCGCAGCAATCGCCTCATCCCTTGGCGGATCAATCATGGCCACCAGACCTATCAGACACATATCGTCATTCAGATCAGAAAAGTTCAGTTCGATATGCTCTGCTGGTACTGATTTTTTCGCAATAGCCAGTACACGCTGCCCCTGGGCAGCCATGGCCTGCATACGATCCAGCCAGAACGTCTTATCAATGGCCTCTCGGGCCTGCTCCGGTGTTTCTGCTCCAGCCGCCGTTGCACTGCGCTGGAACTGGCACATATCCAGCACCCGTTCCGGGGCTCCTTTCAGATAAATCGTGCCATGCCCGGCATGATCATGATGCAGTGTCGCCATATATTTATGCTGAGATTCAAACGGAATAATATCCGTACGAGGATACTCTTCCTGCTCAAAAGCCGGGTCCAGACCCGCTTTTATTGCCAGAGCCACCAGCGCCCCTTCGGTCGGATCACCCGTCAGCAACCATTGTCCCTCTTTTTTGACCAGCGATGCGTCGTTACACAGCAAGGCAGCCCGAGCCAGTTTCATCAGCTCAGCTTCGTTATCCGAATCAACGGTCTCACCATTGAGAGTAAAACTGCCATGAGGATCATAACCGGATCCCGTCACTCCATAGCGTTGTGCACCCAGCTCAACAGTACGCACCGTCATCTCATTACGGGTTAGCGTACCGGTTTTATCCGAGCAGATATGACTAATCGAGCCCAGAGTTTCAACCGCCGGTAAATGCCTGATCACTGCACTACGTTGTGCCATCTGCTGCACGCCAATCGCCAGAGTAATGGTCATAATGGCAGGCAGACCTTCCGGTATTGCAGCGACAGCTAGACCTACTGCAGCCAGAAAGGTTTCAGCGCCGGTCATATCCTGCACGAACACCCCGTAGGCAAAGGTAAAGCTGGCCAGTATCACAACCGCCAGACTCAGCCATTTAGCCAGCTGATCCACCTCACGCAGGAGAGGCGTTTCCAGCGTTTCCACCTCACTGAGCATCTGGTTGATACGGCCAATTTCTGTTTTGGTCCCTGTGGCTACCACGACTCCCACAGCGTGACCATAAGTCACCAGGGTACCTGAGTAAGCCATATTACTCCGGTCTGCCACCACAGTATCCACCGATAAAGTGTTGTGATGCTTCTCTGTTGGTACGGACTCTCCGGTCAGAATCGCTTCATCAACCCTCAGATCGTGCACGTTAATCAGACGTATATCTGCCGGAATTTTATCTCCTGATTGCAGAGTTACAATATCTCCGGGCACCAACTGATCAGCATCCAGAGTGATATAAGCACCATCACGTTTCACCATGGCCTGGTGAGACAGCATATTGCGGATCGCATCCAGCGCTTTTTCTGCCTTACCTTCCTGGACAACGCCGATAATAGCGTTAACAATCACCACGGCAGCGATTACTGCCGTATCAATCCAGTGATTCAGTAGCGCCGTAGTCACACCTGCTGCCAGCAACACATAAATCAGAATATTATGAAACTGAAGCAAAAAACGCTGAAGCAGGCTTTTCTTCGGTGGTGAAGGTAAGCGGTTCAGCCCGTATTTCAACTGACGATCCGTCGATTCAGCCTGACTCAGACCGGCTTTCTCATCAGAATTCAGATATTGCAGACTTTCCTTATTATCAATGGCATGCCATTGAATCGCCGCCCCTTCAATCTCTGTTCTGTCCGGAGACAGTACAGATTGCGGTTTTATTTTTTCCCTTACAGACATAGGCCCACCTGGTAGTATCAAGAATCAGAGAGACGTTCTCTATCCGGTGTTATCTCTCCTGATAAATACTGAACAGCGGGTTCCGAAATTATCCAGCGACCAGTCGGATAATCAGGCAATAACAGGGAAACCTTTTGTTCAGATAATTTGCTTCTATTCAAGTAAACAGGAAATTTATTGCAATGCAATAACAATACGTTATTCCAGAGTAACTCTTAAGACCCTGTCATGATTCAGCTCAAATGATAGATAAAACCTATCACTTGAATTTATTTTTTATATTTCTAATGATGTACAAATCAGCCTATAGTTAATGCAACTTCACAGGTTACAGCCATACCCGGAATCATAAGCAATGTTTATCGGGAACAGGCAATATTCATTAAACGGAGATCGAGTATGTTAGAGAATCGCGAAGGCCAGGCAGTCCCTCAGGTTACGTTCAACACCCGTCAGAATAACGAATGGGTTCAGATCACATCCGATGATCTGTTTAAAGGTAAAAATGTTATTGTGTTTGCATTACCAGGTGCTTTTACGCCAACCTGCTCCAGTACGCACCTGCCACGTTATAATGAACTGGCTCAGGTTTTTGCAGAGAACGGTATTGATGACATCATCTGTCTGTCTGTCAACGATCCTTTTGTGATGGACGCCTGGGCAGGTGATCAGAGCGCTGAAAATATCTCTATGCTTCCTGACGGTAATGGCGACTTCAGCCGGGGTATGGGTATGCTGGTCAATAAAGCCGATCTGGGATTCGGTGATCGTAGCTGGCGCTACTCTATGCTGGTACGTGACGGTGTTATTGAAAAAATGTTTATTGAACCTGATGTACCGGGCGACCCGTTTGAAGTATCTGACGCAGATACCATGCTGAACTACCTGAACCCGGAAGCTCAGCCGCCAAAACGCATTACTCTGATTGGTAAGCCGGGTTGCAGCCACTGTACCCGTGCAAAAGCGGCACTGAATGAGCGCGGACTGAAATTCGAAGAGATTACTGTCGGCAGTCACGGTGTTAGTCTGGCCACACTGCACGCGGTATCCGGCCGGGGTACAACGCCACAAATCTTTATTGAAGGCGAACACGTTGGTGGTGCCGACGAGCTGGAAGCCTGGCTAGCCGCTCAATAATGCTCTGAACGAAAATATCAGAACACAACAGCAGTAAAAGAAAAGGGAAGATCGTCGGTCTTCCCTTTTTCTTTTTAACACAAGGTCAATCCTATCGGATCAGGAACACAGGGCCTGTGTGATCAGATACGGAACTGGCGTACCAGGTTATGCAGGTTATCCGCCTGACTGGCCAGTTCATCACTGGCCTGATTAACATGCTGGGTTGATTCTGCTGAAACCTGTGACAAATCGACAATATTCACAACATTACGATTAATCTCTTCTGCGACCAGTGATTGCTCTTCTGCCGCACTGGCGATCATATCATTCATATCCCGAATAGACTCAACCGCGGTCATAATCGAATCCAGCGACGCTCCGGCTTCTGTCGTTGTCGTCACTGTTTTCTGCGTCGATTCCAGGCTGATATCCATTGATTTAACGGCTTCCTGAGCGGCAGATTGCAGCTGCTCAATCATTGACTGAATCTCATCCGTACTTTCCTGGGTTCTCTGAGCCAGTGTACGCACCTCATCAGCCACCACCGCAAACCCCCGTCCCTGCTCACCTGCACGGGCTGCCTCAATGGCAGCATTCAGCGCCAGTAAATTAGTCTGCTCAGCCACACCACGAATGACATCCAGTACAGAGCCAATATTTTCACTGTCCGATCTCAGTTTCTGAATCACGCTGGCAGACCCCTGTACCTGACTTGCCAGGGTATTAATGGCTTCAATCGCGCCTTCAACCTGAATTTTACCCTGCCGGGCCTCCTGATCAGCCTGATTAGCTGCTCCAGCGGCTTCTCCCGCATTCTGTGCTACCTCGTGCACAGTAGCAGACATTTCGTTAATTGCTGTCGCCACCTGGTCTGTTTCTCTGGCCTGACGTTCAACCGTCTGACTCCCTTCATCCATAATCCGGGACAACTCTTCTGCCGAGGCTGATACTGCCGATGATGAAGTATTTACCTGTTCCATTACCCGATGTACTTTTTCAACAAAGCCATTGAAATAACGGGTCAGACCAGTAATTTCATCATTACCCCGTACCCGGAGACGGACCGTAAGATCGCCTTCTCCTTCACTGATATCCTTCAAGGCATTAACGGTCGTAACCAGTGGACGGGTAATACTTCGGGCCAGCATGATGCTGATCACAAATAACCCAGCCATCAGGATGGCAGAAATAGTGATTACAGAGATGGCCTGTTTCCAGAACTGGTTTTCGATATCATCGACATAGACACCGGTACCAATAGCCCAGCCCCACTGTGGATAAGCTTTCAGATAAGACAGTTTTGGTACTGGCTTTTCACTGCCAGGTCGGGACCAATAGTAACGTTCCAACCCTTCTCCCTTTGTTTTAACCTGCTGCACCATACTGGCAAAGAACAGCTTACCATTTACATCCTTAATACCATTCATATCACGGCCTTCCAGGGATGCTTTTATCGGGTGCATCAACATGGTGCCCTGCAGATCCTGAATCCAGAAATAGTCTGTGCCATTAAAACGCATACTGCGAACAATCGTGCGAACTTCCTGCTGAGCATCTGCCAGAGTCAGCTCTCCTGCAGATACTTTTTTATTCAGATCATCCACCACACTCAAAGCAGATTCAGTCAGATGCCGAAGCTCTGTTTGCTTGAGTTCTGTAAAGCTGGCTCTCTCCTGCTTAAGCACAATAAACAGCATCAATGCCATCACAGATAACGCGAGAAATAAAATCAGCCATATCCTTTGCTGGATAGGCACACGTCGGAACAACATCTCCATAGGGATACCTCGGGTTCGATTTGCATATGGAATTCGGCCGTATTATTTTTTTGATTACGACTCAAAATTCAGGCACTTAAAATACCTTTTATAAAAATGGACTGGATATTAAACAGTAACACTTCTATTCACACTATTTTTTTAGGGTTTAATTGCATTGCAAAATATAATCCTCCTGAATTAAGCAAGAAACAAGCCCATATAATAATTATAGTCTTTCTTCCGTGGTAAAGATCAGGCACTGGGATACAATGACGGCAGAGTCGGAGCAAAACTTGATCTTAAGCAAACCTGGCGAAAGTAACTGACAACCTGTTATCCATATGGATCAGGCTTTATCTTTGATCCGGCCATGTTGTTACCTGTGTTATATTTCTGAATCCGGAGAAGCAATCATGAAAGCAATGGTCATCAGGCAATACGGTGGTCCAGACCAGTTTGAACAGACAGAGTTATCAGAACCTGAACTTCAGTCTGGTCACGTCATTATTAAAGTGGCAGCCAGCAGTGTTAATCCTCTGGATACTAAAATCCGGGCCGGTCTGGTGCAGGCAAACCCCGCATTTCCGGCCATTCTTCATGGTGATGTTTCTGGCATAGTGACGGCAGTTGCTGAAGATGTTTCAACACTGCAACCCGGTGATGAGGTCTTCGGCTTTGCCGGTGGGCTTAAAAATTATCAGGGTGCTCTGGCAGAATACATGCTGGCAGATGCCCGCCTGTTGATAAAAAAACCAGAAAGCCTGGCTTTCGCCGAAGCCGCTGCGTTACCTGTTGTTTTTATCACAGCCTGGAAAGCATTGATTGAAAGGGCTCAGATTCAGCCCAGAGATAAGGTACTGATCCACGCAGGCACCGGCGGTGTAGGACATATTGCTATTCAGATTGCCAAATGGGCAGGTGCAAAGGTATATACGACAGTATCCAGCGAAGAAAAAGCTCGTATTGCAACCCGGCTGGGTGCCGATGAAACCATTAACTACCAGCAGGAAAGTGTGGAAGAGTATGTTCAGCGTTGTACCGGTGGACAGGGGTTTGATATGGTATTTGACACTGTCGGTACTGATAACATGGACAAATCCTTCCAGGCGGCCAGAGTCAGCGGCACAGTAGCGACTATCGCAGCCAGGTCCACCCACGACTTGTCACCTCTGCATGGTAAAAACCTGACCCTGCATGTTGTATTTATTGCCACCCCTTTACTGTATGGCCAGGATTTTGACAACCACAGAGACGCTCTGGAAGCGATGTTCAGTCTGACCGGAGACGGTTACGTACACCCTTTGCTGGATGAAGAAGTATATACTTTTACCGAAGTCGGCAAAGCCCATCAGAAAGTGGAATCCGGCCAGGCGCTGGGTAAAGTCGTGTTGTTACAGGGATGATTACGCTGATTACGATAAAAGTGCTGGTATCGGTTGCTATCGTACTGGCACTGTCCATGATTGCAGAACGTGTCAGCCCGAAAGTTGCCGGAATGTTATCTGGCTACCCTCTGGGAACAGCGATTGCACTGTTCTTTATTGGCTATGAGATCAGCCCTGACTTTGCTGCTGAAAGTGCTGTCTACACACTGGCTGGTTTTGCCAGTACCCTGATGCTGAGCACAGGCTACCTGCTAGGCTGCAAACCGGTAACAGACCAGCCATCAGAAGCAGAGCCACAGGCCATTCCTGTGGATAAAACGCAACCTGCAGCATCATGGCAAATTATTGGGCTTGCCAGTCTGTGCGGTATTACCCTGTTTCTCATATCCGGTTATCTGATTCAGATGCTGTCACTGAATCTGCTTACAGCGGCCTGTCTGCCAGCTGTAGCGATTCTACTGTGTCTGTGGGGATACCGGCATATTCCAGAGACACAGGTGACCCGTAAAGCCCCCATGTCTTTCATGGTTCTGATATTCCGGGCTCTGGTTGCTGCCGGTATTGTACTGGTAATTACCGGACTGGCTCATGTTGTACCAGCCAGCATTGCCGGTATTCTGGCCGCATTTCCCGTATCCATGTTCCCATTTCTGGTTCTTATGCACAGAAGTTATGGTTCGGGTAAAGCAGCTACCATCATTAAGCACTATCCCACAGGACTGGGGTCATTAATGGTTTATGCAACCAGCGTCGCCTGGTGTTATCCTTCCTCAGGTCTGCTGTGGGGCACGGTTCTGTCATTCGCTCTGGCCACAGTCTATCTGATGATAGCACCTCCCTGGATAGACAGATTGCGTAGTCTCTGGCAGAGGTAAGATGCCTGTCAGCAGGCAATAAAGCACCTGAGCAGCAGAACAGAAAGCAACCTGTCCCATAAGAAAGGAGTGATGTCAGTGACACCAGGTATCCGACAGGCTGAAAAAGCCGGTATCTCATTTGAAATAAAAGAATACAGTCATGATGCCAGCAGCGCGTCCTACGGCGAAGAAGCCGCTCAGGCTCTGGGCCTGAACAGTGAGGAAGTATTCAAAACGCTGCTGGCCCAGAGTAACGATGGCAAGCTGGTCGTGGCTGTAGTGCCTGTGTCCGGCACTCTGGATCTTAAGGCACTGGCTAAAGCAGCGAGTTGTAAAAAGATGGAGATGGCTGATCCGGTTAAAGCAGAAAAAACAACGGGATATGTTGTAGGTGGTATCAGCCCGTTAGGCCAGAAAAAAGCACTGCCAACCTTTATTGATGCCTCCGCACAATCCCTGGACAAAATCCACGTTAGTGCCGGAAAGCGTGGACTGGAAATCTGCCTGGCACCAGATGATCTGCTATCACTGACCCGAGGGCAATGGGCCAGTATTGGTCGTCAGAACTGATACCCTGCTGTATTCAGGATAGTTATCCTGTCGGTATCATTTCATTGCTACTTAATACAACAAAGCCTTGCCCTGCAGAAAGCAACAGAGTAAGGCTGTGCCAACAATGCTGATACGGTGACGGATACCAGACCAGAGCCTGTAGCCGGTACTGTCTGTTAATACCGGATATCAGAAGGCGTACATCAGGCGTACACGAGGCACAATCCAGGGCTCCTGCTTATCTTTCTCAGGATGATCTGGTCCGAATACCAGTTGAATATCTGCAGATAACACCCAATCCTGGAACGGGGAATACTCATAACCAACAGCCCCTTCGATACCAAAATCGGCACTGCCATCTTCCACATGCAGCATAGCACCCAGCTGCATAAAAGAACCCAGATAGTAACGGCGATTATAGACTTTATAATCCGCCCCCAGGATGTAGCGATCATCCTTCATAGAAAAGTCGATATGGATGGCGTCTTCCCGCCCCAGAGCCTTCTGAAACACAATATTAGCCATACCGTCATCCTGAGTCGGATCAACCCAGCGTATCAGGTCAGTACCTATGGCATAATCTGTCGCAGCAGCGGAGGCTGCCCCAGAAGTCAGAAACGCAGTCGCCAGCACGCAGGCCCGCATCAATCTCTTCATTATTCGCTTTCCTATTCCATCCAGGTCAAAATTGTCAGCTATTATACTGGAAACCTGCAATTGAGCGCAGCAAAGACTGAGCGGATAACTAATCGATGTATCAAAAAACCGAGCTGGCCCCTGTGCCAGAGCTAATCGCACGAATCGAGTCCCAAATTGGTCGGGCACCGAAAGGTATGCAGGCTATTACCGCAACCGATAGCCGGGGTACTCCTCTGGTGGTTCGTATGCCATCCATATCGGATAAAAAACCGTTTCCGACGCTATACTGGATGACCTCGGAGCTGCTGAAAAAAGAGATCAGCCATATTGAAGCCACCGGAGTGATTAAACAGCTGGAAGAGCGCCTGCTGGAAGACAGTGAGTTTATGCAGGCTTACCATGCCAGCCATCAGGACTATGTAGACCAGAGATTTCGTTATATGACGGGAGAAGACAGGGCTTTTGCCCAACAAGCCGGTTTTATGGCGTTACTGCAGAAAAGAGGCATTGGCGGTATTGCCAACTGGGACACCGTACGTTGCCTGCACACTCAGTATGCTCACCACCTGTGTGGATATAACGTAATCGGACAATGGATGGATGAAGAGTTTGGCATCATGGATATGATTCCCTGATGCAGCGCCTTTTCAACAGGCATACAGGAGCAGATGCACTGCTCCTGATTACCACAGAAAAACCTTAACTGCTGCGCAAACTTTCTCTGGCTTTGATGTAGTTCTCAATAAATTGCTGATCTTCAGCCGAAATCTTTTCGATCAGTATATCAAGACCGTAACTGCTCCCTGTGGATAACAACACGGAACTTCTGACCTTGCCATAAATAGTCAGCACCTGCTTTTTACCATCATGCAATGCCAGAACCTCAGCTCTGACCTTTTCAGACTCAGGAAGGCTCCATTCACTTTCCAGATGCAGGTGCTTAGGGGAAACACTCAGAGTACGGGCGATATAAGGTGCTTTATGAGCACGGGTTACCCGGGATTTCCAATGAACATTCACAGGTTTTTTCTGTATTTTTTTCTGCATTTAGTTATCTCGTTTAACCTGATATCACTGTAACAGGGATTACTGACCGTTATTATGCGCAACCAGATCAAAAAGACAAAATAGAAATTATTCTATCGCTCTTATGCCAAAAGATTCTAAATTCGCCACCTTAGAAGGGGTGCATTCCCATGACAAAAGCATTACATTGCCCAGCCCAATTATAAAATCCCCGAATGAGGCTGTAATTATGTACGTAGATGCTGCTGTAGTAGCTGGTCTGGCTGTTGTGATCGGTTGTGTGGCGATTTGTGGTTTTGGCATTCATTTTATTCGCCAGAACATCCTGGATGACGGTAAATAAGACGCGTCATTTTAGTCTGAATGCAGAAGCCTTCAGACAAAAAACGGGCTCCGGGCCCGTTTTTTTATTGGTATTGAAAGACATACCCGCTATCAGGAATCAGATGTCAGCTCATAGGTACGTTGTAGCATCCGGGCATCCGGCCCGGCCCGGTGACGATCAATATTCAGATCTGTTGTCACCTGCTGTTTAACTTTACTCCAGATCGCAATCTGCTTTTCCGAAAGTAACTTACTGAGTGTTTCTAACCGAAACAACTGCCGCAATCCAGCATGGTAGAACAGTAACGATAGCCAGCTGCTGTCAAACCCCCAACTGTCGGTATAAACCGTCTTGCCTTCCAGTTCTTCATTCAGCTTCTTTGCAACTTCCTGCACACTGCTGCCCTGCTCAAACAAAGTGGCTCGGGGAATGCCATGCACTTCCTCTGCACTCTCATCCCAGTGCTCCCAATCAGGTTCAGGCCTGATCAGGCAAGAGAATACACTGCCGTCAGGACGAGCAAAACCGACCTCAATGGGGTAACTTCCACGACCAAATCCCGAGGCTTCAACATCAATAATAAATGGCATATCTGTCTGCTTTGTCTGTGCTGTCAAAATAATCTCGTCCCGGATGGCGGCTCCCTGTGATACATGGACAACCACATCACGTCCGTTGTGCAACGTCTTTAGTCTAGTAGAAAAGCAATTAGCATGCCTGGAATTAGCTCACAGATTGTGACAGCGTCATCCCCGAGGTGTTCTCAAGCGATCGGTGGATTTTCTGTTGCCAGTACTGAACCTGATCCGGGTTCACTGCCAACCCTAATTTGCCCTGCTCACAGGCATCCGCCATTTTACGGCATGCAAGAGGGTGTCCCTGCTCAGCTGCTTTGACAAACCAGCGCACAGCATTTTCATAATTTTTCTGCAAATGGCCAAAGCCAGTCTCATAGATACAGGCAATCTGATACTGTGCCTTAGCATCTCCACGCTTAGCCGCATCCAGCAGATAGTTCGCCCCCTGCCCTTTATCCACCGGCGACGCGCCACGGAAATATAGCAAATGCCCATACATAGACTGGGCTTTAAGATGGCCTTCGCTGGCGGCCTGTTTAAACCACGCCATTATCCAGCGGTGTCTCAGTCTGGACCCTTTAAGCGCAGAAGAATGGAACATCCTCTCAGCCAGATAAAATTTCAGTCGGGTCACAACACTGATCTGCTCAGACATAATCAAACCGTTAGTCACCAGGTTATTTAAAAAGAATGCATGTCCTGCTCGGAGGCGGCATTCTATCACTCTGTTTTCGTGTCGCAAGACTGCACAGGATTATTATTGATACAAAAAGCAGAGTAAATCTGCAATATGGCAATAATGTGTTACACCACAAAATCATCTGTTTACCATAATTACCACAAGTGAAATCTGATCAGGAGCAAGAAATGATCTATCAGACACTGGCGAATACTCATCTCAATGTCAGCAAGCTTTGCCTGGGTACTATGACCTGGGGAGAGCAGAACACAGAGCAGGAAGCTCACCAGCAGCTGGATTATGCCCTGGAACAGGGCATTAACTTTATTGATACTGCAGAAATGTATCCTGTGCCGCCAATGGGTGAAACCCAGGGACGCACAGAGAGCTATATAGGCAGCTGGCTGGCAGCCCGTGCAAACCGCGACAAAGTGGTTCTGGCCACTAAAGTAGCAGGCCCCGGAGACTGGTTAACCTATCTGAGAGGAGGCCCTCGCCTGAATAAAGAGCATATACAGCAAGCACTGGATGCCAGCCTGCAACGTCTGCAGACCGACTATATTGACCTTTACCAGCTGCACTGGCCTGACCGTAACACTAACTTTTTTGGCCAGCTGGGCTACACCCATCAGGAAGAGGAAAATACCACACCTCTGCTGGACACTCTGGAAGCACTGAATGACCTGGTACAAGCCGGTAAAATCCGTCATATCGGTGTATCCAATGAAAGCCCCTGGGGCGTGATGAAATATATGCAGCTATCAGAGCAACATAACCTGCCACGCATGATCAGCATTCAGAACCCTTATAACCTGCTGAACAGAACCTTTGAAACCGGACTAGCAGAAATTGCTCATCGAGAACAGATCCCTCTGCTGGCCTATTCACCTCTGGGCTTCGGTGTACTGAGCGGTAAGTACCTGGATGGACAATGGCCTGAGAAAGGGCGTTTAACCCTCTATAAGCGCTTTCAGCGCTATACCAGCGAAAAAGCCGAACAGGCGACCAGTGCATACGTTGAGCTGGCCAGAGAACATGGCCTTGATCCGGCACAAATGGCGCTGGCCTTTGTCACCGGACGCAGCTTCACAGGCAGTAATATCATCGGCGCAACCACAATGGATCAGCTAAAAAGCAACATTGCCAGTGCTGAGCTGACGCTGAGTGAAGAGGTTCTGAACGGTATTGAGGCAATACACCAGCAGATGCCGAATCCATGTCCGTGATATCCTGACAATCGCTATAAGCCTGTGTGAAACGCTTCTGACCGACAGCCGGGGATATCTGCGTCCGGTTCGTCGGTTCTGTTAACCTCCACAGCTATATTCAGATAAACCGGATCTGGCCGATCTCAACAGATCCTTACTTTCCCAATCAGGCAGACACAGATACTATGATCTTTTCGACTATTACCATCTGGGCCGCTCTGGCCCTGCTGGCCGGAGCACTGATGCCAATGCAATCCGGCGTCAACAGTACTCTGGCACAGAACAGTGAAGGTGCAATATGGGCATCCTTTATCTCTTTTGTCGTTGGTACCCTTTCTTTATTTATTGTTGCCGTACTGACCCGTCAGGAATGGCCTGCTATGGCCAGTCTGAAACAAGCGCCCTGGTGGGCCTGGACCGGAGGACTAATGGGTGCGGTATTTGTCGCCACATCAGCATTTCTGGCTCCCAGACTGGGAGCCGCCACCATGATGGCACTGTTTGTTGCAGGTCAGTTAACCATGTCTTTAATGCTGGATCACTTTGGCTGGGCAACCTTCCCTCAGCACAGTATCAACCTGTGGCGAGTACTGGGCGTAGTCATGCTATTCTGCGGCGTGCTGCTTATCCGTTTTAACTGATCCGCAGAGTTACGGCACAGCCCCTTCGAGGTGCATCACAGATTCAACATGTATTTCAGCGCCTGAGAGACAAGTACCACACCCTGCTGTATATAACAGGCTCTGCAATATACAGCAGGATCGACTCAGGCAGGTTTACGGGCAATCACTGTTGCCAACCAGATACCCCCGAAAATCAGGGCAAAACCGGTAAAATGGAACAGTTGCAGGGTTTCCCCCAAAAACAGCACTGCCAGCGTAATTCCAAACACAGGAATCAGATGAATAAACTGACCACTGCGATTCGCCCCCAATTCAGCTACCGCTCGGTTCCAGAACAGATACGCCAGAATCGAAGCAAAAATGGTCACATACAACACACTGGCAACAGAAGTCACTGTAAATGGCATAGGTCGGCCATTCAGTGTCTCATAGAGGTAAAAAGGAAACAGCACAATCACGCCGACAAGAACGGTCAGGGCAAAAAAAGCAAAACCTCCCAACTCTGTCGGTTTCAGCCGCAACAGAGTGGAATAAACGGCCCAGCAGAACACTGCAGCCAGAATCCAGGCCGTACCACCATTCAGAAAATCCATATCAACAATGGATGCCGGGCTGCCCTGAGTCACTACAACCACAACACCTGCCAGAGATAACAGCATACCGGCGCCCTGTAACAGAGATACCTTTTCCCGGAAGAATAACCAGGACAACATCAGAATAATCACAGGACAGGCCGATTGCAGCAGAATACTGTTGCTGGCCGGAGCGGTTTGCAATCCCATATACACCATAGTATTGAAGCAGGCCACACTGAACACAGACAGTACCAGCAGAATAAGCCAGTGCTGACGAATGACCGGCCAGCTCTGTTTAAGACGAGGCAATGCAAACGGCAGGATAACAACCAGAGCAGTCAACCAGCGCCAGAAGCTGAGTCCAACCGGCGGCACATCCAGATGAACGGCACGACCCAGAACAAAGTTTCCGGACCAGAATAACGTAGTCATCACCAGCAAAAGATAGGGTGATACATTAAGAAATGAACGCTGCATCCTGTTTCCTTATCAGAACCAAACAAGTCATATCCATCCCAACCAATCTTAAACATGAGAGGACTGATTTGTGACTTGTCAGGATGGGTAGCACAGGATACTAGCGTAAAGCCTGGCTATCGCCTATCGCCCTTTTTGGGTGAGCAGATTAATTTTTCCCATCTGCTCGCCTCAGCTTATCACTGTACTACCTGCCGGACAGAGTAACTGGCCACCGAAGCCTGTAAGCCCTGCGCCAGAGATTCAATGTTCTGCCCCAGGCCGTTCAGTACCCTGACCTCTTCTGCGGTATGCAACACCACATCATTAATCTGACGAATATTATGATCCACTTCTATCGCAATCTGTGATTGCTGTTCCGCCACTGTGGCGATTTCAGCACTGCTATGGTTAATCGCATGAACCATATGATTAATCGCCGCAAAGGCATCACCAGAACCACTGACGGCTAATACACTGTTATCTGCCAGCTGATGCCCGCTTTTCACCAGATCAACGGCACTGCTGACCTCACTCTGCAGCTGACCAATGGTATCCTGAATATGCCGGGTATATCCCTGTGTCTGCTGAGATAGTGTACGCACCTCATCAGCTACTACAGCAAAGCCTCGTCCGGCCTCACCGGCTCTGGCTGCTTCAATCGCCGCATTCAGAGCCAGAAGATTGGTTTGTTCTGATACGCCTTCAATGGTTTCCAGTATTCCGGTGATGGCCGATGTTTTACTCTCCACCTGCTGCGTCACCCGATGCACTTGTGAGATCTGTTCGGCCAGTTCATGAATCCCTTTTACACTGTCTTTCACCAGATTGTGACCATTAGAGGATTGCTGAGTTGCTTCTTCTGTCTGAGCTGAGGTTTCACGTACACTGGCAGCCAGTTGTTTCACCGCAGCAGACAGCTGAGTAATAGCGGTAGTGATATGCAGACTCTGCTCTTTCTGACTGGAAACACCAGCCTCCAGCTCTTCGCTGGCTTTAGCCATCGCATGAGCATAATCGGTCAGCTCACCCGATGCGGATTTTATATCACCAATCGCTTTCTCGTAACTGTCCAGAAACAGGTTAAAAATAGCCCCCAACCGTTCATATTCACTGCCAGTGTCAACTTTCACTCTGCGGGTCAGATCACCATCTTTAATAATCATCTGCATTGCTTCCTGCATATCCAGCAGCGCAGAGCTGGCACCGTGCTCACTGACATTCAGGCCTCGCTCTTCATCTTCTGGTGGCACTCTTAATGCGCCAAAGGCTTTCAGCAGGGCAAAGATCACGTAACCCAGACCAAAACCCCAGACAAATACAGCAAATACACCGGTCAGTTGCACCAGCAACTGATCTGTCACACTGCCATTTACCAGAGCGGATTCCGGCGCAAAGAATGCCAGCATAATGGTTCCCAGAGCACCACAGACACCATGTGCTGCCACCACGTTAACCGGATCATCCACCCGCATCATATGCAGAATAATCCACTCCGCCAGATACAATACAGCACCTGCCGTAAAACCAATGACCACCGCACCGACAGGCTCTACCACAGCACAACCTGCAGTAATGGCCACCAGACCACCGACGACACCATTCAGCAGTTTTTCAACATTCACTTCACGGCGCTCATGCAGCATCATCGACAGGAAAAAACAGCTCAGGCCACTGGCACCGGCTGCCAGCATAGTATTGGCGATGATTTTAGCGATACTGGCATCGCCACTCAGAGTACTGCCACCATTGAAGCCAAACCAGCCAAACCAGAGAATCAGCACCCCGACTACAGCCAGAACCAGGCTATGTCCCTGAATTTTATTCACGCCACCCTGTTTATTAAACACACCTAAACGAGGCCCGACCACGATAGCCCCTGCCAGTCCGACCCAGGCTCCCAGAGAATGCACCACCGTTGAACCGGCAAAATCAATCATGCCTTGCTGAGCCAGCCAGCCATCACTATTCCAGATCCAGTGCCCGGACACCGGATAAATCACACAGGTCGTCAGAATAGCCACAACCACATAGGCCAGAAACTTTGTTCGTTCCGCTACCGCTCCGGATACAATTGTGGCTGCTGTTCCGGCAAAAGTGGCCTGAAAGGCAAAAGCAGCAAAATCAGAAGGTTCAGATAAACCGGACAGACCAAAACCGCTGCTGCCAATCCATCCACCCGAACTTGCGCCAAACATCAGGGCGTAACCGACCGCCCAGAAAGTCAGTACAGAAATAATGAAATCAGTAATATTTTTAATCGCAACATTGATGCTGTTCTTGGCCTGTGTCAGTCCTGACTCTAATGCAGTAAATCCAGCCTGCATAAACATCACCAGTGCAGCAGAGACCATAATCCAGACAAGATCCAGATTGGCCTGTACATTTGCCGCATCCATAAACCACACCCCATTTTTTCATCATAGTTATACCTGTCTCCTCGCAAGAGCTATGCCAGCAAAAAAAAGGTCAAATCATCTGACAAATAACTATATAACAGATGAATAAGCCACCAAAATTGTCATAAGACAGCAATACACTCGACACTTAGCGCACCAAAAAAGTGCAAAAAACACCATTCAGCAATATTATGGTGCACCGCAATAACCAACTATTTCACCAGGGTATAAGATGCTGTTATGATTACGCATTCAGTCAACAGCCTCCGGAATCTGCGATGAAAATTGTAATATCACCAGCCAAAACGCTGGATTTTGAAACCGCCCCTGTGACCGAACAATTCAGTCAACCGGACTGGCTTGATGATAGTCAGCTCCTGATTAATGAATTGAAGCATCTTTCTCAGGCTGATATTGCAACCCTGATGAAACTGAGTGATAAGCTGGCAGCACTGAACATGGCTCGTTTTGGCAGCTGGAGTCGCCCCTTTACCCAGGACAATGCCAAACAGGCTTTGCTGGCATTTAAAGGCGACGTTTACACAGGACTGGCGGCTGAAACCTTCTCGGAACAGGATTTTGTATTTGCTCAGCAACATCTGAGAATTCTGTCGGGTCTGTATGGGTTGCTGAAACCGCTGGATCTGATTCAGCCATATCGCCTGGAGATGGGCACAAAGTTTGCTAACCAGCGGGGCAAAGATTTGTACCAGTTCTGGGGTAATAAACTGACGGCAGCACTCAATCAGGAGTTAGCCGAACAGCCTGAACCGGTACTGATTAACCTGGCTTCAAATGAGTACTTTAAAGCAGTAAAGGCGAAAGAACTGCAGGCCCGGATTATCACACCGGTCTTTAAAGATTGGAAAAACGGACAATACAAAATGATCAGTTTCTATGCCAAAAAAGCCCGAGGACTGATGAGCGCTTACATTATTAAAAACCAGCTGACCGGACCTGAGCAGCTGAAACAGTTTGATCTGGACGGATATTATTTCAGTGAAGAGCAGAGTAAAGGCGATCAGTGGTGTTTCCTGCGAGATCATGAAGAATAACGCTGAACACGCTCAGATACCGGCATAGTCAAGATTTAAGCCTGATAATCACAATCGGAATAAATTTGATGAAGTTGTTCCGGAGCAACGAATCAGGGCACGATAACGATTATCCGGCCAAGACAAAAAAAGCCCGCTCATGGCGGGCTGCAAAGCACAATTGGCCTGGCAATAAACTTCCCCCTGCTAAGCAGAGATAAACAGGGAAAAGGACACGAACACAGTGCATACCGGACCTGGCAGGGCCCGGTATCTGTTCAGCGCAGCACTAAAGGCACTGAACAGCTGACAATAATGATCAGCCGAATGCCTGAATCCCGGTCTGTGCACGACCCAGAATCAGTGCGTGAATATCGTGAGTCCCTTCGTAGGTGTTCACCGCTTCCAGGTTCATGGAGTGACGGATTACGTGGAACTCATCAGAGATACCGTTACCACCGTGCATATCACGGGCAACACGGGCGATATCCAGCGACTTACCGCAAGAATTACGTTTAATCAGGGAGATCAGTTCAACCGGGCACTGGCCTTCATCCATCAGACGACCTGCCTGCAGACATCCCTGCAGACCCAGAGTGATTTCAGTCTGCATGTCAGCCAGTTTCTTCTGCACCAGCTGAGTCGCAGCCAGAGGGCGTTTAAACTGAATACGATCCAGAGAGTACTGACGCGCAGCATGCCAGCAGAATTCAGCCGCACCCAGTGCACCCCAGGCAATACCATAACGGGCTTTATTAAGGCAGCCAAACGGGCCTTTCAGACCTTTTACATTAGGCAGCAGGTTCTCTTCCGGTACAAAGACGTTGTCCATCACGATTTCACCGGTGATAGATGCACGCAGAGAGAACTTACCTTCAATCTTCGGTGTGCTCAGACCTTCCATACCACGTTCCAGAATGAAGCCATGAATTTCACCATCCAGTTTCGCCCATACCACCATCACATCAGAGATCGGCGAGTTGGTGATCCACATTTTGGCACCGGTCACACGGAAACCGCCATCAACACGCTCAGCACGGGTTTTCATACCACCCGGATCAGAACCAACATCTGGCTCGGTCAGACCAAAACAGCCAACCCACTCACCGGTGGCCAGTTTTGGCAGATACTTCTGACGCTGCTCTTCAGAGCCATACGCGTAAATCGGGTGCATGACCAGGGAAGACTGCACACTCATTGCAGAGCGATAGCCGCTGTCTACACGCTCTACTTCACGTGCCGCCAGGCCATAGCAAACATGGTTTACACCGGCGCAACCGTACTCTTCCGGCAGTGTGCTGCCCAGCAGACCCATTTCACCCATCTCATTCATAATTTCGCGATGGAAGATCTCTTCACGGTTAGCTTCCAGAACACGGGGCTGCAGACGACCCTGGCAGTATTCACGGGCCATGTCGCGCACCATGCGCTCTTCTTCTGTCAGTTGCTGATCAAGATTGAACGGGTCTTCCCAGTTAAACGCGACACGCTGGCTCATGTCTCACCTCTGTCTATTTACTCGTATCAGTTTGGAATTGTTATACCGCAGAAGACCACCCGGTCCGCTACGCTTATTGCTATTGGATAGGCAAGAAGTTATATCCCTGGAAGCAATAAGTACAATATATGAAATATATATTTTTTATAATTTTTGATTATCAAGCAACATATACAAAAACAGCGGGAATATTCAAAGATACTTCCGCTGTCAGTGATAGCTGGGTCTGTATAAGATCATTGAATCAAACAGATCTTTAAAAACAAAGCCTTAGCTATTGTTTGCTCTGATAACTCCGCAGTTTATATCTGTCCGGAGCCGGAGCTGATGCCAGCTCAGAGTCAGAGTATAAGCTCTGCTATCAGGCAAAATTTTCAGCCGCTTCCTGCAGAATATGTTTACCAATCGGAATCGCAGAGGTCGCTGCCGGAGAAGGGGCGTTACAGACATTAATGGTGCGTTTTGTCTTCACAAACAGGAAATCATCCACCAGATTACCATCCTCAGACACCGCCTGAGCACGTACACCTGCCGGGTAAGGCTGCAGATCCGATTTTACAATCTTCGGACAATATTTATTCACTTCCTTCAGGTACTGACCTTTAAACAGAGAGTTTTTCGTTTCGATCAGACCTGGCTTCAGATTTTTATACAGTACCTTCAGAATGCCCGGATAAGTCAGTGCTTCCAGACTGTCTTTCAGAGAGATATCGGTCTTTTTATAACCTTCACGCTTCCAGGCCATCACCGCATTCGGACCTACCGTTACCGTGCCATCGATCATGCGGGTCAGGTGTACCCCCAGGAAAGGCATGCTCGGATCAGGGATCGGATAGATCAGATGATTGACCACCTGATTATGCTCTGGTTTCAGCAGGTAATATTCACCCCGGAAAGGACAGATCTTAAAGGTCGGCTTAATGCCCAGCATTTTTACTACACGATCCGCCATCAGACCTGAACAGGAGATCATATACTGACTGGTAAAGCTGCCTCGACTGGTGAATACCGTTACATCAGAATCGCTTTCTTTCAGTGCCGTTACTTCGCAGTTAAACTGGATTTCGCCACCCATTTCACGGACTTTATCCGCCATCACTTCGGTCACACGGCGATAGCTGACAATACCGCTGGAAGGGACAAAGATACCGCCGATACCTGTGATATTCGGCTCACGCGCTTTCAGCTCTTCAGCATTCAGCCAGTAGCGCTCCAGGCCGTTGGCTTCAGTGCGCTCCCACAGCGCTTTCATGCGCTCCATTTCCAGCTCATTGGTCGCAACCAGCAGCTTACCGCATTCATCATACGGAATATCATTTTCATCACAGAAGGTTTTGGTCGCTTTATTACCTTCCAGGCAGAATTTAGCTTTAAGACTGCCCGGCGTGTAATAAACACCGGCATGAATCACGCCGCTGTTATGTCCAGTCTGATGCTGAGCGACCTGAGCTTCTTTTTCGACCACCAGCAGTTTTTTGCCGGGTTGTTGTTGCAGTAACTGCATCGCAGTGGACATACCAACAATGCCACCGCCGATGATGATGTAATCGTACATTTTATTCCTCGCCTGACGCGAAAACCCCTGAGAGGCAAGCCTCTCAGAGGTCTGAATTTATCTCAGCGACTATTGTTATGAATAGACACTGGATGAACAAGTCCCTGCCGGAACATTTACCTTAAGAAAACACGCCTCAGATTACTGACGTGGGTTGCGCAGCGTTTTCTTATGCGTGAAGTAACCACGCTGACGCATCAGCTCACGACGTAAACCGTCATGTGGTGTAAATTTATCGCGGCCGTGCAGCCACATGTGGTTGTTAATCAGCAGGAAACTGCCCACAGGTACACGGATCGACTGAATACCCTTGCTGCTTTCGAAAGATTCACCCAGCTCAGAGAGCCATACGCCTTCTTCAAAGTTAGCAGGCTGAGCAAACTGATCGATGTACGAGGTGATCAGGTCACCGTTTACATCCAGATCAAATACCGGGTGGTAAGTCTCTTTAGAGATATTCTTACTTGGCGGAACAGCCCAGCGGATATCACGGAATGCCAGAGGGTTAGTGGAAAACTTCTCCAGATCTTCCCAGTCATCCAGGTGCAGTAGCAGAGAGTTACCGCCTTCCATGTTCTGCTCATCAATCTTCAGCATCAGGTTGAAGTCAGTATCTTCTTCAACGTAAGTACCGTCGTTGTGCAGTTCCATAACACGGTGTGGCTGACGCAGGTAGCTGTCAGAGTTATCGCTGTTCACTACCGCAAAACGGGCATAGTACTTACCGCTCATGGCATCAAAGTTAGAACGACCCATCAGGTGACATACAGCTGTAGTGAAACGCACCATATCTTCTGCCTGAGATACATCATCCAGACCTTCAGGAGTAATCAGCAGAGCACCGGTATTACGGTCAACCAGCGTATCCACCAGCAAAGACTGCAGCTGATTACCACACAGATCATCCAGTACTTTCGCGACACGAAAACGCAGGAAAGATTTATACTCCAGCGCCTGAATCGGCCATTCCTCAATTGCAGCAAAGAATTGATCAACGGTTTCCTTGTTGAACGTCAATTGCAGCAGGCGGCCATTGCTCTGCTCAGATACAGCTAAAGTAAAACCTTGGTATTTCGTTTCTGCAGGAATGCCTGCCTGTTCAACAACACTCATCTCTCGACTCCTGAAGTGCATATAGGGTAATGCGACACATCAAATGCCATGTGCAGATGAATAATATATTTATTATTTAAAAATATCTACATTTTTATAATTTGAAGACAAAATAGCTGATTTATCCCTTTCCAGTCTGAGTTTATAATCAGACGATCTGGTCACAACGGATGCCGAAATGAGCAAAGACACCGCAGCACAAAGCAAGGCGAATCAGGCCACTATCGCTTACAGACTCCTGAAGCAGGATATCATCAAGGGAATACACCAGCCTGGCGATAAACTGCTGATGAGCCATCTGAAAGAGAGCTATGACATAGGTGCAGGCCCTATGCGTGAAGCTCTGTCACAGCTGGTGGCTGATCGCCTGGTAACCGCTATCAGTCAGCGAGGGTTTCGTGTTGCCGAAATGTCTTTAGAAGAACTGACCGATATCTATGATGCCCGCGCCCATCTGGAAGCACTGATCACCGAACTGGCCGTTGAGCGTGGTGATGACAGCTGGGAAGCCACAGTTCTGGGTGAAGCTCATAAATTATCCAGAGTGAACGAAGTCAATTCACCGGAAGAGATGCTGGAGGTCTGGGACAGTCGCCATAAATCCTTCCACAACGCGATTGCCAATGGCTGCAGCTCCGTCAAACTGCTGGAACTCAGAATGTCTTTACTGGACCAGGCCGAACGCTATCGTCAGCTATGGCTGCGTCAGACCGTATTTTCACAATCGGCCTTAGAAGGGAAGCGTCAGGAACACTCTGATCTGGTAGATGCCCTGCTTGACAGAGATAAAGCACGGGCTAAACAACTGATGTACGAACATATCCTCAGCCCGATCCCGGTTATCCGGAATCTTCTGCCATAACCGATAAACATTCTGTTAAAGGCGCATTGATCTGTCTGATGCGCCTGTCCAGAAAGGCCACCAATTATGGCAGCCTGTTCGGATCATCAGATACCGATAAGCATAATTAAGACGCTGTTTTACCAGCTATGATCATCCCGGATCACAAACACAGAACAATCCGCATGGCGCAGAATTTTCTCGGCATTAGAACCCAGCAGATAACTGGATAACCCCGGACGACCTGCCGCCACCAGAATGACATCCGGCTTGACCTTTCCCGCCTCTTCCAGCACCGCATCATAAACCACACCTTTACGCACCCGGCATTTACCCTGCAAAGCTTCCGGCACATGCTTTCTGAACAAGGCCTTCACCTGTTGTTTGGTTTCCTGTCGGGCCTGTTCAACAGCATCACCAGAAATAGAAAAATTGGCATGATGGATCATGGTTTCATCAACATAGACCCCATGAATAAAGCCATTCTCATTGCCTATCAGCTGTTGCGCCAGAGCGACAGCCTTAGGAAACATATCTTCATGTTCCAGATCCATCGGGATCAGAATCGATTTATACATATCAGTCCTTAAAGATCAGAGTCAGCGCTATGCTGCAAAACAAACGATAAGGGTGCGTCTCCGCACCCCTAATATGACACAAATAATTTATAGATCAGTCAGGGGCCCATCACCTTATTCGGCAGCCACATCACCAGATCAGGGAACAGCATACAAATGATCAGTACCATGAGTTTCAGCAAGATGAAAGGCGTCACCGATTTGTAGATATCCAGCATGGTCACTCCGGGAGGAGCGATCCCTTTCAGATAGAAAAGAGCAAAACCATAAGGCGGTGTCTGTACGGCAATCTCAATATTCAGAATCATCAGGATACCGAACCAGATAGGGTCAAAACCCAGATCCACAACAATTGGCGTAAACAGCGGC
This sequence comes from Oceanospirillum sediminis, assembly GCF_014164585.1. Taxonomy (GTDB): domain Bacteria; phylum Pseudomonadota; class Gammaproteobacteria; order Pseudomonadales; family Halomonadaceae; genus Oceanospirillum; species Oceanospirillum sediminis. Next base: position 30,697 of record NZ_JACJFM010000010.1, on the reverse strand, counting down.
GCACACATCAGAACGATAATAAACTCGTCGATGATAAAGCCCAGCCCCAGCATCACCAGCTGCATCAGAATAATCACACCCAGAGGTGGTAATCCCAGATCTTCGGTAAAGCTGGCAATCATATCCTGAACGCCCATCAACAGATGGAAGTTACTGAACAGGGTCGCTCCGAGGATAATCCACATGGCCACACTGACCAGCATGGCGGTTTCCATACCCGCCATCTTAAACATGCCCAGTCGGAAACGTTTAAAGAAGAAGGCCAGAATCACGGCCCCCACGACCCCGATAGCACCGGATTCCGTAGGTGTGGCAATACCACTGATAATACTGCCCAGTACCGCAAAGATAAGCAGCACGGACATAAAACCATCACGCAGGGTGCGGGCCTTTTCTTTCGGCGTCATCGTCGCTTCCTGACCTGTGCCCAGAGGCGCTCGTTCAGGATTCAGCTTGCAGCTGATAATGATATAACTGACCAGGAAGATAATCGCCAGAACCGCCGGGAACAGCGCAGCAACAAACATCTTACCCACAGAGTTCTGCGTGGATGCTGCGAACATAATCATAGGTACACTGGGCGGAATCAGGATACCCAGACCACCACCGGCCATAATGACACCCAGTGCCAGCTTCTTATCGTAGCCACGATCCAGCATCGGTTTCAGTGCAATACTGCCCGAGGTCATAATCCCGGCGCCGATAATACCCACCATGGCACCGATCATGGAGCAGACGCCAATCACACTGATTGCCAGCGAGCCACGCAGCTTGCCAATTACCAGCTGGCTGGCATTAAACATCGCATCACCAATACCAGACCGGGTCAACAGCTGCCCCATATAGATATACAGAGGAATCGACAGCAGGATAAAGCTGAACAGTACCGATTCAAAGGTGTTCGGCAGAATATTGAAAATGCCGTCACCCCAGGAGGCGTATCCCACGGCCATAGCAATGCCGCCGAGGGCAAAACCTACCGGTGCACCCAGAGCAAAGCTCACCAGGATACACAATAATAAGATGCCAGTAAGTGCTTCAATTTCCATATTAAGCTTCCTCCTGGTCTGCGTCGATTTCAGGCTCAGGAATCAGATCCTGAGCAGTAAACAAATAATAAATGTCTTTAATCATATTGCAGGAGATCTGCAGCATAATCAGTGCGCCGGACACGATCAGCATCATCCAGAAATGGTGCGTAGGCGGAGCCCAGTTACTCATTTTCCGGTAGTCAAACTTCACCGCTTCGCCAAACTTTTCATATGCCACAATAATCAGAATAAACATGAAAAAGGCCGCCAGAATGCCAGTCAGAATATTAAATACCCGCTTAGTCTTACTGGAAACAGCCAGATAGAGAATGTCCACGTTAATATGAGCATTCTTCTGGTAAGCATAGGCGCCGCCTAATGCCGCCAGATAAGAAGAGAAAAACAACGAAGTATCATAGGCCCAGATCGTCGGCTGGTTAAAAACGTATCGTGAGCATACTTCGTAGGCGATTACTAATGCCAGACAGGGCATCAGAATCGAAATACTTTTTCCGATAAAACTGACAAGCCGGTCGATCCCTGAACAGTAGAAAACAAAAATTTTTTTAACCATAGCGCCACAGCCTGAAGTGAAAAAAATAAAGGGCGAAGTTTCGCCCTTTATTTAACAACGGAACATCAAGTCAGAAGATGAGTAAGATCAGTGCTTACTGCTTCTTCAGGATCTCGACCAGCTCAGCGCTGAATTTGTCTGTCTTAGAATACTCGTCCCACAATGTTTCACCGGCTTTAGCCCAGGCCTCTTTATCTGACTTACTTGGCTCAGGGCTCCACTCCATGCCTTTCGCCTGCATATCTGCTACCGCCTGAGATTCCCACAGACGCGACTTAGTCATCTGGTCACGAGCGTGTACTGCAGTAGCGGCTTTAACGATCTCTTTCAGATCATCCGGCAGTTTGTTCCATGCTTTCTGGTTTACGATAACCGGCAGTACCTGAGCACCTGCCAGTGGCAGACGGTACATGTATTTAGCCACTTCTACGTGGTTACCATCACGATGATCAATCAGGTTACTACCGATAGAACCATCGATTACACCTGTCGCCAGGCCCGTGTAAATTTCACTCCAGGTCATAGATACCGGAGAAGCACCCAGGTTACGAACGAACTTACCATAAGCACCTGGTGCACGCAGCTTCAGACCTTTGAAGTCTTCAACAGAGTTGATTGGCTTTTTCGTCAGCAGATATACAGGAGGCTGGATGTACGGGTTCAGGTAAACCAGACCCTGCTCACCGTAAGCACGGCTAAGAACATCATTGAAACCTTTCTCATGGAACAGAACACTCAGCTCGCCCACATCAGCCGTACCACCTGGCAGACCTACTTCAACAATACCAGCTGGCAATTCACCGGCATTCATTGGCTGGAAGTGTGCGCCCATAGTGATCAGACCGGATTTAACCGCGCCCAGAATACCCGTAGTGGATACACCTTCGCCAGCATACATCATCTTAACTTTGATGCGGCCGCCAGACATTTTCTCGATGTTTTCAGCCATGCTGCCGTAAACATCACCAAATGCAGTACCACGAGTGTACAGGTTAGCAAAACGCCAGTTATGCTCAGCACCGTATGCCGTCGATGTTGCAGCCAGAGTGCCAGCACCCAGAGCCACAGACAGAGTTCCGGTGATTACCTGTTTTTTCAGTTTCGAAAAGTTCTTCAGCATTTTTCTCTACTCTTATTAATTATTTTATAGGGCGCAATCCGGCAGCGGATGTCACCATCAGATCTTCAGGGCTAAATCCTGATTCCCGAACAAGATCCTGATCAAATCCTGCACAATTCCCGGCTTTTACACTGAATAGCGGCGATTAAAACCGATATCAGCACTTTCACTCAGGTCACAGAATTTTCCTCAGCACTGAACCCTTCTCCTGCCCATAGAGCCGGAGCAGCAGTAAAACAGTTCTCAATCACCGGATATAACTTCCAGTCCATGAAAACAGCGATTCAGGTGCTCAGAATTCTGGCTGTTTACAGTCCCTGCACAGACTATTTCCGAAGGTATAGATATCGTTAAAATAAGTAAAGTATATGGTATTTATAATTATCATAATATTTTCTTATGGACAAAAAACCATTTTTTTTACAAGGATAAACAACCACTTACAACCATTCATGCGTTTGTTTTTCTGTGCTTTTCTCTGCTGATTTATGTCTGTTTCAAGCGCAAGGTCATCTTTTTTACATGCTCGGAAATGCCTTGTCAGAGATGAATACGACACAAACTCTGAAGATTGGCTGAATCAAACTCTGAAATACAATATTCCACAGGAGAACAAAGCCATCGTGAATCGGGCCGTCATTATTCCCCAGACAACAGCTGGAGAATAATGAGTGGGTTAATTTCAGAATCCATCAGTGCAAATTGATTAAAACAATATAGAACAGGGAGCATCCAGCCAGCTTACTTTCCTCTAATGAAACACAGTACCTTCTGGTTATAATTACATAGCCTGAAGTACTGATATACAGGCTAAGAAAGCAGCTAATTAATGCCCTTGTCCCTTTTTAGAAACAATATAATCAGTCAAAGCAAAAAATACGCCAGTAAATACAAAAGTAATATGCACCCCCACTTTCCACATCATTACATCATTTGTATTATTATCAATGTTAATAATGGCGCGTAAAAGCTCGACTGACGATATAGCTACAATTGCAGTAATTAACTTCAGCTTTAAATCAGAAAAGGTCACTTTCCCTACCCAGCCAGGCTTTTTATCACTTTCAATATGACTGAATTTTGATACAAAAATATCATAACCACTAAAAACAATAATAATGATCAGACAAGCAATCAGGGTAACATCAAGCAGAGTCAATATAGATATTAATGAATCATTTTTTGATATTTCAGCAAAGCTATAAACCAGCCAGAACAGCTCTTTCAAAAACTTACCAAGCAGAATAAATAAAGCCAGAATAAGCCCAAGAAAAAAAGGAGCAAGCAGCCACCGACTTCTGAAAACAATGCTTTCAATTTTTTTCATATACTATCTCTCGATTTTCATCACTAGCATTAATTTAACAACTACTAATAAAATATCGTAACAGGATAGCTAAATAGCTTCTTCCAATAAAGAGATATTATTCTGGTACATAGCCTGTGTTTTCAAGCATGGAATTACATCAGCTCCATCCCCCCTCCAAGCGACTATTCAGCACAGAGACTTTAAGCCTCCTGGCCTGGATATTTCTTTTCTCTCGGATTGGAGGGGAAAGTGTATAAATATTGATAACTGGTTGTTCAGGCGCTTAAACACCTGAACATAAGCTTTAAAGTCAAAAGTTACCGGATCTCCCGGCTACACCCGGCAACACAGAATGCATCCGTTCAGATAAAGATCAAAAACAGAGACCAGCTTCCGGCATTAAGTTGCTTCTCCACCTGAAATAACTCCCTGTTCATAAAGATAAGTAATCTGATCTGAGCTCAGCCCTGCCTCTTTAAGAATATGCTGTGTATGCTCACCCAGCGTAGGTGCGGCTCTGTCATAACGTACCGGAGTACCCGACATTTTCAGCGGGTTAGCAACAGAAGGCATACTACCGGCCACCGCTGTATCATGGGCAACATCCAGTTTCATTCCCCTGGCCTGAATCTGAGGGTCCTCAAAAACATCCTTAATGGTATTAATCGGGCCACAGGGAACGGACAGTGCCTCCAGTGCGTTGATCCAATCTGTAGTGCTGCGCGTCAGAATCAGTTCTGCCAGGGTTTCTGCCAGAGTCTCTCTGTTAGCCACACGCTGAGCATTGGTCTGATACCTTTCATCATCAGCCAGATACTCAGCACCGGCCTCACGACAGAATTTTCTGAACTGATCATCATTGCCAACAGCCAGAATCATATAACCATCTGATGTGGCAAAACTCTGATAGGGCACAATATTAGGATGTGCATTGCCAAGGCGTTTCGGGGCCGTGCCAGACACCAGATAATTCATAGCCTGATTGGCCAGACAGGCCACCTGAACATCCATCAGAGCAACGTCAATATACTGACCTTCTCCGGTTTTCTCCCGAGCCGCCAGTGCAGCCAGTACACCAGTCGTGGCGTACATACCCGTCAGAACATCAGTCAGGGCAACACCAACCTTCTGAGGCCCTGCTCCGGGACGCCCGTCTTTCTCTCCGGTAATGCTCATCAGGCCGCTCATGGCCTGAATCAGGAAGTCGTATCCCGGACGTTTCGCATAGGGGCCATCCTGACCAAAACCGGTAATCGAGCAGTAAATAAGGCGCGGATTGATCGTTTTAAGGCTATCGTAATCCAGGCCATATTTTTTCAGGCCACCCACTTTATAGTTTTCCAGCAGGATATCGCAGTCTTTAACCAGATTACGGATTACTTCCTGCCCCTGAGGGCTGGTGATATCCAGTGCAAGGGAGCGTTTATTGCGGTTGGCACACAGATAATAAGCGGCTTCCCCCCGCTCCTGCTGATGCACATCCATCCAGGGAGGCCCCCAGCTGCGGGTATCATCCCCTCGCTGCGGTCGTTCGATTTTAATGACATCAGCACCAAGATCAGCCAGCAATTGGCCCGCCCAGGGGCCTGCCAGAATTCGGCTCATATCCAGTACACGAATATGAGATAACGCACCCATATCAACCTCCTTACAGAATCAGCCGGATATTTTCAGAGCTCAGGTCAAAAGCTCTGTGGTAACTCCCTCTCAGTCCGGATGACTCTTATTTTATTTATTGTGTCTGTAAGCAAATTAACGAGGCACGTTCAATAATTACAATATATAGTATGTATAATTTTAATAAGCATATCGAATGGCCGGATAATGGATATCAAGCGACTGAAATATTTCTGTGCTCTGGCACAGATCGGAAACTTCACACATACCGCCACTCATCTGGGGATTGCACAGCCCGCCCTGAGTATGGCAATCAAAAAGCTGGAAGAGGAAGTAGGTCTGAAACTGGTCAACCGTGCAGAACGGAAAATGACTCTGACATCAGACGGTGAAGTACTGCTCAGACACGCTCAGCGTATTCTGAATACGGTCAGTGAAGCGGAACTGGAGATCCAGGAGCTGAAAGGTTTTGAAACCGGTACTATTCAGTTCGGCGCCTCCAGCATGCTCAGCTCCTATTACCTGCCGGAGATGCTGGCCTCCTTCAAAAAGCAGTACCCGAAAGTCCGGGTTAATCTGATTGAAGCAGGTACCGCTTCATTGCAACAGATGTTGCTGGAAGGTGAGCTGGATATTGCCCTGATTCGTTCCGATCGCCCCCATGAACAGATTCGTTGTGTCGAGCTGTTTCAGGAGGAAGTCGCAGCCTGTGTTCCACAGGATCATCCTCTGAGTCAGCAGCAGGAAATTACTCTGGAAACCTTCTGTCGTGAACCTCTGGTGCTGTACAGAGAAGGCTATTTTTTACGGGAAGCGGTCAGCAAATACAGTCGTCAGCACCATATTAAACTGGATATTCGCTTTGAAACGAACCTGATTGATCTGCTGAAATCCCTGGTCGAGAATGAAGTAGGAATCAGTACAGTTCTGTCCCGCATTGTTACTGAAAAAGATAAACTGACTACAATTCCTTTCACGCCCAGAATACCGCTCTATATTGGCCTGGGCTGGAAAAAAAACCATTATCTGTCTAAAGCCAGCCGTGCTTTTGTTGATTTTATGCAGAATAATCTGCCAGAAGGCCTGGATTTAGCACTCCCCGTTAATCAGATAGAAACATTCTCCTGAAAGCCCTGCGATGATACCGGACAGATAGCCGGTATCATGATCCCTGATAACTCCGGGAAGAATAAAGCTGGCTGCGATTTCTGCCCTGTTGCTTACTTTGATACATGGCTACATCAGCATTCTTGATCAGCATTTTGGCATCCATACCATCGCCAGGAGCCAGAGTAATGCCGATACTTCCTGAAATTTCAACCTGCGCTACGCCAATATCGACAGGCTGGCTGATTACAGAGAGAATTTTATCCGCTACACTCAGGGCATCCTGAACGGAGTTCAGGTCATGCAGAATCAGATTAAACTCGTCACCACCAATCCGGGATACCACATCACTTTCTCGCACCGTATCTTCCAGATGCCTGGCAATAGCCTTCAACAACGCATCACCAGCTTCATGACCATAGTTATCATTGACCTCTTTAAAATGATCCAGGTCCAGATACAACAGAGCAATCCCTCCCTGATTGCGACGCACCTTTTTCAGCGCCTCATCCAGGCGATCCTTAAATAAGCGACGGTTTGCCAGACCTGTCAAAGGGTCATAAAACGCCAGCAGCTCCATGCGTTCCTGATCCTTTTTCAACTGAGTAATATCTTCACTGACACTGACCAGATGAGTAATTTCGCTTTCCTGATTTTTAATCGGAGCAATGGAACTGACTACCCAGAACTGATCACCATTTCTTTTCTGCAGCAGGCGCTCACCACGCCAGATATGTCCCGTCAGAACGGTACTCCAGATATCCCTGACAATCTCTGCTTCTTTCTCTTCACAGGACAGAAAACCGACTTTTCGCCCCAGTAATTCTTCGGCACTGTAGCCGGTACAGCTTTCCAGACTGGAGTTAACGTATTCCAGTGTCAGCTCAGCATCAGTAATCATGACAAAGCTGGCGGAGTACTCAATAGCCTGAGATAACATACGCAGCTGCTGATCCATCCGATCTGCATCAATCGCAATAGAAGCCAGTTGAGTATTCGCATGCATCAGCTCCAGCTGCGCCGTTGTCGGTTCAGCAATTTTTTTGTGATAGAGCGCGAATGTGCCCAGAATTTCACCATGCCGGTTTTTAATAGGAATGGACCAGCAGGCTTTAAGGCCTGCTCGCAATGCCAGCTCTTTATAGTCGCGCCAGTAATGATGAGTACTGATATCGCTGACAATGACAGGCCTTCCGGTAAAAGCCGCTGTACCGCAAGAACCCTGCTGTTCGCCAATTTCAGCACCGTTAATAGCCTGATTATAAAAGTCAGGCAGGCTGGGGGCCGCGGCAGTCAACAGGTAACGTCCGGACTTATCCAGTAACAGAATCGAACAATAAAGGCCGGGGAAGGTTTCTTCAGTAAAACCTATCAGGCTATTGAATACATTCTGTAAAGGTGCTCCCTGCGCCATCATTTCAAGGATATTATTCCTGTATTTATAAATGATTTCCCTCTGATGTTGCTCGGTAATATCCTGACTGATACTCAGAATACCTGTCCGCCCGTCTTTCACCGCCCTCAGTGGTGCTTTCGAGATATGCATCAGACGCAGCTTACCCTCAGAATCATGTAACCAGCGGGATGCTTTCTGAGTAATACCCGTGGTCAGTACCAGTTTATCCTGCTCCCGTATTCCAGCCGCTTCCGTATTTTCAAACAGCTCATACTCGGTATGCTGCAGAATCTGGCTGCGCTTTTTACCTGTGAAAGATTCAAATGAAGTATTAAACTCGATGTATTCGCCATTTTTATTCTTAAAACTGATCAGATGAGGCAGGTTATCCATCAAGGAACGCAATAACTGATGCTCTTCACTTAACTGCTCAGCTTTTTCTGCAAGACCAGAACTGAGCGCTTTAGCCCGCTTGGCCTGGCGGAATTTTTTCAGGGCAAAAATGCCCAGCCCGACGATAATCAGAAACTGTATACCACCAATAAAAATGGCCACAAAGCGCCAGAAATCCAGACTCTGGATCAGGTCTGCCAGATGATCATCTGCTTTCAGAGGTGCAGATAACCAGAACAGTATAATGCCTGTCAGGTAACTCTGTTTTAATGCAACTCTGACGAAAGCCCTCTGCATAAGTTGACAGATCATCCCTATTTCTCCCGGAAAAGCCGTTATACAGGCACTGCGGCACTTTTAGTTATATCTTTGATCATAGGATATAAATCGGCAGATGGAGAAAGTGGTATGAAATCCTTCCTATCAATTGTTCGCAGTGTGCTGGCTGCCTTTCTGGGTGTACAGAGTGAAAAAAACCGACAACAGGATTTTAAGTCAGGCTCAGCATGGCCCTTTATTGTCACAGGTATCATGTTGACAGTCCTGTTCGTTATTCTGCTAATTCTGCTGGTTCGCTGGCTGACTCAGACAACATAAGCAGATCAGACACCTGTAAGCTTTACTGTCGCAATCTGTCTTATGTGAAAAATATTTATTTTTCAGGATATTAAAAACCCAAAAGTGCGACCTGGTCCTTGTCAGACAACCCGGCTCATTCTATGCAACACGGTATAAGCTTCTGATAAGAGTTTTATCCTTTCATTACTTGCACTTTCAAATCCCTGTCTATACTCAAGCTGAAATCGCCCTTTTTCTGACTATCTGACAGGTGGAAGTAACAGCTTCTTTGCCAGGGCAGGATCAGAAAGAGAATCCTATTATCCGAGACTCTGCGCTAAGCCCATTATGGACACAGCCTGAGCGTGCCGGAATATGAACACTGACACGCCTGCTGTCTGACAGATCATCTGTCTGGCAGGAAGCATCCCGGCTGACAGACTATTTCTGCCAGTACTCATCCGTCGATGTTGATATTCCCGTACCCTGAGACCCTCCATGTCCGGAACTGAATGAGCGGGCCACGCGTATACAGTTTCAGCCAGCCGAACAGTACAGGTGGGCCTATGGACAAGTTAAGGGACTCAGGCAGCGGACCGCGTGCACAGGGTCTGATCCTGACAACGTTATTCGCCTCTTCAGCACTTGTGGCATCCACAGCAAAAGCCGACTGGGAACTCAATATGCCCGTGGGTGTGACAGAAATCAGTCAGTCGGTTTACTCCCTGCACATGATTATTTTCTGGATCTGTGTAGTGATTGCCGTGATCGTCTTTGGTGTGATGTTCTGGTCAATCTTTCATCACCGGAAATCCAAAGGTGTTAAACCAGCCAGTTTTCATGAAAGCACCACTGTAGAGATTATCTGGACGGTTATTCCATTACTGATTCTGGTGGGTATGGCCGTACCGGCTACAGCGACGCTGCGTCAGATGTACGACACCTCGGATGCAGAAGTGGATATTCAGATTACCGGCTATCAGTGGAAGTGGCGTTACCAGTATCTGAATGAAGAGATCGATTTCTTCAGTAATCTCACCACTCCCAAAGAGCAGATCGAAAATCAGGCGGAAAAAACCGACACCTACTTGCTAGAGGTGGATAACCCTCTGGTACTGCCCGTAGGTAAAAAAGTGCGTTTTCTGCTCACCTCCAATGATGTGATTCACTCCTGGTGGATTCCCGACTTTGCAGTGAAAAAAGATGCCATTCCCGGCTTTATCAATGAAGCCTGGACCAAGATTGATAAACCCGGCACCTATCGTGGTCAATGCGCCGAGCTATGCGGTAAGGATCATGGCTTTATGCCTATCGTCGTGGTGGCAATGAACGATGATGACTATGCAGCCTGGGTTGCTCAGCAACAAACTGCGAAACAGGCGAAAGCGGCATCAGCCGAAAAAGAATGGACGCTGGCGGAACTAATGACCAAAGGAGAACAGGTCTACAACACTGCCTGTGCTGCCTGTCACCAGGCTAACGGCATGGGTATTCCCGGCGCTTTCCCGGCACTGAAAGGTAGCCCGATGGCAACCCAGGACAAAGCAGGCCATATTAATATCGTACTGAATGGTAAAGCCGGAACCGCTATGGCTGCTTATGGCAGTCAGTTTGATGCCGTCGATCTGGCAGCGGTTATCACTTATGAACGCAATGCCTGGGGCAACGACACCGGAGAGATTGTCACCCCCCAGGATATTAAGCAGATTCAGGGCCAGTAGGTCAGCATAAGGAGCAGGATGATGAATGATATGACCCAACCTGAGCTGATGCATGGCCATCATGGCCCGGCTCGGGGTATTACACGCTGGATTTACACCACTAACCACAAAGATATCGGTACGCTCTATCTCTGGTTCAGCTTTGCTATGTTTCTGATTGGCGGCTGTATGGCGCTGGTGATCCGCAGTGAACTCTTTCAGCCCGGTCTACAGCTGGTGCAACCTGAGTTTTTTAATCAGATGACCACTATGCATGGACTGATTATGGTATTCGGGGCTGTGATGCCTGCCTTTGTCGGCCTCGCCAACTGGATGATTCCACTGATGGTAGGGGCACCGGATATGGCACTGCCCAGAATGAATAACCTGAGTTTCTGGATACTGCCGTTTGCTTTTGCCATGTTGCTATCGACACTGTTGATGGAAGGTGGTGGCCCTAACTTTGGCTGGACCTTCTATGCACCGCTTTCTACCACTTATGCCCCTCCAAGCGTAACCTTCTTTATCTTCTCAGTACACATGATGGGCATCAGCTCTATTATGGGGGCGATCAATGTCATCGCCACCATTCTGAATATGCGCGCACCAGGCATGACCATGATGAAGATGCCACTGTTTGTCTGGACCTGGCTGATCACCGCTTTCCTGCTGATTGCCGTGATGCCGGTACTGGCGGGTGTGATCACCATGATGCTGATGGATATTCATTTTGGCACCAGCTTCTTTGATGCCGGTGGCGGCGGTGATCCGGTCCTGTTCCAGCACCTGTTCTGGTTCTTTGGTCACCCGGAAGTCTACATTATGATTCTGCCTGCCTTTGGCATCATCTCTCATATCGTACCGACCTTTAGCCGCAAGCGCCTGTTTGGTTACGCCTCTATGGTATACGCCACAGCATCCATTGCCCTGCTGTCGTTCGTGGTCTGGGCGCACCATATGTTTACTGTAGGGCTACCCTTAGCCGGTGAGCTGTTCTTTATGTATTCCACTATGCTGATCGCCGTGCCCACCGGGGTGAAGGTGTTTAACTGGATCAGCACCATGTTCCGTGGAGCAATCAGTTTTGAAACACCTATGCTGTTTGCCATCGGCTTTATTGTGCTGTTTACCATTGGCGGTTTTTCCGGGTTGATGCTGGCGATCTCTCCGGCTGATTTCCAGTACCACGACACCTATTTTGTGGTGGCACACTTCCACTATGTACTGGTGCCGGGTGCGGTCTTTTCCATTATTGCCGGAGCTTACTACTGGCTGCCGAAATGGACCGGCCATATGTATGACGAACGCCTGGGACAGTGGCACTTCTGGTTATCAATGGTCGGCGTTAATCTCACCTTTTTCCCGATGCACTTCATCGGTCTTGCCGGAATGCCCCGGCGTATCCCGGATTACGCCCTGCAGTTTGCGGATTTCAATATGATTGCCAGCATTGGTGGTTTTCTGTTCGGTTTCAGCCAGCTGCTGTTCCTGTATATCGTGATCAAATGCGTTAAAGGTGGCCAGAAAGCAGAAGATAAACCCTGGGAAGGCGCTGAAGGGCTGGAATGGCAGGTGGCATCGCCAGCGCCCTACCATACTTTTGCTCAGCCACCCCGAATTGACTGAAATACCGGGCCGGACTCAGACGTTGTCATCCGGCCTGTTTTATGCCCGTGAGTACCGAATAACCAATAGAGGCACTTTCGAGGTAAACAACACAACCCGCTGCACTGAATGGTTTCCAGAACAGGAAGTCGGGAGGTAAGCATGAAAGATCAGAATCCACATAAAACCACAGTGAGCAAATTAGTGCTCGCTACCCTGGGCATGTTTCTGTTCGGCTTTTTGTTAGTCCCTTTATACGATGTTTTTTGTGATATTACCGGGCTGAATGGCAAGGTTAGCAACACCGCCTACGTAGAAAAAGAGGGCTTTACCATTGACCCTAACCGTAAGGTCACTGTGCAATTTCTCACCAATACTAATGCCAATATGAACTGGTTGTTTGAAGCAGAGGCTCGCTCCATTCAGGTTCACCCTGGTGAGCTGACCCGAGTTAGCTTTTCTGTCGTGAACCCTTCACTTAAACGCATGACCGCTCAGGCAGTACCCAGTGTCAGTCCTTCAGAAGGTGCAGAGTACCTGTTGAAAACCCAGTGTTTCTGTTTTGAACAGCAGGAACTGAATCCGGGAGCCAGCCAGCAGATGACCCTGTTATTCCGGGTTGACCCTCAGCTTCCTGATCATATTTCGACTCTGACTCTGGCGTACACCCTGTTTGATATCAGTTCAACCCGCCCTGTCAGCAGTATTGCGGAACGTCCTGGAACATACTCCGGTTTCCCGGCTGCAACAGACTCACTGTTCACGTCACAGTCCCTACTAATCTCACACGCTCAAACACTCCGGTTAGCAGGAGGATACTAAGATGAGTACTGCACACGCTCACCCCGATCATGATGATCACGCACAGAGTTATTATGTTCCCGCACAGAGTCACTGGCCCATTGTCGCGGCTTCCGGCCTGTTTCTTTTGATGTTTGGCATGGGGAATATGATGAATAATCCGGATGGGGCTGCCAAATGGCTTACTCTGGCAGGATTACTGGTCATTATCTGGATGTTTTTTGGCTGGTTCAGTGCTGTTGCCCGGGAAAGCATGGAAGGCCTGTACGATGAACAGATGGATCGCTCATTCCGCTGGGGCATGGGCTGGTTTATTTTTTCCGAAGTGATGTTCTTCGCAGCCTTCTTTGGCACACTTTTCTACGTGCGCCAATTTGCTGTGCCCTGGCTGGCCGGTGAAGGCAGCAATGCCATGACCAATGAGCTGTTGTGGCCAGGTTTCATGGCAGAGTGGCCTCTGATGACCACACCGGATACAGATAAATTTCCGGGACCAGAGCAGATCATAAACCCCTGGCATCTGCCTTTAATTAATACCGTGCTGCTGGTGGCATCCAGCGTCACTCTGACCTGGGCTCATCACGCTCTGCAAAAAGATAAACGAGCCGCAGTTAAAGGCTGGCTGGCACTGACTCTGGTACTGGGTGTCTGCTTTTTGATTATTCAGGCAGAAGAATATATCGAAGCCTATACCGAACTGGGACTGACCCTGGCGTCGGGGATTTACGGTGGCACCTTCTTTATCCTGACCGGCTTTCATGGCCTGCACGTCACTATGGGCAGTATTATTCTGCTGGTGATGCTGATACGAATTATGAAAGGGCATTTTGATGCGAAACATCACTTCGGCTTTGAAGCCGCAGCCTGGTACTGGCATTTTGTTGATGTGGTCTGGCTGGGACTATTCCTGTTTGTCTATGTTTTCTGAAACAGGCTTAATTGGATGCAACGTACCCTAATACAGTCTACCAGGGAGCCTGAGAGTGCAAGGCTCCACTGGAAAAGCCATACACCAGACAGATCAGTACCCCCACTGTCAGCAGGACACGTACCTTAAGTGACGTCAGCAGCTTCAGGCTGCTGTCTTCACTGGCAGGCCGTAATAAAAACCACAGACCACAGGCCAGACTGAATAAGATCAAACCAAATAGCAGCAGTATCATTGCTTTCAGCATATGTATCTCCGAATAAAGCCTGAGTCATAAAAAGAATGTAGTAATACAGCCAGGAAAAAACCTGTGAGGCGGACCAGGATAATAACAAGGACCGCTCAGAAGGATAACAGTCATGGCCTCTTCATGTTCCGAAAAATCAGCGATAAAACCAGACCGGCGCTATCCGGTCAGGATACTGTTTTTCCATCTGCTGGTATTAAGCATCATCAGTCTCTGCATCACTCTGGGCTTCTGGCAACTGGAAAGAAGCAATGAAAAAGCCCGCATGCTTGAGCAGATCCGACAGGGCTATCAGCAACCGGCATCAGCACAACAGATGGCTGATGCGATTGAACAAGGGCGAGTTGCTAACTACAGTCATTATTATCTCAGAGGGCGCTTTCACCCGGAGTACTCTTTCATTCTGGATAACAGGACCTACCAGGGGCGCGCCGGTTATCAGCTGCTAACCCTGTTTGAGCTGTTACCGGATACCAGACTACCGCTGGCCACGGATCAGACACAATGGATACTGATTAACCGGGGCTGGATTGCAGCACCTCGCCTGCGTTCTGAGCGCCCGACCTATCAGACACCTCAGGGAATCCATCAGCTACAAGTTCAGCTGGTACAGCCTCACCCTGTGGATAAAACAGAACAGCTGGATCTGAAATGGCCGGTCCGGATTCAATGGCTGGACCTGCATCAGCTATCCGGGCTGATAGAAAAGCCATTACTTCAATATGAATTTCGTCTGGTCGATGCCCACCAGCCGGGTGTTCAGATTGCACAACCCGCAGCTCCGGCTCTGCTACCGGCACAGCACATCGGGTATGCCGTGCAGTGGTTTTCTCTGGCCGGAGTCCTGCTTCTGATCTGGGGCTACTATCATCTGCCACACCCTGTCTGGCGTTCACGCCAGACATCCTGAGCCAGAAAACCATAACTTAAAAAATGTAAACACACACTCACTTAAATTTTATCTGGCCGGATAGCCCTGTCACATAAGGCAAGTTCAGGATTCTCTGCTAGCTTAAACAGTATGCCTGTAAAAATACCCGCTCTCGTATTTCTGTATCTGGCGAAGTAATCGGAATCCGGATAAAACATAAGTCATCAGAATCCGGGACAGACATGATCCGGCACTGCCTGCAGAACCAGTGAGCAACCACTTAAGCAATTAAAACCTGCACCTGTCTCCCGGTAAAACAATGACCGGCGAGATCCGGAATAACAATAAAAAACCTCACAGGATGAGGTCAGGAGTTTGTTATGCATGTGCTGACTGAACGACAAATCCGGCGTAACCGTCGTCGGCTCTCTTGTTTACTGATGTTACTGCTGGTGCCTTTTGTCCTGGCATGGATACTGGTACGTTTCGAAATCTGGCGACCGTCTGAAACCATCAATCAGGGTAGTATTATTCAGGAAAAACAGCCCTTTTATCGCTGGCCCTGGCAAGCCCGTGAGCACTTCCCGGATCAGCTGAAACAACATTGGTTACTGGTACTGGTTCAGGGTAAAGAGTGCCAGATACCCTGCGCTCAGTGGCAGTATCAGCTACAACAGATCCACAAAGCACTGGGTAAAGAAGGTGACCGGGTCAGACGAGTGTTACTACAGTCGGTGCTGAATACTCTGCCAGCTCCTGAAGCACCACAGGGCATGGGGGATATTGCCGTTCGACGGTGGCATAACCTAATGATGTCAGAACCGGCATGGCAGGCCCGTCCCTGGCTGGAAAAAGATTACCAGGTACTGGTGGTTGATCCCTTCGGCAATCTGGTTACCGGATATGCGCCGGATCATTCCGGGAGTGCTTTACTGAAAGATCTCAGGCGATTGTTAAAAGCCTCATCAGCAGGCTGAGCCAATATTGCTGCACAGGGCTCTGAATCGTCTCAGCACATCATCATTACAACACTGTATTTTCAGGGACAGTGACCTGCAAAACCCGAAAAATGAAAAAACCGGGTGCATACTGTCAGGGAGAATATCATATGAAACCTGCAAGAATAATTCACCCGGCACTGACTCTGGTCCGAACAGGGCTGGTGTTGGCGGTACTGGTGATAGGGCTTGGTGCCTGGACCCGTCTGGTCGACGCCGGTCTCGGTTGCCCGGACTGGCCGGGCTGCTATGGACACCTGATCGTACCCACAACGGAAAGTCAGCTGGCACGGGCAACAGAATTATTTCCCGACCATACCGTTGACGCCAGTAAGGGCTGGCCCGAAATGATCCATCGTTATGCGGCAACGGCCCTTGGTCTGGTGATTCTGTTGCTGGCGATTCAGGCCTGGCGCTGTCGCCATATCGCAGACTACCCGCAAAAACTCAGTCATATTCTGCTGGGGCTGGTGATACTACAGGGTATGTTTGGTATGTGGACTGTTACGCTCAAACTCTGGCCTCAGGTCGTTACCCTGCATCTGCTAGGCGGCATGACCACACTCAGTCTGCTTTATATTCTGCATCTTCGCCTGGATCGTCTGTATCAGCGGCTGGCGGATAATTATGGCTGGAGTGAAATGCGCTTTGAGAACCTGCTACAGGAACACAATTCCAAAGAGTGGTTTTTACTCTGGAAGTTGCGTCACTGGAGTGTCATGGCCCTGGCGGTGCTGGCCGTACAGATCGCGCTTGGAGGCTGGACCAGTGCGAACTACGCCGCATTTGCCTGCCCGGATTTTCCCCAGTGTCAGGGCCAGTGGATGCCAGATATTAATATTGAGCAGGGCTTTAATCTGAATCAGAGAGTCGGTCCGGATTATCTGGGTGGACAGCTCGACGGCGCTGCCAGAACCGCCATTCACTACACTCATCGGGTTGGTGCTTTAGTCACCTTTATTCTGGTTGGCGGACTGGCATTGTATATGATGCGTCGCCCCCTGAGCCTGTCACTGCAACATCGGGCATTAATGCTCTTTGTTGCTCTGGTTTTTCAGGTGTTTCTGGGCATTGCCAATGTCCTGCTGTTTTTCCCTTTAACTCTGGCGGTCATGCATAACCTGGGCGCAGCCTTTTTACTTCTGAGTCTGTGCAATCTACTCTGGTATCTGTATGCCCTGCATCCACCGCTGCCATTCGGAGGGGTGATTCATCATGCGTAACTCATATCAATTACCTGTACTGTCCGTGCGTCATATCTCCTGGCGCAGTTACTATCAGCTGTGTAAACCCAGAGTGGTCGCCGTTATGCTGCTCACCGCTCTGGTGGGCATGTGCCTGGCGCTGCCAGCAGCACTACCGGTTGATACAGTGATTTTTGCTCTGATCGGGATCGGACTGGCCGCAGGTTCTGCTGCAGCCATTAATCATCTGCTGGACGAAAAAATTGATCGGCTGATGTCCCGGACACGTTACCGACCTTTACCTCAGGGGCAGCTGAAGCCATCACAGGTACTCAGCTTTGCGCTGCTTATTGGCACCCTGGGTATCGCCATACTGTTCGCTCTGGTCAATGCCATCACCGCCTGGCTGACGCTGGCATCTCTGATCGGATATGCCCTGATTTACACCGCCGTGCTAAAACGGGCAACGCCACAGAATATCACCATTGGCGGGCTGGCCGGAGCGGCACCGCCGTTATTGGGCTGGACGGCAATGACAGGGCAGGTCGATGGCCATAGCCTGCTGCTGGTTCTGATTATTTTTGCCTGGACCCCCCCTCACTTCTGGGCGCTGGCACTGCACCGTAAAGATGAATATGCCAGGGCTGAAGTTCCTATGTTACCTGTGACTCATGGCGAAGCCTTTACCCGGCTGCAAATTCTGCTGTACACAGTGCTGATGATTATTACCACAGTATTACCCTACGCAACCGGCATGAGTGGTCTACTCTATATAACAGGCGTCATGATTCTGAATGGTCGTTTTCTGCAACATGTCTTGCGTCTGTACCGGGGTCAGGATCAACAAGCCGCAATAAGAACTTTCTGGTTCTCAATCCGCTACATCATGTGGCTGTTTGTGGTGCTGTTAGCGGATCACTATCTGCCGTTATGACCATGAAGGAATAACACCGGATAAAGAATAAAAAACAGCCTGTTCATCGTTTACGCAAATGATCTGTAAAGACCTGAAAAGGGTCAGGAGGTCCTCATGCTCCAGCATATGTTCGGGGTGATCTATCACCCAAAAGCTGAGTGGAAATTTATTAAAGAAGAAAAATACTCCTGGGTGGACTGCTACAAAAACGATATTCTCTGGCTGGCAGCCATCCCTCCTCTGAGTCTGTTTATCGGGACAACCCAGATGGGATGGAGTATTGCCGGAGGTGATTACATCAAGCTGACGGTGGCCAGTGCAATACCGATTGCCATTGCGTTCTATTTTGCTTTGCTTATCGGCGTCTACGCTATGGCGCACGCTGTGCACTGGATGGAAAAAACCTATGGCTCTGATGCCAGTTTTGATCGTTGTATGGTTCTGACTACATTTACAGCGACCCCTCTGTTTATGGCCGGTTTCGCAGGACTCTGGCCGATGCTCTGGTTTGTGGTCATGTCAGGATTAGCTGCTCTTTGCTATACCATTTATCTGCTTTATAACGGCGTAGAAACCATTATGGAAATCCCGGAGGAACAGGCATTTTTGTTTGGTACTTCCATCCTGACAGTCGGTCTTGTCTTCCTGGTCTGCATTATCACAGGAAGTGTTCTGCTCTGGGGAATGGGGATGATGCCGGTATTTACCAGCTGATATTACACAGGTTTTACCTCTGTGGCCCTTTTGGCCACCTGTCCTCCTGATCGCTTAGTAAGGCCGTTTGGGAGTGTAATGCCATGTTGAGCCGGGCTATGCCCGGCTATTTTTCGTCTGGCAAGCCACTTATCGAATCAGTAAAGAAACAGACTCATGCTAAGAGAGATATTATATCGCTATCTGTGCACTGTCTTTCCGATAGCCCATCCTCTACAATCCGCCTACTGTAATACTCATCCGCCTGTCCGGCCTGTCTTTGTAACCCGATAACCAGATACCTGTTTTATGGCCCGTAATCGTTCCGGTAAAAAATCTCCTGTATCGCCTTTGCCTATCAGAGATGGCATTGCCCCCAGTTACCTGAATTTGCCTCATGGCGAATGGCCTGACTTGCTGAGCTTCCTGATTGAACGTTTTCCTCACCTGCCAGCGGAAGTGCTGACAGATCGCCTGCGCCGAGGTGAGCTGGTGGACAATGATGGACAAGCCTTCACACTGGCCAGCCCGTTCCGACAAGGACAACGAGTCTGGTATTACCGCGAGGTACCGGATGAAAAGACTGTACCCTTCCAGGAGACCATCCTGTTTGAAGATGAGCTGATTGTCATTGCCGATAAACCTCATTGGTTATCCACTATTCCGGCCGGACGCCATCTGAAAGAGACCCTTCTGATCCGCCTGAGAAACCGGCTCAGCCTGCCAGAACTTGCGCCATCACACCGTCTGGACAGAGAAACAGCCGGTCTGGTACTGCTATGCAAACAACCAGAGCATCGTGGCGCTTATCAGACCATGTTCCAGAAACGGAATGTACAAAAGCACTACCAGGCCGTTGCACCTGTCAGAAATGACCTGACGCTACCTTATGTATATCGCTCAAATATTGTCAGGGGAGACACTTTTTTTACGATGAAAGAAGCGGAAGGGGAAAGTAACAGTGAAACAGAAATTAATCTGCTCCGACAGGAAGGTAACCGGGGCCTTTATCTTCTGAAGCCTCATACAGGTCGTCAGCATCAACTCAGAGTGCATATGTCAGCACTGGGCATACCGCTGGAAAATGATCCCTGGTATCCGATCGTTCAGCCTGAGGCGGATCATGAGGATTACAGTCAGCCTCTGCAACTGCTGGCATATACCCTGGAGTTTACTGATCCGGTAACAGGCCAGGCCCGCTTTTTCCGTAGTCAGCGGCAGTTAAATATTACAGCACCAAAGCCTCTGGATCAGGCTGACTCCTGACATCTCAGCCAGAAACGATTCAGGCTTCAATCAGAAAAGCTTCAGTCAGAATGGTTCTGGCTCAGATCAGAAGCCTGGTAGTAAAGATAAAGCCGACAGACAATATCGGCTTTATCTTTGATGTTATCAGACCGCCGTGATGCTCTTCACGCCGTCAGAACAGCCCAGTAGCAGTAAATCTGCCGGACGTAAAGCAAATAAGCCATTGGTCACAACACCGGTAATATTATTAATTCTCTGCTCCATAGCCAGAGGATCATCAATCGGGAAGTTGTACAGATCCAGAATCACATTGCCATTATCCGTGACAAAGTCTTCGCGATACACCGGGTTCGCTCCCAGCTTAACCAGCTCACGGGCGACGTAGCTACGTGCCATAGGGATCACTTCTACCGGCAGAGGGAAAGTCCCCAGAATATCCACCTGTTTGCTCTCATCAGCAATACAGATGAATTTAGTGGATGCCGCACCAATAATTTTTTCACGGGTCAGTGCACCGCCGCCACCTTTAACCATATGCAGGTGTGGATTAACCTCATCAGCACCATCAACATACACAGGCAGTGTGCCCACGCCATTCAGATCATAGACGTTGATGCCATGAGCCTGCAGGCGTTCACGTGTCGCTTCTGAACTGGCCACAGCGCCATCAAAGTCCAGCTTGATTTCAGCCAGCGCATCAATAAAGAAGTTCGCGGTAGAACCCGTACCAACGCCAATGATACTGTCTTTGCTGATAATCTTTTTTACTTCTTCCAGGGCTGCTTCAGCCACGGCTTTTTTCAGTTCATCTTGTGTCATGAGATCTCTGAGCCTGAGTGATATGATGCTTACAATAAAATCATGCCCGACTCCGAAGAGGGGCCGAATCAGTCCGCGCTATTATACGTCCAGAATGCGTGCAACTGTAGACGTTATCTCTTCTGAAAGCATATGATAGACCGCTTATCAGGAAATACCCTTACCCCCTGATATAACAGCACCGAAAACACTGACAAAATGCCATTGCAACCGGTTATTACTACAACCATTTGTCAGGCTGTGTTTCCGGTGCTTTTTATTGATTAGTATTGTTGTGCATAGAGTGAAGCCAGAAAATGTTGGAAAGATACGTTAAACGCATATTACAGGCACGCGTCTACGACGTGGCCAAAGAAACACCTCTGAGTGAGGCCCGTTTTCTCTCTAAGCGACTGAACAACAATATTTATATTAAACGCGAAGATCTTCAGCCTGTTTTTTCTTTTAAGCTGCGTGGCGCTTATAACGCTATGGCACAGCTGACTCAGGAACAGAGAGATCAGGGCGTCGTCACCGCTTCTGCTGGTAACCATGCTCAGGGGCTGGCGATGTCTGCTAAGCAGATGGGAGTCAAAGCCACCATCGTTATGCCCAAAATCACACCAGATATTAAAGTGGCCTCCGTTAAAGCCCGTGGTGCGAAAGTGGTTCTGAAAGGCGATGCTTTCGATGAAGCGCTTAAATATGCCTATCAGCTGGTGGAAGAAAAAGGCTACACTTATATTCCACCTTATGATCACCCTGAGGTCATTGCAGGCCAGGGCACCATTGCGATGGAAATGCTGCGTCAGCATCCTGGTGATATTCACGCGATCTTCGTACCAGTCGGAGGCGGTGGACTGATTGCCGGTATCGCCTCTTACGTGAAATACCTGCGCCCGGATATCAAAGTCATTGGTGTCGAAGCAGAAGACTCAGCCTGTCTGAAAGCAGCTCTGGATGCCGGTGAGCGAGTGGTACTGGATCAGGTAGGTATTTTTGCCGAAGGTGTGGCCGTTGCCCAGATTGGCGAAGAACCTTTCCGTATTGCACAGCATTTTGTTGATGGTGTGATCACGGTGAATACTGATGAGATCTGTGCTGCGGTAAAAGATGTGTTTGAAGATACCCGTGCAGTCTCCGAGCCTTCTGGTGCATTATCTCTGGCAGGCCTGAAGAAATACGCTCAGACAGAAGGCGTTGAAAATGAAACCCTGATCTGTATTAACAGCGGAGCGAACACCAACTTTGACCGTCTGCAACATATTGCAGAACGAGCAGAGCTGGGAGAAAAGAGAGAAGCGATTCTGGCTGTTACTATCCCGGAACGTCCAGGCAGTTTTGAGCAGTTCTGCAAAACCGTTGGTCGCCGTATGGTGACCGAATTTAACTATCGCTACTCAGATGATCATCATGCCCGGATCTTTGTTGGTGTTCAGCTGAAAGATGCGGATGACCGTAGCGAACTGATCACCTCTCTGGAGCAGGCCGACTACCCTGTAGAAGACCTCAGTGATAATGAGATGGCTAAGCTGCATATCCGTCATCTGGGGGGTGGTCGTAATGATGCGGTCAGTGATGAGCAGCTATTCCGTTTTGAGTTCCCGGAACGCCCAGGTGCTTTGCTGAACTTCCTGAAAAACCTGGGCCAGAACTGGAATATTTCTCTGTTCCATTACCGTAACCACGGAGCAGCTTATGGCCGTGTTCTGATCGGTATGCAGGTACCGGATGGTGATAAGCAGAAGGTAGCCGAGTACCTGGATCGTATCGGTTACCGTTACTGGGATGAAAGCCAGAACCCGGCTTACCAGCTATTTTTACGATAAATTAAAAAACGCTGTTTAAGCTATATAAAACAATATGTTAAAGGCCTGATTTTCCTTATGGATACAGGCCTTTTTTTGATATCTGGCATAACGCATTACATTAAAAATCGCTTATACTTAATGCGTAAGCACAATT
Organism: Oceanospirillum sediminis; assembly: GCF_014164585.1. Classification (GTDB taxonomy): domain Bacteria; phylum Pseudomonadota; class Gammaproteobacteria; order Pseudomonadales; family Halomonadaceae; genus Oceanospirillum; species Oceanospirillum sediminis. The sequence goes on along the minus strand of NZ_JACJFM010000010.1, from coordinate 7,638 downwards.
GGCACAGATATTTCAGTTGGATATTGCAAAGTCAGAGTTAACCTTTTAGATTAACGACTGATTTATGGAGTCCCGATCTCAGTAGTCGGGGGAATTCTGGTAACCACGCAACATACGAAGGGATATTAGATGAAGAAGAAGAGTCCTGATCTGGTAACAGCGCTTATACTGGTATTTGGATTAGGTGTGGTTGTAACGAGTTATGCACAGGGACTGCTCTGATATCTTGAACAACTAACTGTTACCTTAATTATCCTAATCTCAGGAAAAAAGCCCTGCTTACTTAATAGTGCAGGGCTTTTTTTCTTTTATATCAAACAGATATATATTAACCCCAGACAAACTTCTCTTTTTCTCTGTCCCTTGCCTCTGAAACAGACGATTCATTAAAGATATCCAGTCACCAGACCAGAGTACTCAGCAAAAGAGAGTAAAAAATAAAGGCACACAGATAATAATAGCCGGGCAAGACAAAGTCAGGATGCCGGATAAACATCCTGATCCGTTACAATACCATGCAAAGGAATATCCCAGCTCTCTACCGGCAGATGCTCCGTTTTCTGGCATTCATGCGCCAGGCCAAGCAATGCCGGACGAACGGAGGCACTTTGCCGGGTAAAGGCAAAAGTCCGGTCATAAAAACCGCCTCCCATCCCCATTCGTCCTCCCTGAGTGTCGAAAGCCACCAGAGGAAACAATACCAGATCCAGATACTTAGCGGCACAGCGGTTAAGACGGTTATCACTGAACCCCTTTATTCTGGGCTCAGGAATACCGAACTTATTTCGGGTCATCGGCGTATTCAGGTCATAACGCACAAACCACAACTGGTTCACCACCAGGGGTTTCAGTACCGGCAGATAGCAGGTTTTACCCATTTTCCTCATCTGCTTAATCACATGCACCGGATCAATCTCACCATCATTGGCCAGATAAACGGCTATACGGCGGGCACGCAGGAACTGAGGTAATTTCTTAACCTGATTTAATAACTGCTGAGCCGCACGTTTTTGCTGAGCTGGAGATAGGCTACGGCGTCTGCGTCGCATTTCACGACGTAACTGAGGCCGGTTAAGGGAATATAGAGAATCAGAAGATGGCAGTGTCATGGTATCTCGTAAGAGGTACAGGTTCCCGGAAGTGCCGCTGTCACCGTTGCCCTTGAACCAATCGGTTCAAGGTGGGTAATCATCGAAATACCTAAGGCTTTCCGTCGCGCGGACTTGCACACGGGTATCTACGGACGACTCCCTGGGTACAGAATTAGGCTCGAGGACGTTAGTGACTGGCAAACACTCCAGGAAACTGGAGAAAGAGTATAACCTGATTTCAGAAAAAAATCAGGCTGCGTTTGTTTTTTCGTCTTCATCCTGCTGACGCAACGCCTGAATAGCAGACGACAGTTTCTGGTTAATACGCTTGAGCTGATCACTGGACGCTTCATCAGAAGTGTTCTGATTCAGCATTTCATAAGTAATATTCAGAGCTGCCATAATCGCAATACGCTCTGTACCTATCACTTTGCCACTCTCTCTGATCTCGCGCATTTTACGATCAAGATATTTAGCGGACTTTATCAGTTCTTCTTGCTTCTCTTCCGGGCAGCCTACCATATAGCTGCGTTCAAGAATCCTGACTTCAATGCTCTGACTATTATGTTCACTCATGACCCGGCTCCGAAGCCCCAAGACTGGAAAGAAGACTCCCTACCTTTCCTTCAATTAATTGTTTTTGCTGTTCCAGTTCCTGGATCTGCTCATCCTGCTTTTTCAGTTGAAGTTTCAAAGCATCATTCTCTTTGCGCAGATCAACACAAATCATAAACAGCTCATGCAGTTGCTTTTCCAGCTGATTCAGATCATCAGTGTCCATAAATTCAACTTTTGCTCAGGATATCCGTAATATAGAACTGAGATTGTAACTGGTCAATTCGCGCGAATGAATACTAACTTCCTGACAAAACCATATTTTATGTTCAGAATAGAGAGAGACAATACATTTATTAAGTCATTTATCGTAAATTTCTGCATCGTTATGAAAAGGCATACAGCATGAATGAAACTCAACAGCCCGGTTTTGCTGAGATCAGTAATCTTTTTTTACGAAACGGTTGCCTTCACTCACCGGCTGAGTTACACGGCGATCTCTGTGGTCAGCTATGCGCCGGACGTCAACCCGCTCTGGACGCCTGGCTGATACAGTCTATTCAGTTTATGGAAGCGGAACAACTGGATTCTTCCAATTCAAAAGTAGAACTGGCTGAGCTACTGGAAACAACAACCAGTGGACTACAGGATGAGGAATTAGGTTTCAGTCTGCTGATTGCAGATGAAGATTATTCGCTGAATGAACGCATGCAAACCCTGCTGGAATGGTGCGAAGGCTTCCTTTCTGCACTGGCGGATAATCAGCAATTTAAAGAAGGCGCGCTATCAGAAGAACTGAAAGAAGCCATTGAAGATCTGGAACAGATCGCCTCTGTCAGCGAAGCCATTGACGATGATGAACAGAATGAACAGGACTTTTTCGCCGTCAGTGAATACGTACGCATGACAGCAATGATGTTGTATACCGAATGTAACCCTGGCACTCCGGACGTGATGGCCGATCAGTCTGGTGCCGCTTTGCAATAACGCCAGCCATCGGATTCGCAGCCCGGCAACGCCAGTTGCAGGTTGCGATTCCTGCCCCGCTATTGACCCTGCGTTTAAATAAAACCCGGACCATCTGTCTCAGGATTATGCACGTACAAAAGCTGTCAGTGGTATCATCCGGCAGCTGTGTGTTTAAAAAATAGTATTTCCCGGTTTCAGGTCTAACAATCAGGATAATCTTGATGAAAAGCAACAAGCCCGTATCTCAGGACGAGTATGATCAGCGTCGTAAGGCTCTGATGGCTCAGTTACCGACTCACTCCGTCGTTATAATCCCTGCAGCAGAGATCCGTTATCGCAATAACGATGCAGATCACGCCTTCCGTCAGGACAGTGATTTTTTCTATCTGACGGGCTTTAATGAGCCGGATGCATGGCTGGTTCTGACTCCCGGACATACTGACGGCGACTGTCATCTGTTCGTACTGCCTAAAGACAAAGTGCAGGAGATCTGGACAGGCTACCGTACAGGGACAGAAAAGGCGATGAGTCATTACCAGATGAATCAGGCCTATGAACTGAATAAGCTGGATGAACGTCTACCGGCCCTGCTGGATGGCCGGGAACATTTGTATTACCCCATGGGCCGCTCTGAAGCACTGGATCAGAAAATAGCGTCCTGGTGTCAGAAATTACGTCAAAAGGCCAGAGCAGGAGCTATTGCACCGGAAAGTCAGCACAATTTATTACCGTTGCTACATGAGATGCGCCTGAAGAAAAGTGATCAGGAGCTGACGATTATGCGTCAGGCCGCAGAGATATCATCACAGGCACATTGTCAGGCAATGACGATTTGCCAGCCAGAGATGATGGAATACCAGCTGGAAGCTGAGTTTATCTATTACTTTATGCGCTCAGGCAGCCGCTCTGTTGCCTATAACACCATTGTCGGCGGCGGCGCTAACGCCTGTGTACTGCACTACGTCGAAAATGATCAGCCGCTGAAAGACGGTGATCTGGTACTGATTGATGCGGGCTGCGAACTGCATAACTATGCCGCAGACATTACCCGTACTTTCCCGGTTAACGGACGCTTCAGTGAAGATCAGGCCACACTTTACCAGCTGGTACTGGATGCTCAGCTGGCAGCGATAGAACAGGTTAAACCCGGACTGGACTGTCATGCTCCTCACCGGGCCGCTGTGCGGGTACTGACCAGAGGTTTAATGGATCTGGGACTGCTATCTGGCAGCTCTCTGGATGAGCTGATCGATAACGAAAGTTACCGTCAGTTCTACATGCATGGCACAGGCCACTGGTTAGGGCTGGATGTACACGATGCCGGGCGGTACAAAGTTAACGGGCAGTCACGCCCACTTGAAGCCGGTATGGTACTGACGGTAGAGCCCGGACTTTACATCGCCCTGGATGATGACAGCGTAGATGAGCGTTGGCGTGGCATAGGTATCCGTATTGAAGACAACGTGATTGTCACCAGAGATGGTCATGAGGTCATCACGCAGGATGTGCCTAAAACCATTGCCGAAATTGAACAGCTGATGGCAGCAACACCAAACAGATAAAAGTGATCCGGATATGACTAAGACTCAGGAATTTGATATTGCAATTATTGGTGGCGGGCTGGTCGGTGCCAGTCTGGCCTGTGCTCTGGAGGGCTTTGCCCGTGAGCATCAATGGTCTGTTGCAGTGATAGAAGCTGTCGATATGCCTGAAACCACTGATGGCAGTCATCCGGATAAATTTCAGCCCAGCTACGATGCCCGCTCGACAGCATTATCCTGGGGCACCCGACAAATCTATCAGCAGATGGGTCTCTGGCAGGACCTTGCCCCCCATGCCGCTGCCATCAGACATATTCATGTCTCTGATCAGGGACATCTGGGAGCCACCCGCCTGAGCGCCCATGAACATAACGTCGAAGCCCTGGGCTATGTTGCCCCTAATCAGTGGCTGGGACGGGTACTGTTGAATGGAGTAAAAAGCGCTCAGCACGTTCACTGGCTCTGTCCGTATAAAGTCACTGCTTATCAGACCGGAAGCGATCAGCATCAGCTACAGCTGACCAGTAATCATGGCGAAGAACAAACTGTAAAAGCCCGATTAGTGGTACTGGCTGATGGAGGTCAGTCCGGCCTGAAAGAGCAGTTGCAGATATCTGACGTCAGTCGCTCTTATGATCAGTTTGCTCTGGTGTGTAACCTGACGACCAGTGAACCCCATAACAACCGGGCTTTTGAACGCTTTACACCATCCGGCCCTATGGCATGGCTGCCATTAACAGGAGAGAGGGACATTGCTCTGGTCTGGACAGTCCCTTCGGATCAGATAGACGAAGTCGCCGCTCTGGATGATGATGCCTTTAAGTCCCGCCTGCATGATCTGTTTGGTTTCCGGCTAGGTGGCATCGAACGTATCGGAGAACGTTACCAGTATCCTCTGACACTGAAACGAGCTACAGAACAGGTACGTCCCGGATTAGTGGTACTGGGCAATGCTGCTCACTATATGCATCCAGTTGCCGGTCAGGGTTACAACCTGGCGTTAAGAGGCGTAGCTGAACTGGCCGGAGTACTGAATGAAGCCGCGCTGGCCGGAAAATCACCAGGCGATCTGAAGGTGTTACTGGAGTATCAGCAACGCCGCCAGCAGGATCAGGATACGGTGATTGGCTTCAGCGATGGACTGATTCGTCTGTTTGCAAACAATAACTTTCTGCTGGGCCATGCCAGAGCAGGCGGGCTTATGCTACTGGATCGTCTGAAACCCGCTAAACGCTGGTTTGCCCGTCAGGCAATGGGCCTGGGCAGCCAGGCTGTCAGACTGAAACCCATTCAAACCAATAATGCCAGAGAAGCGAGATAAACCATGACCCAGGCAGCTCCGATAAACCATTACGACCTGATTATTGTGGGCGGCGGCATGGTCGGCGCCTCAATTGCCTGTGGACTATCCGATACAGGAATGCGCATTGCCGTGCTGGAAGCCTCTGAGCAGACTCAGCCCTGGCAACCGGATCAGGTTGATCCCAGAGTCAGCGCCCTGACAGAAGCATCCCGTACTTTTCTGGAATCCCTGAATGCCTGGCCGGGTATGACGCAGATGCGTGTGACGCCATATCAGCAGATGAAAGTCTGGGAAGCCGATGGCACCGGGCATATTGAATTCAGCTGTGACGATATTCATGCTGAAAATATTGGCCATATCGTTGAAAACAGTGTCACTCTGAATGCATTGATACAACAGCTGGAGCAGAAATCTCAGGTCGAGATACTTCGTGGGGCCCGACTGACGGGCATCACTGATGCTTTTAAAGATGAATATGGCAGTTGCCGAAGCGTTATGCTGGCTGATGGTACACAACTCAGTGCTCAACTGATTGTCGCGACTGACGGTGCCCGTTCAAAAGTACGGGAGTGGGGCGGCTTCGAAACCCGTGAGTGGGACTACGGTCATGACGCCATCGTTACAACTATTAAGCTGGAGCAGCCTCATCAGGGTACGGCATGGCAGCGTTTTATGCCTACAGGTCCTCTGGCATTGTTGCCCGTTACCTTTAATGCAGATGACCATTACTGCTCCATCGTCTGGTCCACCACACCGGATGAGGCCCAGCAACTGAGTGAGCTATCTGACGAAGCCTTTTGTGCCGAGCTGACACTGGCCTCAGAGCAACGCTTAGGTAAAGTCATCAGTTGCGATCCTCGTTTTACTTTTCCTTTGCGCCAACGTCACGCAAAAAGTTACTGGAAAGAGAGTCTGGTACTGGCTGGTGATGCCGCACATACCATTCATCCATTAGCAGGGCAGGGCGTTAACCTGGGCTTACTGGATGCCGCCACCCTGACAGAAGAGCTGGCTAATGCCTGGCAACGCCAGCAGCCTCTGGGAATTGCTCAGACTCTGGGGAAATATCAGCGCCGCCGGATGCCAGACAACCTGAAAATGATGGCACTTATGGAAGGGTTTAAGCGCTTATACGGCCCAGTCCCTGTAGGTTTACGCTGGGCTCGCAATGTTGGGATGAACCTGGTCAACGACACGCCTGTAGTCAAACAACAGCTTCTGCGTCAGGCACTGGGAGAAAGAGGCGGTTTACCTGAAGCTGCAACCGTTAAGCTGGCTTAGCCAGAAAACTCATAAACCCTCGCCCGACAGGGCGGGGAGCCGTCACGCTTAATATCGCATTACATATAACTATTGCTACTTTCTGACCTCGCCGTCAGTTTATTTCTTAACACCACATCGTAAATAGCCTTCCAGCCAGTATCCCGATGCCCCCTGAACATATGATCCCAAGGGCATCATACGCCTGCTCCGAACAGAAATGAGATAAGCCTCACAATTACAGCTTAATGCGAGGGAATTTGTCAGGTTCAGACTTGTCAGGTGATTAATAAAGGCGCACAGTTGCAGCTAATAACACCTGAAAACCTGCCCTGATTTTTATCCAGAGGAGTAAAATAATGTCCACAAAACTGGAAAAGAAAAAGACTGATGACCAAACCGAAGAAGAAACTGCAGTAGCCCAGAATAATAACGGCAATGGCAACGACAACGGCAACGGCAACGGCAACGGCAACGGCAATGGCAACGGCAACGGCAACGGCAACGGCAACGGCAACGGCAACGGCAATAATTCTGATACAGATGAAGACGCCGAAGATAACACCGATAGCAACGATGCCAGCGATGAAAATAGTGTTGATGATGCTGATAGCAATGAAGATGACGATATCGTAGAAGACGACGACGCAGAAGACGACGACGCAGAAGACGACGACGCAGAAGACGACGACTCAGAAGACGACGACTCAGAAGACGACGACGCAGAAGACGACGACGCAGAAGACGACGACGCAGAAGACGACGACGCAGAAGACGACGACGCAGAAGACGACGACGCAGAAGACGACGACGCAGAAGACGACGACTCGGAAGACGACGACTCGGAAGACGACGACTCGGAAGACGACGACGCAGAAGATAATGTGTCCGATCACGTCAATACAACTCTGAAAAATCT
>NZ_JACJFM010000001.1 GCF_014164585.1 Oceanospirillum sediminis | reverse complement strand
TGCGGGATCAGCAGATTCCGGCGGTGGTTCTGAGTGATCAGCTCCAGCTGAATATTATCGAACTTAAGAAAGCAGATCGGCTAGCCACTGATTCTGAATCGCTGAAAGCATGGATTACCTTTTTTGAACATTGGCAGGAGGATGCACTGATGTTCAATATTACCCATGAGCCAGTCAAGCAGGCGATAGGCCGTATCAGAGAGTTAAGTGCAGATGAAGAAGAGAAGCGCTTAGCATTTGTGCGGGAAAGAGCGTTACACGATGAGGCAACCCTTATAGTGGAAGCTAAGGAAGAAGGGTATAAACAGGCTCAGGCTGAAGCCCAGGAGGAAAAGCGTATAGGAATTGCCACCTTGCTTAAGCTGGGTCTTGCAGATAAGCAGATAGCGGAAGCATTGCAGGTGACTGAAGAGCAGGTTCAAAAGGCCAGAGACGAATTTCTCCATTAAGGTGGTTTTGGTGGCTAAAATTATTGATAAAAGAGTAACCCCCCCGCTTTTTGGATTCGTGTCGAGCGGGTATCTGCCATAACTGATCCGTTCAAGACATTTACGGCATATTTTGAGCTTCAGTGTATTGATCACTGAAGTGAATCAGTACATTTGTCTCTCTTAGTTTCAGTAAAACCATTTTCTTTGTATTTCTATTTTATCCTTCGAGAATTATCGCTATACTTTTTGTTAGGTTATTTCTAATATTTAATATCCAGGATGGATATATCAGAATATTTTATATCAGGGAGGATATATGGATTACCCGGTTATTACTCACCGTGGTGGTGCTTCAGGCGTCACAGGTAGCTGCCATCAGCTCTGGATCGATCAGAATAACTCCATTCTGGTTGATTGTGGCCTGTTTCAGGGGCAGGAAGCCAGCAATGGCGATAATAGTTTTGATCAGCTGAAGATCAATTTTCCTGTTGAGTCTGTTCGGGCTATGGTGGTGACTCATGTACATATTGATCACATCGGGCGCTTGCCGTATTTACTGGCAGCAGGTTTTCGGGGGCCGATTATCTGCTCGCCACCGTCTGCCGTATTATTACCTCTGGTCATTGAAGATGCTCTGAAAATAGGCTTTACACGGGATAAAAAGCTGATCGAACGATTTCTGGATCAGGTACAGAATCAGCTGGTCGTTTTACCCTATAAGGTTTGGTATCAGATTCCGGTAGTATCTGGCTTACCGGCTAGACTGAGATTAAAAAGAGCGGGCCATATTCTGGGTTCTGCCTATGTTGAAGCCGATCTGTTTGCTGGCGGAGATAACCGATGCGTTCCGATCAATGGTGGACGAGGATCAGAGTCTGCAAGCAGAGAAAACACTGACAATATACGGGTTGTTTTTTCTGGTGATCTTGGTGCACCCTGGTCGCCTTTGTTACCTGCCCCTCGTTCGCCTTATCGTGCTGATATTCTGGTGCTGGAAAGCACCTACGGTGATCGTCTGCATGAGCACCGCCGGGACCGGCGTTATCAGTTGCAACAATACGCACAAGCCGCATTGAATAAAAAGGGTCACTTGATTATACCTGCCTTCAGTATCGGAAGAACGCAGGAGTTATTGTATGAGCTGGAAGATATTATTCATCGGGCCGGGCCTGAATCGCCTTTAAAACAGTTACAGATTATCGTTGACTCTCCTCTGGCAGCCCGCTTTACAGAGGCTTACCGGCAACTGAAAGTCTGGTGGGACAGTGAGGCCCGGCAACGGGTTCAGAGGGGGCGACATCCCCTGAGTTTTGATGCTTTATATACCGTTGATCGTCATGATGAGCATCTCAGAACGGTGCAATATCTTCATAAAAGTCATCGCTCTGCTGTGGTGATTGCCGCCAGTGGTATGGTCAGCGGAGGACGTATTGTGAACTATCTGAAGGCAATGCTGGGGGATACCAGGCATCAGGTTCTGTTTACCGGATATCAGGCAAGAGGAACGCCGGGTGCCGATATTCTGAAATATGCCCCTGTCGGAGGCTGGGTATTGTTGGATGGTCAGCGTTATTCTATCAGGGCAGAAGCGGTTCGATTGTCTGGTTATTCCGCTCATGCGGACCAGAAGGATCTGGTAAACTTTGTGCGCAGAATGCGTGAAAAACCGAGGCAGATTCGTCTGGTGCATGGTGATGATCCGGCCCGGAAAGCATTGAAACAGGCATTATTATGCCAGCTTGATGATGACACTGATTGTGACATTGTTTTGCCTGCTGAGTCGTCAGCACCGGGTTAAAAAGGAAAGCCACACAGGCTTTCCTCTGATTGGTATTTATCCGTATTACGAGAGAAAGCGGGTCTGGTATCAGACCAGGGTTGTGGTGGTGTCGGTAAATTGCAGGTTCTCTACACCGGTTAACTGTGCGGCGAAGTTATCAGCTAACACCACGTAGCTGCCATCATTCTGTTTTTCGACCTGTGCCGCAGAGGATGCGATATTCAGCTGAACGGTATCGGTTCCTGTACCACCATCAACGGTATCAAATCCTCCTTCTGTCAGAAGAATAGTGTCATTACCGGCTCCGGTATTGATGGTGTTATCAACGGAGTTATCCTGAACACGGTCATTGCCACTGCCTGTGGTGACATTTTCAATAATGACACCCTTAGAGATGGCCAGGTTCATTTCACCGGTATAGAGTTCGTTCTGGTTATCGATATTGGTATATTGCTGATTAATAAAGTCGATGAAAGTCTGGCTGGTAATCCCCATTTCGGTAATTTTCTCTGCTGCCTGAGTGGCCGCATCCTTGACATCAATGGATGAGAACGTCTGTTCTCTCAGGTCTACTGTACAGACTCCGGTTGCCTGTGATGCGTCAATGAGATCTGTACCACCGGCATCCCAGAGTACTTCCTGCACTGTTGTACCGAATTTAACGGTGTAAGTGGTATCGGTATTATTATGAGTGCTGTTAACTCCGTATGCGGCCTGGAGCGCCATCACATCATACAGAGAGTAGCCCGTGGTGTTATGATCCCGCACCTGTTGTGAGTTAATAGAGTTACCGACCAGAGTAAATTCAATACTGCTGTCATATACATTGGTATAGGACATAACGGAGTGAGAGGTATTTTCTTCGTCTGCCGGTAAAGTGGCACCGTCTTCAAAGGAATGCTTCAGGCCCATCGCATGACCCACTTCATGTATCAGGGTGAAATACGGAGAACCGCCTGCAGCATACTGTTCCGTTGTGGTGTAATCATTGTTGAGAAAAACATCACCACCAATACCCGAGCCAGGATAAAATGCAAAACCATCGGTACTGCCGGATTGTTCAACGGCATTAAATTCGATATCACCATCAACGGATACCGGATTGAAAGTTAATGCAGTAAAGGTTTCAATATCATTAAATGCTTCAACCACAGGGGTTTTCGCTGCATCGGGAAAAGCAATAAACCCTGAAAGGTTCTGGCTGGCATAGTCTGCTGGCTCAGTGGTGTTATAAGAGTAAGTGATTGTGCTGCCGCTCCAGTAGTCACCGGATTCCAGGGCCGGGCTATCGCCCGTGACAGGTACTGTGCCTGTACCTGAATTTGTATTTGATTTAGCTTGTGCCTGAACCAGAAAGTCAGAAGATTCATGACTATCAGTGTCTTCTGGGGGTGTTACAACCGCAGTGCCATTGCTGTTTATCTCTGCAGCTCCTCCATTAACCAGACCGCTGACCGGTACTGTTTGTCCCAGGATATCGTTAGTAAAAGTGGAAAATGTTTTATCGACACCATGAAGGCCAATTACAGGGTCGCCACCGATGATATAGTTCATGCTCTCAGCATCTAGTACAGTAACAGATGCGCCATTGCTCAGCTCCAGTAAAAGAGTGTTGCTGGCTATTTTTGAACTGGTAATACTTAGCCCGCCAATCAGCTGAATGCTATTTGAGCCCAAGGTGTCTGTAATCATGATACTGGCGTTGCTATCAATCAGGTGAGCAGACAGGACGTATACGTCATTGCCATCCCCCCGGCCTGCTATACCACGTTGAACAATATAGGTTTCGTTAGACATAATGCTGCTCCATATGAGAAAAGGCTTGATATTTCAGGCTAACAACAAAGTGATTGTATAGCATAGATATATCTATCAATGCATACGATAAAAACTCAACAACTACCTACTGAAGTAGGCGGTTGTTGAGTCATTCTCTTCAATATCTGCTTCTACGCATGGACTGGCAGATATCAACTATCCGTCAAGGTGGCGAATAGTTGAGACAAGTTGAATGGTTACAGACTCGAAAGAATAGATTAATATTCAGCACTGTTTATGCTTTCTTTACTGTATTATTCTGGTAGTTGTCCTTTTAGAGCCAAGGCGTATGCATTACGCGCAGTCTGAAGGATAGCAAGCTCTTGTTCTGTGTTTCTGATTTTCTGATCACAAACCTGCAACGAAAGAATTTGCTTCTGAGCCTCTTCCGGCAAGGTATTCAGATCGTAATCTTTGCCATCGATATTAATTTTAGACATGATTTTTCCTTAGTGCATTTAGTTAAATGATAGGGTGCGCTACAACCTGCATAGGAGAATATCAGAATTTGAAAACATCGTCTTCATCCTCTGATTCACCGAATATATGATCCAGATTAGTTATCTGAATCTGAGCGTGTTGTGCTTTTTGTTTTGCAACCTTTTCATGTAGTCTGTAAAAGGCAGACAGGTTTTTCAATCTTGGTTCTGACATGATCTGGCAATAAGCCAGAGGTAGTGCACCGCTTTTATTCAGAGCTGACAGAGTCGCTGGTGCCAGCTCTTCCAAAGCTTTTTTATTGATTGTAAATAATCCAGTAACAGGGACATTCTCCGCTTCACCATCGGCTGTTGGTTGTTTTATTTCAATGTTCCAGGGAGTAATCAGTTCCGCTTCTTTCAACTCCTGTAATAGTTTTTGTGTCAGGTTCCTATTCGCATGGCAGTGTTGAAGAAAGTTGATGATTTCTTTTACTTTCTCAGAGGGAGATCCGTCTTCTGTTAACAGAGGAGTATCGCCATCTTCGATAACTTCGTGAAACAACGTGCTGTCAGTATCGATACACAAATGTAGGTTATCCGTACCTTCTTCTTGCAACAAGGAAAAAGGATAGCTGCGATAAAACGCAGGGATATAGCCTCCCATCCAACGCCCATCTGGATGAATCAGCAGGTTTTTACCTGGTTGCAGAGATTGAATACCAACCATTTCATAGCCTGATCGTGTTTGCTTGTTTTCTGAAAAAGCAATGGCAATATGTGGTAATGCATTACTGAGTTCTTCTACTAATAGTGGAACCAGAGCCATTTCTGTGGCAAAGCTGAACTCTTGCTGAGCTTTCCAGCCAGAGCTCTGGTGCAGATTGCGTTGAATAGGTATATAGCGAGGCATCGTCTTCTCCGATTCTGATGTAATGCAAAGTTTTTGTTAGTGTTAATGTACAGCCTGCTCATTGGGTAGCGTATTCTCGGATGAGGCAATCATCCATGATGGCCACATATCATCAGGCCAGTTAGCCTGACTGTAGCCTTTGTACAGGATATTCAGCCACTGTCTGAGCTGTCGGGCTTCCATACTGAATTCAATGCTTTCAGTTTCTGCCAGATCTGAAATGATCAGTCTGACGGCATGAGGTGCTGTCTGAAGACTGATAGAAAAAGCCAGCCAGGATTTATGCTTATTGATTTCATTATCCGGCCTGACGGGTTGTTCTGATGCAGCCTGTTGCTGTTGGGAACAATGGGCTCTTTGCTGAGCAAAACTCTGCATATTGTGTTGCAGGATGTCTGGCATTTCTGACATCGTTTTTTCCAGCCATGCGATCAGGTTCTTCACCAGATTATTGCAGAGCCTCTGGGTTAACCAGACAGATACAGTGCCATTCGGAGTAAGGCCGTTGAGCCTGATTCTGTCTTCAAAGTTAATATATTCCGTTGTAACGCGTTTTAATTGACCGGTCATAATCTGTCATCATTCAGGCCTGATCAGCCTTTGTTGTCTGAATGTATCAGCTCACATCGCTCTGATACGTTTTATCAGCATTTTTGATCTGGTGCTGTGAGCTGGTTTCTTTTATTGTGACTTTTCTCAGGAATTTAAAGGGATTAGCCTGATATTCTTGCCTTTGGGTAATCATCCGGAAATCGCGAAAGCTACGCAAACAGGGTCTTGTTTTCCTGACTTTTGTCTCCATATTGCAGGTAAGTGTTTAAAGGTGCTAGCATGCTGCGCCTTAATTATCTTATTTGAAGGCTTTGCTGACAGAATATCTGCAGAGTTTTGAAATTTTGCCCTGCTTGCATTAAACGCCCGATTTCTGGTGGAAATGATATCAGGTCTGATCCCCTGATTCTCCGGTGTCTGTCTGGGTACGTCCAGGGCTGAACCCGAATTTATAATATTAACCGAGCCAATCATGAGTGAATCAAAAGTAGCCGAAGACCTTAGAGGTGCTTTAAAAGCAAGCAAACGAGGCTTTATCGCAGCAGGCTTTTTCAGTTTGTTCATTAACTTACTGATGCTGACTGCGCCACTTTATATGTTGCAGGTCTATGACCGGGTTGTTGCTTCCCGAAGCTTAGAAACTCTGGCATTTCTGACCATTATTATGGTCTTTATGTTTGCGGTGATGGGGACTCTGGAGTGGGTTCGTTCTCGTATTCTGGTCCGTGTCGGTAACCAGATTGACCGTTATCTCAGCCAGAGAGTTTATGCCGCTATGTTTGAGATGGGGGTCAGAAACCCGGCTCAACGATCGGCCCAGCCTCTGAATGACCTGACCAGTATACGCCAGTTTATGACAGGTAATGGCCTGTTCGCTTTTTTTGATGCGCCCTGGATGCCCATCTATATTGGTTTGTTGTTCTTGTTCCATCCGGCCTTTGGCTGGTTTGCAATTGGCGCAGGTGTGATTCTGTTCACCGTAGCCATTCTGAATGAGCGCACGACGCGTGAACGTTTAAAAGAGGCCAGTGGCGAGAGTGTGAAGGCTAACGCCCTGGCGAATAACAATCTGCGTAATTCTGAAGTGCTGCATGCTATGGGTATGCTGCCTGGTATTATGGGACGCTGGTATAAACAGTATCAGAGTTTCCTGGGTAAGCAGACTGAAGCCAGTGATATGGCCGGCACCTTCAGTAATATGAGTAAAGTCCTGCGTATGATGTTCCAGTCAATGATTCTGGGACTAGGGGCTTACTATGTGGTTATTAATGAAATGTCTCCGGGTATGATGATTGCCGGTTCCATTCTGATGGGACGTGCTCTGGCTCCTCTGGATCTGATGATTAACAGCTGGAATGGTTTTAACTCTGCCCGTTCGGCTTATGGTCGTTTGAGCGAACTTTTGATCGCGATTCCATCGAAGCAACGCAAAATGCCTTTGCCTGACCCTCAGGGTACTGTAACCGTTGAAGGCCTGGTTGTCATTCCTCCTGGCTCCCGTGCTCCGGCCGTTCGTGGTGCTCAGTTTGGTGTTCCGCCTGGTGAGCATATTGGTATTGTCGGTCCTAGTGCTGCGGGTAAGTCGACGCTGGCGCGGGCACTGCTGGGAATCTGGCCAGCAGCCAATGGTACGGTACGTATTGATGGCGCGGATGTACAACACTATAACCGCGATGAGCTTGGTCCGCACCTGGGATATCTGCCTCAGGATATCGAGTTGTTTGATGGCACCGTTAGCGAAAACATTGCCCGTTTTGGTGATGTTGATCCGGCAATGGTGGTAGAAGCCGCTAAAAAAGCGGGTGTACATGAAATGATTCTACAACTGCCCAATGCTTATGACACTGTGATTGGCAGTAATTCGGGTGCCTTGTCTGGTGGTCAGCGTCAGCGTATTGGTCTGGCTCGTGCAATATACGGTAACCCAAGAGTGATCGTACTGGATGAGCCTAACTCTAATCTGGATGATCAGGGTGAGCAGGCTTTATCCAGAACACTGCAGCAGCTGAAACAGGATGGTGCAACATTGTTTGTCGTTAGCCACCGGCCATCCATTCTGAAAAATATTGATAAATTGCTGGTTATGAAGGACGGACAGGTTCAGCTGTTCGGACCAAAAGATGATGTAATGAAGCACCTGGCACAACAAAAAGCAGGTAACGCTCCGATGCCTGCTCAGGCGGCGAAAGGCTGAGTGTTATAAGTGTGTTTCAGTGAATGATCCCGGCCTGAATTGGATGTCGGGCCAGCGAGCAGACAGATTAAACCGGTATATCCGGTTAGCAGAGAAGTACAATGAGCGATAAAAACGTAATTGAAGGCGATAGTGAACGCCTGGCCGACAGTGAAAGCAAAACACTGGCTAAGCGTCAGGACACTACCCCGGCAGAGGCTTCCCCTCAGCCTGTGGTAGAGCACTCAGAAGATGTTCCGGTTAATGATAAACGTTATATCCGGGCGGGGATTTTATTTCTTCTGATCACCCTGGGTGGTTTTTCGGCCTGGGCCGGACTGGCACCGTTAAGCAGTGCACTGATTTCTGCCGGTGAAGTGATGGTGGATAGTTATCGCAAATCTATCCAGCATTATGAAGGCGGTATCGTTAAAAATATCTATGTCAGAAACGGCGATCTGGTTTCTGCCGGAGACCCTCTTATTCAGCTGGATACTACACAGTCTGAGTCAGAGAGGGAGGCAACCCGTAAACGTTTGTTGTCCACACAGGCTGAGCTGGAACGTCTGAGAGCAGAGCAAAGCTTCAGCGATGATCTGACGTTCGGGCAGAACCTGAAAGATGAAGCAAGCAAAGACAACGATATTGCTGATGTACTGGAACAGCAAAGGCAGCTGCATAAAGCCAGTGTCAGCGCTTTTATGCAGGAGCAGAAAGCGCTGGAATCCAGAATCAGCCAGATTAATCAGCAAGTATCTGGCCTGGAGCAGCAGAAGCCTATTCTGAAAGCACAGATTAAATCCCTGGAAACAGAAGAAAAAGCGTTCACAACCTTGTTTGAAGAAGGTCTTGGGGATGGTCAGCGTGCTCGTGAGCTGAATCGCCAGGTCTTGCAGAAGAAAAATGAACTGGCTCGCAATGAATCTGAAATAGCTCGCCTGAAAATACAGGCAACAGAGACAGATCTGCAACAGGCGCAGCGTAAGCAGGATTATCTGAAGCAAGTTGGTGAGCGTATTAAGCAGATTCAGGGGGATTATTTTGATCTTCAGGAGCGGTTGCACATTGCTGAGGATCGATTAAGCCGTGCTACTATCCGTGCTCCTGAGCGGGGTATTGTGGTTGATCTTCAGGTACATACTATTGGTAGTGTAGCGCCTTCCGGTCAGACTCTGCTGGATCTGGTGCCGGAGAAAGATAAGTTTGTTGTTGAGGCCAGAGTGATGCCTCAGGATATTACTGATCTTTACAATGGGCAGCTGGCAGACATTCGTTTCTCAGCCTTTAATCAGCGAGTGACGAAGGTGATTGAAGGTGAGGTTGTTCATGTTTCTGCAGACCGTCTGGTGAATGAACGTGACGGTATGCCTTATTATCTGGCCCGTATCCGAGTGACAGATCAAGGCTATGCCGATATGAATGAGGATATGGAGCTGAAGCCGGGTATGCCAGCAGAGGTAATGATCCGCAGGGGAGAAAGAACCATGTTCAGCTACCTGTTAAAGCCGATCATGGATGGTTTTGCGCGTAGTCTGAAGGAGAAATAATTGATGTACCTGAAAGACAAAATGTTAAGCCAGCTGGCAACAACTTTCAGACCTCGCATGGGCGCTATTGCCGTCGGACTGGCACTGTCCAGCTCAGCGGCTATGGCCATAGAAGAGGCTGGATTAGAGCAAGCTCTGCAGGCAGCAATGCAGCATGACCCTGAATTAAGAGTCGCATATATGACTTTTCAGGCGGATAAAGAAGAAGTCCTGCTGGCTAAAGGAAATTTGTTGCCGAGTATTACTTTCTCTGCCAGTCACCGTTACGAAGACTCCGATAACGTTTACACCGATCCGGATAATGCTGGTTATTATAACGATGACCTGGCACGGTCGACAGGTAAGCTGAATGACTCTACCTGGCAGGTCAGCTTGCGTCAGCCTTTATTTGATCTGGGGCGTTATTACGAATATAAGAGCGTTCAGTCTTTTGTGGATGGCGCAGATTACCGCTACCAACGGGCAGAACAGGATCTGACTTACCGTCTGGCTGAGCGTTATCTGGCTGTGCTGCTTGGTGCTCAACAGGTTTTCCTGAATAAAGAGAAATTGGCAGCGCTGGAAGCCAATCTGGTTCAGGTGGAGCGTGAGTTTGCTCTGGGAGTGGGTGATCAGCTTAATGTACTGGAAGTAAAAGCCCGTCGTGATCTGGCGCGTTCAGATCTTCTTCAGGCTCAGAGCCATCTGAGTGATGCCGAAACGCTGCTGGAGAATATGACCGGTGAGCGTTACACGGTTCCGGCTGACTGGGTAGAAAATGGCCATAAAGTGGAATACAACCCACCTTTAGGCAGTGAGTCTGAGTGGCTTGAGAAAGTTAAGCTGAATCGCAGTGTGCTGGCCGCTGAATCAAAGATCCGTCAGTCTGAATTGGATGTCAAAACGCGAAATGCCGGACACTATCCAACGGTGAATCTGAATCTGAGTTATATGGATCGCCATTCTGATGACTTTCAGCGTAAGAGAGAAGATCTGGTTGCTCAGGTTGAGCTGAACGTACCTCTCTATCAGGGGGGGAAAACCCAGGCTGCGATTCGTCAGGCTGATGCCCGGCTGAATGCTGAGCAGGCGCGCACCGAGTATATTGAATCAGAAGCTTATCAGCAGGTTCGTCTGGCATACTCTCGTATGAGCAGCCTGAATGAGCGTCTGGCTGCGCTGAGTGAATCAAGTGAATCCGGCCAGCTGTATCTGGATGCTGCAATTAGGGGGCACTCTCTGAACCTGCGTACTCAGGTTGATGTTCTGGATGCACGCACAACCCTGGTTGATACTCAGTTACGTTATGCTGAAACACTGAACCAGTATCTGCTGGCTAACCTCAGGCTTCATCTTGAAACGGGCACTCTGACCCGGGATAAAGTTCAGGCATATGATGATCTGTTCCGTCAGGCTGCAGTCAATTAATTCTTGAGCCTCTAAGCTTTTGGCAATGGATTAATACTCATTGCCAAAGGCTGCTTTACTTGTCCTTCTTCTGCAACTCTCATTAGTGTAGGGAGCGCGCCAATGGGATATGCATATCGTTTTATGCTGATGCCATCTGAAACCTGAGATATTTTGCGAGCGACTGTACTTTTCGGGTGGATTCTCTGTAAACAGTGGTACAATCAGAATATAGCTTCAGAACGTCGACTTTTAGTCGATAATAGCTTGTAGCTCTATGTTTTGAGTTGTTTAACTTCTTTTGTCGCATACTGATTCGGTGATAAACCGGAGAGCACTATGACTTCTCTGCCTTTTATATCCTTTTCTTCAGATACACATACTGATACTCAGTTAGTCCAGGCTCTGGTGGAGGGGGATATTAATCTCCTCTCTGTTGCTTATCAATATGGGATGGCTGCTGATGATTACGTTTACCGGGGTAGTGAAGAACCCGTCAATGGAGTATCAAGCCTGGGGTTCTATAATAATGGGCTTTCTGCGTTAGGTGCCGCTGGTTTAATTCTATCTACAGGCTCTGCTGAACCCGGACAGGAAAATACTTCCGAGGCATTCAGCTACTCTTTTTACCAGTGGATTGACTCAAATGCCGGAGGTGCTGTTGATACTGCATCTGCAGATGCAACAAAACTTAGCCTGGTTGTTGATGTTGATGAAAGTAGTCGTTCATTATCAATGGATGTGGTGCTTGCTTCTGATGAGTATCCTGAATTTACCGGTACAGAATATACCGACTTGATAACTATTTCTGTGAACGGGGAAGACTATCTGCACGCGCAGGAATTATTTGCAGCAGGGTCTGGCTATATAAGGTCAAACACCTCCGGGGATTTTCCAATAGAATATGATGGGGTTTCAGAGATCTTAAATCTGACAATTCCGATTGAACCCGGTGCCAGTCAGTTAGATATTCTGGTCCAGGACTCTCTGGATAGTAAAAATGATACAGCACTTATTATTTCTTCTCTGTCGGTGAGTGATAAACCAGCGATGGGGGCCTTAGCTGTTGTAAAGCCTGAAGTGGATTCTGAATATATCAAACAGTCTTCTGTTAACCAGAGAATTGAGCTGAAAAGTGATTTTAACGGAGATATTATTTTTAATGAGATTGCCGGTGACGATCTCCTGATTACCGGAAATGGTTTCTCCAGAGCAATTATGCCTGTGAATCTGACTGACATTTCTGATTATGAGCTGGAGCCTGATGGTGATTTCAGCCTGGTTACTGCATATGGTCAGAAATATTTTACAGGGCTTGATCATCTGGAATTGAATGATGCTTACGTGGTATTTGATACTCGTCCCGGAGGCGACACACATACCATATACTCAATGTACTATCGTCTGACAGGGAAAGAAGCTGACTCCGAAACCTTAGGGCAGTGGCTTTCATTAATGATGGAAGACAACCTGGAAGCCTGGCAATTAGGAGACTTGTTGCTGGATTACTATTTACCCTGGTTGGATTCTGATCAGAAAATTGAACGAATATACGAGCAAACCTGGGGGAAAACGCCAGGTGTTGATGAGTTGGATTATTATATTGATCAGGTTGATGGGGATGCTTTTAAGTCAAAAGGTGACCTTTTATACCAGTCATCAATGTTGCAGGATAATCTGAAAGCGTTGGAAGATATTGGTTTTACTGGTAATTTTCAGGTTTTAAGTCCGGACTTCTTTTAGACTGATTCTGATTGTTAAGATAAAGCAGTGAAGCTTCCGGTAAGCTTCACTGCTGCTATGTGCGGATCAGGCTACCGTATCATCAGTGATGCTTACAGGTAATACAAAGTTATCTGAGGTAAATGGCTGTAGCGAAAGATTATTCACACCGGTCAGCGTTGCAATTTTATTGACTTCAGTCGCTTCAATACTGGTGGTCTCCGTCTGATTAACAACCAGCCAGATACTGGCATCTCCTACAATATCCGCACTGATAACGACAGACTTGGACGATGCAGTAGGTGCTGTGAATGTGCCGTCTGTAAATAAAGTGGCTATTTCAGTTGTAGAGTCCAGGCTGAAGCCATTAACGACCAGGATATCTCCATTATCCCAACCTACGTTTCCGCTTCCTGCTGTTGCTGTGATAATAGCATTCTGGGCATCAGGCACGTTTAACAGATTGGAAAAGTCCAGTTTGTCACCGCCTGTCCCAATTTTAAAATTGGTGATGGTGTCCTGGCCATTGGCTGATGAGTCGGTTTCAAATATAACGGTATCCACACCTGAGTTCAGAGTGAATGCATCATTTCCGTCATAGCCTCGAATTGTATTTCCTGCATTACTGGCGTAAAAGATGTCGGCATTATCCGTACCTGTATACGTGATAACCGCTTCAAGCAGTGAGCGGGCGTCTGTCTGGGTGACATCGCTCAGACTGCCAGAGGTGATTGTGATAGCAGTATCATCTTCTGAAATAGCCAGGCTCTGAAGGTCAATGACGAGGTCACCTGTCAGGGTTTCCTCCAGAACTAATTTTCCTTCTGACTCGTAGGTTCCTGTAGGTGGCTCTGGCTCTGTGGTGGTATTCTGTTCGGTAAACTTCTCGAACAGTTCCGCTACTGCTGTACGGGTGTCATTAGACAGAGAAGACAGATCACTACTTTCTGGTGCTTCTTCAAATAATGCGGCATAAACCATGCCCAGACCTGACTGGAGAGCATCCCCCTGAGCGGCGATTTGCATGACAACTTCCCCGGCTGTCATGGTTTCTTCTTCCAGGGCGTTAAGATAAGCGGTTTGCAGGGATGAGGATATCGTGCCTCCGGTTGCATTTTTATACAGCTGTGCAATCGCCTCCCCGGTAGATAACTCTCCCTGGTTTGAAAATTCATCAGAGGCGAGAAAGGTTTCGGCAATCTGTGACAGCGAAGCTCCTGTGCGGTAAATATTGCCCCAGAAAAGCAATTCTTCCCGATCTGGCATTGAGCCAAAGGCGCTCAGATATATCTGTGCCAGAGGCAGACTGATCGTCAGAAACTCGGTTGTTTCAGCGCCGAGTAGTACCAGACCTGCTGGTGTGGTCAGATTCTGATCCAGTTCTGTAACCCATCGGGTATTTTCATCATCCGTAGGATCTCGTAACAGAATCGCGTTGAAGATCCGTTCTACATAATCTGAGTTGCTGATAGCCATCAATCGACTCCGTTCCAGCGAGTTTAAACTTTCTCATTATCTTACCTGATAATCCGTGACGGGCTGAAGTGTCTTTTCGTGTCAGTTCAGGTCATCAATGTCTGCGTTTAGTTTTTATTTCTCTTCTTGCAGCTGAGGCTGAATCAGAGGATCAGGCAGCTGCAGACCTGCATATTGATAGATATCCTTCAGGCGACGTTCAAACCCTTCGTAACCATGATTACCTCCGGGTTCAATATCAAGCTCGCAGGATCGGTAATAATGCAGTGCCTGACGGTAATCAAGAGTTTCATCTTCAGTCTGCAAAAAGACTTTAATATCCTGAGTATTTACCGGATCAGGCAGATAATAATGCAGAAGTTGCTGCATATGCTGCTGTGTCAGTTCGTACTTCTGCCCGGTATACATGTTCTGATTCGGCCCCAGATAGTCCGCCAGCAGAGTGTGGGGTGCTACAGCAGGGTTAATCAGTATGGCTTTGATGCCTGCGTAGTGCTTCAACAGAGCGGTGCTGTAAAAGCCTCCAAGAGAGCTGCCGATCAGGGTAATATTTCCCTGAAGAGTATTGATTAGCTCTGTCAATGTCTGCATCGCCTGATCTGGCCAGTGACTGAGTTCAGGACAATGGAAGTGCACCTGAAGTTTGTTAATACGGATACTTTCAGCCAACAGGCGCGCCTTCCATGAAAATGGAGAGCTGTTAAAACCATGAATATAAATCAGATGCTGTTCCACTAATCTGTCGTTCCTGCTGAGGCCTGATGTGGATTGTCTGCTTTTTGATCCGGGGATTCAAACAGGCTTTTTCCACAATGAGGGCAATGAATTTTGTGTCCCAGTTCCAGCCTTTGATTACGGATGATCTGATTCAATTCATCATCGGATATACCATACTGATGGCTAAGACGTTTCAGAATATGCTGTTCATGATCGGTTAGTTCACCATCCTCCAGTGCATTGATTACTTCAGCAGTCAGAGAGGACTTCCTGTTTTGTAATTCTTCTGAAAAGCGGGCAGCCAGCATCCCTGCAGGCAGGGCGACGGTACCGACGCCCAGCAGCATAATGGTAATGGCCAGAATTTTGCCTCCTGCGGTAACCGGAGTGATATCACCATAACCAACGGTTGTCATGGTAACAACAGCCCACCAGATAGCATCAAGTACGGTTTTAAAAGCCTCGGGCTGAGCCTGGTGCTCCAGAGTAAACATCAGACAAGCGGCCAGGACGACAAGCACCAGAACGGCAAATACAGCAGAAGCCAGTGAGGCCAGCTCTGATGTTACCACTTTGATGAAGACATCCATGCTGCGGATATAGTGTGATAGTTTTAGTAAGCGAAGTAATCGCAACAGGCGCAGATAACGCAGATCAATACTGATAAACAGCGACAGATAAAATGGCAGAATAACAATCAGGTCAACAATAGCGATAGGACTACGCATGTAGCGCAGACGTCCTCTGAATCCTTCTCCGAATCTCGGATTTTCCGGGCTGATCCATAGCCGGGTCAGGTACTCCAGAGTGAAAATAATGACAGAGAAGATCTCCAGAAGTCTGAACCAGTCTGAATATTGCTGGTTGATTTCAGGAATAGATTCAATAATGACCACCACCACATTTACAACAATCAGGGTGATAATGAAGCCATTAACCAGTCGGCCTGCTAAGCTGGTGGCATGCTCACCATCCAGCAGCTGGTAGCAGCGGTATCTTAGTGTATTTGCAGATGTTGGCGCAGAGGTGTTCAAAAGTATTTTCCTGGTGGAATTATCAATTTATAACCGGCAGAGAAAACGGCAGATCAGAGTTGATTAAGACCGTTATGATATGAAAGAGTAAGAAGATTGTCAGAACAAGTAAATAAAGTGAACGGTATGAGTGATGATTTTGTAGCAGGCGTTCCGGTACTTGAAACCAGGCGGTTGATGATCAGAGGGTTTATGCTTGCTGATCTGGATGATTATATCGCTATGGTATCTGATTCGGAGGTGGTCCGGTATGTTGCTGATGGCGTACCACTGAATAGTGAAATGGCCTGGCAAAGCCTGGCTTATCTGATGGGACACTGGCAACTGGCGGGTATGGGGCTTTGGGCATTAGAAGACAAAGTATCCGGAAGAGTGATCGGACGAGCCGGGATTTATAATCCTCCCGGCTGGTTTGGCCCTGAACTGGGTTGGATGTTATGCCGGGATTATCAGGGAAGAGGGCTGGCTTCAGAAGCGGCTGAAAGTATCATGAAGTGGTATGGAAATTGTGGGGTGGATAACCCTTTGATCAGTGTCGTCCATCCGGATAATAAACCGGCGCTTAAGCTGGTAAAGCGTTTGGGTGGAACATTCGATGAAGCGGTTAAAGTTCAGGATATTACCGCTCTGAAGTTTATATATGCATGATGTCGCCGCAATCTCTGTTAGTGGCAATGAAATCATCAGCTCACAATATGAACCGAGAGACAAGGTATTCACAAAAGAAAAGGATATTTTATGTCCGTAGTCAGTGTACATCCGAATCTTGAAGGCTGGAGAGTTAAATTTCATCAGATGCTGGCTGAGCTGGAAGTTGCAGGTATTCAGCCGACACCAGAAACTGCGCGACAGGCTCTGGCCGGGCTAACGCAGCGTTACGTGACCTCAGGGCCTGAAGTTCTGGTGGTGAAAGATCTGGAAATAACCACGGCCTCTCATTCTATCCCACTGCGATATTATTGTGATTCTGAGTCAGGTGAAGGTAAACCTCTGAATCAGTTAATTCTGTTCATTCATGGTGGTGGACATATGGCTGGCAGTGTTGAGGTATATGATCCAATTTGCCGACGCCTTGCCCGACATAGTTATCAGCCTGTTTTAAGCATTGAATACCGGCTGGCACCTGAACATCCCTGGCCAGCCGGAATTGACGATGTACGCTCCGTTCTGGATGCTTTACCCGGTTTAGCAGATGAATTGGATTTTGATCCGAATACCCTGAAGTTATCTCTGGTTGGCGATTCCGGAGGAGGCGCGATGGCTGCGACGATCTGTCTGCAACCGGCTCCAGGTGTTATTCGGCCCAAAAAACTGGTACTGATTTATCCCAGCCTGGATTATCGGATGATCACGCCTTCGGTACGTGAGTTTGCGGATGGTTATATGCTGACGGCTGAACGGATGCGCTGGTACTTTGATCACTACCTGCAGGATAGAGCAGAACCTTTATCCATCTCGCCACTGGAAATGCCTTTGCCGGAGAGTTTTCCGGATACTCTGGTCATTAATGCCGGTTTTGATCCTCTGAGGGATGAAGCGGCCTTATTTCATGAGAAGGTCAGTCAGTCAGGTTTTAACTCAGAACTGCTGACGTATCCTGGTATGCTGCATGCCTTTCTTAATCTGGAGAGTATGGTGCCTGAAGTTTGCGATGACGCTTATAAAGCGATGGCAGGCTTTTTACAGGATCGTTCAGTGGTGGGTTGATAGTTACAGTGGTGGATTGATAGTCAGAGGGAATATCCTGCTATGCATGGCCTGATCCATGCGTAGCAGGTGAAGCCGGGAGCTTATTCTTTCTCGGATGATGTGGTCATCCAACAACGGACTTTCTGTACCAGATTACCCTGAATCTCAGTGGTTTCCAGATAGTAGTCATCAATACGCAGACAAACATGGGCCTCTGGAATGGATTCCAGTTGTTCCATGATCAGACCATTCAGGGTTTTCGGACCATCAACAGGTAGCGCCCAGTCCAGAGATTTATTGATGTCGCGGATACTGGCTGTACCATCAACAATGAAGTTCTGAGGCTCATCTGTCTCTGCTTCTGCTGAAGGTGGCTCTGGCTGAATTTCATCATTATGCCCACTCATCGGCGAGGTAAAATCGCCTACGATCTCTTCCAGAATATCCTCCAGAGTCACGATGCCCATGACATCTCCGTACTCATCTACAACGATGGCAATACGTCGCTGTAATTTCTGGAAATGCAATAGCTGTGTCTGCAAAGGGGTTGTCTCCGGGATGAAATAAGGTTCTCTGGCTTCTGCCAGTAAATCCTCTTTCGCCGGTTCTGTCCTGGCCATAAAGCGGGAAGCATGACGCATGTGCAGAATGCCCAGTACGTTATTGATGTCTCCTTTGTACAGTATCAGGCGAGTGTGGCGGCAGCTCTGTAGTTGCTGCATGATACTGTCCATTGAGTCATCCAGATCAATCCCCTGGATTTCATGCCGTGGAATCATGATATCGTTTACGGTCATAGACTCCAGATCCAGAATACTCAGCAGCATGGTTTTATGCCGGCGAGGAATCATCGAACCTGATTCAAGCACAACGGTACGTAACTCTTCCGGGGTCAGCTGATCATTGCTGCTGTCATTCTGATTGATGCCCATCAGACGCAGCAGACCATTGGTAATAACATTAACCATAAAGACCAGGGGATACATGATCTTAAGCAGGGGAGTCAGCAACAACGAGGCCGGATAAGCGACACGCTCGGGATGCATGGCGGCGAGAGTTTTCGGAGTGACTTCTGCAAAGATCAGAATGACCAGTGTCAGCAATGCCGTAGCAATAGCGATACCGGCATCACCATATAAGCGAATGGCGATGATCGTTGCGATAGAGGATGCCAGAATATTGACAAAGTTATTGCCAATCAGAATGACGCCAATCAGACGATCCGGACGTTCCAGTAACCGGCTGACCCGAAGTGCCGATTTATCCTTATTTTTGGCTTTATGGCTCAGTCGATAACGGTTAATCGACATCATCCCGGTTTCTGAACTGGAGAAGAAACCGGAGCATATAATCAGAAATGCAAGCAGGCCAAACAGGATGCCTAGAGGGGTGTCGTTCAAGAGTGCTATTTTCCTTAACTGTACTGTGAACTACTTTTTAGGGATTTCGCTTCAGCGTGTCAAGCGGATCTGAGCAGTTCTGTGTATTATCCGCCGTTGATCAGTACTTCCAGCGCGACTTTGCTGCCAAAATACCCCATGACTAACAGGGTAGCTCCTCCCAGAGTCCAGCGAACTGCCGTCATGCCTCGCCAGCCCATCCAGTAGTGGCCGGCCAGTAAAACAGCAAAAACGCCCCAGGCCATTAAAGTCAGTACAGTTTTATGTGCCAGATGCTGAGCAAACAGATTTTCGATGAAAATAAATCCGGTCAGAATTGCAATGGTCAGCGCCATTAGGCCAAAGCAGATCAGCTCAAACAGCAGGCGCTCCATAGTCTGCAAAGGAGGAAGTACCTGAATAATACCACGGGTCTGCTTATGCTTCAGCTGATAGTTCTGAACGGCAACCAGCATAGCCTGACAGGCAGCAATAACAATGAGACTATAGGCGACCAGGGAAGTCATAATGTGACTTAAAAGGCCATGAGGCATCTCGCTGGGACCAGATATCGGCCCCCATATTGCAAATAACAGCGCGAGCATCGACATGGGGAATACGCCAATTGTCAGGTTCATCACCGGTTTTTTCAGACTGCTGAGGATCAGTATCAGGCTGATAGTAAAAGTAGCCAGAGATCCCATCTCACTTAGCCCAAGATGAACGCCATCCAACTGGAAAATGGCTAACCATACACTGAGGCCATGATTAAGTATGGCTGCACAACCGAGTAACTGAATCAGTGCGGGGCGGACAGGTGCTTTTTGTTTCAGTGTCATCCACTGATAAGAGGTTGCCGCCAGGTAAAATACAATAGCAATCAGAGCTAATGCGATAGCGTCCATATGATGTCCGGTATCCTGAATTGATGAACTGTCGAGGCGGGTTATTGTTATCTGATTCGGTGTCTTTTTCAGGTAACTCGCCAGGAAAGCTTAATAGTAACTGATTGCGTTAATGCCTGCACCTGCCTGGCAGAGCTATTGCCGGGATTTATCCCGGCTATTATAAAGCAACAATATGGCCTGCCGTGTCTGCTCATGCCCTGCACGATAAACTGTATTTACACTTGCCCATAGATGCCAGAGGGCTGGACTGGTTATAATGTCTTTAATTGACCAATTTATCTGTGCCGGATTGTTCTGGTTCTGAATGCAACGGCCCGACTTGCTGAGTCGGTCTGGCCATGAGGATGTGTGGATGTTTGAAAACTTAACCGATCGCCTTTCGAAAACCCTGCGTTCGATCACAGGTCAGGCGAAACTGACCGAAGACAATATCAAAGATACTCTGCGTGAAGTACGCAAGGCATTACTGGAAGCTGATGTTGCCCTGCCAGTAGTGAAAGCCTTTATTGAAAAGGTGAAAGAGCGCGCGGTTGGGCAGGAAGTCAGCAAAAGCCTTAGCCCCGGTCAGCAGTTTGTAAAAATTGTGCAACAGGAACTGGAAGCTATTATGGGCGAAGCGAATGAATCGCTGAGCCTGAATACTAATGCTCCGGCTGTTATCCTGATGGCGGGTTTGCAGGGTGCGGGTAAAACCACTTCTGTAGCCAAACTGTCCCGCTATCTGAAAGAACGTGAGAAGAAAAAGGTGCTGGTGGTTTCTGCTGACGTTTACCGTCCTGCAGCGATCAAACAGCTGGAAACCCTGGCTGGTGAAGTTGAGACCGAGTTCTTCCCAAGTAGCGCAGATCAAAAGCCGGTTGATATCGCCAGGGCCGCTATTGCTCATGCTAAGATCAAATTCTTCGATGTAGTCATTGTCGATACCGCCGGTCGTCTGCACGTTGATGCTGACATGATGGATGAGATCAAAGATCTGCATGCATCTGTTGATCCGGCTGAAACGCTGTTTGTGGTTGATGCTATGACAGGTCAGGATGCTGCGAATACCGCTAAAGCCTTTAATGATGCCTTGCCTCTGACCGGTGTGATCCTGACCAAAGCGGATGGTGATGCCCGTGGTGGTGCCGCGTTGTCGGTACGTCATATTACCGGCAAGCCGATCAAGTTTATGGGTATGGGCGAGAAGGTTGATGCCTTAGAGCCGTTCCACCCGGATCGTGTCGCTTCCCGTATTCTGGGTATGGGGGATATTCTGTCTCTGATTGAAGAAGCAGAGCAGAAGATTGATAAGGACAAAGCTGAGAAGCTGGCGAAAAAAGTTAAGAAAGGCAAGGGATTTGACCTGGAAGACTTTCGTGATCAGCTTCAGCAGATGAAAAAAATGGGTGGTATGGCTGGCTTGATGGATAAGCTGCCAGGTATGGGACAAATTTCTGAAATTGCCAAAAGCGGTGCTGCAGAGAAAGAGATGGGCAAACTGGAAGCTCTGATTAACTCGATGACACCAGAAGAGCGTCGTAAGCCGGATCTGATTTCAGGTTCCCGTAAACGTCGTATCTGTGCAGGCTCTGGTTTGCAGATTCAGGACCTGAATCGTTTGCTGAAACAGCATAAACAGATGCAGAAAATGATGAAGAAGATGGGGTCAAAAGGTGGCATGTCTAAGATGATGCGTGGCATGAGTGGAATGCTGCCTCCGGGTATGGGCGGCGGCGGTGGTGGTTTCCCGCCTCGTTTCTGATCACTGACACGTTTTGTCTCTCCCTTTAATCTGTAAAAGCAGCTGCTTAAAGCTGCTTTTTCTTTTCTGAACCGGATACAGAATAAAATCATAGACATAGCAGCAAAAAATCTTGTTTTGTAGGGGGGGATATCTGCTTATTACTGATATCGTGCTCTTTTATACTTGCGTTTCTGTTCATCCTGCCTACAATATCGGCACATTTTCAGACCTGAGCATCCGCCCGGCCCGGTAAATTATATCGAGGTTGTGGTGGAATATTGTGCTTTTATGGTTCCAAAAGCTGGTATTTTCCCTTAGAATATGCCGCCTTTCGGGCCCGAAGGCCATAACGAAAGTCTGTAGCGAAATTCTGAGAACTCCGAACATAGGAACTGAAGGCAATGGTAACCATTCGTCTTGCTCGTGGTGGCTCTAAGAAGCGCCCTTTCTACCATCTGACTGTAACTAACTCCCGTAGCGCCCGTAACGGTCGTTTCCTGGAGCGTGTAGGTTTCTTTAACCCACAAGCTCGTGGTCAGGAAGAACGTCTGCGCGTTGATCTGGAACGTGTTGAATACTGGACTGGTCAGGGTGCAACTGTATCTGACCGTGTTGCTAAGCTGCTGAAAGACGCTGCTGCTGCATAATCCATTTTAAAGAGAGAATAAGACAGACTTATGTCCGATCAGAAAGCAGATTTTGTCGTTCTGGGCAAAATTACAAGTCCTTTTGGTCTTCAGGGCTGGGTCAAGGTTTATTCTTATACCGACCCGATGGACGGTATCTTCCAGTATAAAAACTGGTCTTTATGGCGCGATGGCAAACCGATTGGTGAGTTCGCGCTGGGTAAAGGTCAGAAACATAGCAAGGGCTTGATTGCTCGTCTGAAAGCGGTAGAAAACCGTAATCAGTCGGAAGCTCTGGCAGGTACTGAGATTCGTATTTACAAAGATCAGTTACCGAATCTGGAAGACGGTGATTATTACTGGCACCAGTTAGTGGGGCTGACAGTAATCACTGTGGATGGCGTTAATCTGGGCCGGGTTGATTACCTGATGGATACCGGAGCTAATGATGTGCTGGTTATTAAAGGCACTGAAAATAGCAAAGACAACGAAGAACGTTTGTTGCCTTATCTGGTTGATCAGGTAGTAAAAGAGGTCGATCTCTCTGCTGGCACTATGCTGGTAGACTGGGATCCGGACTTCTGAGAATAATACTGTGTGGTTAGGTGTTGTCTCCCTGTTTCCAGGGATGTTTGATGCGGTTACCGAGTACGGGGTAACCGGGCGGGCAGTTAAGAAAGATCTGCTTCAGCTGGAATTCTGGAATCCTCGTGATTTTGCAACAGACAAACACCGCACAGTGGATGATCGTCCTTATGGCG
Source organism: Oceanospirillum sediminis (assembly GCF_014164585.1). Lineage (GTDB taxonomy): Bacteria > Pseudomonadota > Gammaproteobacteria > Pseudomonadales > Halomonadaceae > Oceanospirillum > Oceanospirillum sediminis. The sequence goes on along the minus strand of NZ_JACJFM010000001.1, from coordinate 344,435 downwards.
GCGGTCCGGGCATGCTGATGAAGGTTGAACCTTTGCGGGATGCTATTCTGGCAGCAAAGCAAGCTGCCGGACCGGATGCTAAGGTGATCTATATGTCCCCGCAAGGACGCCCTCTTGATCAGCAAGGGGTGCGTGAGCTGTCCTCCCGTGAGCGAATGGTGATAGTCGCTGGACGGTATGAGGGCATCGACGAGCGTGTTGTGGAGACATTAATTGATGAAGAGTGGTCGATAGGTGACTATGTTCTCAGCGGTGGTGAACTGGCCGCATTGACCCTCATTGATAGCGTTTCACGCCTGGTTCCTGGCGTGCTTGGGCATGAAGATTCTGCCGAAGAAGATTCTTTTGCATCAGGCCTGCTGGACTGTCCGCATTATACCCGACCAGAAGAAATTGATGGTCGACAAGTGCCGGATGTCCTGTTGAGCGGGAACCATGAAGCCATTCGTCGGTGGCGCCTCCAGCAATCTCTGGGTCGGACCTGGTTAAGACGGCCAGATTTGCTGGATAGAATCGACCTGGACGATGAGCGCCAGGCATTGTTGGAAGAATTCATCCGCAATCATGACGGTTCGCGCTAACGCGCAAGTCGAGCGGCTTTAATCTAGGAGCGAGCTAATGAGCAGCAAAAACTCTGTAATTCAGGCTATTGAAGCCGAACAGATGGGTAAAGAAGTACCTGCATTTGGTCCTGGCGACACTGTTGTTGTTCAGGTTAAAGTAAAAGAAGGCAGCCGTGAGCGTCTGCAGGCGTTCGAAGGTGTTGTTCTGGGCAAGCGTAACCGCGGCCTGAACTCTGCTTTCACTGTACGTAAAATTTCTCATGGCGTAGGCGTTGAGCGTACTTTCCAGACTTACAGCCCACTGGTAGACAGCATTTCTGTTAAGCGCCGTGGTGATGTACGTCAGGCTAAACTGTACTACCTGCGTGAACTGAGCGGTAAAGCAGCTCGTATTAAAGAAAAGCTGTCCTGATCCTCGGTATCAGTTCGACTTGCTGAAAAAACGGGTATCCTTAACAGGGCCCGTTTTTTTAGTATTTGCTACCCTTATTTTATACTGACCTTTTCTCTTTTCTCTTTTCTCTTTTGCGCACGCTCTTCTATATGTGTCTCTTCTCATGAGCATAATCTTACTCTGATCTTCTGGTCAGAAGATGAGTCCTGATAGTAAATTTGCTATGGTCCGGATCATTAATAGCACTGGGGCTATAGGGTGAAGCATACTGAAGACATTATTCCGCTATCTGAACAAGATCTGGTGCTGACAAAAAAGTTTCAGCATTACCTGCTGCTTGAGCGGGGCCTGAGTAAAAATACTCTTTTGTCTTACGAAAGAGATCTGCGCCAGTTTATGAGCTGGCTGGTATATAGGGATATCGGGGTTTCATTAAAGGATGTGACAACAGAACATATAAAGGCATTTGTGAAATACAGGCATGAGCAGAAGAAAAACAGTCGCTCTGTTGCCAGAAGTGTCAGTGCTCTGAAAGGTTTTTATTACTGGATGATGGATGAAGGGCTGATAAGTGTTAATCCGGTGAGCCTGCTATCCGGTATTAAGCAGGAAAAAAAATTACCGGGTGTCCTGTCAGAAGATAGCGTAGACACTTTATTGGCTCAGCCGGATACGGATGATCCTGTTGAATCCCGTGATCTGTGTATGCTTGAACTCTTGTATGCTACAGGGTTGCGGGTGACAGAGCTGGTATCTCTCCGGGCCGGACAGGTCAGTTTGCAGCAGGGGGTGGTCAGAGTGACTGGTAAAGGACAAAAAGAACGTCTGGTGCCTATGGGAGAGATAGCGAGAGATCAGATGGCTTTTTATCTGAATAATGTACGTCCTTATCTGCCTGGTTCAGAAGAACCAGACGTTTTGTTTCCCAGCCGAAAAGGTGGTTTTATGACCCGGCAGGCTTTCTGGTATCGGGTTAAGAAGTATGCTCTCAGTGCAGGCATGGCAAAGGATATTTCCCCTCATCAGTTAAGACATGCCTTTGCGACGCACTTGCTGAATCATGGTGCTGATCTGAGGTCAGTACAGCTATTACTGGGTCATAGTAGTGTGTCAACTACACAAATTTACACTCATGTTGCTAACTATCGCCTTAAGCAGCTTTATCAGCAGCATCATCCGCGGGCCTGATACATCTGTTTGACGAAGAAATATCCTGACTCATTCAGGGTATAAATAGAGCCGTTGTTAAGGTCATGTTATCTTTGTCCGGTCTAATGGAATGCTGGAACCATCAGGATACTGTAGTGTCACAGCAAATAGAGCGGAGTTGGGATCTGCTCCTGATATCGGTTAATCTTCCGGGAATTGTATTTATGAAATTACTGAAACACGTTACTACTGGTTTATTGTTCGGTGCGGGACTGATGCTGTCAGCGGCTTCCTGGGCTGAAAATCCGGAAGATGTGATTCTGAAAAAACTTAAAGGTGCAGGTCCAGATATTCCTGTCAGTGAAATACGTAAAGCCAGTGTGCCAGCATTTTATGAAGTTGAGCTGACCAGTGGTGAAATTCTGTATGCTACAGAAGACGGACAGTATCTGTTTTCCGGAGATCTTTACCAGATTGCTGATCAGGGATTCAAAAATCTGACAGAAGAACGACGTATGACAGCAAGGGCTGAGCAGATGGCCAGCCTGGACGAAGATAAGATGATTGTCTTCCCGGCGGAAGGCGATGAAAAAGGGCAGATCACCGTTTTTACTGATATTGATTGCGCTTATTGCCGCAAGCTGCATCAGGAAGTGCCTGAACTGAACAAAATGGGTATTACTGTCAGGTATCTGGGCTTCCCTCGTGCGGGCATCGGGTCCGGATCTTATTACACTATGGTATCGGCCTGGTGTGCTGAAAATCAGTTAGATGCAATGACTAAAGCGAAACGAGGGGAATCCATCGAAGATAAGCGGTGTGATAACCCAATCGCTGAGCAATATCGTCTTGGACAGAAGCTGGGTGTCCAGGGAACACCGGCTATTTTTCTGGATGATGGACGTTTGCTGCCAGGTTATATGCCTGCTGCACGTATCGCCGGCGCGCTGAATATCTGATTTTTAACTTCTGTTCAGGAATTATTGCTGAGCTGAAGTGTGTTTTATACATAAATAAAGCCTGTGTTCCGTTATATTTATCAGAGCATGGGCTTTATTTATTTGTATCTTTCGGATAATGAGTGGTTGCTGATATTTTCTTCTGTTTTAGGTAAAGCCATTGCTTCAGCGGTTTACGCAGGTTTTTCTTGGCACAAAAACAGGCTAATATGAGTGGCTTTTCCGGAGATGCTGCAGCATCTCTGCCGCGCTGTACGCTGCTGATGCAGCAACAATATAACCACAGGAAATATGCAAGAGGGTTAATGTGTTGAAACCGGTAAAAGTGGGTGTGTGTGGATTAGGTACTGTTGGTAGCGGTACTGTAAATGTATTGCGTCGTAACGCAGAAGAGATTACCCGTCGTACTGGTCGCCCGATTATTGTTGAGCAGATTGGTGCCCGTCGTGACAATCCGGACTGTGATACAACAGGCATTAACATTACCCGTGATATTTTTGATGTGGTAAACAACCCGGAAATTGACGTGGTTGTTGAATTGATTGGTGGCTACGACATCGCGCGTGAGCTGGTACTGAAAGCAATTGAAAATGGCAAGCATGTTGTCACTGCGAACAAAGCCCTGATCGCAGTACATGGTAACGAGATTTTTGCTGCGGCCCGTGAACAAGGCGTGGTTGTCGCTTATGAAGCGGCAGTTGCGGGAGGTATCCCTGTGATCAAGGGGATACGTGAAGGTCTGACTGCGAATAAGATCAACTGGCTGGCGGGTATCATCAACGGTACTGGCAACTACATCATGACGCAGATGCGTGATTATGGTCGTGACTTTGCCGATGTATTGCAAGAAGCTCAGGAGCTTGGTTACGCAGAAGCAGACCCGACCTTTGACGTGGAAGGCATTGATGCAGCACATAAGCTGACTATTCTGAGCTCTGTGGCATTTGGTATTCCGCTGCAGTTTGATAAAGCCTATACCGAAGGCATCAGTAAGATCACACCACTGGATATTGAACAGGCCGATGAACTGGGCTATATCATCAAGCATCTGGGTATTGCCCGCCGCACCGATAAAGGTGTGGAGTTGCGTGTGCACCCGACACTGATCCCTAAAGATCGTCTGATCGCTAACGTACACGGCGTACTGAATGCGGTCATGGTACAGGGTGATGCGGTAGGCCCAACCATGTACTACGGTCCGGGTGCCGGTGCTGAGCCAACGGCTTCTTCTGTGATCGCAGATATTGTCGATGTCGCCCGCACCATGAATACTGAATATGGTGAGCGAGTTCCACCATTGGCGTTCACCGAAGAGTCTCTGGATGAAGATTCTGGCATCCTGCCAATGGAAGACGTGGAAACGGCTTACTACTTGCGGCTGCATGCGGTAGATCGTCCTGGTGTGCTGGCCCGTGTTGCCAGTATTCTGAGTGAAAAAGGTATCAGCATTGAAGCGATTATCCAGAAAGAGGATAAAGAGAGCGAAATGGTACCTATTATCCTGCTGACACATAACGCTCAGGAAAAACTGATGAATGAGGCGATTCGTGAGATCGAGTCTCTGGTGGATATCTGCAGTGAAGTGGTACGTATCCGCGTAGAAAGCCTGGACTAAGTCTTACTGAGTCCGTAATACAGGGGCGCTAAGGTGATTGCCTGCTGCCCCCTGTTAAGAGATCAAGCCTGACGATGTTACTTATATTGATTAAATAGCACCATCAGGCATCCTGCTTTGATTGGGTGTTTTGCAAGACCGGTAATAGAACCGGTTCTCCTTTAAGTAGCTTCTTTTAAACAGATAGCTTCTTTCAGGATGATACGTGCAGCGCCTGATCCCAGATAAATAGACGAGAAAAATCGTGCGTTATATCAGTACCCGTGGCCAAGCGCCCGCTCTGAACTTTGAAGACGTTGTACTTACCGGTCTGGCCAGTGACGGTGGCCTGTATGTACCTGAAAATATCCCTCAGTTCTCTGCTGAAGAGATCGCTTCCTGGGCCGGTCTGCCTTATACCGAGATCGCCTTTAAGGTGATGCAGGCCTTTATCGGTGATGAGATCCCGGCCGATAAGCTGAAGGCCATGATCGAAGATACCTACGGTACCTTCAAACATGATGCGGTAACACCTCTGAAACAACTGGATAGCAATCACTATCTATTAGAGCTGTTCCACGGCCCTACGCTGGCGTTTAAAGATGTGGCGCTGCAGATGCTGGGTCGTCTGCTGGATCATTTCCTGGGTAAGCGTAACGAACACGCCGTTATCATGGGCGCAACCTCCGGTGATACCGGTTCTGCGGCGATTGAAGGTTGTAAGCCGTGTGAGCATGTGGATATCTTTATCCTGCATCCACACAACCGTGTATCTGAAGTACAGCGTCGTCAGATGACCACCGTCCTGGCAGACAACGTATTTAACATCGCAGTAGAGGGTAACTTCGACGACTGTCAGGCGATTGTTAAAGCCAGCTTTAACAACCAGGGCTTCCTGGGCGGTAACACCCGCCTGGTGGCAGTGAACTCGATCAACTGGGCGCGTATTATGGCTCAGATCGTTTACTATTTCGTTTCTGCTGTGGCTGTGGGCGCACCACATCGCAAGGTGTCGTTCAGTGTACCATCTGCCAACTTCGGTGATATCTTTGCCGGTTATATGGCGTACAAAATGGGCCTGCCAGTGAATCAGTTTGTGGTTGCCACTAACGCGAACGATATCTTGCACCGTGTGATCAGCAAAAATGATTTCAGCAAGCAGCCGCTGCTGCACACGCTGTCGCCAAGTATGGATATCGTGGTATCCAGTAACTTCGAACGTCTGCTGTTTGATCTGTATGACAACGACGGTGCTGCGGTTGAAGATCTGCTGAACCGCTTTAACAATGAGCCGGTACAGCTGGATCAGGCCCGTTGGGATAAAGCCCGTGAGCTGTTCGACAGTCTGAGTGTGGATGATGACACCACCATCGAAGTGATCAAAGAAGCCTTTGAGCGCACCGGTGAGCTACTGGACCCTCATACTGCAACGGGTTATCGCGCGGCAGAAGCCTGCAACCGCGATAAGTCCGTACCCATGATCACGCTATCGACGGCGCACCCTGCGAAGTTCGAAGATGCGATTGTCAAAGCGGGCTTTAAAGGCGCGCCTCTGCCTCCGCATATGGCCGATCTGCTGGAGCGTGAAGAGCGCTATAGCGTATTGCCTGCCGATGCAGATGCCATTCAGCAGTTTGTTGTGCAGAATAAGCGCTAAGTTCATCTGGCCTGGATTCAGGTAAAACGGCAATCTGCTACAGATCAGAAAAAGGAGCCCCGGCTCCTTTTTTGATTTGTTTTCCCTTGCTTTATTAACGCCAGTCCGGAGTTGTAATGATCCCTGAAATAAGAGCCCGAGAACTGAATCCTGCTATTCTTGAACAAGCTGAGGCCCTGGGTGTCTCCCCCTTGCTGGCAAGAGTACTTGCAGGTCGCCTTAAACGAAGTGATCAGAATCTTAACGCCATTCTCTCTCCGACACTCAGGAATCTGGCATCACCTGAGCAGTTAAAAGATGCCAGAGTCGCAGCAGAACGGATTGCAAGGGCGATACAGCAGGGACAGATTATTGGTGTACTGACTGATTACGATGTTGATGGTATTACCTCCCATGCAGTGATGTATCGGGCGCTGACAGAAATTTGTTCTCATCCTGCAGGCAAAATCCAGAGCCTGATTGGCCATCGTCTGAATGATGGTTATGGTGTCAGTGCCGGGCTGGTTGCCCGTATTCTGCAGCAGGATGTGCTCCCTGATCTGATCATTACTGCGGATTGTGGCTCCAGTGATGAGGCGCGGATTGCACTTCTGAAGCAGTCTGGAATAGACGTTATTGTCACAGATCACCACGCTTTGCCTGCTGAGGGTGTGCCGGTATCGGCCTATGCCATTGTGAATCCTACTCAGCCTGGATGTGACTATCCTGATTCAACGATTGCCGGATGTATGGTTGCCTGGCTGATTATGTCGGCAGTGCGTAACACTCTGGTGGATCAGCAGTGTTTGCCAGTGGATACTCCGAAGCTGGGAGGGTTATTGTCCTATGTGGCTCTGGGAACGGTCGCTGACTGTGTGTCCCTGGGAGACAGTGCAATTAATCGAGCTGTGGTAAAAACAGGTCTGGAACTGATTAATCGGTTTGATCAGCCATGCTGGCGTGCTGTGCGTAAACTTTTGAAAAAAGAAGGGGAAATGTTCACCTCTGATGTGCTGGGTTATCAGTTGGGGCCAAGAATTAATGCCCGTGGGCGGCTTGATGATCCTTATGCTGCACTGCACTTTATTCTGGCCAGTCAGGACTATCTGGCTGAGCAATATCTGGCTGTTCTGGATCAGGATAATGAAGACAGAAAGCAGATTGAGCAGACGATGACACAGCAGGCCCAGAAACTGGCAGCTGCTCAGGCTGATAGGGGATTAGATGGGCTGGCAGTCTATTTAGATGATGGTCATCCCGGTGTGCAGGGGATTGTCTCTTCTCGGGTGACTCAGAAAACGGGTCGACCTTCTGTGGTACTGTGTCCAGCCATTAATCCAGACCACATGACTGGTTCTGCCCGAAGTGTGGATCAGGTTCATATTCGTAATGCCATACAGTGGATTGATGACAGAGACCCTGATGTGCTTGTGAAATTCGGGGGGCACCGAGGCGCAGCGGGACTGACTATATATCGTCATCGTTATCAGGATTTTACCGAACTCTTTCACCTGGCGGTAAAAGAGCAGTTACAAAATGATTCTCTTGGGCCTGTCATACTGACCGATGGTGAACTATTACCAGAGCAGATCAATGAAAAGGCATGGTCGGAACTGCAACAACTGCAACCCTATGGCAGAGAATTTGATCCGGCCAGCTTCAGTGCTGTTTTTCTGGTTGAGCAGCTCAGAGTGATCGGGGCTGATCAGACCCATCTGCAACTGTTGCTGAGTAGCGAATGCCAGCGTTTCAGTTTTCGTGCAATCTGGTTCAAAGCGTTAGCCGCTGGTCAGACTATTGACTTTTCTGAGGGGGATTATGTGACAGCTGTGTTTCAAATGAACATGAATCACTTCCGGGGACGCAGTAATTTACAGCTGATGTTTGACTGGGCACAAAAAATTACGAAATAGTTGTGAACTTTGCCATTGACTGTCGGATACCTCAGAAACGTAACCAGTATTTTATTCGATAGTTTTAATAAATGGGGTTTTCTGCATAAAATAAGCACTTTCAGCGCAATCCGATTGATAGGCGTTCTGGTCAGTAGTATTGATCGGATACCTAATATAAATCAAAAGTCAGTAAATTCATGTAAAAAAGGGCTGATTTGACTATTGCCATGCGCGCGCAGGATGTTTAAAGTAGCTCCTGCGATTGAAACAATAACGGTTTATGGGTGGCTAGTTGACCTGGCTGGCCAACCGAAAATTTTCTGCATTATTGCAGAGCGATTGAGTAGAGAAAGGAAATTAACAAATGAAAAAGACTCTGATTGCTACCGCTATCGCTGGTGCTATGAGCTTCACGGCTGTTGCTCAGGCAGCAGAAGTAGATTACGACCTGTATGGTTCCCTGCGTGTTGCAGTTGTTGACACTGACAACGGTGAGCTGGATGTAGCTGATAACTCTTCACGTATTGGTATTAAAGCATCTACTCAGCTGGACGGTGGTATCACTGGTATCGTTCGTTTCGAAACTTACGTAAACACTGAGTCTGGTGATTTCGGTTCTTCACCAAGCGGTAAAGGTCGTCTGGCATACATCGGTGCTACTGGTGACTTCGGTACAGTAACTGCAGGTCGTCAGTGGACTCCTCAGTACCTGTGGACTTCTGCTAAAGTTGACCTGCTGGACTTCGGTTCTAACCCTACTCACAGCTATGCACTGGCTGGCCGTCAGGGTAACACTGTAGCATACATCACTCCTGACCTGAGCGGTCTGCAGCTGGCAGCAGTTCTGGTTGCTCGTGCAGGTGGTGAAGTTGAAGCTAACACTACTGAAGATGGCGTAGACGCATACAACCTGGCTGCTCACTATGCAATGGGCGGTTTCTCTGTAGGTCTGTCTTCTATCATGTACCAGGGTAACATCGACGAGAACTACACTGCATTCGCAGTAGGTTACGAACAGGGTCCTCTGAATGTTGCTTTCGAGATGACTGACAATGGTATCGCTGATACTGAAACTTTCGAAGTTGCTGGCTCTTACTCTCTGGGTAAAGCAACAGTACTGGCTAACTTCGTAGATTTCGACGATGACAATGGTAACCAGGTTGCTGCTGAAGTTCAGTACAAGCTGGGTGCTAAGTCTCGTGTAGCTGCTACAGTTGTTGCTTTTGACGACGACGCAGAAGATGCAGGTAATGCTGATCAGATCGCTGTAAGCTGGCGTGTAGACTTCTAATCTGATTTTCAGTTAGAAGACTTTACGTTTGAAAACGCTAACCTTCAGGTTGGCGTTTTCGCGTTTCTGAGCTTCATAAATTTTCTTTTTGTTCATTTTTTACTCCTTCCCAATCTCCTGCTTTTCTGTATCTGTATTATGCAGTAATATCCCTCGCCTCTGGTCTGATACTGAATATGAGGCTCTTTTGGCTGCCCCTCGTCCTAAAATTACTACCGATAAGATTTTTGATGGTCTGGCGGAAAAGTTCCGACGGAATGTGTATGGCACATCCAAGGGCTGGTTACGTCAGCAGATTCTTTTCCAGGATTTACAACAGATACCGGGATTGAATGAAACGGGCACAGTATCTGAGCACGCTACGATTTCTGTAATGGATGTCGGTGGCGGACTGGGACAGATGTCTGACTGGCTTGCACAACAAGGTCATCAGGTCTGTTTTACTGAGCCTGCTGATGATATGCGGGCAGAAGCTTCAGCATTGTTTGATCATCAGCAGAGCCAGAACAACTATCACTATCCGGTGCAAGTGCATAATCTGCGTTTACAGCAGATTACGGAACAGCTGCCTCCAGCCGATCTGGTGGTTTGTCATGCTGTACTTGAGTGGCTGCATGAACCGGAAAAAGCACTGTCTTATCTGAATGCTATGATAAATCCAGGTGGATGGTTGTCGTTAATGTTCTTTAACGAACATGGTTTACGTCTCAGTAATATTGTTAAAGGTAATTACGATAAAGCCCTGAGAGATACTCTGGATGGTACCGGGCAGCGTTTACGTCTGACGCCCATTAGTCCGCAGGACCCGGATACTGTGCTGAAAGGCTTAGCAGACCAGGGGCTTGAAATTATTTCAGTGGCGGGTATTCGCGTTTTCAGTGATTATCTCAGGGATAAAGAACCCGATCAGGCTGACATGGATAAGGTGCTGGAACTGGAGTGGCGTTACTGCCATCAGGAACCGTACTGGCGTCTGGGACGTTATATTCATGTGATTGCCCGTAAGGCAGAATAATTTATCCACAAGCGCACAGACCCTAAGGTCTGCATATATTATCCACAAGCCTGATTTCAGAGAGAGTTTATGTCTTTATCGCCTGCCAGTGAACTGATCCTGCGTAACCAGAGTGACCTTAACGGACGAGTGTTATTTGCTCATGTGCCAGATGACGGCATATTGAATCAGTTGAGATTATCTGAGAAAGCGATGGTGCTGACAGATGACTGGCGCAGCTTCCGCTCTCTGGGGTCCTCTGTTCAGGCTGAGCCTTTATTTCATGCGGTGTTACAGAGTGAATCCACAGAGCAATTTGATCAGGTCGTGCTTTATATGCCTAAAGCAAAAGAACAGGCCCGCTTTCTTATTGCCCAATTGGTCAGAGTATTGAAACCTGCCGGGACTTTCTGGCTGGTGGGTGAAAATAACGGTGGCATTAAGTCGGCCGATAAATTGCTGATGCCTTTTACTGATAATGTGGTAAAGCATGACAAGGCGAAAAAATCTCTGCTGTTATCAATGCAGGTGGTTGTGGATAAAGTGCCTGAATTTAATCTGGCTGACTGGCAACAGAACTGGCTGCTGTCTGATGCTTTTGCCGCAGCCGATACGCCCTTTTCTGCTAATGAGCTGGAGTTGATCAGTCTGCCCGGAGTGTTCAGCCATGGTCGCCTGGATGAAGGAACTCTGTTGTTGTTGCAGCATCTGCCCAAAGTCAGACCCTCAGTGGGGCGTATACCGAAAGCACTGGATATGGGGTGCGGGTGTGGTGTCATTGCCATGAGTCTTCTGCAGCGTCAGCCAGAGCTGGAGCTGACAGCCTGTGACGTTAGTGCTATGGCAACAGAAGCGACCCGTATGGGGCTTGAGCATAATCATTTAACCGCGAGTGTTCAGCCCTCTGACATGTGGCAGGATATTGAGGGGCGCTTTGATCTGGTGATTTCCAATCCACCTTTTCACACAGGCTTGAAAACAGATTATGCGCCAACAGAAGCGTTTATCAGTCAGGCGAAAAAGCATCTGAACCGGGGTGGTGAGCTGCGTATTGTCGCTAACCGGTTTCTGAAATATCCTGACCTGATTGAAGCTGTGTTTGGTAATTGTGAGCGTATTGCTGAAACGGGCAAGTTCTGTGTCTGGTCAGCAAGAGTCTTATGATTACTGGGTTATATACTTCATCTGAACCGGAAGCGTAAGTCTCTGATTATCATCCTGATACCTTAATTGATCAGTCCGTTTTCGGGCAAGCATTGAGAATACCATGAAAGAAAACCAGAAAGATGCCATTTTTGCGAATCCGCTGGATAAGGTCGCAACTTTTTCTTTTGATGACCAGGTGGTTCAGGTTTTCCCGGATATGATTAAGCGTTCCGTACCGGGTTACAGTAATATGATAGGCATGACCGGTGTCATCGCGAGTCGCTACTGGCAACCCGGTACCCGAATTTATGATCTGGGATGTTCCCTTGGTGCCAGTACTTTATCCGTATGTCATCAGATCGAAGATGCCAGCCTGGAAATTATCGCACTGGATAACTCTCCGGCGATGATTGAACGCTGCCAGCAGGTGCTGGATCAGGAAGCCAGAATGTCATCGGGAGAACGTCGGCATATCCAGCTGGAATGTGCTGATATCTGTGAATACCCAATTGAAAATGCCTCGGTGGTTATTCTGAATTTTACTTTTCAGTTTTTGCCTGTAGAAAACCGTTTACCTCTGCTGAAAAAAATTCTGTCGGGACTAGCACCTGGTGGTGTACTGGTCTTATCTGAAAAGGTACGCTTTGAACAGGCTGAACAGCAGGATACGCTGTTTGACCTGCACCTGGATTTTAAGCGTGCTAATGGTTATAGCGAGCTGGAAATCAGTCAGAAGCGGGCAGCCCTGGAGAACTTTCTGCAAGCTGAGAGTTTTACCACGCATCAACAGCGTTTTGACGCCGCAGGCTTTGCCCAGAGCTCTGTCTGGTTCCAGTATCTGAATTTTGCTTCTATGCTGGCAATCAAAGCACGTTAACGGATTATAAATTGATCAGATCGGCTTGTTCGACAGAGATGATCCTCAGGAATATATCCTTCATGCCCCGTCTTCAGGTAAATAAAATATGACTCAGGTTGATTTTTATATTCTTCCTGCCTCAGAGCAGGAGAAGCAATTGTTGTTTGCCTGCCGATTGACCGAGAAAGCCTGGCAGAAAGGCCATCAGGTCTTTATTCAGGCCAGAGATAAAGCTCAGGCTGAACATCTGGATCAGTTACTGTGGCAGTTTCGTCCTGACAGCTTTATTCCGCATTTTCTGATCGATGATGACAAGGTGGACTCTGTTCCGGTTGCTATTGGGTTTGACAGCCATTGTGGTCAGCATCATGATGTCATGATTAACCTGTGTGATCATGTGCCGGATCATTTCAGTCGCTTTGAACGGGTTGCTGAGATTGTCTGGCAGCAAGAACAGCTGCTACAAGCGAAGCGTAATGACTGGCGTTTTTATCAACAGCGGGGGTATCAGCTGAATCGTCACGATATGAGACGTTAATTTCCCTGAACCTGTGGTGATACCCGGTTATCACAACCCCCCCAGCCATGTATAATCGACCGAATATTTAGCCCATTTTCTGCTATTTGCCCAAGCCGTTGACGCTATATCGCCAGAACAGGCCTCGCCTCTTCGGCCTCCTGGCAGCTAGCTTATCTAATTAAGTGACGTATTGAGCCTCATGGATAAAACTTACCAACCTGAATCGATTGAACGCGCCTGGTATAAGCACTGGGAAGAGAATAAATACTTCACCCCAAGCGGTGAAGGTGAAGCCTATTCCATCATGATTCCACCGCCAAACGTCACCGGTAGCCTGCATATGGGCCATGCGTTCCAGCACACTATCATGGATGCGCTGACCCGTTACCGTCGTATGCAGGGTCGTAATACACTGTGGCAAGTGGGTACTGACCACGCCGGTATCGCGACGCAGATGGTTGTAGAGCGTAAGCTGGCTGCTGAAACGGGCGAGAGCCGTTACGATCTGGGCCGTGAAGCTTTTATCGAAAAAGTATGGGAATGGAAAGGTGAGTCCGGCGGCACTATCACTAAGCAGATGCGTCGTCTGGGTAACTCCGTAGACTGGGACCATGAACGTTTCACTATGGATACCGGTTTCTATAAAGCGGTACAGGAAGTGTTTATTCGTCTGCACGACGAAGGCCTGATTTATCGTGGTAAGCGTCTGGTGAACTGGGACCCTAAACTGCACACGGCAATTTCCGATCTGGAAGTTGAAAATAAAGAAGTGCAGGGCAAGATGTGGTACCTGCGTTATCCGCTGGCGGATGGCGTAAAAACTGCAGCTGGTGAAGATCACATCGTGGTTGGTACCACCCGTCCAGAAACCATGCTGGGTGATACCGGTGTAGCAGTGAACCCGGACGATGAGCGCTATAAAGACCTGATTGGCAAGTTTATTGAGCTGCCATTTGTTGGTCGTCGTATTCCTATCGTCGGCGACGAGCACGCCGATATGGAAAAAGGCACGGGTTGTGTGAAGATCACCCCGGCGCACGACTTCAACGATAACGAAGTCGGTAAGCGCTGTGGCCTGCCGATGGTAAATATCCTGACGCTGAACGCCGATATCCGTGAAGCAGCGCAGACCTTTAACACTGACGGCAGTGTTAATGACGAGATGGATACTTTCATTCCTGAAAAATACCGTGGCATGGAGCGTTTTGCGGCGCGTAAAGCCATCGTAGCGGATATGGAAGAGGCGGGTCTGCTGGTTAAGATCGAAGAAAACGCCATGACCGTACCTTACGGTGACCGGGGTGGGGTGGTGATCGAGCCGATGCTGACCGACCAGTGGTTCTGCGATGCGAAGACTCTGGCTAAACCAGCTATCGAAGCGGTAGAAAACGGCGACATCAAGTTTGTACCTCAGCAGTATGAAAACATGTACTTCGCCTGGATGCGTGATATTCAGGACTGGTGTATCTCCCGTCAGCTGTGGTGGGGCCACCGTATTCCTGCATTCTACGATAACGAAGGCAATGTTTATGTGGCAGCTTCTGCCGAAGCTGCCCGTGAGAAATACAACCTGGATCTGGAGCTGGAACTGCGTCAGGACGATGACGTGCTGGATACCTGGTTCAGTTCTGCACTGTGGACCTTTGGTACTCTAGGCTGGCCGGAAGATACTGAGCGTCTGAAGCAGTTCCACCCAACTGATACTCTTGTCACCGGTTTTGACATCATCTTCTTCTGGGTTGCGCGCATGATCATGATGACCATGCACTTCTGTAAAGATGAAGACGGCAAACCTCAGGTTCCGTTCAAAAACGTTTATGTTACCGGTCTGATCCGTGACGAAAGCGGCGACAAGATGTCCAAGTCCAAGGGTAACGTACTGGACCCTCTGGATATGATCGACGGTATTGATCTGAAAGATCTGCTGGAAAAACGTACCGGTAATATGATGCAGCCGCAGCTGGCAGAGAAGATCGGCAAACGTACCGAGAAGCAGTTCCCTGAGGGTATTGCGGCACACGGTACCGATGCTCTGCGTTTCACTCTGGCAGCACTGGCGTCTACCGGTCGTGATATCAACTGGGATATGAAGCGTCTGGAAGGTTACCGTAACTTCTGTAACAAGATCTGGAACGCCGCCCGTTATGTACTGACCAATACCGAAGGTCAGGATTGTGGTCAGGACGGTGGCGAAGTACTTCTTTCACTGGCAGATCGCTGGATTATCAGCAGCCTGCAGCGTACTGAAGAAACTGTAACCCGTCATATGGACGAATATCGTTTCGACCTGGCTGCACAGGCTCTGTACGACTTTATCTGGAACCAGTACTGTGACTGGTATCTGGAACTGTCTAAGCCGGTTCTGTGGGACGAAAACGAAGGTGAGACTGACGAAGAGAAAGCTCAACTGGCTGCTCTGCGTCGTGGTACTCGCGGTACTCTGGTACGTGTACTGGAAGCGATCCTGCGTCTGGCGCACCCTATGATGCCGTTTATCACTGAAGAGATCTGGCAGTCCGTAAAAGGCCTGGCTGGTAAAGAAGGTGATACCATCATGCTGCAGACCTTCCCACAGCCTGTGGCTGAGCTGATCGATGAAGCGGCTGAGTCTGACATCGAGTGGCTGAAGCAGGTGATCATCAGCATCCGTAATATCCGTGGTGAGATGAATATCGCACCGGGTAAAGAGCTGCCGGTACTGATTCAGAACGGTAGTGACGAAGATTTCCGTCGCCTGAAAGAGAACTATGTCGCGCTGACCAAACTGGCTAAGCTGAGTGAAATCACCTGGCTGGAAGAAGGCGAAGAAGCACCGATGTCTGCCACTAAACTGGTCGGTAAGATGGAAGTGCTGGTGCCTATGGCCGGTCTGATTGATAAAGACGCTGAGCTGGCCCGTCTGAAGAAAGAGATGGACAAGCTGCAGAAAGAAGTCAGTCGTGTCAGTGGTAAGCTGGGCAACGAGAAGTTTGTTGCCAGTGCACCGGAAGCGGTTGTGGCGAAAGAGCGTGAGAAGTTGGCCAATGCTGAAGCCTCTGTAGCAAAACTGCAGGAGCAATACGGTAAGATTGAAGCACTGTAAGCTTTAGCTTTAAGCTGACAGAGTCTTAGAAAACCGGCCTGGGTTCAGGCCGGTTTTTTTATGACTGATGTGAATGACTGATAAAAAATAGCCTGTATTTCTGAGTAAAAGCACTTCAGCTTTCTCCAGCCGCTGGCAAGAGAACAGAGCTTCTTTCTGGCAGAGATATTTTTTCAGTGACTTATTCTGATTGACGTATTGCTTAGCAAGCCTTCTGAACTGGAAGGAGACAAGACGGGTAGCACAGAGGCATGAGAGAATAGAGCAGGGATCCTTCCCTGGTCTGTGATCCATCACAGGGTCCCGAGGAGTTCTAGCGGGATGGACAGACTGTAAATAGTTTCGCGACAGAATATAACCAGGGAAAACCATAGTTTTTTATGATATTCAGCTGGTTAAGCTTTTACAGGCACAAAAAAAGCGCACATCCTGTGCGCTAATGTTCATTACAGTTTATGGTGCCAGCTTTGGTTTCATATCCCATCTCTCAGTCTTTATTTCCCCCGAAAGAAATAAAGCAACGTACTGGAAATTAAGAAATTTTCTCTTTCGCTTTGCACACTTAATACCATAAGAAAATAAAGGTTTATTGTAAATGTATCTTTTGTTAATTCCTGTATTTTTATAGCCTGGAGCAATGGCTCATATAACAATTGTAATTCGGAATGAAAAAAGCCCGTCGAAACGGGCTTTTAATACTTGCGATGAGTCTTTTATACCTGCTGATGCTCAGGGTGGCAGGCTATAAAGTGGGCCAGAGTTTTGCGCAACACTTCAGCATGAGCGTAGTCTTTTTTACGTTCGGCCTGTTCAATGTCATCCAGGATCATTTTTCTGATCATGGGCTCACCATTATGGCATAGCAAATAACGGCCAAAAGCAGCAGCGATAATCGGGTTCTGGTGTTCATGTTCGGCAATGGCAGCGACTTCATCGATATTCAGGTCACAGAGGCCAACACAATCCTGATAGGCTAACATGGTTTTACCCTCCTGAGCCTTGCGGCTACTCAGCATCAGGTCTTTTTACGTTTCAGTACTTCCCTTTTCTTTCTTGTCTTCAGTATAGAAAATTTAGCGATACAGGTCTGAAGGATCGGAACGAAAAACGATCTGACTCAATAGTCACGAGGATATCGTCATAAGGGTGTCATGACCGTGTTTTCCTGGTACGTTTCTGGCGTGTCTGACAGACTTTCGGCAGATGCTGGCTACTCGTTCAGGCTTTCCAGCTGGGGTGTACCCGCTCGACTAAATAATCCGGATGGGTACTTAGCTCCAGCACTTTACGCCGGATCAGATCCAGACCGGCTCCGGCAGTCATTGTCTGGAATAGTTTACGAGGATAGGGCAGGTAGAGTCGGGCTGCTTCAATGGATGATGAATCCCCCCAGGCCAGCCAGACGGTACCCACAGGTTTTTCATCGCTGCCACCATCAGGCCCGGCGATGCCTGATACGGCAATAGCATAGTCTGCTCCACTTTCTTTCAGAGCGCCTTGTGCCATCTCCCTGACGGTGTGTTCACTGACCGCGCCATGTTGCTCCAGGGTTTGTTCCGACACGCCCAGCATACGGGTTTTCTGTTGATTGGAGTAGGTGACATATCCTGCTTCGAACACGGCCGATGCTCCGGCAACAGAAGTGATCATTGATGCGATCAGTCCGCCTGTACAGGATTCTGCTGTTGTCAGGGTCTTTCCCCGTTCTGATAACAGGCTAACCAGTGCCTGAGCCTGACTATCATTACCGCTACTGGTGATTGAGTCACGGAAAACCGCTAGCAGTTTTTCCAGATAATGTTCACGCAGTTCCGCATCCTGCTTCTTACTCTGAATCTTCACTTCCAGAGTAGGTGCTCCGGCACGGAAGCCCAGCTCCAGTGCATCAGGCCAGTCCGGAATCTGGTCTGTGATCATTTGCTGTAAACGGGATTCGCCAATACCAAAAACGTGAAATCTGTCTCTGGTACTGGCCTTAGCTGGGTCAGCCTGATCGTTTAAAGCAGGAATAATGGTCTGCCTGAGCATTTCACGCAGTTCACTGGGAACACCTGGGGTACAAACTACCAGGCTGTTATTCAGCAACATCTGAAAACCGACAGCAGTGCCTCTGGGATTGGGGATAACTTCACAACCTTCAGGAAGAAGCGTCTGTTTCAGATTGGCCTGATTCAGCTGGGCGCCACGCTTTTCACACCAGGTTGTCAGGTGTTCCAGTGCGATAGCATTTTCCACCAGTTCTGTACCTGTGGCCCGGGCCAGCGCTTCTGCCGTCAGATCATCCCGGGTTGGGCCAAGCCCGCCGTTAACTAACAGTAAGTCAGCACTCTGACTCAGAGAGCGAATCTCGTCGATCAGTGTATTCAGGCTATCTCCGACAGTGACTTTTCGAGTGACAGTAATGCCCAGAGGCTGGAGATGATCGGCAATCATTGATGAATTCGAATCGATAATATCGCCGCTCATCAGTTCATTTCCGGTCATTAATAACTGAATATTCATAGTTTTTCCTTTTGCTGATCACGATGTGGATACTCAGACTTATCCACTGTCTGAAGCATATCTGACTCTGCCTCTGGATGCTGCTTTCTGCGCTCAGAAAACGGATAGAAAATTAATCCGTGACTTTGAATTATGCACAGCTCTGTACTGTGTACGACATGCCGGATTTAATTATGATTAGCTTCAGTTATTAAGGCGACTTTTCTGATCTGTGTGGTAAAGCAAATTTAGCCGATGTGATAGAAAAAATTAGTTGGTATAGCTAGTGTTAATGCTGTTAGCCTTGGTTTCTTATATATAATTTTTATTTCGGAGCAGATATGACTATCGAGCGTATGGGTTCAACTGACCGCATGAGCAGAATCGTAAAGCATAACGGTACGGTTTACCTGTGTGGCCAGACGGCAGGTGATGCCGCATGGGATATTAAAGAACAGACTCAGCGTTGTCTGGATAAAGTGGATGACCTGCTGAAAGAAGCAGGTTCAGAGCGTAACAAGATTCTGTCTGTGACGATTTATATTCGTGATATGAAAGATTTTGCGGCAATGAATGAAGTGTGGGATGCCTGGGTTGCTGATGGTGAAAAGCCAGCTCGTGCCTGTGTCGAAGCTCGCATGGCCCGTGATGTTATTCTGGTTGAATTATCTGTGACAGCAGCATACTAGGATATTGCCTGCAGGCTTTCATCATAATAGCCATTGCTTCTCTGTGATCTGATGTTGCCTGTGCATGAAAAGCGAAGTTTCACTTTTCAGAACAGCCCTTCGGTATTCTGCGGTATCGAAGGGCTGTTTTTTTATCCGGCTTTCATCTCCTGGTAGACCTGATCTGCCCATTCGATGGATTGAGTAAACACCTGATTTACATCAGGTTTATACCAGCGGGATTGTTCCATTTTTTCCCAGTCTCCCTGTTCATATGCAATGACCAGGTCCAGCATCTCTCCCAGAGTACCTTTACCCTGAAGAGCTTCAGCGATCAGAGGTTCCAGTTTCAGCTGGGTCAGCATCTGATCGAACTCCATACCCAGTGCAATATGCAGACTGGAGAGAACACCAACAGTAAAGCTGGAACGAACTTCCGGCACTTGATAGAAGCGGGCCAGATCTTCACAGGCTTTGGCTCTGACCAGAATAACAGGTAACTGAGAGCTGGCTTTAAATGGGCTTTTACTCCATAGCAGCAAACTGACCATAGAACGCAGACGTTCCTGACCCAGAAGCACGACAGCCTGATGAATGCTGGTGATCTCCTGGTTAAACATATAGCCGGCAGAGTTGATATGGCGCAGCAGACGATAGGTCAGCCCCGGATCTTTAATAATGGTAGCGACCAGTTCTTCCACTTCCTGGTCATCTTTATACAGCTGCTGCATCAGATCCATCAGGACCTGCTGGTTGGTATTGGCTTTATGGCCTTTGAAGATACGAGGACGTGATAGAAAAAAGCCCTGAAAGTAATCAAAACCCATTGCTTCCAGTTCTTTAAAATCACGCCAGGTTTCAATTTTTTCAGCGACCAGTTTGACTGGATAAGCTTTTAGTACCTGCACCAGAGTCGCCAGCTCGTCCTGACTGTACTGATGAGTATCCAGTTTTATCCACTGGGCATGCTCAATCAGCGGATGTGTGCTGTCTGTCAGGGTAAAGTCATCCAGTGCAATTGTATAACCTTTTGACTTTAACTGTTTTAGTGAACCGAGTACCTCTGGAGTAACTTCGGTATCTTCCAGTACTTCAAGTACGACTTTACTGGTAACAGCAGGAAACAGCTCCGGCTTTTCCAGCCAGGATTGAGGTACATTAATAGAGATAGGAAAGCCTGAACCCAGATGAGCCGCTCCCAGGTCAAGTAATGCTGTAGAGTATACCCGTGCACTGGCTTCAAGTGGATTATCAATGTGGGCTGTTCTGGCAGTCTGATTCTGACGGTACAGGAGTTCATAGCCAATCAGGTTAAGTTCTTTGTCGGCAATCGCCTGGCGAGCCAGACAAAAAGTGTCGCTGTTTAATGAGGTGTCACCCACTTCCTGTCTCCGGGTAATAAACAAGGAACTATTTTAAGTAATTACTTAAAAGTGGAATAGTGCAGTTTATTCAGAATCAGGGACTTTATCGTGAAGAAATGTATCAGGTTAACTGCATGAATGCCTGTTCTGTCTGACTGGCCCAGATCAGAGCCTGACTGGTTAATTCCGGGGTTTTATCCGGGTCATACCACGGGTGTTGTTGTAGCTGTACCCAATCGCCTTTTTCCCATAGGCGAACCAGGTTAAGTAACTGTGCTCCGGGACCCTGATGAGCAATTAATGCCTGATGCATTTCATCCGACAAAGACATCTCTTTAAGCAGGTGCTCAATAGGCTGATCAAGAGCAACATCCAGCAATGACAGAAAACCCAGAGAGAAGTAACGGTCTGCGGGCGACATTCCCCGGTCACGGGCAATCAGTTCACAGGCTTTAGCTCTGGCCAGTAGCAATGGCAATATGGCCCAGGCTTTATGGCTGTTCCTCGACCAGACCAGTATAGAGACCAGGGTGCGCAGCGTGGTCAGCCCCATATAGACGATGGCCTGATGCAGGCTATCTACCTGATTCGGCAGGTTATATGCTGACGAGTTAACGAATTTCAGCAACCGATAATACAGAGAGGGTTCCTGAGCTATCAGCTCCTCTATCTGCTTAATGTCGCTGTTTTCATCCAGTAAGGTAGTGAGCAGGCGGGACATGATCATCCGGTTACTGCCGGGTTCGGCGGGAGGCAGATTTTCAGGCCGGGCCAGAAAGTAACCCTGGTAATAATCAAAGCCCAGTTTCTTCAGCTGATCAAATGTTTGCCAGCTTTCAATTTTTTCTGCCAGAATTTCAACGGGATAATGGCGAAGAGTGCTGACCACTTGCCTGATGGTACTCAGAGGTTGCTGAGTGGTTTCCACAATAACAATATCGATTAGCGGAAGCAGAGAAAACCTGGGGTCATCATGGCGATAATCGTCCAGTGCCAGCTGATAGCCCTTTTCTTTAATCGCTTTGAGATTTTGTTTTAACTCGTCATCAATACGCACATCAGAGAGGATTTGCAGTACAACCCGGTTACGAATACGCGCCACTGGCAGCAGCTCTTCATGATTCAGCCAGTATTGGCTCATGTTGATATAGATCTGTTGTTTAGGTGCAATCGCCTCCAGACCAAAATCCAGAAAAGCGGTACTGGTAACACGGGCTGTTGCTTCGTTCGGGTCCAGAATGCTGGCAGAGTCCGCATCACCGGATGCCCGGTACAGGAGTTCATAGGCTACCAGGTTAAGTTGCTCATCACAAATAGCCTGACGGGCAATGCAAAAATTGTTGTCTGGTTCCATTATTCTTCTCCTGATACTGAAGAGCTGATCATACCCTGTTGTAGTAATGCTGAATATCAGGAGATACGTGGTTTCGGATTATATTTTAAAATTAAGTAGTTAAAGCATTATTGCAAGGGGCATTGTCAGAAATATCCAGACAAACATGGCCATCAGCCAGCGCACCGTATGACGTACCAGTATTCTGATTCGCTGGCATTTCTGTTTGATAAAAGGGGCCGGGTGGCTCTGGTCTCTATATTGAATAATATAGTTAAACAGACTGATCTGGTGGCTGGATAATTCTCGCTGATTTGCGAAGTGCTCACCATCAATTTGTCGAAACCACTCCGGGTCGGTCTGGCGAATTCTGGTCAGCAGAGAGCGTAAAGCGGCCTGAAAGCGCAGGCCGCATAGTGCCGTCCCGGAAAACAATAGCAACAGTACTGTCAGAGCAATAGTAACCATAGGACAAGCCTCCGGCTCACTCTCCTGAACTGCCTGAATGATCAGGATATTAAGTACTTTGCTGGAAAGTTTTAATCTGTTTCAGCTGGTCTGTCAGGTGCTGGTGCAATTGTTCGAGTTGTCCGATAATCAGTTGCGGATAGTCGTAGCTCTGACAGCGGGCTGTCAGACTGATCAGGTGACGTTCCTGCTCTGCTCTTTCCTGTAACAGAATATGCTGTTCATCTATGACCAGACTTTTCAGTTTGCTCCAGAGATGATGGAAATCTTCCCTGTCGCTATCTGCCGCTCTGGGCCTCAGATGCAGATAACGCTCTGCATCCTGCTCCAGCTGACTCACCAGTTGGCAGCGTGTGTTCATTGCACCATTAAATTCTTCTGCAATTTCATCATGGTGCAGACGCTGGAGATTGTCCTGATAATCATCCAGTGATTCATGAAGGGCTTCTATCAGCTCGGACAGAGCCGCACTAGGCTCATCTAACAGCATAAAACTTCCTCGGCACTGTATTCTGCTTCGATATTATGGCCTGAATTCAGCATCTCCGCTATGGCTGTCAGTATTTCTTTTATAGCTGGTATATCTTTTGCGTTAACAGGTTATGGATAAATCAGAACTGTCACCGGGCCGTCATCAGTGCATGTTAGTTTGCGGCCTGATCTGACTTTGCTGTCAGTCATGATTATGAAGAGGCCTGTTTATGGAGTTGTATTCTCAAACCTGTCCTGTGCTCTCTATGGAAAAAAGCCAGGCTCATGTCCGATACAGTTTATTTGTGCTGGTATTGCCGGTCTTTTTTATCCTGCCTCTGGCGATGTTTTCTTTATGGGAAAGCTGGAGCCTGTTGAATAAGATGCCTGCAGTAAACACGATGAATCTGTATAGTTCACAGTTTTTCCGGGCAGACGGGGCGTCACTGTATGCCTGGAGTCTTCTGATTCAGGGATGTTGTCAGCTAATCTTTGTTCTGCTGACTGTTGCTGGATACTGGCTGGTTAAGCGGTCTCTGACACTGATGGCTTACCTGGTCCTGTTGAGCAGTGTCGTGCTGCAGTGGCAATTGCCCTCGTTAGTGGCTGGTGTATAAAATACACGCTCTGTCAGGGCTGGACAGCAGAACGCCGGAGAGCATCTGATAGCCGGGAGGGCTGTTCCGGGGGGAGGAGGTACTCTCCAGCCAATGGCCAGAGAGCATAGAAGAATATTTGTGTAGGGTATCCCCGTTCACTTTATTCGATTCCGCTCATCAGCATACCGATTGCTTCACTCAGGGCTTCACTGCGATCCGGATTACGGAACTGAGCAATGATCAGAGTTCTTAATCCGGGGACAAAGATAAGGTCCCGGACAATTTTAGTGAAGGCCATTTGTCCGGCGGAGCAGTTAGCCAGGCATTCCAGGTAAAGTACCAGCAGTTCCGGGGATTCCAGGCTCTCCCAGGCCCTGGCAGCAATAACCGTCAGGATCTCAATATCGTATCTGTGCAGTCCTTCCAGAGCAGCCCTTATCAGCTGATCTCTGAGACCGGTTGCCCGCGTGTGGCCAATAGCCCGGATGGCTGCAGCCAGTATCAGAGTATCAGCCTGCTCATCCTGATTCAGCGGCATTACTCTCTGTACAATAGCATCGGCCAGTCTGTGATCGATCTGTTCATTTTCCAGACAACGGCATAATGCACTGAAGGGGATATCAGGAAAACTGGCGATATGCTGACTCAGCGCCTGAGCATTGTCCTGTTTTTCCAGGCGGGCAGTAAAATCTGCAATGCCCTGTAATCCGATATCTTCCCAGTCATCGTTTTCTCTCTGACCGGTAAAATATTCTTCTGCCTGGTCATGAAACCGGGAAGCCGGTTGACCCAGTGCCAGTTTAGCTTTCGCATTAAAGACTGCGATGCGTTCCTGATCCGGAGTAAAAGCCAGGGGATTATCCTTCATCAGATTTCTGGGTTCTTCTGATGGCGCTTCATTTTCTGCGAGCTGTCGGGCGTTCTGCCCAACTGTTTCCAGCAGACGTTTCATAAAGTCATCTCTGGAGGCCTGGATAATAAAGCCCTGTTCGTCCAGAGGGAATTGCAGGAACCAGATGAAATGCTTCTCCGGCGCCTGGGGATACCAGAACAGAATGCCCAGACGTGCATGGTACATGTAGGGTTGCGGGTACGGGATCTCACATTGTTCAAACTTAGAAAATGTTTGAGGAGATACCACAGAAACCCGGCGTCCCATATCAAAAACGCGCAGACTGGCTCCGGTCTGGCTGAGAAAGTCGGTCAGAGTAACAATGTCGGACATGTTCTTCCTGTTTGTGCCTGTCAGTATAGAAGAGAAAGCAGGCTGTGAGGGTAAAGCTTTTATCTGAAATTCTCCAGTATGCAATAGCAGGAATTCAGCAGGGAAAAATGGATTGGTTAAAAAGTGATCAGTTGTGGCCAGAGGCCATGATTACTGAAGCAGGTTTATTTATGCAGAGATTGTCCACAACTGTTTTCAGCATAACTGTGAATTAGCCCTGAAGTGATGATCTTTTGTTCATAGAAAGCTGATTGGTCTGACCTTAAAATGCCCGTCTGGAAGATAACGGATGAAAATCAACTTTCTTTTATTGTAATTATATACAGGTTTAAGTGTGTTCCGGTGAAGATATCCAATCTGCAATCAGAGTTATTAACATCGCTTTTCTGGCAGATTCACAAAAAACTCCCTGCAAAGTCCCAGCTTACTAAAGAGTTATCCACAGAGTTTTTCATTTCCCGTCGGGCTGATAATTGCGTAACCTTATACACAGAAAACCACTTGTGAAAAAGGTGTACTAAGGTGTCCGGAAAAGCACAGCAGAAAGCCAGACAGCACATTCGTATTATTCTGCACGGTAAAGAAGCGCAGAATATTGCACTCCGGGATGCGGTGCGTTTGTTGCGAAGTCATGATTGTATGATTGATGTGCGGGTCACCTGGGAGGAGGGGGATGCCCGGCGTCTGGCCAGAGAGGCCTGTCAGCTGGATGTGGATACTGTGGTAGCAGCGGGTGGCGATGGCACGGTAAATGAAGTGGTCAATGGGCTGATGAGCAAACCACAGACATCCGGGCGTCCTTCTCTGGGGGTTATTCCTCTGGGAACAGCAAATGATTTTGCCCAGGCCTGCCGTATACCTCTGGCACCTCTGGAAGCTCTGTTGCTGATATCTGAATTACCGGCAGAGCCTATTGATGTAATACAGGTTGCTGACCGCTACTTTATCAATATGGCGACAGGTGGATTTGGCACCCAGATTACCACATCCACACCGGAGGAACTGAAAAGAGCTCTGGGTGGCGTGGCCTATTTTCTGACGGGTATGACCCAGTTCACCAGCATTGCTGCCGTTGCCGGTGAGCTGAAAGCGCCGGGATTTCACTGGCAGGGTGAATTTATGGTGCTGGGTGTAGGCAATGGCCGTCAGGCGGGGGGCGGACATGAGTTGTGTCCGGATGCTTTGCTGGATGATGGACTGATGGATGTCAGTATTCTGCCACAAAGTGATCAGAGAACGCTGGCAGATACGATGCAGTACCTGATGCTGGATGGTGGAGCCGCTTTACAGGAGGCGATGATTCATCAGAGAGTACCCTGGCTGGAACTCCGGGCCGCTCAGCTACTGAATATTAATCTGGATGGAGAACCCCTGTCAGACCAGAATATGTCATTCAGGGTCTGTTCAGAGGCTCTGAAACTGCATTTGCCACGACATTCTCCGGTACTGAGCAGAAATGCCGGTAAAGAAAATGAAATAAGCTGAGATATCAGGCTTTTTTATCGGATTCTTTCAGCTTCTGATTGATAAAGGTCACCGCTTCGTCAACGGCCTCGTTAACCTGTTTTTGCATCAGCAGGTGGTCTTCGCTGGAGAGAAAGAACCCCATATCCACTTCAAAGCGAATGTACTGAGTGGGCAGATTGTTGAGCGCAATGCAGGCAATATCTTCAACGTATCCCTGCTCATAGCCGGACATGAAGCCTCTTGATGTCAGGGCTTCCAGAACCAGCTTTTCGTAATAGTTTTGTACGTTCTGAAATAACATGAGAGTTCCTCCGGGCAGATTTCTGATCTTTTCTGACTAAGTGTAAGCTATCCGTTGCTATTCTATCATCTGATCCGACCAATCAGGGCTGAATTGATTCGATGGCAGCATATTCTTTGCTGATCAACTCACCCCCTCTCTTTTTTATCAGCCGCCATATAAACGGGATTCGGCCTGCTCAATGTGATCAGCCATGCCCTGCAGTATGAGAGTATCTCCGCTTTGAATGATAAAATTATTATCCGGAGATTCGATGACTGCGTTCTTGCGATGTACATTCAGTATCTCTACCTGACTGAGTTTAAGGTCGGCAATGGTTTTATTATGAGCAAAACAGGTCGGGCTAACCTGAACCGGATGCAATCTGAGCAACGGATTACCCTGTTTATCAATTAGTTGGGAATGGCCACCATGAAAATAACCATGCAATAGTTGATAACGTTGCTGACGTACGGTCTGAACCATACGGGCGATACGACGAAAAGGAATATGCATCTGAGACATCACGTGGGTGACCAGCATCAGGCTGCCTTCAAGAGCTTCGGGAATAACTTCTGTCGCTCCGGCTCTTTTCAGGTCTTCCAGATGAGAATCATCCCTGGTTCTGACAACCACAGGTACTTGCTGGTTCAGGTCCCGGATCGCCCGGATAATAGCCAGCGATTGCTCATATTCATTTACCGTGACTACGATTAGTCTGGCACGGCTGACGCCGGTAGCTTCAAGCACTTTTCGACTGGAACTATCACCATAAAAGATGTTTTCTCCCCCTCCGGCAGCTTCCTGCACCCGGATCGGATCATTATCCAGAGCAAGCAGTGGCAGGTTTTCTTTTTTCATAAAACGTGCCACAGTCTGACCAACACGGCCAAAGCCGCAGACAATGATATGTCCTTCCAGCTCTGATGTGGCCTCCGCCAGTTCTCTGGTATCGTGGGGCATGGAGGGCTCAAAAGGTTTATCTGGCAAAATCATCAGACTGATACGGCTGTTGAAGCGAATCAGAAAAGGCGTTACGGCAATGCTGACTACAATAATTGCCACAATCAGGCTGGCCAGCCCCGGTTTCAGCAGCTGATTGGCCAGTGCCAGTGTCAGCAGGGCAAAGCCGAATTCGCCCCCCTGAGCCAGTACCAGTCCCGTTCTCAGAGCCGAAGAACGGTCTTTACCCAGCATGCTGGCCAGCAGGCTGATCATGATGCCTTTACTGGCAATCAGCCCCAGACTGCCCAGCACTACCCAGTGCAGGTTGCTGATGAGTACCTGGTAATCCAGCTGCATCCCTACTGTAACGAAGAAAAGTCCTAGCAGGATATCCCGGAACGGACGGATATCGGCTTCAATCTGATGTTTGAAATGACTCTCTCCCAGCATCATTCCAGCAATAAAAGCTCCCAGAGCCATAGATAATCCTATGGCATGAGTAATCCATGCGGCGGTCAGTACTACGAGGAGCACCGTCATGACAAAGAGCTCTTCTGAGCGGGTTTTACTGACTTCATGGAAAATAAAAGGCATCAGCCATTTGCCGGTAGCCAGCATAGCGATAAAAAGTACAAACCCTTTAAGAATAATCAGGCCAATAGCCAGCGAAAAACTATGATCGCTGGTGCCAGCCAGTGCAGGAACCATAATCAGGAAAAGGACTGCTGCCAGATCCTGAAACAAGAGAATACCGATGGCCGAATGACCATGGACGCTGTTCAGCTCATTCCAGCGGGTCAGTTCCTGGGTCACAATGGCAGTCGATGATAATCCCAGAGCGCCGGCAGTAATTAGCGATGCTTCCGAACTCATACCGAATACATAGTGCAGTACAGACCAGAAGAACAGGCTGCACAAAGCAACCTGGGCACTGCCCAATCCAAATACGGTGTGCCTCAGTGCCGTCATCCTGGCCAGAGAAAACTCCAGCCCCAGTGAAAACAACAGAAAGACCAGGCCAAATTCAGACAGAAAATGAAGGTCGTCGGGCCCTGGAACTAATTGCAGGGCATAGGGGCCAATAAGCAACCCAACGATCAGATATCCCAGCACAGGAGGTAGCCGGAAACGACGCAGAAGGGCTGTCGATATCACCGATCCGCTAAGAATGATCATAACCTGATTAAAGTAGCTGGCACTTTCCAATCTGTTATTCCTTTTCATTTTATTATGCCGGATACGCTTGTCTGGCGATGTGTACTGTCCGGCATCTGTGTCCTGTATACTAACACCAGTATCTGGCTCAGTATCTGATACCTGTGCCATTCTGCACCAGTATAACCCTGATTCCCCGGAGGTAGATGTGTCTTCTCAGTATCGATTATCTCAGCTGCTGGATGAGCTGGAAGAAACGATGATGGCTTCAGGGTTATGGCAACAGCCACAACCGGATGCAGAGGCGTTTCTGAGTACAGTCCCTTTCTGTATTGATAGCATGAATTTCTTACAATGGCTGAGATATGTCTTTGTTGCGAGGATGCGAGCCATACTTGATGCGGGAGCTGAGATCCCGTCTCAGGTCAGTATCAGTCCCCTCGCTGAAGAATATTTCCGTACAGCAGCCCTTGATGGAAAACGGGTCACTGAGCTGCTGCGCGATATTGAGCAGGCCATGTCTGGCGCATCATAACGGATATTTTTACTGCAGGCTCTGGTTCGGACAGGGTTTCCTGCAGAACTCTGTCTGTGACCTGATGTAAGAACCCGGAGAAAAGGTTATGTGGTTACAAAAATCGTTTCAGCTAAAAGCCAGGCGTCGGGGGTTTCATCTGGTGACTCATGAGATTGAGCAGGCTATGCCAGAGATCGCCGATTACCGCTGTGGTTTATTAAACCTTTTTATTCAGCATACCTCGGCATCGCTGACTCTGAATGAAAATGCAGATCCGACTGTCAGGCAGGATTTTGAGAGTCATTTCAATCGCTTTGTTCCTGAAGATGCGCCTTACTACAGGCATACTTATGAAGGTAGTGATGATATGCCTGCCCATATTAAGGCCAGCCTTCTGGGGGCCAGTATCATGATTCCTGTACATCAGGGGGCTCTTGCACTGGGAACCTGGCAGGGGATTTATCTGGGGGAACACCGTAATCATGGTGGCAAGCGCCACATTCTGGCTACCCTGCAGGGGGAATGCTTTTGACTGGAGCGATGTGGAATTGAACAATCGTTTTCTCATGGGCCGTTAGATATTTCAGTATCATAAATTGGTACAGGGATACGTCATTAGTCGTGGTTAAGCCTGATTCTGAATGGTGCTAACATGGCGGGATAATTTGTGTTACTCAGTGCATCAGACTGTTATTTCAGATGCAGAACTGAACATCAATAAAAATAAGAATGTTCAGGAGCCTTATAACATGAAGATCTGTCTGGCATGGTAAGAGTTACATCGGTATCCGATGATGTATACCGGATGAAAAGTAAAAACAAATACATACTTCCCAGGGTTGATATGAACAAAAACAATAATTCATCAACTGCTGAACGCATTCTGGATGTTGCCCAGGATCTGCTTCAGCGTAATGGCTATAACGGATTCAGTTATCAGGATATTGCCCACCAGGTGGAAATACGCAAAGCCAGTATCCACTATCACTTCCCTTCAAAATCAGATCTGGTGATACGCCTGTGTGAACGCTATACCAATCAGTTTACGGAACGTCTCGTCTCACTTGATCAGAAATATGATGACAGCCTGTTAAGGATCCGGGAACTGACTCGCTTTTTTGCCCGTATGGTCCGGGATAAAGAAAAATTATGTCCCATGACTATGCTGACGGCAGAAATTGAAGCTTTGCCACCCAACGCCAAGGGACACTTGCAGCGCTTTGTGCAGGAAACAGAGTCCTGGCTGGAGCGAACTCTGGAATATGGCTCTCAGCATAAACAGCTGAGTGTGGCTGGCAGTTATCAGGCGCAATCCCGTCTGATGCTGGCTGCTATCCAGGGGGCTATGCTCCTGAGCCGGGCAACAGGGCAAAAAAGTCATTACCAGGGTATTGCCGATAATCTTCTGAGTCAGCTCCGGGTCACAGAGTCTGTGCGTTTAACGGCCTGAGTCAATTCATCCTGGCTAAGCATCAGTTCTGTTATGATTCAGGCTACTCCGTGTACCCTCCATCGGTTATGATGCTCATTTTTCAGGGTAAAATTGAGGTATCTGATGAGTAATCCGACGGTAGAAATGAAGATTGACTGGCAGAATGCTCTGGTGCAGGACGCTGCTCTGAATCTTTATCAGTCCGGGCGCATTCGCCGGAGCAATGACACTGCTTCTCTGATCGCTTTACTGGAACTTCAGGGTTGCCTGGCAGAAGAGTCCAGAGACCTTTATGCGTTGACTGCCCGTGGGCAGAGTACTCTCCCTAAACTACTGGATGCATTTTATCCTGATTGGGGAGCAAGGGCTGAAGCCAGACAGAGTATGTCGACAGTAGAAGAGGATGAGTTTCATCATAGACTGAATTTTATTCAGAATAATATTCGCTTTGATTTACCACTCTGGATCAATCAGGATAATTATAATTCTCTGTATGGCGGTAGCCCGGCCAGTGATATTAATGCAGAACTGAAAACCCATTTGCCTGATTTTAAGGTCTGTCAGGATACTGAATTGCGCCTGAAAGGCAGTATGGATATGCACTTGAAACGTAAACTGCAGAAGCCGATACGCCTGGGCCCTTTGCAGAAAATGTTCAGTTATGTTTCGGTGCCGCAGCGGGATTTACTGGATATTAATGAGGTAGATGGTGAACAGCCTTATATGGTGATGACGATTGAGAGTCTGCCGATGTTTTATGATCTGGATATTCCGGATCATCTGCTGTTGCTCTGGACCCCTCCTGAGAACCCTGAGCTGGCGATTCACCTGCTGCGCCTGATTCCTCATTATGTGCCCCATATCCACTTTGGTGACCTGGAATCTCAGAGTTTTGCTCTGGCGGAACGTATCGCTGAAGAAACGGGTCGTCCTCTGCGCCGCTTCCTGCCCTCATTCTGGGCAGAATACAGTGAACATTTCTCCGTCGCCTGTGAAGAAAAAGAGGGTAAGGGTTGTCATTGGTATCAACCGGTCAGCTCTGATGAAACGGTACGTAATATAATGCTGAAACGTAGCTGGTTGCCGCAGAATATTCTGTTGCTGGATGCCCGTATGAAGCAGGAACTGCAGGCCTTACTGAACTGATAATATTTCTCTGTTCTGTACACTTCCGATGAATATTGCACGGAGTGTACAGAAAACGGCTCCGAAGCATGATTTTCTTTCCATCTCTTAACAAATTTGTCTGTTGTCCTGAAATCTCTGCCTGATTCTGAATTCAGAAGAGTGACTGCCGAAGGCTGCGACGACCAATCTTTACCTGATCACCTGATTTTTCATTGTAATTATGCTTATATGAAATTTTGGGTTTGTCTGTGAGTGACTGCCCGACGTTCTTGATCTGATGTTTATTTCCGGTAACCGCTAAAGACCTTTTACCCTTTGCCGGAATCAGGTCTATCTTTAATGTTGTGTGGCTGCTATTCCGGGCATGTCTTAATATTTTCGGCAGGTCCGGGTTACTGAATAGCTTTAGGAGACATGAGGATGAGTGAAGGATTTCTGTTTGCTGAGGATGATCAGGCCAGTAATAGCAGGGATGTCGTTGTTACAGATAAACCATGGAAAGTGATGATTGTTGATGATGATCCTGCCGTACATCAGGTGACACGGATGGTTATGTCCGGATTCAGCTTTGACGAACGGCCTGTTCGTTTCCTCAGTGCATACAGTGGCCGTGAAGCAAAGGATATGATTGCCGAAGAGGATGATGTGGCTCTGGTTCTGCTTGATGTTGTGATGGAAGAGGATGATGCCGGGCTGGAGGTCGCTCGTTATATCAGACAGGAATTGCATAACAATGTGACCCGTATTGTGCTCAGGACTGGTCAGCCAGGGCAGGCTCCTGAGGATGATGTCATCCGGAATTATGATATCAATGATTACAAAGATAAAACTGAGCTGACAAAAACTAAACTGGTGACGCTGTTTTATTCTGCTCTGCGTTCTTACCGCGACATCAGTATGATTAATGAGAGCCGGGGTGGCCTGAGTCGTGTCATTCAGGCAATTAACAGCGTTCATGATCCGGACTCCATGAAGCAGTTTGCCTCTGCAATTCTGGAACAAATTCTGAATCTTCTGGGTTTGCAGGGGGATGCAGTCTTTTGTCATTCGCTAAGTACTTTTTCAGATACCGGTAATAATAGTTTCAAAGTGATGGCCGCTACCGGTGAGCTTAATGAGCTGCTGGACGATGATTTTTCTGTGGTTGATCCGAGAATTGCGGCCGCTTTTGGCGAGGCGATGGAGATGCGCCGTGGCCATTATGGTGAGGGTTACTTTATCGGTTTCTACCAGACTGCCAGAGGCAGTGAAAGCCTGTTATATGTCCGGGCTGAACGGGAAATTCCATTGGCGGATCGTCAGTTACTGGAGATGTATGCTGATAATGTTGCTAATGTTTATGATGGCCTGTTATTAGCAGAAAAATCCCGTCAGTCTCAGAAAAGCCTGCTGCATCTTTTATCCGGAGCGATTAATACGCGTTCAGTTAATCCTGTGGATCATGTGAGAAAGGTGGGCGATCTGTCAGCTATGCTGGCAGCTGAATCCGGGCTGAATGCATTTGAGGTCGAGCTGATACGTATGGCCGCTCCTTTACATGATGCAGGTAATGTTGTACTGGCTGATAGTATTCTGCTGCATCAGGGGGCCTATTCTGAGAGTGAGCGACAGCAGATGCAGCAGCATGCGGAGGCCGGAGCTGCGTTGCTGGTACAGTCGGATGACCAGGTTATGCAACTGGCGTCAATTATTGCACAACAACACCATGAAAACTGGGATGGTAAGGGGTACCCTGAAGGAATTCAGGGCAATGACATACATATTGCCGGGCGTATTACGGCTATTGCTGACACCCTGGATGCTTTATGTCGTGATAGGCCTGATCGCAAGGGTGTTTCTGTGCAGGAAGCTCTTGAACAGGTTCGAGGGTTGTCAGGGCAGCGTTTTGATCCTGTTCTGATCGAAATACTGATAGCAAATCAGGATCAGGTGACTGCAATTATGTCCTCTGATAATAATGAGTAGCTGAATCAGGCTGATGACACACTTCGATAGAGGTATCTCTGATGGCAGAAGATCAAGGGGCTGACGGCGTTGTTGAACAGGAAACCGAGTCATTACATCGCCAGCTAATGGAGCAGGAAGCTCTGGCTTCTATCGGAAGTATGGTGCCAGGAGTTACTCATGAAATAAACACCCCTCTGGGAGTGAGTGTAACCAGCCTGAGCTTTCTGAGAAGTGAGCTGTCTGAGCTACAGGATATTTTTGCCAGAGGAGAACTGACAGAGCAGAACCTGACAGACTTCCTTGATAATTGTGAAGAAGTCACTTTGTTGCTGGATAAAAACTTGCGACGTGCAACCCGGCTGATTCAGAGCTTTAAAGCGCTGGCAGCAAATCAGGCTGTGGTTGAAATCAGTGTTTTTTCTCTGGTTGAACTGCTTCAGGATGTCGTCAGCAGTCTGCGTCACGAAACGAAACGTTTTGTCAGCTCTGTACACGTAGACTGTCCTGAGGATTTACAAATTACCAGTGATGCTGGTGCTTTAACTCAGATTATCAGTAATCTGGTGATGAATAGTATCCGGCACGGTTTTGATGAACATCATCCATCGCCAGCTCAGGGCAAAATATCGATAGAAAGCCGGGTTGAGGGAGACACTCTGGTTCTGATATACCGTGATAATGGCAAAGGCATTCACCCGGATATTTACAGCAGGATTTTTGAGCCTTATTTTACGACCCGAAAAGGGCATGGTGGAACTGGTCTGGGGCTATGTATTGTAAAAGATCTGGTTGAAAACCGGCTGCATGGCTGTATTGAGTATATCCCGGAAACTTCCGGAGCCTGTTTCA
Organism: Oceanospirillum sediminis; assembly: GCF_014164585.1. Lineage (GTDB taxonomy): Bacteria > Pseudomonadota > Gammaproteobacteria > Pseudomonadales > Halomonadaceae > Oceanospirillum > Oceanospirillum sediminis. The sequence goes on along the minus strand of NZ_JACJFM010000001.1, from coordinate 310,024 downwards.
GGATAGCCTTCCCTTTAGCTGCTGAAAAAAATATCCAGCGTCCTCCGGTTTAAACTTTTGGTTCGTTATTAAATAGTTAGCTATTGTTATAGTAATGTATTTCTGATCAGCTCATACCAAAGCATTAGACAATTGGTAGGGAGTATGGTTATCTGAATCTCCTTTCATAGTGTATTGAGGCAAGGAACGTCATGAGGCAGTGGTTTATGATTGCTCTGCTTCAGAGTAAAAAACATGGACAGGGTTCATCAGACTGTTATTCCCGGTCTGCATCTTTTGAGCCTGATCGTGAGATGCATTCTGATAAATCAGAATGGGCTATGTCTATATTATCTCTACGTCAGACCATTACGATTATTCTTATTGTTCTGACAACCATCATGACTGCAATCTGGTTTGTGCTTGATGGAAAGGAAAAGGCTGCAGGCATCACTGGCAGTTCCTTGCTGCCGGATGAGTGCCACTTTATGAAGCATCTGCATCTGGGGGCATCATCCTATCAGGCTATTATGCCGGGCAGACTGGCTTGTATGAGTCCTGTGCGCTATTTTGGTTCTCAGAAACAGCATGCCATTCGTTACACGGCATCCGGTTCCGTTGTTGGTATTGATGAAATGCGCTTATCTTTACGGCTGGGAGCTTTTGAGCAGCAGCATGCCATCAATGAGCTGGCTCGTTTTGGTAACAGTCTGTCATTACCTCTGACCGGGAGGGCCTTGCCTTTTTCTGTGATACAGGCTCTCAGAGAAGGCAGTACCGGATACTGGGATCTGGGTAAGGTCCGATTAGATCTTGAGCGGCAGATACTATCCCCATCTTTACATGAAATACAGCTGGTTATGCATCGAAAAGCCTATCAGTAGACGGCTTGTGTTGATGCTTTAATCTGCAGGCGGCGGAATATGAGACGCGGCCTGCAGCCTGTTCTGCCCATGTTATTTCTTCTGTTCTCTCTCTTTTTTACTGGCCAGAGTACCCAGACCATGATTAACGGCCTGAGACAGGCTTCTGAAGGTACCATAAGAGGATGGCGTTAGTTCTTTATCTCCATCCCGGCTATCGGCATAAAGAATTCCGGATGGCACCCCTCGAATACTGATCGTTGCCAGCATGAATTCATCGGGGTGTTCCAGGGCATCCCAGAAAGGCGCCGGAATCTCTTTGGCGTATTTTGCTGCTTTGTCGGGTTGAACCCAGAGTGCGGATGGTTTGCTTAACAGCTTGCCCAGTAAGTGATCGGCGTCTGCCAGCAGCTCCATAGTGGCAAACGGTGAATTATCGGTAAAGCCCTTAGCATACACCCCCTTGATAGCCCCTTTTTGGCTGCGGGATTTCATAAACAGAATACACCGGGTCAGCCCCAGATCAAAGTGCAGCACCTGACTGGCTCCGTCCATCAACTGGTGAATAGAAAAGACCTGTTGCTGTTTAACCGTTTGCAGATAAAACAGTTTGAACAGAGCCGTCTGTACCTCGCTCAGAGGCAGAGGTGGTCTTTTATCCTTTCTTACCTTCTGTTCTGCTGACGCAGCTCTGACAGGTTTAAGCTCAGCTTTCTTTCGAGTGTCCGATGACAGATCTTTGCGTACTCTCGCCTGTCTGGCTTCAACAGCTGACTTTGCCTGTTTTGCAGGGGCTGTTGGCCGGCCCGGAACATTTAATGCTGATCGTCTCGGTAATGGAGGATGTAATAATCGGGTGGCCGGAGCCAGTACACCAGGTAATGGATGGGCCCGGCTGAACTTGACAGCATCAATATGCAGTGCGGTAATCACTTCTTCTAATGGCTGATGCAGATAGGCTGAAACCATGCGAATCGTACGTCCGGTTTGTTGACTGTACCAGCTGACAGAGGCATTCATGGCCAGCCAGTGAGCCAGTATTGCACCATAGCCCGGGGTTTGCATAAACAGGCCCTGTGCTCTGGGTATCTCCGGCGCAACGGTCTCTGTCCAGGCGCAGTGGCTCAGCTTACCCAGCATACGGGGTGAAGGCGACAACAGCTGTTTCAGATTCTGGGCCGTAAATTCACTCAGTCTCCAGTAAGGCAGCATCGCCTGGGTCAGTTGCTGAGTGGTGCACCCCATAATATCTTTTTCAGCATGTGAACGACTTTCTCCCTGTTGAACACGTTGTTCTATCGCATGATAAGTTTTGGGAGAAGCAAGAGATAGGTACCAGTAAACAGAGCTTAGCCTGAGAGAGGTCCAGTAGCTGGCTTCACCGCTGCCCGGTATCTTCTTTTCGGCCCAGCCATGAGCGAGACTGGCTGCATGCAGGCTGGTACTCAGAGCTTGCAGGAAGGCATTATGCGCCACTTTTTCCGGGGAAAACTGAATATACTTAACATTTTTTAGTATGAGACGCAGCTTATCCATTCCCATTAACGACATACCATGGGATAAAGAAAGAACATCGTTATCCTTACTGGGGTTCATCTTATTGGCATGAGACAGTATCTGGAAAGATAACACTGGATCTTCGCCGATAATTTTTTCCAGATCGCTCAATGAACAGTCGGGCTTTTGCAATGCCTGGGTTATCAGTTTGCCTGTTCTTGCCTGAGCAGGTAAAGATACCTGAAGCAGTTGCTGACGCCATCCGGCAAGTCCTTTCGGCTGACTGTTTGCTTGAGCTTTTGATGTCGCGGCCATGAATACATCCAGTTAATCAGTTGCAGAATTCTGTCCCGGCGGAGCAAAGTATGTCCATTATGCTGACCGGACAAACTATAACTCTGATAAATTGTAACCTGGATTAAGGCAGGCTTTCAGTTAAGGTTATGAGTTTTTAAGTCACAAAAAAAGCCATGAGATTGTCATGGCTTTAAATGAACGGGAGTGTTGTGATCTGCTTAACAAATTCAGCACTCTTTTGACCGCTTTATAGCAGGCTGTAAAGCTGGCTGAATTGCTTTGGTCTCATCGTATCTGTGTGATCAATGTGTTGATTGAACCTTCATATCTGAGCAGAGCATTCGAAAGTGCAGGGGTTGCTGTATTGCGACAATCGATGCAGAACGGCACTTTATAAATTCGCGTCCGGCTCTTCTTGCAAAAAGCTCTGTTTTTCAGGAGAGAGCGAGTCGAGGCTTAGTGCTGTCGGCGAATTTGTCCGGGAGTTGTCTGATAGTATTTCTTAAACGCATTCGTCAGGGCGCTCTGGCTGGTGAAGCCTGTCTGAGCTGCGATATCGTTGACACTGACAGATGAGTTATACAGCAGATGATAAGCTTCTTTCAGGCGAGCCTGAATCAGATACTGATGAGGGGTCAGTCCGATGGTCTCCCTGAACAGCAGGTGAAAACGACTTTCGCTGATACAGGCGATTCTGGCCAGTTGGGCGACAGTAATTTTATCCGACATATTCTGTCTTATGTAATGATTGATCCTGTCTATGTTCAGTGTCAGTCGATCCGTTGGCTGAAGAGGTGGCAATTGACGAAAAATACGTTCGTGCAGGCGATGCATCAGGGCAAAGCTCAGAAAGTCAGAAGTTGATGGATCGTTACCAAATGCATCTATTTCTTTCAGCATAAAAGACAGGAACAGCTTCAGGTTGTTATCAATATTGAAATAACCCGGAGAGTCAAACAGGCGATTCAGCGCTGTCATTCTGCCTTCCAGTAACGGATGTTGTCTGGGCAAATCGATAATCAGGTGGGTATTGCTGCCAATACCTTCATAAAAGTGGGTATGCTCAGAGGGCACCAGGCAGCCTTTAACCGGACTGACCTGACCACAGCTGCCTTCTATCTCAAATTCGGCTCTGCCACTCAGCCCTATTACCAGCTGGTGATACTCGTGATCGTGACTCAGGCAGTTATTTGGCAGATGATTGACACGGATTGCGGTATTCATGATATCACCTTGCAGCCTGTTTCAGGCCGACGAGTCACAAAGTATTCTGAATGAAGGTTTTCAAGGCGGCCTATTGTACGGTTTAAGGCGTCAGCGTAAAGGACTTATTTGTGAATTATTCTCATTTGATTGAGGCTTGAGACGATCAGGCCTGAAACGAACTATCTGATTGTAGCTGTCTTAGAATCAGCTCCAGTTGCTTCAGACCTTCCCGGGTAAACATGCCACCGGGTTTTCCCAGCTGGACAGGGTGCCCTTTGTAGTATTCGGCTTCAATCGAAACACAGGCCTGTCGGAGTGTTTCCAGCTCCGGGTCATGACGAACCGGAAGATGAATAATACTACTCCACTGATCATAATCGGCCTGCCCGCTCAGAACCGCCTGCAGCAGAGCGATATAGTCCTGACGGTCATGGTGAAATTTAGGCGCATGGCGAAAGCTGGCCAGCCAGAGACTGATGATCACTATCACCAGACTCAGTATTACGGTGGTGATAAACAGGGCCATGGTAGAGGGCCTCCCGGTTTATTTTTATGACAGTTAATTTTTATGATGGTACGGACTGAATTGTTACCTGCTGATTTAAAAGACTTTCCATTATCCTGACTAAAAAGCTGAGTTTTTTATTCATCTAATTTTGTACTCAGAACGTAATGTTTTATTGACAGCTCTGTACTTCGTCTATGCTGTAAATGTGACCTGAGAGTTTTTGGTACCGCAGTACATAGTTACAACTCCCGCTGTCACGGCTGTATTGTAAGGAGGCCATATTATGAGCATCTTCAGTCATGTACAAAACCGTTTTGATCGGGTTCAGCAGGAAGAGTACAGCCTGCAGGAGTATCTGGACATCTGTAAAAATGATTCAATGGCCTATGCCTCCGCCGCAGAGCGTATGTTGAAGGCAATAGGTGAACCAGAAGTCATTGATACCGCAAAAGACCCGCGTTTAAGTCGAATTTTTTCTAACAAAGTAATACGTCGTTACCCGGCGTTTTCCGAATTCCATGGAATGGAAGAAGCTATTGAACAGATCGTATCCTATTTCCGCCACTCTGCTCAGGGACTTGAGGAAAGTAAACAGATTCTCTATCTGTTAGGCCCGGTTGGTGGTGGTAAATCGTCTCTGGCAGAACGCCTTAAAGCACTGATGGAGAGAGTACCTTTTTATGCGATTAAAGGTTCTCCTGTATTTGAGTCGCCTCTTGGATTGTTTGATCCGGAAGAGGATGCAGAAATTCTTGAGCAGGAATATGGTATTCCCAGACGATATATAAGTACCATTATGTCGCCCTGGGCGGTCAAGCGTCTGAAAGAATTCGGCGGTGATATTTCAAAATTCCGTGTCGTGAAACTATATCCATCGCGTCTGGATCAGATCGCAGTAGCGAAAACAGAGCCCGGCGACGATAACAATCAGGATATCAGTGCCCTGGTGGGTAAAGTGGATATCCGTATGCTGGAAGAGTTTGCACAGAATGATCCGGATGCTTACAGCTTCTCGGGTGGTCTGTGTCGGGCAAATCAGGGCCTGATGGAGTTTGTTGAGATGTTTAAAGCACCTATTAAGGTGCTGCACCCGCTGTTGACTGCGACTCAGGAAGGTAACTACAACAGTACAGAGGGTATGTCTGCTATCCCTTATCAGGGCGTTATTCTGGCACACTCCAATGAGTCAGAATGGACGACATTCAAAAACAATAAAAACAACGAGGCCTTCCTGGATCGTGTTTATATTGTCAAAGTGCCTTACTGTCTGCGGGTGTCGGAAGAGGTCCGAATCTATGAGAAATTGCTGGAGAACAGCTCTCTGGCTAATGCTCATTGTGCGCCTGATACTCTGAAAATGCTGGCTCAGTTCTCGGTGCTTTCTCGCCAGAAAGAGCCGGAAAATTCCAGTATCTACTCAAAAATGCGGGTCTATGATGGTGAAAACCTGAAAGATACCGACCCTAAAGCCAAATCGATCCAGGAATACAGGGATAGCGCTGGTGTCGATGAAGGTATGGAAGGCCTGTCGACCCGTTTTGCCTTTAAAATTCTGTCTAAAGTTTTCAACTTTGATGCGGTTGAAATTGCTGCTAATCCGGTGCATCTGCTTTATGTACTGGAAAAACAGATTGAACAGGAGCAGTACGCGGCTGATATCAGAGAGCGTTATCTGCGCTTTATTAAAGAATGGCTGGCACCAAGGTATGTGGACTTTATTGGTAAAGAGATTCAGACCGCCTATCTGGAATCCTATAGCGAATATGGTCAGAACATCTTTGATCGTTATGTCACTTATGCTGATTTCTGGATTCAGGATCAGGAGTTCAGGGACCCCGAAACAGGCGAGCTCTTTGATCGTCAGTCTCTGAATGAAGAGCTTGAAAAGATAGAAAAACCCGCAGGCATCAGTAACCCTAAAGATTTCCGTAATGAGGTGGTGAATTTTGTTCTCAGAGCCAGAGCCCAGAATAATGGGCAAAATCCATCCTGGCTGAGCTATGAAAAACTGAAAACCGTGATTGAACATAAAATGTTCGCTAATACAGAAGAGTTGCTGCCAGTTATTTCCTTTAATGCTAAGGCTTCTTCACAGGAGCAGAGTAAGCATGAAGACTTCGTTGCACGTATGAAGCAACGTGGTTATACAGAGAAACAGGTGCGCTTATTGTCGGAATGGTATCTGCGGGTGCGTAAATCCCAGTAAGAGGCGAAATGCAGACGATTCAGCCGTCATTGACCTGTAACGGCTGACTCTTCTTTCACAGCATCAACGTCTGCCTGTCAGGCTGGCGTTGATGATGTGTTTGCCGATGCAGAAGGAGAATCCGCATGAGTTTTATTATCGACCGACGCCTGAACGGCAAAAACAAAAGCGCGGTTAATCGCCAGCGCTTTCTGCGCCGCTATCGCGACCACATTAAAAAAGCGGTCACCGATGCGGTTAACCGGCGCAGCATCACAGACCTGGAGCATGGAGAAAAGATCAATATCCCGACTAAAGATGTCAGTGAACCCGTTTTCCAGCAGGGGCAAGGGGGGCACAGAGAGTTTGTCAGTCCGGGTAACAAAGAGTTTGAAAAAGGTGATCGTTTTAAGCGCCCTCAGGGTGGTGCTGGTGGTGGCTCTGGTGATGGCAAAGCCAGTAACCAGGGGGAAGGAGAAGATGAATTCTCTTTTTCTATTACAAAAGATGAGTTTCTGGAGTTCATGTTTGATGGACTGGAGCTACCGAATCTGGTTCGGAAAGAATTCCGGGACATGGAAGCGGTAAAGCTGGTCAGAGCGGGTATTGTCAAAGATGGCACACCTGCCAAAATGAATATTGTGCGCTCTATGCGTAATGCCCATGCCCGTCGCCTGGCTATGACAGGTAAAAGCCGTCGTCGCCTGAAAGAGCTGCAGGCTGAGCTGGAGCAGGAAGTCAGTAAGGATGAACTGCTCAGGAATCCGGTACGCATTGAGGCACTGGAGCAGGAGATTGCTCAGTTACAGCAAAAAATTGAACGGGTTCCTTTCCTGGATACTTATGACCTGAGATATAACAATTTCAGGCAGGAACCTCAGCCCAGTAATCAGGCGGTAATGTTCTGTCTGATGGATGTGTCCGGTTCTATGACTCAGGCCCATAAGGATATGGCAAAACGCTTTTTTATCCTGCTGTATCTGTTTCTGGAGCGGAACTATCAGAAAATTGAAGTGGTGTTTATTCGCCACCATACCAGCGCTAAAGAAGTGGATGAGGAGGAGTTCTTCTACTCGAGAGAAACGGGTGGCACGATTGTTTCCAGCGCGATTCGTATGGCTCAGGAAGTGATTGCTAAACGTTTCCCGACCAATGAGTGGAATATTTATATTGCCCAGGCATCCGATGGCGATAACTGGGATGATGATTCGACGAACTGCAGTCAGATTCTGATTAACGAGCTGATGCCTCTGGTGCAGTATTTCGCTTATGTCGAGATTACACCTCATGCCCACCAGGCGCTTTGGGAAGAATATACCGGCGTTATGGGGCGCTTTCCTGATCAGTTTGCGATGGAGCAGATTGTCAGTGAAGCGGATATTTATCCGGTATTCCGTGAACTGTTCAGGAGGAAAGAGGCATGACTGATAAAAAAAGAGAGCCGATCTCCACCGGATCAGAATGGACCTTTGAATTACTGGATGACTATGATCGTGAAATTAAGCGCATTGCCCGGGAATATAAGCTGGATACTTATCCTAATCAGATTGAGGTCATCACTTCAGAGCAGATGATGGATGCGTATTCATCAGTAGGGATGCCTCTTGGCTATAATCACTGGTCTTTTGGTAAACAATTTTTATCGGTGGAGCAGGGATATCGCAGAGGTCAGATGGGGCTGGCTTATGAGCTGGTCATTAATTCTGATCCCTGCATCGCCTACCTGATGGAAGAAAACACCATGATGATGCAGGCGTTAGTGATTGCTCATGCCTGTTATGGTCATAATTCTTTCTTTAAAGGCAACTATCTGTTTAAAACCTGGACTGATGCCGGGGCCATTATTGATTATCTGCTGTTTGCCAAAAAGTATATTACTCAGTGTGAAGAGCGTCATGGCGTTGAAGAAGTCGAAGCGTTACTGGATGCCTGCCATGCGCTGCAGAATTATGGTGTTGACCGTTATAAGCGGCCTGCCCCCATTTCTGCAGAAGAGGAGCAGAAGCGTCAACAGGAACGGGAGGAATATTTGCAGCAGCAGGTGAACCGTCTCTGGCGCACGATCCCTTTCAAGAAAGGCAGTGACGATAACGATGGCCTGGGACATGCCCGTTATCCCTCAGAACCGCAGGAGAATATCCTGTACTTTATCGAAAAAAATGCTCCCCTTCTGGAGCCCTGGCAGAGAGAGGTGGTGCGGATTGTACGCAAAGTGGCACAGTATTTTTATCCTCAGCGTCAGACCCAGGTGATGAATGAGGGCTGGGCGACGTTCTGGCACTATACCATCATGAACCATATGTATGACGAAGGTCTGGTCACTGATGGCTTTATTCTGGAGTTTTTACAGTCACATACCAGTGTCGTATTTCAGCCGTCTTATGACAGCCCCTATTACAATGGGATTAACCCCTATGCACTGGGTTTTGCCATGTTTACAGATATCAAGCGTATCTGCCAGGAACCAACTGAGGAGGATAAACACTGGTTCCCGGATATTGCGGGCAGTGACTGGTTGAAGACTCTGCATTTTGCTATGCAGAACTTTAAGGATGAGAGCTTTATTCTCCAGTTCCTGTCGCCAAAAGTGATGCGGGATCTTAAGCTTTTCTCTGTTGTTGATGACGATAGGGATTCGGAGCTGGAAATTGCAGCGATCCATAATGAAGATGGTTATCGCCATATCCGTGAACAGCTGGCTGCTCAGTATAATCTGGGTAATCGAGAGGCTAATATTCAGGTATTTGAAGCCAATATTCGAGGAGACCGGTCACTGACTCTGCATCATTATGCTTATAACCGCCGACCTCTGGATGACAATACGGAATCCGTGTTGCGATATATTCATCAGTTGTGGGGATTCCCTGTACAGCTACAGACTATTTCTGAGGGAGAGCTGAAAAAAACATGGCACTGGCCGGTTAAGGCGTCTGCTGAAAGTGAGAAACAGTCTTCACCTCCGGGTTATAGCAGTGTGATATAGCTAAGCCTGAATAATACAGAGTATAAAAGCCCGGTCTTCCGGGCTTTCTTCACTTATCTGATGCCGTAATGATGTTGCGGGTTCAGGGCAACTTATTCGTTGTTCTGACGGATTGAGTTCAGGGGAATATATCCTCCACTGTCTGAAGCGGGGGATATTGCAGACGGTGAATGTAAATGGGTTCCGGATTTCAGCTGCCACTGATCACACCAGCCAGAGGGACTGACGCTGTATTCGGGAAATAAGCTGCACCAGGCGTCCAGTGTGCGGAAACGGTCACAATTAAGACACTGCTGACCACCAATGTAGCGGGGATGGCGAACACGTCTCGCATCCTTCCGGTAACGGTATAATCTGGCCTGACGATGTTGTTCAGACAGAGCAGGAAACGCAGCCTGAACAGGCTGGCTGGCAAAGGGTACCAGAGGCAGGCTGGCAACCCATATCAGGCATTTTCGACGTGATAGCTTCACATGAACTCTCCTGTCAGTGATTTCTTTAAAAGGGCGTTGCCCGGTTCACTCTGTTCTGGTCAAAGGGATAACCCGTGTCATGTATGAAAGATAAGTAAGCTGCCATAACGTAAAAGGTCTGACACCTGGCCAGACCTTTCAGTTCCGGGAGTCATGAAACTCCGGATAAACTCTCAGACAATGAATTATTTCAGAGAGCTGTAGTATGCTGCCAGGTTCGCGATATCTGTATCGTTCAGAGGGGCTGCCATCCCGGTCATAATTGCAGACTGACCACCTTTACGCTGACCTGCTTTGTAAGCTTTCAGAGCGCTTTCCAGGTATGCTGCATTCTGGCCAGCCAGATTCGGGTAAATTGGTGCTGTTGCTTTACCGTCCATACCGTGACAAGCGGCACATACAGCGGCTTTGGCTTTACCAGCAGCGGCATCAGCTGCCAGAGCAGAGCCAGAGGCTGCCATTGCTACAACACCTGCAATTGCAAGGATTTTTTTCATCAGGTTTCACCTTATCGTTATGGTTCCAAGCTCAATCCAGCCAGTGCAATCAGTGCTGCTGGCTTTTCTTTTTTTAATAATGTCCGGATGATAGCCAGATCTTTTGCCTGTCTGCATTGGTGCAGATCATATTCTTCAGAAGAATACCCTGTTTGGCTCTGAAAAACAGCGACCTTTTGCCGCACCTGCTGTCAGTATCATTTTATTCGGATGCTTCGGTCTCCCGAATCAATTCATTGGCTTTCAGTAATACCGGGCCATCTTTCAGTTCTCCCTGAGTGGATGGCTCTGACTCCTGAGCGGCATTGGGCAGCAGACGATAGGACTGCATTGCCTGACGAGATATCCAGCTTTCAGCCAGAGGGGTGCCATCAATACCCAGTCGGAAACTCTGCAGTCCCTCAGGTTGTACGTAATAACGGAAAGTTCCGTTTGTATCCAGATGGTATTGTTCAATAAACCATACCGGTGTGACTGCAATACCTTCGTATGGAATCAGACGGTACGGATTGACGATATGCCCATTGCTATTTATTAACAACTGGTCGGTCATACTGTCCCGGTATTCTTTCTTCAGTTGCATGATCGCTGTCAGGTTCTGCTGGCGTTGTATATCTGTCAGATAGCGCAGACCAAGAGCAGAGGAAGGATGGTCGATAAACAATGTCTGAAAATTCTGCGCCAGAAAAGGGGCTGACTCGGGACGAGCATTAATATGAGTGACCTGGCTCAGATCGGGCGATACACCATAATGGAACTGACCAAAATACAATCGGTATTCTTCAGTATCGGGTTCAAAGTTGATCAGGACTTCTTTTAATTCTGTGCCGGGCAGTGTACGCAGAATGAAACTGTCTGACTGGGCATTTTCGGGAGATTCATTAAATAAAGGTCTGAAAACCAGTTCTTCAGGGCCGGTAACATACGCTCTGACCAACAGGGACTCGCCATCCCCCAGAGGATTAAATACCCGTTCTACTGTTGCTCGTGTCGGATTAAGCTGCTCATTAAGAAGAACTCTGAAATCTTTCAGGGGATCACTTTTATGATCACCGGTATCCCGTTTAAACATGTCCTGTGCCTGCGCAGACAATGGACAGATAATCAGTAAGATAAACAGATAGATCAGACGTAGCATGGCCATCACACAGCAGATGTATTTGCTCATTGACTCTACCCATTCTATCAGCGTTAGGCTAGCGATAATTAGCGTCTGGCCGGTATTTATTACAGTTAATATGATCTGGACACTGCTCTGAGCATTCCATGAGTCTGCTCTGGTATATTATGTATGGAATCTGATGCAGGAGGGACAGGCAATGATCAGTATTACCCGTTTCGGTGCCGCTCAGGAAGTCACCGGATCCTGCCACTTGTTGCAGGTTGGGCATTATCGGATATTGCTGGATTGTGGGTTAATTCAGGGAAGCTACAGGGATGAGCAGAGAAATACTGAGGACTTTCCTTTTGATCCGGCATTATGAGTTAATTGTCTGGTTACAGAAGTTTGATAAGGTTGCTGATGTCCGGCTGGTTCATGGTGAAAGCAGTGCTCAGCAGGCGCTGCAAAGTGAAATTGAGCAGCAATGTGGCTTCCGGCCAAAGATTATGAACTATGGTGAATCTGTTGATCTGATACATATGTTTGATCGGGAATAGACGCGCAGAAGGGTACAGGGAGGTACTGTGAAACAATATTCGATAAAAATCAGGGGACTGATGCTGATTAGCATACTCCTGGTTGCTGGCTGGGGTTATCTGGAGCTATTTCATAACCGGTACAGGATGACCGGTGGTTTACCGGAAGAAACTGGCGATAGCTGGAAGGACAGATATCGTGTGCTGAGGAATCAGGATTTTATCCTAGGATATTCTGATCTGCGCCTGAATCCGCTCTGGGTCAGTTATCGGATCAGGAAAATACCACCCAGGGTGAGTAAAAGGTCCTTTCCAAGACCTGGTCGCTTTCGTAAAGACTGGCGATTAATCTGGCCTGTCGAGCACAGTGACTTTACGGCTTCGGGCTATGACCGGGGGCATCTGGCACCTAATTATGCTATTTCCCGTTTATACGGTCGTGACGCTCAGCGTGATACTTTTCTGGTGAGTAATATCTCCCCTCAGAAACCCGATCTGAATCGTAAGCTCTGGCAGCGACTGGAAGAGTTGGCAATTACTGGTTTTACCCGCCGCTTTGATACTGTTGATGTGATCACTGGGCCTGTTTTTGATACGGATACTCAACGGCTGAAATCCTGGATCGAAATACCAGATCAATTCTACAAGATTTTTTTGGGTATTGATGAAAGTGGCCGGGTTAAGTCTGCACTGGCTTTTCTAATGCCGCAAAGTGCTACAGGGCGCGAGCCGCTAACAGAGTTTGTGGTGAGTATTGATGATATTGAACAGCAGACAAAGCTGAACTTTCTGACACAACTACCAGCAACTTCCGAGGAGCGTCTTGAAAAAAATACAGATTACTCATCATGGATGTCTGATGAAGAATCGAAAAAACAATCAAGATATTAACTTTAAAAGGGTAGTTCTGAAAAAAGAAAGGATCTTTTAGAAAGGATTGGTGCCCAGAAGAGGACTTGAACCTCCACGGCCATACGGCCACTAGCACCTGAAGCTAGCGTGTCTACCAATTCCACCACCTGGGCATAACACAGGTCCTAACCTTAACGGTTATCAGGATTATCCTGACTTAACACTGAGACATTTAATGGTGCCCAGAAGAGGACTTGAACCTCCACGGCCATACGGCCACTAGCACCTGAAGCTAGCGTGTCTACCAATTCCACCACCTGGGCGTCTCAGCGATGGGTGCGTATTATACGTAGGGGTTCGGGTAATGCAACTGTTTTTTTTAATAAAAATGCAAAAAGAGTAAAAAGTATCTCTATGCCTTATAATCACAGGCAATTTAAGCCCTTTACAGCGATGCTTACGTATAACGGCAAAACAGATTTCATTAAATTAAGGCGAAATATATGAAACCCTGGTCAGTAAAGCAGGACCCGCATGCTGATAGAGAGTCGGGTAAATATGATAATCCGGTGCCAAGCCGGGAATTTATCATGGACTGGCTCAGTAATTATGGCCGTCCTATGACGCATATACAGCTATGCGAGCGTATGGGGCTGGAAGATGATCAGGATATTGAAGCTTTACGCCGCCGCCTGAGAGCTATGGAACGTGACGGTCAGTTACTGAGTAACCGTAAAGGGGCGTATGGTCTTGTATCCCGTATGCAGCTGGTCAAAGGGCGCGTGGAGGCTCATGCTGATGGCTATGGTTTTCTGATACCGGATGATGGTTCTGATGACCTTTTCCTGGCTGCTCCTCAGATGAGAAAGGTGTTTCATGAGGATGTGGTGCTGGCTCGGGTGACTGGTACTGATCGCAAGGGACGTCGGGAGGGGAATATTGTTGAAACCCTGCAGCATAATACTCATAAAGTGGTCGGGCGTTACCTGGAAGATAATGGTATTGCCTTTGTCAGGCCGGATAATCCGAAAATTCACCACGATGTACTGATTCCTCCCGGAGAGCAACTGAATGCTGAAGCCGGACAGATGGTCAGTGTAGAGATTACCCAGCAACCTCAGCGCCGAATGCATGTTCAGGGCAAAGTAACAGAAGTACTGGGCGATGAAATGGCGCCGGGTATGGAGATCGATATTGCTATTCGCCAGCATGGAATTCCCCATGAGTTTCCGCAAGAGGTGCTGGATCAGATTGCAGGTATGTCTGCTCAGGTGGCCGAGGCAGATAAAGAGCGTCGGATTGATTTGCGTCATCTGCCCTTTGTGACGATTGATGGTGAAGATGCAAAGGATTTTGATGACGCGGTATTCTGTGAGAAGAAACGCTGGGGCAGCTGGAAGTTGTATGTCGCCATTGCCGATGTCTCTCATTATGTGGGGGTAAATACGCCGCTGGACCATGAGGCCCATCGTCGGGGGAACTCGGTTTACTTTCCGGGGCAGGTCGTCCCCATGTTGCCAGAGCTTCTGTCCAATGGTCTCTGTTCTCTGAACCCTCATGTTGATCGTCTGGTCATGGTATGTGAAATGAGCATCAGTGCAAAAGGACAGATCAGCCGTTATCGGTTCTGTGAAGCTGTGATTCGCTCCCATGCCCGGCTGACTTACACTCAGGTCGGGGCTTTGCTGGATAATCCCGAACATCCCGATGCAGTGATATTTAAACAGCCGGAATATCAGGGACTGGTAAAAGATATCCACACGCTGTACGACTTATATAAATTGTTGCGTATTGCCCGTGGTGTGCGTGGAGCGATTGATTTTGAAACCACTGAAACCCGAATTGTTTTTGATGATCAGCGTAAGATTGAGCGCATTGTGCCTGTTGTGCGCAACGATGCTCATAAGCTGATAGAAGAGTGCATGTTGTGCGCCAATGTGGCTTCTGCCCGTTTTCTGGAGAAGTACACATTGCCCGGATTGTTCCGGGTACACCAGGGGCCTAAGTCCCAAAGACTGGATAAACTGAAAACCTTTCTGGGTGAGCTGGGCCTGGAACTCGGTGGCGGGCTTAAGCCAGCACCGGAGGATTATCAGACTATCCTGCAGGCGATTGAGGGTCGAGCGGATGCTGAAACGATTCAGACGATGCTGTTGCAATCTCTGTCTCAGGCGGTTTACACCCCACAGAATGAAGGCCACTTTGGCCTGAATTATAAAGCCTACACACATTTCACATCCCCGATTCGTCGTTATCCCGATCTTTTGTTGCATCGGGCAATTCGGGCCTTGTTGCGTAGTGAACAGGAGTCTAATCATCTTCTCAGAGCAGAGGATGCCGTGACAGAGCCGCGCAGCCGCTGGTTGCCTTACTCAATGGAGCAGATGCTGGAGCTGGGTGAGCATTGCTCTATGACAGAGCGTCGAGCTGATGAGGCAACTTATGATGTGCTGGCCTGGCTGAAGTGTGAATATATCTCTGCTCATCTGGGAGAAAGTTTCTCCGGTAAGGTGACCGGGGTAACAGGGTTTGGGTTATTTGTGCGCCTGGACGAGGTCTATGTCGAAGGCCTGGTTCATGTGACGGGGCTGCCCTCTGATTATTACCAGTTTGATGCTGCTAAAGCCCGTCTGAGAGGAGAAAGAAGTGGACGTAGCTTTGGCCTGGGGGATGAGCTGAATGTGATTGTTGCCCGGGTTGATCTGGATGATCGCAAGGTGGATTTTGAGCTGGATCAGAGTGTTGCTGTAACTGCCGGGAAAAAACGTAAGCCCCGTAAACGTCAGATTTCACCAGAAGAACTGTCTCTGGCAAAAAGCATTGCTGAAGATATTGCCAGGGAGACAGATAAAAAGCCGAAGAAGAAAAAGTCAGATAGAAACAGCCGTAAAAAGAAGCTCAGACCGGCTGAAAAGGGACGTTCAGGCTTTAAGGGTAAGAGAGACAAGACCGGGATAAAAGATAAAGTCGGGGTAAAAAAGAAAAACGGTAAAAAACGACCTGCTGGTAAAAAAGATCGTAAGGCCAGTCAGTAATATTTATCGCAGATTCTCCGGTGGAATCTGTCTGGCCAGTTTGTGCGGGCTGGCCAGACAGATATAGATTAAAGATCAGGTCATCCCGGTATACTGCATATCAAAGGCCGGGGACTGCAATATTAACCCTGCCGGACTGGCAGAGTTATCAGGAATCATCAGAACGTGAAACATCAGAATGATCAGGGGCGTCAGCCACGAAAACATCAGGGCAATAAATCTCATAAGCGCAATGACCGTCGACAGGGGGATAAGCGTCCAGCGATAGAAGCTGCATTTGGTATTCATGCCGTCACCAGTATGCTGAAACGTCAGCCTGAGCAGATTATTGAGCTGAAACTGCTTGAAAACCGGGATGATGAAAAGATTCAGTATATTGTAAGCAGTGCAGAACAACTGGGGCTGAAGCTGAGCTATGCAGAGCGTGACCAGTTGGATGACCTGGCCGGAGAAGGGGTACATCAGGGGGTTGTTGCAATCTGTAAGCCTCTGAAGGCTTACACTGACAGCTGGCTGATGGCTATGCTGGAACAGACTGAGCAGCCTTTGCTGGTTATTCTGGACGGTGTGACGGATCCTCATAATCTCGGAGCCTGCCTGCGTACTGCCGACGCAGCCGGTGCCCATGCTGTGATTGTGCCAAAGGATAAGTCTGCCAGCCTGAATGCGACTGTACGAAAAGTCGCCTGTGGCGCAGCAGAAGTGATGCCTCTGGTGATGGTGACCAATCTGGCCAGAACTATGAAAGAGCTGCAGCAGGCCGGTATCTGGATTATAGGTACAGCGGGAGAAGCAGAGCAGAGTCTGTATCAGGCTGATCTGAAAGGGCCTGTTGCCCTGGTGATGGGGGCGGAAGGTAAGGGGATGCGTCGTCTGACCCGTGAGCAGTGCGATCAGCTGGTTAAACTGCCGATGGCTGGCGAAGTCAGCAGTCTGAATGTGTCTGTTGCAACCGGTGTTTGTCTGTATGAAGCGGTACGTCAGCGGCAGATTTGTGATAGCTGAACATTACATCGTCTTTTAAAGACTGATTTTGCTGTTTTAAAAGTCAGATGGCTGTTTGACTGAAATATTACTTGTATGCTCCGAGGGGTATCTGTATAATCCCGCGGTTCTTTAGAACAATGTTTCTTTCCACTCCTTGCTTTTCCGGGAATTTACCCTTTGGAGAAGCTGTAAAACCGTAAGGAGCTATAATGCGTCATTACGAAGTTGTGTTCATGGTTCACCCGGACCAGAGCGAACAGGTTCCAGCTATGATCGAGCGTTACACCAGCCTGGTACAGGAAAATGGTGGTGCGGTTCATCGTCTGGAAGATTGGGGTCGTCGTCACCTGGCTTACCCGATTAACAAAATCCACAAAGCACACTATGTTCTGATGAACATTGAATCTACTAGCGAAGTAGTAGATGAGCTGACTGGTATTTTCCGTTACAACGATGCGATCATCCGTAACCTGGTTGTTCGTACTAAAGACGCTGTAACCGAAGCATCTCCAGTTAAAGCTGAAGCCTCTCGCGAAGATCGTCGTGACGAGCGTAAAGCTGAGCGTGCTCCAGAAGCTGTTGAATCTAACGAAGACGAAGCTGACGAAGCTGCAGATTCTGAAGAGTAATCATTAAAGACTTTTGGGGAGTATATCCATGGCACGTTTTTTCCGTCGTCGCAAGTTCTGCCGTTTCACTGCTGAAGGTGTAGATCAGATCGATTATAAAGACATCGAAACTCTGAAAAGCTACATCACTGAAACTGGTAAGATCGTTCCTAGCCGTATTACTGGTACTAAAGCACGCTATCAGCGTCAGCTGGCTACCGCTATCAAGCGCGCCCGCTACCTGGCTCTGCTGCCATACACTGACAGCCACCAGTAATTCTGAAACGATATAAGGCAGGTGCATGCGGTTTATCGCAACATATGCACTGACATCGCGAACTAACGCGATTATCGCTACAGCGATGGGTGCAGCTATACCCATGTGTTTCTGGGTTGCTGCAGCTGTAGTTGGTTTGATTACCCTGAGAAAGGGGAGTCAGGAAGGCAGCACTGTGATGCTCTGGGGCTCACTGCCTGCTGTTTTCTGGTTAAGTCAGGGCGATCCAACCCCCGCACTGGTCATCATAGGCGTTATGCTGATGGCTATGGTGCTGAGGAGCACAGTCAGCTGGTCTCAGACTCTGGTGGCTGGTGCCGTGATGGGAGCTATAACCGGCAGTACAGTTGAATGGTTGCCGCCTGAGATTATGTCTCAGCTTGCAGAGCTGGGGCGTGAAATGATCAGTGGCAGTGAAGGGCTGGCTGAACAGGCCGGTATTCAGCTTGATCAGTTTCTGATCAATACCTTTACCGGTATGATTTCTGCTTTCCATACTCTGGTGATGGCGTTAAGCCTCATTCTGGCTAGGTGGTGGCAAGCAAGAGAGTTTAATCCCGGTGGCTTCCAGCTGGAATTCCATCAGCTCAGATTATCTGTATGGAGTGCACTGACTCTGGGAATCGTGATTGTTTTTGGCGCAGGTGTGACACCGGAGGCGCTGAAATGGATTCCCTCTCTGACTATACCGCTGGCGTTGGCCTGTATCGCTTTAGTCCATGGTGTTGTAACGATCAAACAATTGAGTAAGACCTGGTTAACTGTTTTCTATGTATTACTGTTTATCATGGGACACTCACTGTACGTATTTATGATTTTTGTGGCTTTTCTGGACAGTGCTCTGAATTTTCGTCAGAGGCTGACGACAGGTAAAACTGACCTGTAGCCATAAAATAAAGAGAGGTTTACGAGATGGAAGTTATCCTGCTCGAGAAAGTTGGCAAACTGGGTGGCTTAGGCGACAAAGTATCCGTTAAAGCCGGTTTTGGCCGTAACTTTCTGCTGCCTTATGGCAAAGCTGTAATGGCAACGGCAGCAAACATTGCTGAATTTGAAGCACGTCGTGCTGAACTGGAAGCTCAGGCTGCTGAAATTAAAGCAGCTGCTGAAGCTCGCGCTGAAGCACTGGAAGAGATCGAACTGTCTATCGTTGCTAAAGCAGGTGACGAAGGCAAACTGTTCGGTTCTATCGGTACTCGTGATCTGGCTGACGCAATCTGCGCAGCAGGCATCGATGTAGCTAAGAGCGAAGTTCGTCTGCCAGAAGGTCCTATCCGTACTGTTGGCGAATTTGACGTTGCTATCCAGCTGCATAGCGATGTGACTACTGCTGTTCGCATTATTGTTGAAGCAGAAGACTAAGATCAGATTATCTGATTCTTAAAAGGCACATGGCGTAAGCCATGTGCCTTTTTTTATCGCTGATCTTTGGTAGCCAGAGATGATTCTCTGAATACTTCCGGCTAAACTTCCACTGCACTTGCCCTGTCAGGGCCTCCTTGTCTGTATAACTCCCGGAGAAGTTCTGTCTCATGTCTGAGCGATCATCTGTCGATAATCAAACAGAAGCACTGAAAGTCCCTCCTCATTCACTGGAAGCTGAGCGTTCAGTGCTCGGTGGCATGCTACTGGATAATGAAGCCTGGGATGGTGTGGCTGAACGTATTACAGCCAATGACTTCTATCGTAAGGATCATCAGCTGATTTTTATGGCGATGGAAGGACTGGCTGAGAAGGCTCAGCCTTTCGATGTGGTGACGATTTCAGAGATTCTGGATCAGAAAAATGAACTGGAGCAGATTGGTGGGCTGGCCTATCTGGCAGAGCTGGCCAGAAACACGCCATCCGCCAGTAATATTGTGGCATATGCTGAAATTGTCCGTGAGCGTTCAACCCTGCGTCAGCTGATCAGAGCATCCAATAAGATTGCAGAAAACTCTTTTGATACTCAGGGGCGAACGTCTGATGAGTTGCTGAATGAAGCTGAGCGTCTGGTATTTGAAATTTCTGAATCCCGGCCAAAATTTGGCGGCCCTGAGGGCATGGTCAGTATTCTGAAAAAGACGGTTGAGAAGATTGACGAGCTGTATAAGCTCGACTCAGCCATGACAGGTATCAGCACTGGCTTTAAGGATCTGGATGGCATGACTTCCGGGTTGCAGCCATCTGATCTGGTTATCGTCGCCGGTCGTCCTTCTATGGGTAAAACCACCTTTGCCATGAATATTGTCGAGAATGTGGCGCTCTCTCAGGATAAGGTGGTTGTCGTTTTCAGTATGGAAATGCCCAATGATTCCCTGATGCTGCGTATGCTGTCCTCTCTGGGGAGGATTGATCAGAGCAAGGTACGTACTGGTAAGCTGGGAGATGAAGACTGGCCCCGCCTGATGTCTGCCGTGAACCTGTTACAGGAGCGGCCGATGTTTATTGATGATACGCCAGCACTGACACCGAATGAAATGCGTTCCCGTGTGCGCAGACTTTATCGGGAAAATGGTGACATCGGTCTGGTGATGATCGATTACCTCCAGTTAATGCGGGTTCCAGGGTTATCTGATAATCGTACGGCAGAGATTTCTGAAATCTCCCGTTCTCTGAAGGCTCTGGCAAAAGAGTTTAACTGCCCGGTAATTGCTCTGTCTCAGCTTAACCGGAGTCTGGAGCAGCGTCCGAATAAGCGTCCTGTCATGTCAGATCTGCGTGAATCCGGAGCGATTGAGCAGGATGCGGATGTTATTGCCTTTATCTACCGGGATGAGGTGTATAACAAAGAAGATGAGAATAATAAGGGCCTGGCAGAAGTGATTATCGGTAAGCAGCGTAATGGACCTATTGGTACGGTTCATCTGGCTTTCCGGGGACAGTTTACCCGTTTTGAAGATCTGGCACCGGAGCATTACAGCCAGTACGCTGCGATGAGTGGTTCAGATGAATAAATCGTCTATGCTTCATTTTACGGTTTAACTATTTGTCGGGTAAACAGAGTGAATTCAGGGTAAAACCTTGTCTGTTTATAAATACACTCTATAATCCCCTGCCTTAATTTCAGATGAAAACTAACAGATGCTGAGGAATCTTCATGGCTGGTAACTTCCGCGGTGGGCGTCGGGCCCGTACTCCAAAACTGCAGGGCAAGGGAACACTGGAATCGGTTTCGACGGAAGGGCCTTTCCAGGAATGGCTGGGGATGCCTGAGCTTTATCGCCATACCCTGCAAGTGGATGGCGAAGAGTTTTCCTATCAGACTGAAGAACCTGAACTGTCAGTATCTGTTGGTGATATTGTCGTTTTTCGTTATAAAGAAACGGCCAAAGGCCGCTGGATTGATCGTAACTCCCTGGGCGTATGGATTGACCCTGCTACCTATAATCAGTGATCGGATGCGTTTTCTGAATAAAAAAGCCTGCCATCTGGCAGGCTCTTTTATATCGTTCATCTGAACCCGTGCCACGACCTGACCGATAATCAGGATAGCGAACGTCCCTGCTGACGCCATGGATGAGGCTTATATGTACCCAGAATACGAATATCCTGGGCAAAAAATGCCAGCTCTTCCAGGGCGTTAATCATTCCCTGGTCCAGCTGATGGGCCTCTACATCCAGATAAAAAGAGGTGGCCTGGAAGCTGCCTGTATCCATGTAGCTTTCCATTTTGACCATATTGATATTGTTGGTTGCAAAGCCTCCCATCGCTTTATACAAGGCTGCAGGCAGGTTGCGTACGCGGAACATCAGTGAGGTCACATACTTCTGACCTGGTTGATAATCCGGTGTAGCCGCTTCACGGGACAGAATGATAAAACGAGTGGTATTGCCATCATGATCCTGAAAATTCTCTTTCAGAATATCCATCTTGTAAAGCTCGGCAGCCAGAGACGATGCAATCGCAGCCCGGCTCTTATCCTGCAGCTGCATAATTTCGTGAGCCGCACCGGCGGTATCTGATTTAACATCAGTCTCCAGACCCAGTTTCATAATATTGTTATCACATTGTGCTAAAGCTTGTGGGTGGGAGCAAACTGTGCGGATTTCATCCAGTGTGCTGCCTTTCAGTCCAATCAGACAGTGGTTAATACTTTCAAAATGTTCACCGATAATAGACAGCTGAGTTCTGGGCAGCTGGCGATAAATTTCTTCAACGCGTCCTGCTGTAGAGTTTTCGATAGGAATCATGGCCAGGGCCGCCTCCCCTTTCTCTACTTTCTGCATGGCTTCGGTAAAACTGCCGCATGGAATTGGGGTCATTCCTGGCCGGGCTTTTCGGCAGGACAGATGTGAATAAGCCCCCGGATGGCCCTGAAAAGCGATGATCTGATCGGCGTCGGCGGTAGAAATATTGATCTCTGACACGGAAATCTTCCTTGCTAGAACTTAGGTTACAAGACCCATACAAAAAACAAAGCCTGCTCTGTTCTTTTTTATGTACTTTGGTACAAGAATAACCGGGCTTGTAATATGTATGCTAAAAACATTATTAAATAACCCAATGACTTTTCAATCATATGGGTCTAAAACAAATATCAAATAATAAAAAAATTGCGCTTAATCAAATAATCATGCGGAGAGCAATATGAGTCAATCCTCCCCGGGAATATCAATACAGACCAAAATTACGGTCGCTCTGCTCCTGGTCTTTGCGATTGTGTTTGTAGTATCTATGGTGTTCAGTGTCAGGAATGAACGAGCTATGGTCGAGGAAGTGATTCTGCAGCACACGCAGGATACTGCAGATTCATACTTTGATGCCGTCAACATCATGATGATTACAGGTACATTGCAGAACAGGGATATTTTGCGAAAAAAGGTGATGAGCCAGCCTGATGTGGTGGATGCACGCATCATTAGAAGTGAAGAGGTCAATAAAGTATTTGGTCCGGGTTTCCCTGAAGAAAAGATATCTGATGATCTGGATCGCAGAGCCATTTCAGGTGAAAAAATTACGCAGATATCAGAGGGAGACAGTGGTCGTGTGCTGACGGTACTGAATCCTATTATAGCAAGTAAAGACTACCGGGGAACAAACTGTCTGATGTGTCATATTGTACCGGAAGGTACTGTGTTAGGTGCAGTCAGGGTCAGTTATTCGCTTGGCACCCTGGATAGTCATATCAGTGCCAATCTGATGCGTCTGGGCATCACGCAGGTTTTGCTGTTTACTGCAGGCTTTATCGTTATTCTGTATTTGCTGCGTCGTTTAATCGTAAAGCCGCTGAATAACGTCAGAGAAGTGATGCAGCATGTGGAAAGAAATTCAGACCTGTCGCTAGAAGTACAAAATACCAGCACTAATGATGAGATTGGCGCACTGGCCTCTGCATTTAATAACATGCTGGGTCGCTTCCGGGGAAGCATGCAGCAGGTTGCAGGTATGACGCACCAGCTTAAGTCTGCTGCGGAAAGTATCTCTCAGGTTGCAGAAATGACAGTATCGGCTGTCGATAGTCAGCGCAGGGGCACGGATACTGTGGCCAGTGCAATGCAGCAGGTCGAGACTAATGCTTTTGAAGTGAAGTCTTATGCTGAGAGTGCTTCAGAAGCCTCTGCCAGTGCAGACCAGCAGGCTCAGATTGGCAATCAGATGACAGAGAGAGCAATTCAGGCAATCAGCCATCTGACTGGAGAGATTGAACAGGCTTCTCAGGTTATATCTAAAGTTGGAGGTTACAGTACAGAAGTTGGTACGGTGCTGGATGTGATTACATCTATTGCAGAGCAGACTAATTTGCTGGCTCTGAATGCTGCAATTGAAGCTGCCAGAGCGGGTGAGGCAGGGCGAGGCTTTGCTGTAGTGGCCGATGAGGTACGTTCTCTGGCGAACCGGACCCATGAATCAACTCTGGAGGTACACAAAACCATTGAACAGTTGCAGCAGGAAGTTGCAGAGGCTGTTCAGGTTATGGAAGGTGCCCAGAAGAGTACGCATTCCAGCGTTGAAGAAGTGCAGAAGGTTTCTGATGCGTTGAGTGAGATTGCAGAAGCGGTATCAGGTATTAATGCTCTGAATAGTCAGATGACTATATCGGCACAGCAGCAGGAGCAGGCTTCTGCTGAAGTGAATAAAAGTGTTCAGGAGATTGGCCTGATTGCCGAACAGACTTCCAGTGATGCTCAGCAAGGGGTGGCGGTAAGTGAGAGCCTGTTGCAGCTGGCTGTTCAGTTGGAAAAAATGGTAAGCCAGTTCAGATTGAAGTAAAGCAGGCTTTAACCATGTAATGAAAAAACGAAACGGAGCAGAATGCTCCGTTTCTGTTTCTGGATGATCCGATGAATTCGTCTGATAACCCTGATGTGAACCAGCCGTTACTTTCCACCTTCAGCCGATAGCTTTTTTCGACTGGGTTTAATATCCCGTGCTTTGATAACACCAGGGCCACCGCCAACCCGTTTTGTTCTGACAATAACGCGCTTGGCAGGCTTATAAGTTGTACTCTGGCTGGCATTTGTCATCTGTTCTGGTTGAGCTACTGGATAGCTTTCCCGATCGATCTCTTTACCCAACAGAAAATCGGCGCAGGCATACATATCTGATGACATAAAGCGGAAAACGTCCATGCCACCAAACTGCTGGTACACTCGCTTTTTATAAGAGTTAAAGTGTCGTGTAATGGTCTGTATCAGTTGTTCTGAAAACAGAATATTAGAAGAGTTGATTCCGTTACCCTGCAGGCTGGACTTAGGTGCCTGAATAAACATCAGCTCAATTGGCAGGCCATCGAAGTTTTTCTGCACACCGTTGTGTTTGCTCATAATATCTTCGGTGTGTTTTACCAGATAATCTCTGAGCGCTTTACTGACGTGCTTATACAGTTCTGTAGGGTTTTCCAGAGGAATATCTCTGCCTTTTACGCTGCGTGACCATTCCTGACGATAGTTCACCTCAATCTTACCATACAGCGTCCGGCTGTTTATCAGGGTGATGCCATAGGTATGAATTACCGCCTGATCGACAGTAATTTTCCGATCATAAACATCAACAACCAGGTTGTTGATTACGATGTGATCCTGAACGTCGTTATAGGCCTGTTTCAGCTTTCTCGCGACATCGGCGCAGTTCTCTTCAGCCAGGCTGTCTGTGTCGGGACGAAAGGTATAATCAGTAAGAATCATATTCTTTACTCGAAGATTCGGTCATTGATACCCGGTTATACATACCCGAACAAAGCATTTCGGTACTATCCTGTTTATCGCAGGAGAGTGCGACAACTTTGAATAGCAGAGAAGCTTGTGCTCAGATGATCAGTCAGATACCGGAAGAAAAGAGTATACAGGGATTATCGGCCGATGCTGCTATATCTGAAGAAAACCGGACAGATAGTGCTGTAAGAATAAACAGATGTTAGACTGATATCAGAGTTTTTAACCTGTTATGGATTATATTCGCCAATGAGCGCACAGATAAACCACGAGGGTGTCGAGCAGATTTCGCTTAAGCAGTACACCGAAAAAGCCTACCTTGATTATTCCATGTACGTGATTCTGGATCGGGCACTACCCCACATCGGGGATGGCCTCAAGCCTGTTCAGAGACGTATTGTTTACGCGATGTCGGAACTGGGCCTGAAAGCCAGTGCCAAGCATAAAAAATCAGCACGTACCGTAGGCGATGTACTGGGTAAGTTTCACCCTCATGGCGACAGTGCCTGTTATGAAGCTATGGTGTTGATGGCTCAGCCTTTCTCTTATCGTTATCCGCTGATTGATGGCCAGGGCAACTGGGGATCGGCCGATGATCCCAAGTCATTTGCAGCGATGCGTTATACCGAAGCGAAGCTGGCGAAGTTCGCTGAGTTGCTGTTGTCAGAGCTGGGGCAGGGAACCGTCGACTGGTTGCCTAATTTTGACGGTACTCTGTCTGAGCCTGCCGTACTGCCATCACGCGTGCCTCATGTACTGCTCAATGGCTCTACCGGTATTGCTGTCGGTATGGCTACAGATATTCCGCCACATAACCTGAAAGAGGTGACCCAGGCCTGCATCCATCTGCTGCATCATCCTGAATCCGATGTAGCAGACCTGATGCGGTTTGTGAAAGCACCGGATTATCCGACCGATGCTGAGATTGTTACGCCATCTGCTGACTTGCAGAAAATCTATCAGACCGGACGTGGCGGTGTCCGCATGAGGGCTGTCTATCAGGTTGAGGATGGCGACGTCGTCATCACAGCTCTGCCTCATCAGGTTTCCGGAGCAAAAATCCTGGAGCAGATCGCTGCCCAGATGCAGGCGAAAAAGCTGCCAATGGTGGTTGACCTGAGAGATGAATCCGATCATGAAAACCCGACTCGTCTGGTCATAGTACCACGTTCAAACCGGGTTGATATTGAAGAGCTGATGGCTCATCTGTTTGCCACGACAGACCTGGAAAAGAGCTACCGTGTTAACCTGAACATGATTGGCACGGATGGCAAGCCTCAGGTGAAAGGCCTGGTTCAGATTCTGACGGAATGGCTGAATTTCCGCCGGGTTACGGTGCGTCGTCGTCTGGAGTATCGTCTGGAGAAGGTACTGGACCGCTTGCATATTCTGGCGGGCCTTTTGATCGCTTTTCTGAATATTGATGAGATTATTGAGATTATTCGTCATGAAGATGAGCCTAAACAGGAGCTGATTCAGCGATTTGATCTGACTGAGCGTCAGTCTGAAGCCATTCTGGAACTGAAACTGCGTCAGCTGGCTAAACTGGAAGAGGTGCGTATCCGGGGCGAGCAGTCAGAACTGGAAGATGAGCGTAAGCAGCTGGAACATCTGCTGGGTTCAGAGTCAGCGCTGAATAAGCTGATTGAAGATGAACTGTCGGAGGATGCGGATAAATTCGGTGATCTGCGACGCTCACCTCTGGTTGAGCGTATGGAAGCAAAAGCACTGGATGAAACTGCTCTGGTCAGCGCGGATCCGGTCTCTGTCATTCTGTCAAAACAAGGCTGGGTACGGGCGGCGAAAGGCCATGATATAGATCCTGAAGGTCTGAATTATAAAGCCGGGGATGGCTACCATATGATGTGTCGGGGCCGTTCTAATCAGCAGGTGGTCTTTATTGACAGCAGTGGACGAAGTTATTCGTTGCCAGCCCACACGTTACCATCAGCCCGTGGGCAGGGTGAACCTCTCACAGGAAGAATTAATCCACCTTCGGGTGCGACATTCCAGGGACTGATTGTGGCCGAGGAAAAGCGCCGTTTTGTGATGGCCAGTGATGCCGGTTACGGTTTTGTCGTTGAATCCTCTGATATGCTGGCGAAAAATAAAGCGGGTAAAGCGCTGCTGACAGTTCCTAAGGGATGTGAAGTCCTGCCTCCTGAAGCAGTGCCAGCCGATGATACCGATGCCAGAGTTGCCGTGGTGTCCACAGAAGGACGCTTACTGTTGTTCCGTATGGATCAGCTGCCTGTGCTAAGCAAAGGTAAGGGCAATAAGATGATTGATATCCCTACAGCCAAATCTGCTGGACGTGAGGAGTTTGTCAGGGACTTTGTGGTACTGGCTAAAGACGATCAATTGGTAGTTCATGCTGGTAAACGTCACCTGGTGCTGAAGGCTGCAGATCTGGAGCACTACCAGGGGGAACGGGGACGCCGGGGAAATAAACTGCCCCGTGGTTTCCAGAAAGTGGATCGGATAGAGATCCGCTCTGAAGACTAACCTGCATTCATGTGCTGATAATAAAAGGCTGATCCCTGCCTTTTATTATCAGCCCTTCTTGCTTCAGCCTGCTGGATTTCTGCTTTCTCTGTATCCGTTTTTGTTATCTGTCCTGGTTGTACCGCTTTTTCATACCGCTTCCTCTCATAGCGGAATAATGAGTGCTGAAGACGATGACCGATGTTCATGACAGGGCCACCCGTTCTAAAAATATGAAAGCGATCCGGGCTGAAAATACCCGTCCGGAAAAATATATTCGCAGCTTACTACATCGACAGGGCTTCCGTTTTCGTATCCATTGTCCTGAGCTGCCTTCTAAACCGGATATTTACCTTCCTCGTTATAACGCGGTGATCTGGATACACGGTTGCTTCTGGCACGGCCATGATTGTCATCTGTTCAAATGGCCCAAAAGTAACCCCGAGCGCTGGCGCGAGAAAATTCAGGGTAACCGTCAGAGAGACCGGAATAAACGTCTGGCTCTGCATGAACAGCATATCCGGATACTGACCGTCTGGGAGTGTGCACTTAAGGGCAAAGAGCGTCTTTCTGAACAGGAGCTGGTTGCCAGGCTGGAAGAGTGGTTACTGAATATTGATCATGACTGTGATATCAGTGGTGAGGGATTGTTTCAGACTGATGTAGTAGATTGATTTTTATCATAATTATTTTTCGTTTGTTCTGCTGTCATTTCTCAGACATAAAAGCTTCAAAAAACAGTTACTTCTCTGTCAGAAAGTGTCGCTTAAGTATTAGCCGAGCTTTTACTCAATCGCATTACATACCTGAACAAAAGTATTTCGATGCTATCCAGTTGTTGGCTGGAGAATACAGCAATCTTTTACAAATACATGGCTGTTCCGGTGCTTAATACGTTTGCTGTAATGATTTTCTGATGAATCCGAAGGATCTGTTATGCCTCTGTGTGCTAAAAAACTAATGCTTCCTCTGGCAGTATCCGCTGTACTGGCCGGATGTAATGGTAGTGGGTCAGATAATAATGATGACAACACTGCTTCTCCACTATCCATGACGCTGTTACACATGAATGACCACCACTCTCACCTGAGAGCAGATTCTTTTGATTATGACGTGTCTGCACTGGGGCTGTCTGCGACTACTGAGAGTGGGGAAAGTATCTCTGAAATTGAAGTCAGCTACGGGGGCTTCCCGATGCTGAAGAGTTTGTTTGACCAGAAAACGTCAGAAAGCAGCAATGTACTGAAGATTCATTCAGGCGATGCGATCACAGGTACTCTGTATTACACCCTGTTTAATGGTTCCGCTGATGCCACCATGATGAACCAGATCTGTTTTGATGCGTTTGCTCTGGGGAATCATGAGTTTGATGGTGGTGATGCCGGGCTGGCAACCTTTCTTGATAGCCTGAATTCTGGCAGTTGTGGTACCCCGACTCTGGCTGCAAATGTTGTGCCCGCTCAGACATCGGCTATTCGTGAAGGATATATTCAGCCTTATGTGGTGAAAGAGATTGAGGGCGAGAAAGTGGGCCTGATCGGCCTGGATATCGCTCAGAAAACAAAAGAATCGTCACGCCCGGATGACGGCACTGAGTTTCTGGATGAACAGATCACCGCTCAGCAATATATTGATGAGCTGAAAGGGCAGGGCGTTAATAAGATTATTCTGGTCACTCATGTTCAGTATGAGAAAGATCGTGAGCTGGCCCGTAACCTGAGTGGCGTGGATGTGATTGTCGGAGGTGACTCACATTCTCTGTTGGGTGACGACACTTTTACTCAGCTGGGCTTTAATACTGTGGGTGAGTATCCGACGATTGAAACCAATGCCGATGGTGATCGGGTCTGTGTGGTGCAGGCCTGGGAATATGCGCACCTGATGGGGAAACTGGATATTGACTTTGATGCTGAAGGGAAAGTCACATCCTGTTCCGGTATGCCGATGATGCCCATTGAAGCAAGCTACCGTTATGAATTTGCGGATGACGATACCCGAATACTGGACAGCGCTGATACTCTGCGAGTGAGTCAGGCATTGACCAGTCATGATGAACTGGTTGTCGTAACGCCGGATAATGCGACAGAGCAACTGCTGGTCAGCTTTGACAGTGAGCTGGATGCTCTGAAGCAACAGGTCATTGGCACTGTATCCGATAATCTGTGTCTGGAGCGCTGGCCCGGACAGGGACGTTCTTCGCTGTGTAATGTTTCTGAAACCTATACCAATGGCAGTGATATCTCTAACCTGGTTGCGAAAGCGTTCCTGACAGTGACGCCCACAGCGGATATTGCCATTCAGAATGGCGGTGGTGTGCGGGTTGATGTAGCTAGTGGTGATTACACCATTGCTGATGCTTATACTCTGTTGCCTTTCTCTAACACGCTGGTGACTCTGGAAATGACAGGCGCTCAGATTGTTCAGGTGCTGGAAGAAGCTCTGGCAAATACACTGGATAATGGCGGATCGTCAGGTTCTTATCCTTATGCATCGGGCCTGCGTTTTCATATTGATGCGTCAGCTCAGGGACGCAGGGTTTCTGCCGTTCAGGTTAACTCCCGGATAGCCGGGCTATGGACAGATATTGATCTTAATGCGACCTATACTGTGGTGACGAACGACTTTATCGCTTCAGGGCGTGATGGTTATGATACCTTTGGTACGGTATACAATGCCGGTCACTTCACTGATACCTATACCGAGTATGCACAGGGCTTTGTGGATTACATGAAGCAGCTGACGGAGCAGGGGCAGACACTGACTAAGCTTCCGGTATCCGAGTATAGCACTCAGAGTTACACCGGGCGGGATGGTTGTAACCATAGCCTGCAGAGTGATTGCTCCGGTTATTAATACGGCTGAATTTTCCATTTATCAGGCGTGGGTCATCAGATCCACGCTTCTGATTGTTGTAATCTCCGTTGTCATATTGTGATGGCTGTTTTTTCTGTCTCCGGCTACTTCGTTTATCACCTTTCATTATTTTTTCAATCGGATATTGATTATTATCTGAAGCCTGTCTGAATATCCCAGAGTTTTTTGATACCGGGATATCTGAACAATAGAGTCTGAATATTTTTCTGCTACTGGCAGGAAAATACTACGATGTCTGGCAGAGAAGCTTTTGTTCTGTTGTATATGTGAGTCTTATGTCTGATTTATCTTATCTGAAGGGATATCCCGAAAATATCCTACTGCAAGCCCGTAAACTGATCGATCAGAATAAACTGGATCAGTATCTGCTGAAACGTTATCCGCAGTGTCACGATATTGTTTCTAATGAACGCCTGTATGAATACTCGATGTCGCTGAAAAAGTGCTATATGAAAAAAGCGCCACCTTTAAACCGGGTATGTTTTGACCCTTCCGTAAGTGTCATTCATCATGCATTAGGTATTAACGCTCATATTACCAGGGCTCATGGGGGCAAGCTTAAAGCCCGCCGTGAAATCCGTATTGATTCTTGTTTTAAACAGTGCCCGGAAGATTTTCTTCGAATGATTGTTGTGCATGAGCTGGCGCACCTGAAAGAGCGGGAGCACAATAAAAGTTTTTATCAGTTATGCCAGCATATGGAACCGGAGTATTTTCAGCTGGAGCTGGATCTCAGATTGATGATGACATGGCAACAGATTTACCAGACAAACCTCTATATTAAGGATTAATTTACCAGGATATACAAAAAAACATATATTTTTGCTTGTACCTGCCTACAACTAAAGAGGTATATTGCTCAAATCACTGTACTGTCACAGGAATAAGATATCTTCTTTATTTTGTCCTACGCTTTAAATAAGCTGATATTTGAAATGCAGTGAACTAAGGGAATAAACAGGACGAAAATAACCAATAAAAAAAGGATCCATCAGGGAGGATGCGTAACGCAGCAAATAGATCTGAATACAGGTTGAGCCTTATGAAAGTTTCCCAGAAAGTCGCCCTTCTGGCGTCCGTGATAGTTGTTCTTACCTTTGCTATATACTCCTGGCTGCAATATCACTCTGTCAGGGATACCCTGATGGAAAAAACGCAGCAGTCCACTCAGGAATCTGCTTCTGTACTGGGTTTTCAGATTACGAACTGGCTGAATGCCAAATTGCGCCTGATTGATATGATGGCAGAAAACATTGATCAGAATTTTAGTGCAAAGACGATCCAGAGTACGTTTGATCTGCCTCTGCTGAAAAAAGAATTTATTCTGATTTTTGGCGGCCTGGATACCGATGGTAAACGCATTACTAATGACCCGGACTGGAACCCACCGAACTGGGATGCCCGTAAACGTCCCTGGTATCCGTATGCAAAGAGTAATAAACAGGCTGTACTGACAGACCCTTATGCGGATGCTGCAACTAAAGAGATCCTGATCTCTGCTGTGGCTAATCTGTACGACAAGGGCCGCTTTATGGGGGCTTTTGGCGGTGATCTGAGCCTTAAAACAGTCTCCGATGCGCTTAATAAGCTGAATTTTCATAACTCAGGCTATGCTTTTCTGGTCAGTGCTGATGGCAATATCATCAGTCATCCCAATGGGGATATGAATAGTAAGGATTATTCTGAACTCTTTGGTGGTCAGGCGCCTGCGATGACGACTGAACTTAAGGAAGCGTCTTCAGCAGGAGTAGATGTACTGACCGGCTTTTATCGTCTGGAAGGTTTGCATGGCAGTGACTGGCTGGTTGGTGTGGTGCTGGAAAAAGATAAGGTCATGGCAGAAGCCAGTGAGCTGGGTATGATGGCGGTGATTGCGACTCTGGTCAGTGCTCTGGTGTGTAGTGTGGCTCTTTATGCTGCCGTTACCCGGCAACTGTTACCTTTGCAGCATCTGAGACAATCATTGCAGGATATTAACCGCGGTGAAGGAGATCTGACCCGACGTCTGCCGATAGAAAGCAACGATGAATTCGGTCAGGTGTCTTCAGATTTTAACCAGTTTATTGAGTATCTGCAGAACCTGATCCGACAGGTGAAAGAGATCACCTCTGAAGTGCGTAGTAACAGTGATATGACAGCCTGTGCCGCTTCAGATGCTTCTAACTGCCTGACATCGCAATTGCATGAACTGGACCAGCTGGCAACAGCGATGCACGAAATGTCCGCCACCGCCCATGAGGTTGCACAGAATGCTCAGAACGCAGCAGATGCTGTGAACCGGGCTGATGAAGCAGCTGCTGTAGGGGCTGATGTGGTATCCCATACGACCAGTGCGATTGCTTCGCTGTCTGAAGATATGGACAACGTGGTACAAACCATTAATGAGCTGGCTGGTTACAGTAATAATATCGAGTCTATTCTGACCGTGATTACGGATATTGCTGAACAGACCAATCTGCTGGCGCTTAATGCTGCCATTGAAGCTGCTCGTGCTGGTGAAATGGGGCGGGGCTTTGCTGTGGTAGCGGATGAAGTTCGTGCGCTGGCATCCCGAACTCAGGAGTCTACAGAAGAGATCAAGAATATGATCCAGCAGCTACAATCCTGTGTTCGGACCGCCGAAAACACTATTGCTAAAGGCCGGGATAAAGCTCAGCAGACTCAGCAGGAAGCCAGTGAAGCCAACGAAGTGCTGATTAATATCCGGGGTAATATCTCTGAGATCAGTCAGATGACCATTCAGATTGCTACGGCAGCAGAAGAGCAGAGTGCAACGGCTGAAGAGATTAACCGGAATGCGTCCAATATCCGGGATCTGGGGCAATCAGTTGCTGATGGGGCAAAAGCTCAGGAAGGCAATTGTGTCACCATGGCAGAACTGACCGCACGTCAGGATACTGAACTCAGTAAATTCAGAGTCTAAGCCGCCATCATGCAGAGGCCGGTATTATACCTGCCTCTGTTAGCAGCCATTATCAGAATGGTGAGTGTTGCATCAGGACGCTGATAAAGGCTCATATTACCTGTTTTTCCGGGCCTTGCAGTAGGTTACCAGGTCATCAAAAGGTAATGGGCGAGAATAAAAGTAGCCCTGGATTTCATGGCATCCTGCTTTTTTCAGAAACTCCATCTGTTCCTGATACTCAACACCTTCTGCTGTAACGGCCAGGCTAAAATTCTCAGCCAGGCTGAGCATTGCTTTGACAAGGGCTATGCTGTCGTTGTCATGCGGGAGGCCATCAACAAAGGACTTATCAATTTTAAGCCGGGTAATTGGCAGTTTTTGCAGAAAGCTCATAGCGGAGTAACCGGTACCAAAATCATCAATTGCCAGTTGTAATCCCATGTTCCGGATTGTTTGCAGGATCTGTATCGCTTCTTGCTGGTCAGAAGCAATAAAACTTTCTGTCATTTCCAGTTCAAGTTGCTCAGGAGTAATACCTGTATCGGCGATCATCCCTTTCAGCTCCTGCAGAAAATCCCGGTGATTCAGCTGGATATTAGACACATTGATACTGATATGCTGCAGATGAATTCCCATGGACTTCAGGTGGATAAAATCCTGGCAGCCCTGTTTTAATACCCATCTTCCTAGAGCATTAATCAGGCCGGATTCCTCCGCCAGAGGGATGAAACGATCCGGTGGTATGAAGCCATGCTCAGGACTGACCCAGCGTACCAGTGCTTCCACGCCGGTTATCTGGCCGCTGACAGGGGAGATCTTCGGCTGATAATGAAGTACAAACTGATTTCCATCCTGAACAGCCTGTCGTAGTGCTCTATGCAGCCGGGCTTTTTCCTGAATATGTCTGGACATGTCTTCGGAGAAGAAGCAGAAGTTATTACGTCCGGCTTCTTTGGCCTGATACATGGCGATATCGGCATGTTTGATCAGGTCGGTTGCTGTATCGCCATCCTGGGGATATACCGCAATACCTATACTGGACGAAATCGACAGCATCTGTCCGTTAATATTGAACGGACTGCGAAACACATCCAGTAACTTTCTGGCTGTGCCGGATAAGTCCTGTAATATTTCCTGACGTTCAATCAGAATATTGAATTCATCACCACCAATTCGGGCGAGAGTATCCGTTAATCCAACATTGTCTCTGAGTCTCTCGGCCACCTGAGCCAGTAACAGATCACCCACATGGTGACCCAGAGTATCGTTGACCTGTTTAAACTGATCCAGATCCAGGTACATCAGTGCCAGTTGATGTTTATCTGTTCTGGCCTGTTCCAGAGCATAGCTGAGCCGGAATGAGAAAAATCGGCGATTGGGCAGCTGGGTCAGTACATCATGGTTAGACAGATACTCCAGGCGAGCTTTGGAGGTTTCCAGGGCGTTTTCTCTGTCCCGGATTGTATCGGCCAGCTGGTTCAGTTTGATCGAGATCGCTTCCAGCTCATCACCTGTTTCAAGTACATCCTGACCAGAATAATTCTGTTGTTCAATATGATGTATCTGTTGCATTAATGCTCGCAGAGGGCGCTGCAGGCTTCTGTTTACGGCCAGATAGACAAAGAACAGGCTGAGTAGTGCCAGAGTAATCAACAGTAACAGGAAACGATGGCGGTTATTCTGTAGCAGTTCGACCAGAGGGGCTTTTTCCATATAAGCCAGGGTATAAACCGGATCTTCCAGCCCGGAGAGCTGATAGCCCCCAATGTAGTACTCATCTGTTGTCAGTAAAGGAAAAAGAGAGTCTGTGTCTATTTCTGTCAGTTCTGGCAGGGCACTGAAACCAGAAGGGAGTTGATCTGTCAGGTGTAGTTCCAGGTTCAGGTTGGCAGATAGTTGATTAAAAAACTGACTGCCTAGTAAGCGACTCATCTCAATATGAGCAACCATTTTTTCCGGATGATCGGGGTTGGTAATACTCAGATGAGAGGTCATCATCAGACCATCAGGGTGACTCCGGTATGTGACCAGGCTGTTTCTTTTTACCTCGTCGCCGGGATACAGAAACTGATGTTGCAGGTCGATGCCATCCTGTTCCGCTCTGTTAAGCGGGACGGCAACATATTGGTGTCCCAGTTCCTGTTTTCGGTACAGTACTCTGCTGCCATCATGATACGAGATAACGTTCAGGCTGAAGCCCAGTGCTGTGCGGCGTACATAAGCGACCAGATCACCATTCTGATCATACAGGCATATGGTATCGTTAAATGATAATTTGACCCGGCTCAGTAATTCTTCCGCTAATAGTTTCTTTTCTTCGTCAATCAGAAAGGCATTGTAGCTGTGTTTATCCTGATAGTTGTTGATCAGCTCAATGGCTGCGATGCTGGTGTCATGACTGCGGATAAAGAGTATGCCTTCCTGTAATCCGGATTCAATCTGTCTGAGATTGTAGGCCAGACGCTGAAAACCATACTGCATTCTGATTTCTGTATTACGCAGAAAGCTTTGTTGCAGAAAGTGCTCAAAGTAAATACCCAGGGCCAGTAAAACAATCATACCGGCCAGGGTGACTAACATAGAGAATCGACTGGATAGCCGGTTGGAATATTTTTTCAGCCAGGAAAACGTACCCACAATATCCTCGTATATTTTTATGCTGCTCAGATCGCCCGGTTAAGATTCAGAACACGGGGGCTATATCGGGTGCATTGTCCCGTGTTACCAGAAGATCTGCGCCAATCAG
This sequence comes from Oceanospirillum sediminis, assembly GCF_014164585.1. Taxonomy (GTDB): domain Bacteria; phylum Pseudomonadota; class Gammaproteobacteria; order Pseudomonadales; family Halomonadaceae; genus Oceanospirillum; species Oceanospirillum sediminis. The sequence goes on along the minus strand of NZ_JACJFM010000001.1, from coordinate 273,996 downwards.
ATATTTATGGGCTACGGGCTGGCCTCTGATAATTCTGAGGGCCGCATCTATTGCTGCTTTTCCTCCCAGCGGAAAATAAACTGAAGCGGTTTGCTCTCCTTTCAGAATGGCGGCTTTCGCTTCCGATATGTAGTCGCAACCTACAGTAATAATAGAGGATGGCGAGATATGGTGTTTGTACAGAACGGCCCGAACACCACTGAGCATGCTGTCGCTCTCTGAGAAAATAGCATCGACTTCAATACCATCGTTTAACAGCTTTTCTGTTACTCTGAGGGCATCTTTGCGTAGAAAATTGCCCGTTCTTTTTATCACCTGAATCTCCGGGTAGTAAGACATTGCCGTCATAAATCCTCGGGTACGCTGATGGGTAACATCGGCAGACTGTATACCTTCCAGCAACAATACTTTCCCTTTCCCCTGGAGCTGATCTGCGATATAACGGCCAGCCAGATGACCGATTGCCGTATTGTCGGAATGAATAAAGGTAGTGTACTGGTCTGTATTCACTCCCCGGTCCAGAATAATCACTTTGATACCGGCCTGATGGGCTTTTTCGACGACGGGTACCACTGCCTGAGCATCGTTAGTACCGATGATGAGAACATCAACCTGTTGCTTGATATAGGTCTCGATCTGGTTTATCAGCAGTGATGTACGCCCTCTGGCATCCGAATAAATAAAACGTATTTCCGGGTAATCTGCCGCTGTTTTCCGGGCTTCCAGCACCTGATGTTTCCGGAAATCATTGGCCAGCGTATCCTGAGCAAAAGCAACAACGGCGGGTTGAGCGGCAAAGACCGGTAAGGTCAGTGGAAGCAGAAAAAGCAGCATCAGGGACAATATACGCATAACGGACTCTTATGGTTGGTCAATGTTGCAGCGTTTTTGTCTGAAGGAGCTGCAGGCTGACCGATTTTACATGTCGGCAATAGAATTTAATCAGATGGTTAACATTATAGGTATATTGGTTGCATGTAATGTAGTGAAAGTATATTTCTTAAGCGTGATTTGTGACTTGCATCAAACATCTGCGGGAGAGAGGGCTTCAGGGTACGGCAGAGCGTACAGCTCCATACATTATTCTGACATGGACAACGGGGCTGAAATAGCCCCTTGCACATACTTACATCACACTTCTTTCAGAACCAGTCGCGGCTCTGTCAGTTATTGAACAGATCTTGCTGTACCTGACTGAGAAACAGAGCGATATTCTGCTCCAGCCGGGAGAGTTCCGGGCTTATTGCTTCGACTCCTTTTTCTCTGACGGCTCCTTCCAGTCGGGTCAGTTGTTCTGTCAGTTGATCGGCTGAAACGTTTGCCAGCATGCCTTTACTCTGATGTAAGACTCTCAACAGGTTTTCAGTATCATTGTTATTCAGGTGCAGGCGAATTGAGGTCAGCTGAGCAGGCAGATCCTGCAGTACAGGTTCGATCGCAGCCTGCATCAGTAAAGGGTCTGCCAGCATGCGCTCCGAAAAACTACTGAAGTTAAATACTGGCAGATAGGGCTCTGAGTCACTGGTAACGGCAGATGTCACTTCTGATTCTGTTTCAGGCAACCACTGCTGCAGCATGGACTCCAGAGCACTTCGCTTAACGGGTTTGGACAGAAAGTCATTCATGCCAACCTGAATGCAGCGCTCAGATTCAGCAGCCATCGCGTTGGCGCTGAGCGCAATAACAGGCACATCAGCAGATGTAGCCGCCTGATTGAGCTGGCGAATATGCTGAGTTGCCTGATAGCCATCCATTACCGGCATCTGGCAATCCATAAAGATCAGATCAAAAGCCTGCTCTTTAACTCGTTCCAGTGCTTGCTGACCGTGTTCTGCTACCTGTACTGTCAGCCCATACTTCTCCAGAATACCCCGTGTGACAATCTGATTGGTTATATTATCTTCCACTACCAGTATTTTTCCAGAGAACTGAATACCCGGTGTTTTTTCTGTCTCTGTATTGAGGGGTGGAAGAACGCCGGTAACCTGAATCAGGCTGTTAAGAAGTTCGGATGGAATAATCGGATGCCGGATGACTGCATCGTATTTCTGATAAAAGTGACTATCCTGCAGGATGGCCGGATGACTAAGCAGAATACACCGGAGTCCGGTACAATCGGTCTGATTAGTGATCTGATCAATCAGACGCACTGTCTGCTTCTGTTCTGTTTTTTCATCTGCGAGAATCAGGTTGAAAGGACGGCCTGATAGACGAGCATTATCCAGTACTTCAAGCGCGGCGTCATAACTGGAAGTAACCTGATGGGCAATATTCCAGTGATTCAGTAGCTCATTCAGCAGCTGTTGATAACAGCTATGGCTGTGCATAACCAGTACTCTCAGATCCTGCAGTGAATCCGGGATACTAATTTCGGGTGACCGGGCTTTTTCCAGTGTCAGGGTAAACCAGAACGTTGTGCCTGTGCCAGGCTGACTATAAACCTCGATATTACCGCCCATTAACTCAATGAGTTGTCGGGAGATGGTCAGCCCCAGACCGGTTCCCCCATACTGGCGGCAGGTGCTTTGCTCCGCCTGCCCGAAACGCTGAAAGAGTTCAGATGTTTGTTCATCGGTCATACCGATGCCCGTATCGGCGACAGAAAACCGCAAGGCTAATTGATGTTCCGATTCGGAGATAATGTCTGTACTGACCCTTACCTCACCCTCAGACGTGAATTTTATCGCATTAGATAACAGATTGTTCAGCACCTGACGAATCCGCAGAGCGTCAGCCCGTACATGGCTATGGGCGATAAAGTTAGCTGGACAGATCAGATCCAGTTGTTTTTCTTCGGCTTTTATCGCATACACTGAAGCGACATCTGCCATCAGTTCCAGCAGGTTAAACTCGGTATAATCCAGTTCAATCTTACCAGCTTCGATTTTCGACAGATCAAGAACGTCGTTGAGAATACCCAGCAGTGATTCGGAGTTTTTCAGGGCCAGGTTAATCAGACTCTGCTGCGCCGGGTTCATACCGGAATCCTGCAGGAGTTCAAGCGTGCCGATAATTCCGTTAAGTGGTGTCCTTATTTCATGGGACATATCAGATAAAAAAGCCGTTTTATTTTCTCCGGCAACCTGCAATTGTTTGATCTTCTGACGTAACTCAAGCTGGGATATCACTTCACGGCTCAGAATCTCCAGAGCATTGCGTTGCTGATCATTAAGGATCTTAGGCTTATCACTGATGGTACAGAGGGTGCCTATCGCATATCCCTCCGGAGTGATCAGCTGAGCACCGGCATAGAAACGGATATTAGGTTCGCCTGTGACCAGAGGGTTGTCATGGAACCGGATATCTTGTGTCGCGTCGGGTATCTCGAAAATATGCCGCTGATGAATAGCATGTGCGCAAAAGGCAATATCCCGTGATGTTTCAGATGCATCAATCCCTCTGGCTGATTTAAACCACTGACGTTCCGGATCAATCAAACTGATCAGTGCAATTGGCGTATCACATATTTCAGATGCCAGTCGGGTCAGGTCATCGAAGACCTTTTCTGCTTCTGTATCAAGGATATCGTAATCAAACAGTGCCTGGAGCCGCTGTTTTTCGTCTGCAGGAAGGTCTGCCCTGATCATAAATGCTGTCCTGATATGTTACTGACGTATGAAGTGACCGGATCACTACATTCTGGAAGTCATATTTACTGTGTTTCTTACCTTATGTTAGCAGAGGCCCTGCCGGTTAAAGAATATAGCGTTTTGGCGTATATGACTTACCTCCGTTCTGATTCACACATTCGTAACATTGTAAGCTTGTGTTTCAAATAAAAATCATTATTATTTGCATTGCATTCGTAACTGTTTGAGAAAAATCAAATATATTAATAAGGCTGCTTTTAATATTTTTGCTTTATATCATTCGGTAATACCCATTCCAAAAAATATAAAGAACGATTCATGATGCAAAAAAAGCTGTTAGTAACCATGATCTCTGCCGCTTTGGCCGGCATATCATATAATGCGCAGGCAGACTCACATGAGCCTGTATTTAATGTAAGTGGTCTGGCCGAGGTGGCTTTAGCCTCTACAGATGAAGATGATGGCAAAACAGATCTGTATCTGGATGCTGTTGAGTTGACAGTAGATGGTACAGTTAATGAGTTTATTAGCTTTTCTACCACACTAAAATATGAAGATGATCCAGACAGCGACTCAGACTTTAATGTCGATGAGGCTATCATTATTCTGGGTGAAGAGGGTGGTAATGTCAGCCTGACGCTGGGTATGACAGGCATTCCATTCGGCGTGATTGATGGCTCAACGTGGACAGGTCCTCTGACAGATGACTTCTCTGATAATACTGATGATATTGCGATTCTGACGCTTGGTGCCGGTGCCTTTGGTCTTGAAGCCTACGCGTTCAAAGCAGATCAGGAAAATGATGACAATATTGAGAACTTTGGTGCCAACATTGGTTTTGAACAGAACGGGCTGGTTCTGGGAGCAGGTTTCCTGAATAACATTGGTAACACGGAAGCGTTCGGGCAGACTGAGAAAAGTGCTGCTTTCCGCATAAATGCATCTTATACCATGGGCGATATCATGGTTTCTGCAGAGCATCTGCAAGCCAGTAAATTTGATGATCTGAATGGCGCTAAGCCTTCAGCCAGCCATATTGCACTGGATGTTGGTACTGATGTAATCGGTGCTCCCGGTGTGATTGCTCTGGGTTACAGTACAACAGATGATGCTGAATCAATGGATCTGGGTGAAAGCTTACTGGTAGCTTCTGTAAGCCGTGAGCTGGGTGACAATGCTGAAACTATCCTAGAGTTTACCCGGGAAGAGCCATATGGAAATGGTGATGCGGTTAATACCGTAAACTTGGTACTATCTGCGTCTTTCTGATCAGATAGTCAACAGATTGCAGAGCTATTTCTTCGGAGCATATATCAATCGCATCGCATGGCCAGTTTTTTACTGGCCTGCTTCCTTTCTCTCTTATATGTTCCGGGGAATATCGGTCTGTACGAGGTGCTGCCAGATCCTGAGCTGGCACATCCCGTTGAAACCAGATTCGATCTGGCAAGATACTGATTGTTTTTCAGTGTTATCAAAAGTGTTTTTCAAGCACCGCTGTCCCCGGCTATGAGTTTTAAAACCAGGGCAGCGGCAGATTATCACTCTCAGACTGATCTGAGATCAGAATCAGTATTCAGCGTTGTGATAAACGTTCTGTACGTCATCCAGGAAGTTCAGCATTTCCAGGAATTTTTCCATCACTTCGATATCATCACCGGAAATCGGTGTTGTCGCGTGAGGGACGAACTGGATCTCTTCAACCTCAAAATCCACACCTTCAAAGGCAGCCTGCAGTGCAGTCTTAGCTTTAAAGTATTCAGTATGCGGCGCAAAGACGGTGACTTTACCATCTTCACATTCGATATCTGTCACATCGACATCTTCCATCATCAGTGCTTCTAATACCGCTTCTTCATCATCTCCGGCAAAAACAAAAATAGCACTGTGATCAAAACCATGACTGACACTGCCTTGTGAACCCAGCTTCGCTTTGGCTTTGTTGAAACAGGTACGCACATCACCAAAAGTACGATTCGGGTTATCTGTCAGGCAATCTACGATAACGGAGCAGCCACCCGGACCAAAGCCTTCATAACGTGCCGGGGAGAAATCTTCACCGCCACCGCCTTTGGCCTTATCAATCGCCTTATCAATAACGTGTCCTGGTACCTGATCCTTTTTCGCCCGGTCTATCATGCTGCGCAGTGCCAGGTTGCCATCAGGATCTACACCACCACTTTTAGCGCACATGTAGATTTCACGGCCGTACTTACTGTACACCTTGGTTTTAGCGGCGGCCGTCTTCGCCATGGATTCTTTACGGTTCTGAAAGGCTCTGCCCATTACCCTGTCCCATTTCTTACGGTTAAAAGCTTAATTCTACCTCTTAAGCCAGGGGTCTGGGAATATGCAGACAGGCTGCTGATCCGTATTGATCTGATTTCATTCACTGTCGGAGAAACAGCATACACTTATACATTGTCCCAATAATCACGTTACAATGCCGGAAATTTCGCTATGAGAAGGCTGAACAGACATATGAAAGGGCTGGAAAAGTTTTATCTGACTAATCTCTATACGCCGGAGAATAATAAGGTTCTGGCGGAGATCAGTACTATTATTCAGCCTCGCTATATGGATGTGGTCGATGTTTTCTACCGTGAGCTGCTGGGGGATACTTCTGCCCGCCAGTTTCTGGACAGTGAACAGGTTGAAAACCGTCTTAAGGGTAGTCTGAAAGACTGGCTGGCAGATATTCTGTCTCCTAAAGAGCGCTATGAAATGGAACATCTGATCGAGCGTCAGCTGCAAATTGGTCAGGTGCACGCCCGGATCGACGTACCCATGCCCCTGGTCGATAACGCCATGCTGATGGTGAAGAACGGTTGTTTTGAGATTCTGGTTGAGTCTGATATGGACCGGGAACATCTGGCAGAAGCTATTCGCCTGGTGAACAGTATTCTGGAATCCAGTCTGAGTATGATTAATCAGGCTTATATGCATGATATGGTCGAAAATGAGCGCAATGCGATGTCTCTGCGCCTGAACCTTTCAGGGCAGGATATTGCGCTGGAGATTGAGCGTATTCGCTCTGACCTGTTTAACTGGCTCAGTGATAGTATTTTCCAGGTGATGTCCGCTCAGGGACTGGCAGAAGACTCTTTGCAGCGTTCTGAGTTTGGTTTATGGGTGAATCACAAAATGGACCTGATCACACCTCAGGCAGATCTTTCCGGTAAAATTAAGCATCGGATGGATCTGCTGTCGGCTGATATTCGCCATCTGACTCATCAGGCGGATGATCCGGTTCAGCGGCAGAAAGAGATCTGTAACCAAATGAGTAAAGCGGCTAATGAAATTGGCTGGCTATTGTCTGAACTGGCTAACTCACTGTTAGCCAATTCTTCAAAAGAGGATTCTCTGACCCGGCTGATTGAGCGCAAACATATGGCCCCTGTGCTGCAAAAGGAAACCCAGATGGCTCTGGCTACGGGTAATGATTACTCTTTGATCATGTGTGATATTGATCATTTCAAGCGAATTAATGATATCTACGGTCATGCTGCTGGCGATCTGGTGCTGGAGCAGGCCGCGAAAGTAGTACGCCACGCGGTTCGGGTCAGTGATTACAGTTTCCGTTATGGCGGCGAAGAGTTTTTGCTGGTTCTGCCGGAAAGTTCGGCAGAGCAGGCTGCTGAAGTGGCAGAGCAAATTCGACAGAAAGTTGAGAAGCTGGTGGTTGAGCTGGAAAGTCAGCGTTCAGTTAATATATCAATGTCATTTGGGGTGGCACAATTTAATGGCCATCCTGATTATATGCGTAGCCTGAAAAATGCTGATATGGCGCTCTACTCGGCTAAGCATCAGGGGCGCAACCGGGTTGTTATGGCCTGAATCAGTATTTCAGGCCAAGGGTAAAGCTGCTCTTCGTCACAGTTGCTCAGGACTCACAGAGTGCCGGGTAACTGTTTTTCCATATTTCATAACCACCGTTCAGGCTGTAGACATCGGTAAAGCCCTGTTCAAACAGAACCTGAGCCGCACCCTGGCTGCTGTTACCATGATAGCAGCAGACAATAACCGGCAAACTTTTATCTGTATTTTCAATAAACTGCTGAACATTGTCGTTATTCAGAGCCTGCGCTGAGGTGATTCTGCCCATAGCGAAGCTGTTCGGGTCCCGGATATCAACGATCACGACAGGATCCTGGTTTTCTATGCGGGTATTCAGTTCATCCGGGTTTATAAATTGAAAGCTCATATGACACCTTTGGCAGGGATGTGAAAACTAAGTGTGAGTATCGAAGTCCGATAATATCTCTGACCTCTGTACTACTGATAGTGATTTACAGAGGGCAATGGCTCGTTCTGCAAATGATGTCTGGATTATAGAAATACCGGGCGGGAAAACCAATATTAGTATTGTCTTAGGTTTTGAAGGGTTATTATCCGGGCAACCCGTGCCGGGCTGCCAGGGTAAATGTTTAGTAATCAGTCCCGGTTCAGAGTGCTCTGATCAATGGCATTTTTCAGGCGATCAAACTCAATCAGGTTGTCTGGCAGAAAGTACAGAGTATAAAAAACCTTCTCAAACAGATGGCGTTTGCCATCGGCTCCTTTGATTTTCTCTTTTGAGCTGCTGAAATTACTGCTCATTGTGAAATGCAGCACTCGGGTTGCAGGCGGTATGGCCAGTATAGAGCCATCCAGCTGCTGGAGAGTTTTGGGTTCTTTCAGGGTATACGACGAGATTTCGGTGACCAGTTGCAGATTAACGTAGAAGTGGCTGGAGACGGGGGCAATCACCTTTTTACCGCTCTCATTATTCTGCATATAAATGCCGCAGTTTTTGCGAACTTTAACAAACATTTTACCCTCCCATAAGGGGTATGTCATAGATATGATCGAAGCGTCGTGAATATGGGTAACCTGAGTTACAGGCAGCACAATAAGACAGATATATGATGTTATTGTGACAATCCCCAGGCATAATCTTAATTGACGGGTATTTGTCAGGCTTATATTGGCCTGAGGCAGATAAATGGTAAAAAAATGTTTTTTTTACTGTCATATTTGCCATAGTCATTGTGCCGTCATTCAAACTGACTACAATATGCTGCACAGGCGAGGTAGCTAACCATTTCGGGCCGGAAGAGAGAGTAGGAATTTGCGAGTCATCAGAAAATACGCCAACCGCAGGCTGTATGACACTTCAGAAAGCCGCTATGTCACTCTGGAAGATATTAAGCAGCTGGTGATCAATAAAGAAGAGTTTCGTGTTGAAGACTCTAAAAGTGGCGACGATCTTACGCGTAATATTCTGTTGCAGATTATTACTGAGCAAGAAAATACTACTGGCGGTGGCAGCAACCCCATGTTCAGTAATCAGGTGCTACAGCAACTGATCCGTTTCTACGGTGATAGTATGCAGGGCACAATGAGTAATTATCTGGAAGAGAGTATCAATACTTTCCTGGAGCAGCAGAAATTGCTGCGTGACCAGATGCAATCGGCTATTACCAGTAATCCGATGACTTCGAATCCAATGGAGCTGATGCGCAGAGTGGCTGAACAGAATATGAAAATCTGGCAGACCTTCCAGCCTAAATCTCCGAAAAGCGATGACGATTAATCCATCTTATCGTCAGCAGATGCTTTAATACCAGATCCCTGTCGGAAGACTCCGTCAGGGATTTTTTATGCTTTCCGGTACTCTGGATATTCACGGACTATTGCGAGTGTCTGTGGTGTAGGGGGGGAGGGTGAAGCCTGACTGGCAGATATAAATATAAGCACCCAAAAAAGCTTCTTTTTAGCAGAAGGTTGCATTCCTCAGCCATTGGCTGAAAATATCGAAACACTTTTGTATAAGTGTGTACATTCGCACTGGTATGCAGAGGCGGGTTGTGGATATCCCTGAACAGAATAGGGAAGAGTAAGACACAGAATCCTTGGTAAGGGAGGCGAGAAAAGACTCTGTGCCTTACAGTGTGATACTTTGCCCGGAAGGCAGGGAGGCACTGTACCCCGCTATGCCTGTGGCGATTGAACACAGGGCAAGAATGTCTGAACTATCCTTCCAGAAAAACAGATTTTTTCATTTTAATTGTCAGATTTTTTCGATGATTTGTTCGCAGGTGCATTCTGAAGAATAGTCCGAATGGCCGGATGAATCGGGTCTGGCGTGCGGGTAATCGCAAAGTGCTCTACAAAGACAGACTGGATTTCCCCTGCTTCTTCTACCAGATATTGTCGGCAGACCTCATCTTTAATAACTGTTGGTGCGGCGAAGATTCCCATGCCTTCCCGGGCAAAAATTTTAATCAGAGCGCTGTCGCTGATCTCGGCAGAAACATTCATGGATACATTATGCCCGGATAACCACTGAGTCAGTTCAGAGAACCAGCCGGTCTCTGTATCGTTTGTCAGTAAAGGTTGTTGTTGTAATGATGCCGGGAAATTATGTTGTAATTTCCTGGCCAGTTCCGGAGCGGCAAACAAAGAGAGTGGCGAGCTGAGCAAATGGGTGCTGTGCAGATCCTGAATATCATCTGATAAAGGCTGATCACTGATGACGATATCAAGAGTCTGGCGTTTAAGGTCTTTCAGTAAGTTCGGAAAGCGGCCGCTGACGATTTTCAGTCGTATGGGCTGCGGGTCTGCTATAGCCGGTGTGATCAGATGGTAGGCGATCATTTTATGTACTGAAGCGGCAAACCCGACAGCCAGATCCAGAGGTTGGGTAATATCCGGTTGTTTCAGCACCTGATCCAGTTCGCCTGCCAGAGTAAAAATCTGACTGGCATAGTGACGAACCTGATCTCCTAGCGGAGTCAGCCTGAGTCCCCTGCCTTTGCGGAAAAACAGAGCTCCTGTTCTTGCCTCAAAAGCAGATAGCTGGCTACTGAGTGTTTGTGGTGCCAGGTCCAGCTGATCACTGGCTCGGGCAATAGATCCGGATTCTGCGATAACCCAGAAATAATAGAGATGTTTCAGGTTGAGGTCTTTCAGCATAGTCAGAAAGTTCTGATTCAGGATTTTTCTTGTTCAGTGTATCAGTAATGTCCCTGCAAAGGCACGGATAACGCTCTTTCAGGCCAGGCCAGAAGGCATCAAATTATTGCAGTTGATAAAAGTTTACTGCAGCGATATGCCAAAAAAATCTCAATATTTCCGCTATGAAGCAAGCAGGAGAACTATGCTGAATAAGTTATAGGCACAAGGGAGAGCAGGAGTTTCAATCATGCAGGAAAAAAAAGTGATAGCAATTGCAGATGATGATCCTGACACGCTGGAGTTGTTGCAGGAATTTCTGGGCGATTATCAGGTGAGATGTTTTCAGAGACCGGAAGATCTGCTTTTTGCACTGGAACCCGACAATCTGCCTGATCTTATTATCTCAGATGTCATGATGAACCAGATGGATGGCTATACTTTATGCCAGATGGTGAAAAAACGAGATGAATTGAAACATATCCCTGTATTACTCATCAGTGGATATGGAGATAAGGTTGATTTCCGTAAAGCTATTGAATGTGGAGCTAATGAGTATCTGGAAAAACCCGTCGCTATAGATGTGTTAAAGCGTCGAGTCTGCGAGCATCTCAGGGAATAAACAGGCCTTTTGATTGTCAGCCCGTTGAGCTGACAATCATCGCGATTGCTGTGGTTGTCAGTCACGCAGGGAAGGTCGGTATATTGGTGTCACCCGGTATCTTGTTGGTTGAGAGCGGCGCTGCCCCATACCAGAATGGCTATGAGTATGGGGATAGAAGTAATGATTATCCGGCAGTTGGCTATGTTTATGTTCTTTGTAAAGCAACGGCGCGTAGGCTTTATTGGCAGGTACCATATGACTATGGGCAGAGGGGGCATGATACCGGGGCTGGCTGGCGCAGCCTGCCAGAAACACTATCGCGGATATTGTCAGTGTGATAACTGACTGTTTTTTTGTAATCATGATTTCCTGCCTCCTGATCACGGTATTAAACAGAGCTGTGAAGGATGTGGGTGATATTTAAGGATTTTATCGTAATCAGAGGGATACTCAGAGAATTTATTAGTATTAATTTATACCTTGTTCTGCTTTACAGGCTGTGCTGTAAGTCTGATGCAGTCACAATCAGGAGAATCATATTTATGGCTAAGGTGAATAAAGTAGTCGCTGTTGTTGACGATGATCCTGATACTCTGGACTTTCTTGAAGAAGTACTTTGCTCGTATGTGACGGTATGCTTTGCCTGTTCAGAAGATCTGCTGACCTGGCTGGCCGGAGGGCATTTACCAGAACTGATTCTGAGTGATGTCATGATGGAAGATATTGATGGCTATGAACTGTGTCGCCAGCTTAAAAGCTCAGAAAAATATGCAGCGATTCCTGTGGTGCTTATGAGTGGTATGACGGCCGATATCGACTTCAGACTGGCGATAGAATCCGGGGCAGATGAATATATCGAAAAACCTGTTCGCCGCAAGCGTTTACTGGAGGTATTACAGAATAAGTTATGTGAACATTGTCTGCTTGATGATTGTCCGGCACCTATGAATCAAGAGTCTGACTCCCTTAAACCCTGTACCGGTTCAGATTGATCTGTCTCAGAGGTGAACATGCCTTTGTTAATAAAAGATATATCCCAGCGAAGTGTATAGTCTGCTTTACCGCAGGCAGATATGTTCACCAATCACGTTGGCGACAGAGCTTTTGGCCTGTGACAGGTTAAAGGGGATTATTTGCACTGAGAAGACCTGTTTTTTGACTTTTCCGTCATTGCTATGGGCAGTCTGTTTTTTTGCCAGTATGATCGCGCCCACAAAATCGTTGTTTATTTATTATGGTTCATGCCCTTGTGTGAATCCCGGAAACCGATGAGGGATCATCGGTTTTTTTTCGCTGCTTTGCCTGTAATGAGGCGACAGATAGCTGACGCTTCATTTCATACTGGTTCTGCACTGACTATAAGGGTAGTTGTCAGGTATGCAGCCCCAGTTGCTGCATCCGCACTTCTGTCATCTGGTCAATCCAGTGCATGACTTCTTCGCTGGCTTCTTCTGAGCCTCTCATGGCGGTCACAATATCGTCTCTGATCGATTCATGCTTGTGCCAGTTAAGATCCAGCAATTCAAGGGCCTTATGTACGCTGTTGTGTACCCGGCTATGAGGGTCTTCCAGAGCCTGATAAGCCTGGCTGTGCACCAGCTTATCCTTACCTTCACTTTCGTAATACCATTTGCCCAGGCGACACTGGGTATGGTTGATCATGACTGCATTGTATTCCTGTCCTTTATTCTGTTCGCCCAGAGCCACATAGGCATTCTGTTTATAAATGACGTGATCCAGTTTGACCAGGGAGTGATAAATAACCGTTGCAATCCCTTCAATCTGAGTTGCTGAATGCTCAGATGTCGTTGCCAGCTGATTGAAGCGCACTTCAAATTCACTGACCAGCTCTTCCATCTGGCTGGTGACCTCTTTAGAGTGCTCTGATACTTTACTGACTTCCGCAACACGCTGGCTGAAACCGGACAGAATACGATCTACAGATTCAGCGGCTTCTTTGGTTCGTTGAGATAACTGTTTGACTTCATCTGCTACCACTGCAAAACCACGGCCTTGATCTCCGGCTCTGGCGGCTTCAATCGAGGCATTCAGTGCCAGTAGATTAGTCTGATCTGCGATATCTTTAATGGTCATCAGCGAATCAGCAACCTGGTCACTGTCTTTGCTGAGAATGTGAACCACATCAGTAACCTGGCTGACGGTTTCAGCGATATCACGGATAGAATGGCCGATGGTTTCTACAGCTGTCAGTGAGGCTTTGGCTTCGGAAGCGTTCTGGCTGGCTTCATCACCGACGCGTCGGGCATCTGCATCGATATGCGTCAGATCCTGCTGAGCCTGCTTCAGATTTTTGATTAGATTGCCGGTATTCAGTTTATGTAATTGAGATGCCAGGCTATTGCTGTTCAGAAGTTTTTTGTTTTCTTTCATTGCGTCAATGGAATGAGTGATGGAACGCAATGATGATCCCATTCGGCCAGGCAAACCCGGACTCAGAGGAGGTCGGTGGAAGTTACCCTGCGATACCTGGGTGAAAGCCGTATCAACTTCTTTAAAGTAGCTCTCGACCTGATCCAGCAAATCATTCAGAGCCCAGGCAACTTTTCCCAGTTCACCTAACCCCCTGGTATTGTGAATTCTGTGGTGAAGTTCTCCTTTTATACTCATATTCAGAGTAACGTTGAGCCGTTTCAGGGTTTCTATCATGCGCAGAGCCTGAAGGATCTGCAGGCCGAGAATAGTGCATACAATAATGCCTCCGGCAACATGCCACAGATCCAGACCGTATTGCCAGGTAGAGTAGACAAAAGTCAGACTGATAATGACGTAACAGAACAGGCTGCCCCAGACGAACTGGGTCTTCAGAAAAGGAATACCCTGACTGGTTTCATTCTTAATGACGGACATAAAGTTACTCCTGAGGCTGACCGGTCTGGTAGAGTTGAATCATGGCATGGCAATAATCCATCTCTATTGTCTCCAGCCAGAGTTCAACTTCTCGTACAGACTGATCAATTGCACTGCTGCCTTGCCCATTTGCTTCAATTGACAGCATTTTCTTATATAGAGGTTCGATAATATTTCGGATCGTTTCCGGTGCTGGCTTACGTCGGACGGAGTAGAATCCCTTAACCTGGCCATCCAGATCAATATCCGGTGTGATATTGGCAAATACCCAGTAATAGGAGCCGTCGGCACACAGGTTTTTAACATAGCCGAAAAACTCATTGCCCTGTTGTAGTGCTTTCCACATCATGCGGAATACCCCTTTAGGCATATCCGGGTGGCGGATCAGATTATGGGGTTTATCAAGCAACTCTTGTTCTGAGAAGCCAGAAATCGCCATAAACTTTCGATTTGCGTAGGTAATTTTTCCTTTAGGGCAGGTTTTACTGACAATCAGATCATTGTCATTCAGAAAAACTTCATGGTTACGTGGGGTGATCGTGCGGGACATGGCAGGGCAACCTTGTTAACAACGGGTACAGACGTGCATGTAATATTCTTAATATTAAACTGTAAATATAAGTAACCAGGTTAACAAGATAAAATGTAATGTTTTATTGCTTTATGCACTGCTTTTTACTGATTCGTAAAATAGTCGCAGAGAATTCTGGGTGCTGAAAAATTATATTTTCTGGTGGAGATCTTCTGTGATGCTTTGATCCCTGAGCGGGATTGAGTAAAAGGTATTTGGCGCTGGGCTTGTAATGGATGATATATGATGTGATATACCGCGCAGTTTTCAGGGCTAACCGCTATGATAGAAAACAATATGATGACATATTACGAGTTCTGAATTTCCTTTACATTGGTTTGTTCTGTACAGAGAGGCTTCTATGAGAAAGATAATAACAGGTTCACTGGTTTATATTGTCCTTCTGTCGCCAGTATCTGTATTGGCTGCGGATAATGGAAGCCCCGCTATGATGTCTGAACAGGCGTTCGCTGGGATGACTCCTGTGCAGATGAAATTGTACCAGGCCCGACAAAGAGTCATTCAGGCTCGTCTGGAGCAGGAGCAAAGGGTCAGACAAGCCCGCATAGCCACTGATCAGAGAGTGCGTCGTTCCCGTGCAGAACAAACGACGCGGGTTCAGCGTGATCGACAACAACGATTACAAAAAGAAGCGGCATTCCGGACGGCAGAATTTGATCGTGTCAATCAGGCTAAGACGGCAAGAATGCAACGGGAAGCTCAGTCAGGTCATGGGTTAAGAAACCGTGAGTATGCTTTTTACCGTGATCAGAAACGAAGGGTTGAGCGGACCAGGGTGCAGGAGAAGCAACGGGTTGCTCATGCCCGTATGACTGAACAGCAAAGAGTCAGCATGGCTCGTATGCAGCAGCAACAGCGGGTTAATCAGGCTCGTCAGATTCAGGCTGGTAAAGAACGTGTGATGCTGGAGCAGCGCATGCAGCGGGAATATAAAGCCCGTATGGACAGTCAGCGTAGAAAAGAAGCGCTGAGTAAAGAGATGATTCTGCCCTGGAGCTGATCTTTATTCTGATTGGTTACTGCCAGTAAAGAGCAGAAATACATCGTCTGCTCTTTGCTGAAAATGCTGTGTTTCTGTATAAGGCAATGGCCAGAGGTTGAACGGGAGTTCAGCCCTGCTCAGTAGTAATCTCCATTCGGATCAACCAGTGTAATCTGGCCTTCATCAATCAGCTGCTCAACCAGTGCAAAGAAATCTGAATAAGCCTGCAGCGCATCTCCTGGTTTGATCTGCTGATCATACAGCACATCACTTTCAATCGCCTGGCGATTACGTTTTGTGATATAGGTCATCAAACGGTTTTCCAGCTTGGAGGCCTTCACTGTGCGCAGAATGTTAACCAGCAGATCCCGTGATGCCAGGTGCATCAGGTGCTGCATACTACGCTGATCCATATGCGTCAGGACCAGGAGCAGCTTCCGGTACAGGGCCAGAAAATTAGGTTGTCCCTGGGATAATGGGGGGTTCATACCTAACTGCTCATCCAGCTTTGACATCAGACGTACAGAATCGACCAGATCCAGCTGGGTAGAAAAGAACTCTTTTTCAAGGCGGAAATGATGTTCGCCCACTTTACGTACATTAAAACTCATATCTGCTCCTGTCAGGTCAGAACCGGTCCGGAAGGGGGCGGAGTGGAAGGTTTTTTATTTTGCAGGTTTTTCACTACATCAACGATCAGCTGAGCGGTTTTTTTTGCATCAGCCGGAGTGATACTGGATGGTTTAGCCGGGTGTAACTTGTCCCGTGTATTTTCAGGAATCAACTGGTTAAAGCGGGCAGGCATACTGCCTTCAGGCAACTCTTCGATGATTAGCCAGAGTTTTGCCAGTTCTCTGGGCGGTGTCTGCCGGAAAACGGCCATCAGTGCTTTATCCGGGAATCCATCCAGTTTATTCAGTACCTGACGTATAAAGCTGGCTTCCGGGGCATGGCTTAATTTTGCTGCAGCCTGTATCCGGGTAAGATCCGGCATCGGTGGAGGCTTGATCTCCCCTTCATCTTTCATACGCTCTATGGTTCGTACCAGAGCACTCATACGCAGGTTGACTTCCCATAGGGGTTTCAGAGGAAGACGTTCTCCTTCAACCACCAGACGATCAATCTCTTTACGCCCCAGAGCCGTTTCCAGTTTCTTCAACAGCGTAGTCATCGGACGATTCTGACAAACCCTGTACAGGAGGACAAAGTCAAATTCCCGTATTAACAGGGCCAGATCGTTATCGGTGAATTTCTCCAGATGTTCCAGAGCAGGCAGCAGCTGCTGGAATTCGGTTCTGGCTTCTTCCCAGTCAGCAGAGGGATAGCGGGAGAAAGTTTCTATGCTGTGAGATAATGCATCCCGCATCTCCCGACAATCGGATTCATCGAGCACTAAGCGGGTTTTATCCAGTCGTATTTCATAACGATGGCCGCCGATCGGCTTAACCTTGATCTGCATGTGATCCTTTCCTGAAAGCGGTATATAAAATTATTTTTTATGTTATCTGGATTATAGACCGCACAGTGCATTGATTTCACCGCATAAAACACATTGTTTGGTTACGAAAAGCAATTTAGGCCTTACCATCTCTGGCAGCTGAGAAAGGGATTGGTTAAAATTGATCGCTTACATATCTCTTATCTGATGGATTTCCCTGGAAATGTTAGAAGTTAATCCAATCGTTACCCTGATTAAGGATCTCTCTGAGCGTACAGATGTCCTTAGGGGGTATCTTTGACTACGCTGAAAAGAAAGACCGTTTAGAAGAAGTTAACCGCGAACTGGAACAGCCAGAAATCTGGAATGAGCCGGAAAAAGCTCAGGCTCTGGGTAAAGAACGCTCTTCTCTGGAGATGGTAGTGAATACCATCGAGAATATGGATGCAGGCTTGTCTGATGCTCAGGATCTGCTGGATCTGGCGGTAGAAGAAGACGATGAAGGCACAGTAGAAGAGGTTCAGTCCGAACTGGATAATCTGCAGGCTCAGCTGGAAAAGCTGGAATTCCGTCGTATGTTCTCCGGTGAGATGGACGACAGTAACGCTTTCCTGGATATCCAGGCGGGTTCTGGCGGTACTGAGGCTCAGGACTGGGCTAATATGATGCTGCGTATGTTCTTGCGCTGGGGCGATGCTCATGGCTTTAAAACGGAACTGATTGAAGTCTCTGCTGGTGATGTGGCCGGTATCAAGAGTGCGACCATCCGTTTCGAGGGTGAGTATGCTTATGGCTGGCTGAGAACAGAAACCGGTGTACATCGTCTGGTACGTAAATCACCGTTTGATTCCGGTGGTCGTCGTCATACCTCTTTTGCCTCGGTCTTTGTGTCTCCGGAAGTGGATGACAGCTTTGAAATTGAGATCAATCCGGCAGACCTGCGTACGGATACCTATCGCTCGTCAGGCGCGGGTGGTCAGCACGTTAATACCACGGATTCTGCGGTACGTATTACCCACGAACCAACCGGCGTTGTGGCGTCCTGTCAGACAGAGCGTTCTCAGCATGCTAACCGCGATCGTGCGATGAAGCAGCTGAAAGCAAAACTGTATGAGCTGGAGATGCAGAAGCGTAATGCCGAGAAGCAGGCTCTGGAAGATACGAAATCGGATATTGGCTGGGGTAGCCAGATCCGCTCTTATGTACTGGATGATTCCCGTATTAAGGATCTGCGTACCGGCGTAGAAAACCGTAATACCCAGGCGGTTCTGGATGGTGATCTGGATCGTTTTATTGAAGCAAGTCTGAAGCAGGGCCTGTAACCCCCTCCTGCAGGTGACAACAGGAAAACAGAGTATTCTGTTTTCTCTGAGAAAGCGGTTGCTCAGGTAAGCCTGGCCCGCTCTCTCAACGGTATGTCACGTTTTATATTGTGTATGGTTCGGAATACGGACTCTGAGCGGGCTGGCACATAATATGTGTTTCCCCCGAGCAGTCCTGATTATCATTTTCCGAATGCAATGAACTTATCTGAACGAATGGTTGAATAACGAATGGCTACTGAACAGCAGCAAGATACTTCAGTTGACGTGGCAGCGGCCGCTGCCGAAGAAAATAAGCTGATCGCCGAGCGTCGTGCCAAACTGACGCAGCGCCGTGAAAATGGCGTGGCTTTCCCGAACACTTTCCGCCGTGATGCACTGGCTTCTGAACTGCAGGCTGAGCTGGGCGATAAGGATAAGGAAGAACTGGAGCAGCTGGACCGTAAAGCGTCTGTTGCGGGTCGTATCATGCGTATGCGTGGCCCGTTTATCGTTATTCAGGACATGAGCAGCCAGATTCAGCTGTATGTGGATAAAAAAGCGCTGCCGGAAGAAGTGCGTGCGGATATTAAAAGCTGGGATTTCGGTGATATCGTTGGTGCAACCGGCCCTGTACACAAGTCCGGTAAAGGTGACCTGTACATCTACATTGAAGAGTGTGAGTTGCTGACAAAAGCACTGCGTCCTCTGCCGGATAAATTCCACGGTCTGAGTGATCAGGAGATGCGTTACCGTCAGCGTTACGTGGATCTGATCATGAATGAAGAGTCCCGTAACACTTTCAAAATCCGCTCTCAGGTCGTCAGTGGCATCCGTAATTACCTGAGTGAGCGTGGCTATATTGAAGCTGAAACACCGATGTTACAGGTGATTCCGGGTGGTGCTACTGCACGTCCTTTCGTGACGCATCATAATGCACTGGATCGTGATATGTATCTGCGTATTGCACCAGAGCTGTATCTGAAGCGTCTGGTGGTCGGTGGTTTCGAGAAAGTATTCGAAATTAACCGTAACTTCCGCAATGAAGGCCTGTCTACCCGCCATAACCCTGAGTTCACCATGCTGGAGTTCTATCAGGCGTATGCTGACTATAAAGATCTGATGGATCTTACAGAAGATATGCTACGCACCGTTGCTCAGAACGTGCTGGGCAGCAGCGTGCTTGAATATCAGGGTGATACCTATGACTTTGGTCAGCCATTCATTCGTATGACTCTTGTCGAGTCGATTCTGAAATACGGTGAAGGCATTGAGTTGTCAGATGTGGACTCTCTGGAAGCGGCTAAAGCGACGGCAGAAAAACTGAAGATTGACGTAAAACCAATCTGGGGACTGGGTAAAATCCAGACTGAAATTTTTGAGTCCGTAGCAGAGCATCGCCTGATGCAGCCAACTTTTATTACTGAGTACCCGGCAGAAGTATCTCCTCTGGCGCGTCGTAATGATGATAACCCGTTTGTGACGGACCGTTTTGAGTTCTTCGTGGGTGGTCGTGAAATTGCGAATGGTTTCTCGGAGCTGAATGATGCTGAAGATCAGGTCGAGCGTTTCGAGCAGCAGGTAGCCGAGAAAGATGCGGGTGATGATGAGGCCATGTATTTCGATCAGGACTACATCCGTGCATTGGAATACGGCCTGCCACCAACAGCCGGTGAAGGCATTGGTATCGACCGTCTGGTCATGCTGTTTACCAATGCGCCATCGATCCGGGATGTACTGCTGTTCCCGCATATGCGGCCAGAAGGCGAAGCTAAGTAATAATAAAACCCCGGATCTCATTGATTTCCGGGGTTTTCTTTTTCAGGCTGGATGAATAAACATCATCATGCAATCATTTAAGTGATACTATTGCGCTTCTGATGGATTGCTCTGGAGACTCCCCATGAAAATGCTCAATCGTTCTGCGATGACTGTAAAGCTGACACAGGACTTTGTTGACTGGATTAACGACCTGGACGTTGACAGTGAACAGATCAGCCTGCAGGAAGTGAATGAAGAAGCGACGGTTTATCTGATTCCTGAGATTGAAGATGAGGATCAGCTGAATGAAACCGTGGAAGAGTTTTATCTGAATGTTCTGGAGAATGAGCTGAAATCCTGGGAAGAGGATGAAAGTCGGTGGCCAGAGCCTCTGGATATAGCGCTGTTTAAGCGTTTTATTCAACTGGACCCTGCTGTGATGGTGTTTGATCTGGATTATGGTAGTGGCCTGCAGTCTGCCAGTATTGATGATCTGGAAGAGGGTTTCTGAACCCCCGATCATTTTAATGAATAGCTCACCGGTTAATGCGACGATATTATCATTCAGATAACATCATCGGATTAGCCGTGATCTTATGGTATTCCTGATCATAAGATGTCTTCTGTCTTATCCGAAAGAGATCGCTTGAGTCTTATCTGAAAAAGGATAGCCCCATATGTCCAATGGAATTCTGCTGGGGGTTGTTCTGCCTGTAGCCCTGTTTGTGATCATGCTGGGTATGGGCATGACCCTGAAACTGGCTGACTTCAGCCGGATTTTTCAGTTACCTGTTGCAGTCCTGACCGGACTGGCCGGACAAATGCTACTGGTTCCGCTGCTGGCTTTTGTCGTTGTGTCTGTTTTCACTTTACCTCCGGAACTGGCCATTGGGCTGATGATTCTTTCCTTTGCTCCGGGGGGCGCTACATCAAATATGATGACTTTTCTCAGTAAAGGCGATGTAGCGCTATCGATTACTCTGACTGCCTTTGCCAGTTTGCTGACGCCTTTTACGATTCCCTGGCTGAGCCAATGGGCACTGGATCACTGGTTAGGAGAAGTCCGCAGTATTGATCTGCCTGTATTACAAATTATGATGCGCCTTATTGTGATTACTGTAGTACCTGTATCTCTGGGAATGTGGTTGTATCGGAGTAAACCAGATCTGGCCGCTCGTCTGGTCAGAGTCGTTAAACCTCTGTCGATTGCTTTTCTGATGTTTGTGATTGTCAGTATCGTGATTAAGAACTGGCAACAGATGCCTGAATTTCTGGCTGCAGTTGGTCCTGCTGCAGTGGCATTGAACGTAATGGCACTGGCATGCGGTTATCTGATTTCTGCCGTGATGAAGCTCCCTGTCAGGCAGCGGATTACTAACAGTATTGAGGTCGGGGTACAGAATGGTGGCACTGCTTTACTGATTACCGGTGGTGTGCTGGGAAATACCATGATGTCGGTCTCTCCTGTGATCTATGGCATCCTGATGCTAGTACCCAGTTTATTGTTCGGCATGTGGTGGGGTAAATACCTGCTGAAAAAGGAACACCGGGAGTTGCATCATGGTTGATTCTATTCGCTCTTCTTCTGCTATTGCCCGTTATCTGGGGCTGGCTGGCGTTGATCCATCAGAGAATATATCTGCACGACGCTGGGGGCGCAGGCTGGAATGGCCCATGCTGTTTCTGGCCTTATGGATGCTGATTAGCTGGTATCTGTCAGCGGTTGAAAATGATGATCATGAAATCCATCATGTTACAGATGTTGTGATCTGGCTGTTTTTTCTGACAGAAACCCTGTTACTGGCCCGGTTGGTTGATAATACCCGACGCTATCTGCTGACTAACTGGATGAACCTGGTCATTATTATCATGGGTATACCGGTACTATGGGGGGAGGACGCTTTTATCAGTGTGTTGCGTATTCTTCGGGTAATTCTGATTCTGACACTGCTGTTGCCGCTGGGCAGTACCGTCAGAGATATTCTGTCCAGAAACCATCTGGGGACAACATTGTTGATTAGTGCGCTCTTTGTCGGGGTCAGTGGTACTTTTATTTCCGTCATTGATCCGGCGATAGGTACCCCGTGGGATGGTATCTGGTGGGCAATTGTCACTATCACAACGGTTGGGTATGGCGATATTGTTCCTGCCAGTACAGCAGGTAAGATATTCGGTACGATACTTATTTTGTCAGGGATAGGGCTGTTTTCCCTGCTGACGGCCAGTTTTTCAGTCTTTTTTCTGTCCCGTGAGGAAGAAGAGGTCGTCGATAAGGAAACAGAGCTATTACAGCGTATTGATGGCCTGGAGACGCGGATGTCTGCTCTGGAGCTTAATATCTCACGTATGCTGGATAATCAGCAGGCCTTGTTATCCCGGACCTCTTTACTGGATAAAAGCCATTCCGCTAATACCGGGAAAAAAGGGGAGTCCGATGGTGAGGCACCGATATTATAGTAAGGATTCAATGAACAAATATGCTGACTTAAGGCCGCAAAGCGGCCTTATCTTCTGATTGATACTATGCACATGGGCAATTAATCATCCAGGTCAAAATCGTAATAGTCGTCGTCAATATTCTTGTGAAGACGCCTTTCTTCCAGGCGATTTTCGATTAAACGACGCTTATCCATCGACTTGCCCTTTTTGACCTCTTTCGCCTCATCTTCATCGGAAAGATTGTCCTGAGCATCATCAAACACTTCATCATCAGAATCAAAGGATACGTTCTCACGGCCCATTGATAATAATCTCCAGAAATAAAGTTGATATTCAGATGCTTATATAGATTGTTTTTTTTTCCGGGTAAAGAAAAAAATAAAGCTGCGGCAGAAAAAATTCTGCTGCAGCTCTATTCAGGTTATCAATCTGTCATGACATATGACGTGTTATCGGGCGCTCTGGCGTTCAGATTATCAATCTACGATAAAGGCGTCTTCAATATCTTTGGACTCAAAGTGGCCAGGGACCTGGAACGATTCTCCTGGTATGGTTAACTCTTTTACTTCCGTCAGATGGTACTCATCAGCGGCACTGGCCGGAAACTGCCGTTTAATAGAGACCGGTAAGCTATCGGTGCTGTTCATTACAAACAGCAGTTCTGTTGCATCACCCGGATTCAGTTGCTGATGAACGCTGTTAGAAAAATGGTGGAATGAAGACAGGGTGGCCATAACGTCTTCAGGTATGCCGACCTTACTTGCCTTAGCAACGCAGAGTGTTGCCTGCTCCTGATTATTCACCAGAGCTTTAATCTGCTGGCAGGGATAACCATTAATCGTATTGTGCTGTTTCTCAGGCTGATAGCTGACAATGTCTTTCTTAGATGTCTTAGACAGTTCTGTGATTTGTTCCAGTATTTCAGCCATCTGAGCTTTTTCTTCCGGGCTGGCGTTTTTGATACCGGCTTCCAGCTCTGCAATAATAGCCCGACGAGTGACATCAATCTGCTCGGACAGGCTTTCCAGTGTTTCTCTGTCCAGTGTGGTATAGCTCCGGCTGTTGCCATCGACCAGAGTCATCATTTGACGCTGGGCGTCATAGAGCATGAAGAAGTCTGGTGCCATAGGGTTTTCAAAGCGAATGTAGTCTGTGCCCACCAGAATTGTACTTCGATATTCAGGTGTTTCTGTAGACTGATAGGTCAGGCTGATATCCGACAGAGCCGGACCCGATAAAGACAGTGCCAGCCAGCCAGTGGCTGCAGAGAAAAGTGTGCGGATTTTCATAGTATTATCTAAGTACCCTTATAACGGTTCATCCCTGAGCATTGCCAGATTGCATCGCATCAGATGGATATCAGGCCGGTCTGCTGATATCGGCCATTATGTCCAGCCATCAGGACCTGTATGGGTTATGTTACTTTAAATGTTTCGGACAGATAAAGGGATAGCTGTGTCAGAAAAGTGATAAATTGGTATTTTCGCCTCTTTATACGCGACTTTTCGTTCCAGTGTGTGACCTTTTCTGATATTCCTTTTTTGTGCAGATACTCTGGAGCCGGGTATTTTTCAGACAGGATTTTGCTGTGCAGATTGAATTTAATCATACCCTGGGGTTGTTAGCTGTAGCTCTGTTTCTGGGATTGCTGATTGGTGTTGAGCGGGGCTGGAAATATCGCAGCCTGAAAGATGGCAGCCGGATTGCCGGTTTGCGGACCTATGGCCTGATTGCTTTACTGGGCGCTGTAGCCGTTATGCTGTCAGAGCAGGCCGGAGCTTATCTGATTGGCGTTATATTTTCTGGTCTGTGTGTTGCGCTGACAGCCTCTTACTTCGTCAACCATAATCAGAAAAATATCTCTCTGACATCACTGATTTCTGCTTTGCTGGCCTTTAGTTATGGCGCTCTGGTAATGCAGGGTTATGTGACAGAAGCATCGGCTATGGCGGTTATCACGACCGTGTTATTAAGCCTGAAAGGTGAGTTACATCGCTGGTTATGGTTGTTGGAAAAAAAGGAACTCTGGGCGGCCCTGGAGCTACTGATTATTTCTGTTGTGGTGTTACCTATCTTACCGGATCAGGCTATGGGCCCCTGGAATGCACTGAATCCTTATGAGATATGGTGGATGGTCGTACTGATTGCTGCTATCTCGTTTATGGGCTATTTTGCCATGAAAATTGCTGGTGCAAGAAAAGGCATCATGCTGACAGCCCTGTTTGCCGGTTTGGTGTCATCCACGGCATTAACACTGCAATTTTCCAGAATGGGACGGGAATCCAGAGAAGCCTGCCCCTTGCTGGCTGCTGGTATTCTGTTCGCTTGTGGGACCATGTTCCCCAGAATTCTGCTGGTGGCCGGGGTCATCAATCCGAATCTGATTCATTTACTGGTGTGGCCTGTTCTTGTTGCCAGTCTGACGATCTACCTGCCAGCCTTCTGGTTCTGGTATCAGGGGAATCAGAGTGTAGCTGAAGATATTGCTCCGCCATCTTCTCCTTTATCTCTGACCTCGGCGTTGGGGTTTGGTGTATTACTGGCGGCTATTTTGCTGTTGAGCAGCGCTTTACAGGATATTCTGGGAGAGGCTGGAATTCTGATTCTGGCTGCGGTATCGGGAGTGGCGGATGTGGACCCCATTAATCTGTCATTGTCAGGCATGAGCCGGGATGGGTTGGCAGAGAGTACGGCCGTTCTGGGAATTATTATTGCAGCAGCGGTGAATTCTGTTCTGAAAGGAGGCATGGCAGGTGCCATTGGAGGCCGTGAAGTCGCAGTCAGAGCGACTTTCCCTCTGGTATTGTCAGCGGTGCTGGCTTTGCTCACGATTGTTTTTATTTAGTAATGCTACAGGCTGAAAAGATAACTGACTGAAATAAATAATATATTTTATAACTCATTGTTTTTAATAGACTATAAATAAGAAAGCCGCTTCTTTATAAAAGAAAGAAGCGGCTTTTGTATTCCATAATACTGGTAAGGTTATCAGGATGCAGCCATGACTTGCACGGGCAGCTCATTATCCTGTAAATCCAGTCCCAGTAAGTTCCGGATATCAGCCGGATTGCGAAGTAGATCTTTTAGCGTATATTCATCGACGACCGCCAGAAAAGCATCTCTTGCCTTTTTCAGCATAGGTTTCATGTCACAGGCACCTGTCAGAGGACAGATCAGCTTGTCACAATCCACAATTTCCAGAGATGTTTCAAAGTCCCGGACCATCTTGCCGATAGAGATATCTGCTGGTTCCATATTGATCCGCATGCCGCCGTATTTGCCGCGCACGGTCTGGATATAACCCAGTTGCCCTAATTTGTGGACAATTTTCATCAAATGATTGCGTGAAATCTCAAAATGATGCGCAATATCGCTGATGGTCACCAGTTCGTCAGACTGCTGGACACCAAGAAACATAAGTACTCGAATGGCATAGTCTGTTTGACGGGTGAGTTGCATGTGCACGACCCCCTGTTAATTCCTGTTAGACCCTGTGTTCAGACCCGCTGCATCCTTGCGGGTAATACTCACTTTCATTACTGATAGTAACACAGGTATTGCTGTCTAATTTGTATATCTTTGCAAGTAAATGCTGTTTTTTATGTACAACATGACCAAGTAGTAATGTCAGATATTAACAGAAAACAGGGCAAAAACTCTAACCTGGTTCACAAAAGGATCTATATGTGACTTTGCGTAATGTTATTTTATTAGCGTTTGCCTCTGCAATGGCGATGTCTCTGGCACCTGCAATGGTTTTTATCGGGGGTATTATTGGAGGCGGGCTTGCTTCAGATTCAAGACTGGCGACTCTTCCAGTCGCATTTATGGTCGTCGGTACAGCTTTGAGCACGATACCGGCCGCCATGTTGATGCAGAAACTGGGGCGAAAGCGAGGTTTTATTCTGGGGGCTACCGGAGGGATTCTGGCTTGCTTAATGGCTTCTCTGGCAATATATGTGCAGTCTTTCTGGCTTTTTGTGCTGGCATCAGCCTGTACCGGTTTTCATCTGGCTTTTGTACAGCAATACCGTTTTGCGGCGGCAGAGAGTGTAGCCCCTGAGCAGGCAGGTAAAGCGATCTCATTTGTTCTGGTGGGGGGAGTGATTGCAGCATTTGTCGGCCCTGAACTGGCCAGAGCCTGTGCAGACTGGCTGGATGTTCGTTTTGCCGGTTCCTTTCTGGCTATGGCATTTTTAATCGCTGGTGCTCTGGTTTTATTACTGACGTTGCAAGAAGAAGCTGATATGTCTCAGAAAGCAACGTCAGAAACGCATAAACCTGTTTCTGCCCTTACACTATTCAGTCGTACTGGGTTCTTGATAGCCGTTACCGGCGGGGTTGTATCTTATGCGGTGATGAGCTTTATTATGACCGCTACCCCAATCAGTATGCATGTGATGGATGGTCACTCTCTTGATATGACGGCCAGAGTGATTCAGAGCCACGTGGCTGCTATGTATCTGCCATCATTGTTGACTGGCATGATCATAGGTTCTCTGGGGATCAGAAATATTATGTCTCTGGGAACCCTATTACTACTGGCCTGTAGTGGCATCGCCCTGATGGGAAATGAGCTGATGCATTACTGGTGGGCTCTGGTATTACTAGGGATAGGCTGGAATTTCTTGTTTGTCGGATCAACAACCCTACTGACCAGACAGTATACGTCGGAAGAGCGATTTAAGGCTCAGGCTGTTAATGATTTTGCTGTATTTAGCTTACAGGCCATCGCGTCTTTATCGGCAGGACCTGTGATTCACCAGCTGGGCTGGCAATGGGTCAATCTGTTGCCCATACCGGTGTTGCTGGTAATACTTTTGCTATTATTCAGAATGAAGTCAGAAAAAACTGACACCGCTCAACAGGGAAAAGTCTGATGATCCCGGATTCTGGTATACACTGATATTATTAATAAAAGCTCTGACGCCGCTCAGATATTCAGAGCTTTCCGGTTCTCTGAGGTGCAGATAAATGGTATGTTTACCCTCAGATATTCACAGGGGTGGTGCATGGCAAAAAATGGCGTATGCATCCGGCGTATTTACAGGAGAGACTGATGTCTGGTCAAAAGTTCCGACTGGTTACCCGCAGTGACTTTGACGGTCTGGTTTGTGCGGTGCTGCTGAAGCACCTGGATATGATTGACGATATTCTGTTTGTGCATCCTAAGGACATGCAGGACGGAAAAATTGAGATTACAGGTTCGGATATCACCACCAACCTGCCTTATGTTAAAGGGTGCCATCTGGCGTTTGACCACCATCTGAGTGAAACTCTGCGTAATGATGGTGATATCGACAATCATATTATTGACCCTGAAGCGCCGTCAGCTGCTCGTGTAGTCTATGACTATTACGGGGGTAACAAAGAATTCCCACTGAGTTGGGATGATATGATGGAAGCGGTAGATAAAGGTGACTCCGCTCAGTTTAACCAGGAAGAGATTCTGAAGCCGGAAGGCTGGGTACTGATGAACTTCCTCATGGATGCCCGTACCGGGTTAGGGCGTTTCCGTGACTTCCGTATTTCTAACTATCAGCTGATGATGCAGCTGATTGATTACTGTGCAAACCACAGCATTGATGACATTCTGCAACTGGAAGATGTCAAAGAGCGTGTGGACCTGTACTTTGATCAGGAAACGAAAGCGGTAGAGCAGATTAAACGTTGCAGTACTGTTTATGGCAATCTGGTGGTACTGGATCTGCGTGAAGAAGAGACTATCTGGGCAACAAACCGTTTTATGATTTATGCCCTGTACCCTGATTGTAATATCTCGATTCATCAGATGTGGGGCCTGAAAAAACAGAACACGGTATTTGCTGTGGGCAAGTCCATTCTGAATCGCAGCTCCAACACTAATGTAGGTGAACTGTGCCTGCAATATGGCGGTGGTGGCCATCTGAATGCGGGGACGTGCCAGGTTGACAATGACACGTGCGAACAGTCTCTGCAGGAAATTGTTGCTAAAATTAATGCTGACGGCTGATCTTTTGCCTGTCTGAGATTGATGAAACCCTGGTTATGATACCGGGGTTTTTTTATGCTTTCTGTTGTATCTTCAAATGTTTGAGCGCTCTATGCCGCTGTTTCGCTTTTATCAGAAATGAGTCCCTGATTTTGTGAAATGGGCAGAAAAGAAAAAGGAGACAAGATGTCAAAACCAGCAGCAATGAATGTGGGCAAGCCCAGAGTTGAAATCCGCTTTTGTACCCGTTGTAACTGGATGCTGCGAGCGTCCTGGATGGCCCAGGAGATTATGTACACTTTCAGTGACGATCTGTGTGAAGTAGCTCTGGTTCCAGATACCGGAGGGCTATATGAGATCTGGCTGGACGAGCATAGAATCTGGTGCAGAAAAGCTGATGGTGGTTTCCCTGAGGCAAAAGAGATAAAACAGCGTATTCGTGATCAGATTGATCCAGAGCGTTCTTTGGGGCATTCTGACCGGAAGACCAGTGATGTCTGATGTTTCAGGTTTTTTTCAGGTGTTCGATCTGATTCAGCCCTTCACCGGATAACGCAAATGCCTGGCCAAATCCTCTGACATAGGTAGCCCTTTCCGGTGTCAGGCGCATCATATAAAAATCATCCAGACCGCTGAGCAGGTCGATGATCTCACCGAATTTATCTTTCATCTGAACCAGCCTTGCAGAAAAGACCTCATCATTGCGGACGATTGTCTCAGCCCGCCCTGTACAGATAAGGCGCTTACGGGCGAAAAGCTGGCGGGTATCCTGTTCATCGGCAATCAGCATCCAGGACACTTTGCCATTATCCAGTAAATGCCGGGTATGGGCAGCCAGTTCGCTGATCAGTACGTAGAAATTTCCCTGAGTATCTTCGATAAAAGGTGTATAGCTGGCTTCAGGCCATTGTTCCTCATTCAGTGTTGCCAGTATCAGCGTCTGACACTGACTGCGGAATTCGTGCTGTTCTGTCTGAACTTCACTCAGGCTGAGGGACATCGTTTTCTCCGGCAGGTGTGTATCTTTCAGTGTTGTTAAGCATACCTCTTCAGGTAATGCTTGCCCATAGGTGACAAGTTGTGAAAAAGGATGGATGATAGCGCTCATTTCTAGTGGCAGTATCTGTTACAGCAAGAGTGTGATGGCTGTTTTTTCTGTCAAATTAAGAACAAGCCATATCCTGTTATGGTTTTATTCTGAGGTCGTTATGTTTCATGCTTTTTCTGAATCTGGTGAAAAGCAGGCGCTGATATATGCGTTGTCAGCTGTGGCAATGTGGTCAACAGTAGCGACTGCTTTTAAGGTCGCACTGGGTTATCTGTCTCCCGAGCAGCTATTGCTATGGGCTGCTTTATTTTCTGCTCTGGTACTGACCTTTGTGATCAGCTGGCAGAAAAAGTGGCATCATCTGAAATCCCTGTCGTCATCTCAGCTAAGAGCCTCCGTGCTGTATGGCCTGTTTAATCCGGGGATCTATTATCTGGTATTGTTTGCCGCCTATGATCGTCTGCCTGCTCAGGAAGCTCAGGCGCTGAATTATACCTGGGCACTGACGCTGACATTTCTGGCAGTGCCTTTTCTTGGGCAGAAACTGCGTCGACAGGATATTCTGGCCGGTGTTATCTGCTATGGTGGTGTTCTGGTGATTGCGACTCGTGGACAGTTATTGTCTCTGGAGTTCGGGGATCTGACCGGTGTCTCTCTGGCACTGTTCAGTACTCTGATCTGGGCTGGATACTGGATCGCTAATACCCGGGATCAGCGAGAGCCTGTTATAGGCTTATGGCTGAACTTTCTGTTTGCTTTGCCGTTTCTGTTACTGGTTAATCTGTGGTACAGCAGTCTGCACTGGCCTGAATGGCAGGGCATAGCTGCGGCGATGTATGTTGGTATTTTTGAAATGGGGCTTGCTTTTGTCTGCTGGCTGCAGGCGATGCGGCTGACCCGGCATACTGCCCGGATCAGTAATCTGATTTTTCTGTCACCGGTGATTTCTCTGGTGCTGATCTATACCATTCTGGATGAAAATATCTATATTTCGACACTGGCAGGGCTGGTGATGATACTGGCTGGTTTATGGGTTCAGCAACGTAAAATGCGCCAGCCTGATCAGAGTGAGTGACATTGCAACTCAGAGCTATTTCTGAGTTTTCTGTTCTTTGAGGAGTACCTTTATGGCACAAACGACAACACTGGTTCCCGGGATCTATCAGCACTACAAAGGACCTGAATATCAGGTACTGGCTGTTGCCCGTCATAGTGAGACCGAAGAAGAGCATGTGGTTTACCGCGCTTTATATGGTGAACGTGGACTCTGGATTCGCCCTTTATCGATGTTTACCGAGCGGGTTGAGATTAATGGTGAAGCTGTGCCTCGTTTTGCTCTGAAAGAAGCCTGTGATCCTGAACTCTGATTTTTATTCTCTTGCCCTGGATCAGGTTAAGGGCCTGAAATGTAAAAAAACTTGATTTTGTTATGTTATCACATTATTGTATCAGGCCCTTCATGCTATTTCCTCTGAGTCATTGATTTATGTGACTTTTTAGTCATTTTTGATCAACTGAATGTTTTTTCTCGCTTTCAGGCCAGTCGTTGCGGGATATAAGGGTGTCGCTTTCGGGCACCAGGCCAGGCCGGGCTACCGATATCGTTGCAAATTCTTAGACAAGAATAAATAAAGTAAGGAGCAGCGTATGTGTAGTTCTTCTAACCGTGGAGTGGTGTACAAGGGCGCAGGTCAGGTCGGTGTTGAATCCATCGCTTTCCCTGAACTGGCACTGGGTAACCGTAAGTGTGATCATGGGGTTATCCTGAAAGTGATTACCACTAATATCTGCGGTAGTGATCAGCATATGGTTCGTGGCCGGACCACAGCACCAGAAGGTCTGGTACTGGGCCATGAAATTACAGGGGTTATTCTGGAAAAAGGGCGTGACGTTGAATTTCTGAACGTCGGTGATATCGTTTCCGTACCCTTCAATATTGCCTGTGGCCGTTGTCGCAACTGTAAAGCCGGTCTGACGGGTATCTGTCTTAATGTTAACCCGGCTCGTCCAGGGGCTGCGTATGGTTATGTGGATATGGGCGGTTGGGTTGGTGGTCAGGCAGAATATGTCATGGTGCCTTATGCCGACTTCAACCTGCTGAAATTCCCGGATTCTGATCAGGCGATGGAAAAAATTCGCGACCTGACACTTCTCTCTGATATCTTCCCGACCGGTTTCCATGGCTGTGTTACCGCAGGTGTGGGTCCAGGTTCAACAGTTTATATTGCCGGTGCCGGTCCGGTTGGTCTGGCGGCGGCAGTGTCTGCTCAGTTACTGGGAGCGGCCTGTGTGATTGTGGGTGACATGATTGGTGACCGTCTGGAGCAGGCGCGCAGCTTTGGTTGTGAAACCATCGACCTGCGTGAAGAAGGCGATATGGAAGATAAGCTGGAAGTGATTCTGGGTGAGCGCGAAGTGGACTGTTTTGTCGACTGCGTTGGTTTTGAAGCTCATGGCTGTGGTTGTAACCACGGTAAAGAAGCACCTGCAACCGTATTGAACTCTGCAATGCAGATTACTCGTGCTGGTGGGCAGATCGGTATTCCGGGCCTGTATGTGACAGAAGATCCGGGTGCAGTTGATGAGGCTGCTCGAGTGGGTGCTCTGAGCATGCGTTTTGGTCTGGGCTGGGCAAAATCCCACTCTTTCCACACCGGTCAGTGTCCCGTAATGAAGTATCACCGTAACCTGATGCAGGCGATCCTGTTCAATAAAGTGGATATCGCTAAAGCGGTAAATGTTCAGATGATCAGTCTGGATAACGCACCTAATGGTTATGCCGACTTTGATGGTGGTGCGGCGAAGAAATTTGTGATCGACCCTCACGGAAGTGTTGCTGCCTGATAGCTGCCCTGCCCGGGTCTGCTATTAATTTGCCACGCCTTTGGGTGTGGCTTTTTTACAGGTCTGCATTGTTCTGCAGGCCTGTAAAAAGTATTCTCTCCTTCCTGTATCTACAGGCTAAAAGCTGATGGGCCAATACAGGTTATTATCTGATTAAGTGGTTCTGCGTTTAATGGCATTTAGCTCCTGATTCCAAGTTCTTTTAAACGCTTGTACAGCGTATTGCGGCTAATGCCCAGAGCCTGCGCTGTTCGGGAAATGTTTCCCTTATGCAGGGTGTAAGCTTTCAGCGTTTCATCAGCAATACTGTGCTGTAACTGGTTCGCCTGTTGCAGCAGAGCAGGGTTTGTTTCCTGGTCTGCTGAAAGATATGGTGTTTCTGTTATTGTACTGATCCGGGCTGGCGTTTGTGTTTCTGTTATAACTGTCTTATCAGTCATCCCGGTGGATAAATCACGATTAGCCGGTTCGGTTAATACATCATCCGGCAGATGCCAGGCTTCAATTTCATCGTCTCCGGCCATAGCCAGAGCGATCTGTAATACATTGAGTAACTGGCGGGTATTGCCAGGCCAGGCCGGGCGAGTAAGCAGGCTGAGCACTTCTTCACTGAGATACTCGGGCTGGCTGCTTTCTTTGCAAGAACGATGCAGGTGGTGGATCAGTGCTATCTGATCTGTGCGCTCTCTTAATGGCGGCAGTTCCAGATTCAGGCCGCTGATGCGGTAATAGAGGTCTTCTCTGAGCTGTCCAGTGGTCACCTGGGCTTTTAGTGAGGTTTTGCTGGCCGCGATAATACGAATATCCACGCTCCAGTTCTGACCAGTATCCGGGCAGGTGACTTTTTTCTCTTCTAACACCCGGAGTAATCGGGTCTGGGCGCTCATGGGCAATTCAGCGGGTTCTTCAATGTAGAAGGTGCCTTTATGAGCTTTACGGATCAGGCCAACAGAGCCTTTATCCGGGTTCTGGTAGCCAAACAGTTCGGCTTCAATCTCATCTTCCGGGATCACTGCACAGTTCACCGTGATCATCGGGAAAGCACTGCGCTGGCTGGCATGATGAAAGGCGCGAGCAAAGGTTTTCTTACCGGTGCCGGTTTCACCCTGAATCAGCAGGGGCATCTCTTTCCCGGTCACCGCTTTTGCCATACGGGTACAGCGTTCAATCCGCATATCGCCCAGAGCCAGCTGTTCCAGTGTGGGACCGGCATAGGTTTCGGTCTGTACCGGTAAGCGGTCCCGGTAATCCGGGGCCAGTGCCATAGGGTTTTCCGGACGTTTGACCATGGCGTACATTTTGTATTTGCCCAGAGCATTCACCAGAACGGGCTGGCCTTCAGGCTGATTTTTCAGTTCGAACAGCCGGATACCAAACACTTCTTCGACACTGGCCAGCGCCAGTTCAAAACGCAGCAGCATTTCAGCACGACGGTTGGCAGAGATAATGGTGCCATTTTCATTAAACGCGATCAGTCCGGCCCACTGGCTATCCAGGTTATCCACATTGGTATTAAAGGTCAGCAGAAACTCTTCCTGACCGAATTTACTGATAATCAGGCGGTTTTCTACCGACTGGGACATCATACGCACCATGCCAAGGGTATGCGCCTGAGGCAGATAGGCATCACTGGATACATCCAGCACGCCCAGCAGCTCGCGGTTGGTATCATAGATAGGGGCGGCAGAACCAATCATAAAGCGATTGGCCTTCAGATAGTGTTCATCCCGTTGCACCTGAACAGCCTGACCTGTGGCCAGTGCCGTACCAATTGCATTGGTACCATTGACCTTTTCTGACCAGCGGGCTCCGTCATCAAAACAGCGTCGCTTCTGAATGGCCATGAAGCGGCGATCACCCCAGCAGTTCAGCACCTGACCTTTCTGATCGGCCAGCATAATAAGGCAGCTGGAATTAGCGAGAATATTTTCATAATAGGGCAGTACTTCACTGCCTGTGGTGTTGATCAGAAAGTTATGATGATACTGGAGATCGCGCACTTCGCCCTGGGAGACGATTGCATCTGCCGGGGTCGTTTCCTGGTCCAGGCCATATTTATTACATCTCTGCCAGGATGCCTGAATCATCAGGTCGTGACTCAGAGATTTGCGGGTGCGGGGCGGATGTGTCCGGGGATTATCTGACGGTTGCATGGGCCATCTCCGATGTCTCAGGGACATCTTTTTTGTTGTTTTCCTGTATTCCCTGCCTGATTTCCTGACTGCCTCGGAGCACTGTTCAGTGTTCACGGTCGGTCAGTATATCTGTTCAAAAGTGTTCACCGCCAGTCGGTTAGTGAACAGTTTTTTCGTATTTGATCAATTTGTATAAATAATGATCTGAATCCATTCTTAATGAAAATTCTTTTAAAAACAAATGGTTAGTTTGTTTTGTTAAATTTGTGTTGCGGTTTTTTTTCACTGAGTGCGATGATGCTGCTTCGAATTCGAACATCTCTGCGTTGACAGATCAAGCAGAAAAATAAGATCTGCCGGATGTTGGAATTCGCCTGTTGTCCGGTTTGACCAGATCGGACGAAGGGGCCGATTAAAAGAATAAAAAGGACAACAAGATGTCTTTAACTCTTCAGAATGTCACGCGCATTGTGGATGGTGAATGCCATATCGACAATGCCTGCCTAACGCTGGAGCCAGGTTCGTTCAATGTACTTCTGGGACGAACACTGGCAGGGAAAACATCCCTGATGCGTTTGATGGCCGGGCTGGATAAGCCTACCGAAGGCCAGGTGCTGATGAACGGGGTCGATGTGACCGGTGTTCCTGTTCAGCAGCGCAATATCTCCATGGTGTATCAGCAATTTATCAATTATCCGAACTGGACCGTATACGAGAATATCGCCTCGCCGCTACGTCTGGCGAAAGTTGCGGAAGGTGAGATTCGTAAGCGGGTTCATGAAACCGCTGAAATGCTGCATATCGATCCTTTCCTTGAGCGACGTCCGCTGGAACTGTCCGGTGGTCAGCAGCAACGTACCGCTATGGCGCGGGCTCTGGTAAAAGATGCCAGCCTGATTCTGTTTGATGAGCCGTTAGTTAATCTGGATTACAAACTGCGTGAAGAGCTGCGTCAGGAGATTCGAGAGCTGCTGAAAGCCCGTAACTCCATTGCAGTGTATGCCTCAACAGAACCCAACGAAGCACTGGCATTAGGTGGTGTAACCACTTTGCTGCACGAAGGTAAGGTGATTCAGAGCGGGCCGTCTTCTGAGGTGTACCGCTATCCGGTGAACATTGATGCCGCAGAGCTGTTCAGTGAACCGCCGATCAATCTGATTCGGGGCACCGTATCGGAAACGGAAGTGACGTTCGACAGCACAGTACACTTCCCGCTGAATCAGGATATCCGGGGACTGAAACCCGGCGAATATTTCTTTGGGGTGCGGCCGAGTCATATCGGTCTGGTGCCTCATAACGATGATGATCTGGAAGTTTCTGTGCTGGTGGAGCTGGCTGAAATCAGTGGCTCTGAAACCTTTATGCATGTGAAGAACAATCACTTCAATCTGGTTCTGCAGTTGTCCGGCGTACATGAATATCACACGGACACACCGATTAAGGTGTATCTGCCCACCCATAAGCTGTTTGTGTTTGATCTGGACGGCAGGATGCTGCAAGCGCCAGGGCGTTTGTACCAGGGAGATGCTGCGATGGAGGTGACCCATGGCTGAGATTCATCTGAAATCACTGGCGCATAGTTATAGCCCTGCCCCTCAGTCGCCATCTGATTATGCTATTCGAGAGATGGACCATGTCTGGCACCAGGGGGGCGCTTATGCTCTTTTAGGTCCTTCAGGCTGCGGTAAAAGTACCCTGCTGAATATTATCTCGGGCCTGTTATCGCCTTCAGAAGGCGATGTACTGTTTGATGGTCAGCGGGTGAACGATATTCCACCGGAAGAGCGCAATATTGCTCAGGTGTTCCAGTTCCCTGTGGTTTATGACTCCATGACGGTGTTTGATAACCTGGCCTTTCCGCTACGTAATATGAAAGTGGATGAAGGCAAGGTACGCGCTAAGGTACTGGAAATCGCTGAAATTCTGGAACTGCAGGAGCTGCTGGACAGAAAGGCCAAAGGCCTGACCGCAGATGAAAAACAGAAAGTCTCTATGGGACGCGGCCTGGTACGTGATGATGTATCGGCCATTCTGTTTGATGAGCCTCTGACGGTGATTGATCCACACCTGAAATGGAAGCTGCGTCGTAAGCTGAAGCAGATCCATGAACAGTTCAATCTTACCATGGTGTATGTGACTCACGATCAGCTGGAAGCTGCGACATTTGCAGACAAGATTGCTGTGATGTACGGCGGCCAGATCGTGCAGTTCGGTACACCCCGTGAGTTGTTTGAAGAACCGAACCATACCTTTGTTGGTTATTTTATCGGCAGCCCGGGAATGAATATCCTGGAAGTCACCCGTGTTGAAGGCGGAGTGATGTTTAAGGATCAGTTTATTCCTCTGTCGGACCATCTGTGTCAGTTCCTGAACCAGAACCCTTCTGCCAATGTAAAAGTGGGCATCCGTCCGGAGTTTGTGCATGTCTGCGATGAAGCCATTAAAGGCGCTTATTCCTGTGATGTGCGCCATGTGGAAGATCTGGGCACTTACAAAATTCTGACTATGGAGCTGGAAGGTCAGATTCTGAAAGCCCGTCTGGATGAAGATCAGGCGGTGCCGGAAAATACCGCATGGATCAGTTTTCCGTCTCAGTGGCTGAAACTGTATGTGGATGAATATCTGGTACCGGATGAGCCTTCAGCCGATCAGGATGCTGCAGATTCACAGGATCGTTCTGATTCAGATCCCTCTCAGACAACCGAGGTACGTCAGGCATGAACAAGACTGAAAATAACAAAGCCTGGTTTTTAGTGCTGCCGGTTTTCCTGCTGGTAGCCTTCTCTGCTGTGATCCCCCTGATGACAGTTGTTAACTATTCCGTACAGGATATTTTTGACCAGAATACCGCTTACTTTGTCGGTGCTGAATGGTACCGGGAGGTACTGCAGGACCCGCGTCTGCATGATTCTCTGATCCGCCAGTTTATCTTCTCCGGCTGCGTACTGTTGATTGAAATCCCTCTGGGAATCGCAGTGGCACTGATGATGCCAACGAAAGGTAAGGCGGCGTCGCTGAGTCTGATTCTACTGGCCATTCCTCTGCTGATTCCCTGGAACGTAGTGGGCACGATCTGGCAGGTATTTGGTCGTGAAGATATTGGTTTGTTTGGCTGGGCACTGAACAGTATCGGCATTGATTATAACTACGCCTCTAATCCGGGGGATGCCTGGTTCACCGTACTGTTGATGGATGTCTGGCACTGGACCTCTCTGGTGGCGCTGTTGTGCTACTCCGGTCTGAGAGCTATTCCTGAGGCTTACTATCAGGCGGCACGTATCGACCGTGCGTCTAAATGGGCCATTTTCCGCTATATCCAGCTGCCTAAGCTGAAAAGCGTGCTGGTGATTGGCATTCTGCTGCGCTTTATGGACAGCTTTATGATCTACACCGAGCCGTTTGTTCTGACCGGTGGTGGTCCGGGTAACTCAACAACCTTTTTGAGCCAGACCCTGACCAAGATGGCGATTGGACAGTTTGATCTGGGACCGGCAGCAGCCTTCTCTCTGATCTACTTCCTGATCGTACTGCTGGTGAGCTGGTTGTTCTTTACCAGTATCTCTCACCTGGATAAGTCGGAATAAAGGGGCCTGTTATGACAAGCATGACTCAGAACACCGCCAGTCAGACGGCTGGTGCCGGTAGCACACAACAGCCTAAGCGTTTTGTGTTGCCCGCTAATGCAAAACGCCGGGTGAATACTCAGCGACGTAAGAATATTGGCATTACCGCGTACATTCTGTTTGTACTGGTGCCGATTTACTGGCTGCTGAATATGTCGTTCAAAAGTAACGAAGAGATTCTGGGAGGCCTGACACTGTGGCCGCAGAATTTTACCCTGGAAAACTACCAGGTGATTTTCAGTGATCCCAGCTGGTATATGGGTTACGTCAATTCTATGACCTATGTATCGCTGAATGTGATTATCACTCTGATGGTGGCACTGCCAGCGGCCTACGCTTTCAGTCGTTACAAGTTTACCGGTGATAAGCACCTGTTTTTCTGGCTGCTGACTAACCGTATGGCACCGCCTGCAGTATTTCTGTTGCCGTTTTTTCAGCTGTATTCATCAGTGGGTTTGTTTGATACCCATCTGGCCGTTGCTCTGGCGCACTGTCTGTTTAATGTGCCGCTGGCGGTATGGATTCTGGAAGGTTTTATGTCCGGTGTTCCCCGTGAGATTGATGAAACGGCGTATATCGATGGCTATAAGTTCCACACCTTCTTCCTGAAGATTTTTCTGCCACTGATCCGTTCAGGGATCGGTGTGACGGCTTTCTTCTGCTTTATGTTCTCCTGGGTAGAACTGCTGCTGGCCCGAACGCTGACTTCGGTAGAAGCCAAACCTATCGCTGCCATTATGACCCGAACGGTCGGGGCGACGGGGATCGACTGGGGTGTGCTGGCTGCGGCGGGTGTGCTGACCATTATTCCGGGCCTGCTGGTGATCTGGTTTGTCCGTAACCACGTGGCGAAGGGCTTTGCCCTGGGCCGGGTCTGATCGGGAGGTGTAATCATGAGCTGGATGGCCTGGACATTACCAACGGCAGTCTTCTTCTCTGTTATTGCTGCAATTTTAGTATGCATGACCGTATTCGAACTGCGTTCACCCTGTGTAGAACGAAAAGGCTTCTTACCGATAGAAACCACACGGGGTGACCGTTTGTTTATCGGTCTGCTGACAAGTGCCTATATCCATCTGATGTATGTCGGTCTGACCGATATGACGTTGTGGATTGCACTGGGAATTTCCTGCGTATGGCTCTTTATCGTTATGCGATGGGGATAAAACAGTCCTCTGACTGAGGACACGCTCCTGGCCGGAGTGACGAAGCAGAACTGCCTGTGTTCGACCCTGAATAAATTGACCTTTGTTCAAACTGAGCCCGCTT
The DNA here is from genome assembly GCF_014164585.1 of Oceanospirillum sediminis. Lineage (GTDB taxonomy): Bacteria > Pseudomonadota > Gammaproteobacteria > Pseudomonadales > Halomonadaceae > Oceanospirillum > Oceanospirillum sediminis. The sequence continues at coordinate 234,595 of NZ_JACJFM010000001.1, read as the reverse complement.
TGCCCCCGGCCACTTTCACTCAAGCTGGAAGGAAAGGTAACAGCCCTTTGAAGGGGAACTGTGCCTGAAATAAAACCAGAAGCTTCTCTTATGAGGTTGGAAATGAAAAAAAATAAAAATTGGCCCAAAGCACTTCTTCTGAGTCTGTCTGTATCTCTGGCAAGTGGTTCCGTTTTTGCGGACCAGTACAGCGATGCAGCTGAAAAATGGTTATCTCAGGAGTTCAGTAAGTCCAGCATTTCTCAGGACGAGCAGATGAAAGAGCTGTCCTGGTTTACTGAGGCCGCTAAGCCATTCCGTGGCATGAGCATTAATGTGGCATCTGAAACCATCGCAACTCACGAATATGAGTCCAAAGTTCTGGCAAAAGCCTTTGAAGAGATCACGGGTATTAAAGTGACCCATGATCTGATTCAGGAAGGTGATGTGGTTGAGAAACTGCAGACTCAGATGCAGTCAGGCCGTAACATCTATGATGCCTATATCAACGACTCTGATCTGATTGGTACGCACTTCCGTTACGGTAAAGTGGTGCCAATTTCTGACATGATGAAAGGTGATGGCAAGGACTACACTCTGCCAACACTGGATCTGAATGACTTTATCGGTCTGGACTTTACTAAAGGGCCTGACGGTAAGCTGTATCAGCTGCCGGATCAGCAATTTGCCAACCTGTACTGGTTCCGTGCTGACTGGTTTGCCCGTGCGGATCTGAAGAAACAGTTCAAGGATATATATGGCTATGAACTGGGTGTGCCTAAGAACTGGTCTGCTTACGAAGACATTGCTGAGTTCTTCTCTGTACATGTGAAAGAGATTGATGGCGAGCGTGTTTACGGCCACATGGATTACGGTAAGAAAGATCCATCTCTGGGCTGGCGTTTCACTGATGCCTGGTTCTCTATGGCGGGGGCGGGTGATCCGGGACTGCCAAATGGTCTGCCAGTGGACGAATGGGGTATCCGTGTAGAAGGTTGTAAGCCGGTTGGTTCCAGTGTTGAACGTGGTGGTGCAACCAACGGTCCTGCTGCGGTTTACGCCACGACCAAATATGTGGACTGGCTGCGTAAGTATGCACCACCACAGGCTCAGGGCATGACCTTCTCTGAAGCGGGTCCGGTTCCGGCACAGGGTAATATTGCTCAGCAGATTTTCTGGTACACCGCCTTTACCGCCAGCATGACCAAAGAAGGTCTGCCGGTAGTTAATGCAGATGGTACGCCAAAATGGCGTATGGCACCGTCTCCTAAAGGTCCATACTGGCAGGAAGGCATGAAACTGGGTTATCAGGATGCTGGTTCCTGGACATTCCTGAATTCTACTCCGGATGATCGCCGTCTGGCAGCCTGGCTGTATGCTCAGTTCACGGTATCTAAAACGGTATCTCTGAAGAAAACCCTGGTGGGGCTGACGCCGATTCGTGAATCGGATATCAACTCTGAAGTGATGACCGCTGAAGCGCCTAAGCTGGGTGGTCTGGTTGAGTTCTATCGTAGCCCGGCTCGTACTCAATGGACACCAACAGGCACTAACGTTCCGGATTATCCGAAGCTGGCTCAGCTGTGGTGGCAGTACATCGCAGAAGCTGCCAATGGTGAAAAATCACCTCAGGAAGCTCTGAATGGTCTGGCGGCTGCTCAGGATAAAGTACTGAAGCGTCTGGAGCGTGCCGGTGTGCAGGGCGATTGTGGTCCTGAGCTGAACGCTAAGCGTGATGCGGATTACTGGCTGAGTCAGCCTGGCTCACCAAAAGCTAAGCTGGCAAACGAGAAGCCTCAGGGTGAAACCGTTGCTTACGAAGACCTGCTGAAAAGCTGGAAACAATCAGCTAACTAAGCGGCTGGATTCTGATTAAGAATCTGCAAACGGACCAGGGCAGGTTTGAGCGGCCTGTTCTGGATATACGCTGTTCCGATATAGTGTATGTCGGCTGGAAGGCTCTGTGCTCAACTGAAAATGCGATAAGGCCTGATGGCCCGGATGCCCTGTTTGTACTCTGATAGTTCTCTATCCGTCGTACGCTCAGGGCATTTTTTTCGCCGGTTAAACCATATTACAGATAAGCCGTCATACTGTTATGGTACTTTAAATATTGATGCCGGACTTGTCTGGTTATTGTGAATGAGAGGTGTCTATGTATGCTGTTCCTGAACTGAAACCCTGTCACTCTTTTTCCCGTATTGCTGTTCTGACCAGCGGCGGTGATGCCCCTGGTATGAATGCAGCGGTTCGGGCAGTAGTGCGTACGGCAATTGCACGGGGTATTGACTGTTTTGGCGTACATCGGGGGTATTCCGGTCTGGTGGATGGTGATATTCGCCCTATGACATCCCGGTCGGTTAAAAATATTATTCAGCGTGGCGGTACGATTCTTAAAAGTGATCGCTGTCTGGAATTTAAAGAACAGGCTATACGCTGGCAGGCTTATGAAACGCTGACCGAAATGGGTATAGAAGCTCTGGTTGTGATTGGCGGCGATGGTTCACTGGCCGGAGCCAGGCTGTTTGCGAAGGAAACCGGAATGCCGGTGATCGGTCTGCCAGGCACGATTGATAACGATATTCCTGCTTCAGATGACACCATAGGGTTTGATACGGCGGTGAACACCGCTCTGGATGCGATCGATCGTATCCGGGATACGGCAGACTCTCATGGCCGGGTGTTTCTGGTGGAAGTGATGGGGCGTAATTCCGGGCATATCGCCTCTGAGGTTGGGATTGCCGGTGGTGCTGATTTTGTGGTGTTGCCAGAGACTGAAGTTAGATCCGACACCTTTCAGGAGCTATCAACGGAGCGTACCCGTTTTGAAGAAAAGAGTGCGCTGATTATTGTGGCTGAAGGGGAGAATGAACAACGTATTCATCAGATTGCCGGTGATCTGAAACAGCAGGGGCATGAACCCCGGATCTGTATTCTGGGTCATACCCAGCGTGGCGGTTCGCCAACAGGCCATGATCGTGTGCTGGCTTCGGGAATGGGAGCCATCGCCGTTGAGTTTTTACTGGCAGGCTATGGTTGCCATATGGTGGGGGTACGTTCTGGAGCTTTCTTTGCCTGCCCTCTGGATGAAATTCATCTGGCTCATCCGGAGTCTGCTGCAGAGCAGAGCTTTGATTCGCTCTGGCGTTTATTGAAATAAACTGCAAAAGCGATACATTCATCATTGATGCGTATGTCCGGGGAGTCAGGTTGCAGAGTATTCTGTCTGGAGGTACTCAGAAAGTATTGCGCCAGGTGCAATGATAGCGGTTAACCGGAAAGCGTTTATTGATCAGGTCATCCATATTAATTGCCACTTCAGACCACTTGGAGTGACCGTGGTTTTTCAGGAAGTCCAGATTGATCAGGGTTGAACGATATGCTCGTCTGGCAGCAACGCATCGGCTGATTTCTTTACTTTTCGGTGAAAAATTATAAGCCATCAACAACACCCTGGAGGCTTTGGTGTTGACATCTTTTCTCAGCCACTCATATGTACCTTCTTTGATGGTGTTATTACGAAGTCCTGATAAGTTTCCCTGACTGTATGGAATTTCCAGAAGGTTCAGTTTGTCGCCGGGGTCGATATTTTCTTCAAACAGCCTGACGGGGGCTCCGGACAGATACACCATCGCATCCAGCTGATCTTTTTTTACCTGATCAAGTGCGGCATAGGGTGTCAGGTTGACCTCTTTAAACTCAATGCCTAACGACTTAAACAGATTGCGGGCTACCAGGTAAGTGCTGCCTGCCGGTAAACCAATCGAGATCGTCTTACCCTGCAGCTGATCGACATGGGTGATATTCTTGTTTGCAATAATGTGCAGGTCACTGGTATGCAGTGGCAGAACATAGCGCAGGTTTTCCAGTTTGGTATTGCCCTGCTTCTGCAGATAATTCAGATAATACTCTTCAGCCATCGCCAGTTGTGATTGTTTTCCTTCCAGTATGGCAAAGATATTCTCTGGCCCGCCTTTTGAACTGACCAGACGGACTCTTTCGCCATGTAACGCTGATACCAGCTGAATATCACGGGCTATAGTCATACTGGTACCATATTTGTAACCTGCAATAATACCGGCTTCTTCATAGCGTTCGATCGCTGCTACAGGTAAAGAAGTGATACTGAGAAAGCACAGACCGACTGCTAAGAGCAGGCGTCTTATCTGGAGTGGACAGTTGCCGACGGATGATATCATGGCAGCTCCAGCTCCTGCATAAAGGCATCAAAGTCCTGCTGGGTATACCGGATTGGTTCGATATGACTGTGGGCGGTCTGATAATACAGCGCTTCTGTCCGGTCATAGTCGAAGTCATATAGTCTGCCTATCAGTTCAATCAGGGAATACTTGATCAGCATATTGGCTGAATACTGTAAGCCCTGTGACAGAGTTTTACTTACGCTTTTTTCCTGACCGGTACCACCTATCAGGTAGTAGTATTCCAGATCATTGGTGGTGCGGCCGGTTTTGATGTAGTTATTCACGACCAGCCCGGCTCTGCTTTCACCGTGGCGTCCGGTCAGAAACAGTGCCGCTTCTATCTGGAAGCTTTCAACTGAATCGTCTTGCTCTATGCCGCCGAACAGGCTGGTATCCAGGGCCGATGCTGAGAACTTAATATTATTGCCTTCTGTCCGACGCCCTTTCTCATCACTGGACGCCAGTACGCCATTTAGAGTAAATGTCTGAAATTTATAGTTATTCTCGAAAACGTCTATGACCTCAGGACGACAATTCTGACAGGAAGAAAATCTGGCATTGGTCTGAAGTTCAGTAATCAGTGTACTGGCAATATAAGCGAAATTGCTTTGTAACTCCGGGCTATTGGTAATGTTTTCAATATCCAGAACATTAATGAATATTTTTTTATCACTGGACAGAATCTTATTTTTCAATGCCAGCAGCATGAAATTATATTTCTGATTACCAGACTGGAAGGTTTCAATATTTTCATCAGGAGGAGGTGGTGGAGTGGTGGTACAGGCAGCCGTCAGCAGTACAGCAATAATCAGATTAACGCGCACGAACCTTATCGCCGTTAATGATGACATCCACTTCATTAATGTACTGGGCTCCCTTGATATTTCCAATTTCGATACAGGCACCCCGATTGTAGTGGTTAATCTCTTCGAACTCGACATCCAGAGTCAGTTTTCTGATACTGACGCCATCAACGTCTACTGAGCCTACTGAAATACAATCGCCCTTAGATGCAATATCGGAATCTACGTCAATCTTAATGACGATATTATCCCGGCCCTGCCCCGGGGAATCAAACTCGAATTCGCCGTAATGCTCTGTTTCCCCATCACGACTCTGATTCGTCATGCGGCGAGTATCTTCATGTCCATACTTCTGGCTGATATATTCATTGGCTTCACCCTGAGAGAGTTTGGCTCGCTGTCTGATCACTTCATCATCAAACGCAGATGCATAAACTTCAATGGCTGAAAATGTTATACCGGCTAAGAATATGACTGTTCTTATCATCTGTATCCACCATTGCAGGGAGCTGGTATCAATCAGCTCCCTGCCTGGTAACAATTAGTATGCCTGAACAGCACCCATTTCCAGAGAACCGCCGTTACGAACGTCTACGTTATTCGCTGAGGTGTTGATGTGGACATTAGAACCACGAACATTAGAGTCTGTTGCGTGGAAGTGACCCACTGATACCTCAGAGTTGCCTCTTGCTGTCAGGTTGTTCAGTTTAACATTAACATAAACTTTAGAGTCACGCAGATTGCTGTCGTTCAGGTTAACTGTACCTACTTCAGCTTCTGAGTTACGTACGTCTGCATTACCACTCAGGTGAGCATTGACGCTGATCGTGCTGTCAACGATGTTTGAATCAGCCGCAAATGCTGATGCGCTCATAACCATAGTAGCTGCCAGTGCAATAATAGACTTTTTCATGATTTAACTCCGTAATGAACAAATAACAATTGATGCATGTTTGTAACAGTACGCAGAGCTGTTCTGTGTTGATCAAGGATTCTGCTGGCAGGTCAGAGGTTATACGGGAGGTCCCTGAGTTGGCTTTTGCCTTTCCTGTGACAGCTGAGTAACTCTGCTAATAAGTAAGTTAATTCAATGTTTGTTACAAAGCAAGTTGCCAACTGTGACAAAAGTTCACAAATCGAGCGGAAAATTAATCAATGAAATGTTTTTTTTAATTGTTTTGATATTTTTTCCTTAAAAAACAATGCGCTGGGTGTGATTTTGATATTGTGATACAGGTCGCACTTTAAAAACATTACAGCAGCAATGTAATAGGATGTAATCAATACGACAAATAAAGACCTGTTTTATGTGCTGTGAGTAACGCTGTTTTTACCGTTTCTACTGAGAATATAACGGAGATGGTAACTCAGGATAATAGCCATATGGTTTTCCTGCGGTACCGGTATAAGGTTGTAACGGACGCAGCAAGGGACGAACTTTCAGTTCCGGACCTGAGCTGATATGGCGCCCCTGATGCATGATGATCCGGCGTGGGCTGCCCGTTACATAGTTCGCAGGGATCACATGACCATACCGCAATCCAGTGGTTTGCTGAGGTTTCTGAGCACACCCTGCTGTCAGCACGATGCTAGCCAGGCACACAGGGAACAAGTATTGTGAGATATGCATAATCTTTGGCCTTTTATATCTGTCTGAGTATCAGTCCGGTGTCTGGCAATATAATACCGGGTCTGTACATGGAAAAGATTGTTGAGGAACCGGGCTGAATCTGTTGATCCCTCCCAACAAAATTGTCAGGAGGGATAAATCAGGGGTTGTTACAGCTGATAATTACCGTCGCTGGCTTTAGACAGCAGGTACTGAGTCAGTAGCGGTACAGGTCGACCTGTTGCGCCTTTGTCTTTACCTCCGCTGTGCCAGGCCGTACCGGCAATATCCAGGTGAGCCCAGCGATAGTCTTCAGTAAAGCGGGACAGGAAGCAGGCTGCAGTAATGGTACCTGCCGGACGACCGCCAATATTGGCAATATCGGCAAAGTTAGAGTCCAGCTGCTGCTGATACTCAGACCACAGCGGCAGGTGCCATGCACGATCCGCAGCATAGATACCCGCTTCCAGCAGTTCTGCAGCCAAGTCATCGTCATTCGCCAGCAGGCCCGTAGCATGATGGCCCAGGCCGATAATGCAGGCGCCGGTCAGGGTTGCAATATCGACTACTGTTGCCGGGTTATAACGCTCGATATAGGTCAGTGCATCACACAGAACCAGACGGCCTTCTGCATCAGTGTTCAGAATTTCAACGGTTTTGCCTGACATGGTCGTTACGATATCGCCAGGCTTGGTTGCGTTACCCGCAGGCATATTTTCAACTGCCGCCACGACACCTACGACATTGATGGCTGGCTTCAGAGCTTTCAGCATCTGCAGTACGCCCATCACGCTGGCAGCACCACACATATCGAATTTCATCTCGTCCATACCGGCACCTGGCTTCAGGCTGATACCACCGGTATCGAAGGTCACGCCTTTACCGACCAGCACATGGGGCTGTTCATCACCGGCACCACGGTATTCCACCACCACCAGGCGAGAAGGCTGCACACTGCCCTGACCAACAGACAGCATAGAGTTCATACCCAGTTCTGACATCTGATCTTCGTTCAGTACTGTCAGGCTCATCTCGTCACAGTCTTCGACCAGAATCTCAGCCTGTTCTGCCAGGAAAACCGGCGTACAGACATTACCCGGCAGGTTACCCAGATTACGGGTGACATTCATACCCTGACCTGTGGCCTGACCCACAGCTAAGCCGGAGGCTACGGCATCCTGATCCTGAGTACTTACAGTGATACTGTCCAGGCTGATCGGATCGGCTTCTTTGCTCTTCATCTGATCAAAGACATACAGGCTGGTTTCGGTATTTTCTGCCAGCAGGCGGGCTTTCCAGCCGTTGCTTCGATCATCTTTCAGTGCCACATCGTCCAGGCTTAATGCCAGGCTGGTGACTTTCAGGCCTTTAACCGCACCAATGATGGCAGCGACCAGAGAACGGAACTTATTATCCGTCAGCTCTTCACTTTTACCGGTACCAACCAGCAACAGACGTTTTGCTGACAGGCCTTCTGCAAATGGCAGTAACAGAGTCTGGCTTTGTTTACCGGTAAAATCTTCCTGCTCAGTAATGCGGCTGATTAATCCACCCGCAGCCTGATCAATCTGCTGAGTCACCGGACTGAGTTCACCCTCAGCGCCGACAAAAGCGACCAGACAATCCGTGTTCAGCTCAGTCAGAGCCTGGTTGGTTGCGTTAAACTGCATAAAAACTCCACGTAGTAATCAGGTAAGAAGACAAATATCTATCCAATCCCGTTATAAGAACAATAGCCACAAGACAAAAGGGGAGTGTTATTGGATAATTTGCCCGCTGAAATCAGCTTCAGCTATTGTCCTCAGTTTACGCAATGGTTAACTGAACGCAAAGTCGGAAAAGTGAATCTACTCCGACAGTTATTAATCATCCGGGCCGGATTACCGGTCTGAACAGAACACATATCAGGCAGACAAACACAGGAGCTGCTTTTGATTATTTTCCGTTATCTGATCCGGGAAGTGCTGACCACCATGAGCGCGGTATCTCTGGTGTTACTGCTGATTATTCTCGGAGGTCGTTTTATCAAGCTGTTTGAAGATATTGCAGAAGGCTCGTTGTCTCTGGATTTTCTCTGGAGCCTGTTACTGCTGCAGTTACCTTCGGTACTGGAACTGATTCTGCCACTGGCTTTTTTTCTGGCGGTGATGCTGGCGTATGGGCGTCTGTATCAGGAAAATGAGATGGGGGTATTGCTGGCCTGTGGTTTTTCGCCGCGCAAACTGCTGTTGTATACCCTGTGCGTTGGTTTTTTCGTTGCTGGCATTGTGGGTAGTTTCAGCCTCTGGCTGACCCCCCAGAGTGAAGCCAGAGCCTTCAGTATTGTTGAAGATCAGAAAAAACGCATGGATTTTTCTACCATTAAATCCGGACGTTTTCAGAAGTTTTCCGGTGGTCAGGTAGTTTACAGTGAAGAGCTGACTGAAGAGAACACCCGCATGAGAGGTGTGTTTCTGTCCCGTGAAATTAAAGGGGATGATGGTCAGGTGCGGACAGCGGTATTCCGGGCGGATCAGGGCTATCAGTACCTGGACCCGGACACCGGCAGTCGTTTTCTGGTACTGGAAAACGGCGCTCGTTCTGAAGGTCAGGCGGGTTTTGGTGATTTTAACTTTCTGACCTTTGAACGTTATGCCGTACGTCTGGCAGAAAAAGATCCTGCACGTAACTCGGTGAAGGTGCGTCAGTTACCGACCAGCCAGATCTGGAATTCTGATACACCGGCCCATCAGGCCGGTGTACAGTGGCGCTTATCTCTGCCACTTATGGTAATTGTGGTGACGCTGCTGGCTGTGCCTCTGAGTTATGTCCGGCCACGTCAGGGACGATTTGCCAAACTCTTCCCGGCAGTATTTCTGCATATCTTCTATCTGAGTGGCCTGATCTCAGTCCAGGGCATGATAGAAAAGGGCAGACTAGACCCGGCCATTGGTATGTGGTCAGTGCATCTGGTGTTTATTGCGATTGCTCTGGCTTTATTATCTAAAGATTATCTGTTCAGTCGGGGCGGTAAACGCAATAAGAAAAATGGCAATAAACAGACTCCTCCTTCAGCCACAGGGACGGCATAACCGATGAAGACACTGGATCGTTATATCGCCCGTAATGTGCTGGGGGCTGTACTGGTAGTACAGACCCTGCTGCTAGGACTGGATTTTCTGCTGGCGCTGGTCAACGAGCTGGATAATCTGAATGAAACCTATCAGATTACCAATGCGTTGTACTTTGTCACGATGACTTTACCACGTCGTTTTTATGATCTGGTGCCGGTCAGTGTGATGGTGGGCTCTCTGATTGGTCTGGGGGCGCTGGCCAGCAGTAACGAACTGTCAGTGATCCGGGCTGCCGGGGTATCCATTGTTCGCATCATTGTCTCCGTGATGAAGCCCATGATGCTGTTGATGGCTCTGACCTTTGTGGTTGGTGAGTTTATCGCGCCTCAGACTGAAGTGACCGGTCAGAACTACCGTATTCTGAAACGATCCGGCAATACTATGGTGAAATCGGAATCAGGTGTCTGGCACAGAGACGGTAATGAATATTTCTATTTCTCTTCGATTCAGGCCAATGGTCAGTTATTTGGTGTCTCACGTTACGAGTTCAATGAAGAAAACCAGGAACTAAAAAGTATTGCTTATGCCGAATACGGGGTATATCAGGATGATCACTGGCTGCTGAAAGGGGTTCAGGTCAGTGAGGTTAACGATGATGGCGTTTTTACCGGTCGGACACCGGAGTGGGTATGGAAGACAGATCTGACACCTGATCTGATCAAGATGATTATTATCACTCCCCGTTACCTGGCACCCAGTGAGCTCTGGCAATACGGTCAGTATCTGAAAGAGCGTGGTCTGAAATCCCATGAGCATATGCTGGCGTTCTGGCAGAAGATGCTGATGCCTCTGACACTGTCTTCTCTGGTTCTGGTAGCGGCATCTTTTGTATTCGGGCCTTTACGCTCTGCTCCGGCGGGCACCCGGGTTTTCAGTGGTGTAGTGGTTGGCCTGCTGGTGAAATATCTGCAGGACATTCTTGGCCCGGCCAGTGTGGTGTACGGTTTTGAACCGGTTTGGGCTATTTTGCTACCTGCGCTGGGGTGTGCCTTGTATGGCGCTATACTGATCCGGCGTAGCGGCTGATACAGACCAATACAGATTGCTCTAAGCATTCAACGATTTAAGCATTCAACGATTTAAGCAGGATAAAACTATGTTTCGACGCGGGCGACAATTCTCTAATCAGCAATGGACACGGCCAGCTAATCTGACCCGTCGACTGGGTGCTTTGATGTATGATTTTCTGATTATTGTGGCATTGTGGATGTTTGCTGGTTTTGCCCGTTTGCCTTTTGTGGACGCGGATGCGATGACAGATCAGGCCGGGCCTGCTTTTCAGAGTGCACTGTTTGTTCTGACTTTTGGCTTCTTTGCCTTTTTCTGGTTGCGTACCGGACAGACCCTGGGTATGCAGGCCTGGCGTATCCGTGTACAGAACGAGGATGGCACTGCCATGTCGCCAACTCAGGCGCTGATGCGTTTTCTGTCGGCAGCAGCTTCTATTGCGTGTGTCGGATTAGGTTATGCCTGGATGTTGTTCTCTAAAAGTAAAAAAACCTGGCATGATCAGTTCTCGGATACCGTGGTGGTTTATGTCCCTTCAGATAAAGAGATGGCACAACTGGGTAGCAGTTCTGATAACGGAACAAAAGCTGGGTGTGAGGAGGAAGCTGGTGATGGAGAAAAAGCGGGAAATAACATCGGATCTAAGAGTAAGAAAAAAGGGAAATAATCAGGATGCTGATCCTGCTTCTTCCTCTTCATTCTTCAAATTAAATTGTTGACCTGGTTTGTCTGGGTGTAGCTGATATGAAAGCTTGTTATTGCATCTGATGCTGTAGGTGTGAGCGTTCAAAAAATAAGAGGGCATCGACTAAAGTTATAGCCTTTCAGGGAACTAAGATTACCGGTTATTGCTCTATATACGGGTTGAATGGAGATAGAGAACACTGGTCGTCTGCACCTTTTAACCACCAGAACTGATTCTGGCCGCATGAAGTATCAGGCGTTCTTATTTATCATCGCTTTTATTGATCCCACCCTTTGTATGCTGTTGTCATTTGTCATTGTGTTGAGAGCAGTCTGTACAGGAGGTTTTTAATCGGTTGATTGTTTAATGAGTAGTGACGATTCGAGAACATCTTTTTGTCTGTTGAAATCTGAAGCCTATCTGTTTAATAAGAAAGCCTATATTGAATCACGCTTGCTACAGGAAGGCTTACAGGTGACTGAGATATGGCAGGTTAAATTAACACTCAGGGATTTCTTTCAGATCTACGATAGCTGGGCTGCCCGCTTTTTTTCTGTATTACGAACCCCACCACTATTTACACTGGATCTGTTTATTGTGGAGGGGGACGATGCCATTGCCCGCATGCATACACTGAAATATCAGATTCGGCAGGAAATTGCTTTTGGTCTTAAGAAAGGTGGTTTTTTACATGCACCGGACTCTGTCGCAGAAGCCCGGCAACACAGAGCTATTCTACTTCAAAGAGTGGTCAGTAAAACGACTATCTCTGAGCCTGTTGATGGATGATTACTCTTTTTCTGACAATAAAATGCCTTTCAGGCCATGATCAGTGGCTGGCTTTTTTCAGATCAGATCCTAATATATTCATCCGTTTCTCCTCCTGAGAAAATGTTTAAGATAGTGCTGATAATATTCTGGCGACCGAACCAGAAATCACTATCTTACAGGTAAAGTAAAAGCAGTTCAGTCCACTATAACATTACTGGAATAGCTCGTTTTATTGCCTGGAAAGCGATCGAAAAGTGCCTGATGCGAACGGCGGGAAAACAGATCATCTCTGGATTCATACTGTGAGATCCACTCTTTCAGCATCGGCAGGTTGGCATCCTGAACCGCTTTAGACTCATACTTATGGGGTTCCCACGGCCTGTTTTCAGCATTCGCAATACAATCCTTAACGGGTAAATCCATAAAGATAATCTGGTCAGCATACTCGGCAACCAGCTCAAGCAAATCGGTATAACAACCTTCAATTACCCAGTTTTCGGTTGATCCCATAAATACTTCTATTTCTGCCATAGAGTCAGACAGAGCTTTTCTTACGGGGGGCATCTCTGGTAACCAGGCCAGAGTATCCAGGTCCAGATGCTGATAACCGTGTTGCTGACACAATTGTTTCGCCAGAGTCGACTTTCCTGCTCCGGAATTGCCAAAAATCAAAATCTTCTTCAATTCGCACCTTTTATTTCATGTCAGGGAAAGTTTCAAACTGGGGGAGATCAAACATCTTCTCTTCCCAATCAGCTCGACTACGAACAAAAATATGGGCATCAGGCTTTATGTTAATAGGAGAGTCAAGACTACCTGCAGGAACAGCCAGTAAACCCGTTACTTCAGAATAGACAGGTAACGCCGATCCGCATTGACGACAAAAACTGCGCTCATGTTTTGTTCCGGGCAAGCACCAGTTATTAACCATATCTTTACCACTTAGCCAGTTCAGGCGCGCGGAAGCCGAAAACAGGTTTGCTCCATGAGCTGATCCAGTATCTTTCTTGCAGTATGTGCAGTGGCAAAGATAGAAGGCATCAAACTCTCCATCAATCTCAAACTCAATACTTCCGCACAAGCACTTTCCTTTATACAAACTCATATTTATCTCCCTGGCAGCTGCAGTATGCGAGCATTAGCGCTCAGAAACGATCGATTTGATACCATTCCATGATAAAAAGGCAACAGCTCCACCGAACATTAGGGTATGAATAGTAAAAATAATCGCAATTTTAGATAAAGGCAGGGATAAATTATTTAGCGCCATAAGAGCTGCGAATGGCAACCCATACACAAGCCCTGTGGTAATAAAATAGTGAATAGCACCCCGGTTAAACTGATCGACAGCTTTATCCGGATCCGGGAACTGAATCCCATCATCACCTGACACCTGGACACCATCCACCAGAATCTGGCACCCCGTGCCAATACCACTTCTTCTGGCCGCTAATCGAATCTCGACGCTTTTAGTCTGGCCAGAAAAATCATATGATGTTTTTATACAGTCAAACAGCTGGAGCCAGCTTCCTTTTTTATGCTCAATAACCCGGCCATCTACTTCCAGTAATACCCGGTTATCAGGAGGAAAAAAGCTGACCTGGTTAATGACTTTAATCAGATGATTATCAACAACGATTCTCCAGACTTTCTCTTTCATAAGCATCCCTGAGCATCATGCTATAAAGTACTTTCTGCACCATTGATGACTATCATACTCCCCTTTTGTCATTTCTCCTGTTACACCGTTAACCAATATGTAGTAAATATGTTTCGTTACCATTGAATAGGATATGGTTTCTGGGCGTTGCGATGTATCACATAGCGAGCTTTACAGCTTTCTCACGAACACTTTGGAGTTACGCTGCCAGTTATAAAGCTCCTGGCGGCTTTGTGGTAAGCGCTCTACTCCCGCTGGGTCAAATCCTCGCTCTCTGAACCAGTGAGCTGTATGTGTGGTTAGTACAAACAACTCATTCAACCCCATTCGATTTGCTCGTTTTTCTATATGTTGCAGAATCAGGTCTCCCCTGTTACCTCCACGATACTCAGGATGAACCGCCACGCAAGCCAGCTCTCCAATCTGCTCATCCATAAATGGATAAAGTGCAGCACAAGCGATAATCATGCCGTCCAGTTCTACTACCGTGAACTGGTCAATCTCGTTTTCAAGCCGCTCCCGTGAACGTCTGACCAGAACCCCCTGATCTTCCAGAGGCTGAATCAGTTCCAGAACACCACCCACATCATCGATACTGGCATCACGGACCTGCTCATAAATCTCCTGAGTAATCATGGTGCCATTACCATCACGGGTAAACAGCTCTTCCAGTAAAGCACCGTCCTGCTGATAACTGATCAGATGGGCACGTTTCACACCAAAGCGACTGGCTTGCCAGGCTGCCTGTAACGTACTGTATAAAGGAAGCGTTTCATCCATCTGGTCTAGCATCTGGCGGGCCTCCCGCGGAGACATATCCCGGATCAGTTTATTCTCGCCATCCAGTAAACCAGCCTGATCACTGAATACAATCAGCTTTTCAGCTTTCAGCTCTATTGCAGCCTGAGTAGCTACCTCCTCTACACTCAGAGAAAAAACCTCCCCGGTAGGTGAAAAACCCACAGGAGGTAGTAACACAATCGCTCCATCGTCCAGTTGCCGGTTAATGGCATCACAGTTCACGCTGCGTACCAGACCGGTATGGCCAAAATCCTGACCATCAATCACACCTAATGGACGGGCCGTAATCATATTACCACTGGTCACTCGTATTGATGCGCCGTGCATCGGAGAATTTGGTAATCCCATCGACAGGCGAGCCTGAATATCAATCGCTGCCGATCCAGCAGCATCCTTGATGCATTCCATCACTTCCGGACTGATAACAGGTCTGCGGCTTTTATAGCTGAGTGTCAAATTCTGTAGCGCTAGCCGCTGGTGAATCTGGGGGCGCACACCAAATGCGACTACCAGACGAACCCCAAGACTGTTCAGTAAGCCAAGGTCATTAATAATATTGGTGAAGTTCTGATGTTGTAATGCATGACCATCCAGCAGCAGTACAAACGTACGGCCTCGATGAGCATTAATATAAGGTGACGAATTACGAAACCAGTGAACGTAGTCTTGCAGGTTATCCAAGGCGATCAGCTTCCAGGGTAATCAGGTCTGGCGAGTGCAGAAATTAGAGATTGCTTTGTGCTGATTGTAGTCGCCTGCACTCTGATAAGGAAGACTGCACTCATTCACACATAAGGCTTTCTTTTTGTAACACTTCTGATGTTACTGCGGATTGATAAATATTTTCTATCTTTCCCTGTCGTCCGATCTGTGCAAGTTCATAAAGAAAGAATAATTCTCAACGAAAAAAGCAGACTGATCATAGGGATATTTATGTCTTTTATGAGAATGATTTTCAATAAACTTCTTCAAACAGGGGAGTAACCGCACCTATCGTGCCGGTATTGTGCAAAAAACGATAAAACTAAGCAAAAAAGTCAGGTATAAGGGTTTTGTTCAAAGTTAAATAGGACTAAAATGGTCTACTATGACGAATACGGGTTGAACAATGCTGAAACTAAGTAAACTGACCGATTATGCTGCTGTAGTGATGGCTCATATAGCCAGAACCCCTGATCAGCTGTTTACCGCTTCGGATATTGCTGACCATGTCCAGATTCCTAAGCCTACTGTCAGTAAGACATTAAAGATGCTGCAAAAAGGTGGCCTGTTGATATCCCATCGCGGTGCTCAGGGCGGATATGGGCTGGCCAGGGCACCACAACAGATTACTGCCAGCGATATTATTGATGCCATTGAAGGCCCTTTTGGTATGACTGAATGCAGTCAGGAAGATGCTTTATGTAATCTGCAGGAAACCTGTGGTGTGGCAGATAACTGGCAACGGGTGAGTCTGGCTATCCGGCAGATGCTGAGCAGCATTACTCTGGTTCAGCTTGCCCAGAAAGAACCACTTCAGATGGGCTGGTTTGGACATGAACCCAGGCCAGAGCAAGTGGCAGATCAGCGTTCAGCCCAACAGGAAATTCCGCTGGTGGCTTTGTCCGGCGATTAGTAAAGACAAAGCAAGGCAACACAATAACGCCGGAATGACACCAGCCCTCACAGACAGCAGTGCTGAGACTGTGAAACCAGAATTGCAGACCGGATTCAGAAAGAAAATACCATAACTCTGCGGATAATATGCGGGGTGGGGAGAAAGAAATGGCAAGTCAAGAGATGGAACAGCTGGTACGTCGTGAGTACAAGCAGGGTTTCGTAACTGATATTGAAACAGAAATGGTTCCACCAGGCCTGAATGAAGACGTGATTCGTTTTATTTCGGCTAAAAAAGACGAACCTCAGTGGATGCTGGACTGGCGCTTAGCGGCGTTTGAGCAGTGGAAACAGATGGAGCACCCGGAGTGGGCGCACGTGAATTTCCCTGAAGTTGATTTCCAGGCCATCTCCTATTATGCAGCGCCTAAATCCTCTGAAGATAAGCCTAAGAGTCTGGATGAAGTAGACCCTAAGCTGCTGGAAACCTACGAAAAACTGGGTATTCCTCTGCATGAACGTGCGGCGCTGGCCGGTGTGGCGATGGATATGGTGTTCGACTCCGTATCGGTCACAACGACGTTTAAAGAGAAGCTGGGCGAAGCCGGTGTGATCTTCTGCTCCATCTCTGAAGCGATCCGTGAATATCCAGAACTGGTACAAAAGTATCTGGGGTCAGTGGTTCCGGTAACCGATAACTTCTATGCGGCGCTGAACTGCGCGGTGTTCTCTGATGGCTCTTTTGTTTACGTGCCAAAGGGCGTGAAATGCCCGATGGAGTTGTCCACTTACTTCCGTATCAACGCGGAAAACACCGGTCAGTTTGAACGTACCCTGATCGTGTGTGAGGAAGGCGCTCAGGTGTCTTACCTGGAAGGTTGTACCGCGCCGATGCGTGATGAAAACCAGCTGCATGCTGCGGTAGTAGAGCTGGTGGCGCTGGAAAATGCCGATATCAAATACTCAACGGTTCAGAACTGGTATCCCGGTGATGAAGAGGGTAAGGGCGGTATCTACAACTTCGTGACCAAGCGTGGCGAGTGTCGTGGTGATAACTCCAAGATCAGCTGGACTCAGGTTGAGACCGGTTCTGCCGTGACCTGGAAATACCCAAGCTGTGTACTGAAGGGTAAAAACTCCGTCGGTGAGTTCTACTCTGTTGCCGTCACCAACAACATGCAACAGGCTGATACCGGCACCAAGATGATCCATGTGGGTGAGGGCACTCGTTCGACGATTATCTCTAAAGGTATCTCTGCCGGTCGTTCCGATCAATCCTACCGTGGCCTGGTAAAAGTTCTGCCAGGCGCAAAAGGTGCCCGTAACTTTACCCAGTGTGATTCCCTGTTGATTGGCGATCAGTGTGGTGCGCATACATTCCCATATCAGGAAATTGCCAACAGCACAGCACAGGTTGAGCACGAAGCGACCACTTCCAAAATTGGTGAAGATCAGCTGTTCTACTGTCGTCAGCGTGGTATCTCTGAAGAAGATGCCGTGAACATGATCGTAAACGGCTTCTGTAAAGACGTATTTAAAGAACTGCCAATGGAGTTCGCAGTAGAGGCCGAGGCTCTGCTGAACGTCAGCCTGGAAGGTGCTGTGGGTTAAGTATCAGAGCTTAGAGGATCAGGTCTGGCCGGTTTCTGTTTTTAAACGGCAAAACATCCTGTTTTGATCCGTTTTCGCTTCGCCATCCATGGCTGCGCGTAAAACAGAAACTCTGTCCAGTCCTTGTCAGCTCCTTAGCTAACAGCCATATGTGGCAAACGAAAAGAATTCAGATTGTTGATAGGTGCGCAAGCCCATAGCGCCGCACCATCCGAGATAAAAGGTTAAACCATGTTAGAAGTTAAAGACCTGCGTGTTAGCGTTGAAGATAAAGAGATTCTGAAAGGCCTGAACCTGACCATTAATCCGGGTGAAGTTCACGCCATTATGGGCCCAAACGGTGCCGGTAAATCGACGCTGTCTGCAGTGATTGCAGGTCGTGATGGTTACGAAGTAACCGGCGGCAGCATCACTTTTGAAGGTGAAGACGTTCTGGAGATGGAAATTGAAGAGCGCGCCCGTGCCGGTATGCTGCTGGGTTTCCAGTACCCGGTTGAGATTCCAGGGGTGAAAAACGTTTACCTGCTGAAAGCGGCTCTGAACGCTAAGCGTGAGCACCTGGGTCTGCCTGAGATCGAAGCCCCTGAGTTTATGAAGCTGGTGCGCGAAAAGCTGCAGTTTATGAAGATGGACAACAGCTTCCTGCACCGTTCAGTGAACGAAGGCTTCTCCGGTGGTGAGAAAAAGCGTAACGAGATCCTGCAGATGCTGATCCTGGAGCCTAAGCTGGCGTTGTTGGATGAGATCGACTCGGGTCTGGATATCGACGCCCTGAAAGTCGTTGCAGAAGGTGTTAACAGCCTGCGTGACGAAGGCCGCTCCATCGTGATGGTGACGCACTATCAGCGTCTGCTGGACTACATCGTACCGGATCATATCCATGTTCTGTCCGGCGGTAAGATCATCAAGTCTGGCGACAAGTCTCTGGCGCTGGAGCTGGAAGAGCGCGGTTACGACTGGGTTATCGAGGAGGCTGCTCAATGAGCCTGAGTGAATATACTGATCAGTGGCTGTCTGCGGTAATGCCGCAGGTCAGCGAGGGTCCGGGTTGGTTAACGGATCTGCGCCAGGGTGCGGTTGAGCAGTTTGCCACTTCAGGTCTGCCTCACGCCCGTCTGGAAAACTGGAAATACACCGACGTTAAAGCACTGGCTAAACGTGATTTCAGGCTGCCGAAAAAGGTTGATGCCGCTGAATTGGTGGCGGAAAAGTCACTGGGTGTGCAGGGGCTGCGTCTGGTATTTGTTGATGGTCTGTTCAGTCCTGAGCAGTCTGACCTGGGCGAACTGCCAAAAGGCGTAAACGTACTGCCGCTGGCAGACAACGCCAATGCAGCGAAAACCGTATTGGGTCAGGTGGCTGCGGCTAACTTCAGTGGCTTTACCGCTCTGAACCTGGCCAGCTGGCAGGATGGTGTGCTGATCGATCTGGCCAACAATGCGGTACTGGAACAGCCGGTTTATCTGCAGTTTGTGTCGACAGCTCAGGACAATGCAGTACTGATTCAGCCGCGTATTCTGATCAAAGCCGGTGTACACGCGCAGGCGACGGTAATTGAGCATTACTCCGGTGCTGAAGAAGCCGCCAGCTTCAGCAATGTGGTGACCGAAGTGGATCTGGCCGATGGCGCCCGGATCACCCACTACAAGCTGCAACAGGAAAGCACTAAGCAATATCACGTGGCGAGTCTGCATGTACAGCAGCAGCGTGACAGCCGTTTCACCTCACACAATATCTGTCTGGGTGGCAAGCTGGCCCGTCAGGATATTCAGGTCGAGCTGAATGCGGAAGGTGCTGAGGTGTATCTGGATGGTCTGTATCTGGGTAATGGCCGTCAGCATCTGGATAACCACACTCTGGTGAATCACAACGCGCCGCACACCAACAGTAACGAAGACTACAAGGGCATTCTGAACGATCGTTCCCGTGGCGTTTTTAATGGTAGTGCTGTGGTACATAGAAACGCGCAGAAGATCGAGGCTCATCAATCCAACGCCAATCTGTTGCTGTCAGACAAAGCCGAGATTGATACCAAGCCTGAGCTGGAAATCTACGCCGATGATGTGAAGTGCTCCCACGGCAGCACTACAGGTCAGCTGGATGAAAGCGCACTGTTTGCCCTGCGCTCCCGTGGTATCGATGAAGCGATGGCGCGCGGTCTGTTGACGCTGGCCTTTGCCAACGAAGTAATTGATCGAATTGAGATCCCTGAAGTACACGACCAGATCGAAGAAGCCGTTGCTGGCCGTTTACCTGAAAAGTTCAACCTGAAAGGGCTGGTGTAATGAACGCGATCGCTCCCAAACACGGTTACAGTGAAGCACAACTGGCGCAGGAGATGCTTGCCCTGCGTGAGCAATTCCCACTGCTGAACCGTACGGTACACGGCAAGCCTCTGGTGTATTTTGATAATGGTGCTACGGTACAAAAGCCGGAAGCTGTGATCGAAAGCATGAACCAGTACTATCGTGAGCTGAACTCCAATATTCACCGTGGCGTGCACTATCTGTCCGGTGAAGCGACGGATGCTTACGAACAGGCCCGCGAGAAGGTGCGTCAGTTTATTAACGCACGCTCCAGCAAAGAAGTGATCTTTGTGCGTGGTACCACGGAAGCGATCAACTTAGTAGCCAACACCTTTGGTCGTCAGCTGTCAGAAGGCGATGAAGTGATTGTCTCCATGATGGAGCATCACGCCAATATCGTGCCCTGGCAGCTGCTGCGTGACCAGCTGGGTATCGTGCTGAAAGTGATCCCGGTGGATGAGGATGGTGAGCTGGATATGGCGGCACTGAACGCCATGATCAGCGATAAAACCAGACTGATCTCTGTGACTCATATCTCTAACGCGCTGGGCACCATTAACCCGGTGAAACAGATCACTCAGCTGGCGCATCTGCATGAGATTCCTGTACTGCTGGATGGCGCTCAAGCCGTACCGCACACAAAAGTGGATGTGCAGGATCTGGATTGTGATTTCTACGCCTTTTCCGGCCATAAAATGTACGGCCCGACCGGTGTCGGTATCCTGTACGGCAAAGAAACTATGCTGGAAAAGCTGCCGCCCTGGCAGGGCGGTGGCGATATGATTGACCATGTCAGCTTTGAAGAAACCACCTTTGCCGATCTACCTCATAAGTTTGAGGCGGGTACACCGGCCATTGCCGAAGGCATTGGTCTGGGTGTGGCCTGTGACTGGCTGACCAACGCAGGGCTGGATAAGATCGCGGCCTGGGAAGATATTCTGCTCAAGTATGCCACTGAACAGATGAATGAAATTCCGGGTATGCGGATTATCGGCAATGCCGAGCAAAAAGCCGGGGTGATCTCGTTTGTGATGGACGGTGTGCACGCTCAGGATCTGGGTGTACTGATCGATCAGCTGGGTGTCGCTATTCGTACCGGTCACCACTGTGCTATGCCTGTGCTGCATCACTTCGGTGTTAATGCGACGGCCCGTGCTTCTTTTGGTCTGTACAACACCAAAGAAGAGATTGATGTCTTTATAGCGGCTATGAACCGCGCGCGGGATATGCTGCTGTAAGGGGCCGGTGAATGAAAAAAGACGATAAAATCATTCTGCAACGGGATGTGGAAGCGATCTCCATCCCGTTCGGTAAAACCGTCACTCTGCCGGAAGGCGGTGAGGTGATCGTGATGCAGGCGAAGGGCGGCAGTGTCAGTGTCGGTTTTGAAAGCCGTTTGTATTTGATCGAAAGCTATAATCTGGATGCTATTGGCGGTGAAGCGAAAGCACGCCCCAGTCTGCCGGAAACCGCTTCAGCGAAAGAGCTGGAAGAGTATGTCTGGGAGCAGCTGCGTACCTGTTATGACCCGGAAATTCCGGTCAATATCGTAGATCTGGGATTAGTCTATGGCTGTCGTATCGACCAACTGCTGACCGGTGAAACCGTGGTGATCATCAAGATGACCCTGACCGCACCGGGTTGTGGTATGGGTGATGTGATTGCCGAAGATGCCCGTCGTAAGATTCTGGGAGCACCTCAGGTATCTAAAGTACTGACCGAAATCGTCTTCGATCCTCCCTGGAGCCGGGATATGATGTCGGAAGATGCCAAGCTGGAAACCGGTATGTTCTGATTGCTGAATGATGGCTTCAGATATTAGATAAGCGCAATTTTAAATAGCTTCCTTGCCATTGCTCTGGCCCGGAAGCTATTTTTGTATATCGGATCAGATAGATAAAAATAGAATTAAAGAACTTTATAACAACAGATTAGCTGAGAAAAATATGGCCTGGATTAAAGTTGATGTTGCTGCGGCTATCGCAGATGGCGAATACCAACTGGTAACCACCGAGGATGATGTTGAGCTTTTAGTGGCTAACGTTGATGGTGAGTTCCACGCAATCGAAAATCTGTGCACCCACGATAACGGCTCGCTGGAAGGTGGTTGTATCGAGGATGGTGAGATCGTATGCCCTCGTCACGGTGCTCGTTTCTGTCTGCGTAGTGGTGAGGTGACTGCACCTCCAGCGTATGAAAATGTGGATGTGTATCCGGTGAGAATTATTGATGGCGTCGTTGAAGTCAGCGATGAGCCGGACGATTAATCTCTTCTATCAGGCTGGTAGCGGAGAATATGACGGCTGCTTATAGCAGCCAGCTGATTTCGGAACATCTCTGGGCTACTGTTTCTGCAATGTACTTCAGCCCTGAAATACATTTTGATTTCAGTGGGTTACCAATCTAGTAACTGCTCTGGATTATTTTGCAGGTAAGCGATCTTTTCCCGCAGCCGCCCGGCAAACTCCTGGGTGATCATAGATTGCGGTACACCAGAGGGATACATAATAGCCGTTTTCAAAAATACCTCTGGTTCAAAACAACGGAACACCACTTTGCCCGATTGGGCATCGCTGTGATAGCTATAGACCGAGATCGGATCAAGAATACATACGCCCATTCCTCTCTCAACCAAACGCAACGCTGGAATATAAAATCGACACTGCAAGCGAACGTTCATTCGATAGCCACCCTCTTCAAACAGTGTCAGCAGATCGTGAAAAATCATATGATCCGGAAGCAGACTCGTTCTGCTTCGATAGCCTTTTTAATATGCTGAACCCGGCTTAAGGTGGACACCAAAACTCTGCTAACTGGTCCTATGGTCATTCTGTGCAATTTCTTACTCTGCCAGTATCAAAATATTGCAGGATCAATGCAGACGTGGAAATTGTTGAACTCTCCTATACCAGCATGCTCTGGTTATCGCTGGCCATTGCTCTGGCTTCTATGATCACTTCCATTACCGGAATGGCAGGTGGCGTGCTTATGTTTGCCGCGATGAGTGTCTATATGCCGGTGCGTCCGCTGGTGGCAATTCATGGCACGGTTCAGGTGTTCAACAATGCCGCGCGCAGCTGGTTTTTACGTTCCAGTATCCGCTGGGGCATGTGTATTCCTTTTGGTATCGGTGCTGTACTGGGCGCAACAGTGACCACACTGTTTATCGTGAAGTATATCGGGGAGTTCTTCCCGCTGCTGATTCTGGTTGGCCTGATTCTGTATACCCTGTTTAAACCGAAGCGCATGCCACAGTTGAAAATTCAGGATAAGAATTTCTTCTGGGTCGGCATCGCTACCGGAAGCCTGGGCATTATTGCCGGAGCAATCGATCCTTTGCTGGCGGTGTTTTTTATCCGTGATGATCTGACCAAAGAAGAAGTGGTCAGCAATAAATCCCTGATGCAGCTGTTTGCCCACCTGACAAAGATTCCGGCTTACCTGTTCCTGGGGTTCTCTTTTATCGATAACGCAGAAGTGATCGCTATCCTGAGTCTGGCAGCCGTGATTGGAGCCAGGCTGGGTGTGATTGTGCTGGGTTATATCAATACTAAAGTCTTTTTTGCCCTGATGAAAGTGGCACTGTTCTGTGCTGCCGGGCGCATTATTTATCAACTGATTCAGATGGGGGTTCAGCCATGAGTCAAACTTATTCCTTAGTGAATCCATATAACAATGAGCCAATCGGTGAATACCAGTACACCTCATGGGATCAGGTGGAACAGAAGCTGGCTCTGCTGAAAACCGGTCACAAAACCCAGCGTGACAGTTCTGCATTTGAGCGTGCCAATGTGCTGGCCCGTCTGGCCGAACTGCTGAAAGAGCACTCTGAAGATCTGGCTCAGCTGATCACCCGTGAAACCGGTAAAACCATCTCTGACTCCCGTGTTGAGATGATGCGCGCAGTGAATGCAACCATTGCCTGTAGCGAAGAAGCCCGTCAGATTACCGGTGAAGCATTGGATTCAGATGCCTATGCCAGCATGGGTAAGAAAATCGGTATTGTTTGCTGGCGTCCACTGGGTACGATTTTCTGCATCACACCGTTTAACTTCCCGATCAATATTGCGATTCATAAGATCGGGCCAGCTTATGCGGCGGGTAACAGTGTACTGTTTAAACCCGGTCCTCAGAATACTGCCACAGCCCGGCGTCTGGTTGAGCTGTGCCATGAGGCAGGTATTCCTGAGAATGTGCTGCAGTTCTGCATGCCAGAAATGAAAGAGCTGGATCGTCTGAATGCACATCCGGATATTCATGCCATTAACTTTACCGGCGGTACTGCGGCTGCCAATGCGATCGCTGCTGCTGCAGGCTATAAAAAGCTGCTGCTGGAACTGGGCGGTAATGATCCTCTGATCGTAATGGATGATGCCGATCTGGAAGGTGCAGTAAAGGCCGCCATTAATCAGCGTTTCGCCACTGCCGGACAGCGTTGTACTGCTGCTAAGCGTCTGTTTGTACATGAAAAAGTTTATGATGCTTTCCGTGATCTGCTGGTTGAGAAAAGCTCAGAGCTGGTAGTGGGTGATCCGGCAAAAGATGAGACCTTTATCGGCCCTCTGATTCACCAGGGTGCAGCTGATCAGGTACGTGGTTTTATTGAAGACGCCATTGAGCGTGGTGCAACCGTGGCAATGGGCAATCAGTACGAAGGGGCTTTTGTCTATCCGACGATTCTGGAGAACGTTGACCCGGAGTGTGAGCTGATGGTGGAAGAAGCCTTTGGCCCGGTTATGCCTCTGTTTAAGTTTGATGATGTGGACGCCATTATTCCGATCATCAATAACACAGCTTACGGCCTGCAGGGTGGTATTTTCACCAATAATCTGGCTCTGATTCGTCGTCTGTTTGAAGAACTGGATGTAGGTACGTTGGCCGCGAATGATGGTCCGGGCTTCCGTACTGAGCATTTCCCATTTGGTGGTGTAAAAGAGAGCGGTGTCGGTCGTGAAGGTATCAAATACGCGATTCGTGAGATGAGCTTTACCAAGACTCTGGTGCTCTAACCCCGACAGATCTGATAACCCCGGTAGATCTGATGTTCGATTGACTCGTTTGCCCTGAGTTAAATGCCTGAATAATGGCTCCCTGCTAAAAGCAGCCGGATTTTCCAGCTTCCGCTGGCTTTTATCAAGCGTTGATTCAGGTACTTATTCAGTTAACAGGCGGCAAGGCCCTGCTTCTTCTGGTATCAGGTGAAACTCTGAGTACAGGGGCAAGCAGGGCTTTTTTATTAGCATTGATTGAAAATCTTATTATGGCATTGCTCACAGCCTGAGGGTGCAGAAGTATGCTCAGTCAGCGCAGACAAAGCAGCTTCTGTGGTGGTGAAAAAGCGCGCCTCTCCGATCTGATCGAGATAGCCCGACTGAGACAGTGTTTCCATCACAGCATGTTTCACTGAACAAAAATATAAATGCTGTCCGGAATGCTCCAGTCGCTTTGCTTCCTGCCACAACATGTCGGCTCCGGCCAGATCAATAAAGTTAATCCCGGAACACACCAGCAGAATATCTTGCTTTTGCTTATTCGCGGGTTCACTGTGCTGCTGCAGTAATTGCTGAATATGATCCGTCGCCCCAAAAAATACCGAGCCATCAATACGCAACAGCTTTAGTTGAGGGAGCACCGGCAGATCAAAACGCTCTGTACTGCGCAGATCCAGACCTGGCGAAAAAGATTTTGGTGCCACTTCAGTCACTTGTGGCCGGGATGTCTTTTGTAAATAAAGAATCAGCGACAGCGCGACTCCCAGATAAACGGAGTACTCCAGTTCAACCACAAGGGTTGCAGTAAAAGTCAGCAGAAATACGGCAATTTCCTGTTTATTGCTGCGCAATATCCGAGTGATATGGTGCTGATCAATCAGCCCCCAGGCAATCAGCAGGATGGTGCCAGCCATCACTGGCAGCGGCAGAAACACCGTAACCTCAGGCAAATAAAGTAATATCAGCAGCAAGATCAATGCGGCAAAAATGGCTGCCAGAGGGGTTTGCGCCCCGGCTTCGTAATTGACACCGGTACGAGTAAAAGACCCCGATCCGGCATAGCAGGAGAAAAAGCTGCCTACCATATTAGAAAGCCCTTGCCCGATAAACTCCTGATTGCCTTCAATACGCTGACCAGAGCGCAGAGCTATGGCACGGGCTATTGATACCGCTTCTACCAGTCCCAGTACAGCCACAGCCACTGCACCCGGTAATAATTCACTGATGGTCTGTAGTGACAGCTCCGGCCAGGCAAGCTCCGGTAACTGGCCGGAGAGCGCTCCCAGCAGGACTACGCCCTGGTCAGCACCCTCCAGCAACCAGCACAACAGGCTACCGGTTATCATGCCAATCAGCATCGCAGGTAATGCGGGATTGATACGTCGTACCAGCAGCACAACGACCATAGTGCTGAGCGCTATCAACAGAGCATAACCATTGGTTTGTGGAAGTTGCTGCACAATAAACTGCCAGCTGGCAAAAAAAGAACTGCCTGAAGGCACATCAATGCCCAGGGTATATTTCATCTGACTGGTGGCGATCAGAACGGCAGCCCCTGCGGTAAAGCCGATAACCACGGTATGAGAGATAAAATTAACCAGGGTTCCCAGTCGGGCCAGGCCAAGCCCGAGTTGAATCAGTCCGGTTAACAGTGTCAGCGTCAGAACTGCCGGAATAAACAACCCGCTATCTGGTGGCACTACTCCACTGACCACACTGAATACCACAATAGAAATAGCTGCTGCTGGACCGGAAACAAGGTGCAGAGAAGAACCGAATAACCCGGCAATCACTGGCGTTACCATAGCCGTGTACAAGCCGTATTCCGGTGGCAGACCAGCAATCATGGCATAAGCCACACCCTGAGGCAGCACAACAATAGCGCCGGTCAGACCGGCAATGATATCCGCCCTGAGTGATTGTCGATTGATATGGGATTGCCAGGCCAGAAATGGCAGACACTTTTTCAGCCAATACAGAATCGCTTCTGCAGCACCGGAGTGTTGAGTGCTCATAATCTATTCCACAACAGAGATCAGATCTGCTATGCCCATAGGCATCAGGCAGGTCAAAGGGAACCAGCTGATATCACAGAACTATCAGATTCCTTTGATATCAGGCTGAATTCCGTCTTACACCGATATAGTCAGGCCGAAGCCGCTGTAAAGTGCTTGCCTAATAAGGCGTGATAGAAGTTCACATCGGACAGTACACCCACCAGATGGTTATCTTCTTTCAGCAATACCGGTTGTCCTGTGCGATAGCGAATCTCAATAGCCCGACGCATCGATATATCCGATGGTGTCATCACCAGGGTATCGCAGGTCAGCTGATCCAGACAGTCGCCTTCATGCCAGTGCTGTACCGATAAGGGTTGGTCCTGGCGATGAGCTCCTGTGACCTGACCTGAGCTGTCTGTGCTGATACAGGTATTGTCGTGAGCATTAAGCTGCAGAGTATGTCCGTTCCGCTTCAGCTCGGTCACATCTGTCATCAGAGAACGGCCTCGCAGTACATTCAACGGGTTAGTATGCGCAACAAACTCTTCTACATAAGCGTTACCTGGATTGAGTACAATATCCTCCGGTTTACCATGCTGGACGATACGTGCAGACTCCATAATGGCGATATTTGTACCAATTTTCAGGGCTTCATCCAGATCATGGCTGACAAACAGGATGGTCTTATTCAATTGCTGTTGCAGTTCAATCAGTTCATCCTGCAACTGACTACGGATCAGAGGGTCCAGTGCAGAGAAAGGTTCATCCATCAGCAGAATATCGCTGTCTATCGCAAACGCTCTTGCCAGACCAACCCTTTGCTGCATGCCTCCGGACAACTCATGGGGCAGCTTACTCCCCCATTCTGCCAGCCCGACCATCTCCAGCTTTTCCTGAGCACGGGCTAAACGCTCTTCCTTCGCAAAACCCTGCATTTCCAGACCGAAGGCTACATTCTCCAGTACCGATAGCCAGGGCATCAGAGCAAATTTCTGGAAAACCATAGAGACCCGATTGGTACGTATATGACGCAGCGTGGCGGCATCACAGGAACCAATATCCACCATCTGCTGGCCATCACGTACCAGCAGTTCCCCCCGGCTGACCGGGTTCAGGCCATTCACCGCTCGCAACAGACTGGATTTGCCAGACCCGGATAAACCCATCAGGACACAGATCTCGCCCTGAGAAACATCAATACTGGCATTATGTACCCCAACCACACCTCCGCCCTGTTCGATAATTTCCTGACGGCTTTTCCCCTGATCCAGCAGGGCCAGGCTTTGTGCTGTCTGATCTCCGAATACCACATCCAGATTACGAATACTGATCGCTTGCATGGTTCAGATCTCCTCTTTCAGATTCGGCGTTTTACAGATGCGATCCAGAATGATCGCAACCAGCACAATGGCCAGCCCGGCTTCGAAACCCTGTGCAATATCAACTGTATTCAGTGCACGAATTACAGGTTTACCCAGGCCGTCTGCCCCAACCAGAGCCGCAATCACTACCATAGATAACGACAACATAATGCACTGGGTAATCCCGGCCATGATGTTAGGCATCGCTGCCGGAATCTCCACTTTGTACAGGAGTTTCATCGGGGTTGCGCCAAAGGCTTTGCCCGCTTCAATCAGCTCGCCAGGTACTCGGGTAATCCCCAGGCAGGTCAGTCGGATTGGAGCCGCAATGGCAAAAATAATGGTGGAAATAAGGCCTGGAACCACTCCAAGACCAAACAGCACCAGTGTAGGAATCAGATAAACAAATGTTGGAATAGTCTGCATCAGATCCAGCACAGGTCTTAACAGAGTATTCAGCCAGGGATTATGGGCCGCCAGGATACCCACAGGTACACCAACCACAATCGACAACGTGGTCGCAGTCAGTACGAGAACAAAGGTTTCCAGCATCTCCTGCCAGTACCCCATATTCAGTATCAGCAGCAGTGCAGCGGTAATAAATACCACCAGAGGCACACTGCGGTGTAACAGCCAGGCAATTGAAGCGGTCAGTGCAATGGGAACCAAAGGTGGAAACCACTGAAAAATATCCACCAGGTTCAGAATGATCCATTCCAGAAAAAACGCGATACTGTCGAAAAAGCCAGTGGCATTAGATGTTAGCCAGTCAACAATAGCTTCCATCCATTGTCCCAGTGGAATTTTATGTTCTGTAATCCAGTTCATGAGCTTACCTGCAAAAACAGAGGGTTCAGGCAGAGCAGAGAATCACCCTATTCCGGCTGATTTCTGCCCTGACAATGACATGCTCCCGGTAACACAAGAGCACCTGAATAAGAGAGGGTGAATAAGAGAGATGAATACGCTACTGAATACCCAGTGAAGCCTGCACTGCTGGCAGTGCTGCCTCACCCTGTACTGTTTTCACACCCTTAAGCCACTGTTTGAGCACATCCGGATTCTGCGTCAGATACTTGCGCGCTGCGGTGGCAGGTTTATCGCCATCCTGCATGATGTAACCCATCACCTGGTTTTCCATATTCAGACTGAATTTCAGGTTATTCAGGAACTGCCCCACGTTGGTACATTCCTGCTGATAGCCTTTACGGGTCAGAGTATGTACTGTGGCTCCGCCAAAATTCGGACCAAAATATTTATCCCCTCCGGTCAGATAAGCGATATCAAAATTGGTATTCATCGGATGAGGTTCCCAGCCCAGAAACACGATGAACTGCTTACGTTTGATATCCCGCTTCACCTGACTCAGTACACCCTGCTCGCCAGATTCCACTAGACGCCATCGGTTCAGACTGAAGTCACCGCTATCAATCATGTCCTGCAGCAACTGATTGGCCGGTGCGCCAGCTTCAATACCATAGATACGATTACGGAACTGATCACCAAAACGGGACAGATCAGCAAAGTCCTTTACACCCGCGTCATAAGCGTAACGGGGCACCGCCAGAGTAAACTTAGCCCCCTGCAGGTTCTCACCAACAATATCCACCTGCCCAGCAGGTACATATTTATCAATAAACTTCTGCTGTGCTGGCATCCAGTTGCCCAGAAACACATCTATTTCATTGTTCTTCAGGCCTTCAAAACCGATAGGTACAGCCAGGGTGCTGATCTCTGTCTGATAGCCCAGACCTTGTAATACAGCACTTGCCAACGCATTGGTGGCGTTGATATCGCCCCAGCCAGGATCAGTAAAGTGAACCGTCCGGCAAGTATCCGGTTCGGCCGCCGAGATCGATAATGACAATATGCTCAGCCCGAAACCCAGTGCGCAGGCTATTTTTTTCACGGTTTTTGCAGTATTCATAGGTAGAATCCTTTTATTATTTTTGGCTCACTTAATACAGAAGCATTCGCTGCTCTTTGGCCTGTCGCGGATACGTTTAGTCTCAGATCAGACTGAAGAGCGATGTCTGTTCACCTGTTCAGTGCTTATGCGTAAGCAGGCCGTTACACCTGTGGATAACGTGCTCTTTTTTCCAGATCATCCAGATCAATGTTATTGCGCATATACATCCGGCTGGCATCAAATATGGGCTGGTGGTCCCACGGCGTTTCTTTACCTTGTTTGTGGGCTTCAGCAATCATGCGACGGCGCTTCTGACTGATAATCACGTCACGGGTAATGGCCTCAGAATCCCAGCGATCAGCCGCTTCCTGGCGGAACTCAGCGATCAGCCCGGCACAGGCCGGATCATCTGCCAGGTTGGTGCGTTCCTGTGGATCATCCTCCAGATTGAACAGCTGATCCGGATCTGGCTGGCTGCAGATATATTTGTAAGGGCCTCGTCGGATCATAAACATAGGGGCGACTACACCCTCGCCCATGTATTCGCCAATCACTTCATCGTGACCACCTTTACCGGTCAGATGAGGCATCAGACTGCGTCCATCAATGGGCATGGCATATTCAGGAGTCTGGCCACCATGAGCCAGCTCTGCAAAGGTAGGCAGCAGATCCATAGTAGAGACCGATTCGGTTACCCGGTGCGGTTCAAAACGGGATGGGGCATAGACCATCATGGGCACACGGGCAGACCATTCGAAGTAGCTCATTTTGTACCAGAGGCCACGCTCACCCAGCATGTCGCCATGATCACCGGAAAAGACAATAATGGTGTTATCTGCCAGCCTTGCTGCTTCCAGGGTATTCAGTAATTTACCGATCTGATCATCCACATAGCTGATCGCACCGTAATAAGCACGTCGGGCATTACGGATCTGCTGATCACTGATCTGAGTCCGATCCATTTGATATACGTGCAGTAAACGTCGGGAATGCGGGTCCTGTTCATCATCCGGAATCTCAAACGATGGCAGATCTATCTCTTCATCGCTGTAGCGATTCCAGTACTCTTCCGGAATGGCATAAGGGTCATGGGGATGGGTCATGGATACTGTCAGACAGAAAGGGCGTGTGTCTGTGCCGCGAACATGATCAAACAGATAGCGCTGGGCGTGAAACACCACTTCATCATCAAAATCCAGCTGATTGGTTCTGATGGCAGGCCCGGCCTGAGTCACTGATGACATGTTGTGATACCAGGTCGGACGGTTATCAAAATCCTCCCAGTCCGGAAACCAGCCATAATCCGCCGGGTAGATGTCAGTGGTCAGTCGTTCTTCAAAACCATGCAACTGGTCCGGGCCACAAAAATGCATCTTGCCGGACAGTGCCGTGCGATACCCGGCATGACGCAGATAATGGGCAAATGTCGGAATATCAGCAGGAAATTCAGCTGCATTATCATAAGCACCAATTCTGGCAGGCAGCTGACCGCTCATCAGCACATAACGACTGGGCGCACATAAAGGGCTGTTGCAATAAGCGGAATCAAAGACCACACCACCAGCGGCCAGTTTATCCAGATTAGGGGTTCGGGCTACCTTGCCTCCATAAGCCGACAGTACAGGAGCTGCCAACTGATCTGCCATTATGAAAAGAATATTGGGCTGTTGCTGAGACATTGCTTCTTTCCTTTTTCTGTGTCCGGTTTGTTGTTGTCGATTTTTATTTTTAACAGTCGGCATAGCGGAGTAAACTGGGGCAGAATTAATACCTGATATAAGCTGAGCTAATGATACTTTCAGAAAGATTACCTTCTGCACAAAGCCTGATCATATTTGAGTCAGCGGCGCGCCATTTAAGTTTTACTGCCGCAGCCAGAGAGCTAGGCTCCAGCCAATCAGCCGTAAGCCAGCAGATCAGGGGGCTGGAAAAGCAGCTGGAGCTGCAATTATTTCGCAGAATTTACCGGGGAGTGGCGCTGACAGAAGAAGGGATGCACCTCTATGAAGCGGTTCAGGAGGGCTTTCATCAGATGGTTAATTGCCTGGAACAGCTGCAAAAAACTCGTTTGCGCCAGAGTATAAATGTCGCAACTGATTTCGCTTTTGCCGCTTATTGGCTATTACCGCGCTTGCCAGAGTTCCGAAAACAGCACCCGGAAGTAGATGTTCGCCTGATTACTTCACAGGGAGAGTATGACTTTTTTAATCAGGATACTGATGTCGCGGTTGTCTTCTCACATCAGCCTGCTGACCAGTTCGCTGGCCGGAAACTGTTCGATGAAGTCGTGTTTCCGATATGCAGTCCGGGTTTTCTGCAACAGAATGGGCCGGTAAACAGCCATAAAAAACTGGCATCCCTGCCTCTGTTAAAGTTGGGAGCCGATGCCGGGCAAGGGCGCTGGCAGGACTGGTACAGCTACTTTAAAGGCCGACGCAGCCTGGTCGTTCCCGGAGAACCCGTACTGACGTTCAACAACTATACTCTGCTGATTCAGGCCGCCATTGCTGGTCAGGGTGTGGGCATAGGCTGGGGTACTCTGGTCGATGATCTGTTGGATTCAGGGGTGCTGACCGGTTTGAGGGAGTTCAGTCTGCAGACCTCTGGAGGCTATTATGTTGTCGACCCTCAGCCGCAGGAACTGTTGCATGCCAAACAGCTGTTTATGAATTGGTTGCTGAGTGAGCCATCTTCCAGATATCAGTAAATGGAAAGCCGGCTCTGAAATAATGCATCTCGCTGATTTAACAACATAAAATGCACCATTTTGTATACTTCCCTACCACCTTTTAACCTTATTTTTTCTGGCCTCAAACTCGTCTGACATCTGGTTCTAACGGCTGAACCGGACGCAGGGTACTTTTAGTTTACGGATTGTCAGACAGGCTTCTCCATCCTCGGTTGTGCATAGGGTTCTTAGAAGATTTCGCACACGGTTCAGTAATGGAAACGGAGCAGCAAGACCTGTCTCACTGATTGATTTGATGAGGCCCATATGACTTATAACGTAAATGATTTTGACTCCCTGGATGTCGTAAACAGCGACCGTAACCACGTGTGGCACCACCTGTCTCAGCATAAGGCTTATGAGACCAGCGATCCTATGGTGATTGTTAAGGGTGAAGGTATGCGGGTCTGGGATGCAAAAGGTAATGAATACCTGGATGCCGTATCCGGTGCGGTCTGGACCGTTAATGTGGGGTATGGTCGTACAGAAATTGCTGATGCGGTACGGGATCAGCTAGTCAGCATGAACTACTTTGCTCACAGCGCCGGTAACGTACCAGCCGCTCTGTTTTCTAAAAAACTGATTGAGAAGATGCCGGGCATGAGCCGGGTATATTTCTCAAACTCCGGATCAGAAGCCAACGAAAAAGCATTCAAAATCGTTCGTCAGATCGCCCATAAAAAGTACGGCGGTAAGAAGACTAAGATTTTATACCGTGAGCGTGACTACCACGGCACAACAATTGCGACCCTGAGTGCCACCGGCCAGCTGGAGCGTCGTGCCCAGTACGGACCTTTTGTACCGGATTTTGTTGAAGTACCGCACTGCTGCGAGTACCGCGCTCAGGAAGAAGCGGATAAAGATAACTATGGCGTATGGGCTGCCGATCAGATCGAAAAAGTGATTCTGCAGGAAGGCCCGGAAACCGTCGGCGCTCTGTGCCTGGAACCGATCACTGCCGGAGGTGGTGTGATTGAGCCACCAGCAGGTTACTGGGATCGTGTACAGGAGATCTGCAGAAAGTACGACATCCTGCTACACATTGATGAAGTGGTATGTGGTCTGGGTCGTACCGGTAAATGGTTCGGTTATCAGCACTATGGTGTACAGCCAGATATCGTCACCATGGCAAAAGGTGTGGCATCCGGTTATGCCGCCATCTCCTGTACTGTCACCACAGAAGCTGTGTTTGAAGCCTTTAAGGAAGATGAAAACCCTCGTCTGGGCTACTTCCGCGATATTTCTACCTTTGGTGGCTGTACAGCCGGTCCAGCAGCCGCTCTGGTTAATATGCAGATCATCGAAGATGAAAAACTACTGGAGAATGTCACCATGCAGGGGGAATACCTGCGTGGTCGTCTGAATCAGCTGAAAGAGAAGCACCCGCTGGTTGGTGATGTCCGGGGTAAAGGTCTGTTTGCCGGTTTTGAAATGGTCAAAGACAGAACCAGCAAAGAACCTGTGGATGAAGCCACCGCTTCAGCCGTTCAGGCTCACTGCATGGCCAGTGGCGTCATTATCGGACGTACCAACCGTTCGTTCGAAACGCTGAATAATACGATTTGTCTGGCACCGGCTCTGATTGCCACTCAGGCCGATATCGATCAGATCGTTGATGCGATTGATGAAGCTCTGACAGAAGTCGCCAGCAAGCTGTAATAGCTGGTCCCGGATACGGAGTCTGACAGGCTCCGTATATCCTCGTTGTACCTGCCAGTACTGACGGGGAATTCTAAGGAGGTATCAGGAGATGGCATCAGGGGTCAGAAAATATGCCATCGTTTATCTGACTGCGGATAAACACACTTTTATGCTGGGATGGCTGCCTCCTCCTCGAAGGGCCCACCCAAACGGAAGGCTATCTGCAGACATGATAGTACTTCCGGAGCCATCTCAGCTTTTTTCCTTTCGTATTCCGTCTGAGAACAGGTATCCGATAATGGTATTCCGGTGTTTCTGTCGGCTATAGTAACGATAACAACAGCGTAACGCCCATAAGATCTGTTGCCTGTATTCAGCACAAGGCCCCGATATGTTTCAGCTTTTTCACCTGACCCAGAACAAAGGCAACAGCCTGCAGAAGCAGCTCAGAGAGCAAATAGCCACCGCCATCCTTAATGGCAATATTCCACTGGATGTTCCCTTACCTTCCAGCCGGAAACTGGCTCAGCAGCTGGGCATCGCCCGCAATACTGTGGTACTGGCTTATGAACACCTGCTGGATGATGGCTATCTGATCGCCAGGGAACGCCGTGGCTATTTTGTGAATCCGGATATTCTGGCCGGTCAGGTGGAAAACCCAGCGGCTGATCAGACACCCCAGGTCCGCTTACCCGATTGGGAAAAGCGCTTTAAAGTTCATCCAAGTGCTCAGCGCAATATCGTAAAAGCTCAGGACTGGCAGTCCTATGACTACCCGTTTATTTATGGCCAGTTCGATGAAAAAATCTTCCCCAGTGTTAACTGGCGCGAATGCTGCCGGGATGCCGCCAGTGATGCCGCCGTCAGTGACTGGGCTGCCGACAGCATGGATCATGATGATCCTCGCTTGATTGAGCAGATTCGCACCCGCTTATTGCCCCGTCGTGGTGTCTGGGCCTCGCAGGAACAGATTCTGGTGACCGTGGGTTCTCAGCAATCTCTGTTTATGCTGGTTCAGCTGCTATTAGACAAACACTCGGTACTGGGCTTAGAGGAACCCGGCTATGTGGACGTACGCAATATTGCCAGCCTGCATCAGTGTCAGATTAAACCGCTGGCTATCGATCAGCAGGGGCTGATTGTTGATGACCAGCTGAATCAGTGTGATCTGATTTACACCACCCCCAGCCATCAGTGCCCGACAGCGGTCACCATGCCTATTGAGCGTCGTTATGAGTTGCTGCGCAAAGCCTGTGAAGAAGATTTTCTGATCATAGAAGATGATTACGAAAGCGAGACCAATTTTGACAGTAAACCGAACCCGGCTCTGAAAAGTCTGGATAACAGCGACCGGGTGATTTATATCGGCAGTCTGTCCAAAACTCTGGCACCGGGTCTTCGGCTGGGTTACGTCGTGGCTTCAGAACGTCTGATTGAAGAAGCCAGAGCCCTGCGCCGCCTGATGATTCGCCATCCGGCCTCTAATAACCAGCGTGCCGCCGCATTCTTCCTGGAACGGGGCTATCACGATGCCCTGGTGATGAATATCGCCCGTAACTATCAGGCCCGCTGGCGGGCGATGAATGAAGCGTTGACTCAGCACCTGCCTGACAGCCATGACACGCCGACCTTTGGCGGTTCCTGTTACTGGGTAAGAGGACCGGAAGGGCTGGATGCCGCCGCTCTGAAACAAAGAGCCATGGCAGATAGCATTCTGATTGAACCCGGTAAGATTCACTTTTACCAGCACTCCAGTCCGGATAACTATTTTCGCCTGGGCTTCTCTTCTATCTCTACTGATCGTATTGCGCCAGGTATCAGAAAGCTGGCCGGTATTATCCGGGAGATGGTGCCTGACTGATTGATCCCCGCTGTTTAAAACCTGCTGTTTGAGCTCTGGCACCAGCTCTCCTGCCTGTACCATCTGTTTAAAGAACAACTGGTTCTAAACTTAGATCGCTTTTGTATCCAACGCCCGACGGAATACACACGTTATATTGCCTTCACAATGAGGATCTGAACCCACAGATCCCGGACCCGGACGATTGTGGAGACCGATATGGCCAATAGCGCGAAAGGGCTGACCTTACTGCCCGATAACAGCAGAACCTGGCTGACCGAAATGTTACCCGGCTTTATGCTTTGCCTGGTTGTAGGTATGGCTGCAACCTTCGTCTCTGACCATTATGGCGGCCCGACTATTCTCTATGCGCTGCTGATGGGCATGGCGCTGAACTATCTGTCTCAGGAAGGGCGCTGCGTCGCCGGTATCCAGTTCTCTGCCAAATCCGTGCTGCGGATCGGTATCGCCTTACTGGGTGCCCGCATCACCTTTGAACAGCTACTCGGGCTGGGCATCACACCTATTGCCATCGTACTGGTCGGTGTGCCCGCCACCATTATGTTCGGTGTTTTCTGTGGCCGCTGGCTGGGGCTCAGCCGCTCTCAGAGTGTATTGTCTGGTGCCTCGGTAGGCATCTGTGGAGCATCAGCAGCTCTGGCCGTTTCCGCCGTCCTGCCGGAAGATAAAGACTCTGAATGCAACCTGATTTTTACCGTCATCGGAGTGACCGCCCTGAGTACCGTGGCCATGATCCTGTATCCATTAATCGTGACCGGCGTCGGGCTGAATGAAGCTGAAAGCGGTATCTTCCTGGGTGCCACTATTCATGATGTGGCTCAGGTGGTCGGTGCAGGCTATATGATCTCTGACGATGTCGGCGATGTGGCCACTTTTACTAAGCTGCTGCGTGTGGCCTGCCTGGTTCCTGTTGTCGTGGTCATTACCCTGCTGTTTACCCGTCAGGGCCAGGCTCAGGCTGGTAACTCCAGCCTGCCACTCCCGATGTTTCTGGTGGCTTTTATCGTTATCGTCGCTATCAACAGTACCGGTGTGGTGCCAGCCCCTATTCTGGAATCGATGACTGAGCTGTCCCGTTGGTGTCTGATTGTGGCGATGGTCGGTCTGGGTATGAAGGCCTCTTTTAAAGAGCTCTCAACTATGGGGTGGAAGCCGGTGATGCTGCTGGTTTCAGAAACCCTGTTCCTGGCACTGCTGGTGATGGTCTGGTTGTTTATCGCCCGCTAGTGAGCTGAATGTGGCTAATTTCAGCTTATAGCTCGAACTACTCAGCAGGGTCTCTGGCCCTGTTTTTTTGTCCTTTAGACTGCCGCTTTTATCCGTTTTCTATCCTTCATCGTTTAGTTGGTTTTTAGTCACAGTTTTTTTCTTGTCATTAAAATTTAATGAAAATCAGCTAGTGGGCGTTTGACAGTCTTTAGTCATCGGTATAACCTGTTTGTGTATATACATTTGCTATCTAATAGATATCAATTCGATAATAAATAGATATCTTTGGCTATCTTGTTGGTGTCGAGCAAATATCTGGTGACAGCGTTTGATATGCATGTACGTTTTCTTCTTGATTTACCGGTTTTGAGGATGCATGCATGGATAAGAGTAGAACGGTTAAGAAAGCCGGAAAAAAAGATAGCCAGTTGATTATTCGAATCAACGGTGAAGAAAGAGACCGATTTGTCAGCC
Source organism: Oceanospirillum sediminis (assembly GCF_014164585.1). Taxonomy (GTDB): domain Bacteria; phylum Pseudomonadota; class Gammaproteobacteria; order Pseudomonadales; family Halomonadaceae; genus Oceanospirillum; species Oceanospirillum sediminis. The sequence continues at coordinate 196,277 of NZ_JACJFM010000001.1, read as the reverse complement.
TGTGCGATGAACTGGATACCAGTGCAGCACGGGAGGTTAGAAGATTTATTCGTAGTTTTCTTGAAGAGCATGAACAGGATGATCCAGCGGACTAAACGCTGGTTGCCTTCCATGAATGGATAGAAAACTAACACTCAAAAGCACGGAGATACATCTCATGGCTAAGAAAGCTAACGCAAAAGATCTGAAAAAAGCAATCAAAGCACGTCAGGCTAAAATTGCTAAGCACTCTGACAAGCTGAAAAAGCTGCAGAAGATGCTGAAAAAAGCGAAGTAATTGATACGATTACTTTTATGCTTTTTAAGAGGCGGGGCTATTTAGCTCCGCCTTTTTTGTCTTTGCTATCCTGATATTTGGGCTATTTGATCTTTAAAGCATATTTTTTAAGGTACAGGCTCGACTGGCAGGTCTGAATCCCGTTTGACCTCTTTCACCGAAATATGAGATTGCACTGCCGTCACCCCAGGAATACGGCGTATCAGGGTTATACGCTCTGAAAACTCATCCATATCCCGCGCAACCAGTTGCAGTAAGTAATCTACATTTCCAGTGATACAGTGACACATCTGCACCCATTCAAAGCCACTGATTAACTCTTCAAAACGATTGGTCAGCTCGACCTCATGACTGGCAAAAGAGACCTGGGTAAAGACCACGATGTCATAGCCCATTTTTCTGCGATTCAGCACCGTACGGTACTGTTCGATATAGCCGTTTTCTTCCAGGCGTTTCCAGCGTCGCCAGCAGGGTGTTTCACTGAGATTAACCTGTTCGGATAGCGCACTGTTGCTGATACGTGCATCGGACTGCAACTTACGCAAAATCTGCAAATCCGTGCTATCCAGCTCATCGTGAGATAAATCTTTCTGTTTCTTGATCATTAGTAGGGGATTCTTTTAGACAGGGTGTGATATCGAGTGTAGATAGCAAGGTTATTCCTGGCAATCCCGATAGACTTTTTCTGTCGCTGCCAGATGTCACTTGTTCTTCACAGGTACTGAGACGGTGATTGCATATACCTGCTCAATACAGATAGATAGGAGAAAAAGATGGCCGATTTGCTGATTAATAGTCCATTGCTGGGCAGTGTGCTGACGTTGATCATTATTCACTTTATTGCCACGGTGTCCCCAGGACCTGATTTTATGCTGATCTCTAAAGAGGCGCTGACTAAAGGGAGAAAAGCCGGTTTTGTTTCTATGGCGGGCACCTTATCCGGGTTGAGTATTCATATCCTCTATTCCGCACTGGGGCTGGCAGCGGTATTAGCCAGTTCGGCGCAGGCGTTGTTGGCGATCCAGCTTATGGGAGGCGGTTATCTGATCTATCTGGGGGTTAAGGGGTTACGAGCGCAGCCCGCTCAGGTCTCAGACGAGCATGACAGGGTGCCTTTTACAGACTCTTACTGGCAGATTTTCCGCGCGGGTTTTATCTGTGATCTGCTGAACCCCAAAGCCCCGGTGTATTTTGTGACCCTTTTTACACTGGTACTGTCACCGGATATGCCGGTTGAGCATCTGATGATCTACGCAGGCTGTATTTTAGCGATACATTCCGGCTGGTTTACCCTGGTGATTGTTCTGTTATCCACACCGGTGATCAATAAACGTTTTAAACAGATGAGCCACAGGATCGATAGGGTATTAGGTGGGGCGATGCTGTTGATCGGTATGAAGTTATTGGCAAGTTGATAAGCGATCACTCTTCAAGCCGTAAGCGGGCGCATCGCCTACGGCTTTCCTTTTCTACTTGCCACTTACTGTTTCACTCGCAGAGTCGATTAACTCTGTGGGTTAAAACAGTTAGCTGGCCACACAGCTACGCACGTTAGAATCGCCCGCTGCAGCAGGTGCTTGCTGACCTGCTTTAGGATCAACCACACGTACCGTTGCCACCTTGTTCTGAGTAAAAAAGTCGACCGCATCTTTACCCTGAACCTTGTTGTTGCCGACCAGAGAACCCTTGATACCACCAAATGGCAGGTAAGGGTGTGGTGCACAGATACCGACGTTAACACCAACCATGCCCACATCCGCTTCGTTGATAAATTTCTCGGTATAGAAACTGTTCTGAGTAAAGATCACTGCACCATTACCCATCTCATGATTCTTGATCGCGCGCAGAGCACCATTGATACAGCCCACTTTCATAATACTCAGTACAGGGCCGAAGATCTCTTCACGAGCGATCTGCATACATGGCGTCACATCGGTAAAGATGGTTGGGCCAACAAAATAGCCGTCTTTGTTGGCATCAGCCACATCGGGGTTACGACCATCCAGCAGCAGAGTTGCTCCCTCTTTCTGACCGATTTCGATATAGTTTTCCACACGGGCTTTTGCTTTCGCGGAGATGACGGGGCCCATAAAGGCATCCGGGTCCATCGCATCACCCACTTTAACAGTCCTGGAAGCTTCTAGCAGACGCTCGATAAACTCGTCATAGATCTCTGGTACAACAGCAATATTTGAGATCGCCAGACAACGCTGACCGGCAGAGCCGTAACCGGACATCAGGATGTTCTCGATCATCAGATCCATCGGCGCATCTTCCATGACTGCGGCGAAGTTTTTCGCACCACCCAGCAGCATGGTCTTCTTACCATGACGACCACAGCCTTCGGCAATAGCCTTGGCGGTTGGTGTCGAACCCACCAGACATACACCGGCGACGTTGTCATCGTCGTACCAGGCTTCAACCGCTTCGCGGTCACCATGAACGATGTTTACCACGCCATCAGGCAGACCGATATCCACCAGCAGTTGCATCATCTTCTGCATAAACAGTGGTGATTCGGTCGAAGGCTTGTACACGAAGGTGTTGCCGGTGCCGATGGCAAATGGGATAAACCAACCGAATACCAGTGCCGGGAAATTAAATGGTGCCACACCACAGAATACACCCAGTGGTGCTTTGATCAGACGGCCATTGATATTGTTGGCGATACCCTGAACTGTCTCACCTTGAATCAGTGCTGGAATCGTACACGCCATCTGCAGAATTTCTATCACACGGCCGACTTCACCACGAGCCTCAGCGATATGTTTAGCCTGATCAACTGCAATAGATTCTGCCAGCATCTCCAGGTTGTCTTTCATCGCCTGCTGCATCTTAAAGATGTAGTCCATACGTTTTGGCAGAGGCGTGGCACTCCAGGCAGGAAAAGCGTCTGCGGCTGCCGCAACAGCGGCACGGGAGGTTTCAACAGAAGACAGAGGGACTTCGCCAATTACAGCACCGGTGGACGGGTTCTTCAGCGGCTCATACTGGCCATTGGTTTCGTCCAGCCACTGACCATTGATATGGTTTTTTATTTTGATGTAAGAGGTCATTTATTCGTTCCTGTATCGCAGGTTGATCAGGGAACCTCCGGCATGCAGTGCCACAGAGATTCACGCTTATTGATTAATGACCTCAATATAAATTCGCAGCAGACAATGACCGTAGACCCACAGTGTTCAGATCTGTAGTTCCAGGTAAAACGCCCTCTGTTATCAGGGCAAGAAAGTAATCGGAAAGTATCGTTAATGCAGGAATAGGCAGACCTGAACCCGTCAATCCGGGTTCAGGTCATGTTCTGATCATCAACAGATCATATTTATTGTCGTTTAATATCCCATCAGCAGTTTTGGCAGGAATAGCGATAGCTCTGGTACAAAAGTCACCAGGAACACCATCGGCAGATGGCCAAAACACAGGAACTTCAGGGTCGGTGTGATATAGCGATCCAGCGATAGCTTACTGACCCCGCCGGCCATATAGAGCATGGGCGCACAAGGCGGTGAAACATTACCCAGCCCCAGGTTCACCCCGACAACCGCCGCAAAGTGAATCGGATCAATACCCAGCTCATTAATGATCGGCAGGAAGATAATCGCTGCCAGCACACTGCCTGAAATATCATCCACAATCATGCCGATTAACAGCAGTAGCAGGTTAATCAACAGCAGCAGAACATATTTGTTCTCTGAGATCTGCAGCAGTGCCGTTGCCAGATCACGAGGCACCTGCTCCAGAATCATGGCGCGACTCATGATAAACAGGAAAAAGAGTACCGCCATGATAGAACCGGTCATGGTTACAGCACGAACGGTCACAGACCCCAGGCTTCTCAGAGACATCCCTTTATAGATAAACATCCCCACCGGGATGGCATAGATCACTGCAATAGCCGCCGCTTCCGTCGGGGTGGCGATACCGCTGTAGATCGCTCCCAGAATAATCAGCGGCATCAACAAGGCAAATGCGGCATGGTAACCACTGTCGACCACACCTTTTGCCGCCTGTTTAAATGGCAGAGGTTTATCCACTTTGATCCGGGTATCATTACGCAGGAACCACATATTGAGTACACAGTAGATAATGGTCAGCAGAATGCCCGGAATAATGGTCGACAGAAAGGCTGCGCCCACAGACAGACCACCGGTGATGGAAAACACGATCATAGGGATACTGGGCGGAATCAGCAGCGCCAGTACTGATGAACAGGCCACCAGCGCGGTAGCGTGGCCCTCAGGATAACCTTCCCGGATCATACGAGGAATCATGATCTGACCAACCGCTGCAATTGCTGCAGAAGAGCTGCCTGAAATCGCACCGAACAGGGCACAGGTCAGTACGGTTACAGCCCCCAGACCGCCTTTGATGCGCCCGACAATCGAGTTAACAAAGTTCAGCAACCGTTCCGAGATGCCGCCTTCTGCCATCAGCAAACCGGCAAAAATAAACAGTGGCAGCGCCAGCAGGGCAAAACCACTGGCGGTTTTAAAACCGTGGGGTATCAGAAAAGAAATATTATTGCCTGTGGTATAGGCAAACATCACAGCGCCAATACCAAAAGCAAAGGCCACCGGGATCTCCACCAGAATCAGGATGACGACCACCAGCATGGAAAGTAAAAACAGCGTCATGGATCAGACCTCCGGGCTTTCTGGTTGCTTCGTCAGCGAGGCAGTCTGACTGGCTGCCGGTGTGGCAGATGTCTCACTTTGTTGCTGGCGACGTAAACGGGCGTTTTTAACCAGCCCCCGGTATTCATTAATGGTTTCCAGCAGAAAGTAGCCCACCATCATGGCAAAACCGACAATCATGCTGGCGCTCCACAAACCACGAGGCCAGCGCATATTGGTACTGACACGCCCTCGGGTGATCTCTTTCAAGGCGTATTTATAGGCGAAATAGCCAAAAACACAGGCCGCGATCATACAGATCAGCGAACCGACAAAGCGGATAAAGGCGATTTTCTGTGGATCTTTCACCATCAGACTAACAATACCGCCATGGATATGCTCCCGTTCGCGGGTGGCATAGCCCATACCCAGAAAATAGACCCAGACTGCCAGCAGAATGGAGACTTCTTCAATGCCGGTAAAAGGTGATTCCAGCACATAACGCATAATCACCTGAGTGAACATCAGTCCGGCCAGTCCCAGACAGGTCAGTAACATCATTGTGCGGAAAAGTTTGTTCAGCACCTGTTCAAAACGTATCAGGTAGCTATCAACCCGGCTTTCCGCCTGGTTTGGTATTGCATGTAAATGGGGAGATACAGGATGTGAGCTGAGATCTGGATCGTAATCATAGATCCGGGTCTCACCCACAGAGGAAGCAGAGGTGTTTTTTTCATTGGACATCGTGGCTGATCCTGATCAGAAAGTTCCGGGAAGCACCCGGCCATTTCAGATTCTGGCGAGTTAAGCTCTGCAGCGCAGAGACTTAAGAGGTGAACCTGAAGCAGCCGGATACCGGGAATAATCGAAGCAATAACGGATCAGTTGATGCCAGCGATTTCGCGCATCATGCCCATGATCTCAGGCCCAACGATCTCTTCCATAAACGGCCATTCGTTGGTGTACAGCAGCTGTTTGGCTTTTGCCAGTTGCTCTGGCTTCAGCTCAACCACCTGGATACCGGCATCACGTACCTGTTTCAGGAAGCCTTCGTCTACCGCCTGGGCTTTATCCCAGATCTGATTCAGAGTTTCATCAGCTGCAGCCAGCAGTTTCTCACGCTCATCTGCTGGCAGATCTTCCAGCCAGGACTTGTTAACCACCCAGAACGCATGTTCAAAGTAGTCACGGGTTAGAATGTAAGCAGACAGTACGTCACGCATCTGCCAGATCTCAACGGATGGACCAAATGCACGACCGTCTACCGTACCCAGCTGCAACGCAGTGTACAGTTCAGAGAACGGCATAGGCACCGCAGTGAAACCCCAGTTCTTGAAGCGCTCAATACCGATTGGCACCGGTGGCACACGCATCTTGATGCCTTTAGTATCTTCAGGGAAATTAACCGGCACTTTGCCTACGTCTTTGCGGATAGCCACTGAACCAAAACCGGTCGGAATAGTCCCCAGTACCACCAGGTCCAGATCCGCCATGATTTCGTTGTAAACGCCGGACATTTTACCGCCCGGGCCATACACTTTACGGGCATCATCCCAGTTATCCACCACGTAACCCAGCCAGGACAGATCCAGTCGTGGGTCAAACTCAGAGGCGGCAAACGTCAGAGACATAGGCACAACGCCTTCCATACTCTGCTCAAAGATAGAAGCCCAGTCACCCAGATCTCCACCCGGATGGTAATCAACCTCCAGATCAGAGCCTTTCTTCTTCATCTGGGACATAAAGGTTTCAGATGTCAGGTGAAAGATATGATCAGAAGGGTAAGCATGTGCCAGCATAAAATCATCGCCAGCGTGCGCCACGTTAGCGGCAGGGAGTGTCAGTGCTGCTGTGATTGCACAGGCAGACAGGACAGATTTGAAGGTATTTCTAATTATCATGATGACCTCTGTGTTTTTGTTATGGCCTGCTCGTATGCCCCAGGAGGTATTGAATCTCGCGTCTGCTGAGGCTCAGGCTATTCTGTGAGAGGCAATGGTTTGGATAAATTTGAAATGCCTTGCATTCAGTTAAATATTTATTTAACTAATTATTTTTATTCACATAATCAATGAAGTAAGAATACCGGAAAGAAAAGGCTTCCTGAGAAGGGGAAAATACCACTGCAGCGGTGGCAATAGCTTGCGGGACATAACGCCCGGACCGGATTTTCCGCTACCAGTCCGGGCAATCCTTATGGAGTTCCCTTACAGAACCCCGACAAACCAGAATCTGAAAACAAACAGCTCCTATAAAAAAACGATAAAAAACATATAAAACAGCCCCTATAAAATATGAACGTTCTGTCGGATTAATATCCCATCAGCAGTTTCGGCAGGAACAGCGATAGTTCTGGTACAAAAGTCACCAGGAACACCATCGGCAGGTGGCCAAAACACAGGAACTTCAGGGTCGGTGTGATATAGCGATCCAGCGACAGTTTACTGACTCCACCGGCCATATAGAGCATCGGCGCGCAAGGAGGCGAGACATTACCCAGCCCCAGGTTTACCCCGACAACCGCCGCAAAATGAATCGGATCAATACCCAGCTCATTAATGATCGGGAGGAAGATAATCGCAGCCAGTACACTGCCTGAAATATCATCCACAATCATGCCAATTAACAGCAGCAGCAGGTTAATTAACAGCAGCAGAACGTATTTGTTCTCTGAAATCTGCAGCAGTGCCGTGGCCAGATCACGGGGCACCTGCTCCAGAATCATGGCGCGACTCATGATAAACAGAAAAAAGAGTACCGCCATAATAGAACCGGTCATGGTTACGGCACGCACCGTCACGGACCCCAGGCTTCTCAGAGACATCCCCTTGTAGATAAACATACCCACCGGGATGGCATAGATCACCGCAATAGCTGCCGCTTCCGTCGGGGTGGCGATACCGCTGTAGATCGCTCCCAGAATAATCAGCGGCATCAACAAGGCAAATGCGGCATGGTAACCACTGTCGACCACACCTTTTGCCGCCTGTTTAAATGGCAGAGGTTTATCCACTTTGATCCGGGTATCATTACGCAGGAACCACATATTGAGTACACAGTAGATAATGGTCAGCAGAATGCCCGGAATAATGGTCGACAGAAAGGCTGCTCCCACAGACAGACCACCGGTGATGGAAAACACGATCATAGGGATACTGGGCGGAATCAGCAGCGCCAGTACTGATGAACAGGCCACCAGCGCGGTAGCGTGGCCCTCAGGATAACCTTCCCGGATCATACGAGGAATCATGATCTGACCAACCGCTGCAATTGCTGCAGAAGAGCTGCCTGAAATCGCACCAAACAGGGCACATGTCAGTACGGTTACAGCACCCAGGCCACCTTTGATTCGCCCGACAATCGAGTTAACAAAGTTCAGCAACCGCTCCGAGATACCGCCTTCTGCCATCAACAAACCGGCAAAAATAAACAGTGGCAGCGCCAACAGGGCAAAACCACTGGCGGTTTTAAAACCGTGGGGAATCAGAAAAGAAATATTATTGCCTGTGGTATAGGCAAACATCACAGCGCCAATACCAAAAGCAAAGGCCACCGGGATCTCCACCAGAATCAGGATGACGACCACCAGCATAGAAATTAAAAACAGAGTCATCGTTAAATCTCCTGACTGTCAGGCTGACGTTCAGATTTTGTTCTGGCTGATTCATCACCGCTTTCACTGGCATTAACCTGAGAGAACAAGCTCTCATTCTGCATAACTGAATCAGGTGTCGGTGAAGTTGATACCGCAGATGTCTGTTCACTCTGCTGTGCTCTTTTAAAAGACAGTCTCATTCTGATCAGGCCACGGTATTCACTGATGGTCTCCAGCAGAAAGTAGCCCACCATCATGGCAAAACCGACAATCATGCTGGCGCTCCACAAACCACGAGGCCAGCGCATATTGGTACTGACACGCCCTCGGGTGATCTCTTTCAGTGCATATTTATAGGCGAAATAACCGAATACACAGGCCGCCATCATGCAGATCAGTGAACCGACAAAGCGAATAAAAGCGATTTTCTGTGGATCTTTTACCACCAGGCTGACAATGCCACCGTGGATATGCTCCCGTTCACGGGTGGCATAACCCATACCCAGAAAATAGACCCAGACCGCCAGCAGAATGGACATCTCTTCGATGCCGGTAAAAGGTGACTCCAGGACATAGCGCATGATCACCTGGGCAAACATGAGACCGGTCAGTGACAGGCAGATCAGCATCATCATTGCGCGAAAAGTTTTATTCAGCAGCTGTTCAAAGCGCATCAGATAGCTGTCTATCGGGCTTTCAGCCTGATCTGGCACAGCATGCAGGTGAGGAGGTGCAGGGTGTGAGCTGAGTTCAGGATCATAATCGTAGATCCTGGCGTCGCCCACCGAATGTGCAGGGGAACGTTTTTCATCAGACATGGTACTGATCCTGATTAACACTTTCCGGGAAGTATCCCCGGCTGCGCCAGAGGCTGCTCCGTAATCAACCGATGTCACAGCAGGGGATACAAGAAGGGTTCAGACGATAGCGTTATGGATCAGTTGATACCTGCGATCTTGCGCATCATGCCCATGATCTCCGGTCCGACCGTTTTCTCCATGAAAGGCCACTCTTCGGCGTACAGCGTTTTCTTCGCTTTCGCCATATCTTCAGGACTCAGTTCAACAACTTTCACACCGGCTTCACGTACTTTCTTCAGGAAGCCTTCATCAATGGACTGAGCTTCATCCCAGACTTTAGCCATTGTTGTGTCAGCCGCTGCCAGCAGCTTTTTGCGATCGTCTGTCGGCAGATCTTCCAGCCAGGACTTATTTACCACCCAGAACGCGTGCTCAAAGTAATCCTTAGTCAGGATGTAGCTTTCGATCACATCACGCATCTGCCAGATTTCAACAGAAGGCGCTGTGGCACGGGCATCAATAGTGCCTAACTGAAGCGCGGTATACAGCTCAGAGAATGGCAGAGGAACCGGAGTGAAACCAAAGCTCTTGAAGCGCTCGATACCGATCGGAATAGGCGGTACACGAATCTTGATTCCTTTACCATCAGCCGGGAAGTTTGTGGGAACATCTTCTACCCCTTTACGAGTGGCAATAGAGCCAAAGCCGGTCGGGATAATACCCAGCACTTCCAGATCCAGATCACCCAGAATCTCATTGTAGATCTCGGTCATCTTGCCATTCGGACCATACACTTCGCGGGCTTCTTTCCAGTCATCCACCACGTAGCTCAGCCAGGACAGATCCAGACGCGGATCGTATTCTGAGGCACCGAAACTCATGGTCATCGGCACTACGCCTTCCATGCTCTGTTCAAAGATCGACGCCCAGTCACCCAGCGCACCACCTGGCTGATAGTTCACGCTGATATCTGCGCCTTTTTTCTTCAGCTCATCCATAAAGGTGGTAGATGTCATATGGAAGATATGATCGGAAGGGTAAGCATGCCCCAGCATCAGTTCCTCTTCAGCCTGAGCATGCTGCGCAACAGGCAGTGCCAGAGCGGCGGAGAGAACACAGGTGGAAAGTATCGATTTCAAGAAGGTTTTCGTTGTCATAGCGACCTCTGATATTTGTTATTGTTGTCTTGCCGGTCCCGGATGACAGTGCGGCATTGTGCAGCTATCACTCCGAAACAAATCCTGTCGTTAGCAGGCCAGAGCCAGGGGAGTTCTGAGGAGGGTGTCCGAATCCCTGCTGGTGTTTTCAATATAGATTTTGCGATGGCCGGTCCAGTAGAACCAACCGGAACCAGAGTTGTGGTTCCAGCAGATCAGAGGGGATTTACGGTGTAAAAAAGTGCATAAAACCAGAACCATTCTGGTGCAGAGAGGCTCTTTTGCTGGCTCTACTGCAGGAGAACAGCACGATAAAAGTGCAGCAAAGAGGTCGTATCAGGTCAGTTGATTAATTATCCCGGTCAGTCGATCAATACCTGGCAGAATGCGTTCTGTTGTAATGGAGGAATAGCCCAGACGGAAAAAGTTTAACGGCGGGTCAGTACGCTGAAAATAGATATCCCCGGATTCAATGACAACGCCTCGTTCACGGGCCATCAGTTTCAGTTCCCGGGCATCCAGATTATCCGGTCCTTTCACCCAATAAGCTGAGCCACCAAATACCGGAGGCCGGGCTGATTCCGGCAGACACTGCTGCAGAGCATCTCCTACAGCTTTCCAGCGCTCTTCATACACCTGCACCAGACTGCGCACCAGCGAATCATGATAGCCACGGGATAAAAACAGCCCGACCGCACGCTGATTATTCATAGGAGGATGGCGCAGCATCATACGGCGGAACTCCCGGATCTCGCGAATCAGCTCTTTAGGGCCAACCATATATCCCATACGCAATCCGGGCGATAAGGTTTTAGACAGACTGCCGATATAAATCACCCGGTCATTATCATCCAGACTTTTAAGAGCCGGTGTCGGGTTGGTTGCAAAAGTGGTTTCACATTCATAATCGTCTTCGATAATCAGAAAATTATCCCGGGATGCCTGCTCTAATAAAGCCTTACGCCGGGCCATCGGCATCGTTACCGTAGTGGGAAATTGATGACTCGGAGTGGTAAAAATCAGATCACAGTCACTGAGCTGATCCCCCATAATCAGACCATTATTATCAATGGCCAGACTTTTCACCCGGGTATCGGTACACTCCGCCATATGAGTCAGATCCGGATAGCCCGGATCTTCCAGCCCGAAACAGGTGTCTTTATTCAGCAGCACCCTCAGTATCATATAGAGCGCATGCTGAGCCCCCACCGTGATCAGAATCTCATCCGGGTCAGCCCAGACACCGCGTCTTGGTAACAACCGGGAGTGAATCTGCTCAATCAACAGCGCATCATCATCGTCATAACGATCTCCTGACCACTCACCAATCGCCTGCACCGACACCGATTCTTTACAGCATTCACGCCAGTGATTGACCGGAAACAGCTTAGGGTCCAGCTGCCCGTAAATAAAAGGATAGGGATAATCCTGCCAGCGATTCACCTTATTCAGACGACGTTCACTGGGCCGCATCTTCAGGCACTGATCCCAGTCGGGCCGACTGCCACCGGTAATTCTGACCGGGGCTTCATCCTGTCCTTTAACAGAGCTTTTCAGGATCTCGTCATTGACATAAAACCCGGCCCTCTCCCTGGAAACCAGATAACCATCATAGGTCAGATGTTCATAAGCCAGAATAACGGTATTACGGGAAACCCCCAGCATTTCAGCCAGCTTACGGGTTGAAGGCAACGGAATATCCGGCGGAATATGGCCATCAATAATGGCTTTACTGATCTGTTCCCGAATCTGCTGCTGCAGACTGGAATCGCTGTCCGGGGAAAGATGGAAGAGGTGGTTCAACATGCTGTGTCTCCGTCGTTTGTCATCGCCAGCACAGGACAAAACTCAGACGTTATTGTTATAGTCTGCTCAGACTATAGAGCACAGCCAGAGAACGCTAGTACCAGCAACTGGCACCAGATAGTACCAGTGAAGCTCTCCTGTAATTTACATGCCTGGGAACAATGCTGCTTATCCATCTGACAAGAACGTGCCATTCAGATGCAGGTAGTAAGTATCGGTTTTAAATATATGTTTTTCATATATATGCATCAATATATATGTAGAATCATATGTTTTACTGGCAACCCAACGATTACTCTGGTCCGGTTTGCAAACCGGATCCGGCACAGGTTTAACCGGCTTAATCATTTTCCAATCAGAGACAGGATATTATGACGACACATCCTGCAGCATTACTCTCTGTAAAATTCTCTGCCAGTCTGACAGGCACTGATAACCTCATACAGGATATCCAGTGCCTGCCGGATCTCCTCGGTGTTATATCCGGCAAACCCCATAATCAGGCCATTGCCATCTACTCTGCGCTGACAGGATTCTGATAAAGCCCCCAGTGCCAGTCCGGCCTGATTAGCCCGTATGACAATATCGGTGTCTGTAAACGGTTGTTTCAGATGAAACACCAGCTTCATACCAGCACTGTAATCCTGTACCTGACCTGAATCGCTGAACCTCTGGTTCAGTTGCTGCACCAGATATTTATTGCGCTCACTGTAGGTTTTGCGCACCCGTCTGAGATGACGATAAAAGTCCCCGGAATGAATAAACTCAGCCAGTGCCGGTTGCGGCATTAAACTGGCTTTCAGGCCAAAATCAGCCATAGTCTGACGCATCGATTCCGTCAGGCTGTCCGGCACAATCAGATAGCCCAGACGCAGGGTATTAGAGAAAATTTTGGCAAAGCTGCCGGTGTACAGAATGCGATTCATCTGGTCCAGGCCAGCCATGGCAGGAATGGGACGACCGGCATAGCGGAATTCACTGTCATAGTCATCCTCAATGATCCAGCTGCCATGCTGATGGGCCCAGTGAATATATTCCCAGCGTCGCTGAGGCGACATAGTATTGCCCAGTGGATACTGATGAGAAGGTGTCAGCACCACAATAGCCGGAAGCTGCTGATCTGATTCAACCTGCGGATTAATAGCCAGATCCTGATCCACTGGCGAACCAATATCCGGCAGTTGAGCACCCTCTTTATCCACATCCATAAATACCGGCTTAAGCCCCAGCCCCGTCACCTGACGCAGAATAGGCCGATAACCCGGATCTTCCAGGCCAACACTCTGGCCTGGCTTCAGCAGAGTACGAAAACAGATATTCAGAGCATCCGTAGCCCCGGCAGTCACAATCACCTGATGGGGAGACACCTCCAGTCCGCGCCATTCCCGCACATGATCGACAATGGCCCGTCGCAGTTCAGGATAACCAAATGAATCACTCCCGATTAACATCGACTCCGGATGTGTCCGGCAGACTCTGGCGACGGTTCTGGCCCATAGCCGATGAGGAAATAAACGCATATCCGGCAGACTGGGTTTAAGCAGTCCTTCTTTATGAGCTGTCGACGAAACATCTTTACTGCCAGCAACAGAACGTTTTCTTTCTGATGATGCTACAGGTAACTCCGTATCCCCCATAGCACACACCACATAGCCTGCACCGGGCTTGCCTTCCAGATAGCCTTCAGCCACCAGCTGTTCATACGCGGTGACTACCGTTGAACGTGATATTGCCAGCTCCTGCGCCAGGGTACGTGTCGCAGGTAACGTCATATTCTGTGTTAACACACCACGGTGCACAGAATGACGAATGGTGTCACAGAGCTGTTCAAACATCGGGCGCGTGTCTTCCCGATTAACAGAAAAGAGTAACGGAGGTGTTTCAGACATACTGGCCAGCTATATTGGTATGTTTATTTTTAACAGAATTGGATCTTATAAGAATACCAATTGACTGACAGACTTGCCTCATACCTGATTATGTTACAGAGGAGGCACCCTATGTTTTTACCGGCTTGTTTTCGGGAAAACCGCATCGAAGTGATGCAGGATCTGATACGCCATCATCCATTTGCCAGTGTTATATCCCTACAGGAAGGTGAGATCGTTGCAGATCATCTACCCCTGGTACTGCACCCGGAATTATCTGAATACGGTCGGTTACAGGGCCATATCAACCGGGCCAACCCTATGCGTAAAATGCTAACAGACAATGCTGATGTACTGGTGATTTTTCAGGGGCCACATCACTATGTATCTCCGTCCTGGTATCCCTCCAAACAGGAACACGAAAAAGTGGTACCGACCTGGAACTACATCATGGTCCATGCCCAGGGGAAACTGACGCTGCGTGACGAGGCAGACTGGCTGTTAAATCATCTGAATGATCTGACAGACCAGCATGAATCTGGCCGATCAATGCCCTGGAAGGTATCTGATGCCCCGGCAGAGTATATCGAGCGAATGACTCGGGGCATTATGGGTGTTGAAATCGAAATTACCTCATTACAGGGCAGCTGGAAAGCCAGCCAGAATAAAACGGATAACGACCGTCAAGGGGTTGTCGACGGGCTGGGTCAGGAAGATTCATCACAGGCAAAAGCGATGGCGGTGTGTGTGGATCAACGCAGAAGCTGAACGGTGTGAGCTGACCTTATTCAGCTCATATTCAACCCTATCTGCTGCAACCTCATCCAAGCCCACACCTGTAAACCACGCTTGTTAGCTCATATACGTTAACCCACGTTCCTAAACCCACGCTCTCCTAAACCCTGCTCCTTAACCCGGCATGGTTACTAATAATGGCATCACAAACAGAATCATCAGACTGGCAAAAACAGCTCTCATTTTTTGCCGGGCTGACCGGGTCTGGATCAGCTGACCTAGTAATCGGCCAAACAATAACCAGCCGGATGTAACGATCAGAGTTGCGACAAGAGCGACAGATTCCAGCAGAACAATGCCCTGCCACTGATGATCAACCGGGGGCATAAACTCAGTGATCAGCAGCATAAAAACCGCATAGGCTTTAGGACTCAGAATATTCATCACGACCCCGGAACGAAAACCAAAATCCGGACGAACCGCTAATGAATCCTCAGACAGAGGCTGGCGCAACATGCGTACCGCCATGACCAGAATAAAACCAGTGCCGATAATCTGCATCACCAGTTTAAGCTCAGGCCACTGATTAAGCAGAGTCAGCATGCCGATACTGGTCAGCAATCCGGTTAGCAGAACACCAGCGACCAGCCCAGACATTAACGGTAATCCCTGCTTAAACCCATGGCCTGATCCGGTTGCTGCCAGCGCCATTGCAGCAGGCCCGGGAGAGCCGATCAGCAGGATGGCCATCCCGGCCAGAATAAGGATCGACTCAGTCATCATGTGCTCCTTAATCTGAACTCATCTGATAGGTCAACCAGTGTGTTTTATCAGATAAACGATCATATACCGCCCTGGCCCGATAATTATTCTCTGCCGTAATCCAGCGAACAAACGGCCAGTTATGGGCCTGGGCTTCCTGCTTCAGACGTTCAAATAACAGATCAGCAGTACCTTTTCCCCGACACCCAGAGTCGATATACAGATCATCCAGAAACCCGACATAAGCACCACGCAGAGGAGATGGCATTGCCCGGTAATGCATCAGACCAACACCATGTCCCCACTCATCTTTAGCGATCAGAGCATAAAATCGATTTTCCGGATCAAAAATCCAGCTCCAGACCGTATCCAGAGTCTGTTGCTCCATCGGCATCTGATAAAAATCAGCATAGCCACGATACAGCTTTTCCCACTGTTCTCTGTCCTGTTGCTGCAAAGCGGATACTTTAACCGTCATGATGACTCTCCCTGCACCTTGGCCATACACTGCTCCAGTTTCTGAAGCTGTTTACCGTGATCATCAAAGTTTTCTGGCGCTAACCAGCTATCGAAAGCGCTTTTTAGCGCTGGCCACTCCTGATCCAGAATAGAAAACCAGGCCGTATCCCGATTACGCTGTTTATACATCGTCGCCTGCCGGAACAGACCTTCATAAATAAAGCCCAGACGCTGTGCGGCTTTTTTAGACGGAGCATTCAGAACATCACATTTCCACTCATAACGGCGATATCCCAGCTCATCAAAGGCTCGCTTCATCATCAGATACATAGCTTCCGTTGCCAGCACCGTACCCTGCATTAAAGGAGAAAAATGAATATGACCGACTTCAATCACACCTGTAGCAGGTTCAATTCTCAGATAGCTGGCCAGTCCGACCGCTTTATCACTCCGGTTATCAACTACGGTATAAAACAGCGGGTCATCACTGCGGCAGATCTCCTGTAACCAGACAGTAAACTCATCAACCCGATCAAACGGCCCATAAGGCAGATAAGTCCAGTTATACCCGGTACGATCTTCACCGAAGGCGGCAAACAGATCTTCCGTATGCAACTCTGATACAGGTTCTAGTCGGCAATACTGTCCCATCATGACGGTACGTGATGGCCGCTCACAGGCTTGCCAGTTATCCAGAGCCTGGCCAATAGGTTGTCCCAGCTCGTTGGTCTGAATGTTATCCGAACTCATTACACAATCTCCTTTTCCAGTTGATGGCTCAGAGGTTGCAGATCTGCCAGTGCCTGCAGGGTATCTGTCAGCATATAAAACGCCCTCGCAATATCGTTTTGTTATCTATTCAATGACAGCAAGGTTAAGGCAGGAACAGGGACTCTTTAAGACCCAATATCATGAAAAATGAAAGGCCCTGTTTAAAACAGAGCAAAAACGCTGGAACACTCTGTTCTACTGATTAAAACAAGAATAGATGCTATCAGGAAAAGCAAAGAGTACAAATAGCTGAATTTTTTTGTGCAGGCACTTATATGTTATTTATATTTTAAAAATGCATGGTTACATGCTTTTATTGTTTTCTTTTTGTTGACTGATAAATAATAATGTCTGAACTCTTTGTGTTGGTCTGGTATTGCTGCTGCAAGTAGCTTCTGTTTTATTTGATGAGTTTGTTTTTTTGGATATTATTTTTATCAGATAAAATAAAAGCCCTGGTTTGGTGCGTGTTAATTTTTTTGCACTATATATAATCATATAAAAATATTTTATTGCACTATCGTAGTGCCTTTTGTGTTTTTTTACCTGATTTATGCACTGCTTTAATTCCTTTTCTCTGGACCAAAAAAGGGCATTTAACTGGCCCTAACTGTTGAAATGCCTGCATGGTTTTAATGAATGCGCAGAGTTAATCATTACGGCTGCAAATCAAGTGTTGCGACGAATGGTGGCGTATTTATTGCGTGTTTCAGGTGTTGTTTTAAAACTGATTTATCTCCTGATATCAGCGTATTCAGAACCATAAAGCAATGTTGATAGATGCCCGAATAAAACGTAAAGGCTGATGATTTAATAGTGTGGCTTTTATTATAAATAAAGTTTTTCGGGTACTAAGCCGGTTGAATAAATTAAGAGTGATGACCAGGAGTCAAAACAATGAAACAGGCACTGACAGTAAAAAAATCCCGGGTATCTGTTAAATCAGGCATGGTAAAAACGCTGGCCTTAACAACGGGTATGTTGTTATCGGCCAGTGTTATGGCCGCTAACTTCAAAATGTCGGTTGGTGATGGTGAAGGGTCTGCTCAGCAGGTTATGGGACAAAAGTTTGCAGAGCTGCTAGCGGAGAAAACCGATAATAAACATACGGCAAAGCTGTTTCTGAATGGGTTGCTGGGTTCTGAGCAGGATACGGTGAATGCTGCCTCCATCGGCACGCTGGATTTCTCCGTACTGGCCAGTAATAACCTGGCCCCTTTCTCCCCGACGGTGGGCATGTTGTCACTGCCTTATATCTTTGAAAACCTGGATCAGGCTGCGAAAACAGTTCAGGGTCCTGTCGGAACAGAACTGACTGAGAATACTCTGCGTGATGCCGGTGTTCGTATTCTGGGCTGGACGTTCAGTGGATTCCGGGTACTGAGTAATTCGAAAAAGCCAGTGACTCAGCTATCAGATCTGAAAGGCATGGTGATTCGTGTTCCTAAAAACGAAATCATGATCGATACCTATAAATCATGGGGCATTAATCCAACGCCACTGGCCTGGACAGAAACCTTCACCGCATTACAGCAGCGTGTTGTTGATGGTCAGGATACACCTTATACCACTATCTACTCGATGAAATTCGGCGAAGTTCAGCAGTACATCACAGATCTGCACTACCTGTTCCTGCTGGAGCCTCTGATTGTTTCTGAAGCGGTGTTCCAGGACCAGAATAAGAAAACTCAGCAGGCGATGCTGGAGGCTGGTAAGGAAGCAACTGCTTACAGTCTGGACTGGCTGCAGGAGAAAGAAGGTCAGATCAAAAAAGAGCTGGTCAGCAAATATGGTATGGAGCTGAACACTCTGAATGATGAAGCGGCCTGGGCTGAGGCTGCACAGAAAGAAGTATGGCCTAAGTTCTATGACAGTGTGGGTGGTAAAGACAAAATCAATGCACTGCTAAAATCACTGGGTCGTAACGAAATCTGATGGTGTGATGTCTGATCGACAGCGATCAGATCCTATCCCGATGTCTGCTTTAGCTACCGGATTTGCAGTTTGTCTGTAAATCCGGATTTTCTGCTGCCGATACCCGAGTGTCGGCAGCATTACGGAGATTCCATTATGGGCCGTAAACTACTGTATTTTCTAGACAATATTGAGAGCTATATTTGCCGCTTGCTGTTGGCAGGGTTTGTTACTCTGTTGTTTGCCCAGATTATTTCCCGCCAGTTATTTGACTATTCCTTCTCCTGGAGTGAAGAACTCTCGGTATATATGTTTGTCTGGTTTGTGTTCTTCGGTGCCAGCTATGCTGCAAAAATGGCTGCACATAACCGGGTGACCTTTCAGTACAAGCTGATGCCTGCCTGGTTACCGCCAATTCTGGAAGTGGTGACAGATCTGATCTGGGTTGCTTTTAACGCTTATTTTGTCTGGCTGGCTTATGACTTTGTATTTAATCGTATGAACCTGTTCTGGAAATCCCAGACGCTGGGTATTCCGATGAAATATATCTATCTGATATTGCCTGTGGCATTTGCTCTGATGACTTTCAGAATTCTGCAGGTGAACTACAACAAGCTGGTTAAGGGCAAAACTGTACACGCTCCGGATGATATTGATATGGATGAGATGCTGGAATATGAGCCACCTGGTGTATCGACGGGGTCATCCGATGGAACTAAAGCTATGAATCAGAATGATGCTGATCAGGCCGGAAAAGAACAGGAGGTGCGTCATGGATGAGTCCGGCATTGTGATGATTCTGTTTGGTTCTTTTCTGGTGCTTCTGGTGATGGGGGCTCCGGTAACAGTGGCGCTGGGCGTGTCGGCCATGGCCTCTTTTATCGCTTTAGATGAGAACCCGATTAAACTGGTACAGATCGCATTTACATCGGTCGGTTCTTTCCCGTTGATGGCCCTGCCAGCCTTTATTCTGGCCGGAGCTTTAATGGAGGCCGCAGGTATCTCTAAGCGTCTGGTAGCATTGGCTGAAAGTTTTGCCGGGCCTTTTACCGGAGGTATTTCGGCGGCGGCTGTACTGGCTTGTATGTTCTTTGGCGCTATTTCAGGTTCTGGTCCTGCGACTACGGCGGCAGTCGGCATGCTGATGATTCCGGCTATGGTCAAACGGGGTTACGAAAAAGGTTATGCCTCTGCGATTACCGCATCGTCCGGTGGCTTAGGCATTATTATTCCCCCATCAATTCCTATGGTGATTTTTGGCATTTCAGCAATCGGTCTTGCAGTGCCGCCAGAGGCTATTGAACAGCACGGGGAGTTCCAGAGTGTTTCTATTACCAAGCTCTTTGTGGCGGGGGTGATTCCCGGACTGGTGGTGTCCTGTTCTTTGCTGTTACTGAACTATATTCGCTGTAAGAAAGCTGGCTATCTGGGAACAGAGGAAGGCTGGGATTTTGAACAGATTGGTCAGGCATTTAAACATGGTTTCTGGTCCATTCTGGCGCCTCTGGTCATTCTTGGAGGAATCTATTCTGGTTTCTTTACGCCAACAGAGTCAGCGATTGTCGCTATCTTCTATACCCTGTTTGTCGGTGTTTTTATCCACAAAGAGCTGAGCTGGGATGATATTTTCCGCTCGCTGGAAACAACCACCTGGTTATCAGGCCGGGTATTGCTGATCCTGTTTACAGCCACGGTGTTCGGTCGTTTGCTGGTGGAGAATCAGATTCCGGCGATTGTGGCAGAGTCTATGCTCAGTCTGACCGATAACCTTTACCTGATCTGGGGGCTGATCATCGGTTTCCTGCTGTTTGTCGGGATGTTTATGGAAACTCTGGCGGCGATCATGATTCTGACACCGGTACTGCTGCCGGTAGCCTACAGCTTAGGTATTGATCCGGTACATTTTGGCATTGTGATGGTGTGTAGTCTGTCTATTGGTTTTTCAACACCGCCGTTGGGAGAAAACCTGTTTGTGGCTTCAGGTATATCCAATGTCTCACTGGAAGAGGTAACCATTAAAGCACTGCCGTTTGCACTTATGTCGGCACTGGCGGTGTTTGTTATCGCTTTCTTCCCTGAATTAACGCTGTTTTTGCCTTCATTTCTGGGCTACTGACCGGAGGCCTTCAGCCGGATGGTACGGAGACCTGCAGAGGCTTAACGGCATCTGTGAATTCAGAATATTTCGTCTTTTCTCTGTCGGATACAAAACGGTATCCGGCGGAGTACACTTATCAGGATGTAATCTATGTTGCCGGAAATTCGTAAGATACTGTACAGCACTGATCTTTCTCCCGGATCTTATGCGGCTCTGGAACAGGCGCTGTATATCGCTAAACAAACAGGGGCAGAGGTCTATATTCTGCATCTGGTGGAAAAGCTGTCAGATGATGCCCGTTTTACTCTGGAAACCTATCTGATGGATTCGAAAAACCGCTATCAGATTTTGCGTGAGCGTATTAAGCATGCCCAGCAACGTCTTGAAGCCAGCCAGGACGCTTTCTGGCAACGTCATCCGGATGAACAGGACGTCAGGGCTCATATTAAATCAATCCATATTGCTGAGGCCTATCCGGCAGAAGCGATTCTGAGGGTTTCACAGGATAAAGATGTTGATCTGATTGTGATGGGAACCCATGAGAAAGGGGTAATGCATACTTTTCTGGGCAGTGTCGCAAAAAATGTACTCGGTCGCTCCCGAATCCCTATGCTGGTTGTGCCTTTACCTGATGCGAGTTTTTAGATCTGTTTGAGAATATTCTATCAATCGGTGTAGCCTGAAGCCTTTTGGGTTCAGGCTACCTATGAGTCGATGCCTAGTGAGCTAAAGCGAAATCGATGATGCTTTGTTCATCCTCAGATTCTGTCGTGCATATTCCAATATTTTCTAAGCGGTCTCTGAATTTTTTCAGATAATTTATCAGAGGTTCGTTATCAGCACTTGCAATATCAAGAGTGAATAAAAGATCATCAGGTTTCGTCCCTGAGTTGATCAAATGCTCTGCTTGATTAAACCAAAGATCTGCATGTTTTACTGCAAGATTTGTCGTACTCTGGTCAAATGCTAATAGCTTAATAGCCCCTTTTGTATTCCCCTGATCTAAATGTACAAATGGCATATTTACCTGAACCAGTTCAGTTTGAAGTGACTCTTTCTTATATTTTTTGTCCAGATTCATCTCTTTCAGTGTTTGCCTGAGTCTTTGCTCCAACTGTGTTTCTCTGTAATCTCTGGTGTTGAAACTCCGGCCGACGAAATAGTCGAACAAGCGTTTAACCTCTTTGTTGATATCTTCAGTTAGTAAGACTCGGGTATCAGAGAAGTTAATGACTCCGCCTTTTATACGTGTTAACTCGGCAAAAACTGTTTTGCCGTATTCTGAATCTTTTCTTTCCAGTAGCTTCTGTGTCCGCTTGAACTCATTGCTCAGAGTGTTGATGATTGTTTTGTAAACACTCTTATCCATGTTGTGGAAAAACTGAGTTACTCTGCCAAAACGAGTCGGAGTTAAGCGAAATTCAAATTGTGATCTTGCAGGGCAGAAAAGTACAATACCAACATTGGCAAACTCTTCTGTTTCAACAAAAGGAGCAAAACGTACAATTTTGTATTGGCATGCAAATTTGTTCATGTGATCTTACTCCAGAATTCATCCTTGTCTACGAGGTCTAAAGCATTCCTGATATTGGTTAGTGTAGTATTTGCTGATTCAGAATATTCGATCCACTCATCAGGTATTTGTGATATGTTTGAGTACAATTCTATTTAGGCTGTATTCAGCTTACTCGTATAAGGTCACGCGTTAAAGGAAATATTTAAGTGAATAACTTATCATTCAAGAGTCTTGGTATTGATCCACATTTTCCCGGTATGCT
Source organism: Oceanospirillum sediminis (assembly GCF_014164585.1). GTDB lineage: Bacteria > Pseudomonadota > Gammaproteobacteria > Pseudomonadales > Halomonadaceae > Oceanospirillum > Oceanospirillum sediminis. The sequence continues at coordinate 173,644 of NZ_JACJFM010000001.1, read as the reverse complement.
GGATTTAACCCTGCTGAGAGACTACATAGAGAGCATTGATCATAGCATTGAAGCTTTGACTGAACGCTACACAGAAAAAGAGCTTATACGATATGGAGATTACGATGATCCTTGCGAAGTAAATTATATATATCAGGTGGCGGATGGATACTTGCCTAATGCAGTAAAGATGCCTTTGGTAGTGACAGCATATACTTGCTTAGAATCATCCATCGAACAACTACTTAATTATGCAAAAGAAAAAGAAGGCAAAGCAAAAAGCTATAAAGATGTTGAGGGAAAAAGCTCCGTCAACAAATACCAGAAATATATTACTAATGAGTTAAAGCTGAACTTTAAATTTAAAGAGGAAGTTAAATCAAATATCAGTGATATGAATAAGTTTAGAAACTGTATAGCGCATGCGAATGGAAACCTGAAACATTGGCCTGACAATAAAGTCCAAGAACTTAAGCTTATATCAGAAAGGTTGAATGGAAAATATGACACAGATATTTATGTTGGATATGATCTCAGAATATCAACAGCGTTTCTAAAATGGTGCTTAGATGTTACTAATAATTCTGTAAAACCTTTAGAGGATTGCTTGAAGCAACGATATAAACTACGTCCTTACCACATGTAGCAAAAAGGCAGCCGAAGCTGCCTTTTCAAACGCTGTTTGTCCTGAATGGTCTTAACCGACCCAGACACGAGCGTTGCGGAACATACGCATCCAGGCGCCGTCATCACTCCAGTCATCTGGTGACCAGGAGTTTGTCACAGCACGGTACACACGCTCAGGGTGTGGCATCATGATGGTGACTCGACCGTCAGTGGTAGTCACACCTGTTACGCCCGCCGGAGAACCATTCGGGTTTGCAGGATACATCTCAGTGACCTTGCCATAGTTATCCACATAGCGCAGAGCCAGTGCGCCACTGCCCAGCAGGTTATCCAGGTGTGCCTGATCGGCAAACTCAGCATGACCTTCGCCATGTGCCACAGCGATTGGCATACGGGAACCAGCCATACCCTGCAGGAATACCGATGGGCTGTCCTGTACTTCGACCATACAAACACGGGCTTCAAACTGCTCGGACTGGTTACGTACGAAGTGTGGCCAGTGCTCTGCACCCGGAATCAGTTCGTGCAGGTTAGACAGCATCTGACAACCGTTACATACGCCCAGAGCAAAGGTATCTTCACGGTGGAAGAAGGTTTTGAACTGCTCACGAGCAACCGGGTTGAACAAAATGCTCTTCGCCCAGCCTTCGCCTGCACCCAGGACATCACCGTAGGAGAAACCACCGCAAGCCACCAGACCACGGAACTGATCCAGGGTCACACGGCCTGACAGGATATCACTCATGTGAACATCAACCGCAGCAAAACCGGCACGATCAAAGGCGGCTGCCATTTCGATCTGACCGTTGACACCCTGCTCACGTACGATAGCCACCTTAGGACGGTTACCGGATGCGATCAGATCTGCAGCGATATCTTCGTTAACATCATAAGTCAGTTCAGCGTGCAGACCAGGGTTGGTGGAGTCCAGAATGGTATCGAACTCTTCCAGAGCGCAGTCGGCATTGTCACGCATGGACTGAATGCGGTAGCTGGTTTCGCTCCATAGACGCTGATAGTTAACACGGGCATTTTCCAGTACCGCTTCGCCATCAAAGGTAAAGCGAATCCAGTCTTCATCATTCAGTTCACCGATCACAGCGACACAGTCACCCAGACCTGCGGCTTCAAACTGTGCCAGCGCTTCTTCAGTATCTTCACGACGGATCTGAACTACAGCACCCAGCTCTTCGTTAAACAGAGCGGCCAGAATATCCGCGTTGTCGTTGCTGTTAGCCAGCAGATCCAGCTTGATGTTAAGACCCGTGTGACCGGCAAATGCCATTTCGGTCAGGGTTGCGAACAGACCACCGTCAGAACGGTCATGGTAAGCCAGCAGCTTATCGTCCTGGTTCAGCCCCTGAATGACCGCAAACAGCGCTTTCAGATCTTCTGCATCATCCAGATCCGGCGCTTCGTTACCAACCTGATTGAAAACCTGGGCCAGTGCAGAACCACCCAGACGATTCTGACCACGACCCAGATCGATCGCTAACAGATCGGTTTCACCTTTATCGGTACGCAGTTCAGGGGTTAGGGTTTTAGCCGAGTTCAGTACCGGAGCAAAGCCGGTAATCACCAGAGACAGTGGCGAGGTGATCGCCTTCTGTTCGCCTTCATCATCCCATACGGTACGCATGGACATGGAGTCTTTACCTACCGGAATGGCGATACCCAGCTCTGGAGCCAGTTCCATACCAACGGCATGAACGGTATCGTACAGCGCCTGGTTCTGACCATCGTGGCTGGCGGCAGACATCCAGTTAGCCGACAGCTTGATATCACCCATTTTTTCGATATTGGCCGCCGCCAGGTTGGTAATGGTTTCAGCAACCGCCATACGACCCGATGCGGCAGGATTGATCAGCGCCAGCGGGGTACGCTCACCCATCGCCATCGCTTCACCGGTCAGGGAGTCCTGAGTGGTGGTGGTTACCGCCACATCCGCCACAGGCACCTGCCAGGGGCCGACCATCTGATCACGGGCTACCATACCGGTAATGGAACGGTCACCAATGGTGATCAGGAAAGATTTGCTCGCAACCGTTGGCAGTTGCAGTACACGGGATGCCGCTTCTTTCAGCTCAACCTCAGCAAAGTCCAGAGCAGGCAGCTCAGGATTCACGCGGTTAAACTCACGGTGCATCTTAGGCGGTTTACCGAACAACACGCTCATTGGCAGATCAACCGGCTCATTGCTGAATACGGTATCATGTACGGTCAGATGCATCTCTTCGGTGGCTTCACCGACAACCGCAAACGGACAACGCTCACGGGCACAGATCGCTTCGAAGGCTTCCAGATTCTCTGGAGAAACCGCCATCACATAGCGCTCCTGAGATTCGTTACACCAGATTTCCAGCGGGCTCATGCCTGGCTCATCGTTCAGTACCTTGCGCAGGTTGAACTGACCGCCACGCTCGCCATCTTTAACCAGTTCAGGCAGAGCGTTGGACAGACCGCCTGCACCCACATCGTGGATAAAGCTGATCGGGTTTTTGTCACCCAGCTGCCAGCACTGGTCGATCACTTCCTGACAGCGACGCTCCATTTCTGGGTTTTCACGCTGTACAGAAGCGAAGTCCAGGTCTTCAGAGCTGGCACCAGTGGCCATAGAAGAGGCTGCACCGCCGCCCAGACCGATCAGCATCGCCGGGCCACCCAGCACGATCAGTTTAGCGCCAACGATAATCTCGCCTTTCTCAACGTGGTCAGCACGGATATTACCCATACCACCGGCCAGCATAATTGGCTTGTGGTAGCCCCACATCTCTTCGCCGTTTACGCCCATCGCTTTCTCTTCGAAAGTACGGAAGTAACCGTTCAGGTTAGGACGACCAAACTCGTTGTTAAACGCCGCGCCGCCCAGAGGACCTTCGATCATAATATCCAGCGCAGATACGATACGCGCAGGTTTGCCGTAGTCGCCTTCCCACGCTTGTTTGTAATCAGGGATATTCAGGTTGGATACGGTAAAGCCGGTCAGACCCGCTTTTGGCTTGGAACCACGACCAGTGGCACCTTCATCACGGATCTCACCACCGGAACCGGTTGCCGCACCCGGGAAAGGGGCAATCGCGGTTGGGTGGTTGTGGGTTTCAACCTTCATCAGCAGGTGTACAGCTTCGTTGTTTTTGCCGTACTCTTTTGATTCCGGGTTCGGGAAGAAGCGGTTGGCTTCATGACCCACAATCACAGACGCGTTATCTTTATAGGCAGACAATACATCCGTTGGATTCTGCTGGTAGGTGTTCTTGATCATGCCAAACAGGGATTTTTCCTGTTCAACACCATCGATCGTCCAGCTGGCGTTAAAGATCTTGTGACGACAGTGCTCAGAGTTCGCCTGGGCAAACATCATCAGCTCAACATCGTTCGGATTACGGCCCAACTCGATAAAGCTGGTCACCAGGTAATCGATCTCATCTTCAGCCAGAGCCAGACCCAGAGACAGGTTGGCTTCTTCCAGTGCCGGACGACCACGACCCAGAATATCAACAGACGTCATCGCACGAGGTGCTTCCTGACTGAACAGACAGCTGGCGTCATCCAGATCATTCAGTACTGCCTGAGTCATACGGTCATGCAGCAGAGCAACGACCTGGTTGCTTTCATCTGCTGATAAATTATCGGCCTGTACATAGTAAGCGATACCGCGTTCAATACGTTCAATGGCTTCAAGGCCACAGTTGTGAGCAATATCAGTCGCTTTAGATGACCATGGGGAGATGGTTCCCGGACGTGGCACGACCAGGAACAGGGTGCCAGAAGGCTCCTTTACATCGGCTTTTGGACCGTAGCGAAGAATGCGGTCAAGCACGCTCTGCTGGTCGTCGTCCAGGCTGGCCGACAGATCGGCAAAGTGAACGAACTCGGCATATACATCCTTGATAGCAGGCACTGCCGCTTGCAGGGCAGTTAATAGCTTACGGGTTCGGAAGGCGGAAAGGGCGGGCGCTCCACGCAACTTAAGCATGACGAAAAGAAGCCTCTTAAAAATAGTTTCAGAAACTGGAACCTGTGGCTACTCTTAGAAAACAGCACAAAGTGTCAATAAAGGATATACTCTGTTCCGCGATTTTCATGAAGCAGACACGATAAGGGTGCTAATAATACTGCAAACACCATTAGTAAAGCCAATACAGAGAGCCGGATTATCTGAAATATGGACCAGTTCCGGTTTTTCGTTGTCAAAAAAGTGCGACAATAGACAATGCGGTAATCCTTCTACACCTATAAAAATGATTTTCCGGGAAAACTGACCGTGCGACAGGCATTAGAATCTTTTACCAGAGCTTTGACATTAGCCTCGCTCTTGCTGATGGCTGTGTTCCTGTCTGCCTGTAAAGAAGAAACGCCCTCTGTGCTGGAAGAAATTAAACAGCAGGGTGTGCTGAAAATTCTGACCCGGAATACGCCGACAACTTATTACGAAGGCAGTGAAGGGCCTTCAGGCATGGAATATGAGCTGGCCTCCCTGTTTGCAGACTACCTGGGGGTGAAACTGGAGATCAGCAGTAACCATGATATTAAAGAGATTTACCAGGCTCTGGAGCAAGGCAAAGCCCATATCGGTGCGGCAGGGCTGGAAGTCAGTCTGGATAAAATAGGGGATTTTTTCTACGCCCCGCAATATATGCGTGTTGATCCCATTGTGGTGTATAACCGCACAAACGAAAAACCGGCAGGACTGGATAATCTGGTTGGTAGTCAGATAGCGGTTATTTCCGGTACAGAGTCCGCTCGCTTACTACGGGAGCTTCAGGCCGACTATCCCAAACTCAGCTGGAAAGAAACCGCTGATCTGGAAGCGACAGACCTGATTCGTATGGTGCAGGAAGGTGAGCTGGACTATGCCGTAGTCAACTCCAATGAACTGGATATCAATCTGGCTTATTACACCAGGGCGCGTGAAGCTTTCAAACTGCCTCGCCAGCACTCCCTGGCCTGGGTGATGCCAAAGTCCAGGGATCATACTCTTTATCAGGCAGTAAAAGCCTTTTTCACTGATCTGGAAGCTAAAGGCGAACTGGCACAGATGCGGGATCGTTATTACGGCCATAAAGAGGAGCTGAACTACGTTGGTGTTCAGCTTTTTTTGCGTCATGTTCGAAATCGTTTTCCAAAATATGAAAAGCACTTCAAGGATGCGGCAGAAAAGTATGAGCTGGATTGGCGCTTACTGGCCGCAGTAGGTTATCAGGAGTCTCACTGGCGTCCGCTGGCAAAATCTCCGACCGGAGTGCGCGGTATTATGATGCTGACACTGAATACTGCCAGCGATATGGGGGTGACAGACCGTCTGGATGCTAAACAGAGTATTTATGGTGGTGCCCGGTATCTATCTAAGCTGATTCGCCGTATTCCTGAGCGTATTCAGGAACCAGACAGAACCTGGATGGCTCTGGCATCCTATAATGTAGGCTTTGGACATCTGGAAGATGCTCGCATTATCACTCAGCATCTGAAGAAAGATCCGGATAAATGGATTGATGTGAGGCAACACCTCCCTCTGTTGCAGAAAAGAGAGTGGTATAAGCAAACTAAATACGGTTTTGCCCGCGGGCAGGAACCTGTCACTTATGTACAGAATATCCGTCAGTATTACGATATTCTCAGCTGGTACGATACCCGTTTACAACAGCTGGTACAGAACCGGGTAGTTGAACGACCGGTCGATGAGAGTGTCAGCTTCAGTATCGTGCCACCTGTGCTCTGATCTGTTTTCCTGAGTCACTCCAGCCTGATAAGGGTTGAGATTTTATGGTGTGTCAGGCTTTGCAACAGGTTCTTTCTGCTTACGACGTTCAGCAAAAAACTGTTGCAGTAATTTTTTGCAGCGGCTGGCCAGGATTCCACCTTCAATCTCTGGGTGATGATTATACCAGGGTTGTGAGAACAGATTGCAGATACTCTCGCTGACACCGGTTCTGGGTTCTGCGGCACCGTACCAGACTTTCCGGATTCTGCTGTTGATAATCGCTCCGGCACACATGGTACAGGGTTCCAGTGTCACGTATAGCTCACAGTCATTCAAACGATAGTTATCCAGTGTTTTAGCGGCATCTCTCAGAGCCATGATTTCAGCATGAGCCGTCGGGTCGCAGCCTGAAATTGGCTGATTCCAGCCTCGGCCAACAATGTCTCCGTGATAAACCACCACCGCTCCGACCGGAACCTCGTTCTGCTCTGCCGCACGGCTGGCAAGTTCCAGCGCTCTGTGCATATAGTATTCGGGTTTATGCATGAATTATATTTCTCTCAATATATCTGAATGCGTCTGCTCCGGTCTGAAGCGCGCTATTCAGATGGTAATACTATGATCCGGGTTACAGAAATTCTGACACTATTCTGAGATGATGGCAGCCATGATCCGTTTTGAGATTATTCAGCTATCTTGTTGAATTACCGATAATAACTGAATAAGGGACCGTGATCTTCGAAATTTATTACAGGGACCTGCCTGATATTTTCTATGCTTTTAGCTGCCGCTTTAAATTTACAGGGTAGTTCTGAGCTTCAGGTTTAATCAATATTCAACAGGCTTTTCAGTATGCCGGAGGCATTATGTTTCACAAATTAAACCGTTTTTTGCCTGTCAGATCGATCTCTGCCCTGTTGCTTGCTGCTGTGACAGCGGGGACAACATTATCGGTTCAGGCGGCACCACTTCGTTTTAAGGTCGGATATCCGGTTGACGCTCATCCACCCTATTATATGGACTCAGGTACTCAGATACCGGCTAAGGATCCGGGCTTCGCGGTAGAGATCCTGCAGGCGGTGGGTAAACAGGTAAAAGAGGTTAAGTTCAGTCTGGTACGTTGTCAGTTTGATGATTGCCTGCAGCAAATTAAAACAGGCAAACTGGATGGTTTGTTTAATGTACCCTATCGGGAGAAATGGCTGTTTACCGGTAAATACCCTTTTTCTAAAGCCAAAGTCGATCCGCGTCAGAAGATCTATCGTGAGGAATACTTTCTGTACCGGGTGAAAGATACTCAGGTTGCTACCAATGGCCGTCGTATCTATGGTATCCGTAATCAGAGTGTTATTGTGGCAGGGGTTCACAGCGCTGTTGATGAGCAGCTGAAAGAAGAGAAGTATCCGTTGCTGCGCAAAGCAAACACGACAGAAGCTTTGCAGGCGCTATTACAGCGAGAGTCACCCGCTGCGGTACTGGTTGGTAACTATGTTGAGACCCTGGCCCGAAAACACCCTGAACTGGCTGAGCTGATTCGTCGTTCCCATGAACCTATGATGACGGAAGATTACTATCTGATGCTCAGCCGCCAGTTCTACGCGAAAAAGCCCTGGCTTGCGGAAATAATCTGGGATAAACAGACCGAATTTATTCAGAGCAACGGTCCCCGTCTGGAAGAGAAATATATTCAGTAATCGCTTTGCTTAGCCTCAATAAAACCGGTTCATCAGAATCGGTTTTTGTTTATATCCAGAAAGATGCTCCTGAATTCGGTGTTGTAGTAGCGCTTGCTGCAGGCAGAGCTGAATTAAAAGCTGTTTTTTTCATCCGATTTCAGATTAATACCATACTACACTTCAGGCAAAGAGCAGATCTCATTGTCCGGGAAATCTTGCGCTGAACTGAGACGAGGTGGTGTGATGAAACAAGCAGGTGTAGTAAACAAAGTCGGTCTTCTGCCATGTATTATGTTTGCTCTGTCAGGGAATCTGATGGCTGCAGAGGGGAAGGATGTTATATATCAGGTGGATGGCCTGAATTATGAAGGTTTTTACATGCCTTCTGCGCAGCAGCCTGAAAAATCTCCTCTGGTTCTGTTGATTCATGACTGGGATGGCCTGACCGATTACGAAAAACAGCGGGCAGCTATGCTATCCGATCTGGGATATAACGTGTTTGCGGCAGATCTTTTTGGTCAGGGTATCCGTCCTGTTGAGGTGAAGGATAAACGTCAGCACACCGGGGAATTGTATAAAGACCGGAATAAAATGCGTCAGTTGATGCAGGGAGCTATTCGTAAAGCGGTTGATTTGGGAGCGGATAGCAGTAATGCTGTTGCGATGGGTTACTGTTTTGGCGGAGCTGCTGTACTGGAGCTGGCTCGCTCTGGCCAGGCTATGAAAGGCTTTGTGACGTTTCACGGTGGCCTGAAAACCCCGGATGGTCAGAACTATCAGGCAACTCAGGGAAAACTTCTGGTGTTGCATGGCACTGCTGATACAGCAATACCTATGATTCAGTTTGCTGCTCTGGCAACGGAACTGGAAAGCAGTGCAGTTGCCCATGAAATGATCACTTACAGTGGTGCTCCACATGCTTTTACCGTGTTTGGCAGTCCCCGTTACCGCGAAGAGGCGGATCAGAAATCCTGGAAGAGATTTACAGAGTTTCTGCAGCAACAGACGAGATAAGCTGTATTCGTACAGATAAGCATAGCAACAGACATAAAAAAGCCCCGTGAATAATAAAAAAGCCCCGTGAATACGGGGCGAAAATGCTCAAGGGCATAGCAAACTGGCAGGTGCCAGTTATCCGGCAGCAGTAAGGCTGCCGGGGGTCGAATTACACTTAATAGCCATTCATGCTATCGATCAGCTCAGGCAGGAACAGTGACACCTGAGGGACATATGTGACAATGATCAGGAAGCCCAGCAGCAGTGCGAGCCATGGCAGGGCGGCTTTAATAACCCATACCATACTCCGACCGGTAATCCCTGCCGTAACGAACAGGTTCAGACCGACAGGTGGTGTCAGCATACCGATTTCCATATTCACTACCATGATGATACCCAGGTGAATCGGATCGATACCCAGCTGAGTGGCAATCGGGAACAGAATCGGTGCCATAATCAGCAGAATTGCAGAAGGCTCCATAAAGTTACCGGCTGCCAGCAGCAGAATGTTAACGACAATCAGGAAGCCCCACGCTGGTAAACCCCAGCCGATGATGGTTTCTGCAATGGTGTGCGGAATACGTTCAGTCGTCAGCACGTGAGCGAACAGCATGGCATTAGCGATGATGAACAGCAGCATCAGGGATACTTTGGCGGCATCCAGTACTACTTTTTTAACTTCATCATCAAAGAAGGATTGAGGCAGACCAATAGAGATCTGAGCAATATTACGAACGACACAGGCTGCCATGTTTTCGCCTTCATAGCGCCATGGCTTATCTTTCAGAGGGCCCATATCACGGTAGCCAAAAACAGCCACCAGGAAGGCATATATTGCTGCTACAGCGGCTGCTTCTGTTGGAGAGGCGATACCGCCATAGATAGAGCCAAGTACAATCACGATCAGCATCAGACCGCCCATGGCAATAGCACCAGAGCGCAGCAGCGCCGGGAAGCCAGGGAATGGCTGAGACGGGAAGTTCTTAATACGGGCAACGATATAGATGGCGATCATCAGAATACCGCCCATCATCAGACCCGGAATCATACCGGCCATAAACATACGGGCGGCAGATACTTCCGTGGCTGCTGCGTATACCAGCATCACGATGGATGGCGGAATCAGAATACCCAGCGTACCGGCGTTAGCAATAACACCGGCTGCAAAGCTTTCCGGATAACCCGCACGTACCATACCGGCAATAACGATCGTACCAATCGCCGCTACGGTAGCCGGAGATGAACCGGATACTGCAGCAAACAGCATACAGGCCATAACCGATGCCATCGCCAGACCACCTTTAACGTGACCGATACTGTCGACAGCAAAGTTGATCAGACGTTTAGCCACGCCACCGGTGGATAGGAAAGCTGACGACAGAATAAAGAATGGAATCGCCAGCAGGGTGTAGTGATGAGACAAGGCTTCAAACAGTTTCAGTGATACCGAAGCCAGAGAATCATCAGAGAACATCAAAATAGTGCCGACACTGGACAGACCCAGTGCAATGGCAATTGGCATACCCAGGAAGATACAGCCAAACAGAATCAGGAAAAGTACGGCAATGGTCATTTGTCTGCTCCCTGGTTGTCAGAATTATCTTGTTTACCTGTGCCAGAAGAACGGCTGGTATCTTCAGCGGCTTTTTCGGCTTTGGCATTATCTGCTGCATCCTGAAGCTCTTCTGCCAGGTGCATACTTTCTTTACCTTCGTCTGCCAGATGGAAGCCATCCTGTTTACCGGTCATAATGCCCCAGCCCAGCTCAGCAAAGCGAATCACCAGCAATACAAAGCCTACAGGCATAATCATCATGGCCATCCACTTAGGAATAGGCAGATCTTCCATCTCAATACCGATCATATGCATCAGCTGCAGGTAATCCCATGATCCCATCAGAAACAGGCCGCAATATACAAAACACAAAGCGATTGCGATTAAACCGGCAACACGACGTAAAGGCTCTGGTAACAGCTTAACCGCCACATCAACACCGATATGAGCACCGATTCTTACCCCATATGAGGCGCCAAAGAGTACAAACCAGGCAGAGGTATACAGGGTGGCTTCCTGAATCCAGATAAGACCGGAGTTAAAGCCGAAACGCATGACCACTTCAATAAATACCAGCAGGGTCATGGCTACCAGTAAGAGAGCAACAATGTTCTCTTCAAGCTTATGAATAAAACGGACCATGATAAAACTCTTATCGTCGGTTAATCGGCTGTGCTGCAATCGGACAAGGCCAGGATGAAAGTATAAAAAGCGGCTGAGCCTGATGTCAGAATACGAGCCAGATATGTGGGGGTATCGCGCCCTGTCTGAAGCACCACCTTTCACATACCTGCCTGAGCCTGTACCCGAAAGGTGGTGTTCTCTTCTCTACGACGCGTTTACAACTTAACGACGATCAGTGCAGCATCGCCGTTTGGGTTGTTAGTTGTTTGCCTGAATGGCTGCTTCGATAACGTCTTTACCAATCTGACGCTCAAACTGTTTCCATACCGGCTTCATTGCATCCACCCATTGCTGACGCTCAGCATCCGTGATCTGCAGTACAGTAGTACGCTTGGAATCGATAATGCGCTGACGGTCGCCCATCGCTTTTTCACCAGCAACCTTGTTGCCGTGTGCAATGGCTTCATCCATCGCTGTTTTCAGTGTGCCACGAACATCGTCAGGCAGACCTTTCCAGAAACGGGTTGATGTCACGACCATGTAGTCCAGAACACCGTGGTTGGTCTCTGTCACGTAATCCTGAACCTCAAAGAATTTCTTGGAGTACAGGTTGGACCATGGGTTTTCTGCACCATCAATCGCTTTAGTCTGCAGCAGGGTAAATACTTCGGAGAAAGGCTTTTTCAGCGGAATCGCATCAACGGCTTCAAACTGAGATACCAGTACGTCAGAGGTCATGATACGGAACTTCAGACCTTCTGCGTCTGCAGGCACACGCAGAGGCTTGGAGGCGGACAGTTGCTTCATACCGTTATGAATATAACCCAGACCTGTCAGACCGCGTTTTTCCAGAGACGTCAGCAGCTTCTGACCGGTTGGGCCTTGTTGGAAACGATCTACAGCATCCATATCTTTAAACAGGAACGGCAGATCATAAACCTGCAGCTGCTTGGTGTACTTCTTGAATTTAGACAGAGACGGTGCAGCAATCTGAACATCGCCCAGCAGCATCGCTTCCAGAACCTTTCCATCACCGAACAGCTGAGAGTTCGGATAAACCTCAACATTAACCTTACCTGGCAGGCGCTGTTCAGCCAGCTCCTTGAATTTCAGAGCCATCTGGCCTTTAGGGGTATTCTCTGCAACCACGTGAGAGAATTTAATGGTGATAGGCGCTGCCAGTACGTTAGTGGCAACAGCACCGGTGGTCATGCATACAGCAAGGGTTACGGCTTTGGTCAGTTTACGCATCGATCCGACTCCAGATTGTTCTTATTTAATGCAAATGCTATGAAAAAGTGGCCGCCTGTTACGGCGGCCTCAATGCAAAGGCCAGCCCAAATGACTAAAGGCTGTGACAACAGGAATATTACAAGATGAATGCCAGTTTATTAAAATATAAATAAATTGATGTAACTGTCTGATTTTAAAAGATTATTTTTAATGTTCTGGGAGAGTAAAAACATTAGCCTGATGATGTTTTGTGCGGATGTTCGCACACAGCATATAAATAACGAGGGGATACCGCTCATCATATTGCCCTGCAGCTTAGACTAAGGTATGGATATGTCAGAATATGTTGTATGCTTTTCTGCTACTGACTGAAAAAAATGCGCTTAGTTTCCGGAAGATTCTTATAAAGTGTGCGAAAAGCCACACGTTTAATATCAGAGCACTTGAAATCCTGATCGCTATCCCCACTTTTGTTATGCATCATGGAAAACAGCGACTCTGGCTTTTGTCGGCACTTTGGTCAGGCATAAGACTGAATTCATTTATCAGAAAAAGAGTTTTTATGAGCGAACAGAACTCTGTGCAGGATCAGACGCTTCAGCCCCCGCAATGGGATCAGATTGAGACCGTACTACTGGATATGGATGGTACTCTGCTGGATCTGCATTTTGACAGCCATTTCTGGCTGGAGCATTTACCCGAGCGTTATGCCCAACTGCATAAACTGGATCAGGCCAGCGCCAGAGAACATGTTCTGACCGCCATCAGAAGTCAGCAGGGCACTCTGAACTGGTACAGTCTGGATTATTGGGCTGAGCGTTTTCAGGTGGATATTGTGGCGCTGAAAAAAGAAGTGCAGCACCTGATTGGTTTTCGCAGTGATGCCCGGCATTTGCTTGAATTTTTGCAACAGCATAAAGCCCGTGTAGTGCTGGCAACCAATTCGGACCAGCACGGCCTGAGTCTGAAACTACCACCGACAGGACTTGATCAGCTGGTGGATGATATTGTCAGTTCAGCAGACTTTGGCATTGCAAAAGAAGAACCTGAGTTCTGGAAGGCGCTGCAGAGTGTCGTGCCTTATAACCCGGAAACCACCCTGCTGATTGATGATAATGAGCAGGTACTGGATTCGGCACAGAGTTTCGGGATTCGCTACCTTTATACTATTCTGCAGCCGGATATGGCGTCGCCTGAACGAAACGTCACGCGTTATCCCGGTGTAAGAACATTTGATCAGATTACCCGCTGAGTAAAAAGTATATGAGTGAAACGACAAAGGTTCGTTTAGATAAATGGTTATGGGCAGCCCGATTCTTCAAGACCCGTGCACTGGCCAAAAAAGCGATTGAAGGCGGTAAAGTCGAGTACAACGGAGATCGTTGTAAAAGCAGTAAAATGGCAGAAATCGGTGCCATGCTGACCTTGCCTCAGGGCTGGGACAAAAAAACGATCGAAATTATAGCTTTATCGGATCAGCGTCGTGGTGCGCCGGAAGCGGCTTTGCTCTACAAGGAAACCGAAGAGAGCATTAAGAAAAGAGAATCTGAAGCGGAACGGCGTAAACTGATTCGTGCAGCACAGGAAGCACCGGATCGTCGTCCGGATAAAAAATCCCGCCGTCAGATTCATCAGTTTAAACGGGTGGATGCGGACTTTGACAGTTAAAACGAAACTGTTTGTCTTCGTGATCCTGCCAGAAGATCTGGAAACCGTTCGCGGATAAACCGTATCAACACCAGCAACGATCCGGTAAAATCCGCAGCAATCAATCTCAATAAAGGACCAGCATTTTGTCTGGTCCTTTGTGTTTTCAGCATAAACACCTGAACAGGTCTTGTTTTGTATTCTGACGCTCTGCTGGTGTGGCAGGTATTAAAAGATTGTTGAAGCAGGCTGTTCAGCTGGTCGTATTTATGATCATCTGCCACTTTCAGACAGTGGATGGGCAGACGTAAGCACAGGTTAATATATTATGAGTCAGTTCGATTTTATTCAGCGCTTTCTGATTGATCACTCTCCGGTTCGTGGGGAAGTTGTCCGATTGAAAGACAGTTTTCAGAAGGTACTGGATAAGCATGATTATCCGGCCCCGATACAAAAACAGCTCGGTGAGATGCTGGCTGCTGTTGCTCTGTTGACTGCAACAGTCAAAATAGACGGCATTCTCTCGCTGCAGGCCCGTGGTTCAGGCAGCTGTAGTCTGCTGATGGCTGAATCTAATCCGGGGGGGGACCTGAGAGCAATTGCCCGCTGGGAAGGTGATATTGGTCAGCCTGAAACACTGCAACAGCTGATGGGCAATGGTCAGCTGGTGATCACGATGGAGCCGAAAAACGGACAGCGTTATCAGGGTATTGTCTCTCTGCAAGGGGAAACGCTGGCCCACTGCCTGGAGCAGTATTTTGAGCAATCTGAGCAGCTGCCCAGCCGTTTATGGCTGAATGCAGAGCAAGGCATTGCTTCAGGCTTTATGCTACAGGCCTTGCCTTCAGAAAATACTGAACAGGATAAGGATGCCTGGGAGAGAGCTGTGAGTCTGGCGGAAACACTGACTAACGAAGAGCTGAGCACGCTGGCCTTTGAAGACCTGTTACACCGCTTATATCATCAGGAAGAGATCAGAATTTTTGATGCCAGTGCTCTGCAGTTTAACTGCACCTGTTCAGAAGACAGAGTCAAAAAAGCGATGATCAGTGTGGGTAAAGAAGAGCTGCTGGAAGTGATCGAGGAGCGTGGTAGCTTAGAGAGCCAATGTCAGTTCTGTAATACGTTGTATCGTTTTAATGCTGCGGATGTTGAAAGCATGTTTGATGATCCGGATGCGCCGTCTCCCGTACTGCACTGATCTTACTTGACCGCTTTTCTTTCTTCTGATCAGGGAAGAAAAGCGCTACTCTCTCTGCCTGTTTGCCTGTAAAAAATTAATGACAGTTTTTATTTGTTTACTGGCTGTGTGCTGGAGGCTTTTAATGTAGTCTGACTACATTACAGAGAAAAATCTTTACTTCCCGCCTATATCCTTCGGTTTTACCTGCAAAAAATGTGTCTCCGATAAATTTTTTTATCGTCGTTCACTGAACTACCTACTGTCTTGCTTTAGTAAGAATCACTACCATTTAAATATCCTGTATTGTTAATTTCTGTATTTTTAGCAATTTCCTCTAAAATCTCCTGGTAACAGCTGTGCAGGCGCATCAAGAATTTTGTTTTGTAACTGATTTTCAGAAATTTCTGCCTGAGAGGGCTTCGCAGACAGTGCTTTTTTTTGACATAATACGCGCCTAAAAAACCTCACTGGACTCGCTTGATTACTCTGTAAATCAAAGCGGTTTTCTAACCGTTTGGTACTAGTTGATCGGCTGGAGCCGAAGGACACAAGTAAATGACGACGATTGACGATAGCTCTGTAATGACTTTCACTAACCTGAGTACAGCTGAACTGGTTCAGTGCGCTGTAGAACGTAAGGAAGGTGAATTAGCCAGCAATGGAGCTCTTGTAGTTTCCACAGGCCACCGCACTGGCCGCTCTCCAATGGATCGTTTCATTGTAGAAGAGCCAAGCACTTCGGACCTGATCGATTGGGGCGCGATTAACCGCCCATTTGATTCAGCTAAGTTTGATGCACTGTGGGACCGCGTAGAAGAGTATCTGGGTCAGAAGGATACCTTCGTATCTGAGCTGCATGTTGGTGCCGATCCTGAGCATTATCTGCCGATCCGTGTTACCACTGAAACTGCGTGGCACAACCTGTTTGGCCGCACTCTGTTTGTTCGTCCTGAGCAATTCAACCCTAAAACCAAGGGTGAATGGCAGATCATGAACGCACCTTATTTTGTGTGCGAGCCTGAGCGTGATGGCACAAACTCTGACGGCGCTGTAATTATTAACTTTGCAAAGCGCAAAGTTCTGCTGGCTGGCATGCAGTATGCTGGCGAGATGAAAAAAGCGATGTTCTCAGTACAGAACTTCCTGCTGCCTGAGAAAGATGTTCTGCCAATGCACTGCTCTGCAAACGTTGGTGAAGATGGAGAAACCACTCTGTTCTTTGGTCTGTCCGGTACGGGTAAGACCACTCTGTCTGCTGACCCTGAGCGTTTCCTGATTGGTGACGACGAGCACGGCTGGGGTAAAGGTGTTGTATTCAACATCGAAGGCGGTTGCTACGCAAAATGTATCGACCTGTCTCAGAAAAACGAGCCAGTAATCTGGGATGCGATTAAATTCGGTGCCGTACTGGAAAACGTTGTTCTGGATAGCAACAAAACACCGGATTACACCGACGTAAGCAAAACTCAGAATACTCGTGCAGCTTATCCTCTGGAGCACATCGAGAAGCGTGTTCTGGAAAACCGTGCTGGTGAGCCAAAAGCGATCGTATTCCTGACCTGTGACCTGACCGGTGTTCTGCCTCCTGTGTCTGTTCTGTCTAAAGAAGCAGCGGCTTACCACTTCCTGTCTGGTTACACAGCTCTGGTTGGCTCTACAGAAATGGGGTCTGGCGGCGGCATTAAGTCGACGTTCTCTACCTGTTTCGGCGCACCTTTCTTCCCACGCCCGGCAGCAGAATATGCTGACCTGCTGATCAAGCGTATCGAAGAATTCGGTTCTAAAGTTTACCTGGTGAACACTGGCTGGACCGGTGGTTCTTACGGTGAAGGTGAGCGTTTCAGCATCCCAACAACCCGTGGCATCATCTCTGCAATTCAGAGCGGTGCACTGGAAGACGTTCAGACGATTGAACTGGATGGCATCAACCTGGCAGTACCTGCAGAGGTTCCTGGTGTTGATACTAACCTGCTGCAGCCTCGTGGCACTTGGGCAAACCCGGAAGCTTACGATGCACAGGCTAAAGAACTGGCAGCGAAATTCGTTGAGAACTTCAAGAAATTTGAAGGTGTTGACGAAGCAATTATCGCGGCAGGTCCTCAGCTGTAAGATTGCATATCTCTGATGCTCAAATATTGAGTATCAAAGGGATAATAAAAAGCCGGAATCTGAGCAATCAGATTCCGGCTTTTTTGTGTCTGTTTAACCACTCGGTATTAAACCGATTTGGTTAACATTTCATAGTAAAGTGTTAACCCAATATTAGAGAATAGGCAAGCTTGTTGCTATTTAGTTCTCAGAGTCTAATATTCAATTATGCATCGCTATTTTCTTGAGGCACCCTAAGTTCGCAATGCTTTGCTAACTTAGCATTATCCAATGTTCTTTTGTTTATCCTTATGTGTGATAGCAACCACTGCTCACATAGATATTTATCTTCTTCTGACTTTGGATTATCTGGCCCAAGGTGCTTTCTGAGTTTGGTCTGAGCCGATGAATATATCACCATTAGCTTGTCATTTTTATAATTGGCGGGTTGATAAGCATAGTTATGATAGTAAAAACTATTAAGATCAAAACCAGTATTACTAATGAGTTTTTCTTGAATGACCTTAGTGCTCATAAGCTCGTGCGGTACGCAAGATGCCAGACAGTACATAACTTGATCCAGAATAAACAGATCGGATGGTTTGTATTCAAAACCATAGGTACCATAGCGATTGTTAGGATCACCGAAGTAACCAACGCGCCTGAGGAATTCATCAAGGGTGATTTCTGTCCAGTGGGCAGATTTGTATTTAGGCTCAGACAAGATTAGGCTAAGTTTTTCCCCCGGACGAAAAACTTGGACTTCCCCTTCTTTAACAAAGTTCTTTGCAACCGAGTAAAGCTCACTTAGATCATGGCCTAAGCCTCCTGTCTGTTTTCCCTTGTCATTTAATTCGACTAACTTTTGATAATTGAGCAGAAGTATCGCCTTCAGTGTTTTTTCCAAAGCCTGAGCCGCATTCCAATAAAATTGGCGGAACATTTTATTTTGCAGGAGCAAACGGGCAGAAGCGTAGTCCTCGATTGCTGTCTCAATGAAAAACTCAGTAATAACATCTTTGGCGAAAGAGTTAAGGCTGATCCACTGATCTGGTGTTAATTTGCTATAGTCGATTCCATCGCTATTTGGTTGAGAGCCAACAGACTGCTTCATTAAGTCTACCCACGCTTATTAATTAAGATATCCTAATTATCTCATGCCCAGTATTCAAACCAAACCCGTGACATAGAATAGCCCGGCTGAAGTCCACTGCCCCCCAATAGCATCAGGTCATTTTTTTTAAAATCACACAGGTGAAAGTCAGTCTGGGGCATCAGACTGACTTGGTAAAAGTGTAAACTGTTTTGCGGGTTAACAGAATTCTTGCAAAGTGTTAACCAAAATTGTCACACCCCCCCCCCGATTTGTCCAGCTTCCCGCCCGTGGAACATAAGTTTAGTTAACGCTTCTCTGGGGAAATGTTAACCAGCTACAGTAATCCACTAAAACCAGTGCTATCAGCTGAAAGGTTTTGTTTTATCTGATGAATTGTTGCACGAAGAGGTATGCGGATGAGGTGCAGTTTTGTCTTTTGGGCTGATTTCGCCTCATCATGTTGATGAGGCGAAGTCGGTAATTATTTGGAGGGTCAGTCTTCGTTTGAAGGGAGTTTTGTCCTTTTACTCATGCACTTTATGCACAGCATTCTGCCATTGAGCATACAGTTCATCGCGACGTTCTTTGGTCATTTCAGGAGAGAAACGTTTATCGCAATGCCAGAGTTCCTGCAGTTCTTCCAGTGATGAGTAGATACCTGCCTGTAATCCGGCCAGGTAAGCCGCACCCAGCGCGGTGGTTTCAATCACTTCCGGGCGGTCTACATGGGCACCCAGGATATCAGACAGGAACGTCAGTACCCAGTTATTGGCTACCATGCCGCCATCAACACGAAGTGTCGTTGGACGAACACCGTCGTTTTCCATCGCTTTCTGCAGGTCTTTGGTCTGATAGCAAACCGATTGCAGGCCTGCGGTTACTATCTCTTTAATTCCGGTATCACGGGTCAGGCCAAAGATAGCGCCACGGGCATTCGGGTTCCAGTAAGGAGCGCCCAGGCCGGTAAAGGCCGGAACCATAAATACGCCATGGTCGTCCGGGGTTTGCTCCGCCAGAGATTCCGTTTCTCCGGCATCACTGATCAGTTTCAGGCCGTCACGAATCCACTGGATAGCTGCTCCGGCAATAAAGATACTACCTTCCAGCGCATAGGTGGGTTTGCCATTCAGGCGATAAGCGACGGTAGTTAGCAGACGGTTTTCCGATTTCAGAGCTTTTTCACCGGTATTCAGAATCAGGAAGCAGCCTGTGCCGTATGTGCTTTTGGCCATACCTTCGGTAAAACAGGTCTGACCGAACAGGGCGGCTTGCTGGTCTCCGGCGATGCCCTGTACCGGGATAGAGGCTCCCAGTAATTCTGCTTCGGTTTCACCGAAATCAGCGGCAGAATCCATCACCTCTGGCAGCATGGCTTCTGGTACCTCAAACAGTTCCAGCAGCTCTTTATCCCAGCACTGTTCATGGATGTTAAACAGCATGGTACGGGAAGCGTTCGTGGCGTCGGTTCTGTGGACTTTACCGCCGGTCAGATGCCAGAGCAGGAAGCTGTCTACCGTGCCGAACAACAGTTCGCCATTAGCGGCTTTTTCTCGTGCTCCGGGTGTTTGCTCCAGAATCCAGCGCAGTTTGGTTGCAGAGAAGTAAGGATCGATCAGCAGGCCGGTTTTCTGGGTAACTTTATCTTCCAGACCCTCGGCGTTGAGCTGTTCGCAGTACTTTGCTGTACGGCGGTCCTGCCAGACAATGGCGTTGTAGATCGCTTTACCGGTGTGTTTGTCCCAGACGAGCGTTGTTTCCCGCTGGTTGGTAATGCCAATCGATAATATTTCCTGTGCACTGATATTGTTGTCAGTCATCACCTGACGACAGGTCTCAAGCACGGTATTCCATAAGTCTTCGGGGTTATGTTCTACCCAGCCATCCTCAGGGAAATACTGAGGGAATTCCTTCTGAGCGGCGGCGTGTACCCGGCCTTCCCGAGTAAATAAGATAGCTCGGGAACTGGTTGTTCCCTGGTCGATAGACAAAATGTAACCGGACATGAACATAACCTTTGTTGTTTTTTCATGATGTTCAGAATTTTTCGATAATGCACTATTTTGAAAAAACAGGCAATAAACGAACATGCTGTAACCGCCATCAGTGCGGGTTATATACGATCTGATAAGCGTCTGACGTTAACAGATTATGGCTGGATTATGGGATAATGGCGCAGCATTCATCGGGAATTACCGGGAGCTTGAAATACTCATGTCGCAGAATCGACGCCATCATCAGATTCTGGAGCTTATCCAGCAAAAAGGTTTTGTCAGCATAGATGAACTGGTTGATCATTTTCAGGTGACGCCCCAGACCATACGCCGGGACCTGAACCAGTTAGCCAGCGAAAATCATATTCGCCGCCATCACGGTGGTGCGGGCGTCGAATCCAGCACAGTAAATGCGTCCTATCAGTCGCGCAAAATCATGAATCTGGCTGCGAAAGAGCGTATTGCTCAGGAGCTGGTGCGTATGATTCCCGACGGTGCGTCTCTGTTTATCAATATTGGCACTACCACAGAAACCATCGCTAAGGCGCTGTTAAACCACAGAGATCTGAAAGTGGTGACGAACAATATCCATGTTGCTTCGATCCTGTCTTCTAAAGAGGACTTTACTGTGATCATCGCGGCAGGTGAAGTCCGACACAGAGATGGTGGTATTATCGGTGAAGCCACCTGCGATTTTATCAGCCAGTTTCAGATGGACTACGGCATTATCGGTATCAGTGGTATCAGTAAAGACGGTTCTTTACTGGACTTTGATTATCGGGAAGTAAAAGTTGCCCAGGCGATTATTGAACACTCCCGTAGTGTCATTCTGGCGGTGGATCATTCTAAATTTGGTCGCAGTGCTATGGTTAAGCAGGGCAATATTTCACAGATCAGTCATCTGTATACCGACAGTCAGCCGCCTGAAGAGATTGTAGAGATTCTGCACAACAACGATATCAGTATGCATATTGTCTGATGTTCTGTTATCTGATGCGGTTCTGATTCTGCTTTTATTGATCATTGCATTACCTGAATCTGAATCGCGCAGACAGGCCCCTGGTTATATCTTTTGCCCCCTCCCCTTTTCTATGGCTCTTCTCTTTCTATGAGTGCTGAATCCCAGGATGTTTTATTCTGAACTTTTAGTTTGGTAACGTCCCGTTTTTCCTCTGTTTTTCCTGTTCTGTAAGACTTCTTATCTTTTTTCGTCGTCATTCTGTCATCAGATGAACGTAAAATTATTTTCGTTTTTTGTTGATTTGTTTCGTTTTCGAACGCTATAGTTGTTCGAAACGAACATTATGCCCCGAATGACAGATCGGAATACCAGAGGTGTGATCAGTCACATAAATGAGCCCCCTGGTATCACGACGAGGAGAAAACGACGATGGCTCTCAGGCAGGAAATCTATGATTTACTGGTGATTGGTGGTGGTGTTAACGGTGTCGGAATCGCAGCAGATGCCGCCGGACGAGGCCTGAGTGTCGCCTTGTGTGAGATGAATGATCTGGCATCAGCCACTTCATCTAACAGCAGTAAACTGATTCATGGTGGTTTACGCTACCTGGAATACTATGAGTTCCGCCTGGTACGTGAAGCGCTGGCTGAACGCGAAGTGCTGCTGAAAAATGCACCGCACATTATGTGGCCTCTGCGTTTTCGTTTGCCTCATCGTCCCCATCTTCGTCCGGCACTGATGATACGTGCGGGTCTGTTTCTGTATGACCATCTGGCCAAACGTGTCACCTTACCGGCTTCAGAAGGTATTAAGTTCGGGGCAGACAGCGCTCTGATACCTGAGATTAAGAAAGGCTTCGAATACTCTGATGGCTGGGTGGATGATGCCCGGTTAGTGATCCTGAACGCTATGATGGCGCAGGAAAAGGGTGCGGATATTCTCACACGTACAAAATGCCTTAAAGCGCGCCGTGAAGGTGATTTCTGGCGGATTCAGCTGCAGGATACCCTGAGCGGTGATATCCATGATGTGAAGACGCGTGCAGTTGTGAATGCCGGTGGCCCCTGGGTATCCAGTCTGTTTGATGACACTATGGAACAGAAAGCCCCAAAAAGCATCCGTCTGGTGAAAGGCAGTCATATTATTGTGCCTAAGATCCATAATGAGTCTCAGGCGTATATTCTGCAGAACGAAGATGGTCGTATCGTCTTTGTGATTCCTTACGAAGATGATTTCTCTCTGATTGGTACGACTGATGTCGAGTATCAGGGCGATCCATCCAGAGTGACCATTGATCAGGATGAAATTGATTATCTGGTGGCTGTGACCAATGCTCACTTTAAGACAAAAGTGCAGGCCAGTGGTGTCGTCCACAGCTACTCCGGTGTACGTCCGTTAATGGATGATGAAGCGGCTGATGCTAAAGCCGTCACCCGTGACTACACCTTTGAGGTGGATGCGCCGGATAACAGAACGCCTTTGCTGTCGGTGTTCGGTGGCAAGATTACCACTTATCGCAAACTGGCTCAGGCAGCAGTGGATAAGCTGTGTGAGTTTTTCCCGAAAGCCGGTGCAGCCTGGACTGCAGATACCCCTATGCCAGGTGGCAATTTTATCTCCCAGAGCGGTCTGCTACAGCAGTTTAATCGTCAGTACCCCTGGCTGGAAACCGGGCTGGCACAGCGCTATGTGCGCACTTACGGCACGCTAACAGAAAAGCTGCTGGAGGGTTGTTCCCAGATGGAAGATCTGGGAGAGCACTTTGGTAAAGGCCTGTATGCTGCAGAAGTGAATTATCTGATCCGTTCAGAATGGGCGCTGACGACAGAAGATATTGTCTGGCGACGTACCAAACTGGGACTCTGGTTAAAAGATGAACAGCTGGATCAGCTGAAAGCCTACCTGGAGCAGTCTCCAGAGGTAAAAAAGCCCTCTGCCTCTGAACACAGTAATCGTTCAGAGAAGGCGGCCTGACAGTACAGATGACTTAACTCATCACGGATAAAAAATAACCCGTTTCTGTTGTTGATAACCGGTATCAGCCTGAGTTTCAGGCTGAGGGCCTCTTACGCTCTGAATTCTGCCCAGAATCACTTTTGATTCACTTACAGAATTGAATCGTACAGACAGAAGCGGGAGACAGACAGGCAAACACGATCAACCTGAAATAAGAGAAATAAAGGCAGGTGAAATATGTCGGATTTACATCGTTCTGAACCCATTCGGGTTGCTATCAATGGTTTTGGTCGCATTGGCCGTAATGTACTGAGAGCCTTGTATGAAGGCGGTTATCGTGATCGCATTCAGGTGGTGGGGATTAATGATCTGGGGGATGCCGAGATCAATGCTCACCTGATTCGCTTCGACTCTGTGCATGGTCCTTTTCAGGCTGACGTATCCTGTAAGCAGGATGCTCTGGTGGTGAATGACGATGTGATTCGCATCTGCTCTGAGCGTAATCCGGCTGATCTGCCCTGGGCAGAGTTAAACGTGGATATCGTTTACGAATGTACCGGCATCTTTACCAGCAAAGAAAAAGCCTCAGCGCACATTGAAGCCGGTGCCGCCAAAGTGATTATTTCTGCTCCGGCCAGTGGTGTCGATGCGACGGTAGTTTACGGTATTAACCACAACCAGCTGACATCTGATCATCAGGTGATCTCTAATGCCTCCTGTACCACGAACTGTCTGGCTCCGGTGGCGAAACCGTTGCATGACGCCATTGGTATCGAAAGTGGCCTGATGACTACGATTCATGCCTACACCAACGATCAGAGTCTGAGTGATGTGTACCATTCTGATCCTTACCGGGCCCGCTCTGCTACCCAGTCTATGATTCCGACTCAAACCGGTGCAGCAGCAGCAGTCGGTCTGGTCCTGCCTGAGCTGAATGGTCGTCTGGATGGTATGGCGGTACGTGTGCCTGTGATCAATGTATCCGTGGTTGATCTGAATTTTGTTGCCAGCCGGGATACCAGCGTAGAAGAAGTGAATGCGGTGATTCAGGAAGCGGCTCAGGGACAACTGAAAGGCATTCTGGAAGTGAATAATCTGCCCCTCGTTTCCTGTGATTTTAACCATAATCCGGCATCCTCAGTATTTGATCTGAGCCAGACTCGGGTGAATGGCCGTCTGGTAAAAGTGATGTCCTGGTATGACAACGAGTGGGGCTTCTCAAATCGTATGCTGGATAACACTCTGGTACTGGCGGCACTGCTCTGATGTTTTCATGATGTTGTAACGCTTCTCATGCCGGAGCTCGTGTAACCTCCCCGCGCTCATTGGGCTCCGGCTTTTTTAAGGATTTAATCACCGGTATTTCGCCGGTACAGGCCGTGTTATGCAACGCAGAACAAAAATTGTCGCTACCCTTGGACCTGCCACCAGTTCACCTGAAGCCATTGAACAGCTGGTACTGGCAGGCGTGAATGTGGTCCGCCTGAACTTCTCCCATGGTTGTGCTCAGGATCATCAGCAAAGAGCTGAACTGGTGCGTCAGCTGGCGAAAAAACATGGTCGTTTTGTCGCGATTCTGGGGGACCTGCAAGGCCCTAAGATTCGTATTGCCCGTTTTAAACAACAAAAAATTCAGTTACAGGAAGGTCAGCCATTTATTCTGGATGCTGCACTGGATTCTGATGCCGGTGATGAACACAGAGTAGGAATCGATTACAAGGCGCTGGTGAGTGATAGTCAGCCTGGCGATATTCTGTTGCTGGATGATGGCCGTGTTGAACTGGAAGTTAACACGGTACGTGGGCAGGAGATTCATTGCTCCGTACGGGTAGCCGGTCCTTTATCCAACAATAAAGGTATTAACCGGCAAGGTGGCGGTTTATCAGCATCTGCGCTAACGGATAAAGATAAGCAGGATATCCGCACAGCCGCCGAACTGGAGGTGGATTATCTGGCGGTGTCTTTCCCTCGCAGTGGCGACGATATTGAATACGCCCGTCGTCTGTTACGGGAAGCCGGTGGTGAAGGGGGGCTGATTGCCAAGATTGAGCGGGCGGAAGCGGTCAGTGATACCGATGTGCTGGATGGCATTATCGCTGCCTCTGATGGGGTGATGGTCGCCCGTGGTGATCTGGGAGTCGAGATCGGGGATGCGGAACTGATCGGGGTACAGAAACACATTATCGAACGGGCCAGAAGCCTCAATCGGGTGGTGATTACCGCCACTCAGATGATGGAATCCATGATCACCAGTCCTATGCCCACTCGGGCAGAGGTATTTGATGTAGCTAATGCGGTACTGGATGGCACTGATGCCGTGATGCTGTCGGCGGAAACTGCCACCGGTGATTATCCTGTGCAGACGGTTGAAGCGATGGCTCGGGTGATTCTGGGTGCGGAAAAACATCCTTCCAACCACCGTTCGAAACATCGTATTAATGAAGATTTTGAAGACGTGGATGAAACCATCGCGTTGTCGGCGATGTATGCCGCTAATCATCTGAGAGGTGTGACGGCGATTATCTGTATGACTGAGACCGGAGCCACGCCTCTGCTGATGTCCCGTATTCGTTCAGAGCAGCCTATTTTTGCTTTTTCCCGTCACCCGCATACCCAGCGCAAAGTGGCGATTTACCGTGGTGTGAAAACGGTGCCTTTCCACAGTGAAGATATTCCTAACGAACAGATCAACCAGCGGGCAGTGGATGAACTGCTGCGCCGTGGAGTGGTGCAGGAAGGGGACAGGGTGATTATTACTAAAGGGGATTATATCAATGCCCAGGGCGGCACCAATACCATGAAAGTGGTGCGTGTCAGCCAGAATATCGCCTGATAGGTCTTATATTTACAGTACCTTACTTAGTCCGGGTCTGAATCACCTGTGGCTGAGCAGGGTGCTTCCGATGTCGTCGGAGCAGCGCTTGTCACGGCTCTTAAATTAGTAAGGTTTTGCAGACGTTAAGTGAGGTTTTCGTCTTCAGAATCCAGCTGAGTGTGTGAGTGTATGCTCATTTACTCCGGCCAGTCTGGCCGGAGCTTTTTTCTGCATTTTCCTGTTACCAGCCTATCGCTTCTGTGTCTGTCTATCTATGGTATCTGCATCTGCCGTGCTGTAGCGGCAGGCCAGGTTATCGATAATCTTTAAATGCTTCAAACACCATATCACTGAATAAGCTTATTTTGCGGCTGTTGCGGGCATCCGGCAGGGTAATAAACCAGATTGGTGCTTCACTGGGACTTAATACACCGGGCAGAATTTCAACCAGACGGCCTTCAGCCAGCTCCTGGCAGATAGCCAGACGGGATTTAACGGCGACCCCTATACCCTGCAAGGCGGCTTCGGTCAGTGAGTCGGAATGAGTCATCAGAATATTACGTTCCGTCACCAGCTGACGAATTGCCCCTGTTTTATCTTTCAGAGAAAATCGAGTCTGCCAGGGCAGACACACCCAGGGCACACTTTCCAGATCATTAATACACTGAGGTGTGCCGATACGCTCCAGCAGTTCAGGGGATGCGCAGATCAGACGATCATTATCACAGATACGACGGGCCACCAGAGAACTATCGGGTAAACGACCGACCCGAATAGCGCAGTCCTGACCTTCTTCTGCCAGGGGAACAAAATTATCTGCCGTGGAAAACTCCAGCGAAAGCCTGGGGTGTTTTTCCTGAAACTCTGGCAGATTGGGCAGAATAAAGCGGGTCAGAATCCAGGGTGACAGCGTCACTCGCAAGTGGCCCTTAATTGTTCTGGAGCAGGCTCCGGCTTCCATTTCAGCCTGATGTAAATCTTCCAGAATCCGCTCTATCTTTTCCAGGAAAATACTGCCTTCATCCGTAAGAGTAAAAAAGCGGCTATTACGATGGAATAGCACCAGTTTCAGTGCTTTCTCCAGTTTAGAAATACGATGACTGGTCGTCGCAGCAGAGATGCCCAGGTGGTGGGCTGCCGCGGTAATACCACCCCGGCGGGCAACTGCAACAAAGGTTTCCAGTTCAGCAATACTGTACATGATATCGATGCTCGTTCGAAAATTTCTAATGCTGGTTTTAGTTTTTAACCTATTTCAATTGAAAAAATCAAACCATAGAATGTCTCCCATCATCAAATCAGAGGTCATCAGATTATGAGTACAACAGATAACGGATATCAGCCACCTGAAGTGTGGACCTGGGACCAGGGAAATGGTGGCGAGTGGGCCAGTATCAATCGCCCGATTGCCGGAGCCACTCATGAAAAAGAATTACCCATAGGTAAGCACCCTTTACAGCTGTATTCGCTGGCAACGCCGAATGGCCAGAAAGTCACCATTATGCTGGAGGAACTGCTGGCAGCGGGAGAGCAGGGCGCAGAATATGATGCTCACCTGATTAAAATTGGTGAGGGAGATCAGTTCTCCAGTGGTTTTGTTAATGTGAATCCGAACTCAAAAATTCCGGCTCTGCTGGATCGTTCAGGTGATGAAGCTGTACGTGTGTTTGAGTCCGGACATATTCTGATGTACCTGGCCGAGAAATTCGGACGCTTTCTGCCAGAAGACCCGTTGAAGAAAACAGAGGCGTTGAACTGGCTGTTCTGGTTACAGGGCTCTGCGCCATATCTGGGCGGTGGCTTTGGCCATTTCTATCACTATGCACCGGTTAAAATTGAATACGCCATTGACCGTTTTGCTATGGAAACCAAGCGTCAGCTGGATCTGCTGGATAAAACACTGGCTGATCGCGCTTATATTGCCGGTGATGAGTACACCATTGCCGATATGGCTATCTGGCCCTGGTATGGTGGCCTGGCGCGTGGTGTTCAGTACGGTAACTCAGGCACCTTCCTGGATGTTAAATCCTATCAGCATCTGCAACGCTGGACAGAAGAAGTGGGTGCTCGCCCTGCAGTACAGCGTGGGCGTATCGTTAATCGTACCTGGGGAGAAGCGGATGAGCAGCTGGCAGAGCGTCATGATGCCTCCGATTTTGATCATCTGAACCGATCCTGAGCCAGATAACTGTCCCCGGATAACTGTCTGTAACAGGGCTGATCTGATCAGCCCTGGTTGAAGCCCCCGCTATTTATTACCTGATTATTTTGAATTCTGGTCCACCCGGATCGACAGAATCGATCCCGGCTGTCTGAAAAACAGTTTTTATACTGACAAAGTGAGTATCTGAATATGATTAAGTTTTATTTCCACCCGACACCTAACCCGATGAAAATCGCTCTGATGCTGGAAGAAACCGGGCTGGATTACACCCTGGTGCCAGTGGATACTTTTAAAGGTGAGCAACATGCTCCAGAGTTTCTGAAAATAAATCCCAATGCCAAAGTTCCCGCTATTGATGATGACGGCACTATCGTTTTTGATTCCAATGCGATCTTGCTGTATCTGGCAGAAAAAAGCGGCCAGTTACTGGGTAAGCCAGAGGAGAGAGGTGAGTTGTTATCCTGGCTGATGTTTGTGGCAACAGGACTGGGACCTTTTTCTGGTCAGGCTGTGCATTTTCAGCATATGGCACCAGAAGAGTTACCTTATGCAGTAAACCGCTATCGCAAAGAAGTGCAGCGCCATTACCGTATTCTGGATAACCGACTGGCTGAGCGCCAGTATCTGATTAATGATAGCTATAGCATTGCGGATATTGCGGCCTGGGGCTGGATCGACCGGGCCGGGCGTGTGCTGGGTGAAAATGAACTGGCGCAATATCCGAACCTGAAGCGCTGGTTTGATGAGGTGAACAGCCGTCCGGCAGTAGCCAGAGCACGTCAGGTCGGGCAGGACCACAGCTTTAAAACGACTGCGGATGAAGAAACCTTGCGTGCATTATTGCCTCAGAACTATTGATCGGATCGTAGCGATAATTAATTGTTTTTAAGGTGCTAATTAATTATTTCTGGTCGATCATTCAGTGCTGTGTCTGGAAATAAATAAGGGTATTTCCTGGTTTTTTTATCGAATAAAAAGGGCTGCTTCTGTTGGGGGACAGCCCTTTTTATTAACCGGGAAGGCAGTATCAGGAGTCTTTGGTTTTCAGCAATGGACTGATTACTGGCCAGATATTATTCAGCAATTGTGGCTGAGCTGCAGAGGTTGGATGAATGCCGTCAGCCTGCATTTTCTCTGCATCGGTGCCTATCCCTTCCAGAATAAAAGGCATCACAGGAATCTGGTACTCCTCTGCCAGATCCGGATAAGTTCTGGCAAAAGCCTGGGTATAACGGCGGCCATAGCTGGGGGGCAGCTGAATACCCAGCAAGACCGGTTTAGCATTATGTTGCTGGCTCAGCATAATCATCTGTTTCAGATTATGCTTAAATAAGTTCAGTGGCAGGCCTCTTAGTCCATCATTCCCTCCTAATTCAAGCAGAACCAGTTCCGGCTTATGCTGTCTGAGCAGAGAAGGTAAACGGGTCAGTCCACCTTGTGTGGTTTCGCCGCTAATGCTGGCGTTGACCACCTGCCAGGTCAGTCCTTGTTGTCTGAGGCGTTCCTGCAGCAGACTGACCCAGCCATCCTGAGCTGACATGCCATAGCCTGCACTGATACTGTCACCCAGTACCAGAATAACCGGTTGATGGTCGTCAGCATGACTGCTGGCCGGGGTCAGCAGAAACATAGTCGCTGTCAGTATGGCGAACCATCTGACAATTCGCCCGTATAAGCTTTTAAAACCGGACAGACCTGCAAAGAAATGACCAGGAGCCGGGATATAAGGATTCTGATTAACCATGAATGCTTCCGCGTCCGATGTTACGTTAAATTCTGTGATTCGTACTGAAAACCTCTGTCGCACGGTGACCGATGCTGATCAGCAGGCTTTGCATATCCTGAAGGGGATTGATTTTCAGATCAATGCTGGTGAGAGTGCAGCCATCCTGGGAAGTTCCGGAGCCGGTAAATCGACTCTGCTGGGACTACTGGCCGGACTGGATCAGAGTTCATCCGGTGAAATCTGGCTGAACAATCAGCCCATGAGTCAGTTAAGCGAAGAACAAAGAGCGCAGGCCCGGCAGCAGGTCGGGTTTGTTTTCCAGTCTTTTCAGCTGCTTGAGCACCTGACGGCACTGGAAAATGTCATGTTGCCGCTGGAACTGTCCGGCGATACGGATTACCAGGCCAAAGCCCGCAAATGGCTGGATAATGTAGGACTGAGCCACCGATTGAAACATTACCCTCGTCAGCTTTCCGGTGGTGAGCAGCAGAGGGTGGCCATTGCCCGTGCTTTTGCTGGTGATCCCGTAGTGCTGTTTGCCGATGAACCGACCGGCAACCTGGACAGTAATACTGGCCAGTCCATTATTGATCTGCTGTTCAGTCTGAATCGGGATCAGGGTACAACCCTGGTGCTGGTTACCCATGATGAAGCACTGGCTCAACGTTGTCAGCGTCGTTTCTATCTGCAGGATGGCAAACTCAACGAGCAGGTTCAGAACGATTCTGAGCCAGAGGACACCGCGACAGGAGGTTTGTTATGACAACAGCGGTATCTGAACGGAGTAAGCAAGGTAACAAAGTCCGGGTGTCTTCCTGGCAGATGGCGATGCGCTTGCTGGGGCGTGAATGGCGTTCCGGGGATCTGAACCTGCTGGCCTGGGCACTGATTCTGGCGGTCATGACCGTGGCGCTGACCGCGTTTCTGGCAGACCGTTTACAACGGGGCATGGAGCAGCAGGCTGCTCAGCTGATGGGAGGCGACCTGGTGTTACGCAGCCCCAGAGCCATTCCGGATGACTGGCTGGATAAAGCCAGAACAGAAGGACTGACCGTGGTGCCCACTATGGAGTTTCCCAGTATGGTGGCTTCGGATACCGGCTTTCAGCTCTCGGCTGTCAAAGCGGTATCTTCGGGTTATCCGTTAAAAGGTCAGCTTGGACTGGCCGCGTCTATGGAGGATCTGGCTCCTATAGACAGTGCGGGTCGTTTACCGGTCAGCGGTGAAGTCTGGGTAGAGCCTCGTCTGTTGTCTGCACTGAATGCTTCAGTTGGAGATGAGATCGAAATCGGACAGATGTTGTTTCGTATCCGGGAGCTGGTTGTTAAAGAGCCGGATCGCGGTGGCGGTTTTATGAGCTTTAACCCCAGAGCGCTGATTAATTTTACCGATGTACCGGCTACTCAGGTGGTACAACCGGGCAGTCGGGTCACCTTCCGTATACTGTTTGCCGGACAACCTGATCAGATAGACCGTTTCAAAGCCTGGCTGGAGCCTGAGCTGGAACCGGCCCATCGTTTACTGGATGTTCGCCAGGATCGGCCATCGGTTGGCACTGCACTGGATCGTGCGCAGCGTTATCTGCAGCTGACCAGTATTGGTGCGGTGATCTTATCTGGTGTGGCAGTAGCTATGGCTGCTGCTCGTTTTGCCCGTCGCCGTCAGGATACCGTGGCCGTGATGGCCAGCCTGGGGCATACCGCGCAATTAATGGGCGGTATTTATCAGCGCATGTTACTGGTACTGGGACTGATTGCCTCTTTGATGGGTGCTTGTCTGGGATATGTGCTGCAGGCATCAGGAATCAGTCTGATTGCTGATCTGTTGCCGGTATATCTGCCTCCGGCCAGTTGGCAGCCCTGGTTGCTGGCAACAGGTACGGGTCTGTTATTGCTGATGGGATTTGCCAGTGCGCCTCTGATGCAGCTGAAACAGGTGTCACCACTGCGGGTGTTCCGGCGTGATCTGGATATGGCAACGCCTTCGTCTGCTCTGGTCTATGGCCTGGCACTGGTGGCTCTGGTACTGCTGGTGTTCTGGTATTGCGGTGATCTGATGCTGACCCTGTGGCTGACACTGGGGCTGATTCTGGTGTTGGTGTTATCGGCTCTGATTACCCTGGGGTTGTTCCGGGTGCTGAAAGTAGTGGGACCTCGTTTACCGTCCAGACCCAGACTGGCGATTCGCAGCCTGTACAGCCATAAACAAACCGCTTTGCCCCAGGTGATGGCCTTTGGTCTGGTGTTGATGGTGGTGGCTCTGGTGGCACTGATCCGTAACGATCTTCTGGTCAGCTGGCAGCAACAGTTGCCTGACAGTGCGCCTAACCATTTTGCGATTAATATTCAGCCTTATGAAAAAGATCAGTTCGCTGCCACACTGGATAAAGCCGGGGTTGAGCGTTCGCCTCTGTACCCTATGGTTCGTGCCCGTCTGGAACTGATTAATGGTCGTCCTGCTCTGGAGATGGTGCCGGAAGAGAGCCGGGAATATAACGCCCTGCATCGGGAACTGAACCTGTCCTGGCGTAGTACTCTGCCGGACCAGAATGTTGTGATTGATGGGCAGTGGTGGGATAACGAATCCCTGATGACGCTGCCTGCCAGCAAACAAGCTGAGGGTCAGGGTGATCAGGCCGGTCAGACCATTATTCCTATGTCTCTGGAATCCGGTATGGCAGAGCACCTGGCGCTGGGCATGGGCGATCAGCTGACCTTTAATCTGGCGGGTTACAGAATCACCGGAGAGGTGGTCAATATCCGTCGTGTTAACTGGGATAATTTTCAGCCTAACTTTTATGTGCTGACCCCTCCTGGAGTACTGGAAACTCTGCCGCAAACCCTGTTAGCCAGTTTTTATCTGCCGGAAGGCAATCGTGATCTGGTTCCTGAGCTGGTGCGTCAGTTCCCGGCAGTTTCTTTGCTGGATATCGGCCAGATTCTGGCTCAGGTACGTCAGATCCTGGAGCAGGTGACTCTGGCGGTTGAAGTGATGCTGGGCTTCACTCTGTTATGTGGTCTGATTCTGCTGCTGGCGGCGGTCAGAAATAGTCTGGATGACCGATTGCGTGAAGGTGCGCTCTATCGCACATTAGGAGCATCCGGTGCTCAGATCCGACAAATTCAGATGATTGAGTTTGTCTTGCTGGGTGTACTGGCGGGCGGTCTGGCACTGATGGGGTCAGAGCTGACAGCGTCTTTGCTGTATCGTAACCTGTTCGAACTGGAGTACAGCCTGAGCC
This sequence comes from Oceanospirillum sediminis, assembly GCF_014164585.1. Classification (GTDB taxonomy): domain Bacteria; phylum Pseudomonadota; class Gammaproteobacteria; order Pseudomonadales; family Halomonadaceae; genus Oceanospirillum; species Oceanospirillum sediminis. The sequence continues at coordinate 140,386 of NZ_JACJFM010000001.1, read as the reverse complement.
TGAGTCACTGGCTGGTGCTGCCGGTCAGTGGTGGCGTTATTATTACCCTGGCTGGTATGTGGGGAACGCGGCATGTGATTCAGCTGCCACCATTACAGGTGCTACGGGCAGGCTAGCATGTTGCGTTAATGCCAGCGTGTTATACCTGTGACCGGATGGAAGGTATCAGGATGCTGGCATTATGACGCGTCGGGATAAACTGAAACTCCGGTGACATCATGAGGCAATAACGCTGTGGTGGGTGCAGGAGTTCAGCAGAATATACTGCCCGTTCAGCTGGAGTATTTTTTGCATATTCCAGCATAATCAGCGGCCCGGTGTTCGCACTCGGGCCGTTTTTTTTATCAGTGCTGTTTTTTTGCATGGCCTGTTCCGGACAAGCAGTGCTGACCGATAAAAGATAACCAGACCGATACTGGCGATAAAAAAGATAAGAAGGATAACGAACAGACATGAGCGCAGAGGTACAGTCCCTGGCAGAATCTATTCTGCCCTTCAATGTTCATCCCAGAAGAGATGAGCTTTACAACGAGCTGCATGCCCGTCCTTTTCCTGTGGTACAGACACCGGCCCGTGTTTCCCGGCTGGCTGTGCTGCTATCAGAAGAAGAGAAGGAACAGGAATTTGCCCATCTGCAAAGCCTGTGTCAGCGCTATGGTGTGAATATGCCGGCCCAGGGCAGTAACTTCTATCAGGCTGATTTTGGTGGTTTTCAGTTCCGCTGTGGTCGTCATATGGAATTTGTGACTTATACCTTTATTCGTCCGGGAACCGGTGATCAGCCTTTTGACAGTACGGCACTGGAGCTGATTCCTCAGGACTGGCTTAAGCAGTTGCCGGGACAGGTGGTGGCGGCATTTCATGTCGAGATGCTGGATCCGGCGCAGCCGAAACTGACGCGGGAGCAGTTGAAAACCTGTTTTGAAGGACAACGGCTGGTGAACGGCCATCTGATGGATGGTGGTGCTTCTGTATGGAGCGCTTTTCGCCTGCATGGTGATGGTTTTGGCCGCTTTCTGGTGCATAACCGTGGTCTGAATAATAACCAGACAGGGCGTTTGTTACAGCGTCTGCTGGAGCTGGAAACCTACCGTCTGATGGGGCTGCTGGCGCTGCCGGAAGCTCGCCGTCTGAGCCCCGAACTACAGCAGATTGATCGCAAACTGGCCACGATTATTGCCAATGTTGCAGACCTGAAAGACCATGAAGATGAGCGCCGCATGCTGAAAGAGCTATCCATGATGGCGGCGATGGTTGAGCGCTGGCGTACTGATACTAACTATCGTTTCTCTGCTATGCGCGCTTATTATGCGCTGGTGATGAAGCGGATGGATGAGCTGAAAGAGCAGCAGGTGGAAAACTACTTTACCATCAGTTCCTTTCTTGAAAGGCGTCTGACCCCGGCTTATCACACCTGTGAGTCAGTCAGTGAACGTCTGGAAGATCTGGCGCGTCGTATTGAGCGAGCTGGCGATCTGTTGCAGACCCGTGTTGATCTGACTATTGAAGCTCAGAATCAGGATCTGCTGACCTCTATGGATCGTCGTGGCCGACTGCAGATGCGTTTACAGGAAACCGTTGAAGGCCTGTCCATAGCCGCGATCAGTTACTACACAATCAGTCTGGTTAAAATTATTCTGAATGCGTTATACAGCGCAGGTGTGCCGGTGAATAAAGATCTGGCTACCGGTATTGCGGTGCCGGTGGTGATTGCACTGGTCTGGTGGGTGACACACAGAATCAAGCAGGTCATTATGAATGCCAGTAAATCTGAGCTGGATGAATTGCAGAAGCGGCAGGGTAAAACAGAGGTTACGGATCACCTGAAAGATCCGGATCGCTGAGCAGGTCGTGTGATAACGGTTTTGTTGTTCAGGGGCAGTAGCTTCGATCTGGTATCAGGCAATACAGGATTTCTGAGGCCTGATATAATCGGACTAATTTACTCGGGATTATTCTGATCAGACTCATAGCCTTACTGGCTTATTTTGTGTGTGACAGAATATCCGGTCCTGTTGGATTTAGTGCGGAGCGAAAGAGCATCATGAGTGTACAGCAGACGATTGAACAGAAACTGGCCGATCAGTTATCACTGAGTTTTCTGTCGGTGGAAAATGAAAGTCATAAACACAGCCGGGGGGAGAACTCCCATTTTAAACTGACCCTGGTGTCTGATGCTTTCTCCGGTAAACGTCCGGTTCAGCGTCATCAGTCCGTATATGGCATTCTGGCAGACGAAATGGCCAATGGTGTACATGCCCTGGCAATCCATGCCTATACCGAAGAGGAGTGGCAGGGGCGTCAGCAGGAGGTGCCAGCGTCTCCGAACTGTCTGGGTGGCAGTAAACACGACCACTGACAGATGGTAACTCAGCAGGGCTGACAAGTTTTCGATATGGCCTTCCGTAATGGGATACTGAGCAGGTTCTGAGCTGCTCAGTATCTTTAAACCAGGCTAAGCACACCAGATTTGCAGGCGTATAATTTCTGATCAGTAATGGGGGGGGACTTCATTCGCCGGATCAAATGGCCGAATGTCATCATCCTGACTACGATGCTCCTGTACCTCCTTATACAATTGACGTATGCCCTCTTCCAGCCGCTGGATACGCTTATCCTGCTCGGCTACGATTTTATTTAAGGCTTCAATGGTGTCTTCCTGAAACGCCAGACGAATTTCTACCTCATCAACACGCATATCAGACATTATTAAACTCCCGACAGGTTATAGGGTTTCTGGCACTTCAAGTGCAGAACAGGCTCTGTATAATAGTTTACACAGCTCTGGCTCAGGGTGTTGATTTTACAACAGTTCAAGATGTTTTACCGAAAGCCTCGGGCCAACTGTGATGCTAATCGCCTGAAAATGGAATTCAGGTCGTTATCTCATTGTTTTCTGGATGATTTTAATAATAACTACAGGGTATGAGAGTGTAACTATGAGCAAAAATTCCTTTGTTCGTTGTGTGTTAATCAGCCTGGTAATGGCTGTGATAGGGCCCTTTGCTATTGATGCCGTCACACAGGCTGATATAACTCAGGAAAATTTTGTACAAGCCGCAGTGGTATTTTTTCTGACAACCTTCATTGGTACGGCAGCGCTGAACTATATGACACCTCAGCTGGCGAATATTACTAATGATGAAAATGATGATCGTGAAATGGGGACGGTGAAGTGGTTTAACGTCTCAAAAGGGTTTGGTTTTATTACCCGTGATTCAGGTGGTGATGTGTTTGTGCATTTCCGCTCAATTCGGGGAACTGGCCATCGTTCACTGGCTGAAGGGCAACGTGTGCGTTTTGCGATTATTCAGAGTGATAAAGGGTTACAGGCGGAAGATGTTACCGTTATTAGCTAATTGCTGAGTTGTTACCTGATATCTGATTATGCCCGGTTCTGACCGGGCATATTTATTTTTTGGTCGAAAAGAGGCTGGTACAGCGCTGTTTTAGTCTGGCCAGCTGATCTCACCCTCACCTTTTTTACTGATTTGCCACCACAGATCCATCGGCTGATCCGGTTCCCAGGAGCCTACAGAGCAGCGGATAGTGGTATTAAAATAAGCAAAAGCAGCCCGCGCACAATCAATGTCCGTCGCCCAGGGACTCTCAGGGCTGTCAAACCAGACACTCCAGTATTTGCCTGCGGCTTTTTCTACCACATTCACCGGGATCTCTTTGCCATCGGCATTGATGGTTTTATACAGCAAAGTGCGCTTATCCAGCCGAACCGGCTCTTCAACGCTGGCAAATACTTCGTTTAACCACTGAACGATCTGTTCTAATTCAGGATCATTAACGTAAATCTCAATATCAGGAAAGCGCGTCGTCATCTTTATCATCCAGAAATTTGATAATCCGGAACACACTCAGACCCAGATAGCCCAGCAGTGCCAGGCTGGCTCCGATACCTATCATGATCAGAGCCAGAAGAGCCATCAGCTCTTGCCGTAAAGGCTCCAGATGAGTGGCTCCTTCCGCCCACATCAGCATACCGGCACCGCCAAAAAAGATCAGGGTACCTATAACCACCCGGCGAAAATTCTGCGGGCTGTTTTCAGACATGCGGATCAGACGTTGTTTCAGTTTCATATTGTTGGCACTGTCGTGTATCAGATCTGAATCAGGTCAGAAGTCGGGTCAGAATACCCTGGTAAATGCCGGTCAGCTCATTCAGATCCTGAGCAGCGACATGCTCATTAACCTTGTGAATAGTGGCATTGCATGGCCCCAGTTCTACCACCTGAGTACCGGTTGGTGCAATAAAACGACCATCAGATGTGCCACCTGATGTTGATAATTCGGTATCAATACCGGTGGCTTCTTTAATCGACTGACGACAGGCTTCAACCAGAGCGCCTTCTTCGGTCAGGAACGGCAGGCCATTGATGGTCCAGTGAATGTCGTATTCCAGTTCATGCTTATCCAGGATTGCCTGAGTCCGTTCTTTCAGCATATCCGGTGTCTGCTCGGTAGAGAAACGAAAGTTGAACACCACTTCCACGTCTCCCGGAATAACATTGGTTGCCCCGGTTCCACCGTTGATGTTGGATATCTGGAAACTGGTGGCCGGGAAATAGTCATTACCATGATCCCAGTGTTCCGCAGATAATTCCGCCAGTGCAGGAGAAACCTGATGAATCGGGTTACGGGCCAGGTGTGGATAAGCAACGTGACCCTGGATGCCTTTCACAATCAGTTTACAACCCAGTGAACCCCGGCGACCATTTTTGATGATGTCACCGGTGTGGTTCGTGCTGGAAGGCTCGCCTACAATACACCAGGTCATTTTTTCATCACGAGCTTCCAGATGTTCAACTACTTTAACTGTACCGTTGACGGCCGGACCTTCTTCGTCAGATGTAATCAGAAAAGCAATAGAGCCTTTATGGTTCGGGTGCTCGGCAACAAACTGCTCACAGGCCACCACCATGGCCGCCAGACTACCTTTCATATCCGCCGCACCGCGGCCATACAGCATACCGTCTTCGGCAATACAGGGCTCAAATGGCAGGTGATCCCAGGCGGCTTCTGGTCCGGTTGGCACCACATCGGTATGACCGGCTAAACCCAGAACCGGTGCTTCTGTACCGCGACGTGCCCAGAAATTATCAACATTGCCAAAACGCAGGCGTTCAACAGTAAAACCTATGGCCTCCAGACGCTGAATCATCAGCTCCTGACACCCGGCATCTTCAGGCGTAACAGAACGACGGCTAATCAGATCAAAGGCCAGTTCCAGAGTAGGGGTAAGGGCATTGCCTGCGGACATGGAAGAATATCCTCATGATGGTATGAGCTGGAAAAACAGGGCCGAATATCATACCGGAAAGCTCGGCTTTAGTCCTGTACAAAATTTGATCAGAACGCGCTGAAAAGCGCGAATTCCGGGCAGTAATAAGTTATCAGCAACTTATCCACAGGCTGATGCAGCCTTTTTGTGGATACTTATTCTGTATTTTATCTCTGTATTTCCTATAAAAGAGCCTCATGTGATCTTTTTTCTGTCGGGCACTTCATTTTAATCTGACTTTGCAGAAGAGATAAAAAAGCCGGAAATAATCCCGGCAAAACGGCAGAACCGCACTTTAATCAATTTTACTGTGTCTGGCAGATGACTTTCAGCTTCAGAAGCGAGACACCGAGAAATAATGAGCAGGCATAAATCCCTGTTGACCTTTCACCAGAGAGAGCACGAGTTCTGCCGTGGCTGCAGCCTGAGTCAGCCCCAGGTGTTGATTGCCAAAGGCAAACAGAAGATTCGGGTAACCCGGATGCTGATCTATTACAGGTAAAGAATCCGGCAAAGTTGGCCGATGCCCCATCCATTTTTCATAGGAGGAGTCAGGTTTGTCAGCCAGCACGGGCAGTAACTGAAGCAAGTGATGTTTCAGCATGTTGAAACGCTGAGAACAAGGATCAGCTTCAAGCCCGCCAAGTTCTGTGACACCTACGGCTCTTAGCCCCGATGCGAGAGGTGTGATAACAAAACGTCGTTCTGCCGAACCTATGGCATGCTTAATGACTGCCTGCTGATCGGGCAGAGTGATATGGTAACCACGTTCCGCTTCCAGGGGGACATCCAGGCCGATGGGGCGCAGAAGCTTTTTACTCCATGCTCCGGTACAGATAATGGCGTTATCAAATACATTTTCTTTTACCCCGGTCTCTGTGCTGAGAGTGATAATATTAATTTTTCCGGGGGCAGGAGTAACCTGTTCAACCTGCTCACGGATAAAATGACCACCTTGTTGCAAGAATGCCTGAAATAATCTGTCGCATAACTGATATGGATCTCTGACTCTGCAAGCCTCAGGGTAATAAATGGCATGGCTCAGGCGTTTTCCCAGTTCAGGTTCAAGCGCTTGCAGTTTTTCACCTTCTGCATATTCACAGGCAACTCCTGAGTCCTGCATATATTTAATGTGATTCAGAGCTTGCTGTTTTTTTCGTTTATTCTCCCAGACCAGAAGATAGCCTGAGCGTACCAGTTCATCTTCTGCGCCGACAATACTCAGCAATCGCCGCCAGGCAGGTACCGATTCTTTATTAAGCCGGGTCAGTGCCTGACGGCTCAGATTGGCCTGATCCGGTTTCGCCGCGTTAATAAATCGTTTCAGCCAGGGCAATACTTTCAGCATGTGGCTGGCAGGTAAAAAGAGCGGTCCACGTGGGTTCAGCCATAGCCAGGGGGCTATTTTCAGTGTTGATATGGTCGCCAGAGGATCGATCAGTTCGGTCGCCAGATAACCTGCATTTCCGAAAGATGCCCCTTTGCTGGGTTGATTTTTATCGTAAAGCGTTACCTGGTATCCCTGTGCCTGCGCCTGAAGAGCGCAACACAAACCTATAATACCTGCACCGATAATGGCCATACTGTGTGAGCTGTTTTCTGATGGCCCTGCAGTGTCGGGTGAAGAAATATCTGAGCGATTGAGTGTCATATTTTTATCCGGCCATTAACGGTGCGTGCCTGTCCTGCTCTGCTTTACAGATCAGGCTTCTGTTTTTTCCATCATGTGATTCTGACGGTTTTCTGCTCTGGGGGAGAATAGTCCCAGCTGGGCATAGAAAATACCAATGACCGGAGATAACCAGCAGGCGAAAGCCAGAGGAGCATATAACAGGGCACTATAGTCACCTGAAGCGACACTGAGTCCCAGTGCTCCCATGACAAAAGCCCCTCCGGCATTCCATGGAATGAGTGGAGACACCAGAGTTCCCCCTTCTTCAATGGCACGAGAAAGGTTTAACCGGCTATAACCCACACGATCATATTCCGGGGCATACATACGTCCGGGTAATGCGATTGACAGGTAGACATCACCCGATACAGCATTCGTGGTAATTGACGTCAGGATGGCGTTAGTCTGCAGGCCTTTATAACTGCGTGTCAGGTGAGAGAGTTTACCCACAATAGCTTCAAGGCAGCGGGTACGTTCAAGTGCGCCGCCATAAGCCAGTGCAAACATCATCAGAGTGACCACCCAGGTCATGGAAGAGACTCCGCCTCTGTTTAGCAGACTGTTCAGAGCATCATTGTGGGTCTCAATACTGAATCCGGAGTGGGCAAAGGTCAGCAATTGATTCAGGTTATAATCGTAATTCACCCAGGCGACAACAGCCCCGGCAGCAAAGCCGGTAAATAATGCCGGGATAGGAGCGACTTTAAAAAAGGCCAGCGCCATAACGATAATCAGAGGTAATAACGGTAACAGTCCCAGCTCAAAGTGTTCAGCCAGTCCGTTTTTAAAATCTGTGATTTGTGCCAGCTGACTGTTTTCGGCAGCAGACCCTCCTATAAACAGATACAGAAGAAATGCGATCAGCATAGCCGGTATCGTTGTCGGCATCATATTGCGAATATGATCAAAGACATTGGTTTCTGTAACGGCTGCAGCCAGGTTTGTGGTATCTGATAATGGAGAGATTTTATCTCCGAAAAATGCCCCTGATACGACGGCTCCTGCCGTCCAGTACAAAGGCACATCAAAAGCTGTTCCTATCCCGACCAGTGCCAGACCAACGGTACCTACGGTTGTCCAGCTGGAGCCGATAGATAAAGAGACCACAGAACATAACAGCATGCAGGCAGCCAGAAACCAGCCTGGATTAATGACTTCAAGGCCATAGTAGATCAGTGTGGGAACTGTACCGCTGGCAATCCAGGTGCTTAACAGCATACCCACTACGATCAGGGTCGCAATGGAAGGCATAGCGACATGGATAACATGAAAAGCGCCCTGTTCAATGTCTTTCCAGCGATAGCCCTGGGACCAGCCCACAATTGCAGTGATGGCAAAACCAATCGCCAGAGCAATGTGAGGCGTAAAATCATCGTAATAAAAGATCTGAATACCCAGCAGTATAATGGTCGATATTATGGGGATCAGGGCGATACTGACAGAGGGCATGGTGATATCTGGAGACTTATTGTTCATCATTATTGATGCTCCATGAATGAATATTCATCTGTTATGTTTATTGTTATGTCATCCCCGGATTACCTGACTTAAATCGTTAATTAAGGTAATCCGGAGGGGTGGTTATCTGTTTTGTTGCAGATTTCTCTGGTAAGCGAGTATTGCTGCGGCCAGATCTTCTCTGGAGTCACCAACCGATTTAAAGACGGTAATACTTTGCTCAGGATCATCCAGAGCAGAGCGACCGGAATGACGGCCACTACAAAGCTCTGAAAACTCGGCCAGAATATGGTCTTCACTGATCACGCCATCTTTAATCGGGCTGATCAGATCTCCGGTTTCTGATAAGGCGCCAGCTCGGGTATCGACAAAGATATTGCCTCTGGTCATAACATCGTTATCGGCTTCTCTCATATCCGGAGTAAAGCTGCCAACAAGATCAAGATGAGTGCCAGGTTTTAACCATTGACCCTGAATAAGAGGGGTGGTTGCCATCGTTGCGCAGCTGATCAGATCAACGTCACTGGCGGCAGACCTCAGTTGGTCGTATAGGCATACTTCGGCATCAACGCCCTTCTCTTTCAGCTGGTTTACCAGAGCCTGAGCGCTGGCTTCGGCGCGATCCCAGACCAGCACTTTATCGATAGGTCTTACACTCATATGGGCGGGGATTAATCTTTGCCCCATTCGGCCAGCCCCCACCATCAGCATCGTACGGGTATCCTCTCTGGATAGGTAACGGGATGCCATTGCAGATGCTGCAGCTGTACGCCGGGCGGTAATCTCATTACCATCCAGTTGCGCTAAAGGACGACCACTTTTTCCACAGCTAAGTGTGTAATGGCTTGTTAGTCCGGGCAGACTGCGAGCGTTGTTTCCGGGAAACACATTGACCTGTTTAACTCCAAGATATTCCCCTTCGAGCCACGCAGGCATCAGCAGCAGTGTTGCATCGGGTTCTCCAGGAACCCTGACGGTGTGATGGTGCCGGACCGGTGCGCCGACCTGACGGATAAAAATATCTTCAAGGGCATCAATCAGAGCAGGCCAGGGAAGTAACTGGCAGACAGCATTGGCATCAATTTGCATTGTTAAATCTCGTTTTTTTATTTCCGTAGCATGTTAGCAAGCTGAAAAGGCATGTCTTTGTCGATAACTCTGAACTTGTTGACCCAGGCTCTGATTCTACCTGTGTTCAGGTAGTCTGGACGGTATTCAGAAAATAGTGATAGTCTGTTAAAGGGTGTCATTCTTGTGGTAAAAGCGCATTCTGTGCACGAAGTGATATCTGTTTCAGCAAAGTTATTCGCCTTTACTATTGGAACAACTCATGAATAGCGTGATTCGACGTAATCTGATTGCCAGTCAGAGCGGGCAGCATTGCCATCACTTTTCCCAGATTCTGATTGGCTGGAAAGGTGAAATGGCATGTGAGCTTACACGCGCGGGAGGACAGAATCTTTCATTGGGTTCGTTTGCAGTGGTGCCTGGTGATGAAGCTCATTTTTATCAAGGACTGAGTGAGGATTGCGAACTTCTTGTCATGGATATTCCCCATGCAGACCCTCTGGTCACTGCCATTGAGCAGAGTTCTGATATATCCATCTATCAGGAATGGTTGAGCAAACCGGGCTTTTCTATGATTTCTCCTGATACAGTGGCTTTACTGAAGTTTACATCGTTACGAATTGCACAGTATCGCTCTGTTTCTGCAGCGCTTAACTGTCAGTTACTGCCTTTATTGCTGCTGCAATTATGCGAACAGGACGGAAACCGGATTGATATTCTGGCTAATAGCTCTGGATTCAGAATTGATGTTCAGCGTCTGAACGCTTTTCTCGATGCCCACATGAACAATCCTCCTGATAATCAGCAACTGGCGGATCTTTTCTATCTGAGTCAGAGTCATTTTTACAGTCTGTTCAATCTGCAGTTTGGCATGTCTCCTCAGAAGTATGTGATGAACAGACGCCTCGAGAAAGCCCGCTTGCTTATACAGACAACGCAACTATCACAAATGACGATTGCTGAAGAACTGGGCTTTTCCGATGCATCCAGTTTATCCCGAGCATATAAAAAGCTTTTTGGTCAGACTCCTGGACAGACCCGTCGAATGATCAGGCAATAGTGCTCAGGGTGTGGCTGGTTACATTTCTGGCTAACAGGCATCTCACCCTGAGTCTATCCGACGTTACTGGCTGACCTTAAAACCTGATATCAGATGCGCCAGTTTGTGGGCCATATTTCTCACCTCCTGGGTGGATACTTCAGTATTAGAGGCAATTCTGGTGGTATTCTCCAGGGTGGCAGACAGACGTTCCATATTTTCTGTAATATCGCTGGCCATATGAGATTGCAGTTCAACGGAATGAGCCACCTGAGTATTCATACTGGCGATCTGATCAATAATGTCTTCAATGACAGACAACGCTTCGTCGGTTTCCTGAGAGCGGAGAACCGTGTCATTAACCATATCGGAGCTTTCCTCAATAGCATGTACTGTGGTTTTAGTGCGTTGTTGAAGGTCGAGTATGATTTCCTGGATTTCGGTGGTTGAGTCCTGTGTTTTCTGGGCGAGCATACGCACTTCATCAGCAACCACGGCAAAGCCTCGTCCCTGCTCTCCGGCACGGGCTGCTTCAATGGCCGCATTCAGTGCCAGCAGATTAGTCTGTTCTGAGATACTCTGAATAACTTCAACGACGGAGCCTATCTCTATGCTCTTCTGCTCCAGCTCTTTGATGGTCTGCATCGAATTATTCAGATTACTGGCCAGCTCATTAATGGACTCCACCGTCTGACGAACGCTGTTTTTGCCTTTCTGGATCTCTGTTTTCCCTTCGACAGATTTCTGAGCTGATTCGGAGGCATGGGATACTACGTCCTGAATTCTGGCATTCATGTCAATGACTGCACTGGTGACCTGATTGGTCATACCCTGCTGGTGGCGTACTGTCTCTGCGTTTTCTCTGGCAGCTTCAGAGCCTTTCACTGCGCTGGAGGTGAGTTGCTTATTGGCTTCTATGATGCCACTGATCAGTTTTTTCAGGTTGGCTGACATTGAGCAAACGGAGCGATAGATACCGGTATCCTTCTGACTGGTTGCCAGATCCAGGGCCAGATTACCCTCTGCTATGGATTGAGTAATCGCAGCAATTCTGGAGGGTTCTCCACCGATAGGAGTTCTGATGACCTTTGTCATATACCAGGCGATCAGAATCCCGGCCAGTGTTGCCAGGATGGCCATGATACTGACTGTCGCCAAAGCCTGTTCTGTATCTGACTGAAGCGTAGGGCCAAGGGTATCCTGCTCCCGCTTAACCGAGAGTTTCACCTGCTCAATTTTGTCTGCGACAACCGGCCCAATCCTATTCAGAGTGTTATTAATCAGATCATTACGTTGTGTGATGATTGTCTGAACATCGCTGAATGCCTGTGTATAAATCTGATACTGTTGTTGCAGTTCTGCCAGCAGCTGACGACGCTCAGGGTTCTGTAATGCCTGATCCAGTTGTCTGATGGCAGGTGGAAGCTTTTCCAATAATTCCTTTTTAGCTTTGCTGGCATCTTCAGTTTTATTGGTGAGCAGATATTGAGTGACGTATAAGCGTCCCTGTAATGCAGATTCCTGAGCAAGCCCTGCCAGGTAGGCGGCTGAGGCATCATCATCACGATAGGCTGAGTGCATAATATCCGTCAGAGAGACCCGCATGGCTAATCCTGCCGGGTCTAAACGGGACGACACCACTTTATTTCTTTCCCGGAATAAAGAGACAACGTCTGAAAAAGCGGATTCGTAGGTCTGGACTTCCTGGCTGGCTTCTCTGATCAACGCGGCTCGTTCAGGTTTCTGAATCTCGACTCTTGCCTGTTCCAGAAACTGCTCCATTTTATTTTTCCGGGTTTCAAAGGTTTCCAGAGCACTGTCTGAGCGGGTATTAATAAATCCCAGCACAGCCAGTCGCATCGATAACATATTGGCCTGTACTCGTCCGGCAAGATTGGTATCTCGGGCAAGCTCCCGGTATTCAGTGAAGCCCTGATAGGTACTTTTCAGGCCCATGAAGGAGATCATAGAAATAATAACCAGAAGTGAAACGACCAGACCAAAGCCTGCTCCCAGTTGTGTCCGTAGTTTCATTGTTTTTATCATAATCAGCCTCAGACAAACTTCCGACTCCATTTGTCGGTATAGCTTGTTCTGTAATGGGAGAAGAAGAAATCCATACGCTTTTAAATACTGTAGTTAAAGACTCGGAAATATGCTGGATCAGCAGGGCTTTTTCAGAAAAAAGTCGGGCGAGTATAAAGTCGTGCATAGCGACTGTTAGCTGTATAAAAAATGATCAAATCAGGCAAAGGCGCATTAAGTAAGGGAGTCAAAAAGTTATCTGCAACTTATCCACAATCTGATGCAATATCTCTGTGGAAACTTTCATTGTAATGTCTGCAAACTGTCTTTCTTCTTTCATCAGAATGCCAAACTTTCTTACATCTGGCTGGTCTGTATTACTTTGCCCGACAGCATAAAGTCGTTACCATAGTTTTCTGGTTGAGTTTTTTTCTTTATTAATCAGATAATTAGAATGATTTACTTGTTTTAAGGCAGATCTGGTCAACCAAATTCAGGCTGGCTTTTATTATTATTTAATGACTGTAATAGCTACCTCAGAGATAACGCCATGTTAACAACTGACAGACTGATTCTCAGACAGTGGACAGAAGATGATTTTGCGCCTTTTTATCGAATGTGCAGTGATCCGGATGTGATGGAATTTTTCCCTTCGCGGCTGACAGAAGAGGAAAGTGATGCCATGGCCCGAAAAATTCAGTCGCTTATTCAGGAGCGGGACTGGGGCTTCTGGGCAGTAGAACTCAGGGGGCTGGATAAGTTTATCGGTTTTACAGGTCTGCATATGCCAAAGGCTAATCTGCCTTTTGCTCCTTGCGTTGAGGTGGGCTGGAGACTGGCGAAAGAGCACTGGAATAGAGGTTATGCCACAGAAGCTGCGACGGCGGCACTGCACTATGCTTTTGAACAGCTGGTTCTGGATGAAGTGGTATCTTTTACCGCTCAGACGAATCAGCGTTCACAGGCTGTTATGGAAAAACTGGGCATGAGTAATACCGGGGAGAATTTTATGCACCCGGATGTCCCGGACGACAGCACGTTACGAGAGCATGTGTTATACCGGATTACCCGGTCAGAATGGCAGGAAAAATACACCAGCCATTTTGAATAATGCTGAGCGAAATCGTCTTTTCCTGAAGAAGCATCTGATACTGGTCAGGAGACAGGAGCTGTCTCCCTATTGTGTTGTCATGATGCCTGACTCAGGTGTTGGTAATATGATCAGGCCCTGGCAGGACACACGGTACTCAGACACTTCAGGTGATACAGGCGGACATTCGGATCTGCGAAAAATCCAATTTCCCACGGGTTTTTATCAATAAAGGCAGATTTTACCGGTTGATAAATCAGATGATCGACTGGCACTTCATAGGCTTCAGCGGCGATCAGCACATAATTCCAGTCAATGGCATTTTCAAAGGTGAAGCTGGCTCGTTCATCAATTGCAAAGTAGCAGCGGTTGTCTTTTTGCAGTTGCTGAACTTTAAAGGTTGATGGAAAGGAGATGATAAAAATATCGTCTTCGGAGGTGGAAAGAAAAGCCATCGCTGTGGTGTGAGGTTGTTCTGGTGTGCGGGTGACCAGAACGCCTATTTTATTATCGTGCTCTTCGTGATTCAGCTCTGGCATATCGGTCAGAGGGGTAACCGGCAGAGCTTTCACAGGTCGCCCGTCAGGTGGAAAACCATAATCCGGCTGGCGCTCGGCCAGCACTTCAGACATACCATGTACCAGACTGAAATCCCGAACAGCGATGTGTACTGTATATTCGTTTTCTGTTGCTGTCACCAGCCCCTTATAAGAGGTTCGGTAAACCCTGAGATCCGCATCAAACTCATCTACGCCGGTACGGTTATCCAGGTGCAGAGTCAGATAATCCCCGGTTTTCAGCTGATGCCCGCCTGGCATATAAAAGGACAGGCTGTTATCGCTGTACAGGCTGGCCTGGCCAATATAAAGCACCAGATTATCTCCCTGGTAACTGGCGGCGACAGCAATGGCCGGACTACCAATGACCTGGGGCAGGTTATCGGGTTTGATATCCATGAATAACTCCTCTTCAAACCGGGAACGACCCTGATGCGCGGGTATCGGTGATATTAAACCCCACACTCGCGTTGATTGTTTAATGCCTTTCAGGTGAACATCATAACATTCCGTATAGGAATACTGCTCTCTGGCATGGCTTTTTACTTCATCAGATATCAGCAGCGTACACTGATAGGTTTTACATAAGGCTTCGATCCGGGCGGCCCGATTGACACTGGGGCCCAGAGCGGTAAAACTCTGGTCATTCTTGCTACCGAAATAGCCGGTCAGTGATGACCCGAAATCAATCCCTATGCCTATCTTAAACAGGTAATCAAACGACTCCAGAAAGTACTGGTTCAGCTGCTCCAGCGCCAGTTGCATCTGTTGTGCAGCCTGAAGCGCATCATCGCAGGGATGAGTTTGTCTGGACTTATCCAGTCCGAACAGCACCATCATGCCATCTCCCAGCAACTTATCCACGTAACCGCCATAATGCTGTACCACATCGGTCATGGCATTAAAGTAACGATTCAGCATATGGGTAATATCATAAGGCAGGTGCTGCTGACTGAATTCAGTGAAATTGCGGATGTCGGTAAACATAATCGCAAGATCCTGACTTTCTGCACTGGGTGTCAGGCCGTTTTCCAGCGCTGATCTGATATCAAAATTATCCCGAACCAGACGGCGGATACTGACAGGCCCTCGGGGAATCGTCTGGCAGGCCAGACGAATATAAGAGGGCAGATTCTTACTCTGACGAATCAGGTTTTCAGCTGCTGTTTCCGGGGAGCAATGCTCCAGTCCATCTTCGACAATGACCCGGCAGGTTGAGCATAAGCCTTTTCCTCCGCACTCATGCACATGGGGAATCTCATTTTTCAGAGCCTGGCACAGCAGAGTCTCTCCGGGTGTAGCAAGAAAAGATTTTTCATTAATAAAGTTCAGCTGAAAGTCAGGAAAACGGCTTTCAGGCAGTTTTTTGTCAGACATAACAACCTGAGCCTGCGGTCAGAAAATTCTGGTTTAAGCCCTGATAAACTATCCGATCACCGGCATAAGGTTGATCAGAGCAGTGGGTACAAACGATCTGGATTATCAGAATACACAGTTCCGACTACTTTGCCGAATACTGGAAAGAGCACCGTAAAGAGTGCCGGAACAAGTGCTGTTTTACAGGATAATTCTGTTTACCCGTCCAATGCGACATGTTTGGTGTTATGCCACTGAAAATATCCGATGATAATACTAAAGATAAGCGTATTCTCAATGAGATAATGCAGGGTTTCCTTATCGGTCAGTGAGTACTCGTACAGGCTGGTAAAAGGCAGATTCAGACTTGCCAGAGTAACCAGCATCGCCAGGGGAAATCCCATTCTGATCAGTGCTACCATAATAAAGAAATGAAATGGTCCCTGCTCAACCTGTCTTCTGGCTTTTTCCGGATCAGGGTATTTCAGTTTAGCATCCCCGGCGATCAGATCACCGTCGACCAGAATCTGGCAGCCTTTGGCAGTGATGCGGACATCTATCTCTCTGGATTTATCGGTAAAGGTGTATAAGGTCTTCATACGGCCACACCAGTGTCGTGATGTGAGTTCTCCCTGCCTGATAATTTCACCGTCAATTTCAAGTTCGTATGAGCTGACCTTGTAAAATCCCGGCGCTTTATAACGTACTTTGATCAACTGATTGTTGACGCTGGCTTCCCACTCTCTGACTTTCATAAATCGCTCTGACTGTGACAGGTAAAGAATTATCAGACAAAGATCATAACGGGGCTGGCGTTATATTAAAGTGTCTGAACCTGTATGACGTAATAACGCTCTATAGGTTCAGTGGGTTGTGGCCCTATGTTGTAAACCTGGTTCTGATTCTTTTTACAAGCCGCCTGGCTCTGGCTGATGATTGGCATTTCAGATTAATTACCGGAGTTTCAGACTGAATAACTCCCATTGCTGATCATGAGCACCTCCCTGAGACTGATAAAACGCTTTGGCCCTTTGATTGGTACTCAGCACATCCCAGCGAACTTTACTGCCGCCCTGAGCCCGACAATCACTGATCAGTTGCTGCATCAGTTGTTGTCCCAGTTGTTGAGAGCGATAAGCCGGTTTTACGTACAGCTCTTTAATGTACCACCAGGGTTTCAGGTCATAACTGAACGGTAGCTGATAGAAGACCAGCATAGCGACCAGTTGTTGCTGATCTTCAGCAACCAGAGCCTGTACCTGCCCGGTCTGAAACATTACCTCAGTCAGGGCTTGTTCTGTGACACGAAATGCTGACAGATAGCCTTCGAATTCAGCCAGCGCCTGCATAAGAAGGAGCAGCTGAGGCTCATCGCCGGGCTGTGCCCGGCGAATTCGACAGTTCTGATCTGTTGTTTTACTGCTCATGATGTTTATCTTATTGCCCATGACTCTGCTCGGCTGGGTTTTGTGTGGTCAGCTGAAAACCTTCATCAATCCAGCCGGTGACACCGCCGATCATTTTTTTCACCGGACGATCTGCTTTAGCCAGACGGATCGCGGCTTTTTCAGTGGCATTGCAATGAGGTCCGGCGCAGTAAACCACAAACAGGGTATCTTGCGGATAATCGGCCAGCGTTTGTTCATTAATACGCTGATGGGGCAGATTAATGGCGCCTTCAATATGCCCGGCTTCAAAGGCTGATGTGCCTCGTACATCCAGCAATACGAAATCCTGGCGGCCATTGGATAGAGCATGGTGAACATCCCAGCAATCGGTTTCGAAACGAAGCAGGGCTTCAAAATGTTGCAGAGCTTCCTGACTGTTAGCGGCGGCAACTCTTGATACGGCTGATGACATAATCTTTATCCTTCTTTTATTTCGGCTAACTGATACTGGCTTTAGCTGCTTGCTATATCGCGTCTGATATAGCCTGCATTGGGTACAACCCGCATCTGAGCGTGTTGGTTAATGTCAGAGTCATTGTGTCCTGATCGCGGATAATCTACGATTGGCTGGAAAGACATAGTTCGATAACTTTCAGCCAAAATGGGTGAGAAAAGATTAAAACACTACAGAAAGGCTTTTTATGATGATTAAAAATATGACCGCTAAACATGACTGCTAAAGATGACAGCCCGGAAATGTGCCGGGTCGCCGTACTGAGTTATCCCGGAGTTGCGTTGTTTGAGCTGGCCTGTGCCGTTGAGTTGTTCGGTTTACCCCGGCCTGAGTTTGAGCACTGGTATCAGTGTCAGGTTGTGTGCTTTGAGCAGAAGCTGTCTGAAACCACGACGGGTCTTCTGCTACAGGCAACCCTGGTCGATGATCTGGATGATTACGATATGCTGATCGTACCCAGCTGGCCGGCAGGGATGAGAGATATTCCTGCACCACTGGCTGAGGCGGTACTGCGTTTTTATCGTTGCCAGAAACGGATTATCTCCTTTTGTTCCGGAGCGTTTTTACTGGCTGAGCTGGGGATCTTCGAAGGCAGAGATGCCACCACGCACTGGCGTTATGCCGAACAGTTTCAGCAACGTTTTCCTCAGACCCGTTATATCGATGATGTGTTGTATATCTATGATGGTCAGATCGGCTGTTCGGCGGGCAGCGCGTCGGGTATTGATCTGGGACTGGAGATTATTCGTCAGGATTTTGGCTATAACCTGGCCAACCAGGTTGCCCGGCGTCTGGTGGTATCTGCGCACAGAATGGGCGGGCAGTCTCAGTTTGTGGAAACTCCGGTCCTTGAAGTACCCAATCAGTTCTCGGCATCCATTGACTGGGCATTAAGTCATCTGGACAGTGAGATTGATGTCAATGAACTGGCTGGCCGGGCCAGTATGTCCCGACGTACTTTTGATCGTAAGTTTCGCTCCAGCTTTAATATGAGCCCTAAAGCCTGGCTGATTCAGCAACGGCTGGAGAAAGCTAAACGTTTGCTGGAAAGTGAAGGTTACAGTGTAGAAAAAGTGGCTGAATTAAGCGGTTTTGATAACGCCATTACTATGAGGCATCACTTCAGAAAATCCCTGAGTATCTCTCCGGTACAGTATCGTCAGCAGTTTAAAGATTCGGGCTTATCGATGAATTGACGCTGTTCTGCTGATCCGGTGTATGTTCAGATCCCTTACAAGGAACAAGGAACAAGGAACAAGGAACAAGGAACAAGGAACAAGGACATAAAAAAGGCCTGTATCAACAGGCCTTTGATCACTGACCAATCTCTATTTCGGATGAGATGAACCCGCGATGGCAATGCACAGTGAGCATCACGGCGAGCTGTGCAGAGCATGTGTTTCTGATAATTACTTACTGAACTCAGGAATGATGTAGCGACCGTAATTGGCGATAATCTCTTCTTCGTCTCCGCTGTCCAGATAGATATTGAACTGAGTAACACCGGCTTCTTCCAGGTTCTTGACCTTAGCGATATGATCTTCAACGCTGCCCAGTACACAGAAGCTCTTCACGATATCATCGCTGATAAAGTCCAGATAAGGGTTATCGCTCTGACCGTGTTTGGAGTAATCATAACCGCGACGCTGTTCAATGTAATCAGTCAGGCTGCGAGGTACCAGGCCGGAATCACTGCCATATTTTTCAACGATATCAGCCACATGGTTGCCTACCATCGCCGGGAACCAGCGGGTCTGCTCGATGCAGTAATCCATATCACCAAAATACGCTGGAGCGGCGGCCTGAACTTTATAACCTGACATATCCTTGCCAGCTTCCTGACCGGCGGATATCGCCTGATCTGCAAACCATTTCACCAGTGACGGTTCTGCAATCTGCAGAATAACGCCATCACCGGTTTCACCGGCCGTTTTCAGCGCTTTCGGGCCGTAAGCTCCGATCCATACCGGTAGCTCATAACCATCAGCCCATGGGAATTTTACTGGCGAAGCACACTCTTCATAAGTCACTTCTTCGCCGCGGACCATGGCTTTTACTTTTTCAGTAAATTCCGCTACCCGGGCCAGTGTTGCAGGCTTTTTACCCATCACACGCATCGAGGAATCACCACGGCCCAGACCGATATCAAAACGGCCATTACTCTGCAGCGCCAGACTGGCATACAGGCTGGCCGCCAGTGACCAGTCACGGATATTCGGGTTCGTGACACAAGGCGCAAAGCGCATTTTGCTGGTGTGCTCCATGCACATCGCCATAGCGACAAAGGATTCCCGCCACAGGATATGAGAGTCGTAGAACCAGCAGTATGTAAAGCCGGCATTTTCTGCCTGACGAACCAGTGCACGAGCGCGTTCCGGGCTGACAAAACCTTTAAACGTGATACCAAATTCCATAATGTATTCCTTCTTATTTTTAGCTGAACACTCATGGGGCTAAGCGCACACCGTATGAGTGGCTGTTGTGATATTCAGACAGAACAAACGTTATTGATAATTGAGAGTTGTGGGGTTAATGGCCCTCAGGCGGGCAAATTCGGATACCGGCATGACTGAAAGGCACCTCTTTGGAGATATTCAGCCGGATCAGAATCGGAGTAATAGCTTCAATACAGCGGGCGCTTTCGGCCAGCCCTGCGTTATAGGCTTTGGTGCCCAGGGATTCACACAATGCCATCACGGTCTTTTTGGCTGCCAGATCATTGCCACACACCAGGATGTCGCAGTTCAGAGGGCGTTCCAGATCATTCAGTGTGACGGCGGATACGTTATGTAAGGCACCGACAACCGCGACCTCATCACCCAGCAGGGCCTGGGCGGCTTCTGTGGCCGATCCTGCTTCTGGCATGTCAACCGCTTTAGGGTTACCCGGAGCCAGAGGCACCACGATATCCACCAGAATTTTGCCGTTGAGCAGGGGCCTGATCGCCTCCAGCGTGGCATCATGTGCCGCGTAAGGTACGGATAGAATGACCAGTTCATCAGCCTGTTGTGTTGCTTCTTCCAGGCTGGTGCCAGATACGGATGTCTGATCCAGCAGTTCATTTAACTCTCTGGCACATTCGCGGGCTTTTTCACCATCCCGTGAACCAATCACAATCTCATGTCCTGCTTTAGCAAAGCGTTTGGCAAGACCTTTTCCCTGTGGGCCGGTACCGCCCAGAATAATGATTTTCATCGGAATAAATCCTCTTTGGCTGAACGAATAAGATCACGGCTGCTGCTGTCACAGGGTGTCCAGTGCAGGCCTCGGAAAATAATGACGGGGGTTGCTGCGCTTTTTTCCATCAGCAAACCTGAGGCTCCGGCCAGTTCATCGGCAAATGCCGGAGCGGTAACGGTGAGGGGGCGACCATAGGCATCGGTTTCCCCTTC
Organism: Oceanospirillum sediminis; assembly: GCF_014164585.1. Lineage (GTDB taxonomy): Bacteria > Pseudomonadota > Gammaproteobacteria > Pseudomonadales > Halomonadaceae > Oceanospirillum > Oceanospirillum sediminis. The sequence continues at coordinate 119,534 of NZ_JACJFM010000001.1, read as the reverse complement.
CATCACCATCAATGCGGGGATGCTGGCCACGCCGATGGCAACATTGGTTTGTCCTAAGCGCCATGGGCGACCAAAGGTGTCGCTAATTACGACGCCTGTGGTAATGCCATAATGCTGGTTCAATTTGTCTGCGATCTGTCGGGCACTGCTGTCCGGATCGTCCGGCAGGGTAATCAGCATGCCTTCCTGATCGGCATTGGACTCATCTACGGCGGCATTGGCGCAGACGTGCCCCAGTTTGTGCTCTGCGATCAGTACCCCTTCTTTATGACCGGCGTGGCTGACCGCCCTGACAATACGATTAGACTGATCCAGTACCACCTGTACTTTGCGCGGGTCTTTATTGACTGTCCGGGCCAGTTCAATTGCATCCGGTCCGGGTTCAACATCCTGTAAAAAACGGATCGCTCCTTCACTTTTAGAGATCACTTTGTGAGCAATCACCAGGATATCACCCTGTTGCAGGGCTTTTTTCTGTTCATCTAACAGGGTGATAATGGCATCTGCCACGTCATCACCGGGTGCAAAATCCGGCAGACCTTCTAACCGGAACATCTCGATAGCTTCAGGCATAGTTCCACCCCTGCAGTGCTTCGCTGCTGGCCTCTTCTGCCTGTTGCAGATCTTTTAACTGATCGATATCCAGCGCTAGTCTGGGAAGGTTCAGAGCTTTAAAACTCAGGCCCCGGCGAACACACTCCTGCTGATGCTTCAGCGCAGAGTTGTGGCCGTAGCTGAAACACAGACTATCGGCCGGTTGCACCAGCAGAGCATTGGTGCCGCCATCGTCAGCAATGGCCAGCACGGCATCATGAGCGCTGGCTTCATTCAGCAACTGAGTAATATCTGCCACATTCAGCAGGGCCAGATCACCCGGCAGAACCAGCATGCCGTTGTAATCCCGCTGACTGACCCAGTGGGCGGCATCCTGAACGGCAGGGTTCAGCCCGGAGGGTCCATCCTGTTGCAGAGTCAGGCAGTTATATTCCCGCGCGGTGGCCAGAACTTCTTCTGAATCACTGACTACCAGGGTATCCAGATCAGAAAAGTAACTGCGTAAAAAACTCAGGGTATGGCGGAACAGCTGTATCGCCAGTGCCTGACGCTGCACCGGAGACAAGTCCTGGGATAACCTCTGTTTCGCTCTGTGTGGAGATTTCATCGGAACCACAATACAGATACTCATCAGCAGGCCTCCTTCTGGGTGGACCAGGCCAGTGCTGAATCCAACGCATCTTCGATCACTCTGATTTTGTCATCCAGCGACGACATCAATGTGGGCATGACACAGACATCCAGCCCTTGTTGGCGCAGTGCCAGGGCGTCATCTTTGTCCTGTTTATCAATCACCAGGCCATCTATCAGGCCCTGATACACACTGGCTACGCCCTGACTGTCACTACTGGCGTTGAGTAAATGCATCATTTTGTCAGCCGGACCTTTGACGGTTTTTCCGCCAATGAAAGGCGAGATTGCCAGCACATAGGCCTGACTGTTGCGAATGGCATCCATCACACCGGGAATAGCCAGAATGACATTCAGGCTGACCACCGGGTTGCTGGGAGCGAGCAGAATAATGTCACTGCGTGAGATGGCGGCTTCTGCTTCCGGGGTGATACGGGCCTGGCGTATACCCTGATAGTCGATGGCTTCTATCTCAGGCTGGCAGCGATGCTGAACAAAATATTCCTGAAAACTGTGCCATTGATTGTTAAAGCGAATTCGGGTCTGCACCACATCATTGGTCGCCGGTAAAACAGGCATACTGATATCAAAGCGACGGCAGATGCTACGGGTCACCTGGGTCAGGCTTTTGCCCTGGTTCAACTGATTGGTCCGATAGATATGAGTGGCAAAGTCCAGATCGCCCAGAGTCATCCAGCTGTCTTCACCATAGGCTTTCAGCTCATTCAGGGTCTGGTAGCTTTCGTGTTGTCGGCCCCAGCCTCTCTGGCGATCAATATGATCGGCCAGGGAATACACCAGAGTATCCAGATCCGGTGAGACCCACAGACCATGAAAACGGTCGTCATCTCCGGTATTGCCGATGACCGTAGCGTGCTGACCATAACGGCTGTGCATCAGGCCTTCAGCTGCTTTAGCACCACCGACACCTCCCGCCAGTAAGGTAATTCTGCGCTGAGTCATACCGCCCCCTTAATCAGTCCGGATGTTTGTGGTGCTGCATGAATCTGTAAAGGCTGGTACAGGGTATTGCGCTGGATCGGAGTCAGCCCGGCAGACTGAATACGCTCCACCATATCTTCTGGCATCACTTCCTGACCGTGATTGCCACCAGCAGCGGTGGAGATACTTTCATTCATCAGAGTGCCGCCCAGATCATTGGCACCGGAGCGCAGCATTGAGCTGGCGACTTCTGGTCCCATCTTGACCCAGGAGGCCTGAATATTATCGATATGTCCCTGCAGCATCAGACGGGCGATGGCGTGCATCTTGTAATGTTCTTCTGCGGTGGGGCCCGGGCGTACCTGATCCGGATTGTCGTTATACAGTCGGGTTTCGTAGTGGATAAAACCCAGAGGTACAAACTCAGTAAAACCGCCGGTTTCTTTCTGAATTTCCCGTAACAGCGCCAGGTGTTCTGCCCAGTGAATGGGCTGATCTACGTGGCCATACATGATGGTGGCTGTTGTTCTGACACCGACGGAATGCGCCGCCTTAATAATGCGTACCCACTCCTGAGTGGTCAGCTTATTTTTGGTCAGCTGTTTGCGAACCTCAGTATCCAGAATCTCAGCGGCAGTACCAGGCATGGATCCAAGACCCAGAGATTTGAGGTCCCGCAAAAACTCTTCGGCGCTCTGACGGGCTTTGCGGGAGCCATACCAGATCTCAAAAGGAGAGAAGGCATGGATATGAATATCCGGCACCCGTTTTTTAACGGCAATCAACAGGTTACGATAGTAATCGGCGGTGATATCCGGGTGTAGCCCACCCTGTATGCAGACTTCTGTAGCCCCCCGTAACCAGGCCTCTTCTGCCCGGTCTGCCACCTGTTCCGGTGACAGAAACTCGGCATTACCGGCATCTTTTTCAACGGCAAAGTTACAGAAGCGACAGCCCATATAGCAGACATTGGTAAAGTTGATGTTGCGGGTGATGACGTAACTGGCCTGATCACCACAACGTTGCTGTCGGACTTTGTTAGCCGTATCCAGCAGGGCATCAAACTCATCACCCTGAGCACTGAATAGCAGCACGGCATCCTCTATGCTCAGCTCCTGCTGGTTCAGCGCTTTTTTCAGGCGCTGCTGAATTTCTACTCTGAATAAAGTGTTCTCACAGGCGGCATTCATGCGACAAGCCTCCCTTGCTCAAAGAATGATTGATTGAGTTGTGTGACACGCTGCTGAAGATCCGCAGACAGATAATGCTGATGGCTCTGCTGATCCTGTTGGTTGTTTTGATAACGGGGATAGATGGTCAGGCGTTCGGCCAGCTCAAAGCCTTTACCCTGACAGGCAGTGTCCAGGCTACTGATCTGGGGCCAGGCCCGTTCCGGATTGATAAAGTCGCGGGTTACCGGCGAAATACCGCCCCAGTCATTGAGTCCGGCACTGATGTAAGCGCCGTAACCGGCTTCCAGATTGGGCGGAGCCTGCAGACTGATTTCAGCAGGCAGCATCAGACGGGCTACGGCCAGGGTCCGTTTCATCTCATCCAGATCCGGCTCCTGAGTACCGGCCATAGCCGTACCGGGTTTTGCGCGGAAATTCTGGATAATCACTTCCTGGATATGACCGTATTGCTGATGGATCTCACGAATAGCGGCCAGACTGGCAATACGATCCTGCCAGCTTTCACCGATACCGATCAGCAATCCTGTGGTGAAGGCGATATCCAGCTGGCCTGCGGCCTCAAGTGTCGCCAGGCGACGCTTTGGTGTTTTGTCCGGACAACCGTGGTGAGCACCGCCCTGTTTCAGCAGATCCAGGGTGATGTTTTCCAGCATCATGCCCATGCTGGCCGCAACAGGTTTAAGCTGTCTCAGCTCCTCTTTACTCAGAGCTCCGGCGTTGATGTGTGGCAGCAACCGGGTATTGTCCAGTACGTTCTGACACTGATCATGCAGATAATCCAGAGTGCTGCGAGCACCCAGTTTTTCCAGCCACTGGCGCGCCAGATCATGACGCTGTTCCGGGCGTTCTCCCAGGCTGAACAGAGCTTCTTTGCATCCGGCCTGTTCACCCTGAAGGGCGGTTTCCAGTACCTGGCCCGGTGTCATATAACCGGCTTCCGGTGAGTCAGGGGCTTTGACAAAGGTGCAGTAACCGCACTGGTCACGGCACATGTTGGTCAGTGGAATAAAGACTTTTCTGGAATAGGTCAGGGTGTGTCCCCAATGGTCATCGCGTACGGCAGATGCCTGTTCACAAAGGGCAAATAAATCAGGCCCGGTAGCCCGACCATAACTTTCTGCTTCCCGAATATTCAGCATTGTTTTACCCCCTGAACCGGTGTCTGAGAAAAAGTTTTACCAAATGGTATAAAAACAAATATCAGAAAATTTCTGGAGGGTAAACTGGTTTTTTTTAGTGCGTGAGATGCGCCATTCTGGTGAGGTGTCGGGTTTTTGAAGGCCAGAGCAGTTGGAAATCATCCGGCAACGAAGCCGGTTTTTTACTGGGCCGGGACAGGAATTTTGTGGCTGAAAATCAGGGCAAAAAAACGGCGTTTCTGCAGAGAAAATCCCTGCAGAAAACAGGGGAGAATTTTTTTAATCGGCACCAATAGCGCGCATCACCATCTGGGTGATGGCTGCTTCGGCCTCATCAAAATCGTCATCGTCCAGTTGAGGTTTATCGAGCAGGATCTCCATTTGCACCGAAAAATCGGCATAGGTCTGGGTGGCAGCCCAGATGGTGAAGAACAGGTGACGAGGATCGACGGGTTTGATCAGACCTCGCTCAACCCATTGATTTACAACAGCAACATCCCGTTCGAACTGAGGCTTCAGCTGGCTGATCAGATGCGCTTTCAGTACCGGTGCACCGCTGATTACTTCGTGAGCAAACACTTTGGAACTATTGGGATATTCCCGGGATAAGCGTAGCTTTTCGTGCACATACCGTCGGATAACTTCTTCAGGGTTCTGCGTGGGTGACTCCAGCATGGATAATTTTTCCATCCAGATATCCAGAATTTCCTGCAGTACTCTTTTGTAGAGTAAGTCCTTGTTTGGAAAGTAATAAATAAGATTTTGTTTGGATATTTTTGCTGTTTCAGCAATCCGATCCATAGTGGAGCCACTGAAGCCTTTAGTCGCAAATACGATCTCAGCAGCTCGGATAATTCTGGCTTCCAACAGTTCCCTGTTAGCCGATTTTTTACGCGTTTTCCGTTTAGTTTCAGACACAGTCAGACCACTAAAAATTCTATACTTTTTAAGACGCTATAACGATAAACCTAACAGGCAAAACAGGGAAGTCCCGGATAATCTAATATACACTTTCCAGGAGCTGGCCTGCTAATTGCTTCCCATTTTTTCATCGCATTGTGACGCTCATGTGAACCTGTGACTGTCTTTGAAATTGCATCAGAAATAGTCGCAGGTTTTTCTTTGAGTATTTTCTTACCATATGGTAAAAGTTTTAGTCCTGTGGAGGTCTGAAACGCCGGTAATCCACGAAATCCGGGGCTTCCAGAGGTTCTCAGGAAGTGCCGAATCGTGATAGCAGGGCCGCTAACGCCTTGTTATCAGAAAGGAAAATCGGAGCAGGCTGCACTAAACCAGAAGGAGATAGTGATGACTGATTTACGTATCAACCAGCAACGGCTCTGGGACACTCTGATGGAGATGGGCCAGATTGGTGGCACGGAAAAAGGCGGTTGTAATCGCCTGGCCGGAACCGATCTGGATAAGCAGGCGCGAGATCTGTTTGTCTCCTGGTGTGAGGCAGCGGGATGTGACATTACCGTTGACCGGATTGGAAATATTTTTGCCCGTCGTCCGGGTCTGAATAACGATCTGCCCTCCGTTGCCACAGGCAGCCACCTGGACACCCAGCCTACAGGAGGAAAATTTGATGGTGTGTTTGGTGTGCTGGCCGGTGTGGAGGTGCTCCGGACTCTGCATGAAAACAATATTCAGACGCCGACTCCGATGGAGTTTACGGTCTGGACTAACGAAGAAGGTTCCCGTTTCCAGCCTGCGATGCAGGGTTCCGGTGTCTATGTCGGGCGTTTTGATCTGGAAGAGGAGCTGAATAAAACCGATGTCGATGGTATCCGTCTGGGTGATGAACTGGAGCGCATTGGCTATCTGGGTGATGCCGAACCGCGTAGTCGTAATTTTGGTGCTTTTTTCGAAACCCACATCGAACAGGGCCCGATTCTGGAAGATGCTGAAAAGAGTATTGGGGTCGTCCGCTTAGGCCAGGGCATTCGCTGGTACAACATCGACATTCAGGGGCGGGAATCTCACTCTGGTACTACACCGATGTATCTGAGAAAAGATGCTATGGTGGCTGCCTCTCTGGTGATCGCTGAACTGGAAAAGATGGCGCATCGCCATGAGAACGGTCTGGCAACCACAGGCTTTATGCAGGTCTACCCGAACTCCCGCAATACCATTCCAGGACATATCCGTTTCAGTGCGGATCTGCGTAACCCCAACCCGGATGTGCTGACCCGGATGCATGAAGAGCTACTGGCATTCTGTAAGCAACTGTCGGTGGACCGGGGACTGGAAATCAAAGTAGATCCATTCTGGTACTTCGCACCGGTTGAGTTCAATGCGTCTGATGACGTTAAAGCCGCGACCGAAAAACTGGGCTACAGCCATATGGATATCTATGCCGGAGCCGGACATGACGCCTGCTATATGGCAGACCTTGTGCCTTCAGGCATGATCTTCACTCCCTGCAAAGATGGTATCAGTCACAACGAAGTGGAATACAGCACCCCGGAGCAATGCGCCGCGGGAGCCAATGTTTTACTGCACACCATGCTGGAAGCCAGCGAGCGTATCGCCGGACAGACTTCCTGAACAATAACAACATGAGCGAACAATGCACGATTGAGTTGAGATAACCCTTCCCATAAATAAGGAGTCAATTATGACCAGTAAAGCAATAAAAAAGGGAGACTTTTACGAGCTTGAGGTAAAAGAGGATCTTAAAAACAGTTCGGCATATAACGATGATCTGGCACCCACCCGTGTTGAAGAACGCACCTGGAGCACAATGAATATTGCGGCACTCTGGGTTGGCATGGCGGTTTGTGTGCCTACTTATACTCTGGGCGGTGTATTAACCGCTTACTTCGGCCTTTCGGTGACAGAAGCACTGGTAACCATTCTACTGGCCAATGTCATTATTCTTATCCCTCTGATTCTTAACGCTTTTCCCGGTACCCGTTTCGGTGTGCCCTTCCCGGTAGTACTGCGCTCTTCTTTCGGCATTACCGGATCTAACATCCCTTGCCTGATCCGTGGTCTGGTCGCCTGTGGCTGGTTTGGTATTCAGACCATGTTTGGCGGTCTGGCGGTGCATCTGCTGTTCTCTGCTTTTTCAGATAGCTGGGCCTCTCTGGGCGGCACTGGAGAAGTGATCGGTTTCTTTATCTTCTGGGCTATGCAGATGTATGTGGTGATTCGGGGTTCTGAATCAATTCGCTGGCTGGAAACTCTGTCTGCGCCTTTACTGCTGTTAGTCGGATTCGGCCTGATGTTCTGGGCCAGTGGTAAAGTGTCTTTCACCGAAGTACTGGCAACACCGGCTACCCGGCCTGAAGGTGCCAGCTTCTGGGGATACTTTTTCAGTGGTCTGACCGCGATGGTCGGTTTCTGGGCAACGCTGTCGCTGAATATTCCGGACTTCAGCCGTTATGCCCGTTCGCAGAAAGATCAGATTAAAGGTCAGATTCTGGGCCTGCCACTGACGATGTTCTTCTTTGCGGCACTGGGTGTGGTTCTGACTGCGGCATCGACGACTCTGGTGGGTGAAACCATCTCTGACCCTATCTCCCTGATTGGTAAAATCGACAGTCCTTTCTGGGTCGCCATTGCGATGGTGCTGATTATTATCGCCACTATCTCGACCAATACTGCGGCTAATATTGTGTCACCAACTAACGACTTCCAGAACATCGCACCGAAATACATTAACCACACCCGTGGCGTACTGCTGACTGGTCTGGTGGGGATTCTGCTGATGAGCTGGGAACTACTGAAAAAACTGGGCTGGATCGTATCGGATGTCAGTGTTGAAAGTATGTATACCGGATGGCTGCTGGGTTATTCCAGTCTGTTAGGCCCGATCGCAGGGATTATGATTGTTGATTACTTCCTGGTGAAACGTCAGCAACTGGATCTGGTGGCACTGTATCAGAAAAACAGCACCTACCCTGAGTTTAATAAAGCCGGACTGATCGCTTTCGCCATTCCTGTCGCTATCACTGTGCTGTCGTTCAGCATTGATGCTCTGAGCTGGTTCTACAGCTACGGCTGGTTTACTGGTGCTTTCTCCGGTGCTGCGATCTATTACCTGGTGTCTGCGACTCAGTCCAGCCCTGTTTCGCACACCGCATTACAAGCTGAATAACAACAATAAGGACATAGGCTATGAACGTTTTATTAAAGGGCGGCACCGTGGTCACCCATGAAGAAACTTATGTTGCCGACATTTTATGTACTGATGGCGTGATTGCTGAAATTGGCGATAACCTGTCAGCAGCCGATGCCGAAGTGATTGATGCCACAGGCAAGATGATTATGCCAGGTGGTATTGACCCTCATACCCATATGCAACTGCCATTTATGGGCACGGTCGCGAAGGATGATTTCGCAACCGGTACTGCTGCAGCACTGGCCGGTGGCACCACGACAATTATTGATTTTGTGATTCCCAGCCCGCAGCAATCCCTGTTGGAAGCTTACCAGCAGTGGCGTGACTGGGCGGAAAAAGCACACTCCAATTACACTTTCCATGTGGCGATTACCTGGTGGGATGACTCCGTCGCCAGTGAGATGGAAACCCTGGTTGAAAAACACGGTGTAAACAGCTTTAAACATTTTATGGCCTATAAAAATGCCATTATGGCCACCGACGATATTCTGGTCGCCAGCTTTACTAAATGTCTGGAACTGGGTGCTATCCCGACAGTACACGCTGAGAACGGCGAGCTGGTTTACCATCTGCAGAATAAGCTGTTAGAACAAGGGGTTACAGGTCCAGAAGCACACCCGCTATCTCGTCCTTCCTCGGTAGAAGGTGAAGCGGCTAACCGGGCGATCTCCATTGCTAAAACCCTGGGTGCTCCGATTTATCTGGTGCATGTTTCCACAGAAGAAGCTACAGATGCTATTCGTTACGCCAAAGATCATGGCCATACGGTGTTTGGTGAAGTACTGGCCGGACATCTGGTGGTTGATGACAGTGTGTATCAGGATACTGATTGGGGCAAAGCCGCAGCGCACGTGATGAGCCCTCCATTCCGTCCGAAACATCACCAGGATGCGTTATGGAAAGGGGTTCAGGGTGGAGCACTACAGACCACGGCGACCGACCATTGCGCATTCTGTGCAGCACAAAAAGCGATGGGACAGGATGACTTTACCAAAATCCCGAATGGCACTGCCGGTGTTGAAGAACGCATGATGGTACTGTGGGAAAAAGGTGTGAATGACGGCAAGATTACCCCGAATGAGTTTGTGGCACTGACCTCAACCAACACGGCGAAAATCTTCAATATGTATCCGCAGAAAGGTTGTATCCGTGTAGGAGCCGATGCGGACCTGGTGGTATGGGATCCGAATCAGAGCCGTACATTATCGGCTGCCACGCATAAATCAGCCATTGAACACAGTATTTTTGAAGGTATGGAAGTACAAGGCGTACCTGAAACCACACTGTGTAACGGTAAAGTGGCTTACCACAAAGGTGAGATCAGAAGTCAGTCTGGTGATGGCCGATATATTGACCGTCCGACTTATGCGCCTTTTTATGAATCACTGCGTAAACGCAAGGAGCTGAATCAGCCCAGGGCCGTCATCCGTTAACCGGGTATCGATCAGGACTGACTCGCTGATAATGGGGAGGACTGAACATTGGTTTTCTCCTCCCTGCTATCTTAATGGCCTGATGCCTTTTACTTTATCTCAGACAGCAGTTCCGGCACTGTCGGGTATCCCCGTCGCCTGATCATCGTTAACAACGACATGAACCTGCGCCTCAACCCTGAGCTGAGGGTTGTTAATGACATTCTGATTCAGGCAGGAATCCAGAGCTGGCCCAGGCTTAACCTGTGCACTGGAATGTAGTTAAATTAATCATATAAAGCCTGTCTATTAATTATGCCTTGTCAATCCGTTGAAGCGTTCATGTTCGAAATATACCTGCTGGAACATACACGTTTGTACTGGCAGTCTGAAATGGAGGCGTAAAAAGGCGAATAGAAACTCTGACAGGCATACTTTTAATAGGCTGATGCATAGTGTAAGCCTGTCGATATGTCTCTGTGGTTTGCTCCTGGCTGGTGCGGTTTTTTTGTTTTATGCACTATCTTAGGACTAAGGTCTTAGATGAGATGCACCCTAATAAGGCCTGAATATTCTGATACAAAACTTAACATTCTGATTTTTATCATAAAATATCAAATTTGATGCCCTATCAGGTATGCGCTGACCTGGTACATATTCTGCTAAATCAGCAGTCCATGAAATGTTTGCTCACTGCATGAGTAAATGGAAATTTTATATAAGCTAGTACGACAGCCCTTAAAAAGACTGCGAATAACAGAGATAACAACCGCAGCGGAACTTTAAGTGCTTATGTACAGGAATGTACCTATGCCACAATATTCAGCACAAACAAATAGCAAAAAAGGAATCTCCTTCCGTTTACATCTGCTCCTGGGGCTATCTGTTCCCCTGGTTGCTTTGCTTTTCCTTGGTATGCTCAGCCTGTGGGGAATGAAAGAGATTTCCAAAGATGTTGAGACCATTTATGCCGATCGTGTTATTCCCTTAACAAAGTTGAAAACGATCGCAGATGATTACGCTGTACTTATCATAGATGCCGTCAATAAAGCCGATGCGGGCTTATCCACTGCATCAAAAGCCCGACAGGATATTGCGACCGCACAAAGCCGGATCGACAAACTGTGGAAGGCCTACCTGGCAATGCCATTAACCGCTGAAGAAAAAGCACTGGTTGAAGACGCTAATATTTTATTTGCTGCGGCTAATAGAGATATTGCACAGGCGCAAATTCTGTTGTCTCAGGTGCCTGAGCAGGCCAGGGGGCTGCTGGATCAGATTAATGGCCCTCTGTACAAAACCATCGACCCTATCAGTGAAAAAATAACTGAACTGGTTCAGCTGCAACTGGATATTGCCAGGCAGGAGTATGCCAATGCCCAGACCCATTATAACTGGATTCTGAACGCTATGATGGGGCTGCTGGTATTCACATTAACGGGCAGTGTGGTGTCCGGGTTCTATATTGTCATGCGGGTATCCCGGCAGGTCGGCGGAGAGCCTGAACAGGTACGTTATACAACAGAAAAAGTTGCAGAAGGTGATTTAACTGTCCGTATTCCTGAGCGGACGCACAGTGCGAGTATTCTGAAAGCGGTAGGTAGTATGACAGCTGCATTGGGTTCCGTTGTACATAATGTTAAAGATGCCAGTCAGGATGTTTCCGTGCTGGCTGAGCAGCTGCATCAAAGAACAGATTCGACCCGTGGTCTGCTGCATACTCAACAAAGTGAGATTGCACAAATTGTATCGGCGATGTCTGAGATGAATAGCACAGTGCAGAATGTTGCCCGGAACAGCGCACAAACCGTGCGTATTAATAAAGATGTACGTACAGAAATGACTCAGGGCAGGGAGATTGTGGATAAAAGTATTCAAAGTATCCACCAGCTGGCCCATGATATTAACCTGTCTGTGAAGGTGATTACCCGCTTAGCCAAAGATAGTGAAGAGGTAGGTACTATTCTGGCGGTGATTGGTGAAATTGCTGAACAAACCAACCTGCTGGCATTGAATGCTGCTATTGAAGCCGCCAGAGCCGGTGAGCAGGGACGCGGCTTTGCGGTTGTTGCCGATGAAGTGCGTACTCTGGCCAGCCGGACTCATGACTCGACGCATCAGATACAGGGCATGATTCAGAAAATTCAGGCCAGTGTTTCTGAGTCCGTGTCTGCAATGAAAAGTAACGAGTCAGAAGCCAGACAAGCCGTTAGCCTGGCAGAACAAACTCAGCAAAGTCTGAAAGAGATTGATAATGCCGTTTCTCTGGTCGATGAGATGAGTACCCAAATTGCCAGTGCAGCAGAACAGCAAAGTGCGGTAGCAGATGAGATTCAGCATAATCTGACCGTGATCAGCGATATTACCCAAAGTACCAACGATGCTTTCGAAGAGGTCTGGCAGGCTGCCAATAATCTGGAAGGTGTTTCGAAGCAGTTGGGGCAGCAGGTTAACTACTTTCGAATCTGAAGTGTAGCACCGGGCACCCGGAGAAAAAGCAATAGTTAAACTTTGTAACAGGAATATCTCTTTTATGGCGTGCAGATAACGGCTCCAGACTAACTATCACTTTGGCTGTTTCATGTTTTTACACAAATTACAATATTGCATCGCAATATAAGAATTTGTTGGTTGATGCAGATCAAATAAGTCTATTAAATGGCCCCTCTTTAATATCTGGCCTATGCCAGAAGACTATTTCTGATCCCGCAACAACAAAAATACATCAGGGATTTAAACGTGATGCAATAATGATGAGGGGTTATGCAGATATTTTTTCGTCAGTTCAGAATCCGGCACCGGATCAGCTTTATTCTTTTAACGTTTTTTTCTTGCATGGCATTGCTGATTTTTCTGATTCTGCGTCAGGAGAAAGCAAACCTTGAGCAGCAAAAAGTATCCGAACTGAAACATCTTGCACAGTCGGTGGCATCTTTACTGGACAGTTATCAGCAACAGGTGCAGGCCGGTGAGCTGAGTTCATCAGAGGCCTATCGTCAGGCAAGAGAGAAGGTTTCCCGGCTGCGTTTTGGTGATAATGACTATTTCTGGCTGATGGATCTTCAGGGTAATTATCTGATGCACCCTTTTAACCAGGAGCTTCTGGGTCAGAATGCGGTGGCAACCCGTGATATCAAAGGCAATGCTTTTCTGACTACGATGAGTCGTGATCTGCAGCAATCTGGTGAAAGCTATACCCGATATTACTGGACTCGTCCGGGGCAGAGTGGGCATGTGCCTAAAATGGCTTACATTCTGGCTTATGAACCCTGGGGCTGGTCAATTGCAACCGGTGTTTATATTGATGATCTGGATGAGATTTTCTGGCATCAGGCCTACTCCATAATACTGACCAGTACTGGACTGATGCTGGTACTTATTCTGATGGTCTGGGCACTGGGACGCAGCATCACATCGCCGCTGAATGCCACACTTCAGGCGATGAAAGCGATCAGTCAGGGAGACGGTGATCTGACTTCCCGACTGGATGTTAAGGGGCAGGATGAGATCAGCGAGCTGACCGATGCGTTCAATGTCTTTGTGAATCGGATTCATCAGGTCATTATTAAAGCAGGGCAAGCATCGGAAGCGGTTTCTGCCGCAGCAGAGGAGTTGTCTTCCATTACGAAAGAAAGCAGCCGGACGATTGAACATCAGGCCAGAGAAACCGATCAGGTAGCCAGTGCGATTCATCAGATGTCCGCTACCGTACATCAGGTCGCACAAAGCGCTGGTGAAGCGGCTCAGGCTGCAAATCGGGCCGATCAGCAGGCAATTGAGGGCAAAAATCAGGCGCAGACAGCGATTGGTGCGATCCACAGTCTGACAGGACATATCCGCAATTCATCTGATGTCATTCAACAACTGCGTAATGACAGTGAAAATATTGGCTCCGTACTGGATGTCATTCGAAGTGTTGCAGAACAGACCAATCTGCTGGCACTGAATGCAGCGATTGAAGCAGCCCGTGCCGGGGAACATGGCCGGGGCTTTGCGGTTGTCGCCGATGAGGTACGCAGTCTGGCCCAGAGAACTCAGGAAAGCACCGATGAGATTCAGTCCATGGTGGAAACTTTGCAGGAAGCGGCTCAGCAAGTGGTTGTCGTGATGAGTACCAGCCTGACCTTTACCGAAGAAACGGAACAGAAAGCCCAGGCGGCAGGCTGTGCAATGGAACGCATTATGGAAGCGGTAGAGGCCATTCGCGATATGAATGATATGATTGCCAGTGCCGCTGAACAGCAGTCCATCGTGGCAGAAGAGATTAATCGAAGTGTCGTCAGTATTGTTGATATTTCTAATGGTTCCGCCACGGCAACCGAGCAGGTTAATCAGGCCAGCCAGGAGCTGGCGGTACAGTCTGATTCTCTGCATGGGCTGGTGTGTCAGTTCAGAGTATAAGCCTCTGGCCCTTTGTTTGGTTAATTCGTAGCATAATGCTTAATTTAATAACATTTATGCACTGTCTGCCAGCCGGAAGGCTGGCTACAATAGCCGCCTTAATCAAAGTAACAGGATGAAAGGTGGCAATTTGATCAGCCGATGGATGATCCTGACAGGTATCGTATTGTTAAGCGGTTGTGTACAGCAGGCACGATACCATCAGGAGACACTGAGCGAAATTAAACAGGTCCGCCAGGATCTCAGCAACTGGTATCAGCAGCAGAGTGTGGCCGGTCAACAGCAACAGGCCGATATTCAGCAGCTGACGACCCGACTGGACAAGCTGGAGCACCAGCTGTCAACGATCAGGACCACTAATCAGGACACTGCCAGATCTCTGTCAGCATTGCAGACGATGGTTGCATCGCGGCAGGAACCGGCCTCGAAGCGCCCGACCGAGATTGAACAGAACGGCCTCTCCCGGAACTATGATCGCCTGATTCTGGGCAGCCGTGAGTGGGTCTGGATTGACAGTATTGCCCAGCACCTTAAAGCCCGTGTTGATTCCGGGGCGACAACCTCATCTCTGAGTGCCTTTAATCAGGTATTGTTCGAACGCAATGGTAAAAAATGGGTTCGTTTTAAGCTGGAAGAAGGTGGTGACGCCTTATCTGTTGAAGCACCTTTACTTCGCTGGGCATACGTACAGCAGGCGTCATCCGACAAGCCTGACAAAAGGGCTGTGGTTGAGCTATGGATTCAGGTCGGAGGCGTACGAGAAAAAGCAGAATTTACCCTGTCTGATCGTCGAAAAATGACCTACCCTGTGCTGCTAGGGCGGGAGTTTTTTAAAGATATCGCGCTAATTGATGTCGGTAAGTCCTATATCCAGGGCAAGCAACGTCCCATGACTGAGACAGACGCCAGCGATAGCTCTGACACACACATATCCCCCTCTGATCCAGCGGCAAGTGAAGCTCCTGAAGATACAAAGGACCGTAAATCATGAGCCGCAGAGTTCCCTTTTATCTATTAACCCTGATACTGCTGGCAGCAGGTATTGCGCTTAGCATTTACCGGCATGATGTGTACAGCGTGCCCTGGACGCCGGGTGAAACCCGTGAACAATGGGTGGTTGAGGCCAGAATTAAGTTTATTGCAAAAGGTGATCCGGTCAGTGTTGTTATGCAGGCACCGGATACTCAGCCTGGTTTTACACTGATTGATGAGTCGGCGGCTTCTCAGGGCTATGGTTTCACACGAATAGAACAGCAGGGGCAGCGTCTGGCTCAATGGAGCGTGCGAGAGGCGCAAGACCATCAGCTGATTTATTACAAAGCCCGCTTTCTGGTTGACCCTGGTGCTCAGGTGCCGGTGACACCGCCTTTGCAGGCCGTGACGCCCCATATCTTTGAACATCAGAGACAGACAGCTGCTGTGGCCCTGTTGGAAGAAGCCAGTCGACGTTCTGCAGATACTGTGACGCTGGTCAGAGCGCTGGTGACTCAGTTCAATGACGAAGGTAATCAGAATGCAGCTTTGCTGCTAAACAGCCTGAACCGGGAAGATGCACTGGTTAGCCTGTTATCAATGAAAGGCATTGCAGCGCGTGTTGTCCCCGCTCTTAAATTAAAAGATGGACGCCGCAGGCAACCAGTATTGCCGATGGTCGAAATCTGGCAAGAACAGGAGCGCCAGTGGCTGCTGTTTGATCCGGTATCAGGTCGTGCCGGGCCTGACGAGCGCTTGCTGATCTGGGGGCAGAGCTATCAGTCCCTGCTGGATGTGGTTGGCGGCCGTGATTCTGATATCAGCTTTTCAATGCTGGCACAGGATATCCCTGCCCGACAGGCAACCTGGGAGAAAGTACAAGCTGAAGATCTGCTGAACTTTTCTATCCACAGCCTGCCGGTTGAAGAGCAGGCGATGTTTAAGACCATTATGCTGATTCCTGTAGGCGCGTTGATTGTGGTCTTTCTGCGGATTCTGGTGGGGATTAAAACATCAGGCACTTTTATGCCTGTGCTGATAGCCGTTGCGTTTGTGCAGACTCAGCTGGTTACAGGTATTGTCGGGTTTATTCTGATCGTCAGTACCGGACTGCTGATTCGCAGCTATCTGTCTCATCTGAACCTGTTACTGGTTGCCAGAATTTCTGCTGTGATTATTACCGTCATTCTGATGATTTCGGTCATGGCGGTTATCGCATTCCGTGTCGGGTTAGTTGAAGGACTGAGCATCACGTTTTTCCCGATGATTATTCTGTCCTGGACGATTGAGCGTATGTCTGTGTTATGGGAAGAGGATGGTGCTAAAGAGGTTCTGGTTCAGGGAGGCGGGTCCCTGGTCACCGCAGTGCTGGTGTATGGCGCAATGACAGACGAGCTGGTGCGCCATCTGACCTTCAATTTTGTTGGATTACAGTTGGTTATTCTGGCGCTGATTCTGTTGCTGGGTAACTATACCGGCTATCGCCTGACAGAGTTGCGCCGCTTCAGACCCTTAACGGAGTCAGACTGATGGGGATTCTCGACTGGTTGAAAATCCCGCAGCGTCTGCGCTCTCAGGGGGTGATGGGCATGAACCAGCGTAATCACAGTTATATTGGTCGCTACAATGACCGCAGGCGCTATCCTCTGGTGGATGACAAGCTGAAAACCAAGTTACTGGCGCAACAGGCTGGTGCCAGTGTACCAGGTCTGATTGGTGTGATTCGTCATCAGGGGCAGGTACGTCAGCTCAGCAAGATGATCAGTGCGCTGTCAGGCTTTGTTATCAAACCGGCGCAAGGGTCCGGCGGCAAAGGAATCCTGGTGATTACTCATCAGGAGCAGGGACGTTTCTTTAAACCCTCCGGGGCTGAGGTTTCGGCCTATGAGCTGGAGCGCCATGTCAGTAATATTCTGGCCGGGCTATTCTCTCTGGGAGGCAAGAATGATGTAGCCCTGATTGAGCATCTGATTGAGTTTGATGAACAGCTGGCTTGCTTCAGTTATGAAGGTGTGCCGGATATCCGGGTTGTGGTGTTTCAGGGTTTCCCGGTCATGGCGATGATGCGTTGTTCAACGGCCGCCTCAGATGGTAAAGCCAATTTACATCAGGGGGCCGTGGGTGTCGGGCTGGATATCGCTTCTGGACAGGCCGTTAATGCAGTACAGTTTGATCGACAAGTTTGTTATCACCCTGATACGCAGGCCGACCTGAAAACCTTGCAGGTTAGCGGTTGGGGAGCATTGCTGGAGTTGGCCGCCAGTGCCTGGGAAATGACAGAACTGGGCTATATTGGCACCGATATTGTTCTGGATAAACAGCATGGTCCTATGATTCTGGAGCTGAATGCCCGCCCCGGACTGGCGATACAGATTGCAAATGGTTGTGGACTGTTGCCGCGCCTGAAGCAGGTTGAGTCTCTGATCGACTCAGGACAGCATCAGGGCCTGACAGTTGCCGGGCGTGTCGCTTTCAGTCGGGAACACTTTGCGGTGTCTTCTATGCTGTAGAGCACGACCGTATTTTGAATACAGGCTTCAGGCAAGGACTAATCAGGCTTTAAGCCCGTGTTCCTGATAGCCTGTTTCCTCGTTTATGTGGAGAACTGGCTTTGCGAGGTGATGATGATGGGCAGATATATTTCAATACATTCACGCCGAACGTCGAGGAGCCTGAAGTTTTGTTTTGATTACTGAAGCATTCTGATCTCTGCTGCACTTTATGGATATACTCAATGTCCATGAGCAGGCCGAAGATTTATTTTTGAGAGAACGTTATGCTGGATCAAGTTGTCATTCGAAATTTAACCGTCTTTAAGCAGGCAGAGATCTCGTTTTCTCCGGGGCTTAATGTGATCGTCGGTGAAAATGGTAGCGGTAAATCTCATCTGTTAAAGGCAATTTATGCCCTGATTGCCACCAGTGCTCAGGAAGGATTAAAAGCTCAGGGAGACTTGCCCACTAAGGCTGTATTACAGAAAGCTTTTGCTGACAAGCTGATTGGAGTGTTACGTCCTGAGTCATTAGGCCGGATTGTACGTCGCAAACAGGGGCGTGATCGTTGCGAAGTTGAGCTGTGCTTCCAGGACTCATCTCTTAATACAAAAGTGAGCTGGGCCACTAACAGTAAATCAGATGTGCAGATTGAACAGTTGCCAGTCCAGTGGCAAGAGAAATCGCCGGTATTTTTACCCACCCGAGAAGTGCTCAGCCAGTATCACTGGTTACCCCAGTTATACCGAACGGCCCATGTGGATATTGAGGAAAATATTGTTGATCTCTGTGATTTACTGGGAGCATTAGCGCTTAAAGGCCCCAGGGAGAAAGGCATTGCACAATTGGTCGCTCCACTTGAGGCGGCGATGGGCGGAAAAGTCCTGTTGGATCAGAATGGTCGTTTTTACCTGAATATTCCGGGGTCTGGCAAAATGGAGATTTCTCTGGTGGCTGAAGGTTTGCGTAAACTGGCTATGGTGGCGCGCCTTATTAGTACAGGCTCTTTATTGGATAAAGGGTATCTGTTCTGGGATGAACCGGAAGCCAATCTGAATCCGAAGCTGATCAGGCTGGTTGCTACTCTTCTGATGGATTTAAGCCATCATGGCATTCAGGTCATTGTGGCCAGCCATAGCTTTTTCTTGCTGAAAGAGCTGGACCTTTTGAGCAGACAAAAAGATCAGGCGATTCACTACATCGGTTTATCTGAAGGCGAAGAGGGGGCTACTGTTCAGCAGGTCGGAACGTTAGCGGAACTGGATAACCTGATCAAAGTAGATGCAGATATCAAGTAGTAAGGCATCCTAGATGCTAGATTTATTGAAGTATATCTTGAAAACTACCGCAAGCTTATGTTTCCACTATCGAGAACTTCGCACTATCTAGTTATGGATAGGTCTCTCATATTCTGATATAAATGATGTGGGGCTGCCTTCTATATCTCTCAACTTTTGTACCAGTTGCAGCTTGTAAATGGTTTACAAGGGTTGTCAGTGACTAGCACTGTCGCAGAAATGCGGAGAATTCTGATATGAGACCGAAAGTGGTTAAAGTTAGAAAATATAGACGCTTTCGCCTAGGACGCTGGGAAGATGTTTGTCAACATCTTCGTTCGCTACCTAGACGATAGATGAATAAAGGCGGCTCCACTTTATTGTTTTACCTCTTCCTTTAAACCCATCATATTGTTGTAGTGACCTAAGAAACCTGTTTCTTGAAATATTTGTTTGAACTTTTCAATGTATTGGCTTGTGTTGATTGTATTTGTGTTTATTAAATTTATTGAATCTGAGTGGGATTCTCTGTTTATATATATAAATAATGGCTTAAATTCTGACTCTGAATCACCTAAATTATCTAATATGTTTCTTAGTTCTTCCTTTTTGTGAACAAAGTTAAAGTAGTGCTCTAATATGTTTCTCATTGCGTTAGGTAACATTTGAGAGTAAGACGAGTCGACGGAGCAATCTTTTATAATTTGCCAATACATTTGATAATCATTTTGCAACTCATTTCTTTCCATTGGGTTTATTTTACTAAAATCTGATTTTGATACTCTATATAGCTTATATCCTTTTGGACATTTGTTTGATGAATTCTTCAGCATTAATAATTCGTGGAAGAAGAATAAGTTATGAGTCAGAAGAAATACTTGTTTGAAATTTGAGTTGAACACGTTGTGGTGTATTATTGAAGCTATGTCGTATATATAATTATGTGATAGACTAGAGATTGGATCATCTATAACGATGATTCTATTTTCAATGATGGCAGGGTGTGTATCACTTTTCGATCCAGAAATATATTCGATAAAGTATAAGAAAGAAATTAAAGTCTTCTCACCTTCGCTAAGTGTTTTGTATATGTTTGTCTCGTTTTCATTGGTTCTTATTATTTTGTATCTTTGATTGTCGCTAGATGCCTTTTTAATTTGAAAGCTATTGATGCCCAAGCCTATTAGTCGTTGATTTATGTTGTTTATAGAATGTTCAATATTAGTTATTTTTTTTTGGTTTTCACTAATGATTCTTGACTGCTGATCTTTTTCTTCTTCTAATAAATATTTCTCTTTGGTAAGAGCATCTGACTCTTCTTTAAATTTCTTTATTTTCTGATCTGAATGATCCATTGATTCAGTATATTTGATATTTAATAGAATCCAAAAATCTGATTGTATTCTATTAAGGTGTTGGTCTGCGTTTTTGATTTTATTGTTGAATAAATCTATTTTATTGTTTGTCTTTGAAATAGCATTTTCTAAATCTGATAGTAAAGAGGTTGTATCTACTAGTTTTATAGGTATACTGGGGTTGATTAATTTGTTTTTTATTTTTTCAAGGTTTTTTGATAGTCCTCCAAGAAGCAAGTTAGCTTTATCTTGAAGATTATGTGTATCAATATTTTCTGGAATAGTCAGTGTTAAGTTTAATAACCTAGATTTCAGATTGTCTGTTTCTTTCTCATATTTGATTTTTAATGATTGTATTAGAGAGATTTTTTTTTCATATGTATCATCGAAAAGCTGTTTAACCGCATTATATATCGCTGTATCTATGGTTTGTTGACAAAATGGGCATGGATTATTTGGTGCCATATAAGCCATACCTGACTTTACCCAATCAGAGTTTCCTAAGTTTTTAATAAGATCTGATAAATAAGAGTCCTGTGATCCCAATATTATCTCAGATAGGATAGAGAAATCTTTATCTTCTCCCATATTGATATTTAATTGAGATATATTTTCTATAGTATTGTTGTTGCTGTTTAATAACTCTCTTGCTTCAGCTGTTAATGTCTCAAAGTTTTTTTTTGTAACCCCGGAGCTTGATTTAACTTTGTCAAGAAATTTTGATTTATTATTGCGATAGTTGTTTAAGCAGAAATCTAAATCTGTATTTTCATGAGTTGATTTTGCAGACCATACTATATCTTTTATATTTTTTTCTTCTGCTGATTTTTTATTGCTGATATCGTTGAGTTTGTTAATTGTTTGGTTTTTTTTATCATTGATTTCTATGATTTTTTCTTTTGCAGATTCAATGGCTTTTTCTGCTTCTTGATTTTCTTTGCTTAGAGTGAATATGCCATTTAAATGATCTGTTGTGTAAAAATTTTCTCTTATGAATTCTTGGTTGTATACAATGATTTCATCTTCATTTTGTATGTGCTCTATTTTGCATTTTTTATATTCAGGTAGACTAGGAGCTTGTAATAGTTTGCCTATGGTTGATTTTCCTGAACCATTTAGACCATAAAAGAGATTTATTTTATTGCCATCTATTTTAATTTTAGTAGGTTTTTCTGGTGAATAGCTAGTAACTTCTTGGAGTGTAATTGAATTTATCAAGTTCTTGTCCTGTATGGTTTTGATTATATTGTGTTTCTGTAAATTTAAATGTTGTAGAGTTTATTGTCTATAGCGACAATTGTTGTCTTGCGTTGGACTGCCCATAGCCTTATAAGCAATAAGATGGAGGGCTGCTATTATCGAAAATTACTGAATGTATCGATCTAATATGAGGTAGTGTTATATTTTAAATCAAGATGTTAAAGTTTTTATATGTGGTTTTTCGAATTAAATTTTTCCTGTGTATATTTCTCACTACACTTCTCCAGCGCCATATCCACAAAGTCCCGAATACCCTGTACATTACTGCGGGATCTCAGCCAGCAGATATGCTCGGTGGTTTCGTTCGGTTTTTCTTTAATTGGCACCTGTGCAAGACCTTCATCTTTGGGCACATCTTCTACAAAGGCAAAACCAATACCTAAGCCCAGGTGTACGGCATGACAGGTTTCAAAGCGGCCATCCAGACAGATATTCGGTTCCGGGAAGTGGCCTTTGCTGGCAAAAGCCTGGTCGACAAAATCCTGAGTGATCGCGCCTTTTGTGGTGAAGATCAACGGGTGTCTGATCAGTTCGTCTACGCTGACGGCATCCAGCTTCGCGATGGAGTGTTCAACAGGCACAATGGCGACTAGTTTATGGGTATGAAATGAGAGTTTAGACAGTTCCGGGTTGCCGTCTTCTACCGGGAACATACCAATATCGACTTCTCTGGCCAGTAGCATGGCTTTGCATTCTTCCGTTGTACCGTTGACGACTTTTACGTTCGCATCAGGGTACAGTTTTCGAAATTCTACCGTCAGGGGCAAAAACAGCAGAGGGGATGAAGTCGCTACCTGAATATCCCGATTGCGGGCGGTCAGGTCGTCGTTGGCCAGCTGGTGAATCAGGGTTTCCAGGTCCTGGTATTGCTGAGTGATTTTATACAGCCGTTTGCCGAGGTCCGTCAGTTTTATCCCGCCGTGGTTGCGTTCCATAATCTGAGTATCAAAACGACCTTCCAGCTTTTGCATTTGAGCGGTAATCGCAGGCTGACTGACGCCCAATGACTGAGCGGCACGACTGAAATTGCCCTGTTCAACGACGGCATTAAAGGCCCGGATCTCGGCCATTGTAATATCCACTGCTTTTTTCTCTCTCTGGTTTTTGAAGAAAAACCTCTGAAAACCGCATGTTACCAGGCTTTGGCGGCACGGGTTAAAGCGTGTCCTGTTTTTTCTTCAGGTTATAGGTATAACTTGTATTTATATTTTCAGACGAATGTTTAATTTTCATTTAAACATTATGTCATCTTTCTCACGGACACTAAGCGTCATCGAGTTACCGGTCAGGAGGGTTCATATGAACCTTCCGGATAACAATAAATTTTTCCGTGCTTTAACTTAATAACGCTAAGTGAGAGTGATGATGAGAGCGCCCCGCAAAACCCTTATGGCAACTCTGGTTGCTTCTGCTCTGCTGTCTGGTCAGGCGGCTTATGCTGCAAGTTGTGCGACAGTGGCTAATAGCCAGGGTCTGAAAACGGTATTTCCTCAGCAGCTGGAGCTGAGCAGTCTGGAAAAGCAGACTGGTTCTGAGCTGATGTTCAAAGAAAACCCGATGTTTGCCGCTGATGTTAAAGCGGGTAAGCTGCCTCCGGTTGATCAGCGTCTGCCAGAAGAGCCGCTGGTGATCCTGCCTTACGAAGAGTGTGGTCAGTACGGCGGCACGATTAAAGGTATGTCCATCGCTTATGAATCCGGTACGTCTGAAGTGCTGGCCTGGCGTCAGGTTCAGCTGGTGCGTATGTCAGATGATCTGCAGACCATCAAGCCGATGATTGCTAAGAGCTGGCAGTGGAACGAAGATTTCACCGAGATCACTTTCACTCTGCGTAAAGGTCTGAAATGGTCTGATGGCGATGATTTCACTGCAGAAGATGTCGCCTTCTGGATGAACGATATCGTTAATAACAAGCAGCTGCACAAGAATACACCCAACCCATGGAGCGTGGGGGTGGCTGCGACGGTCATTAACGACGAGAAAGTACGCTTCAATTTTGATAAGCCATATCCGGCAATGCTGACTTATCTGACCGGTTTTGGTTCTTACTATACGGCGTTTGCTCCGGCCCACTTCTTCAAGCCGATGCATCCGAAATACAACAAAAACGCTGATAAAGAGGCAAAAGCTGCCGGTTATGATAACTGGGTCGCTCGTTTTGATGCGTACTGGGATAAGTGGATGGACTCTCCGATGGCGTCGCCAATCGGTGTAGAGCTGCCAACTATGGAAGCGCATATTATGGATACGGCCCCGACAACTGAGCGCCGTACCTTCCGTGCTAACCCTTACTATTTTGCTGTCGATTCCAGCGGTCAGCAGCTGCC
This sequence comes from Oceanospirillum sediminis, assembly GCF_014164585.1. GTDB lineage: Bacteria > Pseudomonadota > Gammaproteobacteria > Pseudomonadales > Halomonadaceae > Oceanospirillum > Oceanospirillum sediminis. Next base: position 95,450 of record NZ_JACJFM010000001.1, on the reverse strand, counting down.
ATATATTGATAAGGTGCTGGAGCGCTTTATTGATAAGAAGCTGTTCCCTCTGGAGATCATGAACGGCAACGTAGACCAGAAATCTCAGTCGATGGATCTGGCCGCTTACCCGACACTGAAAGAGAACGAGAAGAAGGGTAACTACGAAGTTCGCCTGCCACCGGGTGATTTTGGTCCGACTATCATCTTTAACCAGACCCACAAAGATCCGGTACTGCGCGAAATTTATTCTGATCTGCGCTTCCGCAAAGCCATGTCTCTGGCGATGGACCGTGACGAGATTAACGAGCTGCTGTACCTGGGCCTGGGTCAGCCATGGCAGGCCAGCCCTGTGGGTGTTGAGTGGCAGGAAGACTGGTACGACGAGTATTTCACTGATTTCGATACCGATCAGGCCAATGCCCTGCTGGACGAAATGGGTCTGAAGATGGGACCGGATGGTGTTCGTCTGCGTCCTGATGGTAAGCCGCTGCGCATTCTGTGGGAATACACTCTGCAGTACACCAAGAACGAGAAGTTCCCGGTGATGGTAGCGGATATGTGGAAAGCAGTGGGTGTTGACGTAATCCTGAAAGAGATTACGACTCAGCTGCTGCGTGAGAAGTCCACCGCCAATAATCTGGATATCAACATGGACTGGGCCGCCGGTGGTGAGGTGTTCCGTCCTTCTATCGCGTCTAATTTCTCTTACTGGATGCCTCCGTACTCTGATTTCTCTCCACAGACCGGTGTGCCATGGCGCGACTGGCTTGTAACGGAAGGGAAAGAAGGTTCTGAACCACCGGCCTGGGCAAAACGTCAGTGGGAAATTGGCCAGAAGATGCCAACTCTGATGCCGGGTTCTGATCAGTGGATCAATCTGGGTAAAGAGGGTACTGAGCTGTTAGTGAAGAACCTGGTGGTGATTGGCACTGTCGGTGGCGTACCTCTGCCAAATACTGTTCATAACCGCATGGGCAATGTGCCGAAGTGGAAAGTGAATACCTGGGCGTTTGGTTATTCACACCCAAGCCGTCCTGATCAGTGGTTTATCAAACAGTAATAAACCCTGAACACTAATCGGACATCACCCGTCAGTACTTTGTAACAGTGGCGGGCGGGTGATGAAAGATGTCGTCTGTAACGGCTCATACTGTCTTTTCTGTTGCCTGAATAAACCTTTTTTTATTGCAGGGTGCACTTTCGAACAGAAACGGCAGCCAGAGCCTTAGCCCGACTGGGCAAGCCAGCAGATCTGAGCCGGTCTGCTGGTGTTTTTATTTTATCTGACCGGGTGTTGCGTGATCGGCTTGTTAAGCCGTTTACATCAGTGAGCGAAGACTCACAGTCAGCCCCGAACCGTGATAAGAACCTGTGAGATATTCCTATGATTCAAATGATCATAAAGCGAATGGTATCGGCACTGGCGATGCTGACGGTGCTCTCTATGATCGCTTTTGTGCTGATTCAGCTGCCACCGGGTGACTACGCCGATGCTTATGCCGGTAAGAAAAGCCAGGGTGGTGCGGTAATGACCGCCGAGCAGATTGAAGAGATTCGCGATAAATTAGGTCTTAATGAACCCCTGTATATTCAGTACATCAACTGGGCCAGTGATTTTGTGCAGGGTGATTTTGGTTACTCCTGGGAGTATCACCGTCCTGTGATTGATGTGGTGGCCGAGCGCATGCCCGTCACACTGACGCTGGTCTTTATGACCCTGGTGTTTACTTACTTTATCGCAGTGCCTATGGGGATCTATTGCGCTCTGCGGCAGTATTCCATCGGTGATCATGCGATCTCACTGTTAGGTTATATCGGGCTGGCGATCCCGAATTTTATGTTCGCTCTGATTCTCTTATATCTCAGTTCTGTGTTCTGGGGAACGTCAGCCGGTGGTCTGTTCTCACCTGTGATGCAGGATGCGCCCTGGAGCTGGGAAAAATTCAAAGACATGATGGCTCATATCTGGGTGCCGGTGGTGGTGCTGGGAACGGCAGGCACTGCATTCCAGATTCGTACCATGCGTGCCACCCTGCTGGATGAGCTGAACAAGATGTATGTCACTGCTGCCAGAGCCACGGGTATGGATGAGCGCAAAGTGATTATGAAGTATCCGGTGCGTATGGCGCTCAATCCTGTGGTCTCCACACTGGGCTGGGAGCTGACCAATATTATCTCCGGTGCGCCCATTGTGGGTGTGGTGATGTCCCTGCCGGATATGGGGCCGCTGTTTCTGAACTCCCTGCTGAACCAGGATATGTATCTGGCTGGTGCGCTGGTGATGGTGTACTGCATTCTGGTGATTCTGGGCACTCTGATCTCTGACCTGCTGCTGATGCTGCTGGACCCGAGAATTCGTATGGGCGCAATGAAAGCCTGACCTGTTCGAGAAACCGATAAGCACAGTATTGATCCGTCAGGATTCAAGCAGAATCAGATAGTACCCGGAGAGCAGAACCATGAGTTCAACGCAGACACCTCAGACACACGTTATGACAACGGCAGACGCTTCTGCTGTTGCAGCACCGCCTGCGGCTGGCAGTGCCGACACAAGTGCCAATACAAGCAGCGCCTCAAATACAAACAGCATCTCAAATACAGGCGGTCTGTCGAATACAAGCAGACTGTCAAATCCAAACAACAGTGTAAAGCCAGAAGGCCAGGTACGTCGTTATGATCTGGCATCTCACTGGCAGCTGATGTGGTGGAAATTCCGCAAACATAAAATGGCCATGACCGGACTGATTATTCTGGCACTGATGCTGGTCAGTTCATTGTTGGCTGAATTCCTGTCGCCTTATGATCCGCTGAAGCGTAACAGCCGTTATGCGGAAGGTGCGCCGATGGGTATTCACTTTTTTGATGAAGCGGGTGATTTCCATCTGCGTCCCTTTGTTTATGCCCGCAGCCTGAAACGTGATCCGGTTACCCTGAAGCGTAGCGCTGTGGTGGATACCAGCAAACGCTGGCCGATTCACTTCTTTGTGAAGGGACAGAAGTACACCATGCTGGGGCTGATCGAGTCCGATATTCATCTGTTTGGTGTAGTGAATGAGAAGGGAAAAGCCAGCAAGAAAGCCTTTATTCACCTGTTAGGTACTGATGAGCTGGGCCGGGATATGTTCTCTCGTATTCTGCACTCTTCCCGTGTTTCATTGTCGGTGGGTTTTATCGGTGTGAGTGTCGCCTTTGTACTGGGCATGTTGCTGGGTGGTGCTGCCGGTTATCTGGGCGGCTGGGTGGATGAAGCCATTATGCGCATGGTGGAGTTTATCCGGGCGGTTCCAACCCTGCCGTTATGGCTGGCGCTGGCAGCCGCTCTGCCCCGTGAGTGGAGCGCATTGCAGGTTTATATTGCGATTACTTTCCTGCTGGCGATTATCGGCTGGACCCATCTGGCCCGTCGGGTCAGGGGGCGCTTACTGTCTCTGCGGGAAGAAGATTTTGTGATGGCGGCTCGTCTGGCCGGGTGTAGTCACAGCCGCATTATCGCCCGTCATATGCTGCCGTCATTTATGAGTTACCTGATTGTTGATCTGACGATCTCTTTCCCTTACATCATCATGGCGGAGACTTCGCTGAGCTTTCTGGGGCTGGGACTGCGGGAGCCGATTATCAGCTGGGGTGTACTGCTGAACTCGGCACAGAATATCCAGACGCTGGCACAGATGCCCTGGTTATTACTGCCAGGTGCCGTGGTAGTGATTGCGGTACTGGCGTTTAACTTTGTGGGTGACGGTCTGCGTGATGCCGCTGACCCTTATACCAGATAACCCGTAAGCCTGATGAGCGAATAGAGATCAAACATTATGAATCAGAATGAACTGTTACGGGTAGAAGAGCTGCATATCAGTTTGCAGATGGATAAGGGATCGCTACCTGTTGTAAATGGCATTAGTTTTGGACTGAAAAAAGGCCAGATTCTGGCCCTGGTGGGAGAATCCGGCTGTGGCAAAAGTGTGACCTCGCTGTCGCTGATGCGCCTGCTGGGTAAAGGTCTGGAGATCAGTGGCGGGCAGATTCTGTTCCGCCACCCCGAATCTGGTGATGTTACCGATATTGCCGCGCTGGGCTCTAATGATAAGGCGATGCGCAAGCTTCGTGGTGATCAGATCGCTATGATCTTCCAGGAGCCGATGAGTTCGTTTTCACCGCTGCATACTATTGGTGAGCAGATTATGGAAGTGGTGCGCCTGCACCGCAAAGTAAGCAAACTGGATGCTCGTAAACGGGCCATTGAACTGCTGGATAAGGTGGGTATTGCTGATCCTGCACAAGCGGTCGACCGTTATCCCCATGAGTTTTCCGGTGGTCAGCGCCAGCGCGCCATGATCGCTCGTGCTCTGGCCTGTGATCCTTCGGTACTGGTGGCCGATGAGCCGACCACGGCACTGGATGTAACCATTCAGGCGCAGATTCTGAAATTGCTGAAAGATCTGCAGCAAGAGATGGGTATGGCGATTATCTTTATTACCCACGATCTGGGCCTGGTGGCGCAGATGGCCGATGAAGTAGCCATTATGTATATGGGCAATGTGGTGGAGCATGGCGCGACACGGGCGATCTTTAAACAGCCCCAGCACCCTTACACTAAGCGTCTGCTGCAGGCGATTCCTCGCCTGGGCGTGATCCAGGACAAGCTGCAATCCATTGAAGGCAGTGTACCGAATCTGTTTGAGCGTCCTGTGGGTTGTGCCTTTAATACCCGTTGTACTGAACAGCAAAGGGATGCCTGCCAGCAGCGACTACCGGCTTTGCGTGCCATTGAGCCGCTTGGTTTAGTCGCACAGCAGGGGACTGCCGCAGTGGTTTCTAATGATGTAGGTGTGGTGAATAGTAGTGATGTGATTCACAGCGTAGCTTGTCATCTGATTCACACGGAGGCTGTGGCATGAGCAATCTAAATGCTTCGAGCACAATTAAGCAAAATAAGGCTTCTATTCAGTCTGAAGAGACAGGGCAGACTGAAGCACGGCTAAAACAGCAGCCGGAGAATGATCATCTGCTGGAGATCCGCAATCTGGAAGTGGCTTTCCCGTTGAGCAAAAAGGGCATGTTCAGGGATAACCGTCGCTGGTTACGGGCGGTGGATAATGTCAGCCTGAATATAAAACGGGGTGAAACTCTGGGCCTGGTCGGGGAGTCCGGTTCCGGTAAAACCACGCTGGGTCGTGCGGTGCTGCGTTTGGTGGAACCAACGGGCGGCGAAGTGATTTATCGCACGGGTAAGCCAAATCCATCAGCTAAGAATAGTAGTGGTATTGATGACACGAAAGAGATCGACCTAAGAACAGTTCCTATGCCAGAGATGCGCAATTTCTGGCGTCAGATGCAGATGATCTTTCAGGACCCTTATGCCTCGTTGAACCCACGTATGACGGTGCGGGATATTATCGCCGAACCTCTGATTGTAAACGGCCTGGCGAAAGGCAGTGACCTGAATGACAAGGTGATGGAGATTGCCAATATCTGTGGTCTGAATACCGCCTGGCTAAGTCGCTATCCCCATGCCTTTTCCGGTGGGCAGCGTCAGCGTATCGCCATTGCCCGTGCCCTGGTAATGCAGCCTGAGTTTATTGTTTGTGATGAGCCGATTTCGGCACTGGATGTGTCTATTCAGGCACAGATTCTTAATCTGCTAAAAGAGCTGCAGCAGAGTCTGAAGCTGACCTATCTGTTTATTGCTCACGATCTGGCTGCGGTGGCTTATGCTGCTGATCGTGTTGCGGTGATGTATGTCGGGCAGTTGATGGAAGTAGCTCCGACAGAGTCTCTGTACTATCAGCCACGTCATCCTTATACCGAAGCCCTGATGTCTGCGATTCCGAATCCTGACCCGGATTGTGAGATGGCTCCGGTTCTGCTGGAAGGTGAACGTCCAGATCCGGCCAGCCCTCCTCCGGGCTGTCGGTTCTCAACCCGTTGTCCTTATGCAGTGGACCGGTGCAAACAATCGGTGCCTGAACTGCAGCCGGTGGCACAGGATCACTATGTGGCTTGTCATCGGGTGAATGAGCTGACGCTGAAAGGGGCTCTGGAGCTGGCAGGCTGAGTACTAAACGCCGGTTGTCCCAAAGACACTGTCAGCACATTTAATAAAGACAATATATCCAATTTACTGTACCTCCTGTGGAACGCCGTTTCATGGGTTGGGCTGGCTTTGCCCGGATTCAGTGGTATCCGGGTGCCTGGAGACGAAAAAGAAGAACACTATGAATAACAAAGTTGTTTTTATCCTGATAGATGGTCTGAACTTCGAAGTGGCTGAAAAAGAGCTGGGTTATATGGAAAGCCTGACTCAGGCCGGGCTGGCTAAGCGCTGGAAAATGCAGTGCGAATTACCCAGCAACAGCCGTCCGTTGTATGAAACCGTGCATACCGGTCTGGCACCTTATGAGCACGGTATTCTGACCAACGATCATGTGTTTCTGAGTCGCTGCGAGAGTATTTTCTCTGTATGTCGTCAGCATCAGCGCACCACGGCAGCGGCAGCATATAGCTGGTTTTCTGAGATGTATAACAACCCGGTCTGGGACATTGTTGAGCACAGCGAGCAGAGCGATGAGAGTCAGCTGATTCAGTACGGTCGTTTTTATGAATTTGATGATTACCCGGATCAGCATCTGTTTGCTGATGCTGAGCGTCTGATCCGCCGCCATCAGCCGGATTATCTGCTGGTACATCCCATGGGGTGCGATTTTTTCGGCCACCTGTTTGGCGGTGATTCTGGCCAGTACGCCCGCAAAGCCAGTCGTATGGATCAGCTGTTAAGTCACTATGTGCCGGTATGGCGCGAGCTGGGCTATCAGGTAGTGGTGTCTGCTGATCATGGTATGGATGCTTATAAAAGTCATGGCGGCACCCGTCCTGAAGTTCAGGAGATCCCTTTTTATCTGCTAGTGGATGGTGTTGATGGGGGATATGCCGAAGAGATAGCTGACCAGAAAGCCGTGGCGCCCACACTGCTTAAATTACTGGAGCTGCCAGTACCTGAAGTAATGAAAACGGCGGCTTTGATCTGACCCTGTCAGACAGAAAGGATAAATAACCCGGCAGATAACCCAACAGCCTCCTGCAGAATAATAAAAACGGGCCGGTTTAATTGGGTTTGGTTTCGGATACGTAAGTGGAATAAAGCACGATGAACTTAGCAATCTTTGACCTGGACGATACCCTGATTAATGGTGACTGCGCCTCTCTGTGGTGCTGTTATCTGATGAAGCAGGGCATTCTGGATAAGACGTATCTGGAAAAAGAAGCTCATCTGATGACTCTGTATGCTCAGGGCTTACTGGATATGCAGGATTATATGCAGCTGTTTCTGGAGCCTTTGCGCAATAAAACCACTAAAGAAGTCTCTATGCTGACAGAGGATTTTATCCGACAGGATATTATGCACCGGGTGCGTCCAGAGGCGACAAAGTGTATTAATAAGCATCAGGCTGAAGGTAATGATGTGCTGGTGATTTCAGCCTCTGCTGATTTTCTGGTACGCCCAATAGCTGCTTTGATGGGGATTCATAATGTGATTGGTATTCAGTGCCATACCTATAAAGGGCGTTATTCTGGCCAGACTGAAGGTGTGCTGAGTTTCAGAGAAGGCAAAATCACCCGATTAATGCAGTGGCTAAGCGGCTTGAAACAGATGCCGGAGCGTTGTCTGTTTTATTCGGATTCTGCCAATGACCTGCCCTTGCTTGAGTGGGCTGACGAAGCCTTTGCCGTGTCCCCGGAAGCGCGGCTGGCTTCTATTGCCCAGGAGCGTCAGTGGCCGGTGCTGAGCTGGTGATGCATTCAAATACTGGCGCTTAATCCTGTAAGCGCTGGCTGAGTTTTGTCATACGCAGGCGGGCTTTGGTCTGGCGACAGGCCATATTGATTGCCCGTTTTTCGCCGATCAGAATAACGTGCTTTTTACCTCGGGTGACGGCGGTATACAGCAGGTTTCTTTCCAGCAGAGTAAAGTGCTGCATCGCCATAGGAATTACCACGCAGGGGTATTCTGATCCCTGGGATTTATGAATCGAAGTGGCATAGGCCAGACTGATTTCATCCAGTTCATCAAAGCTGTACAGAACTTCCTTGCCATCAAAGGTGGCGGTGAGTTCTGAATCTTCCGGATTGATGGTACTTATCTGACCAATATCGCCGTTAAACACTTCCTTATCGTAGTTGTTGACCATCTGAATGATTTTATCTCCTGGCGCCCAGCTCCAGCCGAATCGGGTCACCTGAGGATAGCTGTTACTGTTCAGCAGGGACTGAAGTTCAATGTTCAGGCTACGTACACCAAGACCACCCCGGTTTATCGGAGCCAGTACCTGAATATCGCGAATAGGATCATAGCCATATTTCTGGGGGAGACGCTGCGATACCACATTCAGCAGGATACTACGGGCCGTTTCAGCATCGTCTGTGGGAATATAAAAAAAATCCGTATCTGTGCCTTTCGGTGTTTTCTGTGGCGCTATCCCCCGGTTGATCTGATGAGCGGTTGTAATAATGGCAGAGGTGGCAGCCTGACGGAAAATCTCAGTCAGACGACCCGTTGGAATAACATCGGAGCGAATCATATCGGCCAGCACCGCGCCTGGCCCTACAGAGGGCAGCTGATCCACATCGCCGACCATAATCAGAGCGCCGGTCGGAGGAATCGCTTTTAACAACTGGTTCATCAGCACGATATCCACCATAGAGATCTCATCGATCACCAGTACATCCGTCTCTAACGGATTGTCCTGATTGCGTTTAAAGCCATACTCCACCGGGTCAAAATCCAGTAACCGATGGATAGTCTGAGCTTCATAACCGGTGGATTCAGACAGACGCTTTGCCGCCCGCCCGGTTGGTGCACACAACTGTACCCTGCATTTTTTCGCCAACAGCAGGCGTAACACACTGTTTACCGTGGTGGTTTTACCAACTCCGGGGCCTCCGGTGACAATGGACACTTTATTGGCCAGTACGATCTCTACGGCCTGTTTCTGAGAATCGGATAACCGGAAATCGGACTGATTTTCCAGCCACTCAAAAGCTTTATCGGTTCTGATCTGCCCCCAGGGTGGCTGGCCGTATTGCAGCTCCTGTAACAGGCGGGTGGTGCCGCATTCGGCATAATACAGAGGGGCCAGAAACACGACCGCCTGCTGTTCATCAGGGTGATCTGTCAGCGCGATCTGATCCGGAATCAGGTTTTTCTCTTCCACCTCGGCATCCAGCGCCTGCTGCAGAATATCCGGGCTGATCTCCAGCATCTTTTCCGCTTCACGGATTAAAATATCCACAGGTCGGGCGCAGTGCCCCTGGGAAGACAGTTCCTGCAAGACATGCCGGATACCGGCTTGTGCCCGAACCAGCGACTGTGCCGGTATCCCCAGATTCAGCGCGATCTGGTCGGCGGTTTTAAAGCCAATACCATGAATATCCAGTGCCAGCTGATAGGGATTCTGCTGTACTGTTTCAATGGCCGCTTCACCATAGGTTTTATAAATGCGTACTGCCCGTGCGGTGCCCACGCCGTGGGATTGCAGAAAGACCATAATCTCACGCACGATTTTCTGTTCTGCCCAGGCACTGGTAATAAGTTGCAGGCGTTTTTTACCGATCCCCTCCAGTTCCAGTAGTTTCTCCGGGGTTTGTTCGATCACTTCAAACACCTGATCACCAAAACATTGCACCAGTTTCTGTGCGAAGTGGGGACCTATGCCTTTCACCATACCGGAGCCCAGGTATTTTTCGATGCCTTCTAACGAGGTGGGCGTCACAGTGCGTATGCTATGGCATTTAAGCTGCAACCCGTGTCTGGGATCATTAATCCAGGTGCCATCGGCTTCAACGTATTCGCCCCCGGTAACCGAGGGTGTATTGCCGGTCAGTGTGATCAGATCCTGATATCCGGCGACTCTGACCCGAATCACAAAAAAGCCGGACTCTGGTGAATGAAAGGTCACACGCTCAACACTGCCTTCCAGATGAACCTGTGGCTGGTGATGATGAGCGGATAACGGATTAATCGGAGATTGGGCCATAATATAAACGTCGGTGATTTCTTCCTGTGTTCTGCCTGCGTATAATGGGCGTTTTTTTATTAATGGGCAAAGTGTTATGGCTCGCATCCTGTCTCTGGACACTTCAACAGAAGCCTGTTCTGTGGCTTTAAAACTGAATGATGAGGTGATTGAAGATTTTCGTCTGCTGCCTCGTAAACATACTCAACTGCTGCTGCCGATGGTGCAGGAGATACTGAGTAATGCCGGTATCACGCTGAAGGAACTGGATGCGATTGCTTTTGCCAATGGTCCGGGATCGTTTACTGGTCTGCGTATCGCCACAGGAGTGGTTCAGGGGCTGGCATTTGGTGCTGATCTGCCGGTTGTGCCAGTAACTACGCTGGAAACTATGGCGCTGACTCAGTACCGTGAACACTTCTCCCGTTACGTGCTTTCGGCCATTGATGCCCGCATGGGAGAGGTGTACTGGGCGGCGTATCACTGGAATGGTGACGGTTTTGATTGTCTGGCTGAGCCTGCGGTATGTGCGCCGGATCGGGTTGATCTGCAGTCTTTGTCTACTGAACAGCGTGATGCTGACTGGGTCGGTACTGGATCGGGCTGGCAGCTGTTTGATCAGTTCTCACCGGTAGTACAAAGCCAGCTACAGCAGACTTTCCCGGAAGTGCTGCCTCGTGCCGGAGATATTGCCCGTCTGGCTGAATTGTACTGGCAAAAAGGTGTGAGTGTGGCTGCTGAGGAGGCGATTCCTGTCTACCTGCGGGATAACGTTGCCTTCAAAAAAGGCGAAGGGCCGCATGCGAAATAGATTATCGGGCTATCGATCTGAATCGCCGGGCTAGTCATCAGGCTATCGTTATCGGGCTATCAATAAACAACTGGGCAGCCGGGCATAATTTCCACATTATCTTCACATGCCCCGTGATGGAATACGGCGTTTTTCTGCGACGATCATTTACCTTTTTCTCGACGATAACGCACAAGGGGCAGACATGGACTGGATTCAGGTCACAGTACTGGCACTTATTCAGGGGCTGACGGAGTTTCTACCGGTATCCAGCTCCGCTCATCTTATTCTTCCTTCTCTGGTTCTGGGCTGGGCTGATCAGGGGCTGGCGTTTGATGTCGCCGTCCATGTCGGCACTTTACTGGCAGTGATGCTGTATTTCTTCCGGGATATCCGGCAGATGCTGATCGCCTGGTTATGCAGTGTGTTCCGCAAACAGCATTGCCGGGACAGTTATATGGCCTGGGCGGTGATAATCGCTACGATTCCTGCCGGGTTGACCGGTCTGTTGCTTGGGGGCTTTATTGAGCTGCACCTCCGGTCCGCTCTGGTAATTGCCACCACGACGCTGGTGTTCGGCGCTTTACTCTGGTGGAGTGATACCCGTGGGCGACAGAACCGGAAAGAAGGTGATATGAACTTCCGGGATGCGGTCTGGATCGGTATGGCTCAGGCTCTGGCACTGATTCCCGGTACATCCCGTTCAGGGATTACGATTACCGCTGGGCTGATGCTGGGGCTGACACGACAAGCGGCAGCGCGTTTCAGCTTCCTGCTGTCTATCCCTCTGATTCTGACCGCTGGTGGCCTGAAAGGTGTCGAGCTGTATCAGACCGGCAGTGCGGCTCAGATCAGCCATACTCTGGTAGGTGGGGCTCTGGCATTTGTTTCAGCGCTGGCCTGTATTCACTACTTTCTGAAACTTCTTGACCGGATAGGCATGCTGCCTTTTGTCCTATATCGACTGGTACTGGGGCTGGCGCTGATTGTCTTTGTTGTGTGATGATCCGGTCCTCGCGTTAATGTTTTTCTCTGTTCTGAGTATTTCTTATGACTAGCAAGCTCTGGCTTTGGGCCGATCATCCTGATTATCAGTCTTTACAACAGTTCTGGTTTGAACAGCTACAGGGGCGTTTGCCAGAGCATCTGGACCTGCAGCTATGTGATGAATTACCCCGAACGACAGGTGATCTGGTGCTGATTGCCGGAGAGCAGGGGTTAAGCCTGGGAGAAACCGGTAAAAAAGCCCCTAAGCCAATTCAGGTCAATTTTGCCTCGGGTAAAGCCGCGCACCGTCGTCAGTATGGTGGTGGCAAAGGCCAGATGATTGCTAAAGCGGTCGGTTTGAAATCCGGTGTGATTCCTTCCGTGGTGGATGTCACGGCGGGTCTGGGCGGTGATGCGTTTGTGCTGGCCGGGTTAGGCTGCAATATGTTACTGCTGGAGCGCCACCCTGTCGTCGCGGCTTTACTGGAAGATGGCCTGGAACGTGCGGCTTGTGATCCTGAAGCAGCAGATGTGATCTGTCGTATGCAGCTTAAATCAGGTAACTCGATTGATACTCTGGCGCAGGCTGTAGCAGAAACCGGGTTTAATCCACAGGTGGTTTATGTCGATCCTATGTTTCCATCCCGTGATAAAAGCGCCGAAGTGAAAAAAGAGATGAAGCTGTTTCATCAGCTGGTGGGCATGGATACTGATGATGACCAGTTACTGGCCAAGGCTCTGGAAGTGGCTACTCATCGTGTCGTGGTGAAGCGCCCTCGTAAAGCCCCGGTGATTACTGGCCCTGAGCCCAGTTATGTACTGGAAGGCAAATCCAGTCGTTATGATATCTATGCAAAGAAAAAGCTGGAGAGTACAGACTGATCAAAAACAGATCGGATGATATGATCGTGGCGCTGGAGATATTGAATTTGTCTCAGCGTCCGTCCCGCTTTTCTACCTGTGTTATCTGCTTTCCTTTTACTATCTACGATTAAACCAGGGTTTTTACCAGGAAGGCTTAGGTATATTCTTCTGATATCCTCTGCTGAAACCAACAGTCAGGTATCAAATAGCTGCAGACCGTATATTTCCGATAGATTACTTGCTTTGTATAACGGATTATTCGCGGAAAACCTCTTACCTGACGCTTCATAATTTTCAGTAGACAGTTATGCTGTCTGTGCGGTCTTTAATTAAAGGAATAAACCGAGCTGCTATGACAAACCAGAATCCAGAACAAATTGCCCGAGACCGAATTGATGAAATGTTAAACCAGGCCGGTTGGGTCGTGCAGGATAAGAAGCGTATTGATTTTGACAAAGGCATTGGGCAAGCCGTTCGTGAATATCATACCGATGTCGGGCCAGCAGATTATGTGCTGTTTGTTAACAGAACACCCGTTGGTGTCATAGAGGCGAAACGTGAAGATACTGGCCATAAGATCACAGAAGTAGAAAATCAAACGGCAGGTTATGCAACAGCAAAACTCAAGTGGGTCAATAACAAGGCTCCCCTGCCCTTTCTGTATGAAAGTACAGGTATTATTACCCGTTTCACAGATAACCGTGATCCGGCACCCCGTTCAAGGGATGTATTCAACTTTCATCGGCCAGAAACCTTGTCTGAATGGTTGAAGCAGGAGCAATCACTTCGCTCTCGTTTAACCGCATTACCATCGCTAAACCCGGATGGTCTGCGTGAATGCCAGAAAACCGCCATCAGCAACCTGGAACAATCTTTTAAAGAAAATCGTCCCAGATCCTTAATTCAGATGGCAACAGGAGCGGGTAAAACCTTTACCGCAATCACGTCGATTTACCGGTTGTTGAAATCACCGGTTCAGGCAAAACGTATTCTGTTTCTGGTCGATACGAAAAACCTGGGAGAACAGGCTGAGCAGGAGATGCTGTCCTACACCCCGAATGACGATAATCGCAAATTTACTGAACTCTATGCGGTACAACGCCTGAAAAGTGCTGCAGTGCCCAAAGATGCTCAGGTTTGTATCAGTACCATTCAGCGTATGTACTCCTTGCTAAAAGGCGAAGCACTGGATGATGCCGCTGAAGAGATCAATCCGGGGGAACAACTCACCAAACCAAAAGATCCAGTGCCGGTGGATTATAACGAAAAAATCCCACCTGAGTTTTTTGACTTTATCATCATTGATGAATGTCACCGCTCTATCTACAACCTCTGGCAGCAAGTACTGGATTATTTTGATGCCTTCCTGATAGGTCTGACAGCAACCCCGGATAACCGCACTTACGGCTTTTTTAAACAGAATGTTGTCAGTGAATACACCCATGAAAAAGCGGTTGCCGATGGCGTTAACGTGGGCAATGAGATCTATCTGATTGATACTGAAATCAGCCAGCAGGGTTCCGAGCTGAAGGCAGAACAACAGGTCGAACGGCGTGAGAAGCTGACCCGTAAGCGCCGTTGGGAAGAACAGGATGAGGATGAAAGCTATAGCGCCAAAAAGCTGGATAAGGATGTCGTCAACCCAAGCCAGATTCGTACGATTATTAAAACCTTTAAAGAGAGCCTGCCAGATATTTTCCCCGGCCGGGATGAGATTCCAAAAACGCTGATTTTTGCCAAAACGGACAGTCATGCGGACGATATTATTCAGATTGTTCGGGAAGAGTTTGCTGAAGGTAACGCCTTTTGTAAAAAGGTAACTTACCGGGCTGCAAAAGACAGAACCGACGCCGATGGCAATGTGATTCAGGCCGGTGAAGATCCCAAGTCCGTTTTGTCCCAGTTCCGCAATGATTACAATCCACGAATAGCCGTCACCGTCGATATGATTGCGACAGGTACGGATGTCAAAGCGCTGGAATGTCTGCTGTTTATGCGGGATGTAAAAAGCAAAAACTACTTTGAACAGATGAAAGGCCGGGGCACTCGAACTTTAGACCACGATAACCTGAAAAAAGTAACTCCATCAGCCAGAAGTGCAAAAACGCACTATGTGATTGTAGATGCTATCGGAGTGACTAAATCTCTGAAAACGGCCAGCCAGCCCCTGATTACCAAACCGGCTGTACCTCTGAAAGACTTAGCCACAGGAGTCATGATGGGCGGTGTGCATGATACTGACACCATAAGCTCATTAGCCGGTCGTTTAGCCCGTCTTAATAAACAACTGGAGCCAGGGGAACGGGAACGCATCCGTGAAGCCGCGAAAGGTCAGCCTCTGGAGCGCATCATCAGTGATCTGTTTAATGCTATTGACGGCGATCGTATTGAAGAGCGCGCCTTAACACTGGCCCAGCAACCTGCAGGAACAGACCCTGGCGATCAGAAGCGAGAACAGGCACAGGCTGAACTGGTCCGGGAAGCCACGAGAGTTTTTAATGGTGAATTGATTGACCTGTTAGATAGCATCCGCCGGGAAAGAGAACAAAAGATTGATCACGATAATATGGATCAGGTTCTGCACAAAGGGTGGGCAAAAGACAGCGCTGAGCAAGCTGAAGAACTTCGCCAGAGCTTTGCTGAATATCTGAAGGACAATAAAGATCAGATTGATGCCCTGACTATCTTTTTTGATCAGCCCCACCGCCGCCGTGAAATCACCTATGATATGATTCGCATCCTGCTGGAAACCCTGAAAAATGACATGCCTAAACTGGCTCCATTAAACGTATGGCAGGCTTATACTCAGTTGGATAACTATCAGGGAAATCAGCCGGTTAACGAACTTACCGCATTAGTTGCTCTGGTGCGTCGAGTCTGTGGAATTGATAGCAGTCTGGCCAACTACGATGCAACTGTGCGCCAGAACTTTAAAGACTGGATTATGAAACGCCACGCCGGAGCAGGGCAGAAATTTAATGAAGCACAAATGCAGTGGCTACAGATGATCCGGGATCATATCAGCAGCTCTATTCACTTTGAGCAGGATGATCTGGATATGGCCCCATTTGATGCTCAGGGCGGCTTAGACAAGATGTATCAGCTCTTTGGTGCAGAAATGGCACCACTGATTGAAGAACTAAATGAGGTATTAGCAGCTTGATGTATAGCTCAAGGTTCGATTGCCCTGATGGTTGGGAAGCTATTGATTTCAGTGATGCTGTAACAGTAGTTTCTACCAACAAGAAAAAAATTAATCAGAAACAATATTTAGAAAACGGTTTATATCCCGTTATTGATCAGGGAAGTTCATTCATTGGAGGGTATAGTAATGACTCTGATAAAGTGATTAAGGGGAATTACCCTCTGATAATCTTTGGCGATCACACGCGTTGTGTAAAGCTTATCAAATCTGCTTTCATCGCTGGTGCTGACGGCGTTAAGGTTTTAGAACCGAAGGGATTTATAACACCAAAACTACTAGAGTATTTTTCCCATCATCTTGCCTCATGCATTAAAGATAAAGGGTACGCCCGTCATTATCAGTGGTTATCTAAGGAAACTATTGGTATTCCTCCTCTGAATGAACAACATCGTATCGTTGCCAAAATAGAAGAACTATTTTCTGAGCTGGATAAAGGTATTGAAAGCCTTACAACGGCTAAAGCTCAACTACAAGTTTACCGTCAATCCTTGCTTAAACATGCTTTTGAAGGCAAGTTAACTGAACAATGGCGTAAAGATCATCAGGATGAACTAGAAAGTTCTGATGAACTTCTGGCCTGTATTCAGGATGAGCGTGAGGCTAGCTATCAGCAGCAGGTTGCTGATTGGCAAGTAGCAGTCAAACTGTGGGAAGAGAATAGAAAAGAAGAGAATAAACCCTCTAAACCAAAGAAAGTGAAGCGTCCTAATTCCATTACTGAAGAACAACTAAGAAACCTCCCTCCATTGCCTAAAGGTTGGGTTTGGGTTACTCCTCAAGATATTTGTTCAGATGAACCTCATTCAATAGGGATTGGGCCATTTGGGAGTAATCTAAAGGTCAGTGATTATACAGAATCAGGCGTGCCTCTGGTTTTCGTTCGTAATATTACAAAAAATAATTTCACTGATAATCTGCACTATATTACGGCAGAGAAATACAAGGAGTTGGAAGCTCATTCAGTAAAACCTTTAGATATTTTAGTTACTAAAATGGGGGATCCTCCTGGTGATGCTGAAATTTACCCTGCAGGTAAAGAAAAGGCTATTTTGACTGCAGACTGTTTGAAGTTCCGGGTTTGGCCGAAGTTTTGCTCGAACCTGTTTTATAAACATTGCATAAACTCAGTCCTGATAAAAAAACAACTGGGTTTTATTACAAAAGGGGTCGCTCAGAAAAAAATTAGTGTAAGTCGTTTTAATACTGTTTTTTTTCCTATGCCCAGCAAAGAAGAGCAGCATGAAATAGCATCTTTAGTTGAGAGCAAACTAGAGGGTATAAACAGGTTTGAAGTAGAGCTCGAATATAATATTAAGAAATCAGAAGCCCTTCGCAAGTCAATCCTGAAAAAAGCGTTCTCCGGTCAGTTAGTGCCTCAAGACCCTGATGATGAGCCTGCCAGTGAGTTGTTAAAGCGTATTGCTGTGGAAAAGGCTGAATTGGAAGCTCAGGCTAAACAAGAGAAAGCAGCTAGCCGTAAGCCTCGTAAGAAAACAACAGCGGCCTGATTGGGGGCGTTATGAGCATTAATTCACTGCCAATCAATATTGATGATCTGCTTAGCCAGCGCTGGGTTGAGGGTGAGCGTATTGAGTATAAATCCGGTTGGAATCCTGAGTCGATTCTGCACAGCATTTGTGCTTTTGCGAATGACTTTCATAACCTGGGTGGTGGCTATCTGCTGATCGGTATTGAAGAGAGTGAAGGGCGTCCGGTATTACCGCCTGTGGGCTTGTTACCTGAGCAGATTGATCGTATTCAGAAAGAGTTATTAAATCTGGGGCATTCTGCTATCGCGCCTCAATATCATCCTCTGACGGCAGTTTATGAGATCGAAGGTAAACAGATTCTGGTGCTGTGGGCTCCTGGTGGTGAAACCCGGCCTTACAAAGCGAAGGTGAGTTTAAGCAGTAAAAAAACAGAGTGGGCTTATTATCTGCGTAAACACACCAGTACGGTTAAAGCCAGTGGTGACAGCGAGCGTGAGCTGATTTCACTGGCTGCATCTGTGCCCTTTGATGATCGTTATCGCCAAACGGCCAGGGTGCAGGATCTCTCCCCGCGTCTGATACGGGATTTTCTCTCTGATGTAGGCAGTGAATTAGAACAGGAAGCCGGGCAATTAAGTACCGAAGCGCTGGGACGGCGTATGAATATTATTGGCGGTCCGGTTGAGGCGGTATTTCCTAAAAATGTCGGTTTGCTGTTTTTTAATTCACAGCCTGAACAGTTTTTCCCCGCGACTCAGATTGATGTGGTGTTTTTCCCTGATGGTCCTGGAGGCGACCGCTTTGAAGAGAAGATATTCAACGGGCCTCTGGACCGGATTACCCGTGATGCGCTGGATTATATCAATCGGAACTATCTGAAACAGACCGTACTGAAACAGCCGGATCAGGCTGAAGCGGAACGTTTCTGGAACTTCCCATTAGCGGCCGTGGAAGAAGCTGTGGTCAATGCGATTTATCATCGCAGTTATGAGATCCGTGAACCCGTCGAAATCCGCATCACTGCCGATGAGTTTAAGGTGCTGAGTTTCCCAGGCCCGGATCGTTCCATTCGCTTAAATGATTTACAGATGGGACAGGCGGTAAGCCGTCGTTACCGTAACCGACGGATTGGTGAGTTTTTGAAAGAGCTACGTTTGACCGAGGGGCGTTCTACCGGAGTGCCTAAGATTCTTCGGTCGATGAAAGCCAATGGCTCACCGGTCCCCGTCTTTGATACTGATGATGAACGCTCTTATTTTCTGGTGAGTTTACCGGTACACCCACAGTCGCAATGGCTGGAAGTGGATACGGAATCTCCCACAGAAGAGAAAGCCCCGGAAGTCACCCCGGAAGTCACCCCGGAAGTCACCCCGGAAGTCACCCCGGAAGTGCGGCTGTGCCGGATTATTCAGGGGGAGATGAGCCGTGCTCAAATGCAACAGGCCCTGGCGTTGAAAGATACCGAAAACTTCCGCAAAACCTATTTATTACCGGCACTTAGTGCCGGTTATGTCGCTATGACCATCCCGGAAAAACCAACCAGTAGCAAACAACGCTACCGACTGACCGATGCAGGTTTAGCACTGCTACATAAGGAACAGAATTAATGAACGCAGAATCCATTGTCTCCCGCGTCTGGAGTTTTTGTACCACCCTACGAGATGATGGTGTGGGCTATGGCGATTATCTGGAACAGCTGACCTATCTGATTTTTCTGAAAATGGCTCATGAATACAGTCTGCCACCGCGCTCACGGGATGTCGGGATTCCTGAAAAATATAACTGGGACAGCCTGGATAAAAAGGGTGCCGATTTAGAGACGCATTATGTGGAGTTATTGCGTGAGCTAGGCAAGAAAAAAGGCATGTTGGGCCAGATTTTCACTAAAGCCCAGAATAAGATTCAGGACCCTGCCAAACTGTCCCGGTTAATTGCCATGGTCGGTGAAACCGACTGGGTGATTCTGGGTGCGGATACCAAAGGTGATATTTACGAAGGTCTGCTGGAGAAAAATGCCGAAGATACCAAATCTGGTGCAGGGCAGTACTTTACTCCCCGTTCGCTTATTCAGGCGATAGTGGATTGTATGCGCCCGGAACCGGGACAGACCATTGCTGATCCTGCTTGTGGCACGGGCGGTTTCTTTTTAACTGCTTATGATTTTCTGACCGATCCCAATCATTACACGCTGGACAAAGCCCAAAAGCGTTTTTTAAAACACGAGACCTTTTTTGGTAACGAGATTGTGGCCAGTACCCGTCGTCTCTGTCTGATGAATATGTTTTTGCATAACATCGGTGAAATAGATGATGAAGACACCGCCGTTAGCAGTAATGATGCACTGATCTCGCCACCATCCCGCATGGTCGATATGGTGCTGGCTAACCCGCCCTTTGGTAAAAAAAGCAGTATGACGTTTACCAATGAGGAAGGAGAGCAGGAAAAAGACGAACTGACTTACAATCGTCAGGATTTCTGGGCCTCAACATCAAACAAACAGGTGAACTTTGTTCAGCATATTCGCAGTATGCTGAAATCCACAGGCCGTGCGGCCGTGGTAGTGCCTGATAATGTACTGTTTGAAGGTGGGGCCGGTGAAACGGTGCGCCAGAAACTGCTGGAAACAACAGAACTACATACCATTCTGCGTTTACCCACCGGGATTTTTTATGCCAATGGAGTAAAGGCAAATGTACTCTTTTTCGATAATAAACCGGCGCAAAAAGATCCTTGCACTAAAGAGCTGTGGATCTATGATTACCGTACCAATGTCCACCATACCCTGAAGAAAAAGCCGATGCGTCGAGCAGATCTACAGGACTTTATTAATTGTTATAACCCAGAAAATCGCCACAAGCGCAGTGAAACCTGGCATTCGGAAAATAACCCGGATGGCCGCTGGCGCAAATACAGTTATGGAGAGGTGATCAGCCGGGATAAAACCAGTCTGGATATCTTCTGGTTAAAGGATCAGTCTCTGGCTGATCTGGATAATCTGCCTGAACCTGATGTATTAGCAGAAGAAATCATTGAAAATATTGAGGCTGGCTTAAACAGTTTCCGTGCTATTGCTCAAAGCCTGAATAATTGAAGCATTACCTGACAGGCCTGCCTGATAGATTAAATTGAGCCGGATGAATGCTATCCGGCACAGGCCTGATTACAGTCAGTTACCGGAATTGAGCTACAGTCAGATTCTGTTATCTGCTAAATAACAGACATAAAAAAGCCCCATCATGTAACGGGGCAAAAGGACCTGTAATCCGGGAACCCGTACCGAAGTACGGGACCTTGCTTACAGAGAGTGCTTGACACTCGTTGACGACTTCTGGAATCTTAATCCTGGTAGGCTTCGATGCCCGGGCAGGAACAGATGAAGTTACGATCACCGTAGACGTTGTCGACACGGTTAACCGTTGGCCAGTACTTGCTGGCACGGGTATGTGCTGTTGGGAATATTGCTTCCTCTTGTGAGTAAGGACGTTCCCATGCGCTGGTCAGGTCAACCATAGTATGCGGAGCATTGATCAGAGGGTTGTTGTCTGCTGGCCATTCACCGCTCTGAACTTTCTCAACTTCTGCACGGATCTTAACCATCGCTTCGATAAAGCGATCCAGCTCAGCCTTAGACTCAGACTCAGTTGGCTCGATCATCAGCGTACCCGCTACAGGGAAAGACATGGTCGGCGCGTGGAAACCGTAGTCCATCAGACGCTTAGCGATATCTTCTTCAGTTACACCAGACGCTTCTTTCAGCGGACGAATGTCAACGATACATTCGTGAGCCACTTTATCGTTACGGCCACGGTACAGCACCGGGTAGTGCTCAGCCAGCTGCTCTGTCAGATAGTTAGCGTTCAGAATCGCCACTTCTGTAGAGTGCTTCAGACCGTCTTTACCCAGCATACGGTTGTACATCCAGGTGATCGGCAGAATTGCAGCAGAACCGTAAGGCGCTGCGGATACTGCACCGTTCTCCGGGTTCAGGCCTTCAACCGGGCTAACCTTGTGGCTGGCCAGGAAAGGTGCCAGGTGTTTCTTAACACCGATAGGACCCATACCAGGGCCACCGCCACCGTGTGGAATAGCGAAGGTTTTGTGCAGGTTCAGGTGAGATACGTCAGAACCCATTTGACCCGGCTTAGAGATACCGACCTGTGCGTTCATGTTCGCACCGTCCATGTAAACCTGGCCACCAAACTTATGAATGGTCTGACAGATTTCAACGATATCTTCTTCGTAAACACCGTGAGTAGATGGGTAAGTCACCATCAGTGCAGACAGGTTATCCGCATGTTCCTGGGCTTTTTCTGCCAGATCAGCAACATCAACGTTACCGTTTTCATCACACTTGGTCACAACGATTTTCATGCCCATCATCGCTGCAGTTGCCGGGTTAGTACCGTGAGCAGACGATGGAATCAGACACACGTTACGGTGGCCTTCACCGATGGATTCCTGATACTTACGGATCGCCAGCAGACCGGCGTACTCACCGGATGCACCTGAGTTAGGCTGCAGAGACATTTCGTCGTAACCGGTGATCTCTACCAGTTGCTCTTCCAGCTGGCTCAGCATCTTGTGGTAACCCACAGTCTGCTCTTTTGGTGCAAACGGGTGGATGTTGGCAAACTCAGGCCAGGTCACAGGGATCATCTGTGCGGTAGCATTCAGTTTCATGGTGCAAGAACCTAGTGGGATCATGCCATGAACCAGAGAGTAATCTTTGTTTTCCAGCGACTTCATGTAACGCAGCATCTCAGTTTCTGAGTGGTGCGTGTTGAATACCGGGTGAGTCAGGATAGCATCTTCACGACGCATCGCTGCTTTAATACCGGTTTCTGCGCCAGCAGTGATGCTTGCATCAATTGCAGATACGTCCAGACCGTGGCCTTCGCCCAGAATGATGTCGAACAGTTGTGCAACGTCGGCTGCAGTCGTGGTTTCGTCCAGGCTTACACCCAGCTTGCCACCTTCGAGCTGACGGAAGTTACAACCGTTATCCAGTGCTTTCTGGTAAACCGCTTCATCAGCCGCAAAAGTCAGGGTATCGAAGTAAGTGTCGTTAGTGGCAACACCTTTCTCTTTCAGACCCAGCGCCAGAATAGCCGTCAGACGGTGAACACGCTCAGCGATACGCTTCAGGCCATCCGGACCGTGGTATACGGTGTAGAAGCTTGCCATGTTGGCCAGCAGTGCCTGTGCAGTACAGATGTTGGAGGTCGCTTTTTCACGGCGGATATGCTGCTCACGGGTCTGCATCGCCATACGCAGGGCCTGGTTACCGTTCACATCAACGGATACACCAATGATACGGCCTGGTACGGAACGCTTCAGTTTTTCACTCGCTGCGAAGAAAGCAGCGTGTGGACCACCAAAGCCCATAGGTACACCAAAGCGCTGAGAAGAACCCAGAACAATGTCGGCACCCAGCTCGCCAGGGGATTTCAGCAGCACCAGAGACATGATGTCAGCGGCTACAGCAACCATCGCTTTCTGTGATTTTGCCTGCTCGACTAAAGGTTTCAGATCAGTGATATCACCGAAAGTACCAGGGTATTGCAGCAGTACACCAAACGGGTCGTATTCACTCAGCTTGTCTGCAGAGTCTACAACCACTTCGTAACCGAAGTATTCTGCACGGGTTCTGATGACGTCCAGTGTCTGTGGGTGTACGTCGCTTGCCACGAAGAACTGATCGCTCTTCTTGCGGTTAGAACGCTTACACAGGGTCATCGCTTCTGCGGCTGCAGTCGCTTCGTCCAGCAGGGAGGCGTTCGCCAGATCCATGCCGGTCAGGTCCATCACCATCTGCTGGTAGTTCAGCAGGGCTTCCAGACGACCCTGAGAGATTTCAGGTTGATAAGGAGTATAGGCAGTGTACCAGCCAGGATTCTCCAGAACGTTACGTAGAATCACATTCGGTACGAAGGTGTTGTGATAACCCATACCGATATAGGATTTGTTAACTGTATTTTGGTCGGCCAGAGCTTTCAGCTCAGCCAGGGCTTCAACTTCAGTGATACCCAGGTCCATGTCCAGAGCGTCATCCAGACGGATAGAGTCCGGAACGGTCTGCTCAATCAGTTCCTGCAGAGAGCTGACTCCCAGTGATTCCAGCATCGCTTTTTGTTCTGCTGCATCCGGGCCCACGTGACGATGAGTGAATTCGTTATGTTGTTCCAGATCACTCAGTGCGCGCGTTTCAACTGCCATTTTTACCAACCTGTTTTTTTATCGGATCCTGATTCTCTAGCTGAATCTGGTCCTTGTTTATCTTATTCAGCTCTGCCAGAAGACAGAGCTGGTTTCAGATTTGAAAGAAGATGCGGGGTTATCTGCGTCGGGTGAACCCGAAACTGCACGTCTCTTTCAGTAATTACCGGTGGGATAATTACTCTTCTTCAGCCACTTTAGCTTCGTAGGCTTCTGCATCCAGCAGGTTTTCCAGTTCAGTGCTGTCAGCCAGTTTGATTTTCGCAATCCAGCCATCTGCAAAAGGATGCTCGTTAACCGTTTCAGGGGCATCTTCCAGGGCTTCGTTAACTTCTACGACTTCACCGGATACCGGAGAGTAGATGTCAGACGCCGCTTTTACAGACTCAACCAGAGAGAACTCTTCACCGGCTGCAACTTCGCGACCTACTTCCGGCAGCTCAACGAAGACTACATCACCCAGTTGCTCCTGAGCGTGGTCAGAAATACCGACAGTTACTGTGCCGTCACCATTGTCCAGAACCCATTCGTGAGAAGCTGCGAATTTCATATTAGCTGGTACATTGCTCATGTTTAAATCCTCGGTCTTATATCTTTTAAAGGTGTGAAAGCCGACTTTTTGCTTTAGCCCGCTTTCAGCCAGTGATTATCTTCAAAACTTAGCAGTACACAATTAAAGATGAACTTTTTTATGCTGCCAGTGCCAGTTTTTATAATGATCTGTCTTACTGAATCACTTAGCGATACAGTGGGAAGCGTGCGCACAGCGCTTTAACCTGCTCATGTACACGGGCTTCAGCTGCACTGTTGTCTTCAGGATTCGCCGCCAGACCATCCAGAACATCACCAATCAGGTTACCAATCAGGCGGAACTCTTCTTCGCCGAAGCCACGGCTGGTGCCTGCCGGAGTACCCAGGCGGATACCGGACGTTACCATTGGCTTCTCTGGATCAAATGGGATGCCATTTTTGTTACAGGTGATACCGGCGCGCTCCAGAGACTCTTCTGTGGCGTTACCTTTCAGACCTTTAGGACGCAGGTCAACCAGCATCAGGTGAGTGTCAGTACCACCGGTTACGATATCGCAACCACGCTCAACCAGCGTCTCAGCCAGTACGGCTGCGTTCTTAACAACCTGCTTTATGTAATCGGTGAATTCCGGCTGCAGTGCTTCGCCAAAAGCAACCGCTTTAGAGGCGATTACGTGCATCAGAGGGCCACCCTGCAGACCTGGAAATACCGCAGAATTAATTTTCTTACCCAGATCCAGATCGTTGGACAGGATCATACCACCACGAGGACCACGCAGTGTTTTGTGTGTTGTCGTTGTAACGATATGCGCATGTGGCAGCGGACTAGGGTGCTGACCAGTGGCAATCAGGCCTGCGATGTGGGCCATATCCACCATCAGGTATGCGCCCACTTTGTCAGCGATCTCACGGAAACGCGCAAAATCGATCTGACGGGGGATTGCAGAACCACCCGCGATGATCAGTTTTGGCTGGCACTCAATCGCTTGTGCTTCAACCGCAGCGTAGTCGATACGCTGAGTTTCGCGATCTACACCATATTGTTCAGCATTGAACCACTTACCGGACTGCGCAGGGCGGGCACCATGAGTCAGGTGACCACCGGCATCCAGGGACATACCCAGAATAGTGTCGCCAGGTTGCAGCAGTGCCATAAAGACTGCACCGTTTGCCTGAGCACCTGAGTGAGGCTGTACGTTGACATATTCGCAGTTGAACAGCTGCTTAGCACGCTCGATAGCCAGTGTTTCTACTTCATCAACGTACTCACAACCACCATAGTAACGGCGACCGGCATAACCTTCTGCGTATTTGTTAGTCAGCTCAGTGCCCTGAGCCTGCATGACCGCTTTGGATACAATGTTTTCAGAAGCAATCAGCTCAATACCGTCTTGCTGGCGGTGGAATTCACGCTCAATGGCCGCTTTGATTGCCACATCGCTATCCGCCAGATTACTGGTAAAGAACTTTTCGCTTACTGCGTCGTTTCTGTACAGTTCACTCATGCTCATGGTGTGTTTCTCATTTTTTATTTTGACATAACCTGCAGTGTCTGGAAGCAGACGGGCTGCAGCCTTCAATACGGTCAGAGTCCCTGCAGATTCAGACCATCGTCTGAATCAGCAAGCTACGACGTTAACCGCCAGACCGCCTGTTGAGGTTTCTTTGTACTTATCCTGCATATCAAGACCGGTTTGTCGCATGGTCTCGATCACGGAATCCAGAGGTACATGGTGCTGACCATCACCGCGCAGCGCCAGACGAGCCGCATTAATTGCTTTTACTGCGCCCATAGTATTACGTTCGATACAAGGCACCTGAACCAGACCGCCAATCGGGTCACAGGTCAGCCCCAGGTTGTGCTCCATGCCAATTTCTGCTGCATTTTCAACCTGTTCATTAGTGCCACCCAGCACGGCACACAGCGCACCGGCCGCCATAGAGCAGGCCACACCAATCTCTCCCTGACAGCCTACTTCGGCGGCAGAGATAGAGGCATTCTGCTTGTACAGCATGCCAATGGCGGCTGCCGTTGCCAGGAAGCGTACAATGCCGTCCTCATCGGAACCCGGAACAAAACGGTCATAATAAGCCAGCACCGCAGGAATCACCCCGGCTGCACCATTGGTGGGAGCCGTTACCACACGACCACCGGCAGCGTTTTCTTCATTGACTGCAATGGCGTACAGGTTGACCCAATCCATTACCGACAGCTGATCTTTCAGCGCTTTTTCTGGCTTTTCCGTCAATTCACGGTACAGCTCGTTGGCGCGACGTCTTATCTTTAAACCACCGGGTAAGATGCCGGTTTGCTGGTAGCCACGGCGAATACAGTTATCCATGACATGCCAGATGCCCAGTACGGATTCTTTGACTGCTTCGTCAGAACCCAGACGGGTTTTCTCATTGGCCAGTACAACATCGGCAATAGTCAGGTTAGCCTGCTGGCAAACTTCCAGCAGCTCTTTACCATTGTTAAACAGATAGGGGACATTCTGAGTGTCAGATCCATTATCCTGCTGATCGATTTCAGCATCGCTTAATACAAAACCTCCACCGATGGAATAGTAGATACTATCAATCGTTACCATACCTGCCGCGTCAAAGGCATAAAAGCGCATGCCATTCGGGTGCTTAGGCAGAGATTCGCCAAAGTTAAAAGGCAGATCTGTCTTACGGTCAAATGGAATCAGACGTTCACCGGCCAGATTCAGCTGTTTCTGCTCATCGATCTGACTGATGTATTCAGGCACCCGATCCGGATCAACCTGATCAGGACGCTCACCCAGCAGACCCAGCAGAGTGGCGATATCTGTCGCGTGTCCCTGACCTGTCATAGCCAGAGAACCATACAGGTCAACTTTGACACGGCTGACATTATCCAGCAGATTTTTTTCCCGTAATTCATCAAGAAAACGATTAGCCGCAACCATAGGGCCAACGGTATGAGAGCTGGATGGACCTATACCTGTTTTAAACAGATCTGAGATGCTGAGTGGCATCGTTAAAGCCTCCGACGACATTTATTGTTATTGGTGCTTGAGGAGACACATCCGTTTTCTCTTCCTGCAGAACGCACGGTCCGTTCTACTCACTCAATGTTTATAAGTTTCCGCATCAGCGAAAAGTTCATGCTATGTCTGTATTGCAGTGAGACTAGCAATAGATTTCATAATTCGCAACAAAAATTTCCTATTGGAAACTTATTTGTTTTTTTATCTATAGAAGAGCTAAGGTTTCCTTTAAAACCGCCCGGTGCTTGTGTAACATTTTTGGAAACAGCGGCCTGAGTGTGTTCGGGCGCAGAGAAATACAGGTAAACCCATGTCAGATGAACCATTTTTTTTAAAAGAAGATAAAGTACAGGTAACCCGTGCTGAAACCAGCACAGAAGCAGAAGTCGAGCCTTTGCAGCTTGGTAAACGGGTCAGAGAGATTCGTCTGAGTCAGAATCTGACTCTGGAAGAAGCCAGTAAATTAACCGGACTGGCCCGATCCACACTTTCTAAGATTGAAAACGAGCAGATTTCACCGACTTTTTCTGTGGTCAACAAGCTGGTCGCAGGCCTGGGTATTGATATCCCTCAGTTGTTCAGTCAGCCGAAAAAGAATCAGGGGGCAACCGGGCGTCGTGATATCACGCGTAAGGGTGAGGGGACACCACATCCGACGCCGACTTATGAGCATGAGTTACTGGCATCTCAGCTGACCAGCAAAAAAATGATTCCTTATCGTACTGTAGTGCGTGCCCGTTCTTTCGATGTTTATCCGGAATGGGTGCGTCATGATGGCGAGGAGTTCCTTTATATAGAAAGTGGTTCAGTACTCTTCTACACCGAGTTTTATGAGCCTATTGAGTTGTTTGAAGGTGACTCTGCCTACTATGACTGCGCAATGGGACATGCCCTGGTGTCCTCCAGTGAAGAGGATGCCGTAGTTATCTGGGTAACTGCCTGACTCCTGCTCTGACTTCGTGGCAGCTCAGGCTGCCCGGAGCATCAGTTTGGCGCGGGCTTTATCTTATTTTTCCTTTCAGTGTCTTTATCCTCTTCCCTTCCCTTTTAAGCTGTGATTTCTTTAACCCTATGGTTGTCAGGTTGTTGTCTGCTTTTCTGAGCATATTTCTGCTCGAAATAAGAAAAAAATCTTGCATCAGGTTTTCTATTGGTCTAACTTGTTTCCTATTGGAAACTTGTGGTCTGGATCAGTAAAAAGATCTCTGATAAGACGAACAGGTTGTAGATATAAAGTGTATAAGGTTTGTCTGGTACGCCGTTCTGAAGTGACTAATCCGTGATTTTAGTAGGGTTTTATCGCAGATGGGTATTGGCGGGCGGCTGCCAGACCAGACCTTTTCCTGACTAATAACAATTCAAGAGGTTCGATATGGCTGAAACGCAGGGTGCTCTGAAGAAAACTCCTCTGTTTGATCTGCATACAGAGCTGGGCGGGAAAATGGTTCCTTTCGCAGGTTATGAAATGCCGGTTCAGTATCCACTGGGCGTGAAAAAGGAACACCTGCACACCCGTGAAAAAGCGGGACTGTTTGATGTTTCCCATATGGGCCAGGTGAAACTGACCGGTGAAAATGCAGCGGCAGCGCTGGAAAAACTGGTTCCTGTAGACATTATTGATCTGCCTGCAGGTAAGCAGCGTTATGCGATGTTCACTAATGAAGACGGCGGCATCATGGATGATCTGATGGTGACCAATTATGGTGACTGGATCTATGTTGTCGTGAACGCAGCCTGTAAAGAGCAGGATGTGGCTCACATGCAGGCTAACCTGGATGAAGGTGTTGAACTAGAAGTTCTGGATGACCGCGCGCTGGTTGCGGTACAGGGTCCTGCAGCGGCAGCTGCAATTGCCCGTCTGGCACCTGAAGTCAGCGAAATGGTATTTATGGATTCTCGCCAGATGAAAATTGATGGCGTGGATTGTTTTGTATCCCGTTCCGGTTACACCGGTGAAGACGGTTTTGAGATCTCTATTCCTTCTGCAGATGCTGAACGTCTGTGTCGTCTGTTCCTTGATCAGCCTGAAATTGAAGCGATTGGTCTGGGTGCTCGTGACTCTCTGCGCCTGGAGTCGGGTCTGTGTCTGTATGGTCATGACATCGATACTACAACGACGCCTCTGGAAGGCAGCCTGATCTGGGCTATCTCTAAGAATCGTCGTGCAGACGGCGAACGTGCGGGTGGTTTCCCGGGTGAAGAGAAGATTCTGTCTCAGATTGCCAATAAAGACTGGGCACGTAAGCGTATTGGTCTGCTGGGTGAAGGTCGTGCGCCAGTACGTGAAGGTACTGAGCTGTTTGATGAAGCAGGCAACAAAATCGGTGTGGTAACCAGTGGTACTTACGGACCGACCGTTGAGAAACCAGTGGCTATGGGTTACGTAGAAACTGCTTTCAGTGCTCTGGAAACGGTTGTTTATGCCGAAGTACGTGGCAAGAAACTGCCAATGACCGTATCCCGCATGCCATTTATCGAGCAGCGCTACTACCGCGGCTGATAAATACGGGGTGAGTTATGTGGCTTAACTCACCCCGATATCAACGCTCAGTTATCTGAACGTCACAGAACGATACAAGGAAAGGGCGTTTCAGCCCTTTCTTCATAATAAGAATCCACTCTGAGGAGATGTTATGGAACTGATTCCCTTAACTGAGCTTAAAGGTGAGTCCAAGATGGCGCGTCTGCGTCACAAACCTGACCCAACCCGTAAACGTCTGCGCAAACCGGAGTGGATTCGGATTGATCCTCGCAGTAATGGCAACGTCAACGCGGTTAAAAAGCACCTGCGTGAGCAGAATCTGCACACTGTATGTGAAGAAGCGTCCTGCCCTAACCTGGCGGAATGCTTCAGTAAGCGCACGGCGACCTTTATGGTCATGGGGGCTATCTGTACCCGTCGTTGCCCTTTCTGTGATGTGGCCCATGGTCGTCCTATGGCACTGGATCCGCTTGAACCACGTCATGTGGCGGAGTCTATTCAGAAGATGAATCTGAAATATGCCGTGATTACCTCTGTGGATCGTGATGATCTCAGAGACGGTGGTGCAGAGCATTTTGCTGACGTGGTGCGTGAAGCCAGAGTTCTGAATCCTGAACTGACCGTCGAAATTCTGGTACCGGATTTCCGTGGCCGTATGGAGATCGCACTGGAAAAACTGTCAGAGCATGTACCTGATGTGCTGAATCATAATCTGGAAACCGTACCCTCTCTTTATAAGTCTGTACGTCCCGGGGCTGACTATCACTGGTCTCTTAACCTGCTGTATCAGTTCAAGCGCCTGAATCCTGAGGTCACCACGAAATCTGGTCTGATGGTCGGACTGGGTGAAACCAAAGATGAGATGATTCAGGTAATGAAGGATCTGCGGGCTAATGATGTGGATATGCTGACTATAGGGCAGTACCTGCAACCAACAAAATATCACCTGGCGGTTGAGCGTTACGTAACACCGGAAGAATTTAAAGAATATGAAACTATTGGCATGGAGCTGGGCTTCAGTAATGTTGCCAGCGGGCCTATGGTGCGTTCCTCCTATCATGCCGATATGCAGGCAATGGGCGAACAGGTCGGATAACAGTTGAGGGAATGAAGATGAAAACCGCTACCGAAACGGGCAGTAATCCACTGTTGCACCTGAATATTTCCGCTGAGCTGGATCAGAAGGGGAGCGTGAGTGATATTACGATGCGCCAGTGTTCCCTGGTCAGTGATCTGAATCTGGACATTGATCCGGATAACCTGTCTTTTCTGATTGCTGTCGGTGACGTCACCGGCGCCTCTCAGCCGTTGGCGGTCAGCCGTATCTCCTGTATTGGTCAGCTGGCTATTTTGTGGCTGGACCTGAATCACTGGTTGGTACTGCCACCGGTACAGAGCGGCCTGTCCGTTTCTCAGGCGCTGACCATGACTTTTGGCCAGGATATCAGTCTGAAAAGTGACGACAATGCACTGCGTGCTGATCTGACAGAAGCTGCTGTACGTTATCTGCTGGAAAGTGATAACACCGCTGAAATGCACTGTGAAGCGGATCAGCGCCTTAAAGACAGTATGCAGCGCCTGATTGCAGAGGGCGTCACCATTCAGTCTCTGTCGGAGCAGGCTGAGTACGACATTCTGCTGCGTCAGGCCTGTGTGGATCGTCTGAGCCAGTGGCTGACTCAGTCTCAGGATGCCGGTCAGGTCGTCAATGCCTGACTTCTCCCGGTTGATAGTGTAATAAAACAGGGTCGGATAATTTATCTGGCCTGCAGTGATAGTGAAAAGCGTTATGTCGATCTATACGGTTGTAGAACATTCAGAACTGAATGAATATCTGAAAGGATATGATATTGGCACTCTGACAGGCTTCAAAGGTATTGAAGCCGGAGTTGAAAACACCAATTACTTTGTTTCCACCACCGAAGGTGAATTTGTGCTGACGCTGGTGGAGTCGGTATCTGCCGCTGACCTGCCTTTTATTCTGGGCTTTGTAGCGCATTTGTCGGCGCGTGGTGTGGCTGTTGCTCAACCGATACGTAACCAGCAGGGTGAACTGTTTGGCGAGCTGAAACAGAAACCAGCGGTGTTTATGAAGCGTCTGGCCGGAGACCCGCTGGATAAACCGGATAATGTTCAATGCGAAGTGATCGGCCTGACACTGGCTCAGGCTCACCTGGTTGCGGTTGAGTTGCCAGCTGATGCTTATCAGAACATCTATCACTGGTGTCGAAATCTGAGTGAAAAAGTGCTGCCAGAGCTGGATGAAGAGCAGGCTGGTCAACTGGCTGCTGCGGTACAGGCTGCCGGTGATTTACCCTGGAGTGAATTACCATCAGGCCCGGTTCATGCTGACCTGTTCCCGGATAACGCCCTGTTTGATGGCCATAATCTGGCTGGACTGATCGACTTCTACCATGCCTGTTCAACCGCTTACCTTTATGATCTGGCTGTGACGCTGAATGCCTGGTGTTTCGATGAAGAAAAACAGTTCTACGATACAGATAAAGAACAGCTTCTGCTGGCAGGCTATGAGAGTGTGCGTCCGCTGTCTGGTCAGGAAAGACAGTGCCTGCCTGCGATGAAACGTGTCGCTGCACTGCGTTTCTGGTTATCCCGTTTGCGGGATACGTTATTCCCGAAAGAAGGTGAACTGATCACTGTGAAAGATCCTGAAGGTAAACGTCAGTTACTGACGTTTCTGGAAAATCAGGGCTGATGTTGCTCTTGGTCAGATATTATCTTTTGAAAAGAGCCGTTGTCAGATGCAACGGCTTTTTTGCTGGTTGAAATGCTGCTTAATTTCTCAGACAGTAAAACGCCCCATTTCCTGCTTCAGCATACCTGACAGTTCGAATAACTGATCGCTGGTGTGGCGGTTGGTATCTGCGGATTCCAGGTTGCTGCGCATTGCTTCCTGAGTGGCATACAGTTGCTGTTCTGCCTGATGCATCGTCGCAATCTGCTGTTGGCTTATGTCCACAATCGCCTGGTTCTGGGTGTTCAGTTCACTGATCCGATGCTCAATTGAGCTGAATAGTTCATCGATACGTTCATTGTGCCGCAGGCGTTCATTGGTGCTGGATTGAGTATTTCTGATCACCTGAGTTGCATGGCGTATTTTGTCCTGTAGCTGATCAATCTGCTGATAGATCTGCACAGCAGAATCCTGGGTTTTGAGTGACAGGTTGCGCACTTCATCGGCGACGACTGCAAAGCCGCGCCCTTGCTCTCCGGCTCTGGCTGCTTCAATAGCAGCATTCAGTGCCAGCAGGTTTGTCTGAGCTGCAATCTCGGCAATGCTTGCCATCACTTCACTGATTTTCTGGCTATCCGCTTCCAGTTGTTCAATTTCCTGAACTGCAGCTTCTACGTCAGTAATCAATTGCTTACTGGCTGTCTGGTTCTGCTGAGAGAGCTGAGCGATTTCATCCGACTGAGTGCTGATTACACGGGTCATATCACTGGCTGCTTCAACGCGGGACTCAACTTGCTGGGAGTAGCTGGTGGTGTTACTTAGTGCCTGGCTAAGCTCCTGTAACTGACTGTCCTGCTGGTGGCAGGTTTCCAGTGTGCTGTTTGCTGTGTTGTGCAGCTGATTTGCTCTGGATTCCAGGGTAGTAGCGGTTTCGGCGGCATGAGATACACTATTGCGGATTTTCTCGGTAAAGCGATTGAATGCTCGGGACAGTTCACCCAGTTCATCTGGGCTCTGACTGTTCAGGTGTACACTCAGGTTACCATCACCATCCGAAATCTCTTTCATATGACCGACCACCAGATTGATCCGGCTAACCACTCGCCAGGCCAGCCAGACGGTTGCCATGGTCAGTACAACGCACAGCAGCACTGTAAGTACCATAGCATTCAGGCGTTTGGATGAAATCAGGGATTCGATCTGGGTGCGGGTGTCATTATGCAAAGCATCCAGTTCCTGGATCAGCTGCTGGCTTCTGGCATTCAGTTCTCCCAGTGCGCCCTGGGATTCATCGAGGCCAACGCTGCGTGAAACCTGTACAAAGCGCTTAAAGGTTTGCTGGTATTGCTGCATTGGCTGGCGAATGCCATCTTTCTGTTGAGGGTTCAGTGCAGAAGCGTTGTCCAGTTGTTGCTCGAATATCTGAAAGCTGCTATCAAATTTTTGTACATACTTTATCTGATGGCGCAGCATAAAGTCTTTTTCATGTCGGCGTAGCATCAGCATGGCCGCTGTTAACTGGGTTTGCCCGGCATCTTTGATACGCTGTTCTGCCTGATGTACTGCCTTTCTTAGCTGACCATACATGCCTGTAACCGGTGTCAGTCCCAGATTCAGTTTCTGAGTTCTTAGTTGGCTGAATGCTTCGGTGTAACGGCTGGTACCCTGAATGACCCGGCTTAAGGGGGGGAGAGGAAGTTCCTGTTGCCTGAACTGCTCTTCCAGTAATTTGAGTGTTTGTTTCAGTTCGTCAGCCTGTTGCTGAAACTCCTGAGCAGATTCTTCCTGATTATTCAGGCTGAAATTCTGTGCCTTTCTGGCCATTAGTTGCAGCTGGATATGGCTGGATGAGAGTTTGTCTTCGGTCAGGTAGAGTTGTTCCAGTTGATTCAGGGTGTGATTCAGTAGTATCAGAATAGAAAAGAATCCGGCAATACTGCCTGCAATCAACAAAATAAACCGTTGGCGGATAGACATATGCTGGCGACTCCTTGCGACTCTGAAAATAAGCAAAACAGTTTATTCTGCCGGTAAATTAATTCCTCTGGGTTACAGAAAGGTTACAGAATAGATAAATAATTAAACATATGGCCGGGCGGTGGCATGAAAACGCTGAAGTCGGTGGGAAAGAAGATAAAGGGCGCAGAAGAAAAAGGGTACTCTTCTGCGCTTTGTACAAACAGAATCTGATTTAACGATTTTTAAATCAGTTGTTTGCGTGTAGGGCTTCGTTCAGCTCAATCGCAGTCTTGTTGGTCAGGCACTCAACTGCGCCGTTCTGAGAGTTACGACGGAACAACAGATCGTCTTTACCTGCCAGGTCGCGGGCGCGAGCCACTTCTACCAGTTCACGGTTGTCATCCAGAACATTTACTTTAGTGCCCGCTGTGATGTAAAGACCAGCTTCTACGATGCAGCGGTTACCCAGAGGGATGCCGATGCCCGCATTCGCGCCAATCAGACACTCGTCGCCCACAGAGATAATGATGTTACCACCACCGGACAGAGTACCCATAGTGGAACAACCGCCGCCCAGGTCACTGCCTTTACCGACATAAACGCCAGCAGAGATGCGGCCTTCGATCATGCCAGGACCTTCTGTACCTGCATTAAAGTTAACAAAGCCTTCATGCATAATTGTCGTGCCTTCGCCCAGGTAAGCGCCCAGACGGACACGGGAGGTATCAGCAACACGAGTACCGGCAGGTACAACGTAGTCGGTCATTTTCGGGAATTTATCGACGCAGTCTACCGACAGCGCTTCGTTGTTCAGACGAGCCTGAAGC
Organism: Oceanospirillum sediminis; assembly: GCF_014164585.1. Classification (GTDB taxonomy): domain Bacteria; phylum Pseudomonadota; class Gammaproteobacteria; order Pseudomonadales; family Halomonadaceae; genus Oceanospirillum; species Oceanospirillum sediminis. The sequence goes on along the minus strand of NZ_JACJFM010000001.1, from coordinate 60,401 downwards.
TGACGCTGTGTCAGTTCGTCCAGGTCAATTGCACCCTGACTGGTCCATGCAACGTTAGGCAGTACGCCGAACATACCGTTCAGGTTAGTACCGTGTGGTTTAACCATGCGGTGAGACAGCAGGTGTAGTTTCAGATAAACCTCTGCCACTGCTTTCGGATCAGTGTCTTCTTCGATGAAAGTTGCCACCAGTGGGCGCTGGCTATCTGTAAACGTGGCAACCAGTTCTGCCTGAGCCGTTTCACCTGCACTGTTCAGGGCATCGGCCAGAGCGGCAGCCTTATCGGCACCAAATTCAACAACCTGGTTACCACCCTGGTAATCAATTGTCTGAGCTACGGCATCAACCAGTGCCACAGCCGGATTCAGTAACGGCTGAGGATAGAAGACTTCAAGCCATTCTCCTTTGCTGTTTTTTGTACCAACACCAAAACCAAAACTGAAAAATGGAGAAGCTGACATATTTACTCCTGCAAGAAATAAGCTGGCTGTTTTCTATTCAGCCAGAATGTACTAAAAATGATTCCGCCTGCCAGATGTTAACTGTGCTGAGTTATGCTTCAGGTTAACGGCTATGGCGGATAATTAAATATGGTTCAGAGATCAAAAAATGCAGCATATTCTGCATCTTTAAAGCCGTTGTGGTACTGGCCGTCATGATCTATAACCGGACGCCGTACCAGAGTGGGGGCTTCAACCATCAGGGCAATGGCTTTGGACTGGTTCAGATCACTTTTCTGATCGTCATCCAGTGCTCTCCAGCTGGTGCTGCGCTTATTCAGAACTTTTTCCCAGCCCAGAGCATCACACCACAGAGTCAGTTGTTGCTCTGTCAGGCCATCTTTTCGGAAATCGTGAAACTGAAACTCAATATTCTGTGCTTCCAGCCATTTACGGGCTTTTTTTACAGTATCGCAGTTGGGAATGCCATACAGAGTTACTGACATGGATCTGTTCTCTTCGGGTTGATTGATCAGGTTAACGATCCAGAGTCCCAGGGTTCACTCAGGAACCCCGATAAGCCTCTGCATCTGATAAAGGCTGGTATCAGATTACAGAGATTCAGTAAAGCGACGTATACGCTCTGCTGCCTCAATACATTCGTCCAGAGTTGCAACCAGGGCCATGCGTACCCGGTTTCTGCCTGGATTTTCTCCGTTGATCGTTCTGGACAGGTAGCTGCCAGGCAGTACGGTAACATTCTGCTCGGCAAACAGTTTCTGGGCAAAAACCTCTTCCTGTACCGGTGTTTCTGGCCACAAATAAAAGCTGGCTTCTGGCTGGCTGAAGTTCAGCACCGGAGACAGGATTTCGGTCACTCTGGCAAACTTCTCGGTATAAACTGCACGGTTAGCGATGGTGTGTTCTTCGTCATTCCAGGCTTCAATACTGGCCAGTTGGTGCTGAATCGGCATAGAGCAGCCGTGGTAAGTGCGGTACAGCAGAAACTTCTGCATCAGTTCTGCTTCACCAGCGATAAAGCCGGAACGCAGCCCTGGCAGGTTAGAGCGTTTGGACAGACTGTGAAAAACAACGCAGTTTTTATAATCGTCACGCCCTAACTCAGCACAGGCCTGCAATAAGCCCGCTGGTGGGTTCTGTTCATCAAAATAGATTTCGGAGTAGCATTCATCAGAAGCGATCACGAAGTCATACTGATCAGACAGTGCGATCAGTTTTTTCAGAATGTCAGATCCGATTACAGCGCCGGTCGGGTTGCCGGGGCTGCACAGGAATAGCAGCTGAGTGTTCTGCCACACTTCCTCCGGTACGGCATCAAAGTCGGGTATAAAGCCGTTTTCTGCCAGACATGGCATAAAATAAGGCTCTGCACCAGCAAGATAAGCGGCGCCTTCATAGATCTGATAAAAAGGATTCGGCGTTGCGATCAGAGCATCGGGTTTACGCTCAATTAACGCCTGAGTGAAGGCAAAAATCGCTTCACGGGTACCATTAACCGGCAGCACATGATCTTCGGCTGTCAGTGTACCTGTATTCAGTTTAAAGCGACGCTGACACCAGTTGGCAATGGCTTCCCGCAATTCAGGCATACCCTTAGTGGTGGGATAGTTACTGATACGGTTGATGTTAGATGTCAGGCAATCCAGTACAAACTGAGGTGCCGGATGGCGGGGTTCGCCAATAGACAGAGGGATATGAGTCAGGCCTTCGGGGGCTGACACCTGGGCCTTCAGAGCCGTCAGTTTTTCAAAAGGATAAGGTTGTAAACGGTTCAGATCTGGGTTCATTCCGGAGTCCAGCCAGTTAGCGGGCAGCTGTCTCAGTCTCTGATAACAGCAGCCTGATGCATATCATTATCTTACAGGGTTAGTCGGGCATTATAGAGAAGCCTGCATCCTGGAACAAATAACCCAGTGTAATTTTCATGATCAGATCGGCTGATAGCCCGGTATATGCTTCTTTTCTCTCCGGCCGGTGGCCGGAGAAAAACGGGTATAAATATCGAAAAATTTTGCGTGCCGTCTGGAATAAGGTGATTACTGGCTGTTGATGACCTGTTCGTCCAGCTCCCGGCAGATGCGTTGCCTGAGCTGAACGCACAGTTCCGGGTCACTGACTGGCTTCAGATCTCTGTCCGTGATCACAAAAGTATCTTCAACCCGCTCTCCCAGGGTGACGATGCGTGCATTCAGCAGGTTGATATCCATCTCGACAAAGATGCGCCCGATGCGGGCCAGCAGTCCGGGGCGATCCGGTGTGGTCACCTCAACCAGAGTGCGCTGAGTAAACGGATCATTACTGATCACGACCTGGGTGGGCATCGTAAAGTGCTTCAGCTGGCGCGGTGTACGTCGCTGTACAATATCGCAATAATCTGCCGGATCATCCAGCTCTTCGATCAGTACCTGTTTAATCTGATGGATTCTGTCCGGGTTTCGGATTGGTTCACCGTTGTGCTCCAGTACTATGTAGGTATCGAGACTATAGTCGGTGCTGGAGCTGCTGATGCGGGCATCATGGATGTTCAGGTTCAGCTGTTCCATCGCGGCTACGGTGGCGGCAAACAGATGGGGTTCTTCTTCGGTATAAATAAATACCTTGGTGCCGCCGACCTGTTCTACTTTATTCGGGTTGGTTACCAGTACCAGTGGGACGCCAGGTGCTTTATGTTGCAGGATCTGCTCCGTCTGGAAGGCAATTTCCCGAGCTGTATCCTGCAGGAAGTAATCTTCCCCCAGGGTGTTCCACAGCGGCCAGATCCGGGTTTCATCAACCCCCCATTTTCTCAGCAATGCCAGTGCGTCCTGCTGGGTTTCATGTACTGATTCCTCCCGGTCCATCGGGTTTTCCAGGCCGCGACGCAGTGCTCGCTTGGTTTCCACATACAGTTGCTGCAGTAAAGTGGCACGCCAGCTGTTCCACAGGCTGGGATTAGTCGCATTAATATCAGCAACCGTTAGTACATAAAGATAATTAAGACGAGCTTCGTCACGAACCTGCTGAGCAAACTCCTGAATGATTTCAGGATCAGAGATATCTTTTTTCTGGGCGGTCATCGACATCAGAAGATGTTGCTCCACCAGCCAGCTGACCAGCCGGGCGTCATGTTTGCTCAAGTGGTGGCGTTCACAGAAATGAAGGGCGTCTTTCGCTCCCAGTTCGGAATGATCACCGCCACGTCCTTTGCCGATATCATGATACAGACCGGCAATGATGGCCAGTTCAGGTTTGGGCAGACGATGGATAATCTGGGAGGCGAAAGGGAAGCTTTCTTTGGCTTCTTCTTTCTGGAATTTGTGCATGAATTTCAGCAGCAGCAGAGTATGAGCATCCACAGTATAGATATGGAACAGGTCATGCTGCATAAGGCCGATAGCATAGCCGAATTCCGGCAGGTATTTTCCCAGAATGCCATAGCGACTCATGCGTCGTAGCTGACGAGCAACATTACCGGGGCTTCTGAGCAACTCCATAAACAGTGAGGAGTGGCGAATATCCTGACGGAAGCTTTCGTCAATCAGATGACGGTTATCTCTCAGCAGGCGTATGGTTGAAGCTCTGACGCTTTCAATCTGAGGGTTCTGAGCCATCAGCAGGAAAATTTCCAGCAGGGCAAAAGGGGTCTGCTCAAATACTCTGCTGTGAGTGGCTTCAATTTTTCTATTAACAATCTGGAAGCGTTTATTCAGAGGTTCAATGCGAGCTTCGTGTCGTGATTGCAGGATAGCATCGTCAAAATGCTGCATCAGCACATCGTTCAGTTCCGTCAGGGACATAACAACACGGTAATATCGACGCATAAACTGTTCAACAGCCAGGCGTTCATCGTTATCTGCGTAGCCAAAAAGTTCTGCCAGGGTGCGTTGATGATCAAACAGCAGACGATCTTCAGGACGTTTCGCTGTCATATGCAGCGCATAACGAACCTGCCATAAAAAGGACTGGCCCTGCTCCATAATACGCACTTCAGATTCAGTCAGAAAACCTTCGCTCATCAGACCTTCCAGTGTATGAGTACCAAAGTGTCGTTTAGCGACCCAGCCGATCATCTGGATATCTCTCAGGCCGCCAGGTGAGCTTTTGATATTAGGCTCAAGATTGTATTCGTTGTTGTTGTACTTGTAGTGCCGGGTAATCTGTTCCTGCCATTTAGCTTCAAAGAACTCACTGCTGTTCCACATTTTATCTGTGTCCAGGCGGGTGATCATCTCTTCGCGCAGGCTGTCAGGGCCGGTAATGGTCCTGTTTTCCAGCAGGTTGGTCGCTACGGTAATATCGGCCTTCGCTTCCCGTTCACAGTCGCTTAATGAGCGTACGCTGTGTCCGATATCCAGGCTGATGTCCCATAAGAAGGTGACAAAACGTTCCAGATTGTCACGATAAGGCGTGTCGTCGTCATTCCGCAACAGGATCAGCAGGTCAATATCAGATTTCGGGTGGAGTTCTCCTCGCCCATACCCTCCAACGGCCAGCAGGCTGATATGGTTATCGGGCCAGTCGTACTCCTCCCAGGCAACGCTGAGTAACTGGTCGATAAACCAGGCTCGCCCATGGACCAGGTCCCTGATATCAGCCCCTTCCAGAAAGCGTTGATCCAGCTCGTTCTGGACAGTCTGAATAGTTTGCCTGAATAAGGTGATGCTGGAGCGTGCATCGGCAAGCTGTTGCCTGAACGTGTGTTTGTTAAACAGCGACGGATCAGCTTCAAACTCATAGGGTGTTAATGGCATGGGCGGTCAGATCCCTTTTTTACAGGTCAGTTTCTTCTTTGCGCTTGGTCAGAATCTCACAGCCATCTGCCGTTACCAGCAGAGTGTGTTCATACTGAGCCGACAGACTGCGATCTTTTGTGACCACAGTCCACTCATCTTTTAGTACCTTACAGTGACGTTTTCCGGCATTGATCATAGGTTCAATGGTAAAGGTCATGCCCTCTTTTAATGCAAGACCTGTACCGGGTTTGCCGTAGTGCACAATTTGAGGGTCCTCGTGGAAGCCCTTGCCAATACCGTGCCCGCAGTATTCACGGACAATGGAAAAACCAAATGATTCAGCATGTTTCTGGATGACTGCACCTATATCGCCCAGAGTCGTGCCAGGGCGCACAATTTCGATCGCTTTGTACAGGCATTCCTGTGTCACCTGACACAGACGTCTGGCCTGGATTTTGGGTTCGCCTACCAGGAACATCTTGCTGGTATCACCGTGATAGCCATCTTTAATAACGGTAATATCAACGTTGATGATGTCACCTGTTTTCAGAATTTTGCTTTCGCTTGGAATGCCGTGGCAGATGACCTGGTTAACTGATGTGCAGATGGATTTAGGGAAGCCGTGATAATTCAGCGGGGCTGGAATCGCATTCTGTTCGTTGACGATATAATCATGGCAGATACGATTCAGCTCTTCAGTGCTGACACCCGCCTTTACGTGTGGCTCAATCATTTCGAGGACTTCTGCCGCTAAACGGCCGGCTACACGCATTTTTTCTATTTCATCGGGTGTTTTAATAATTACTGTCATGTCTGAAGTGTCGTTACTGTCGTTTCGGGAATTTGCAGACTTCGGGTGTCCGGGTGAACGGGCCAGGGAATGAATCCGGCTGTTATCCCGAGTCAGGAAAATCTGTCAATTGCAATTCATTCTCTGTAAAGATGTTAACCTGTATTGCATTGCGGTGGGAGGGGCTGATCAGGATTAAATTGAAAAATAGAGCGTAATCGTTGGAATTTTTTTCATTTCTTTTGCTCATATCCTGCAAAATAGCCGCCTGATGAATCACTTTCTTTATATTATAGTGAATCTGTGGTATAAAGCCGCCCGCTTGTTCAGATTCGTGTCCGATTATCTGGTAACAGATCATAAATTGGTATTTCCGGTTTTATTTCTGTTTCAGGGGATGGCCGGGTCAGTTCGGGTATCAAACTATTCTTAAACGACACACACATACCGGCACGTAGTTCTGGGTGCCCGAAGAAAAAAAATCGACGGGTTGGGCTATGGGGTATGTGGAGGTTTAACCCTTTTAGGAGTCAAAATGTCTCAAGTTTCTATGCGTGATCTGCTGAAAGCAGGTGCTCACTTTGGTCACCAGACCCGTTACTGGAACCCAAAAATGTCCAAGTTCATTTTTGGTTCTCGCAACAAGATTCATATCATCAACCTGGAGCACACTGTTCCTGCGCTGAATGATGCTCTGAGCTTTGTTGAGAAGCTGTCCGCTGGTAAAAACAAAGTACTGTTTGTTGGTACTAAGCGTGCTGCAAGCAAGGTGATCAAAGAAGAAGCGACTCGCGCTGGCATGCCATACGTTAACCACCGCTGGTTAGGTGGTATGCTGACTAACTACAAGACTATCCGTCAGTCTATCCGTCGTTTCCGTGATCTGGAAGCTATGCAGAATGATGGTACGTTCGACAAGCTGACCAAGAAAGAGGTTCTGATGAACACTCGTGAAATGGCCAAGCTGGAACGTTCTATCGGTGGTATCAAAGATATGGGTGGTCTGCCTGACGCTCTGTTTGTTATCGATGTAGATCACGAGCGTATCGCGATCAATGAAGCAAACAAGCTGGGTATCCCTGTAATCGGTATCGTTGATACTAACAGCAACCCTGATGGCGTTGACTTCGTTGTTCCTGGTAACGACGATGCAATTCGCGCAATCCAGATTTACGCTCAGGGCGTTGCCGATGCTTGCCTGAAAGGTAAAGATGGCGCTGTAAGTGAAGACGAATTCGTAGAAGTTAGCGAAGAGTCTGCAGAGTAATCTCTGTTGTCATACTCTGCTGCTATTTTTAATAGCGGCGATAGTTAACTCTGCATAAGGGGGCATTAGCCCCCTTTTGCAAATCCGGTTTTTTTATATCTGATCAAGAGGTTAAAAATCATGGCTGCAATCAGCGCATCTATGGTAAAAGAACTGCGCGAGCGCACAGGTCTGGGCATGCTGGAGTGCAAAAGCGCTCTGAGAGAAACAGACGGTGATATCGAGCTGGCAATTGAAAACCTGCGTAAGTCCAGTGGCATGAAAGCGGCTAAGAAAGCAAGTCGTGTTGCAGCTGACGGCGCGGTAGCCACTAAAGTAGCTGAAGATGGCAGCTATGGCGTGGTTCTGGAAGTAAACTCCGAGACTGATTTTGTTGCTCGTGATGACAACTTCAAAGGTTTTGTTGAGTCTGTTGCTGCTAAAGTATTCGAGACTAAAGAAACTGATATCGCTAAGCTGATGGAAGGCGACCTGGAAGCAGCGCGTGAAGCTCTGGTTCAGAAAATTGGTGAAAACATCTCTGTACGTCGTGCAGCAGTTGTTGAAGCGCCTGAAGGTGGTCTGGTTGGTGCATACGTGCACGGTGGTCGTATCGGTGTACTGTCTGTTCTGACGGGCGGCAATGACGAAGTGGCTAAAGATGTTGCAATGCACACTGCAGCGGTTAATCCGCGTGTTGCTCGTCCTGAAGATATGCCTGAATCAGAGCTGCAGAAAGAGAAAGAGATCATCATGGCTCAGCCTGATATGGAAGGCAAGCCAGAAGAGATCAAAGAGAAAATGGCTGTGGGTCGTGTGAAGAAATTCCTGGCAGAAAACAGCCTGGTAGAGCAGGCTTTCGTTAAAGATCCTTCTCAGACTGTTGGTGCATACGTTAAAGCTAACGGTGGTGAAGTCATCTCTTTCACTCGCTTCGAAGTGGGTGAAGGTATCGAGAAAGTTGAAGAAGACTTCGCTGAGGAAGTACGTAAGCAGGCTGGTCTGGCTTAATACGTTCTTTCTGATGCATGACAATGGCGCGTATGGCTTTGCTGTACGCGCCATTGTTGCGATATGCCCCCTGCTTTTTTTGACCCCTGTATTTTTACTGACCGGAGAGTGCTGCGATGCCTGTAAATGATAAATCTTCACAATATAAACGTATTCTTCTGAAACTGAGCGGTGAAGCCCTGATGGGTGAGCAGAACTTCGGTATTGATCCGGCGGTTCTGAATCGTATGGCACTGGAAATTGGTCAGTTGGTCGGTATTGGTGTTCAGGTTGGTCTGGTGATCGGTGGTGGTAACCTGTTCCGTGGTGCTGCTCTGAGTCAGGCAGGGCTGGATCGTGTGACTGGTGATCACATGGGAATGCTGGCTACGGTAATGAATGGCCTGGCGATGCGTGATGCGCTGGAGCGTGCCAATATCCGCACCCGTGTGATGTCTGCTATTCCTATGAGCGGTGTGGTTGAACATTATGATCGTCGTACAGCAATTCGTTATCTGACATCCGGAGATGTGGTAATCTTTAGTGCCGGTACCGGTAATCCGTTCTTTACCACAGACTCTGCAGCCTGCCTGCGCGGTATTGAAGTAGACTGCGACGTAGTGATTAAAGCTACAAAGGTTGACGGGGTTTATGATAAAGATCCGGTTAAATATGCAGATGCAGTTAAGTATGATCAGCTGAGTTACGACAGTGCGCTGGAACAGAAGCTGGAAGTGATGGATCTGACGGCTATCTGTCTGGTGCGTGATCATGATATGCCGGTTCGTGTGTTTGATATGAATAAGCCTGGAGCACTGCTGAACCTGGTGGTTGGTGGTGACGAAGGTACGTTAATCGATAGAGGGTAATTCTGTGATCAATGAGATTCAAAGCGATGCAGATCAGCGAATGAAAAAGAGCGTGGATGCTCTGGGTAATCAGTTCGCTAAAATCCGTACAGGTCGTGCTCACCCAAGTATTCTGGAGAACGTTACTGTAGACTACTATGGCGCACCTACACCTCTGAGTCAGGTGGCTAATATCAATATTGAAGACGCCCGTACTCTGAGTATTCAGCCGTGGGAACAACAACTGGTTCCTGCAATTGAAAAAGCGATTATGAAATCTGACCTGGGGTTAAACCCTAACTCCGCAGGTGCGGTGATTCGTGTACCTATGCCGCCTCTGACAGAGGAGACCCGTAAAGGTTATATTCGTCAGGCGCGTCAGGAAGCCGAAAATGGTAAAGTGGCAATTCGTAATATTCGCCGTGATGCTAATGGCTCTGTTAAAGAATTGCTGAAAGAAAAAGAGATTACAGAAGATGAAGAGCGTCGCGCAGAGGATGCTATTCAGAAGCTGACAGATAAGTACGTTGCAGAAGTTGACGCTCTGCTGGCGGTTAAAGAAAAAGACCTGATGCAGGTCTGATGTCTCCGCGCCCATCCCTGGATGGGCGCCTTTGTGTTGCCGTTTCATGGATTATAAAAAAATAAAGAATGTGCCTCGGCATATTGCCATCATTATGGATGGTAATAATCGCTGGGCCAAAAAACGTTTCCTTCCGGGTATTGCCGGGCACAAAGCTGGGGCTGACGCTGTTCGTTCAGTGATTCGTGCCTGTATGCAGCAAAAGGTTGAAGTGCTGACACTTTTTGCTTTCAGCAGTGAAAACTGGCAGCGGCCACCTCAGGAAGTCAATGCATTGATGGAGTTGTTTCTACTCTCGCTCAGGCGAGAAGTTAAGCAGCTGCATAAGCACAACATACGATTGAACGTTATTGGTGAAAAGTCAGCCTTCAGTGACGAGATCCAGCTGGCTATTGCTGATGCTGAAGCACTGACCTCCGGAAATACAGCGCTTTGTCTGAATATTGCAGCGAACTACGGTGGTCGCTGGGATATTGTGCATGCGGCCCGCCTGCTGGCTCAGCAGGTTGCTGAAGGACACCTCACTCCGGACCAGATTACTGAAGACCTGTTTGATCAGTCTGTCTCACTGTGTGATTTGCCTGCACCTGATCTGTGTATACGCACGGCAGGTGAACAGCGCATCAGTAATTTCCTCCTCTGGCAATTTGCCTACACCGAATTCTATTACAGTCCGCTGCTCTGGCCCGATTTTCGTGAAGAAGCTCTGGTTGAAGCGATTGCTGACTATAGCGGTCGTCAACGGCGTTTTGGCAAAACAAGCGAACAGGTTGAAGGAAAAGTGGATGCTTAAACAGCGAGTGTTAACGGCTATGGTGCTGGCACCATTAGCCTTGTGGGGGTTGTTTGGTTTAGACGATAACCTGTTTATTCTGTTTATTTCAGCGATTGTGCTGGTGGGTTCCTGGGAGTGGGCCGAGCTATCCGGAGCCGGAGATAAAGGAAAGTGGTTATACCCTGCCGGAATGGCTGCTACCTTGTTATTGCTTAACAGTGTTCGCTCAGCAACACTGGATCTTTTTATTCTTGCGCTGGCTGCTATTGGCTGGGGCATCTTCCTCTTATTTGTTCTTCAGTACCCGGATAAATCCCGCTGGACCGGTATGCGCAGGCGTCTGTTGATGGGCTTCGGGGTACTGGTTCCCTGCTGGATTGCATTTATTGAGCTCAGAACCAGTGACTGGCTGGGTAAAGAGGCGTTGTTATATATCCTGTTATTGGTCTGGTGTGCAGATATCGGCGCCTATGCTTTCGGGAAAACCTTCGGGCGTAAGAAACTGGCCCCAAGAGTGAGCCCCGGAAAGTCCTGGGCTGGAGTTTATGGTGGCCTGTTTACCACCGGTGTGCTGGCGGTTTGCGCTGCAAGTTACTGGGAACTGGGTAAGCTTGAAATGGTTACTCTGGTCCTGATCACGCTACTGGTTACTGCTGTTTCTGTGCTGGGTGACTTACTGGAAAGTATGGTAAAGCGGCATCAGGGGCTGAAAGACAGCAGTAACCTTTTGCCAGGGCATGGTGGCATTATGGATCGGATCGATAGTCTGACAGCGGCTGCACCGGTATTTGTTCTGTGCATTAAGCTGACCGGACTGACATTATGATTTCGCGAAAGGTTAACTTTTTTTTCGGGTATGTAATATGGGGCCTGATATGACTGCTGCTAAACAGATCTGTCTGCTGGGAGGGACAGGGTCCATAGGTAGCAGCACGCTGGATATTATTGCACGGCATCCGGAGCATTATCGCTTATTTGCTGTCAGTGGTTTCAGCAGAGTGGCGGAACTGGCGACGATCTGTCGTCGGCATGAACCCGAGTATGCCGTGGTACCTGACGAATCGGCAGGTGTAATACTGCGTGAGGCGCTGCAGGGGCTGAATACCCGTGTGTTAACAGGTGACGATGCCTTGCAGCAAATTGCGTCTGCCAGTGAAGTGGATATTGTTGTTGCTGCGATCGTTGGCGCAGCAGGTTTACTTCCGGCTCTGGCGGCGGTGCGAGCTGGTAAGCGGATTCTGCTGGCCAATAAAGAAGCTCTGGTGATGTCCGGGCAATTATTTATGGATGAAGTCAGAGCAAATGGTGCTGAGCTTCTGCCGATTGATAGTGAGCATAATGCGATCTTTCAGTGTCTGCCTGAACTGGGAACCCGGTTTGATAGTGCATCATTACCTCAACACGGTGTGCAGCAGATCCTGTTAACGGCGTCCGGTGGACCTTTCAGAACCTTCAGTGCGCAGACGCTTGAAAAGGTTACTCCTGAACAGGCTGTGGCTCATCCTAACTGGTCAATGGGGCAGAAAATCTCCGTGGATTCTGCCACGCTGATGAACAAGGGTCTTGAACTGATTGAAGCTTGCTGGTTATTTGCGGTACAGCCTGATCAGATTCAGGTGGTGGTGCATCCTCAGAGTATTATTCATTCTATGGTCTCCTATCAGGATGGTTCTGTGATTGCCCAGATGGGTAACCCGGATATGCGTACTCCCATTGCCTATGGCCTGGCCTGGCCAGAGAGAATTGATGCTGGTGTGAAGCCTCTTGATTTGTTTGAAGTAGCTCGCCTGGATTTTGAGCCAGCGGATGAGCAGCGGTTTGCCTGTCTCAGGCTGGCTAAAGACGCTTTCTGTCGGGGTGGGACTGCTCCTGCAATTCTGAATGCTGCAAATGAGGTCGCTGTGCAAGCGTTTTTGCAGCGGCGTATTGGTTTTATGCAAATTCCTCAGTTATGTGAACAGGCACTGAATTCTCTGGAGATTCATTCTGCCGAAACACTGGAACATATTCTTCAGGATGATCAGGCTGCCAGAGTGTTTAGTGAACACTGGGTGGAACAATTCTCATCTGTGAGTATCAAAGCGCAGTAACTGAGAGAGAAAGGCGATAATTATGGGTGTTCTGCATACTGTTCTGGCATTGATTGTTACCCTTGGCATTCTGGTGACAGTACACGAATACGGACATTTCTGGGTAGCTCGGCGTTGCGGTGTAAAAGTACTTCGCTTCTCCGTGGGGTTTGGTAAGCCTCTGTTCCGCTGGCACGATAAACTGGGGACGGAATATGTCGTGGCGTGGATTCCCCTTGGTGGTTATGTCAGCATGCTGGATGAGAGGGAAGCGCCGGTAGACAGCCATGAGCAGGATCAGGCGTTCAACCGGAAGTCTGTCTGGCAACGTATTGCCATTGTTGCAGCCGGTCCTCTGGCTAATTTTATTCTGGCTATCGTTGCTTACTGGCTGTTATTTGTATCTGGCAGCAGTGTGCTTGCGCCGGTAACAGGAAATATTGCCCTGGAATCTGCAGCAGCCCGTGCCGGGTTGCAACCTCAGTATGAAATTACTGCCGTGGATGATAAACCGGTTAACAGCTGGCAGGATGTAGGGCTGGCTATGCTGAGCCGTGTGGGTGATACGGGAACACTCAGCCTGACCGTTCAGGAGTGGCAGGGGTATGATCAGACGACGCTGCGTATTCCGGTAAATCGCTGGCTGACCGATGTGCAGGAACCTGATCCTCTGTCAGACCTGGGGATTTCTCCTTATCGACCGGTTATACCGGCCATTATTGGGCGTGTACTGGATGGCGGTGCAGCCAGTGCGGCAGGCTTACAGGCCGGTGATCATATTTTATCGGTGGACGGTGAAGAGGTCAGTGACTGGCAGCACTGGGTTCAGTTGATTCAGGCTGCGCCAGAAAAGAGACTGACCATTGAGGTAGAGAGAGAAAACCGAATTGAGCAGCTTGCACTGACACCGGCACGTCGGATGGCATCTGATGGGCGCGAAACCGGTTATATCGGAGCGGCAGCTGAGCCTGGTCAATGGCCAGAGGGAATGGTGCGTCAGGTTAATTATGGTGTGGTGGAGTCTGTTGGTGAAGCCGTTGCAAAAACATCAGATATGATAGTGCTGACGCTGGACTCTATTCGAAAAATGGTTGTCGGATTGATTTCAGTTGATAATCTCAGTGGCCCTATTACGATAGCCAAGGTGGCCAGCGACTCCGCTAAAGGTGGTCTTGAAAGTTTCCTGGGGTTTCTGGCCTATATCAGTATCAGTCTGGGAGTGCTGAATCTGCTTCCGATACCTGTGCTGGATGGCGGGCACCTGTTATTTTACCTGGTTGAAGCAGTCACCGGACGATCTGTACCTGAGCGAGCGCAGCAGTTTGGCCTGAGGATAGGCATGGCTTTACTGGGTAGTCTGATGTTAATTGCTTTTTACAATGATTTGATGCGGCTGTAAGCACCGTACTATGGATAAAATTTCAATGATATTCCGGAAAAAACAGCTCCTTTCTGTAGGGTTTGCAGCCCTGTGTGCTTCTGCGTCAGTTCCGGCTCTGGCTGCGAACTACATTTTTGATGATTTGCGTGTAGAAGGATTGCAGCGGGTAACAGCAGCCCGTGTTTTCAGTGCATTCCCGGTGCAGTTACATCAGACGGTTTCTGATGAACAGCTGACAAGCGCCAGTAAAAAACTGTTTGCAACAGGCCTGTTTGATGATGTCAGGCTGGAACGTGATGGCAAACTGTTGCTGTTGGTGGTTAAGGAACGTCCTTCGATTGAAGAGATTAAGATTACCGGTAATGATCAGATTAAAGAAGAAGAGCTGGAAAAAGGTCTGGCACAGTCTGGCCTGAAGTCCGGGCAGATTTTTCAGCGGGTGGCACTGGAGCAGGTCACTCTGGAGCTGGAGCGCATGTATCACGCTCTGGGGCGTTATAGTGCAAAGATCAGTACGGAACTGGAAGAACTCCCGGATAATCGGGTTATCCTGAATGTTAAAATTAATGAAGGTGATGTGGCAACCATTCGTCATATCAATTTCACCGGTAATGACCGTTTCGATAATGAAACGCTGCAAAAACGTTTTGAGCTGGAACCAAGGCAGGCCTGGTCTCTGTTTTCATCTGCCAGTCAGTATTCAAGACCTAAGCTGCAAGGCGATCTGGAGCGTCTGAAGAACTGGTATCTGGATCGTGGTTATCTGAAATATTCGACAGACTCCACTCAGGTATCGGTCAGTCCGGATAAGCTGGACGTTTATATCACCGTGAATGTGACGGAAGGTGATGTTTACAATGTGCGCGAGATTAAGCTGGCTGGTGACCTGGTTGTACCTTCTGATGAAGTACTGGATCTGATTGAGCTGGACCCTGGTGAGCCTTTCTCCCGTACTAAACTGGAAAATACCCGAGAGGCTATCCGCAAGCGTCTGGGTAAGGAAGGCTTTACGTTTGCCAATGTCAGTGCCATTCCGGATCTGCATGATGATCGGACGGTAACACTGACATTTGCTGTATCGCCTGGTAAACGAGCATATGTACGTCGTATCAACTTTGCTGGCAATGTAACCACTAAAGATGAGGTCTTGCGTCGGGAAATCACCCAGATGGAAGCAGCATCGGCGTCAACGGATTCTATTAATAACTCAAAAGTACGTCTGGAGCGACTGGGTTATTTCAAAAATGTACAGGTTGAAACGCCACGTGTGCCTGGTACGGATGACCTGATTGATGTGAACTTTACGGTAGAAGAGCAGGCATCAGGTAGTCTGAGTGCATCTGTAGGTTACTCCCAGAGCAGTGGTATTATTTTTGGTGCCGGAGTTAAGCAGAATAACTTCCTGGGTACGGGCAATGATGTCTCTTTCTCTGTGAATAAGAGTGATACGGTTAAAAAACTGGATATCTCTGTCTGGGACCCTTACTACACTCTGGATGGTGTCGGTCGTGGTATCAGCGCTTTTTACCAGGAGAGTGACCTGGAAGAGTCTGATATTGATGGTTTCTCAACAGATTCCTTTGGTACTAAGATGAGTTTTGGTTACCCTGTCACTGAAACAACCCGTCTTAGTATGAGTCTGGGAGCTGACAGTACCCGGGTACGTACTGGTGATGACCCGGTAAAAGAAGTGCTGGAATTTATTCAGGAAGAGGGACGTTCACATGCGGCACTGAAACTGGGCTTTGCTGTGACAGATAACCGCCTGAATAAGGGGTTTCTGCCGACAGCAGGGACGTATAATAAGTTGTCTGCAGAAGTGTCTGTGCCCGGCAGCGATATGAATTTCTATAAACTGGGTTATCGTGGTCGTTTCCTGTTCCCAATTGGAAATGATTTTGCACTGAAGTTCCGATCTGATCTGGGCTACGCCGGAGGCTATGGCGACACTGATCAGGTACCTTTCTATGAGCATTATTTCTCAGGTGGTCTGGGTTCGATCCGTGGTTATAAAGGCAACTCCCTTGGCCCTAAAAGTACACCGGCGGACTCCAGTGATGAAGATCCGAGTGCCTTTGGTGGTAACGTACTGGTTGAGACTGGTGCCGAGTTTATTTTCCCGATGTGGTTTGTAGAAGATCAAAGCTCATTGCAGACTTCTGTTTTCCTGGATGCAGGTAATGTGTTCGCGACAGAATGTGCTTCTGTATCGGAAAACTGTACCGAGGGTGTCGAGTTCTCAGATCTTAGAATGTCGGTTGGTTTAGGTATGACCTGGCTGTCTCCTCTGGGGCTGCCTCTGGAGTTCAGTGTGGCAAAGGCTCTGAATAAGAAGTCAGGGGATGATACAGAGTTCTTCCAGTTCTCTGTTGGACAGACTTTCTGATAATAAAGGGGATTTCAGAATGCTGGTAAAACGTTTTTGTTCTGTTTTTTTATTGATGCTATTACCTGGCCTTGCTCTGGCCGAACAGAAGATTGCGGTGCTGGACTGGCGTGCTGCGCTTCTGGGAACGAATGAGGCGAAGGCGGAGTTTGAAAAAATCCGTCAGTCTTTAAGTGCCGATGAAAAGGAAGTGGTGCAACTGGCTGATCAGGCAAAAGAGCTTCAGGATAAGCTGAAAGCTGAAGCAAGCAAACTCAGTGATGATGAAAAACGTCAGTTGGGTAAAGCTTTGCAGGAGAAGGCAGAAGAGTATCAGTTTCTGGGGCAGCGCCTGAAAAAAGAGCAGCGTCAGCAGCAGGAAGCCTATGTCCGTGATGCCAGAGTTAAGCTGGATGAAGCTGTTCGTAATGTGATTGAGCAGATGGATATTGATATTCTGCTGGACCGCCAGGCCGTGACCTTTGTTAAAGCAGAATATGATCTGACAAAGGCAGTGATCGTTGAGCTGAATAAAATTCAGAAAAAAGGTAAGTAAGCTTGCAGAGTTTTACATTGCAGCAGCTGGCTGATCACCTGGGCTTGACCTTGTCTGCCGGTTCGGAGGCACCTGTTCAGCCAGAGCTGATGATCTCTGGACTGGGGACTCTGGAGTCTGCAGAATCCGGAGAAATCAGTTTTCTGGCAAACAGTAGCTATCAGAAATATCTGCCAGACACTAAAGCCAGCGCTGTATTGGTAAAGCCTGAACATGCCTGTCTTTCACCGGTTACCTGTCTGGTTACCGATAACCCTTATGTGGCTTTTGCCCGTCTGAGTCAGTTGTTTGACCCTGTCCGTATGGAAAGGGCTCAGATCCACCCAGCTGCCAGTATTCATCATGATGCGGTATTGGGGGAAGGCGTGACGGTAGGTGCAGGAGCCGTCATTGAAGCGGGTGTGATGATAGGCAAGGGTTCTGTTATCGAGGCCAATAGTGTTATTGGCAAAGATTCAGTATTAGGGCATGATTGCCACATTTTTCCTAACGTCACAATCTATCATGGCGTGAGTATCGGCAATTCAGTAAGAGTTCATAGCAATACTGTTATTGGTGCTGATGGTTTTGGCTTTGCGAATGAAAAAGGTAAATGGATCAGGATTGCTCAGCTGGGTAGTGTTATCATAGGCGACTTTGTCGAAATTGGTTCTAATACCAATATTGACCGTGGCGCTCTGGATGATACTGTCATTGGCAGTCAGGTCATTATTGACAGTCAGGTCCAGATTGCTCATAACGTGCGCATCGGAGATGGCTGTGCAATAGCTGGCTGTACTGGCATTGCCGGAAGCGCCAGAATTGGCAACTATTGTATGATTGCCGGGGCGGCTAATATTGCCGGGCATATCAGCCTGTGTGATGGCGTGACCATTACCATGTGTACGTCAGTCACAAAAGACATCACCGAACCGGGTATTTATTCATCAGGTACTTTGATGATGCCAAACAGACACTGGCGGAAAAACGTGATCCGTTTTTCACAGCTGGATCAGCTGGCAAAAAGAATACGGCAATTGGAAAAAGAAGCCGCTTCACATAAAACATCCAGGTAATATCTGTAACGATTTTTTTCAGCCCGGCACCCGTGAGGGGCCGGGCTTTTCTGAGGTTAAATTCGATGGTAATGGACATTAACGAAATTAAAGAGTATCTGCCGCATCGTTATCCGTTTTTGCTGGTAGACCGTGTAGTGGAAATGGAACTGGGACAGTCCGTTGTCGCTTACAAAAATGTGTCCGTTAATGAACCTTTTTTTAATGGCCATTTCCCTCATCACCCGGTTATGCCTGGTGTACTGATTATTGAGGCGATGGCACAGGCTGCTGGTATTCTGGGCTTTAAAACAATGGACAAAAAGCCAGCAGATGGGAGTATTTATTACTTTGTCGGAAGTGATAAGGTACGCTTTAAGCGACCGGTTATACCGGGAGATCAGCTAAAACTGGAAGCGTCTGTAATTGGTAAGCCTCGTCGTGGCATCTGGCGCTTTGAGTGTAAAGCGACGGTGGATGGAGAGCTGGCCTGTGAAGGTACTATTCTGTGTGCAGAGAGAGCGTTGTGAGTTTAATTCACCCTACTGCCATTATTGATTCGTCAGCGATTATCGCTGACGATGTTGAAATCGGGCCCTATTCTATTATCGGGCCCGATGTTGAAATCGGGGCTGGTAGCTGGATCGGCCCTCACGTTGTAATCAGTAAACTGACTACAATTGGAAAGAATAATAAGATCTATCAGTTTTCTTCTGTGGGGGAAGATTGTCAGGATAAAAAGTATGCTGGCGAACCCACTCGTCTGGTGATTGGTGACAATAACGTTATCAGAGAAGGCTGCTCTATACACCGTGGAACTGTTCAGGATCAGGGGGTCACGATTATCGGTAATGATAATCTGCTGATGACCTGTGTCCATATTGCCCATGATTGTATCATTGGCAACCATACCATTATTGCTTCTGACGCTGCTATCGCCGGTCATGTTCATATTGATGACTGGGCGATTGTTGGTGGCGCATCGGCTATTCATCAGTTCTGTCATATCGGCGCGCATGCTATGTGCGGTGGCAGCACTTATGTGTCTAAAGATATTCCGGCTTATCTTATGGTGACAGGTAATCCGGCAGAGAGTCATGGCATTAATGCTGAAGGATTAAAGCGGCGGGGGTTTTCTCCGGAAAGCATTGCGGAATTACGCCGGGCATATAAAGTTATTTTTCGCCGTGGCCTCCGGCTGGAAACGGCTCTGGCTGAGCTGGAAGCTGATACGGTATCCGATGAGCTGGCGGTGTTAATTAATTCTTTAAAAGCATCGACCCGTGGTATTGTACGCTGAATCTGACACCCATCTTTTTATTTTTGTACTCTACCCGGACAGACAGTAAATCGTTATGCAGGCATCCGTTCCATCGTCAGGTGATAAGCCACTTCATATTGTCTTTGTTGCAGGTGAAATGTCAGGAGATATTCTGGCATCCGGTTTAATACGTGCTTTAAAGCAGCGTTATCCTGACGCCCGGTTCTCAGGCATTGGTGGTCCCCGAATGCAGGCTGAGGGTTTTGATAGCCTCTGGTCTATGGACCGGTTATCGGTTATGGGACTGGTTGAAGTGCTTGGGCGTTTAAGAGAGCTATTAGGGATTCGTAAAGAAGTCCGGGATTATTGCCTGACAGAACAGCCCGATCTGTTTATTGGTGTCGATGCGCCGGATTTTAATCTGACGCTGGAAGGCTGGATTAAAGAGTCAGGTATTCCTGTTGTGCATTATGTGTCACCTTCGGTCTGGGCCTGGAAGCAGGGGCGTCTGAAAAAAATAGCTCGCAGCATTGATCATATGCTGACACTGTTACCGTTTGAGCCTGACTACTACCATCATTGGAATATTCCAGTCACCTTTGTTGGTCACCCCCTGGCTGATGAAATTCCTTTGTCTTCTGATTCGATGCAAGCCAGACAACAACTGGGGTTGCCTGCTGATTTGCCTGTTATGGCGCTGTTGCCGGGAAGCCGAAGCAGCGAAGTGAAGTATCTGGCAGAGCCTTTTCTGAAGACAGCCCTGTTATGTTGTCAGCAGATGGAAAATTTGCAGGTTGCCATTCCCTGTGCAAATGATAAACGACGTCAGCAGATTGAAAGTGAACTGAAAAAACTGCCCGATACTGTACAGCCCAGAATTCACCTGTTTGATGGCCAGTCCAGAGAAGTGATGTGTGCATCAGGTGGTGTGCTGTTAGCATCCGGTACGGCAGCATTAGAAGCCATGCTACTGAAAAAGCCGGTTGTTGTAGCTTATAAGATGGCGCCACTGAGTTATGCCATTATCAGTCGGATGGTGAAAACGGATTATGTTTCATTGCCCAACCTGATTGCCGGAGAAGCCTTAATTCCTGAACTGATACAGGATCAGGCCACTCCGGAAGCGATGAGTGAGCTGATGCTGGATCGTTTAACCCGACCAGAAAAATACCAGCCTCTGGTGGATCGTTTTTTCAGCATGCATCAGTCACTGCGGCGTGATGCCAGCGAGAAAGCTGCTATGGCCGTCGCATCCCTGCTGTACGAAAAAGGCCGGTTATCGGAACCTCCTCTGGCGCATACTGCAGAATAAAACTGCTATACTGCGCAGACGTTATTTTACGTCCGTAATATCTGTAATTACCCTTCGGAGATGATATTGCTGCAATCTTCTCCGGCAAGCTCACTACTGTTCAGGAACTCTCTTTATGGCTGGAAAAGATTTCCCTCCACTGGAAATACCGTATTCGGGCACTTTACTGGCTGGTGTTGATGAAGTTGGTCGTGGCCCTCTTGTCGGTTCTGTCGTTACAGCTGCTGTTATTCTGGACCCTGAACAGCTGATTGAAGGTCTGGCAGATTCTAAAAAACTGTCAGAAAAGCGCCGTGAAGTGCTATTCGATGAGATTCAGCACAAGGCACTGGCCTGGCATATTGCAGAAGCTACCGTGGAAGAAATTGATCGTATCAATATTCTGCATGCGACCATGCTGGCGATGCAACGCGCAGTCGAAGGTCTGCAGCCCGCTGCGGAATTTGTACTGGTGGATGGCAACCGCTGTCCTGATCTACCCTGTCCTTCTATGCCCGTGGTAAAAGGCGATGCCCGGCATCCGGCAATTAGTGCCGCATCGATTCTGGCGAAAGTATATCGTGACCGTCAGATGGCTGAACTGGAGAAAGAGTTTCCGGGTTATGGCTTTGCTCAGCATAAAGGCTATCCTACAAAACAGCATCTGGCTGCCTTACAGGAGCTGGGGCCAACGCTTCATCATCGTCGTTCATTTAAACCGGTGCAGATGCAGTTATCGCTGTAACATCTGATCCTGTAACCTCTTTCTTTCTGTCTATTACTGATCCTGAGAGCTGTGCTATGTCACCCTCCTTTATTCACCTGCGTGTACACACTGAGTTTTCACTGGTTGATGGTCTGGTTCGAATTAAAAAGCTGGCTGCCAGGCTGGAAGAACTGCAGATGCCTGGCGTTGCGATTACTGATGAATCCAATATGTTTGCTCTGGTTAAGTTTTATAAAACCATGCAGGGAGCGGGTATCAAGCCGATTTCCGGAGCGGATATCTGGGTGGAAAATCCGGAAGATCCGGTGCAGCCGTTTCGTATGACGCTACTGGCGATGAATGATCAGGGCTATCGTAATTTGACGGAACTGATCTCCCTGGGCTACCTGAAAGGTCAGCATCAGGGGCGAAACATTATGAAAATGGACTGGATTGAAGAGAAAGCTGAGGGTTTACTGGCACTGTCCGGTGCAAAAGAAGGTGAAGTAGGGCGTCTGTTGTTGGCAGATCATTTTGATCGGGCCAGAAGTGCGCTGGAAAAATGGATGGCGCTGTTTCCCGGACGATTTTATCTGGAGTTGCAACGTACTTTTCGCACCGGTGATGAGGAGTGTCTGCATGGCTCGGTGCAGCTGGCTGATCTGTGCCAGTGTCCGGTTGTGGCAACCAATGATGTGCGTTTTATCGAGAGAGACGATTTCTGGGCGCACGAAACACGAGTCAGTATCGGTGAAGGCCGGGTTCTGGATGATCCTCACCGCAATAAAAGTTATTCCGAAGAGCAGTATCTGAAGTCATCAGACGAGATGGCAGAGCTGTTTTCCGATATTCCTGAGGCGTTGCAGAATAGTGTTGAGATCGCCAAACGCTGTACGATCAATGTGCAGTTAGGCAAATATTTCCTGCCGGATTATCCGATTCCGGAAGGGATGACTATGGATGAGTTCTTCCGTAAGGTGTCTCACGATGGCCTGACGGATCGTCTGAAAACCCTGTTTGATGTCAACGCGCCGGACTTTCCCGAGAAAGAAAGACTCTACCGGGAGCGACTGGATTTTGAGCTGGAAACCATTTTGTCGATGGGGTTCCCTGGCTACTTCCTGATCGTAATGGACTTTATCCAGTGGGCGAAAAATAACGGTGTGCCGGTAGGCCCTGGCCGGGGGTCTGGTGCCGGTTCTCTGGTGGCCTACGCCCAGAAAATTACCGATCTTGATCCGCTGGAATATGACCTGCTGTTCGAACGTTTCCTTAATCCGGAACGTGTCTCCATGCCCGACTTCGATATCGACTTCTGTATGGATGGCCGGGATAGGGTGATTGACTATGTGGCAGACCACTATGGTCGTGATGCGGTCTCTCAGATTGCTACCTTCGGTACTATGGCCGCGAAAGCGGTAGTACGTGATGTGGCCCGTGCTCAGGGCAAACCTTATGGTCTGGCGGATAAGCTGTCGAAAATGATCCCATTTGAAGTGGGCATGACGCTATCCAAAGCCATTGAGCAGGAAGAGGTGCTGAAAGAGTTTATCGCCAATGATGAAGATGCCGCAGAAATCTGGGAGATGGCACTGCGTCTGGAAGGCACGGTGCGGGGAACCGGTAAACATGCCGGTGGTGTTGTAATTTCACCGACAACCCTGACTGACTTCTCGCCCGTCTTCTGTGAAGAAGGCGGTAGTGGTCTGGTCGCTCAGTTTGATAAGGATGATGTAGAGGCGGCCGGTCTGGTGAAGTTTGACTTCCTGGGTCTGCGAACTCTGACCATCATTGATTGGGCGGTTAAGATGATTCACCAGAAGGAGGGGAATACCGGGTTTAATATCGATTTTATTCCTCTGGATGATAAGCCTACCTTCAATCTGTTGCAGCGGGCAGAAACCACCGCAGTATTCCAGCTGGAATCCCGTGGTATGAAGGATCTGATTAAGCGTCTGCTGCCCAGCTGTTTTGAAGATATCATCGCTTTGGTGGCCTTGTTCCGTCCGGGGCCGCTGCAGTCGGGCATGGTGGATGACTTTATCGACCGTAAGCACGGCCGTGCCGAGCTGTCTTATCCACACCCGGACTATCAGTTGGCAAGCCTGGAGCCAGTACTGAAACCCACCTACGGTATTATTCTGTATCAGGAACAGGTGATGCAGATTGCTCAGGTAATGGGTGGCTACAGTCTGGGGGGGGCGGATTTGCTGCGCCGGGCTATGGGTAAGAAAAAGCCTGAAGAGATGGCGAAACAGCGCTCGGTGTTTTTAGAGGGTTGTGAAAAGGGCGGTATCGATCTTGATCTGGCAGGCAATATCTTTGACCTGGTAGAGAAATTTGCCGGTTACGGCTTTAACAAATCCCACTCGGCAGCTTATGCTCTGGTGTCTTATCAGACGGCTTATCTGAAACAGCATTATCCGGCGCCTTTTATGGCGGCGGTATTGTCTACAGAGATGCAGAACACTGACAAGGTGGTTACCCTGGTAGAAGAGTGCCGTAACATGGAGTTGCCGTTAACGCCTCCGGATGTGAATGCTGGCGACTTTAAATTCTCTGTTAATGATGACGGAGAAATTGTTTATGGCCTGGGGGCGATTAAAGGGGTTGGTGAAGGGCCTATTGAAGCCATTGTTGCAGCCCGTGAAGCCGGTGGAGCCTTCTCTGATCTGTTTGATTTCTGTGCCCGTACGGATTCTCGTAAGCTGAATAAGCGTACTATGGAAGCTCTGATTCGCAGTGGTGCTGTGGATAAGCTGGGGCCACCGGATGTTGAGTCCTGGGGCGCCCGACGGGCCATTATGCTGGCCAGCCTTGAAGATGCGTTTAAATCTGCAGAACAAAGCAGTCGTAATGCCGATATCGGCATGATGGATATGTTTGGTGAGCTGGAAGCCGAAACGGATAGTGATCCTTATGGGGAATACCGTAAGGTGCGAGAATGGACGGATAAAGAACGTCTGAAAGGTGAAAAAGACACTCTGGGTTTGTATCTGACTGGCCATCCGTTTGATGAATATGAACAGGAAGTCCGTCGCTTTGCTCGTAATAAACTGAGTGAGCTGCAGCCGGGGCGAGAGCCACAGAAACTGGCAGGCCTGATTATCGATATCCGTACGATGAAGAGTAAGAAAGGAGACACCATTGCTTTCGTGACTCTGGATGATCGATCCGGGCGTACTGAAGTGTCTGTATTTGGTGAACTTTATGAAGCCAATCGCGGTCAGTTACAAAAGGATCAGCTGGTGGTGATTGAAGGAGAGGTCAGCTTTGATGATTATTCTGGCAGCTTACGGGTAAGGGCAAAGCAGGTCACCGGATTACTGGAATCCCGTATTCGTTACAGCAAAGGCTTGCGTCTGCACTGGCAGTCAGATGCGCTGGGCAGTAAAAGTATTAATTTGCTGAAGACTAAGCTGAAGCCTTTCACGGTGCCAGCACCTGAGCAGGGCGTTCCTGTGATTATTGATTATCAGCGACCGGATGTCCGGGGATTGATGCGTCTGGGACCTGAGTGGTATGTGGTCCCCAGTGATGAGTTGATCTACAGTCTTTATGATGGTTTTGGGTTGAATAATGTCCACCTGAGCTATGATAACTGATCTGTCCCTTCTGCCTCAGAGGCAAACGCCCGTTTGAAGCAGACCAGAGCCGGTTTTAGCGGTTAACAAAGGTTTTTTTTAGTGAGCCTTTGCCGTAATATTACCGGCTCTGAAATGGCCTGAGGCCATCACAACGAATTTCTATCTGCTACTGAATCTGGTCCGTTACTGTGATTTATCCAGATCGGAAGTTCAGTCGCAGTCAACTTATATGGGCCTGCCATCTGTCATGTGCCAGGGGCCGGACAGGTCACAGAAACGTCAGGCCGGATACCAATTAGTGTGGACCTATGAACCCCAATTATCTGGACTTTGAACAGCCGATTGCCGAGCTGGAAGAAAAAATTAACGAACTGCGTCTGGTCGGCAATGATAATCAGCTGAACATCACCGAAGAAATCGCCCGTCTGCAGGACAAAAGTCTGAAGCTGATGGAAGAGATCTTTTCCAAACTGACTCCGGCTCAGGTTGTACAGCTATCCCGTCACCCTCAGCGTCCATATACCCTGGATTACATCGAGCATATGTTCACTGATTTTGATGAACTGCACGGTGATCGTAACTTCGCTGATGATGCAGCCATTGTTGGTGGTATTGCTCGTCTGGATGATAAACCTGTGATGGTGATTGGTCATCAGAAAGGTCGCGATGTTAAAGAGAAGGTGCGCCGTAACTTCGGCATGCCTCGTCCAGAAGGGTATCGCAAAGCCTGTCGTCTGATGGAAATGGCGGAGCGTTTTAACATGCCTGTCCTGACCTTTATCGATACACCAGGGGCCTATCCTGGTATTGATGCTGAAGAGCGTGGCCAGAGTGAAGCTATTGCTTATAATCTGGCGGTTATGTCGCGCCTGAAAACACCTGTGATCTCTACTGTTATTGGTGAAGGTGGCTCTGGTGGGGCGCTGGCAATTGGCGTCTGTGATGAACTCATCATGCTGGAAAACTCTATCTATTCGGTTATCTCCCCTGAAGGCTGTGCCTCTATTCTGTGGAAGAGTGCTGAGCGTGCAGCCGATGCTGCAGAAGCGATGGGCGTCACGGCAGGCCGACTGTATGAACTGGGCCTGGTGGATCGTTTGATTGATGAGCCTCTGGGTGGTGCACACCGTGATCCGGCTAAAGTCGCTGCAGATCTGAAACTGTCACTGCTGGAGACGCTGGATCGTCTGTCAGGTCTGAGTGGTGATGAGCTGATTGATCGCCGTTATGAGCGCCTGATGTCTTATTACGCTGGAAACGAAGAACTGGGTAAACGCTGATTTTAATCCGCTATCCGGTTATTGATTGTATAGCCCTGAGAGAGTGTTCTTTCAGGGCTATTTTTTTATGCGAACAGAATTAAGAGAAAGCAAAATGTCTGAAACTGCTGAGAATCTGCTACCTGCCTTATCGTTACCAGAGCACAACCAGCTCTGGTTGGCGTTGAGTGGTGGTCTGGATTCTGTGGTTTTGCTGGATCTTGCTGTTAACTGGTGCAGGGTCAATGATCAGGTGCTCAGGGTGATTCATATCCATCACGGTTTGAGTCCCAATGCAGATCAGTGGGCGCGGTTCTGCCAGGTATTGTGTCTGGACTACACCCGAAATAATGACGTCAGTGTGGAGTTTGAATGTCATCGAGTGACACTTGATCTGGCTGGAAATATTGAAGAGCAGGCCCGTAAGGCCCGCTATGCGGTTTTTGAGCAACAGCTGGGAAAAAATGACCTGTTACTGATGGCTCATCATAGTGATGATCAGGCTGAGACTTTTCTGCTGAGGCTGTTGAGAGGTTCTGGTAGTCAGGGGCTGCGTGGGATGCCAGTTCTCCGCTCTCTGGGGCAGGGTAAGCTTTTCCGGCCTTTACTGAGTGTTCAGAGAAAACAGCTTGAGCAGTGGGCTGAAAAGTACCGGCTTAACTGGGTTGACGATGAGTCAAATCAGAGTCTGGCATTTGATCGTAACTATCTGCGTCATAAAGTGATCCCGGCGATTCAGGCCCGCTGGCCAGAAAGCCATCAGCAGTTTATGAAAGCGACAGCTAATCTGGCCGATGAAGCCGGGCTGCTCAGAGATCTGGCGGAGCTGGATCTGCAATCTGTCAGGCAGTCCAGTGCCTGGAGTCGGGAGGTGTTGTGTTGTGATGCGCTGAGACGTTTGTCAGAGCAGCGTCGCATTAATGTGTTGCGTCACTGGCTTGCGGATCAGGGGATGTCTGCTCTGGAGAAAAAACAGTGGCAGATTGTACTTGATGAGATACTGGCAGCCCGTCAGGATGCTGAGCCTTGCTTTCGATGGCAGGGTAAGGCGCTGCGACGCTTCAGGAATCAGTTGTTCTGTATCAGTGAGGCTGATTCTGAATATGTTGTTACTGCTGAGAGTGAAAAGGATAGCCGGGTACATCTGGCGGTGTATTCTGAGAAGGGGGGGGCTGTTGAACTTAATCTTCCGGGGCTTTTATCAGTTACTCTGATGCCTGGCAGGGCCGATAATAGTGACGAATCTGTCATTGCGTTACCTGATACCGGGTATCTGGAAGTCAGGCCGCGTCAGGGTGGAGAGGTGATACGTCTTAAAGGTCGTGGTAAAAAGCAAGTGAAAAAACTGCTTCAGGAAAGTCAGATTCCTCCCTGGATTCGCCAGAAGCTGCCTATGCTCTGGTGGTGTTCTGCTGATGGTGAAGAGCAATTAATAGCGGTCGCAGATCGCTGGCTATCTGAATCCCATCTCGCTGCTCAATCTGGCAGGTGCTGGCAATTAACCGTTTCTTATTTAAGCGTATAAATAATTTATGTTATTTAAGAAATTTGTCATAATGTCCGATTGGGTATTTTTTATGAAAAAGCATCGGGGGTGAATTGTGGAGCTGACAGGCTTCTGGTATCCTGTAACCCCATCTGGTAATACCCTCCTTCTTTCTATTTACAGCATAACGTAACAGGTTCTCCATGACGCGATATATCTTCGTCACAGGCGGTGTTGTTTCTTCTTTAGGTAAAGGCATCGCCTCTGCATCTCTGGCCGCTATTCTTGAAGCTCGTGGCCTGAAGGTCACCATGCTGAAGCTGGATCCGTATATCAACGTTGATCCGGGCACTATGAGTCCATTCCAGCACGGTGAGGTATTTGTGACGGAAGATGGCGCTGAGACAGACCTGGATCTGGGTCACTATGAGCGTTTTATCCGTACCAAGATGACTCAGCGTAATAACTTCACCACAGGTCGTGTTTACGAGCACGTACTGCGCAAAGAGCGCCGCGGTGATTACCTGGGTGGTACCGTTCAGGTGATTCCTCATATCACCGATGAGATCAAAAACCGTGTAATTGCCGGTGCTGAAGGTTATGACGTTGCTCTGGTTGAAATTGGTGGAACTGTTGGTGATATCGAGTCCCAGCCATTCCTGGAGGCTGTCCGTCAGCTGAAAGTTGAAGTGGGTTCTGACCGGGCTATGTTTATGCACCTGACTCTGGTGCCTTACATTAAAACGGCTGGTGAGACTAAGACTAAGCCGACTCAGCACTCTGTTAAAGAGCTGCGTTCTATCGGTATTCAGCCCGATATTCTGGTGTGCCGTTCTGAAGTAACCATTGAATCGAATGAGCGCCGTAAGATTTCTCTGTTTACCAATGTAGACGAGAAAGCGGTTATCTCTCTGGAAGATGCGGACACGATTTACCGCATTCCCGGCATGCTGCACGAGCAAAATCTGGATGAGATTGTAGTGAAGCGTTTCGGTCTGGATTGCAAACCTGCCGATCTGTCTGAGTGGGTTGCTGTTGCCGATGCTAAGCTGAATCCTCTGAAGAGCATCAACATCGCCATGGTCGGTAAATACATGGAGCTGTTAGATGCCTATAAGTCTCTGATCGAAGCGATTGATCACGCCGGTATTCAAAACCGTACCAAGGTGAACATCGAATATATCGATTCTGAAGAGATCGAGCGTAATGGTACCGAGCGTCTGAAAGATAAGGACGCTATTCTGGTTCCCGGTGGCTTTGGTGAGCGTGGCGTAGAAGGTAAGATCGCAACCGCCCAGTTTGCCCGTGAAAACAATATTCCTTACCTGGGGATTTGTCTGGGTATGCAGGTTGCGGTTATTGAGTATGCCCGTAATGTAGCAGGTATGTCTGATGCGCACTCTACAGAGTTTACCCATGATACCACTCATCCGGTGATCGGTCTGATTACCGAATGGGTGAATGCTGAAGGCAAGATCGAGCTGCGTGATAAGAGCTCTGACCTGGGCGGCACCATGCGTTTGGGCGGTCAGGACTGTAAACTGAAGCGTGGCTCTAAAGCTCGTGAAGTATACGGTAAAGATGTGATTGTTGAGCGTCACCGTCACCGTTTTGAAGTGAATGATCAGTTTGTGAAAGATCTGGAGAAAGCCGGTCTTATCTTCTCTGGCCGTTCCGCTGATAACTCTCTGGTGGAAATGGTTGAGCTGAAAGATCACCCCTGGTTTATCGCTTGTCAGTTCCACCCGGAATTTACTTCGACCCCCCGTGATGGCCACCCGCTGTTCTCGGGTTTTGTTCAGGCTGGTCTGGCGCAAAAAGCCGCTAAGTCTGAAGCCTGATAGGCTCGAAGCGATATCAACAATGGCCCGGTTATCCGGGCCATTGTGTCTGTAGTCATAAATAGTGTCTCTGTTGTTATTAATAGAAGTGCTACTGTCATAATCTGTGGTCTTACCAACCCATAAGCGCTTTATGACAGCCATCATTGAATAGCCTGCCGATCAAAAAGCAGGCGTATGCAGGATAGTAAGAGTATGCAGGATAAAGTGATTGAGATTGCCGATCTTAAACTGGGCAACTCGCTGCCTTTCGTGTTGCTGGGTGGTATGAATGTACTGGAATCCCGTGATCTGGCGATGGCAATCGCTGAGCATTATGTGGAAGTGACCTCCCGCCTGAATATACCTTACATATTTAAAGCGTCTTTTGATAAAGCCAATCGCTCTTCGATTCACTCCTTCCGAGGTCCGGGCCTGGAAGAGGGCCTGAAGATTCTGGCGGAAGTGAAAGAGCAGTTTGATGTCCCTGTCATCACTGATTTGCATGAGCCTTACCAGGCGCAACCTGTTTCTGAAGTGGCTGATATTATTCAGCTACCCGCATTTCTGGCTCGTCAGACGGATCTGGTGCAGGCGATGGCACAGACCGGTGCGGTCGTTAATATCAAAAAACCTCAGTTCACCAGTCCGGCACAGATGGGTAATATGGTGGAGAAATTCGCTGAGTGTGGAAACGATCAGATCATGGTATGTGAGCGCGGTAGCTGCTTTGGTTATGACAATCTGGTCGTCGATATGCTGGGCTTTGATGTGATGAAAAAAGCCTGTAACGGTGCCCCGGTGATTTTTGATGTCACCCATGCGCTGCAATGCCGTGATCCTATGGGCGCAGCATCCGGCGGTCGCCGCGGTCAGGTGGCTCAACTGGGCCGTGCCGGTATGACTCAGCGTTTAGCGGGACTGTTCCTGGAAGCGCATCCAAACCCTGATCAAGCCAAGTGCGATGGCCCTTCTGCCCTGCCGCTGGCGATGCTGGAGCCTTTTCTGCAGCAGATGAAAGCTGTTGATGATCTGGTAAAAGGTTTTGAAGAGCTGGATATTCGCTGATTATCCTGATCACAGACGATTGGTGAGTCGGATATCTGTCAGATCTGATATCTGTTAGAATAGCGCCCGGCTCCCGAACCTGGCTCTGATGGTGAAAAGATTCAGGTTCCTGCCTGAGCGAAAGCTCAGAGATTTCACTGTAACGAAAGACGGCTGTTCACAGCCCAACCTTCTGGAGTAAAACCCTAATGACAGCTATTGTTGATATCAAGGCGCTTGAAGTACTTGATTCCCGTGGTAACCCGACTGTTCAGGCTGAAGTAATTCTTGAGTCCGGTGTTCGCGCCAGTGCCTGTGCTCCTTCTGGTGCATCTACAGGTTCCCGTGAAGCTCTGGAACTGCGTGACGGTGACAAAGGCCGTTACCTGGGTAAAGGTGTTCTGAAAGCGGTTGATGCGGTAAATACAACAATTCGTGCTGCTCTGGTGGGGATGGATGCAGCAGACCAGCGTGCTCTGGATAACAAGATGCTGGAGCTGGATGGTACAGAGAATAAAGCCACTCTGGGAGCTAATGCTATTCTGGCGGTATCTCTGGCAGCGGCGAAGGCAGCGGCGGCTGATAAAGGTCTGCCTCTGTACGCACACATCGCTGAAATCAACGGTACTGCGGGTCAGTTCTCCATGCCTGTACCTATGATGAACATCATCAACGGTGGTGAGCACGCGGATAACAACGTTGATATCCAGGAGTTTATGGTTCAGCCAGTAAACTTCACTTCTTTCGCTGAAGCGCTGCGCTGCGGTGCAGAGATCTTCCACGCACTGAAAGCGGTACTGAAGGGCAAAGGCCTGAACACAGCTGTGGGTGATGAAGGTGGTTTTGCACCTAACCTGGCGTCTAACGAAGAAGCGCTGGTTGTAATTAAAGAAGCAGTAGAAAAAGCAGGCTACGAGTTGGGTAAAGACGTGACTCTGGCGCTGGACTGCGCATCTTCCGAATTCTACAAAGATGGCAAATATGATTTGGCTGGCGAAGGTCAGGTATTTGATGCAGACGGTTTTGGTGATTACCTGGCTAAGCTGACTGAAACTTACCCTATCGTTTCTATCGAAGACGGTATGGATGAGTCTGATTGGGATGGTTGGGCGAGTCTGACGAAGAAGATCGGTGACAAGGTTCAGCTGGTTGGTGACGATCTGTTCGTAACTAACACTAAGATTCTTTCTCGTGGTATCGAAGAGAGCATCGGTAACTCTATCCTGATCAAGTTCAATCAGATCGGTTCTCTGTCCGAGACTCTGGATGCGATCCAGATGGCGAAAGACGCCGGTTTCACTGCTGTGATCTCTCACCGTTCCGGTGAAACTGAAGACACTACGATTGCTGATCTGGCAGTAGGTACTGCAGCGGGTCAGATCAAGACCGGTTCTCTGTGTCGTTCTGACCGTGTTGCTAAGTACAACCGTCTGCTGGAAATTGCGGCAGAACTGGGCGACAAAGCCGTATATAATGGTCTGAAAGAGATCAAAGGTCAGGCATAATCTGATCCTGGCATTCTGTTGCCGGAAAAAGGGGAACCCTTGGGTTCCCCTTTTTTGTCTGTTGATTCAGAAATCACAGATTTCTGTATACCCTGTCGGAATTAGCAGATAATAGCAGGCCCCAGCAGGATCATCTGCCTGAATGAAATGATTCGATAGTCACTGTTAGTCGTTGCAGATTACAGTAACGTTAACAGAGCTGTTTTTGTTCCGACACTTAGTCAGCAGACTTCATTGTCTGTTTTACTGAATAATTCAGGGTAAAAAATGTTTCGTTTTCTGAATCTCGTTCTGGCCTTTATCATCGTTCTGTTACAAATTCGTCTGTGGACGGGTGAAGGCAGTCTGCCCGAGAACTGGTTACTTGAGCGGCAGATTAAGGAACAGGCCGTTATTACTGAAAGGCTGGCGCAGCGTAATGCGCAACTGGCAGCAGAAGTAAGTGATCTGCGAAGTGGTCTGGATACTATTGAAGAACGGGCTCGTTATGAACTGGGCATGGTTCGTGAGAATGAAACCTTCTTTCTTCTGATTGATGAAACTGACAAACAACAGAATGATGAATAACAGAATCTGGTTTATTGTTCCGGCTGCAGGCACAGGTTCAAGGATGCAGGCTGACCGACCGAAACAATATCTGTCCCTGGCTGGTCGTCCCGTCATTGAACATACTTTACAACGTCTGACACAGGCACTACCGGATGCCGCTGTGGTGCTATGCCTTAACCCGGATGATCCCTGGTGGCCGGATATTTCAACACCTGATTGTGAGCTGCATCTGGCAGAAGGCGGTAAGGAGCGTTGTGATTCTGTACTGAATGGTTTGAATCTGCTCAGTGGAAAAGCGGCTGATAATGACTGGATTCTGGTACATGATGTTGCACGTCCTTGTGTCAGAACGGATGATATTCGTAATCTGGTATCATCGCTGCAGGATGATGAAACCGGGGGCATTCTGGCTCTGCCGGTAGCTGATACGATGAAGCGGGCTGCTGATCAGAACCCCTGTGTAAGTCGTATTGAAAAAACAGTTGACCGTAATCAGATGTGGCATGCTCTGACGCCTCAGATGTTTCGTTATGGTTTATTAAAATCCTGTCTGGAGCGGGCACTGGCTGAAGGCGTTCAGATCACCGATGAAGCCTCTGCCGTTGAATGGGGGGGGTATCAGCCTGCTCTGATTAAAGGGCAAAGGGATAATCTGAAGATTACTCATCCCGATGATTTATGGTTTGCTGAGTTATTTCTGAATGCTCAGCAGGCTGATTCAGAGTAACCGGTCGTCCGGGGGCATCTGTCAGGAGATACCCGGATAATGAAATAAAGGTAGCAAGATGCGTATTGGTCATGGTTTTGATGTGCATAAGTTTGGTCCGGGCGATCGGGTTATCATCGGTGGCGTGACTATCCCATATGAACAGGGGCTGGTAGCTCATTCTGATGGCGATGTTCTGATTCATGCCCTGTGCGATGCTTTGCTGGGTGCTGCTGGTCTGGGTGATATAGGTCGGCATTTCCCGGATACTGATGCGGCATATGCCGGAGCAGACAGTCGAGCATTATTACGTCATGTGGTGACTTTATTGCATGATAACGGCTGGCAGGTTGGTAATGTGGATAGCACAATTGTGGCTCAGGCACCCAAAATGGCACCTCATATTGAAAGTATGTGCTGCTGTCTGGCGGAAGATATGCAAATTGATATCTCCGCAGTCAATGTTAAAGCAACCACTACTGAAAAGCTGGGCTATACCGGAAGAAAAGAGGGGATCGCGGCTCATGCGGTTGCCCTGCTTCTGAAACGCAGCTGATTCTTTATACTGATAAGCACCTGAAAAAATATTTTCTGTTAAATCTGGTCGTATTCTCCGGCAAAGGCCAGAAAATGGGGTGTACCCGAATATTTTGATGCAGATTCAGCTTGCCTGACAGGCCTTTTCTCCATTTCTGGACTGCACTGTCCAATAATCTGACGGAATAACTGATGAGCCACACTGAAACAGAACAGAATTGCCCCTTACCCCTGGATTTTCCTTACGCCTGGGGAGGCCCATTGGGTGATGCTATTTTACGGGCTGAGCCTGAGGACTTCAGAGTTGAAGAAATCATGGGGTTTGATCCTGAGGGCGAGGGTGAACATCACTTTTTATGGATAAGAAAGAGGGGTAATAATACGGATTGGGTTGCCCGTCAGCTGGCGCGTTTTGCCAATGTCAGCTACTCCGCTGTCTCTTATTCCGGCCTTAAAGATCGTCATGCTGTTACTCAGCAGTGGTTTAGTGTTCACATTCCGGGACTTGATGCTCCTGACTGGTCTGAGCTCTGCGTTGAAGGTATTGAGATTCTGAAAGCTGTTCGGCACAGAAAAAAGCTGAAACGAGGTGTGCACAGAGCCAATAAATTTGCCATTCGCCTCAGAGATTTTACCGCTGACAGTGCTGCCGTTGAAGCCCGGCTGGACACGATAGCCGTTGAAGGTGTACCTAACTATTTTGGTGAGCAGCGTTTTGGTCGGGGGGGGAATAACCTGACTAAAGCCATGACACGGGTCCGGGCTGGTGAGAGCCTTAAGCTCAGTCGTAGAGATAAAGACAATAAAGCAATGCTGCTGTCATCATTACGAAGCTGGCTATTTAATCGTATTCTGTCTGAGAGGGTTCTGAGTGGGCAGTGGAATCAGTGGTTGTCCGGGGATATTGCCACTTTTTCCGGTAGTCGAAGCCAGTTTGCTGTTTCTGCTGGTGATGATGATGTTGTGCAGCGTTTAAAAGCAGGCACTATCCATCCTACAGGAGCAATGTGGGGCACTGGAGACTCAGGCGTAACGGAAGAGGCTGCTCTTCTGGAGCAGAAAGTGGCCGGCCTGTATTCTGATGTTGCCGAAGGTATTGAAGGTTCGGGGCTCAGAAAGGAGCGTCGGGCACTCAGGCTTATTCCGCAGAACCTGGACTGGCAATGGGAGGACAAAGATCTGGTCGTATCATTTGTATTGCCTACGGGCACCTTTGCAACTTCATTATTACGCGAACTGGCGAACTGGCATAATGATGCACCGATGGAAATGCCAGAGTAAGCGCATCTGTACTATATTCTGATAACTTACCGGAGGCGGAATGAAACTTCTGTTATCGAACGATGATGGTGTACGTGCCAGAGGTCTTCAGATACTGGCGACGCGTCTGGCAGCAGACGCTGAGCGTGTTACTGTCGTGGCCCCTGATCGTGATCGTAGTGGTGCCAGTAATTCTCTGACACTGAGTCGGCCGCTATGCCCTGAGCAGATAGAAAATGGTTTCTATAGCATCGATGGCACACCAACCGATTGTGTTTATATGGGACTTTCTTCACTGTTTTCTGCTGAAGCAGATCTGGTCATCGCAGGAATCAATCATGGAGCAAATCTCGGAGATGATGTGCTTTATTCCGGTACTGTGGCTGCAGCGACGGAGGGACGTTTCTTAGGGGTGCCGTCAATAGCTGTCTCTCTGGCAGGTAAAAAGCATTTTGAGTCCGCCGCTGAGTTTATAGCCCGCTTGCTAAAATTCTGCCCTGAACTGGATCTGCCGTCAGGCAGCATTCTGAACATTAATGTGCCAGACCTGCCTTACAACGAAATACGGGGGATCAGGCTGACACGTACAGGTCACCGGCATCAGGCAGGAGAACCTGTCAGAGTTCAGGACCCCAGGGGTAAGACGCGTTACTGGATTCCTGCTGCCGGCGCAGGACGGGATACTGGTTCAGGTACCGATTTTCATGCGGTGGCCGAAGGTTATATCAGTATAACTCCGTTACATGTTGATCTGACACAGCATCATACCTTCGACATTATGAATAATTGGCTGTCTGGTCTGGAAGGCATTCTGGACCAGAAACCTAGTTGATGCAGGATGGATCAGGGAGTCGTTATCGAAGTATGAGTGAACGCTGGAATCTGAATGGTATAGGTATGACCTCTCAGCGTACCAGAGACAGAATGGTTCAACGCCTGAGGGATCAAGGGATAAAAAACGAAGAATTGTTGACTGAATTAGCCTGCTTGCCTCGCCATATTTTTGTGGATGAAGCGTTATCACACCGGGCTTATGAAGATATCGCTCTTCCGATTGGTTACCAACAGACTTTGTCGCGTCCCTGGATTGTTGCCCGTATGACGGAGTGTTTGCTTGAATTGCCGCAACGGCCTGTAAGGGTGCTGGAAATTGGCACTGGTTCGGGATATCAGACTGCATTACTGGCTCGTTTATTTAATACTATTTTTACTGTAGAGCGTATCGCCTCTTTTCAGAACAAGACATCGTCCCGTTTCAGTGCACTGGGATTGAACAATATCAGAATGAAACATGGCGACGGCTTTGAGGGGTGGCCTGACGTGTCGCCTTTTGATGCTATTATTGTGACTGCTGCCCCCGAATTTATTCCTGAAGCCTTACTGACACAGCTTAAGCCTTCCGGATGTATGTTGCTACCTGTCGGGAACTGTAATCAGCAGGAACTAGTCAGAATTATCCGAACCTCTCACGGATACCAGAAAGAGAGTCTTGAAAGTGTCCGTTTTGTTCCTTTACTAGATGGAGTCGTGTGATTGTGAAGCAGCAGTATGCTGAAGTTTTTCTGAAAGGCATGGCGATGGGAGCAGCGGATGCTGTACCTGGCGTGTCAGGAGGAACCGTTGCCTTTATTACCGGTATCTATGAACGCCTGCTGACTGCCATCCGCAGCATTCATCCCGGAAAAATTAATGTCTGGAGACAGCAGGGTTTTCAGGCTTTCTGGAATAGTATTGATGGGTATTTTTTGCTAAGCCTGTTAGGAGGGATTCTCAGTAGTCTGTTATTACTGGCTCATCTGATTGGTTATCTTCTGAGTTATCATCCGTTGCTGCTATCGGGTTTTTTCTTTGGTCTTATCGCGGCGTCTGTTGTCGTTATCTATCGACAGATAAGCCGCCATTCAGTGTCGGTTACTCTTGGGTTGCTGGCAGGTATGATTATGATGACCCTGGTAAGTCAGCTTGTCCCGGACCTGAGTATCACAGACCCTTTTCAGGTTTTCATCGCAGGTAGTATTGCGATTTGTGCCATGATACTACCGGGTATTTCAGGCAGCTTCCTGTTGCTGGTTATGGGAATGTACAGTGGCATTATCGAAGCAGTCAGAACATTGGATTTTGTGACGCTGGTCTGGTTTGCCAGTGGCTGTGTTGTCGGGTTGTTGAGCTTCTCTCATTTTCTTGGCTGGCTGTTCCGGCGTTTCCGTAATATGACACTAGCTGTCCTGACTGGCGTTCTGATTGGTTCCTTGCAGCAAATCTGGCCGTGGAAGCAGATGATTTCCTATAAGCTGAACGCTCATGGTGAGGCTGTGCCTATTGTTCAGGAAAATCTTTTACCCGAAGGATTTGAACTGATTACCGGAGCGGATGCTCAGCTTGTCCCGGTGATCATTCTGATGATCGCCGGATTTATGCTGGTTATGGCTTTTGAGCTGAAATATAAAAAATAAATTAATCAAAAGATCGAATTCTGATTAATTACCTATCTCTATGATCTGTAAGGCTGTTTTTACAACCTGTAACAAACGGCCTCTTGCCCTGTATCCATATCATTGATGTCTTTTTAAGAAATATTTAAAAAAACAGTTGCATCCGGCGATACCAAAGTTGTACTTTGATAATACGTAAGGTGCTTCAGGAAACGACAAGTGGCTTATGTGTTGTGAAGTGTCTGTAAAAATCATCTGGTTAAAACATAATAAAAACAGTTGGTTATGATAGCTTCGCAAGAGACCTTAAATATATTTGTGTATGCGGAAATTATTCAGAATGATTCAGAAACAGAGTAAGGCCATCGAGTTGGTCGTTGTGATCTGAAGCAATACACTGGACGTAAGTGCTCACAACCACCCATTCATGGGCCTGTACTGATAAAAATAATCAGCCTGATATCGGATGATATCCGGCCAGGACCGTGGGAATTGTGTTATGACTACTTTACAACATGAGTTCACTACTGAATTTAATAATGACTTCGAAAACTCCGAAGTTGAAACCTCCTCTGATACGTCATCATCAGATGATGCGTTTGAAAAAGCATTAGCGCGTGAAGATAAGTCTGAGAAAAGTCTTGATGCTACTCAGCTCTATCTGAACGAAATTGGTTTTTCCCCCCTGTTAAGCCCTGAAGAGGAAGTTTATTACGGACGTCTGGCCCGCAAGGGTGATGAAGCTGGCCGTCGCAGAATGATCGAAAGTAATCTGCGCCTTGTGGTGAAGATTGCCCGTCGTTACCTGAACAGGGGGCTGACTCTGCTTGACCTGATTGAAGAAGGTAACCTGGGTTTGATTCGTGCGGTAGAAAAGTTTGATCCGGAAAGAGGTTTTCGGTTCTCTACTTATGCTACCTGGTGGATTCGTCAGACTATAGAGCGGGCTCTGATGAATCAGACGCGTACCATACGCTTACCAATCCATGTGGTCAAAGAGCTGAATGTCTATTTGCGAGCAGCCCGTGAGCTGACTCAGAAGCTGGATCATGAAGCTACACCGGAAGAGATTGCTGAAGCACTGGATCGTCCGGTTGAGACTGTGGAAAAAATGCTGGGACTGAATGAGCGTGTCACATCAATGGATTATCCTGTTGGTGGTGATATGGATAAGCCACTGATCGATACTATCGCTGATACTGATGATATGGATCCGGCGCAGACTCTGCAGAAAAATGATTTCAGTGAACATATTGATATGTGGCTGAATGAGTTGACAGATAAGCAGTCTGAGGTAGTCGTGCGTCGTTTTGGCTTGCACGGTTATGAACCATCAACTCTTGAGCAGGTAGGTGAGGAGATTGGTCTGACCCGCGAGCGGGTTCGTCAGATCCAGGTTGAGGCTCTGCGCCGCCTGCGTCGAATCATGGAGAAGCAAGGACTTTCAATGGAATCAGTATTTGATGACTGATATTCCGGGATAACATCTCCGATGCTGAAATAATAAAACCCTGATCATTTGATCAGGGTTTTTTTGCAGAGGGACTGAGTTGATAATAAAGAGCTGCCGAGTTTAATTCTCTGTTGTGTCAGCGCTCTTAGCTTTGAATTGGCCGTAAGTTTCACCCATACGTGTCGGGCGTCCTGGAGTCATCTCTGATAGGAACTCAGCCATATCAGGACCATACAACATGACAATAGTTGATCCCAGCTTAAAACGTCCCATTTCCTCTCCCTTTTGAAGAGTAATTGCCTGGGGTATATCCGGTGAGTAACGGATTGATGCCACGTCTCTGCTTAATGGTGTTACTTGTCCGGCCCAGGTCGTTTCAATACTGGCAACGATCATCGCACCAACCAGCACCATGGCCATAGGGCCATATTCCGTATCAAAAATTGCAACAACACGCTCATTGCGGGCAAACAGACCGGGAACGTTTTCAGTGGTTGCCGGGTTCACTGAGAATAAACGTCCAGGCACATGAATCATCTCTCTCAGTGTGCCAGTAACAGGCATATGAATACGATGATAGTCTTTTGGTGACAGGTAAATAGTAGAGAAGCTGCCGCCCATAAACGGGGCTGCCCGTTCAATATCACCACCTAGCAGTTCCTGTACCGAATAACTGTGGCCTTTTGCCTGGAATATGCGGCCGTAATCAATGGCTCCTGCCTGGCTGATGGTGCCATCTACCGGACAAACCATGCCCCGGCTGGTTTCTGCAATAGGCCGGACACCCTCTTTCAGCGGACGGGTAAAAAACTCGTTAAAGTTTTTATATTGGGTGTAATCTGGTTGCGCTGCTTCCGACATATTGACTTTAAATACCCTGATAAAATGTTTAATCAGAGTATTTTTCAGCCAGGGGGTCTGGCTCTGAGCGAGCAGACCCACAGTGCGGGAAATCAGGTGATGAGGTAATGGATACTGTATCCCGGCAAATAGTTTTTTTATACTCACTTAAAACCCTTAACTCTCAATCGGGGTATCCTGACGATTGCCCCACTCATTCCACGAGCCATCATAAGCCCGGACCTGTTTAAAGCCCAGAATTTTTCCTAATAACCAGGTAAAACCTGAACGATGGTGCGACTGACAATAGGTAGCAATTTCCTGATCAATTGTCAGGCCTGCTGTTTCCAGTTCAGAAATGACTTCTGCCATATCACGCAGGCGCAGATTATTCTCCTGGTCCATGGCTCGGGTCCATTCATAGTGAACCGCTGTAGGCACATGGCCACCACGGGCAGCTTTAACTGCACTGCCGTCATATTCGCCTGGTGAGCGTGCGTCCCATACCGCAAAGCCTGGTTGACCAAGCTTAGATTTCAGCTCATCAAGCTCTATGCGTTCTGCCGGGTTCAGAATGTCTGCTTCATACTGACAGCTGACGGGCTGATGGGGTTCCTGACTCTGATGTTTTCCTTCAGCGCGCCAGGATAATATGCCGCCATTCAGGTAGGAGTAACGGGTATGGCCGATCATATCCAGTGTCCATAATAAACGGCCAGCCCATCCACCACCCTCGTCATCGTATGCCACTACGTGGCTATCTCTGCTCATACCCAGCTCAGAAAACAGGGTACTCAACTGCTCAATTGATGGCAGCTTATTAGGGACGGGCTGTTCACCAATAAATAAACGCTTGAAGTCCAGGAAAACAGCACCGGGTACATGTCCCTGGTCATAATTTTCCCGGGTACAGGAGACATCAATAATCAGCACCTGAGGGTTATCCAGGTGATTTTCCAGCTGGTCACAATCAATCAGCAGGGGTAACAGATTTGCTTCAGAACTCATGATGATCGGATCCCATTTTGACTATCAGGTAATCTGTTCACGACGGAATATCAGCGATGGAACAGAGCGAACCGGCCAGGATTCAGCAAATGAAGTAAAGATAAGGCCGGATTACATAAAATAAAGATTTATAAAATATAAAGCTTTCTTGACTCACACTAATACTGAAATCTTTTTATGTGATACACATTAATACAATTAGAGACAAAACTCTCTAAAGAATGGAGTCGGCTTTCTGTAAACTCGAAGAGATTGTCTGGTTTTTATTTTAGCAAACTCCGGAATTCTGATGTTTGGCAGGGATATACTGAGGATAAAAAAATGCTTCTGATCGTGGGTGCTTTAATTGTTCTGGGTAGCGTGGGGGGAGGCTATGTTCTGTCCCATGGCTATCTGCCTATGCTCTGGCAGCCCTTTGAGATGATTATTATCTGTGGTGCAGCATTGGGCGGGTTTATTATTTCTAACAATACTCACACCCTGGTGCAGGTGATGAAGAGTATTCCCGGATTGCTCACGGGGTCTGGAATGAACAGGAGTTTTTATTTATCACTGCTGACGCTGCAATATGATCTGTTTACCAAGATCAGAAAAGAGGGCGTGATAGCGATTGAAGAAGATATTGAGGAACCCGATCAGAGTCCAATTTTTAATGCCTATCCGGATATTATGAAGCACACTACCCTGGTGGAATTCCTGTGTGACTATATGCGTCTGATCAGCTCAGGCAATATGCAGGCACATGAGCTTGAAAGCCTGATGGATGCTGAAATTGAAACGATTCAGCATGAACTGGAAGAGCCTTCTCATGCGGTTACCAGCGTTGCAGATGCGTTACCGGGCTTTGGTATTGTGGCAGCTGTACTGGGTATTACCATTACCATGCGTGATATTGCCGCACCACCAGAAGTACTGGGTCTGCATATTGCTGCCGCGCTGGTAGGTACTTTCCTGGGGATTCTGCTGTCTTATGGTTTTGTCGGGCCGATGGGAATTGCAATGAAAAATGAGGCCTATGAAAAGCTTAAAGCGTTTGAATGTATTAAAGCCAGCCTGATCGCCAATATGAATGGTCTGGCTCCTCAGATGTCTGTTGAATTTGGCCGAAAAATGCTGTTCAGCTCCGTCCGTCCAGGCTTTAACGAGCTGGAAGAATATATTCGCTCGCCCCGCTGAGGTGCTCTGCAATGGAAGAAAAAAACAGTATTGTTATCAAGCGGGTCAAAAAAGTGCAGGGTGGGCATCATGGCGGTTCCTGGAAAATCGCTATGGCTGATTTCGCCATTGCCATGATGGCGTTTTTCCTTTTGATGTGGTTACTGGCCAACACCACAGAGGCTCAGAAAATAGAACTGGAAAAGTTTTTTATTGATCCTGTAGGCTATATGGATAAAGTGGGTCGTCTGACAGCCATTGATCTGGGCGGGTCACCTGCCATCCTGAATAATTTTAATCCCAGTGCAGACAGTGATCAGATTGAAGCCTCCCAGATGCTGAATGTTGATGATCCGGAACAGCTGGCTGCGGGAACTATGAGTAATGCTGATGCTTTATCTACATTGCAAAGTACTCTGGTACAAACGGTACAACAAAGTGAAACACTGAAGCAATTTGAGGACCAGCTGGATATAGATGTGCGCCCGGATGGTTTGCATATTCAGATTGTTGATAACAAGCTGCGGCCTATGTTTGATGCCGGTGGCGATAAACTTAAACTCTACTTTGCCGAGATTCTGCTTCAGCTGGCACCGGTTATTGCTCAGGTGAATAACAAAATCAGTATCAATGGTCATACTGATGCTGCCGGATACAGTGATACTGACTATTTCAGTAACTGGGAGTTATCCACACAGAGGGCGAATGCCGCCA
This sequence comes from Oceanospirillum sediminis, assembly GCF_014164585.1. Taxonomy (GTDB): domain Bacteria; phylum Pseudomonadota; class Gammaproteobacteria; order Pseudomonadales; family Halomonadaceae; genus Oceanospirillum; species Oceanospirillum sediminis. The sequence continues at coordinate 17,975 of NZ_JACJFM010000001.1, read as the reverse complement.
GACGTATGCTGGTCGAAGGAGGATTACCCGTTGAACAGGTTGCTCAGGTAACCGGTTTTGCCAGTTCTCAATTGTTTAAGCCTGATGAACCTGAAGCGCCAATTAACCGGCGTATTGAGATTGTGGTACTGAACCGCCCTGTTGTTGACGAGATGCTGGAAAATAGCCGGATGACGCCAGAGCAGGAGGCGCAAGTCAGGGAGAGTGAAATTCTTATTGAACAGAATGCTCTGCCTCAGAGTCAGCTATCGGCTGATGATGCTTATGATCCGGTTAAAGGGCCGCAGCAGAAAAAACGAGCTGAGAGTACATTTGGCGATACCGGGGAAGTGGTAGACCAGGGTGTCGGGCGTTCGGCTCCTTCGGGCAAACCAGAACAGGTGCTGAATTCACTGGATACTATTCTGTCTCAGCCTGAAAAACCTTATGAGCCACCGCCAGAAGTAGAGTAATTTTTACTGACTCCGACAAGCAAATAAAACAGTCCGACCCGAAGGGGGCGGACTGTTCGTTTCGGGCTGTGCTTTTATTCTCTGAACATACCCGAAGTTCTGTTTTACCGATCATAGCTCATTTAATGATTCGACAATTCTGTGGTAGCTTTCCATCCGTTCAGGGCTGATCTGGCCTTCTTCCAGAGCATCTCTGAGTGCGCATCCGGGTTCCTGACGATGCCGGCAGTCTCTGAACTTACAACCTCCCAGCAGGCCATCAAACTCACGGAATCCTTCCGCCACATCCCGCTCCTCCATATGCCATAAGCCAAACTCACGGATTCCGGGGGAGTCGATCAGGTCTCCGCCATCCGACAGGTGGAATAACATGGCTGTCGTGGTGGTATGCATGCCTTTTCTGGTTTGTTCAGACAGCTCACCTACCTTGATATTAATTCCGGGCATAAGAGCATTAACCAGTGATGATTTGCCTACCCCGGACTGGCCAACAAAAACGCTGACATTGTCATCAAGTAAAGACTTCAGCAGATCAAGGCCATCGTGATCCTTAGTTGATGCGGTCAGTACTTTGTAACCAATCTCCTGATAACGTTCTGCCATCTCTATAAGGCGGGGAGTATTGTCTTCGTTCAGCAGGTCCGTTTTATTCAGCAGTAATACAGGTTCTATGCCTGTATTTTCTGCCGCGACAATATAGCGATCAATCAGATTGGCATGAGCATATGGTTCGGGGGCGAAAACTATCACAATATAATCAATGTTAGCTGCGACAGGCTTCAGCTGTCCGCGGGTATCCGGGCGTACCAGATCATTGTTACGTTTCAGACGAGCTACAACTACGCCATCGTTATCTGGTCCGGGACGCCAGACCACTTTATCTCCGGTGACCAGAGTATCTATATTGGCTCGCATATAGCATCGGTGTATCTTACCGGCCTGTTCACCTGCCAGACTTTCAACATCTACCTGACGTCCGTAGTGAGCAATGATAAGACCTTCCTGTTCTGCTCCCAGATCTCCGGCATTCAGCTGCTGGTCAATCTCCTGATCTTTTTTACTGACTCGGGCAGCACGTTCTTGCTGGATTTTTTCAATACGCCATTTCTGGCGGCGGTTCAGTTTACGTTTGCTCATACTCTTGTGTAATCAGGCTCGTGAAGTTGCAGTGATTCTACCTGCTTTTTTCTTCTGATGTCTGTTTTATCCCATTTTGCATAAAGCGGGAGGGTTTGCATGCTTATCTGATGAGGACTCAGGCTATATCCCTCTGAAAAATGCCCTTATACTTACAGGTAAAATTCAGCTTGAGTGAAATGTTGATTCTGCTATACCTCTTTACGGTATAGAGAATACAATACTCGAAGATACGTATTTTCCCTTGTCCGGTGTCTGGCGGGCAAAAATCAAGGAGTTTAGTATGAGCAAAGCAGATAATATGGTCTGGATTGATCTGGAAATGACCGGATTAGATCCTGAACGGGACTGCATTATTGAGATTGCGACTGTTGTTACCGATCCTGAGCTGAATATCATTGCTGAAGGCCCGGTACTGGCGATAGCTAAACCCAAAGCGCTGATGGATGAGATGGGGGAGTGGTGCACTAAGCAGCATGGTTCATCTGGTCTGACGAAGCGAGTACTTGACAGCCGTGTGACGACCCGTGAAGCCGAGCGTCTGACGCTGGAGTTTCTGCAGCAACATGCCGTAGCGGGCAAGTCACCGATGTGTGGTAATAGTATTCATCAGGATCGCCGCTTTCTGTATAAAGAGATGCCTGAACTGGAGAAGTTTTTTCATTACCGCCATCTGGATGTCAGCTCCGTTAAAGAACTGGCTAAACGCTGGTATCCTGATGTGGCTAAAAGCATGAAAAAGAGCGGCTCTCATCTGGCGATGGATGATATCAAGGACTCAATTAATGAGATGCGTCACTATCGGGAGCATATGCTGAAATAGCGTCCGATATCTGATTTCGAGGGGGCTACGGGTGATCCCCCTTGATCGTCTGTATGCTATCACTTTGCCATTTTTATAAGATCAGCCAGACTGGTGTTGCTCCAGTGCCCAGTGAACATGCTCTTGCACCAGTACGGAGTCGTAGCCACTACGCTGTTTCAGTACCGAGACAATATCTGGTGTTGTGGGTGCATTACCCAGTGCGACAGCAATATTTCTTAACCAGCGTTCATAGCCTGCACGGCGAATCGGAGTCCCCTCTGTTTTCTGCAAAAACTCCTCTTCTTCCCATAAGAACAAAGTGCACAGATCGGCACTATCCAGATTATGCCTGGGAGTGAAATCTGTTTCACTGGTTGGCCGGGTAAAACGGTTCCAGGGACAAACCAGCTGGCAGTCATCACAACCAAAAATGCGATTCCCAATTCCCGGTCTGAGTTCGACGGGAATAGGGCCTTTTAACTCAATGGTCAGATAAGAGATACATCGTCGACCATCCAGAATTTTATCCCCCACAAAGGCATCTGTCGGGCATGTAACATGGCAGGCATTACAAGAACCGCAATGATCTTTAGGGTAGGCCTGATCTTCTGCCAGTGGGAGGTCTGTCATGATTTCCCCAAGGAAGAAGAAGGAACCGGCTTTCGGGTGAATCAGCATACTGTTTTTGCCTATCCATCCAAGTCCCGAGCGCGTGGCCAGTGCCCGCTCCAGCACCGGGGCGCTATCAACAAATGCTCTGTAACCGTAGGAACCGGTATGTTGTTCAATTTTCCGTGCCAGTTGAGTCAGACGTTTTCGAATCAGTTTGTGGTAGTCCCGGCCAAGAGCATAGCGGGAAATGTAGGCTTTACTCTTCTGACCAAGTAAACGGGTTGTTTCAACGTCGGCAGGTAGATAATCCATTCTGGCAGTAATGATGGTGCGAGTGCCTTCGACCAGTTCAGAAGGTCGGCTGCGTTTATGGCCGTGGCTGGCCATATATTCCATTTCACCGTGGTAGCCTTCTGCCAGCCATTGCTGCAGGTAGGTTTCATGTTCGGCCAGATCCGGATTGGCAAAACCGATCTGCTGGAAACCCAGTTCTCGTCCCCAGGTTCTGATATTTTCCTGAAGCAGGATCAGATCCTGATCCGATAAGTTGGTCAGAGTTTGGACTGGCATGCTGATATACTTGCAATATAAAGAAGTGAATAACGGACTGTCACAGACGAGTGCCTTTGTTTACAGGGCGAACGCTGGTGTGATTCGGATTGCTGAAGCTTAGCGGATTTTTATCTCTGAGCAAGCTTTTCACTGAAATGATCCTGAAGCATAAACCGGAAGAGACAGACTTAATGGGAGACTTCTGATGCAGAGCTGGCCACTTCATGAACAACTATATTCTGCAGATCAGGTACGCCAACTGGATGCTTTAACGATTCAGGCGGGTACGCCAGGTTTTGAACTGATGAAGCAAGCCGGACGTATGGCCTTCCGGCATTTATTGCGTCGCTGGCCGGATATCCGGTCAGTCAGTATTTTATGCGGTGGTGGTAATAATGGCGGTGATGGTTATGTGGTGGCAGGGCTGGCCAGCCGGAAAGGTATTCAGGTTCAGTTAATTAGTTTGTCTGACTCAGAAAAACTGACAGGAGAAGCCCGTGAGGCCTGGTTATGGGCTTGTGACAGAGGCTGTCAGGTGCAGCCCTGGCAGCAGAATATGAGACTGACAGGGGAGGTCATTGTTGACGCTATGCTGGGTACCGGGCTGACGGGAAATGTCAGAGGTCACTATCAGGAAGCGATCAATCAGGTGAACCAGTATAATTGTCCGGTGCTGGCTGTGGATATCCCTTCGGGTTTATGTGCCGATAAGGGCGTGGTTCTGGGGGATACCGTAAAAGCCAGTCTGACGGTCACCTTTATCGGTAAAAAAACAGGTCTGATGACAGGGCAGGGGCCAGAGTACAGCGGCGATTGCCGATTTGAGCCTCTGTGTGTACCTGATTCAGTTCGTCGTCAGATTCAGCCTGTGGCGCAGATGGTTAATGCTGATGCCATTGGTCGTTTGCTCAAACCCAGATCCAGAACTGCGCATAAGGGACATTGTGGCAAAGTGCTTCTGGTGGGAGGCGATCTGGGGTTTGCCGGAGCAATTATGCTGGCATCTCAGACGTGTGCCCGTTCTGGTGCCGGTCTGATTAAAGTGATGACACGACCGGAACATATCCCTGCTCTGATTGCTCGTCAGCCTGAACTGATGGCTCAGGGTATTGAATCTGTGCATCAGCTTGATCCGTGGCTTAAGTGGTGTGATGTCATTGTAATGGGACCTGGTCTTGGGCAGTCCGGCTGGGGGCAGCAGATCTGGCAGAAAGTTATCCACAGTGATAAACCCATGGTACTGGATGCTGATGCCCTGAATTTACTGGCCATTAATGTGGATAAAACCTTTATGCCAGATAAAGCTCAACGCAACTGGGTATTAACGCCTCACCCGGGAGAAGCGGCTCGTTTGTCAGGCATGAGTGTGCAGGAGGTCGAGAATAATCGTCTGGATACCGTAGTCAGGCTCAGTGAAAAGTATCAGGCTACTGTACTGCTAAAAGGGGCGGGAACCCTGATTGCTTCAGATGGTCTGTTATCCATCAATAATAGTGGCAACCCCGGTATGGCCAGTGGAGGAATGGGCGATGTATTGTCTGGTCTGATCGGGGCTTTGCTGGCACAGGGTTTATCAGGGTATGATGCCGTCTGTCTTGGTGCTCAGGTCCATGGGCTGGCAGCTGATCGTCTGGCTGCTCATTATGGTGAAAGAGGCTTACTGGCCTCAGATCTTATTGATGTAATACGTGTTTTACTGAATCCGGAGTGTGAACAGAATGCAGGATAATCAATTAACTCAGGTACTGGAAAATGAAGAGGCTCAGGTTCAGTTTGGCCGACTTCTGGGACAGGCCTGTGCCGGAGATGGGGTTATCTTCCTTCAGGGGACACTGGGAATGGGGAAGACTACGCTGACCCGTGGGATTCTACAGGCTTACGGGCATCAGGGAGCGGTAAAAAGCCCTACTTATACTCTGGTAGAGCCTTACCAGCAGGATGATGCGTTGATTTATCACTTCGATCTTTATCGTCTGGCGGATCCTGAAGAACTGGAATATATGGGGATTCGAGACTATTTCTCTGAACAGGCTCTGTGCGTCATTGAGTGGCCGGATAAAGGGCAGGGTGTTCTTCCGGTACCTGATATTGAATTGACGCTGGACAAAGAAGGTGAGGGTCGCCGGGCAACGCTTGTGTCTAAAAATGTAAAAGGGGCTGAAATTCTGGGCAGGCTACGTACAATGAGCTGATGCTTATCTGATCTTATTTCTGGTAACCCCGTGTTCTGGGTAAAACATATTATGCTGGTACAAAAAGCTTATAAAACAACTGGCTGTATGCGGGTTGTAATCCTGTTTCTGCTGTGTTCATTAATGAGTCTTCTGGCTTCAGATGTACATGCAGTAGATATTGAAAAGGTGCGTATCTGGCCTGCACCAGACCATACTCGTCTGGTTTTTGATCTGGATAAGCCTATCCGGCACAACATTTTTACCCTGGATAAGCCAGATCGTCTGGTGATTGATCTTGATAATGTGGTCGATAAGGCCAGTGTGCGTAAGTTGTCAGTTAAAGATACACCCATTCGACGTATCCGTACCGGAATCAAGAGAGGTTCCGATATGCGCATTGTGTTCGACCTGAATCATAAGGTTCAGCCCAGAAGTTTTTTGCTGAAACCTAATAAGCAATACGGCCATCGTCTGGTGGTCGATCTGATCTATAAAGATAAAAAAACTTCCGATAAATCATCAGCTCCTGCCACCCAGCCTGTCGAAACACCACCCGTAAGTGCCAGTAGTCGTAGCGAGCCATCAACTGCATCAGCCAGTAATCAGGATCAACGGCCAGGGGGGATTAAATCTAACCCGAAAGGAAAGCGGAGTATTATTATTGCCGTTGATGCGGGGCACGGTGGTGAAGATCCTGGTGCGATTGGCCCAGGTGGGGTCCGTGAGAAAACCGTGGTACTGGCTATCGCTAAAAAAATTCAGGCCTTGTTGAATAAAGAGCAAGGTTTTAAACCGGTCATGATCCGTACCGGAGATTATTATGTCGGGCTCAGGGCGCGTTCAGAGAGAGCGCGTAAATACCGGGCAGATCTTTTGATCTCAATACACGCAGATGCATTTAAGGATAGCCGCCCCAGAGGTTCTTCTGTGTTTGCACTGTCGCAAAGAGGGGCTACCAGTGAGACAGCCCGATGGCTGGCGAATTCTGAAAATAGTGCTGATCTGATTGGTGGTGTTAGCGGGGCGCTGACACTGGATGATAAAGATAAGGTGCTTGCCGGAGTGTTATTAGATCTGAGCATGCAGGCTACTTTGTCTGATAGTCTGAAGGTCGGGCAGAAAGTGCTGCGTGCTATGGGTAAGATTAATAAGCTGCACAAACGAGATGTGGAGCAGGCTGGCTTTATGGTGCTGAAGTCTCCGGATATTCCTTCTATTCTGATTGAGACTGGTTTTATCTCGAATCCGCGTGAGGCCAAAAATCTGCAAAGCCAGGCCTATCAGAGCAAAATGGCACGCCAGATTACTCAGGGTATAAAAGAGTATTTCCGTAATAATCCACCGGCGGGTACCCTGCTGGCCTGGGAAAAAGAACAGAACGGCCAGAAATCCTATGTGGTCGCCCGTGGAGATACTTTGTCCGAGATTGCCCAGCGAAACAAAATCAGTGTGAATAGCTTACGTAAGGCCAACAACTTACGTTCAGATAAAGTATTTGTCGGGCAACGCCTGCGTATTCCCCGTTCATAACCTGTCTTCTTTGGTATAAAAAGTTTATCCCTGATCCTCTATGAGCAGAATTCAGATTTTAAGCCCCCGGCTGGCGAACCAGATCGCCGCCGGGGAAGTTGTTGAGCGCCCCTCTTCTGTCATTAAAGAGTTGGTTGAAAATGCGATTGATGCTGGCTCGACCCGTATTGATATTGAGGTAGAAAAGGGCGGAACCAAACTGATTCGTATCCGTGATAATGGTTCGGGTATTGATAAAGATGATTTGCCTTTAGCGCTGAGCCGCCATGCGACCAGTAAAATTATTACTCTGGATGATCTGGAAGGTGTTGCCAGTCTGGGCTTTCGTGGAGAAGCACTGGCCAGTATCAGTTCTGTGGCCCGGTTAGACCTGGTATCCAGTACCGATGATTCCGGCGCGGGCTGGAGGGTCATTGCTGAAGGCCGGGATATGCTGACACAAGTAACGCCAGGGCCTCATCCGAGGGGGACTACGGTTCAGGTAAAAGATCTGTTTTTTAATACTCCGGCTCGCCGTAAATTTATGAGAACAGAAAAGACGGAATTTAATCATATTGATGAAACCTTCCGTCGTCTGGCTCTGAGTCGTTCCGATATTGCCCTGAGTCTGCGTCATAATCAGAAACCAGTTTATAATCTGCCTGCAGGTAATAGTCAGCTGGAGCAGGAAAAACGTCTGGCTTCCCTGTTAGGCAGAAAATTACTGGACCAGGCATTGTATATTGATGTAGAAGCAACCGGGTTGAGGCTCTGGGGTTGGGTTGGGTTACCAACGTATTCCAGAGGACAGGCCGATCAGCAATACTTTTTTGTTAATCAGCGTGTGGTCAAAGATAAACTGGTTGCGCATGCCATACGCCAGGCATACCGTGACGTTCTGTTTCATGGTCGCCATCCGGTATTTGTTCTGTATCTGGAACTGGACCCGTCAGTGGTGGATGTGAATGTCCATCCGACAAAACATGAAGTGCGTTTCCGGGATGGACGTCTGGTGCATGATTTTCTGTTCAGAACACTGCACCGGGCATTAGCAGAGGTTCGCCCTGATGCATCTGACGCAATTGCCCCGGCTACTATGGATACCGGAGTGGATGGTCCGGCTGATAACAGTCTGACAACGCAGAATCGAATCCCCTTTGAAAGCAATGAAAGTAGTCAGATCGCTGCCTTTTCCTCTGGTTTGCAGCAAAAATCAGATACTGGCTGGCAGTCTGCTCAGAGTCATGCTCAGGTGACATCGTCTGCCGCAGGGCATGAGGCCGCGAGAGAAGATGGGCCGCCATGGCAATCAACCGCTGTTAGCCGCCATCAGAATAATTCTGCTGGGGCCATCAGAGAAAACTATCAGACTAATACCGGGTCAGGGACACAGGTTCGGGATTATATGGCGGGTTATCAGCAATTAAACCAGCAGGCGAAGTCATTGTCAGAGCTGGCTGATGAACAAAAAGAGAAGGACATTCCTCCTTTGGGATTTGCCATCGCCCAGCTGCATGGTATCTATATTTTATCGGAAGCTCAGGATGGGCTGGTACTGGTTGATATGCATGCGGCACATGAACGTATTACGTATGAGCGTCTTAAACACTCTTTTCATGAACAGAATCTGAAAGCTCAGCCTATGCTGGTGCCATTGAGTCTGGCTGTCAGCCGGAAAGAGACGGATTGTGCTGAGGAACATCAGCAGGTGTTCAGCCAGTTAGGTATTGAACTGAATGTGATGGGGCCTGAAACTCTGGTCGTGCGACAACTGCCTGTATTGTTGATGGATTCGGATATCGAGCCTCTGATTCTGGATATGTTATCTGACCTGATGAAATACGGTTCCAGTGATCGTATTCAGGCTCATATCAATGAAATTCTGGCAACCATTGCCTGCCATGGTTCTGTCAGGGCAAATCGCAAGCTGACTATTCCTGAAATGAACGCTTTGCTCAGGGATATGGAACGTACAGAGCGTAGCGGGCAATGTAATCACGGCCGGCCGACCTGGACCCATCTGAGTATGAATGAACTGGATAAACTCTTTTTGAGAGGGCAGTAATGTTCTTTGAGTCTGAGCGGTTACTCTGAAAGGCCCTATGTATACTTGCCAACAGATTATCTGCCCGTTAAAGGGTTGCTGGTATAATGAATAGATGCTGCAACCTGCACTCTTGTCTATCATTCTTTGTAAAGTGAGACATCATGCTATCTTCCGAACACGGGGCGGATAATCGTCCCCTGGCTATTTTTCTGATGGGACCGACGGCTGCTGGAAAAACGGACCTGGCGGTACATCTGAGTGAACATGCTGATTGCGATATTATCAGTGTGGACTCGGCATTGATTTATAAGGGAATGGATATAGGATCGGCTAAACCGGATGCAGAAACTCTGGCCAGGGCTCCTCATCGGCTAATTGATATCTGTGACCCGGCTGAATCATACTCTGCTGCTCAGTTCAGAGATGATGCGCTGGCAGAGATGGATAAGATTATCCGGGCAGGAAAAACACCTCTGCTGACCGGCGGTACTATGATGTACTACAAGCGTTTGTATGATGGTGTAGCTGATCTGCCTTCTGCAGATACTGATGTTCGGGCCCGGTTAGATGACTGGGCAGAAAAAGAGGGACTTGAGGCATTGCATCGGCGTTTACAGGAAATTGACCCGGTTTCTGCTCTGCGTATTCATCAGAATGATCCCCAGAGACTGCAGCGTGCACTGGAAGTATATGAGATTACCGGTAAAAGTCTGACTGAGCACTGGCAGGCTCAACAACAGTGCCGGGAGAACTTTCCGTTCAGGGTGTTGTCTCTGGCTGTATGCCCGGAAGAACGAAAAGACCTTCATGCTCGTATTGCACTGCGATATGAACTAATGTTGAAGCAGGGTTTTATCTCTGAAGTTGAAAGTCTGAGGGCCAGGGGTGATCTGAATCTGAGTATGCCTTCAATGCGGTCTGTCGGTTACAGGCAAGTCTGGGAATATCTTGATGGTATATATGATTACGAGACAATGGTCCATAAAGGCATTGTAGCAACCCGTCAGCTGGCTAAGCGTCAGATTACCTGGCTGAGAAGCTGGCCTGACCTGCATTGGCTGAAAACAGAAGCAAAAGATTTACCCGGCCAGGTCTTGAAAAAAATAGAGTCAGCTCTTATTTAAACTGATATGATAAAAGCTGCCGCATAGTCAGATAGCGGTGATAGTTAAGTTTTATCACCATAAAAATTAAATCTAATAATCAAATAAAGAAAACAAGGGAGAGCGGTATGTCAAAAGGGCAATCATTACAAGACCCTTATCTGAATATCCTTCGAAAAGAGCGTGTGCCAGTATCCATTTTTCTGGTTAATGGTATTAAGCTGCAAGGCCAGATTGAGTCTTTTGACCAGTTTGTAATTCTGTTACGTAATACTGTAAGTCAGATGGTATATAAACATGCCATCTCAACTGTTGTACCTTCTCGCAGTGTTCGCCTGCCTGCTCAGGAAAAAGCGCCTGGCGAAGGTGCGGGAACTGAATAATCCCGGAGTAATACTTGTTTTTTGAACGTCCTGATTCTGGTGAAATAGCGGTTCTTGTCCATATTCATTTTCCGGATGAGAAAGACCGGGAAGACCCCGGTGAGTTTCTGGAGCTGGTGCGTTCAGCAGGTGCTGACCCGGTTGTCCTGATAGAGGGCAGCCGGTCGCATCCCAGCCCTAAATACTTCGTTGGTGACGGTAAACTGGAAGAAATCCGCCAGGCTGTTGCTGAACATGAAGCCGAAGTGGTGCTGTTTAATCACGCACTATCCCCCTCCCAGGAACGAAATGTTGAACAGGCACTGAAGTGTCGTGTGCTTGATCGTACTGGTCTTATCCTTGATATTTTTGCTCAGCGGGCGCGTACCCATGAAGGTAAACTTCAGGTCGAACTGGCTCAGCTTGAATACATGACAACCCGACTGGTACGCGGCTGGACACACCTTGAGCGTCAGAAAGGGGGGATTGGTCTGCGTGGACCTGGTGAAACACAGCTGGAAACAGACCGGCGTCTGTTGAGAGAACGTATCCGGACGATTCATAAGCGTCTGGAAAAGGTGCGCAAGCAGCGGGATCAGAATCGACGCTCCCGGCGCAGAGCTGAAATTCCATCGGTATCCCTGGTGGGATATACCAATGCGGGTAAGTCAACGTTATTTAATGTGCTGACGGATGCCGAAGTCTATGCTGCTGATCAGTTGTTCGCAACGCTTGATCCGACTTTGCGGCGTATTGTAATGCCGGATGCGGGCCCTGTTGTACTGGCTGATACCGTAGGCTTTATCCGCCACTTGCCCCATAAACTGGTGGAGGCTTTTCGGGCGACATTACAAGAGGCCAGTGAAGCTACTTTGCTGGTGCATGTGATTGATGCAGCCGATGAAGCCAGAGATGAAAATGTTGAGCAGGTGGATCTGGTACTGGAAGAAATTGGTGCCGATAAGATCCCCAGATTGCTGGTATATAATAAAATTGACTGCTTGCCGGGCTATGAACCCAGAATTGAACGTGATGATCAGGGTGTTCCGGAACGTGTCTGGGTTTCTGCTGTCAATGGTCTGGGACTAGATCTGTTACAGCAGGCAATAGGGGAAAGACTCAGTGATGATCTGTTTAAAGACCAGCTGATACTTGAACCGGCAGAAGGACGTTTAAGAGCAGCATTATATCAGCACAATGCTATATTGAATGAATCAGTGAATGAATCCGGCCAGTTTGTACTGGATGTGCGTATTCCTGAATCCGACTTTATTCAGATATTGTGCCGGTCAGGTATTAAACCTGAACGTTACTTCCCTAATTATGGCATTGAGGATTTTATGCTTGATTCAGATCTGGAAGTTTCCTAAGACTATTAATATGCCATTAGAAAAAACGTCAGAACCTCTGACGTTTTTTTAACGTATTACGTTGAAAGATTCATAACTTTAACGGAAGCTGAGTTTCAGTTTTTCTCGGAAAGTGGAGATAGGTATGGCTTGGAATGAGCCGGGTGGCAATAAAGATAATAACCGGGACCCGTGGGGCAGCGGTAATAATGGTGGTCGGGGTGATCAGGGACCACCTGATCTGGATGAAGCCCTGAAAAAGTTTAATGATCGTCTCAGTGGTATTCTGGGCGGTAAAAAAGGCGGCACCGGTGGCGGTGGCGGTGGCGGTGGTAACAACGGATCAGGTGCAGCCAGTTTTGGTTTGCTGGGTGTTATTCTGGTTATTGCTGCTTCGGTCTGGGCTGTTTCAGGTTTTTACCGTGTTGATCAGGCTGAGCGTGCCGTGGTACTGCGTTTTGGTGAGTATTATGAAACGGTGGGAGCGGGTCTTAATTGGAATCCGTCAATGATCGATACCGTCAGCACGGTTAATGTGGCTAAGGTTCGTTCAATGAGTCGTCGGGCTCTGATGCTGACAGAAGATGAAAATATTGTTCAGGTTAACCTGTCTGTTCAGTACCGGGTCAGTAACCCGAGAGATTTTCTGCTGAATGTTCGCAGTCCTGAGCAGAGTCTGGAAAATGCCACAGAATCTGCTTTGCGTCATGAAGTCGGTTCATCTGAGATGACGGATATTCTGACTGAAGGTCGTGAAGCCCTGGCGCAGCGTGTTCGTGCCCGTCTGCAACAGTACCTGGACCGTTATGGTGTAGGTCTGGAAGTGCGTTCTGTCAACGTTGAGAGTACTTCTGCACCGGATGAAGTTCAGGCTGCATTTGATGACGTGATTAAAGCACGTGAGGATGAGCAGCGGGTTAAAAACCAGGCTGAAGCTTATTCCAATGGTGTGATTCCTGAAGCGCGTGGTAAGGCTCAGCGTATCATTGAAGAGGCCAATGGTTATAAAGAGGAAGTGGTTGCCAGAGCGGAAGGTGAGGCTGATCGTTTCCTGAAACTGTTAGCTGAATATGACAAAGCACCGGAAGTGACCCGTGAGCGTCTGTATCTGCAGACCATGGAAGAGGTTATGGCAAAATCCAGTAAAGTGCTGGTGGATGTTGACGGTGGTAATAACATGATGTATTTGCCGCTGGATCGTCTGGGGCAGAATTCTGCTCGTAGCTTCAGTGCTCCTGCAAACAGTGGCAGTAGTGGCAACCGTTATGGCGCTAACGTTACAACAGATACTGAAGTGGATGATCTGGCTGATCGTGTCCTGGAGCGTCTGCGTGAACGTCAGCAACAGCAGCAGAACGCTAACACCACTCGTAGGGAGGGTCGATAATGCAAGGTAAATCATTTCCTGCGCTGGTTCTGATTGCGATTCTGGCGCTGGTAGTTAGTAATAGTCTGTATATTGTTGATGAGACAGAGCGTGCGATTAAACTGAGGTTTGGTCAGATTGTTGAGTCTGATATTCAGCCAGGTTTGCACTTTAAAATTCCGGTGCTGAACACAATTCGTAAATTCGATGCCCGTGTGCTGACGATGGATGCTCGTCCTCAGCGTTACCTGACGCTGGAGAAAAAAGCAGTTATTGTAGACTCTTTTATCAAGTGGCGTATTGCTAGCGTACAGGCATACTACGAAGCGACTTCCGGAGATGAGCTGGTTGCAGCTCGTCTGCTGGCACCGCGTGTGGATGAAGGCCTGCGTAACCAGTTTGGTGAGCGTACTATGTACGAGGTGGTGTCTGGTGAACGTGATGAGATCATGAACGAGCTGACCTCAAAGCTGAATGAGATCACTAAAGCTGAACTGGGTATTGAGATTCGCGATATTCGTGTGAAGCGTATCGATCTGCCACCTGAAGTAAGTCATGCGGTATATGAGCGTATGAATACGGAACGTCAGCGTGAGGCCCGTGAGCATCGCTCCCAGGGTAAAGAGCTTGCTGAAGGTATCCGGGCAGATGCTGATCGTCAGAAGCAGATTATTCTGGCAGAAGCTTTCCGGGAGTCTGAACGTATTCGCGGTGAAGGTGATGCAATTGCCGCATCGACTTATGCTAAGGCCTATCAGCAGGATCCGGAATTCTATTCCTTCGTCCGCAGCCTTGAAGCCTACCGAAATACCTTTAATAGCAAGGACGATATTATGGTACTTGAGCCAGACAGCGACTTTTTCAACTATATGAAACAGTATGACAGAACTCAGTAATTCTGTCTGATACTGTAAGGCTGATGAACTCTGGTTAATCATCTGAACCCCATAAAAGAACTTCTTTTATGGGGTTTTCTTTATATGGCGCAGATAATATCGTATAGGAACAGAAGGTATGGGGTTTTGCCTTTTCTGAAAATTAACGATTAAAAAAAGAGTGAAAGCGTGGTTCATTGTGTGAATCGTGTTAGAATTACTCAAACCGGGCTCGCCCCGGTTTTTTTATGTGTGGTGATTCAGTAAAGCATATGGCAGGTGATCATGAATCTGGACTGGCAGAGTTTGTTAACCGCTTTGTGTCTGGTTCTGGTGATTGAAGGTGCGATTCCATTTGCCAACCCAGGACGCTGGCGAAAGCTGGTTATGATGATGGCTCAGGTATCTGATCAGCAGTTGCGTATGATGGGACTGATTAGTATGGCTATCGGCCTTGTGCTGCTGTATGCCATTTGACAGGCCAGAGTATCTCTCCTGTGAGGCTGAGTAACCTCAGGTGTGTCTTGATGAAACGTCATGATTGTTGACCAGAATAATATCCGGTCTCAGATATCAGACTACCAGGGCTCAGGGTTCTGAGCCAGATTATGGATTGTGACAGTAAGTTAAGCGGGTTTTATTATGACCATTGCAGATCGTTGGTTATTACCGGATGGTATGGAAGAGGTTTTGCCGCCTCAGGCGAGACAGATAGAAGTGCTTCGTCGAGAGTTACTGGACCTGTTTCATACATGGGGCTATGACCTGGTGTTTCCACCTCCGGCAGAGTATCTGGAATCTCTGTTAACCGGTAGTGGAAATGATCTGGATTTGCAGACGTTTAAAATTACCGATCAGCTGACTGGCCGTCTGATGGGTATTGCCGCTGATATTACCCCTCAGGTGGCACGTATGGATGCTCACTCCATGCAGCGTCAGGGGGCTGCTCGCTTCTGTTACTGTGCTAATGTACTCAGAACCAAATCCGGTAATATGCTGGGCTCAAGAAGTCCTATGCAGGTAGGCGCTGAGCTGTTCGGACACGATGGCGTTGAAAGTGATAGCGAAATTCTTGGGTTAATGTTGTCTGCTCTGGGGACGGCTGGAGCTGAAAAAGTCTATCTGGATATCGGACATGTTGGTATTTATCGGGCTCTGATCAGTGAAGCAGGGCTGACGGATGATCAGGAGAAACAATTGTTTGATGCTATTCTGCATAAGGCATATGCGGAAATTGATCAAATAGTTGTAAGAGATATTGCTAATGAGTCTCTGCAAGGTATGATTTCACGACTGTCCCGCCTTAATGGTGACGCCAGTGTGCTGGTTCGGGCGCGAGCTGAACTGGCTGATGCTCCGGCTTCTGTGTTGACTGCTCTGGATAATATTGAGCAGACCGTACGTATTATTCAGGAGCAGTATCACAACGTTGAGATCAACTTTGATCTGGCGGAGTTGCGTGGTTTTAACTACCACACCGGAATGGTATTTGCCGCCTATATTCCGGGATATGGTCACCCTGTTGCCCAGGGTGGTCGTTATGACGAAACCGGTAAGGTGTTTGGCCGGGCCAGACCGGCAACCGGTTTCAGTGCGGATCTGAAAATTCTGTCCAGGTTACTTCAGGACAATGACCCTGTCAGTGGTGTACTGGCCCCGGCGGGTTTCAGTGATGATGAGGAGCTGCTGTGCACTGTTCGTGCCCTACGCAGTGAAGGTACTCGTGTGGTTTATGCGATGCCGGGACAGGATATCAGTGCCTCAGAAATGGGGTGTGACAGCGAGCTGGTCAGAAAAGACGACGGCCAGTGGGTTGTTGAACCAATTAACCGGATCTTTTAAATCCGTCTTTATGGGCACGGCTGTCTGACAGCCAGAGTTCTACTGAATGAGAAAGAGTAATGGGTAAAAACGTCGTAGTACTGGGCACCCAGTGGGGTGATGAAGGTAAAGGTAAGGTAGTTGATCTGTTGACAGAGTCAGCTGCTGCGGTTGTACGTTTTCAGGGCGGCCATAATGCGGGCCACACTCTGGTTGTAAATGGCGAGAAAACGGCACTGCACCTGATTCCATCAGGTATCCTGCGTGAAAACGTTACCTGTATTATTGGTAACGGTGTGGTTCTGGCACCGGATGCTCTGTTAAAAGAGATTCGTATGCTGGAAGACCGTCATGTGCCAGTACGCGATCGTTTGCGTCTGAGCTCTGCCTGTCCTCTGATTCTGTCGTACCATGTACGTCTGGATCAGGCTCGAGAAGCGGCACGTGGTGTCAATAAGATTGGTACCACAGGTCGTGGTATTGGTCCGGCATACGAAGATAAAGTTGCACGTCGTGGTTTGCGTCTGGGCGATATGATGAACCCTGAGGTCTTCGAACCTAAGCTGCGTGAAGTGATCGCTTATCACAACTTTATGCTGGAGAACTACTATAAGGAAGAGCCGGTTAATGCCGATGAAGTGCTGAAAGAAGCACTGGAAATGGCTGAAGAACTGCGCCCTATGGTGTGTGATGCGACCAGCCTGCTGCATGAGTACCGTAAGAACGGTGATCACATTATGTTTGAAGGTGCTCAGGGCTCGCTGCTGGATATCGACCACGGTACCTATCCTTTTGTGACCAGTTCAAATACTACTGCAGGTGGTACGGCAACAGGTTCAGGTTTTGGTCCTCTGTATCTGGATTATATTCTGGGTATTACTAAAGCATATACCACTCGTGTAGGCTCGGGTCCTTTCCCTACAGAACTGTTTGATGACTGTGGTAGCCATCTGGCAGAGAAAGGCCATGAGTTCGGTACGACAACTGGTCGTGCCCGCCGCTGTGGCTGGTTTGATGCTGTAGCACTGCGTTATTCCGTTCAGGTGAACTCTATCTCAGGTATCTGTCTGACTAAGCTGGATGTCCTGGATGGTCTGGAAACCATCAAAGTTTGTACGCATTACAAACTGGAAGATGGTACTCAGGTTGAGTTGCCGGTTGATGCATCTGCATTTGGTGACGTTGAACCGGTTTATGTTGAGCTGCCAGGCTGGTCTGAGTCGACAGTAGGTGCTAAAACACTGGAAGAGCTGCCTCAGGCAGCCCGTGACTACATTACCTTCCTGGAGAAACAGGTTGGTGCTCCGATTGATATCGTATCAACCGGCCCTGATCGCGAAGAGACAATTGTTTTACGTGATCCCTACAAAGCCTGATTTATCCAGTGTAACTGAATAAACCGGTCATAAGAAAAGCAGCTTTCAGGCTGCTTTTCTTTTTTCTGGTAGTTGGCTAATTCTGTTTGTTGCCAGTATTTATTTCTCTGCGAAACTGGTATCGGCTGTGCTGGACCTTTACTGATCCGAAAGCCGCTTCCGGCAGTGTCGCAGGTTAAAGATAACTGCTTTTCCTGGACTAATTGCTCAATTTCTTGTTGTTGTAGCAATTCTGTCATTTATCCCTGGTGTAATAGGCCGTAATACGTGTGTATATACATACGAGGTCGTCAGGGGTTACAAGTCTATGGGTCAGTCCATTGATCTTTTTCAGATCATTGAAGATCAGAAGATTAATACATTTTTTCAGCCTATCATCGGGGCCAGAGGTCAGTCTATTTTTGCTTATGAAGCACTGAGCCGGGGACCTGCAGA